>JBFMEW010000044.1:0-53685 GCA_040753175.1 Acidobacteriota bacterium | reverse complement strand
GGGACACCGATCAGGCCACCGCCGCTCTGGTCCGCGACCTCAAACAACGTGGCATGCTGGATGAAACGCTGGTCATCTGGGGCGGCGAGTTCGGACGTACTCCGATGATTCAAGCCGGCGCCGGCGCTGACGGCCGCGACCACCATCCCAACGCCTTCACGATGTGGCTGGCGGGCGGCGGCATCAAGCCCGGATTGACCTACGGAGAAAGCGACGAGCTGGGATTCAACGCTGTCAAAGGCAAGGTTCACGTGCACGACCTGCACGCCACCCTTCTGCATCTGCTGGGATTTGACCACACGAAACTGACCTACCGTTTCCAGGGCCGCGACTTCCGCCTTACTGACGTGCACGGAGAAATCGTGAAGCCGCTGCTGGCATGACCGCCGTTCTGGCTCGGAGGCTCGTCCGAACCGGCGCCTGTGTGAGTCAGGCTGTTGTGTGGGTGCCTTCGACACCAATACAAGGGCTTTGTCCTCATTCTGTCCCGCCAGTTGCTCTTGTGACCGAGCCCACCGATAAGATCCGTTGGCTTTGTGTTGGCTGTGCTTTGTGCAGATAGGTCTGGCGTTCGGTCTGACTCAGGCTGGAGATCAAACACCCCAACAGTTCGCGCAGACCGAAATCAGCAAGACCCGAGCGCAGGACTTGACTTGCACAACTCACTCTTGAGAGTGCAGGTGGACTCTTCACCACACTGACACTGATCTCAGTTGCAGGCGGGACGTCAGCGCCAAGGTCGGTTGATCTCGGCCAGGGATGTGCCGTCATAATCGCCTGTGGTGACCATGGGTACCTGGTTTAGCGGCTATGAATATCAGTGTTGCTCCGGCGAGGATGGGCGATCGAATGCGGGTCGAGCCGCAGGAGACGGGGAAGTGCCGGAACTGCAGTTTCCGAATCTATCGGCGCGCGACGTAGAGACGGCCTGACGGGCCGGAGGAAATTCGCCATTGAGACTAACCGTTACAACTCCGTTACAAGATTGCTCTCCCCCGTAATGCTGCTAGTATGGCTCCGCTAACGGAAGGTTGAAAGAATCCCCCTGTCATTCCGAGGAACCATCAGGCGATGAGGAATCTCGTATTGCCTTTTTCAGAGCGAGATTCTTCGCTGCACTCGGAATGACAACGGGAGGGCTTTTCCAACATCCTCCTGGGCTAAGGCTAGAAGTCTCACGGTGTTGCATAGCCGAAAAACTAAGTGCGGGGAAGCCAATAGTCAAAAGCAACAGAGATCGAAGTGTTAAGCGGAGTTGACCGGCAAGAGTCACATCCAGCACATTCTGGCTGAGACCGGGTCCGAACTTACCGCCATCGTCGATCCTGCACTCACCACCAATTTAACTAGGGAGGTTGATATGAGCATCAAACCAAATGCCGCGCTCTTGGCGATTGTGAGTTTGTTGGGAATCGTGTTGGCACTGCCGATGTCAGGCCAAGTGCAGAATGCCAGCCTTACAGGATTGGTTTCCGATCCCAGCGGGGCCCCCGTACCCGAAACCGCTGTCACAGCTAGGAACAGCGCGACAAATGTGACCCGCGTGACCACGACCGACAGTTCTGGATACTACGTGTTTCCCGAACTACCCGTGGGTAGTTACGTAGTGACCGTCAAGAAAGATGGCTTTAAGCAGGTAGAGCGGCACGATGTTGTCCTTCAAGTGGGGCAACGTGCAAGGATCGATTTTCCCCTAGAGGTTGGAGCCATAACCCAGGTTGTTGAAGTGACAGGTGCGACACCCTTGCTCCAAGTAGGGTCAGCGTCACCCGGCTCCCTGGTGACGAACCGCATGGTCATTGACCTGCCGTTGTCTTCCCGCAACTACAACGACCTGTTAATCACAGTGGCGGGCTCGGTAGGAGATCGGTTCACCACCCAGGGGGGAGGGACGACACGCGGACGCGTCGGAGGAGTCAACGTACACGGGTTAAGACAGTTCCAGAACAATTTCATTCTGGACGGCGTTGACAATAATACTGTTTCCCATAACGTACTGGAGCAAAGTACGCAGAGTGCTGTTGAGTCGGTGGACGCAATTCAAGAATTCAAGATGACTACGACACCTTACGACCCACAGTATGGACGTGCTCCCGGAGCAACGGTCGTCATTTCTACCAAAAGCGGCACGAACAAGTACCATGGAACATTTTGGGAGTTTCTGCGCAACGACAAGCTCGATGCCGCCGACTTTTTCGCGAACCGAGCAGGCGCCAAAAAAGGCATATTGCGTCAGAATCAATTCGGAGCGAATGTCGGCGGTCCGATTCTACGAGACCGGGCTTTCTTCTTCTTTAACTGGGAAAGCTTACGGCAGGTGGTTGGGGTCGCAAGGCTTTCCAACGTCCCATTGCCTAACGAGCGTATTGGAGACTTCTCTGATGCTGCCGCTGCTGCCAATAGGGTTAAGTACGCTCCCATTTTCGACCGCGTCGGGGACTGCCGTGCGAAAGTCCCCGACGCCTTCGATCCGAACGATCCCCTGGGAGCTAACCACTTCAAGAACAATATAATTCCTGCTGCCTGCCTGGATCCTGTAGCGCAACGAATTACTGGATTGATCCCAGCCGCTAACGCCATCCCGGGGGCAGGCGCCAAGAATGCAAATAACTATTTCAGAAATGCCGGCAGTTTTGACAGGCGCGATAGCTTCGTCACTCGTGGCGACGCGGAGATCAATACCTCCAACCACGTTTTTGCACGTTACTTTTATTCCAGGCGGTCCCGCTTTATCCCTGGGGCCTTTGGAGGCATCATCGACGGGAGTACCAGCGGGGTGGTCGGTCGGCAATACTTTAATACTCATAGTGTCGCCTTGGGATGGGATCACATCTTCGGGCAAAGGATGCTTAACGAGTTTCGCATGGGCTACTCGCGTGACGATTCTCTGTCCCAACAAGATCCCTTTGGCTTAAACACTCTCGCCGAATTTGGAATTATGGGTGTAAATGAGAGTCCCGTCTTTAGTGGAGGATTGCCCGGTATCGTTGTGGAATCCCTTGGCGGTGTGCCGCGTCCTGGGGGGACCCGCGGCGAGTTCAATCGCCTAGGCTCGCCTGAGTTCTTGCCCTCATTCAATAAGACGCAGCAGTTTCAGTTCAATGATGTGATGCACATATCTCACGGCACCCACGACCTCCAGCTTGGTGCGGCTTTGTCTTTACCGATACGAGACATCTTGCTGAACCTTCCGGCATTGCGTGGGAGCCTTACGTTCAGGGGGCAGTTCACAGGAATTGGATTCGCCGATTTCCTGCTTGGGTTACCGCAAGCAGCGCAACTCACGAATCTTGCTGTCGTTGACCAGCGCCTGTGGGGTATGGGCGGTTTTTTTGGTGATAGCTGGAAGGTTACACCCAAATTCACCCTAAGTTACGGTCTCCGATATGACTTTTTCTCCTATCCGAAGGAGGGTCGTGATCGCATGACCAATCTTAATCCGCAAACGGGAAAAACATTCGGGGTTGCTGATTCCAATTTCGGCAGGAGCCTGGTTCAATCAGACAAAAACAACCTCGGACCGCGAATCTCCTTTGCCTATAACTTTATGCCAAAGACTGTCCTCAGGGCTGGTTACGGACGCTTCTACCAGCTTTTTGAACGCATAGGGAGTGAAGACCAACTGGCGTTCAACTTGCCCTTCGTGGTGAACAACGTAGTCAGTACGTCCAGCAGAACCATCCCGGTCGAAAACATGCGCCTACAGACGGGCTTCAATCTCTCACTTGACCCTAGTTCGGTTGATCGCACTAAGGTTCGTGTCCGTGCCGTTAACCCTAACGCACGACAGCCTGTCTTCGACCAATGGAGTTTGGGATTGCAGCAGGAGGTACCCGGGGACATGGCTTTTACTCTCGAGTACGTCGGTACCAATGGGACCCACCTTTCAGTGCTGGAAAACCTAAACCAGCAGCTTTTCAACCCTGACGGAACTCCGACAGGAATCATTCCCTTCCCGAGTCTGGGTCCGATTGAATTCCGGGAAAACGGGGCAAAATCGCACTACCACGGGTTGGAAGCAACGCTCGAAGGTCGCAACACGCACGGATTGACTTTCCGTGCTGCGTACACTTATTCCCATTCCATCGACTGGGTAAGGGACACCCTCTCCTTCGGCGGCAGCTCCAATTTCGTGCAGAATACTCGAGATGTACGGGGAACTAGCCGTGGTTCGAGCGACTTTGACGTGCGGCACAACTTTGCCCTGACGGCGGTATATGACGTTCCTGTCATCCATGCATCCCGTAACAGCTCAGGTTTTGGTAGAGCGTTGTACCACGTTTTCCGGGACTGGAGCGCCGGCAGCATTTTCACGGCACGGACTGGACGGCCTGTCACCATATCCGCCAGTGCGAACGACGGCCTACTTGGAGATCGGGGAGGCCTCATCAGTGCCCTGGCTGATTGCTTGGGCGATGCGAAACTGGATCCTAAAGATCGCACTGTAAGTCGGTATTTCGATACGAGCCAGTTCCGGGTTCCGGCCAATCCAGTGCGGTTGGGCAATTGCGGACGCAATACGGTTCGGGCTCCCGGCCTGGTGCAGATGGACTTCAATATTTCACGGCGCTTCATGTACTTCGGCGAGGGGCGCAAGCTGGAATTTCGCTGGGAAATATTGAATGCGTTCAATACCCCTCATTTCGGTAGCCCCAGTGGCAACGCTTCCAGCAACGCGTTTGGCCAGATTTCTGATCTCTCCGGTGACCCAAGGGTTATGCAGGGCGCGTTGAAGTTCTACTTCTGATATGGAGCGACCTTGTCAAGAGGTAGGTTGCAGCCGGCTTTGAAGCTGAGCGAGGTGGAGGCCAGCCAAGGGGATGACGGGATAAGAAGCCATGGCGAAGATGGATCACTCTGATATAGCGCCCACCGACCGAACTTCGCCATCGGGCTCGGCCACGGCGACCGTGATAGCTTGGGCGTGGACATCGAGACCCAACAAATCGTAGTTTGGACATGCGACCAACTCCTTTCGTATGCGGCTCTGCGCCGCTGGTTGTCATCCGCAGCGTAACCCGCGCCTACTGCGAATGGCCACTTGGTCGCTCCATTGGAACTAGTGCCCTGAGTCTGAAGAGTATGAATAAATCCGGGCTACCAGACACGCCATGCGGCAGGCAAACAAAAGAGCTGCCGCCGCGTTGGCCACTTGAAAGGCGCTGACAGTTAGTAAACGAACTCCAACTCAGGACACCATTGAGCCCTGCATAGGTAATGCAACTTAATGTCTTTCAGGAGGGACGACCTATGCTGGGCAGTACCGATCTGCTTGAGGATCGTTGCCGTCTAGCCTTGACCGTGTAGGACACGGGCTTGTCCTTGAACGAAGTGGGGCGTCGCATCGGTTGCGCTCCCAGTTCCGTGATGTGCTGGCGGCGCGGCCGTTCGGCGCGGAGGCTTTGCGGGAACGCTTCTCACCGGGACGCCCGCTGAAGTTGGGCTTGAGCCAGCGACGACGGTTGCTCCAACTGCTGCTCCAGGGGCCCCAAGTGCACGGTTATCGGAGGCAGTTGTGGACCACGGCCCGCATCGCCGAAGTCATCAGGTGTGAGTTTGGCGTCCATTACCATCGCGATTGTCCCGGCCAGCTGATGCATAGCCTTAACTGGGAGCCCCCAGAAACCCGAAAGGCGCGCCATCGAGCGCGACGAGGAGGCCATCGCACGCTCGAAGCGGAAGCACTGGCCGTGCATAAAAAAACGCCACGCGGCTCGGCGCCACCTAGATTTTGCCGATGAATCGGGCCTCTTGCCGGCTCCCTTGGTCGTCCACATTAAGAGCGCCCCAAGGCTCAACTGCCCAAAATTAGACCCACCGCTGGGCCTGGGCAACCAACCAAATCGGAAACGTCAATAGGGAACGAATTCCCAAGAACCGAGATTGATCAGCGGCAAGGTTACTGTGAAGCGTTGGACGGCCGACTGATGGGTCGCGCAGTTAAGTTGGGTGGGGCGTACTGGTGAGGGCGGCCTGGGTTAACGACCCAAGCAAATCGTCGATTTGAAGCGCTTAACTGTATTCGCACGGTTAAGTGCTTGCTCAGTCGGATGCTGACAGATTAGATTGCGGTGTCGTGTTTCTGTGAGAGAAAGGGCTCTTCTATAGGGTGCCGTGCTCAAGTTGCCCGCCGAGGACGGCCGCCCGCCCGGAGCCACGGGGACCGGAACGTATGGCCAATCCGTTCATTTTGAACAGGGGCTTCCAGACTGAAATTCCCAGAAGTTGAAGTCAATAGTCTTATTTCTAACGAGATAGGGACGATTCTGCGATAGCTCCGTGGGGTCGTCAATCAGAACAAACATAAGGAGGTGTGGCCATGCGAAGATGTCGCGGGTTTTCTCACTTCTCGCATTGGATTGCAGCCATCGCGATGATTTTGTTGTTGTCCAGCCCGATATTGGCGGATGTGACGGGCACCATTCTTGGAACCGTGACTGACCCCTCTGGCGCCGTGGTCCCTAAGGCTACGGTGACGCTTCGGAACCCCAACATCGGCTTCGTGCGCACGGTGCAGACGGACGCCACTGGGAGCTTTGAGTTCCTTTCTGTCCCCGTGGGCGACGGCTTTGTTGCCGAGGTCTCGGCGCCAGGTTTTCAAAAGAGTGTCCAGTCCGAGATCAAACTCCTGGTCAACCAATCATATCGTGTGGAATTTCATCTTCAGTTGGGCGAGCCGACGGAGGTAGTTTCGGTGTCGGCGGCGCCGGTGCAGGTAGAAGCTAGCAGCACCCATCTGGGAGATGTTATTCAAGACCAAAAGATGCTCAGTCTTCCGCTAAACGGCCGTAGCTACATTGATCTTTTGGGCTTGCAGGCGGGCGTGGTGCCTATCACGTCGGGCGCCTCGCGCAACAGACAGTTTGTATCTGGTGGTCTCTCCCAAGGCCTCACGTCGGTAAATGGCAACCGCGAAAGCTCCAATTCGTGGCTGGTCAACGGAGGTGACGTGCAGAGCTCCACTGAAAATGGTGCCTCGGTGGTTCCAACCCTGGACTCCATTCAGGAATTTCGGCTGCTGTCGGGTAATTTTGGAGCCGAATACGGACGTTTTTCGGGCGGCATCGTCAATGTGGTGACCAAGTCTGGGACCAATGCCTTCCACGGAAGCGTTTATGAGTTCCTGCGCAACGAGAAGCTGGACGCCCGGAACTTTTTTAGCGCCAACCGCAAAGACCCTGCAACCGGGAAAGAACTGCCGGGCACGGCGATCGGCGTTTTTAGGCGCAATCAGCCCGGCGGCACGTTCGGTGGGCCCATCCTTAAGGACCGGATCTTCTTCTTTGCTGACTATCAAGCAACGCGCGAAATCCGAGGGGTCGACAGCGGTATTCGTAACGTCCCATCGAATTTGCAACGAGCTGGGAATTTCTCCGACGTGGGCACCACCGGCTACCGGGCGCTGACCGGGATAGTTCAGGGGGGGGCCGGTGGCCATGCGATGAACGAAGTGCTGACCCAGCGGCTGGGCTACATCGTGACCAACGGCGAGCCTTACTGGGTCCCGGGCTGCGATACGCTGGCTGATGCGCGAGCGGGGATGTGTGTCTTCCCAGGGCAGGTCATCCCTGAAACTGCTTGGTCCCCTGCCGCCAAGGGAACTTTGAAGTTTATTCCCGCTGCCTTGGGTACCCTGGGATCGGGCAGGCCGTATTATTCGACATCGGATTACAAAAGGAACCTTCGAGATGACAAGTTTGCCCTCCGCATTGACTTCAACAACCAGCAGACCAGCACCTGGAGTTTTTATTATCACTTCGACGATGCCAGTAATATCGATCCGTATGGCGGTGGGACGCTGCCGGGCTTCCCGTCTAACACTCCCTCACGTGCCCAGCAAATGAACGTGAGCAACACACGACTCTTCTCCAGCAATATGGTGAATGAGGCGCGGTTTAACTACACGCGCGTTGCGCTGAGGCTGGGTAACCCCGGGATAGGTCTCGGAGAAGTGTCCGATTGGGGCTTCGTCAAGGGCGGCCTTGGGCTTATTCCTACTGCCCCGGAGGTAGAGGGTGTTCCTAGGATTGCCCTTTCCGGTTTGGGTGTATCCTTTGGCGTACCTAACGTTAACTGGCAGTTCAACAACACATACCAAGCTGCGGAGGACTTCTCGTATATTGTGGGCAAACACACCCTGAAGCTTGGTGCCGAGTTTCGAGCTTACCAAATCAACATGCGCTGGCGATACAACATGAACGGAAACTTTACCTTTGATGGGAGCGAAACTGGGAACGATTTCGCTGATTTTCTCCTGGGCGCGCCCTCGACTGTCATTGTGGCCAGCCCGGGCGATTTGGATGCTCGCACCAAATACTTCGGCCTATACGCCCAAGACAGTTATAAGCTCAGACCTAACCTTACCTTCAATTACGGACTTCGCTGGGAGGTGAGCCAGCCGTGGTCTGACCCAGTATTCAATAGACTCCAAACGATTGTGCCGGGCATGCAATCAAAGCGGTATCCCGATTCGCCCACAGGTTGGGTGTTTGCTACTGACCCGGGAATCCCGAAGACCGTTGCACCTACCCAATACGACCGCTTCGCTCCCCGTGTTGGGATCGCCTATTCGCCCGGCTTTACTGAAGGCTTTGCCCGAGCACTCACGGGTGGGCCTGGGAAAACAAGCATCCGTGCTTCCTTCGGTTTGTACTACCTTGCGTTTGAGCAGGTCTCTAATCTTTGGCAATTGGGAAACCCGCCATTTGGGGGTTACTACATTAACCCTGAACCAGTTTACTTCGAGGAACCCTTCAAGGGCCGTGGCGGACATGATCCCGGGCAGCGCTTCCCGTTCGTGTATCCCCCCGACGGCAGCACGGGCTTTTGGGGTCAGTTCCTCCCCCTTAGTGGCCTGAACGGAATCAAGACCGATAATGTTCTTCCCTACACCGAGCAGGTCAACTTGACCCTCCAACGGGAATTCCACAGTTCAACGATCTTGACGGTGAGTTACGTCGGTACACTGGGACATCACTTGCTGACTCAGGTGAACGTGAATCCCGGTAACCGCGCCCGTTGCCTGGAGATTCGCCAACTCCTCGGGCCAGCCAATGGTTGCGGCCCATTTGGTGAAGACCGCATCTATGACCTCGGCAATGGGCACATGGCGTATGGCACACGCCCCTATTCCGTTACCTCAGGCCGGTTACTGAGTCAGGGTCTGCTGGATTTCGGGGACACCTACTATATAGCGACGCTGGCCAACTCCAGCTACCATGCATTGCAAGTCAGTGTCGACAAAAGGGTGGGCGCGCTGCGGCTGCTTGGAGCTTACACTTGGTCGAAAGCTATGGATACCGGGTCCGGCTTTGTGGATGCGGGCCTGAATCCGTACGACTACCGCCTTTCCAAGTCGCTTTCGGCATATGATTTGGCGCACAACTTCGTGCTGAGCTACAGCTACGATCTGCCCTTTCAGAAGATGCTCGATGCACAGTCTGGCTGGCGCCACAAACTCCTCGCCGGATGGCAGCTGAGCGGGATCACTCGTTTCTCTACGGGTATTCCGATTCTGCTCTTTCAGAGTGGCGACCGGTCGCTGTCTGGCTCCGGGACTGCAGCAGACGTTCCAAATTACAATGGGCAGCCGATTCAGTTCTCCGATGCGCGGGTTACTTCCACTCATCAGTATTTTTCTAAGGATCCATTTTCTTCTCCGGCCTTGGGTACCCTCGGTACGGCCAACCGTCGCTTCTTTCATGGACCCGGTCTGAACAACTGGAACCTCTCACTCCACAAGCTGACGCGGATCAGCGAGAGAACTTCCGTTGAATTACGCGCGGAGTTTTACAACGTGTTCAATCACGCTCAGTTCATCAACCCGACAGGCAATTTCGCGGCGGCAAGCTTTGGCCGAGTGACCAATGCACGGGATCCCCGGATTGGTCAAGTCGCCTTGAAGATCAACTTCTAGTTGGAACGAAGAATTCTAACAAAGCTGGAACCCGAGGCGGTGTTGCGGCGCTGCCTCGTCGTCAAGGAAAGGATTCGACCTGTCTTGATCTGAATGCAGGACGTGGGCTGGAACAAGTACGGGCAAATAGTGCCCATCACGGTTCCAGGAAGCTTCATAACGCCAAGAGGCAGCTTCAGAATAAGGTGCTCACGGACCTATTTGTGTTTCTTAGTTGCTCTCCAGTCGGTCGTTGTTTTTGAAGTGAAAGCGTTGCGCTCGCAGGAGGTTTAGGTCAACTCTCAGTTGCTTTGGCAAGAGGTGGTGCTGGATGCACAAAGAAAACTGATAGCTCGGTATCATCCGGAACAGAACTTAAGGCTACCGCCAAGGGAGAGTGATCGGCTCACAGCAGCGCCTTGCATACTCAGCAGATCACACTTTTCCAGGTGTTGACGGTGTGACTAAATGGCAGCTTTCAGGCCTGTGGGTTTTGCAGTATTGGGCATGGGGCGGTTTGCGCAGTGCGCCATCTTGCCAGCGTTTCGGCATAGTCGCAAAGCGCGGTTAGTTGCGGTGATAAGTGGCGACAAGTCCAAGGCCGCGCGTCTGGCCAAGGAATTCGGTGCCAGCGCCACCTACTCATACGAAGAGTTACCCCTGTGCTTCGAGAATCCACAAGTGGAGGCAGTCTATATCGCGACGAATAACAGCTCACACGCGCGCTATGCCATCGAGGCTGCAAAGGCAGGCCGACATGTACTTTGCGAAAAACCTATGGCAAATACGGTGGAGGAATGCCGTGATATGTTGCAGGCATCACGCAATTCTGCTGTCCAAATGATGATTGCGTATCGAAAGTACTTTGATCCTGCTTGCCACGAACTTAAACGGTTGATCAGCGCGGGAAAGTTGGGTCAACTAAAATGCATCCATTCTGGCTTTGGTTTCCTGCCACGAAGGAAGGCTCGCGGCTGGCGTCTGGACGGGAAGTCAAATGGCGGGGGCCCTCTGGCGGACCTTGGAGTCTACGTGGTCAGCACTGTCCGGTATTTACTGGAGAAGGAACCGGTAGAAGTAGACGCGCATATATGGACTACAGATTCCAAGCGATTTAGCAGGGTGGAGGAGAATATCGCTTTCCGACTGAGCTTTCCGGGGGGCGTTGTGCTTCAGGCTACAGCAAGCTTTGGCGCGGCGCATTCCTCCTTCATGCACGTTCATGGCGCGAAAGGATGGGTGGTCTGGAACCCTGCGTTTGAATGGGATAAAGAGCGGCGTCTGTTCGGCAAGATTGGCACTCAGGTGTTTGAGAGGAAATTTAGACGGATCGAGGAGCTGGCAAGAGAACTTGATGCTTTTGCGACTTCGGTCCGGCGCCAACATGCGCCCGAGCCCAGCGCCTTGCAGGGCTTGCGGGATGTGGCCATACTTACCGCCATTAACCGAGCAGCTCGTGAAAGACGTCCGATACCTATCAAATTACCAAATTAGTCTCTTATGAGATTTTGAGTGGACACTTGGTAACAAGAATGAAGCCAGCGTCTATGTGGGGTGTGTGCTGCTGCTGTCAGTGGCGGTTCAGCGAGAAACGTGCCAACTACTTGGCTGACTCTAAGCTTCCTAACAAGTGCGGGTGATTCGCGCAGGAAGCCACCATTTTCAAGAATTTGACAGAATCCAATTCACCTCTGGGTGTGGATTCCAGATGTCTTGTGTCGGAATACTGGGTGCTGTATGGGGAGAAATCTATCAAAAAGGGGGAAAATGAACAGAGTTCCATAGAAAGAAGACATTTCCTAAGGGCGACAATGGCCGTGGCTGGCCTGGGCTTGCCGGGCATTTGGGCTGGAGTCACACCGACAGCAAGGCCGCCGAACATCCTCCTTGCCACTGCCGACGATTGGTTCTGGCCGCACGCAACGTGGGCTGGGTGTAACTATGTTCAAACACCCAATTTCGACCGTATGGCCACTGAGGGTGTAGTTTTCACCCACGCGGATGTTGCCTCGCCTACGTGCTCGCCCTCTCGCGCCTCATTGCTGACTCGCCAGTGGCCCTGGCGATTACAGGAAGGCGCCAACCTGGGGGTGGTCTGTTGCCCAAATATGAGGTTTACCCCGATTTGCTTGAGAAGGCCGGTTACTTTGTCGGGTATACGGGTAAGCCTTGGGGCCGGGGGACTGGAAAGAGTCCGGGCGCGATCGAAATCCTGCGGGACCAGGATTTAATCAACGCAGGATTTCACACCCTACCGAGGCCTTGAGCAAATGTGACTATGCAACCAGTTTTGAGGATTTCCTTCAACAGCGCAGGTCGGGAAAACCATTGTGCTTCTGGTATGGGGCTTCAGAGCCACACCGACCTTATGAATACGGATCGGGATTGCGATCTAGAAAGGAACTCAAGAACGTAAAGAGTTTTTGCCTGCTTGCCGGACAGCCCCAAAGTTCGCTCTGACTTGCTCGACTACGCCTTGGAAGTGGAATATTTCGACATGCACCTGAGGCGGATGATTCGAAGTTTAGAAGCAAGGAATGACCTCGACAATACGTTGGTTGTCGTGACTGGCGACAATGCGCTTTCGTTCCCTCGATGCAAGGCCAATCTGTACGATCTCGGAACCAATGTGCCATTGGCCATCCGGTGGGGCGACAGAATTAAGGTCGGCCGCGTTGTCGAAGATGTCGTAAGCTTGTGTGACATCGCCCCGACTTTCATGGATGTCGCTGGCATGACAGCAACCAACGACATGACAGGGCGAAACCTGCTAGCCCTGCTAACATCCGGAAAGTCTGGATGGATCGAGCCCGACCGCAACCATATACTCACCGGAAGGGAACGGGTCGTCGAGGCCCAGCCCGCGCCAAGTCGCGCGCGATATCCCATGCGAGCAATTCGCACTCGAGATTTCTTGTACATTCATAATTTCAAGCCGGATAGATATCCGGCCGGGATCGAAGGCGGTGCAGGTTCGGGCCGCCAATTTCCATTTGACGAAATGTCGTTCGCGCCGTTCCTCGATATGAATGCTTCCCCGACCAAGCTCTACATGATGGACCATCGAGACGACCCTGAGGTTAAACCGCTATTTGCCCTTGCTTTTGGGATGCGACCGGCTGAGGAATTCTATGATCTTCGCAAAGACCCCAATCAGTTGAAAAACGTTGCCGGCGATCCGACCTATGCGACTGTCAAGAGTGGATTGTCGAACCAACTGGAAGCTGAGATGGCTGCAACCCGCGACCCGCATGCCTCCAGTGAAAGAGACATTGTTGATAACTACTGGAATGATTGAAGAATTCAAGGCGCTGCATCTCTTCCATGAGTTACGACGGTGAGTCAGATTGCTTTTTTCAGGTCGAACGCCCCAGATGTCTGCAAGGAGGGAATTGAACAATGACTAGCGCCGGGTACTCTAACTTCATCGAATCGCGTCGACTCTTGGAGAAGAGCAGCCTCTCTCTTGCGGGAGGCATTAGCAGTCATGTTCGCCGCGCGTCCAAACCCTTCCCTCTGTTCTTTCGGTCGGCTGCCGGTTCCCATGTCACGGATGTGGATGGGAACACGTTCATCGATTACTCGCTTGCGTGGGGTCCACTAATTCTCGGCCACTCTCATCCTTCAGTTGTCGGATCAATCGTAGATCAAGTACAGAGACTCGACCTTGTCGGCGCTCAACACGAACTTGAGATGCAGGTTGCTGAGAAGATTTGTCAAATGGTTCCCTGTGCAGACTTGGTTGCATTCAGTAACTCTGGATCTGAAGCAGTCCAAGTTGCCCTGCGGGTTGCTCGCGCATTTACACAGCGTACGAAAATCATTCGATTCGAAGGGCATTACCACGGCTGGCTGGAAGAAATGTTGATAGGCTATCGTCCAAACCAGCTGTTCGAGACAATTCAAGGCAATGACCTTACCCCAAGCTTTAAAGGGTATGACAGTCGCATATGCGTCCTGCCTTGGAACGACCTCAGCCGGCTCGAGGATGCGTTGAAAAAGCACAGCAGTGAGGTGGCCGCAATCATCACAGAGCCGATACTGTGCAACTGCAATTGTCTGATGCCTTTGCCTGGCTACCTCGAAGGAATGCGGGATCTGGCCACTCGTTACGGGGTTATATTGATCTTTGACGAAGTGATTACTGGCTTTCGTGTGGCGAGAGGGGGAGCTCAAGATGTGCTCCGCGTCACCCCCGATTTGGCTGTATTTGGAAAGGCTGTTGCGGGAGGCTTTCCACTGAGCGTCGTGGCTGGAAAGCGCGAATTCATGGAATTGATTGCCACAGGCAGCGTACTCCACGCAGGGACATTTAACGGCAATCCGATGTCTCTGGCGGCAGCGGACGCAACTTTGTCTGTTCTCGACGCGGATTCAGGTGCCGCCTTCCAACGTATTCGGCAAACCGGTGAAAGGCTAATGCGAGGTATTAGAGACCGAGCCAGCGAAGCAGCAATTCCCATCTTGGTGAACGGTGTTGGTGGGGCATTTCACGTGGCCTTTACCAAAGAAACGGCGACGCACAACTATCGGGAGACTCTGGTCTGTGACCTGCGCGCGCGCGACAAGTTTATTGAATCCATGCTTTCTGTTGGCATCTATTTACTGCCAGATGGTCGGTGGTACGTTTCGGCGGTTCACGGAGAGGCTGATTTGGAAATTACTCTCGAAGCTGTGCAGAGCGTAGTTGAATCCTACAGGGATGAACTGATGGCCGACCGATAGTCGCATCATTGAATAATTGCATGCGCTCGACGATCGCAGTGGGCAGAGGCTCGGTCGCTCATCGGACCTTGGTGCGAAAAAGAATGATCCGAGTGTGGTCGGATAACCTTGCCAGGTAACTGGGGATATGAAACCAAAGTCTTAGCGAGTCATGTGTACCTCGCGATGAAAAGAGGGAAATGCCGTGATGCGATTCAGGGGCAAAGTTGCGGTTATAACCGGCGCTGGATCCGGAATCGGACGAGCCAGTGCTGGACTTTTCGCTCAGGAGGGCGCCAAGGTTGTAGTCGTGGATTGGGACCGCGACAAGTGTCAAGATGCGGTTGTGGCGATCCTGGAGAGAGGCGGAGCGGCTACTCCTTGTTTTTCAGACGTATCACAATGCGATGACGCAGAAAGGATGATAAATATCGCCGTGGAGAACTACGGCAGGATCGACATCCTCTTTAACAACGCCGCTGTCCAGCAATTGGGCACGCTTGTGGATACGTCGGTAGAAGTGTGGGATCAGATCCACAACGTCAATCTCAAAGGCGTATTCTTGGGTTGCAAGTATGCCATCCCTGCCATGGTCAAAGGTGGAGGCGGATCGATTATCAATATGGCGTCTGTGCTTGGGTTTGTTGGTGACCCTGATTTGACAGCATATTGCGCAGCCAAAGGGGGTGTCATCGCTTTGACAAAGTCTGCTGCCATCGCTTATGGGTCCCAGGGAGTCCGCGTCAATTGTATTTGCCCTGGTGACGTGAGCACACCAATGGTGGAAGCATACTTTAGACAGACTCCAAACTCCGAGCAGTTGCGGCAGGATGTATACAGCAAATATGCGTTGAAGCGCATTGCAGCACCGATGGAGATTGCGCAGGTAGCGGCTTTTCTGGCGTCTGACGCATCCTCTTTTCTGACGGGTAGTAGTGTCGTAGTAGACGGGGGACTAACTGTGAAATGTTATTGAGGAACGGCCTCGAGAATAAGGACAAATCTGGCACGGCCCGGCCTCGGGACGTTTTGAATGTCGCGACTTACGGTCAGTGAAGACTAAGAACGCACGGCCTTTCGAGTAATTCGCTCTCGGATACGATTGCTTCAAATACCGGGGTCAGGCCTCTCTAGCACTTCTGAGTAAGTTGAGGTGCAGTATCAGGAGCATGTGACCCGTTTGTAAAGGCATGTGCGATCCACTAAAGAACCGGAACAGCTGAGCCAAACGACTATGAATCTTGAATCCGAATCTCACGAAGGATTGAAGGCAGGATCGCTGAACGCGTTAGGAGCCATAGCCCTCGGAGCGGTCATGATGGCCCCAGCCTTGGGGATTTACGCCAATTTGGGACTCATCTCAGCAGAATCAGGTGAAGTAGCTCCTGCAGTGTTTCTGCTTTCCTTAATCTGCACCTTACCGAGCGCGGTCAGCTACGCGCTGATCGCCCGCGAATTGCCATCGGCAGGAAGCAGCTACAGGTGGCTATCAGAATCCATCAATCCCGCGGTCGGCATGTGGGTTGGACTCCTGCTGGTTGCCACTTATTTGTTGGCTGTTATCCTTCAGCCGATGCTTTTCGGCCTCTTTTTCAACGAACTGTTGGCCGCCGTGTTTGGAATGCAAATTGGCTATGGCACGTGGATGGTCGGAGTTGTGCTTTCAAGCATTCTCGTGGCGCTTATTGCATACCCGGGCATTCAGATGTCGGCCAAGGCTTCCATTGTGTTGATGGTTGCTGAGCTGGTGGTGGTTTTCGCGCTTTCATTAACGATTCTGACCGGCCACTGGCTGGACGATAGAGTCCAATTCACTCCTTTCAATCCAGCCCGATCCCTCGGCGGTTCCCACGGACTCTTTGGTGGACTCGTGTTTGGTCTTCTGAGCTTCGTGGGGTTCGGGGTAATTACGACAGCTGCTGAGGAGACGAACTCTCCCCGTTCGACCATTCCCAAAGTGGTAGTCCTGGCTTGCATCCTTTTGGGTGGTTTTTGGGCATTTACTGCCTGGGGGTTTTGTTTGGCGTTAAGACCTCAGGAATGGGCGGACTATGTGACGAAAGGAATCAATCCCGTCGCAGTGATTGCACAACTATATTGGCGGGGCGGCTCTATCGTTGTAATCCTTACCGCGATTACGTCCGTACTGGGTGTTTACGCTGCTTCGATGGTGGGATATGCACGGGTCGCCTACGCGATGGGCAGAGACGGAACACTTCCGAATTACTTCGGGAAGCTTCATCCCAAGTACAGAGTGCCTTGGAACGCTCAACACGTAGTTCTGGTCGTCACGATCTTAGTCGCAGCGATCTGGGGGAGATGGCTCGGACTCTATCTCTCATACGACTGGTGGGGGAGTGCATTGGTGCTTTTCGCAATGGTTTCAAACATCTTAGTTAACCTGGGATGCGGAGTGTTCTTCTACCGATTCCGCCGCCGGGAATTCAGCGGAGTGTGGCATGGTTTTATTCCTGTCCTTGGGATCATCACCAGTTTCTTGCCACTGTATTACTCGTTTGGAACCAACCTTTGGCAAGCTGGGTGGAAAAGAGGGCAAAGTGTCATCTTGTTCTGCATATTCATTGTTATTGCATGCAGTATATATACATATGTGCTCAGCCGTCTAAAGCCAGAAGTCCTTCAAAGATCGTTAGCGAGAGGAGAGTGAGTCATGAAGATTACTGATTTAAAGTTGACGCCTGTAACCATCCCAATGGAGGCTCCGCTTCGGTGGAGTCTGGGGACGGAAACGGGAACCACCCGAACAATTGTAGAATTATGTACTGATGAAGGGATTGTTGGGCTAGGCGAAACTTACGGGGGCGAGCCCACAATGAGAGCTTTGGACTTCGCTCGCCACTTACTCCTCGGAAAAGATCCGTTCGAAATAGAGAAGATATTGAGATTACTGCAAGTGTTCTGTATTTCGTATGAATCTTTTCTTCCTGCTCACGTGACGGCCGCTGTCGACATGGCCTGCTGGGACATTATGGGAAAAGCGTTGAGCCGGCCCGTGTGCTCTCTGCTGGGAGGTAAGTTCCTAGACCGGGTGAAATTTGCCGGTTACATCTTCTTCCGTCACAAATCTTCGGATGGTAAGGGTGGCGAGGACTCACCGGAAAGATTGCTTGCGTACACCGAACGATTGGTCGACCAGTACCACTTCGATGTCCTGAAGATTAAGGGAGGCGTATTGCCCCCAGAGCAGGAACTGGAGGTGGTTCGCCTCATTCGGGAGCGGTTCCCCAAAGCCACGCTTCGCTTCGATCCCAACGCTGCATGGTCCGTTCAAACCTCTATAAACATATTGAGGAAGATGATGGAATATGACCTCGAGTACGCAGAAGACCCGACGTGGGGTATCGAAGGCATGTCGTTAGTAAGGAGAGATGTGCCGCTTCCCTTGGCGACGAACATGTGCGTCATTAACTTTGACCAAATTCCTCTAGGCGTGAAAACTCGCTGCGTGGATGTCATCCTTTCAGATGTTCACTATTGGGGCGGCCTGGCGAACAACAAGAAGCTGGCGGGAGTCTGTGAAGCCTTTCAGATCGGATTGGGAATGCATAGTGATCGAGAGCTCGGTATTTCAACGGCAGCTCAGCTCCACTTAGTTGCAGCAACGCCTTCCTTGATCCACGCACCCGACTCGCACTACCATCACCAAACAGATGACATTATTACCAAGCCCTTCCAGTATCAGCAGGGTTACTTCCAAGTGCCAGAAGGTCCAGGTCTTGGAGTGGAAATCGACCGCGATAAGCTAGAAAAGTACTCGCGCTACTACAGGGAAAAAGGCGAAGCGGGTGAGTTCCTTGACCCTTTCCGTCCCAATTGGGTCCCGACTCTCCCTCTGTGGTAGGCTTGGCTCTGAAATGTTCAGAAGCGGTTGCCGACCGATTCCTAATTGTGGAGTTTTGAGCAAAGGCCAAAATTGAAGCCCGGGGCGTAAGAATCAGTGTGCGATTTCGATAATCGATAGTTTTCTCAGTGGGCTCGCTCTTGGTTTTTGGAGGAGATTATCTCAGATGTCGGCACATCGATTGATTGCGCGGACCGGGTGGGTTCTCATAGCGTGGTTTTTCTGGAGTGAGGTTTTAGTGGGCATCGCAACGGCCCAGGTTGAGATGGCCACCAGGCGGCCGGTGATTCATGGAAAACACTATGCAGTGGCCTCCATGAAGCCGTTGGCTAGCCTGGTCGCCGAGCGCATTCTACATTCCGGCGGTAACGCCTTCGATGCGGCCGTGGCAGCCCAGGCAGTGCTTTCGCAGGTAGATGCCTCCAATAACGGCATTGGAAGCGACGCCGTCCTGCTGGTGTACGACTCGCGCCTGCGGAAGGTGTTCTCAGTGAATGCCGAAGGAACCGCTCCGCGCCTGGCCACCATCGAGTGGTATCAGGTCCATCAGGATGGCAAACTCCCGGACAACGAAGGATTGCTGGCCGGAACCGTCCCCGGAGTTGTCGATGCCTGGTACATCCTGTTGGATCGTTGGGGCACTCAGAGCTTTGCCGAAGTGTTGGCGTCCGCCATCGAGATCGCTGAGGAAGGGTTTCCCTTGGGGGAAGACTTGGCCAAGGGCCTTTCTGCCTCGAAGAAACTTCGAAAATATCCCACCTCGGTCAGGGTGTATCTGGAACAAAGCGACCCCAGACCTGGAGCGATCTTCAGAAACCCGGCCTTGGCACGGACGCTGCGGAAATTGGTAGACGCCGAGAGAGCCTCTTCAGACAAGGGCCGGCACGAAGCCCTGCGGGCAGCTCGCGACCGCTTCTATAAAGGCGACATCGCCCGCGAAATGGCCCGCTTTTCGGAAGAGAACGGCGGACTGTTCAGATACGAAGACTTCGCGGAGTACAGCGCTAAAGTGGAGGAGCCGGTTTCTATTAACTACCGTGGATACGAGGTCTTTAAGAACCCTTCGGCCACCCAGGGTCCCGCCGAACTGTTCGCCCTCAATTTGCTGGAAGGCTACGACCTGAAAGCGCTGGGTCACAACAGTGCGGGGTTCATTCACGTTTGTGTGGAAGCGGTGAAATTGGCCTTTGCCGACCGCGAAAAGTACCTGGGTGACATGGATTTCGTTCAGATCCCCTACGAGGGGTTGTTGTCGAAAAACTATGCGCGCGAACGCCGGAAGCTGATCGATCCACTGAGGGCTTCCCTGGAGTTTCGCCCCGGCGAAGCCGAGGCCTATGCCAAGACCGCGCCAGCGGTCCCACGACAGGTCGAAGTCAACACGAGCGGCCAGGCCGATCATGAAGGAGACACCAGCTACCTGGCGGTCGTTGACGGGGCTCGAAATATGATCACCTTCACGCCCAGCTTGCACAGCGGCTTTGGCACAGGCGTGGTCATGGGGGACCTGGGGTTTACGTTGAACTGCCGGGGCGACTATTTTTCTCTCAAGCCCGGCCACGCCAACGCTCTGGCTCCCGGCAAGCGTCCCCGCAGCACCTTGCAGGGGACGCTGGTCATGAAGGATGGGCAGCCTCACATGGTGCTGGGCAGTCCGGGAGGGGACGACCAGTGCATGCGAACCCTGCAGACGTTTTTGAATATGGTGGAGTTCGGCATGAACGTGCAACAGGCGATCGAAGCGCCGCGCTGGTCAACACGTAGCTTCCCGGCTTCTCAGTTTCCCCACACCATGTACCCGGGTGAAGTCAGCCTGGAAGACCGGATCCCAAGTTCGGTTCAAATCGCGCTGCGAAAAAGAAAACACAAGCTGAAGATTGTCGGCGGCTGGTCACTTGGTTCGAATGCGGCGATCGTGGTCGATCTGAAGACGGGCGTGTTGCACGCGGGAGCGGATCCGCGAGTCGAAGCCTACGCCCTGGCCTGGTGACCCAGCCTCACCGTGGAGCTTGGTGTCCCGTTTGAAGAACGTCCCGACCTTGAGAAGAAAACCGACCGAGAGCGAGAGAAGCGATGTAGCGCAAACCTGCGCTGTTTGCAGGTCTGCGGCTTTGGATGTCCCGGTCTAAGCTTCGGGGCACCTTCAGGAACGGCTTTCGCGGCCCGGCCCCAGATCGCTCTGGCGGGTGATGATGCTGGATGCCATCGACTGCAATGGCTGGACTCGATTCGGCATGATCCTCGGATCTTGTTACCCTTCACTGCCGTGGACCCGCAGCCACCGCGGCCTCCGCGCTACACATCTTCGGGTTTTCGATGCGTGATTCCGAAAAACGAGATTAAAGTGGGGGCTGCAAGAGGTGACCTTCAGGCCGCGGCGGGCGCCGCTATCTGCCTTTTGCCTTCACCGAGCAAGGCGTGGCCATGCTGTCGAGCGTGTTGCGCAGCCAGCGGGCTGTCCAGGTCAACATCGCGATCATGCGGGCCTTGGTCAAGCTTCGCCAGTTACTGGCCACCCATAAGGACTTGGCCCGCCAGCTGGAAGCAATGGAGAAAAAGTACGATGCCCAGTTCAAAGTCGTCTTCGACGCCCTCCGCCAACTGATGCAGCCAATCTCTTCCTCACCCAAGCGCATTGGCTTCACCACGCCTCCCGCCAAACCTTCTCCCAAAAAGTAAGTCCTCAAGCTTCTTGGGCAAAAGGCCAGCCGGTTGGTATCCTGAAGGCAAATCGGCACGATCCCATACGGTATCGTCAATCCTGCAACTCATTCCGCAGCAGCAGGATCGCCTACGGGATCGTGCGCTACTCTGCAGCACCCTCCAAGGGGTGACGTGTCACCCCATAAGCCGGTGCGCCACCACCGCCAGCCTTTCGGTCATCTCGCAACCTTGCCCTCCGGCGAGGACACTCTCCGTTCTACCGCCAGCTCAGGTTACCTCACGGCTTCCTTGTTGCCAGCTCCGGAAACTCCCCACCCGAAAACAAAAAAGCTCCAACCCAGCGGGACCCTGTCCCAGCTTTGTTGGAGCTTCAAGAGGCCGTCCACCTTGACAGGCCAAGCGGCTCGTTTTACACAGCCTTCACCAGTTCTTCACCACTACTGCACTTGCCCCCCCAACCGAAGCGGTGAAACAGGGGTGAAAAAGCCGTGAAGCGTTTCAACTTCTTCACCACTTTGCGCAGTTGCTGGACTTGGCCAGGACGTATTGCGTCTTAGCTCCACCTCGTACCGAATGTCCCAAGCTACATCTGTCGTGAGTTCAGTGCTTCGTATCGCAAGTGCCGACAGGCTGCCGGGACGAGCGAGGACTAAACCGGTGCCACACCGCGCGCTAGGAGGCCGGGACCACTGTCGTTGACAATCACCAGCGTCCCGGGCACGACCCTTCCGCTGTTTTCTGTGCAGGACCGATTTAACACAGACGTGACCGCTGTGGCAATCACCACTCCACCGGCCGACCGAGACTGCAACTATTTTGATTGGCTCTGAAGCTGCGAATCGAGAGCGGCAACAGCTAAAGGAAAAAGCCAAACCCTTCCTGGAATCGAATAATCTGGCTCCATTTGCTTCGGAGGTCCATCGACTGAGGCATCGCAGACATCGCCCAATGCGCGATGTTTGCGCCACCCAGCGGTATCCAGCGAGTGAGGCTCAATCACTTGTGTCTCTTGCGCCACCAGTCTTTCCACGATCGAGTGGCCCGATGTTTGACGTTGCTTTTGCCGCGTTCAAACGAGAGGCCAGTGATCTTCTCAAGTCCCCGGACTGCCTCATCAGAGACAAGAACGTCATGCTCCTCGGCTGGATCAGTTGACGTCGTCTTCATGCAAACGGAACGATCGTCCAGCTTCCTTACTAGGATAGGCAACGGTTCTTCAGAACCTATCTCCGTAAGTGCTTGTATAGCCAGGCAACGATACAGGGGCGCCTTGTCTCCTGTGATCTGCTCCAACGCCTGAATCGATTCTCGGCTTTTGAAGGTGGCTAGCAGTGCAATCGCGCGGGAACGCCTTGAATGGTTTTCCGCTCCGGCCTTAGCTATCGACTGAACTGCTGCAAAACCACTCGGTCCCAGCTTGAGGATAGCTTCGCGAGCAGTCGCACGGTCCTGCCAAGAGTCCAGGACGGCTTGTATCTGAGCCCGGGCGTCTTGAAGTGTTTCCTGGCAGAATGCGCTGAAACTCATTGCGAACAAGAAAAAGGTGACTGGAGAAAAGGAAGTTCCGATTTTCATTGAGGCTGCTCCTTTTTCTTCTTGAGCAGTTCCTCAACAGCTTTCACCTCTTCTTGAGTGGGCTTGCTGGGCGGCTTTCCAATAGCCTTCTCAGCTGCTTCGGAGCTGGTTTCATCTTTGGGGTTCACGCCATCAATGAACTGGGATGGATTGCTCTCTGCTGCGTTGAGGACGTCAGCGGTGTGGCCACCGAACTCGTGCGCGAATACTCTGGCCGGATCTTTTCCAATCTCTGCGGATTGACTCTTGTCGATTTGAACCTGAATGGGAGGCGCTGTTGGTGAATCGGGACTCTGAGCGACTAGAATCTTGTGTCCGTCTGCTGTGACGTTGCCATAACGAGTAACGCCACCTGTCACATGCACCTGACCACCTAAGACAACCGTTCCTGGAGAAGCTTTTGTCAGCTCAGTCCTGCCGAGCTTCCCAGTTCCAACTTCAATCGTGAACTTACTCTGGTCCGCCCGCTGTAACATTGCCCTGCCTGCAGAGGTGGCGTATAGCCGGGCAAGGTTCTGAACTACGTAAGTGCGGTCCTTTACGCTTAGGTTCGCTGCCAGAACCACATCCTTACCGTCCTCATCAACAAACTTCAGGGGGTTGTTAAGAGTGTAGGTGTACCGGTTCCACGTCTGAGGGTCTACGGTCTTGGCACTTCGCTGTTTCGGGTCGGCACTGGTGAACCTCCCCTGCACCCCGGAATAGTATCTCGCCAGGAAGTAATCGAGGTTGGATTCGGGGTCGCGTTCTTTTGCGGTGAACTTCTGGCGGAGGTCGGTGGCACCGTAGCCGGCAATGGCTGAGCGGCCGCCGTAGCTGGTTGCCGATCTCTTCTCCAAACGGCAAACAATCGTGCCGGCCTCGCACCGTCCCGTCCGCCTTGGTCACCAGCCGCGTGCTCCCCAAATGATCCGCCATCACATAGCTCGTCCCGCCCGGTCCTGCCGCCGCCTGCGACCAGTACTCCGCCGCCAGCTGCCCTTGCGTATTATACACATACACGCTCGTCACGCCTGCATTGTCCGCCTTCTTCACCCGCCGCCCGTCGCCGTCATACGTGTAAGTCGTGGTCCCGAGCCGCCGTTGAACGTCGCCGTCCGGTTCTCCGCGTCGAACGTCATGGTGCGGGTAGAGGTCTCGTTCGTCATGTTCCCGGCCAGGTCGTAAGCGTAACCGGCCGAGTTGCGCTGATTGCTGGCCGCATTGTAGGCCGCCGTGCTGGTGGGTGTCAGAGCCGGCGCCATAGCGGTCATAACCGTAGGTCTGAGTCCATGCTCCCGCGCCTCCTGATTCATTGGCCGACGCCAGCCGGTTTAAGCAATCGTAGGTGAACACCTGGGTCAGATTCAACGACGATCCCTAAATCAACTGCCGCTGCACATTGCTGTTGTTGGTCGTCCCGGCGGCCCCACATCCCGGGTCCGTATTGAGGAAGCAGTTGCCTAACAACAACCGATTGGCCGCTGTGGTGGTGAAGCTGCTGTTCAGCCCCACGGTGGATTGGCCCAGCGGCGTAGCGCAAACCTGCGCTGTTTGCAGGCCTGCGGCTTTGGATAGACGGTGTCACCTTTACGGCACTTTCAGAAAGAAATCTCGTGGGCCACGGATCGCTTTGGCTGGCGATCCTTCTGGATGCAATCGTCAGCAATGGCCTGGACTCGATTCGGCATCATCCTCGGATCTTGTTACCCTTCACTGCCGCGGACCCGCAGCCAACGCGGGCTCCGCGCTACACATCTTCGGGTTTTCGATGCGTGATTCCGAAAAACGAGATTAAAGTGGGGGCTGCAAGAGGTGACCTTCAGGCCGCGGCGGGCGCCGCTATCTGCCTTTTGCCTTCACCGAGCAAGGCGTGGCCATGCTGTCGAGCGTGTTGCGCAGCCAGCGGGCTGTCCAAGTCAACATCGCCATCATGCGTGCCTTCGTCAAGCTGCGGCAGATTCTGTCCACCCACAAGGACCTGGCCCGCCAGCTGGAAGCAATGGAGAAAAAGTACGACGCTCAGTTCAAGGTGGTCTTCGACGCCCTCCGCCAGCTGATGCAGCCAATCGCTTCCTCACCCAAACGCATTGGCTTCACCACGCCTCCCGCCAAACCTTCTCCCAAAAAGTAAGTCCTCAAGCTTCTTGGGCAAAAAGGCCAGCCGGTTGGTATCCTGAAGGCAAGTCGGCACGATCCCATACGGTATCGTCAATCCTGCAACTCATTGCGCAGCAGCAGGATCGCCTACGGGATCGTGCGCTACTCTGCAGCACCCTCCAAGGGGTGACGTGTCACCCCATAAGCCGGTGCGCAGCACCGCCCACCCTGCGGTCGCCTCCGAGTGCTGCTGGGAACGCAGTCCCGTGGCCCTGCGCCCCAACCACGGCTGTTGTCAGATGGGAACAGCGACAATTATTTCTTTCGGGCGTAAAGATTCAGGAAACCTTCAAAGATGGGAAGCCTGGCGTGGGTCGATTTTTCGTGATCGCTATGGGTCAGCTTTCCGTGATCGTCAGCAAAGCCAACGGGTAGCAAGGGTCAGGCTTGTCTGGCAGGAAGTGGCTGTTTTCCAACTTGGTCGACTCCAACAGAGTGGAAACCTGTATCCATTCTGTTTCACTAAGGGAGCCAGTCCAGAACCGACAGTGGATACAAAGTAGAAACATGTTCCAGATTCGTTTCCACTCGGCCAAGTCTCGAAGCGCGGCTTAGAGGTATTGCGTCTTCGCTCCACTTCGTACCGACTGTCCCGATCTGCATCGCCCCGAAGTTCAGTGCTCGAATCACTCGGGTTCGACGCCTCTGCTGCGGCAGGCTGGGCGATTTGCTCACTACAGATTCTGCTGTCTTGGTTTCCGAAACAGGAAAGATGTAACCCTATCCGCTCCGTGAGCCTATCTAATTGACGGAAAACTTCTAATGCGTGGCCATCCAGCGAAGACACTGCAGCAGCTCATTCTTGCATCGAACTAACGAAGAATAGAACCAGCGCAATGACCAGCAAAAAGCCGCATGGCAAAGTTACCAGATAAAACTCGGTGTCATGGACGCCGAATGAACCAAAGGTCAGAACGATTAGGAATAAGGCTACGGATGAGACTCCAGACGCTCGGTTTAGGGCTTTACTTCTCATCGTGAGAGACGTTGTCGATTCGTTCCGGAAGATAGCGACTCTGCGAAGAATCAGTCCTCATACCGCAGGTCTACCGTGACGTGCTCCTCAGGTCCCTTCTTCCTTCGTTTTGGTCGAGGCTCGGTTCGAATCAGCTTGTCAGCGAAGGCGTTGGTCCAGATTCGATAGAAGTACAATGAATCGTCACTTCTGATGGCTTGATTCAACCGGTCCGCTCCAAACGTTGTGCGATACAAGTTTCTCGCTGCATCAACAGCTTGACCCAGTTCACTTGCCGTGATCGATGCTTCGCCAAGGGTATGAAGCGCAGCTAGGAGTAGATCCACATGATCTCCGAGGCCCGCCCATTCTTGCCATTCATGCATTGGGGAGTTTTCGTCAGTTACCGGATGGAATGCCTCGCCAAAGAGTCCAAGTGCAAAAGTGCTGACACCATCTCTCCCAGTTTGTTCATAGAAGAGTTGTTGTTTCGCGGCCACCCTAGTCTGGTCACTGACGAAAGCCCTGGTTGCAGCCTGGGCCTCAGCAGACGATTGACCAGGAGCTGTCATTGAGTGCTGATATGATCGAGATGCTAGCTGACCACCCAAAACTATGTTGTCAATTCGAAAGCTGCCGGCTTTTATGGCATCACGCTGACGACTTGAAAGACCGGGAAAGGCGAGATCAACAATCAAGTTGTGGATGGCTGTGGGCCATTTCCCGTTTTGGTCTACGTATCTAAAAGGCTGGTTCAGGACATAGGAATACTTGTTCCAAGTCTGGGGGTTAGTCAGGACCGAACTTCTTCTGGAGGGATCAGCTGATGTGAACCTTCCCTGCGCCCCGGAGAAGTACCGGGCACCGAAGTAATCGAGGTTGGATTCGGGATCCCGTTCTTTCGCGGTGAACTTGTGGCGGAGGTCGGTGACACCGTAGCCGGGAATCGACGAGCGGCCGCCGTAGCTGGTCCCAATCTCCTCGCCAAACGGCAAATAATCGTGCCGGCCTCCCACCGTCCCGTCCGCGTTGGTCACCAGCCGCGTGCTCCCCAAATGATCCGCCATCACATAGCTCGTCCCGCCCGGTCCTGCCGCCGCCTGCGACCAGTACTCCGCCGCCAGCTGCCCCCTTGGCCGTTGGACACAAAGACCGTGGTCAGTCCATTCTGGATTCGCCGGACCCTTCTGCCCTCTCCGTCGTAATCGTAGCTGGCATTGACGGTCACACTGCCACCGTTGTAACCGACCTGACGATTCTCGGCGTCATAAGCAAAACTACGCCCTGTCAGATCGCTCGTCAAGTTCCCCGATGCATCGTAGCCCGTGCCGCTCAGCCGGTTGTCGGCCGCATTGAAAGCCGTCTGGGCGGTGGGCGTCAAGGTGGGCGTGTTGCCGTAGCCAGAACGCTCAGTGAAGCCGAACCCCTCCTTTGGTTGAGATGTAGTCCAAGCTGAGGCAAGTCAACAACAATTTCCCCAAAGACCATGCAACAAGAATGTCGCCTTGGCGTTCTTGGCGCCCTTGGCGGTTTAAGACTCTTTGGTCGTGTCAACGGCGCCTCAAACTCCCCTCCTGAGATGGCGGGAAGTTCGTCGCTGTTGCGGGTGGAGGCTGTGGGCCTCAAAAGTCCCTCCTGAGATCAGACTGAGATCAGGAGGGGCAGTGGCGCGCAGCGCCACGGGGTGGTTGACCGCTCCACTCAACTGGGGCTGCCGCTCTTCCTACTAGCCGACCAAAACCGCGAATGGACGCGAATCCGCGCGAATCAAAAGCCGGCTCAACAAAAGCCCACGAGGATTTAGCAAGGTTCGTCGCGCAGACCTGCGTCGTATGCAGGACTCTGGCTTGGAACTGTCGTCATTGGTGAAGGTTTAGTGCCGCAGCCCCGGACCAAGCGCGGGATCCGAGCTACAGGGCTTGCGGCAGCGAGCATTGGCCTGGGGGAAGCAAGCCTTAGCTCAACAGGCCGGTCACCACTTCGCCTGCCACGTCGGTGAGGCGGAAGTGGCGTCCCTGGAATTTGAAGGTCAGGCGCTTGTGGTCGATGCCCAGGCAATGAAGGATGGTGGCCTGCAGATCGTGGACGTGGACCGGATCTTTGACGATGTTGTAGCAATAATCGTCTGTTTCTCCGTAGCTGATTCCGGCCTTCACGCCGCCGCCGGCCGCCCACATGGCAAAGCAACGGGGATGGTGATCGCGTCCATAATTGGTCTCTGTGAGGGTTCCCTGGCAGTAAACCGTGCGACCGAATTCCCCGCCCCAGATCACCAGCGTGTCATCCAACATGCCCCGCTGTTTCAAGTCCTGGATCAAAGCCGCCGAGCCCTGGTCCACGCCCTGACATTGCAGCCGGATGTCGCGCGGCAGGTCGCCATGCTGGTCCCAACCTCGATGATAGAGCTGAATGAAGCGAACGTTGCGTTCAGCCAGTCGCCTTGCCAGCAGGCAGTTGGCGGCATAAGTCCCCGGCTTGCGCGAGTCCGGGCCATAAAGCTCGAAGATGTGCTCCGGTTCTTTGGACAAGTCCATCAAGTCCGGAACCGAGGTCTGCATGCGATAGGCCATTTCATACTGGGCGATGCGAGTGGTAATCTCCGGATCTCCGAATTCTTCGGCTCGCATCCGGTTGATTTTGGCGACGACGTCGAGCATTCGGCGCCGGGATGTTTTGTCCACTCCGGGCGGATTGGGAAGGTACAACACCGGAGCGTTGCCTGACCGGAAGCGGACGCCCTGGTAACGGGAGGGGAGAAAACCACCGCCCCACAGTCGGGAAAACAAGGGCTGGTCAGGGTTGATGGCATTGGCCTGGGAAATCAGCACCACGAAGGCCGGCAGGTTTTCGTTTTCGCTTCCCAAGCCGTAGCTGACCCACGAGCCCAAGCTCGGCCGTCCCGGCTGCTGGCTACCCGTCTGAATGAAGGTGATGGCGGGATCATGATTGATCGCCTCGGTATGCATCGTCTTGATGAGCGCGATGTCATCGACAATCTTGGCGTGATGCGGCAGCAGCTGGCTAAGGTAGGTGCCGGACTGCCCGTGGCGCTCAAACTTGAAGATGGGAGCCGCCACCGGCAACGAAGTCTGGTGCGACGTCATGCCGGTGATGCGCTGTCCTTTGCGAACCGAGTCCGGTAGTTCGGAACCGTGATACTTGACAAGGTTGGGCTTGTAATCGAAGAGTTCAAGCTGGGAGGGCGCCCCAGACTGGTGCAAAAAGATCACTCTCTTGGCCTTCGGTGCAAAGTGAGGCAGATCTGCCAGCCCGCCCGTCTTGGGATTGATCGTGGTTTCGTCGGCGAACGAGTCGGATTTCAAGAGCGATCCCAGGGCGGCGATGCCAACGCCGAACCCCAGACCGCTCCGGGCGAAGAACTGCCGGCGAGTGACCATCAATTTATATTCGTCGTAAAGGTTCATCTGTCGATTCTGCTCCTTGAACACGGGAAGCGGGCCTGGCCCAACAGGGCACTCACCCCTCCACCAAGGGTAGGCCGGTCAATCCCGCTATTCCTTTGTAATCGTCTCATCAAGATTCAAGATTGTGGTTGCCACCATGGTCCAAGCGGCCAGCTCGCTGGCGTTCAACTTGTCGTCGGGAGGTGAATCTCCGACCTCGAGCAATTTCCCAGCCGCAGCCTTGTCCCGGCGGAAGGCCACGAGTTCTTGCCGTGCCAGGTCCTTCAGGAGCTGAATCTCCTGAGCCGAAGGTTCGCGGGACGTGGCCAGCCGGAATGCGTACCGGATGCGCTCTGCCGGATCGGACCCAACCTGACGCAGCGTCTGCTGGGCCAGGTGGCGGGCGGCCTCCACGAAGGTGGGATCGTTCATGAGAACCAGAGCCTGCAGCGGAGTATTGGTCACGGCGCGTCGGGCTACGCAGCGCTCCCGGTCGGGCGCGTCGAAGGTCGCCAAGGAAGGCGGTGGGACTGTACGCTTCCAAAAGGTGTAGAGGCTGCGACGATACAAGTCCGCACCCGTGCTGGGCTGGTAGAACTGCGCGCTGAACACGTCTCCATAGGCCATTTCTTCCCACAACCCTCTGGGCTGGTAGGGATACACTCCAGGGCCACCCAGGGTTTTGTTCAGCAAGCCACTCACGGCCAGCGCATTGTCCCGAACGATTTCGGCCGGCAGCCGGAAGCGCGGACCACGCGCCAGTAAGCGATTCTCCGGATCCTTATCGAGCAACTGTGGACTGACCCGCGAACTCTGCCGGTAGGTGGCCGAACTGACAATCAGTCGCTGCATGGCCTTGACGTCCCAGCCGGTGCGCACAAATTCAGTGGCCAGCCAATCCAAGAGCTCAGCGTGAACCGGGGCTTCCCCCTGCGAGCCAAAATCTTCCGCCGTTTTTACGATGCCATTCCCGAAATACATTTGCCAGTAGCGGTTCACGGCGACTCGAGCCGTCAGAGGGTGCGCCGGGTCCACCAACCATTGGGCCAATCCCAGGCGGTTCTTGGGAGCATCCTTGGGAAGCGGCGGGAGCACACCTGGGACGCCGGGAGCAACCTTTTCGCCCTTGTTGCGATAGTCGCCGCGCCGAAGAATGTGCGTCTCGCGAGGGGCCTCCATCTCCTTCATGACCATCGCAGTCGACATGTCCTTGTCAAGCCGGGCCTTTTGCGTGCGGACTTCTTTTAGCTGCGCGTACCGCTTCCGGCAGGATGCCGGGGCATCATAGGTCAGGAAATAATCGCGTAGTCTGGCGCTGCGATCCTTCAGCACGGCGTACTCTTTGATCTCCTTATTTTCCTCCAGGTCTGCAGACTCGGGATCGCGCTCCTCGCCTTCACGCGGTTTGAACTTGGCATCCAGCACCATCAAGCGAGAACGTCGCTCAGGTGCGGTTTTCAGGAGGAAGCGGGCAGGCGTATGGATGGCCAAGTGCTCCAGCTCGTTGTCCGCAAGAACCCGGGAGTAGACTCTCAGATCATCCAGGAGACCATCAAAAGGCGCCGAGTATTTTTGATTACCGGTTTCGAAGGTACTCTCATTTCGAATCGGTCCGGAAAGGGAATCCCGCACGACCTCCAGTTCCACAGCCTTATTATTCAGAAAGACAGCGACGCCTGCTGCCTGACCCGATCCGTCGTATCGAACTGCAAGGTGAGTCCAGGCACTCTGAGTCAGCGGACTCTTGGTTCGCACCTGAATGCCATTGGCAGGCCAGCCGTGGGTGAGACGGACCAACACGGGCGCACCCCTTTTCAGGTCACCGATCGGCTGGAAGTCTCCAACAGCAATCTCGATCCCCCGCCGATTTGCCGGATCGGTCTTTTGGACCAGCACCATTTCTTTGAATCCATTTGGATTGACCCACATGGAAATCGTGAAAGGATCGGCTGTGTCGAGCTTTCCGCTCGCCCCCCAGTCCAGGTGGGCCTCTCCACTGAACTCTGCCGCCTTGTCCACGATCCCTGGAACGAAGGGCAGCTCTCCTCTCAGCATCTGGCCAGGCTGGTGGTGTCCCAAGCTGTCGGAGAAATTACCGTCCAGCTCGTAGTGGGCTAACAGTCCTTCGGCGGGAGGCAGCCATAGCGAGGTCAGTCGGGTTTGTTCCCACTCCAGCTGGAGCGGATCGATGATCTTGTCAGAAAGGTCTGTTTCAAGCTCGGTCAACTGCTGTTTGAGTTTTTCCAGAACAGGCTTCTGTTCTGGAGAGGGCAACTGAATGTAGGGCTCGGCGTTCCCATTCACTCCGTCGAGTCCCTTTTCCGAAATCGTATTGAAGAACGCAAACAGCCGGTAGTAATCGCTCTGCTTGATGGGATCGTACTTGTGGTCGTGGCACCTCGAGCAACCCATGGTCATAGCCATCCAGACGGTAGAGGTCGTGTCGACACGATCCACCACGTATTCCGTCCGGTACTCCTCGGGAATGGCGCCTCCTTCGTAATTGATCATGTGATTACGGCAGAAGCCTGTGGCAATCCTCTGATCGAGCGTGGGGCTGGGCAGGAGGTCGCCGGCCAGTTGTTCGATGGTAAATTGGTTGAAGGGAAGGTTTCGATTGTAGGCCCCGATAACCCAATCGCGCCAGTGCCACATCTCTCGTTCGCTGTCGATGTGATAGCCGTGAGTATCGGAGTATCGCGCCAGGTCCAGCCAGTGAAGGGCCATCCGTTCGCCATAATGCGGCGAATTTAAGAGCCGCTCCACGACCTTGTCGTAAGCGTCGGGCGATGTGTCAGCCAAGAAGGCAGCTATCTCCGCCGGAGTGGGGGGCAATCCGGTAAGGTCAAAGGTCACGCGCCTGAGCAAAGTGGCTTTGTCGGCTTCGGCAGCCGGAGCGAGTCCTTCTTTCTCGAGGCGGGACAGCACAAAGAAATCGATCGGATTCTTCGGCCAAGAAGTGTTCCGGACGCGAGGAGGCTCAACCCGGTGGGGCGCCACATAGGCCCAATGGGCTTCCCAGACGGCACCTTCGTCGATCCAGCGGCGAATGACCTCGATCTGATCCGGCGTCAGGGTGCGCTCCGCGTTGGGCGGCGGCATGCGCGTCTCGTCCCTCGCCGTGATGCGTTGAAACAACTTGCTTTCCAGCGCCTTTCCGGGAACGATGACTTGATATCCTCCGCGGTCCGCAAACAATCCCTCTTTGGTGTCCAGACGCAGTCCGGCCATCCGCTGGCCTTCATCCGGACCGTGACAGGTGAAACACGTATCCGACAGGATGGGTCGAACCTGACGGTTGAAGTCGGTTTTCGGACTGTTTTGACTTTGGGCAACAGGAGACGCCAATAGCCAGAGACCTGTCCCGCACAACACAGCAGAAATGAGCCGAAACCTCAAGATCACGCCTCCTTAACCTCGGAACGACTTGATAGTTCAGACATTTGTTTTCGGAAGACAAGTAACATGCTACGGCTCAGCCAAACGGAATGTCAAGCCGCGACTGGATCTCGGTGAGGTCTCGAAACGGGAAAGTACCGTGCTTCTGAGCGGCTCGATCGCTTTGCGGCGAGGCCAAGGCAGGTTACTGGGTCAGGGCCAGGCGAGACCCGCCCGTTCCACTAAAAATTCCATCGAGAGCACTCAGGAAGAAGTCGCCGACTTGGAATTTCGGTCGGGCTCCTCGACCTTCAAAAGTTGATTGAGGGAAGGGTTAGACAGGATTTGCTCCGTTCCACTCGGCCACAGGATGCGGATCTGGCGGATGCTTTTCTCCTTTCCGAGGCCAAAGTAGACTCTCCGGTCGTTGGAAGACAGGTAGCTGGCTGCCGTGCTCGCCACTTGATATTGCACTTTTCCGCTCTCGCTGGTCAGAATCAGCTTCGCGCCAAGCCCGTCCCGGTTGCTCTGCCTCCCGCGCAGATCCAAGGCGATCCATCCGTTTGCGTTACCTCCGTCGTTACGGACAACGTAGGAAGGACCGTCGCAGTTGGATACGACGATATCAATGTCGCCGTCGTTGTCGAGGTCTCCAAAGGCCGCACCGCGGCTGGCCCAAACCTTTGAGAAAATGCTGCCTGACTGGCCGGAGACATCCAAGAACTTGCGCCCGGCGTTCTTCAAAAGGAGCGGCTTCTGCAAGTAGCTGAGATGAGGTTGGGTGTTCTGGATATTGTCCATCACATGACTGTTGGCCAGAAACAGGTCCTTGGTTCCGTCGTTGTCATAGTCGAAGATGCGTACCCCCCAGCCCGCAAAGAGGCGAGTGATTTCTCCTAAATTGGAAATCAGCGTCGCGTAGTTGAAGCTGCCGTCGCCGTTGTTGTGAAAGTAGGCGTAGGATTCGTTGGAGAGGGCGGTCGTCACGATGTCGGGGAACCCATCGTCGTCCAGGTCCGCAAAGTCGGTTCCCATGCCTGCGAAGGTCTTGCCGTCTTCCGTGTAACCCACTCCGGCCATGACCCCCACTTCCTCGAATTTGCCATTGCCCAGGTTTCGGAATAAGAACTGTTGATAGGAGTCATTTGCTACCGAGATATCCACCCAGCCATCGTTGTCGAAGTCGGCAAAGGCCACCCCCAGCCCTTTTCCTTCTTTTTCCTTGATGCCGGCTGCTTCACTGACATCCGTAAAGGTCCCATCGCCGTTGTTTTTGAACAGGTAATTGGAAATCGCCTTGAAATTGTCGGGATGGCAATAGGCTCGTAGTTCCTTCTTAGGACCACACACAATGTTGCCCTTGAAGCTCCACACCACGTAGCGGGATACAAACAGATCGAGGTGACCATCCTGGTTGTAGTCCACCCAGCCGGCACTGGTCATCCATCCGTCTGCAAGAATCCCGGCTCTGGCAGTCACATCCTCGAAGGTGCCGTCGCCCTTGTTTCGGTAGAGAATCGAGTCCCCGTAGTTCGTCACAAAAAGGTCGGTGAATCCGTCGTTGTCATAGTCTGCCGCAGCCGCGCCCATTCCGTAGCCTCTGCCTTGCAGGCCCGCTTTTTCTGTCATGTCGACGAAGGTCCCGTCACCCTGGTTGTGGTAGAACCGATTCCAAAACTCCGGAGCCGACTTATCAAGAGGCTCTCCATCCGCCTGCGGGTCCTTGAGCTTGGCCCCGTTGACGAAAAAAACGTCCAGCCAGCCATCGTTGTCGGCATCCAACAGCGCCACTCCGCCAGTCATGGTTTCCATCAGGTACTTCTCGGAGGTAGCCGAGTTGCGGTGGAGAAACGTGAGACCGGAGCTTTCTGTGATATCGGTGAAGATCACCGAAGACTGGGCGGAACTGTCGGATGCAGCTTGAAATGCCACTGCCAGCAAAGGGGTCAGCAACAGCAATGCCGCCAAAGCGGTCCGTAGAAAGAATGGGTTACGCAAGATCCGGATATTCATGAGTGACATAAGGAAAATTACCGCGAATTGAAGCAAGAGGGAAGAGAAGAATCCTGCCGCCAGTCCCCCACAATGGGCATGGCCGCCCCCCGGACAGGAGCCACCCGGTCGCCAGACAGGTTCGGCGCCGACCGCCCCGGTGCTGCTTCAAGAAATCTTGCAATCAGAGGATTCTGCGGTTCGCTTCCATAGTCGGCAGCCGGCGTCTTTCTCGAATCTGTGCCCAAGATGGCGATCACCTGCTCAGAAAAAATGCTGACTAGAGAGTTATTCGCACCCTCCGGAAGCGTATACTGTTTCGCAACCGTGTTGGAATCTCTCCGCCGCCCGCTCCTCGGTATCCTGGAGGGCTCTGACGGACGTTCTTTTCGAACCGACCACAGCTGGAGCCAAAAAGCGGCATCAATTCGGACTTTTCGGAGGACATGGGATGAGACCTTTTCTCAACTTGCCCCTCTCATTGGTTCTGATAGCACCCATGGGTGCGTTTTCTGCAGGAGCTGACCAGCCATCAGCACCCACCAGCCAAACGTTCGTGTACAAGACGGTTGGAGACTGCGCGATCCGTGCGGATGTGTATCGTCCCGGCAGCGCCGGTCCCTTCCCGGTGGTGCTGTGGATTCACGGAGGAGCGCTGATCATGGGAGACCGGCGAGGCATCTCCTTGGGCGAACTGAATCGCTATCTCGAAGCCGGTTTCATCGTGGCGTCGATCGACTACCGCCTGGCGCCCGAAACCAAGTTGCCTCTCATATTGGAGGATGTGGCAGATGCTTACCATTGGGTTCGCCTGGACGGTCCCAGGCTCTTCGAGGCGGATCCCGAGCGGATCGCCGTCGTCGGCCATTCGGCCGGTGGTTATCTCACGCTGGTAGCCGGCTACCGCTTCCAGCCCCGTCCCAAAGCCCTCGTCTCCTTTTACGGCTATGGTGATATCGTCGGAGATTGGTACCGGCGGCCGGACCCTTTCTACTTGCGCCAGCCCGCCGTGACGAGGGAAGAGGCGATGGCCGTCGTCGGACAGGATCCGGTTTCCCAGCCTGAAGCGGGAAATCGCCGCGGCCGCTTCTATCTCTACTGCCGGCAGCAGGGGCTGTGGCCAAGAGAGGTGGTGGGCATGGATCCGGAAAAGGATCTCGCCCAGTTCAATCCTTTTTGCCCAATTCGCAACATTACGCGCGATTATCCGCCAACGCTCCTGCTCCACGGAGACCAGGATACCGACGTGCCGTTCCAGCAGTCCGCGGAAATGTCAGCCGAGCTGAAGCGGGTCGGAGTTCAGCAGGAGTTCGTTCCGATTCGCGGTGGCGAACATGGGTTCGATCGCAAGGCGGAGGACCCCCAGACCCTGCATGCCTTTGATCGGGTGATCGCGTTTCTGAAAAGAGTTGTGGCAGAATCCTCGCGCTAAGATCCGCACGAAAAGGGCTGCCCCTCGTCTGAAGTGGGAGGAATCATGGCCAAAGAGAAAGTGGATGCCATAATCGTGGGTGCTGGCGCCTCGGGATCGGTGGCGGCCAAGGAACTTTGTACCGCCGGCCTTCGGGTGCTGTTGTTGGAGAGAGGGCCGAACCTAATTCCTGCCGATTTCGGCCTTCATGATGAGTTGACCTCACACGGTGCCGGCATGGTCCGGACCGGACCCGGTGGAGAGGATCCCAGATGTCCTCGCGAGTTTCGGCATCAGGGGGAAGACTATTTCCGCGTGGTCTACCCGCACAACTGGGAGTACTCGCCTGGTGGCGCCGCAGTTGGGGGTGGACAGTTGTTTTACGGCGCTCTGATGTGGCGTCGGCCCCCGGTCGATTTCCGAATGAAGAGCGCTTGCGGGCCTGTGGAGGGAACCACTCTCGAAGATTGGCCGCTGACCTACGACGAATTGGAGCCTGCCTTCGAGAAGGCCGAATACGACTTAGGCGTGTCGGGTGAGGGTGGGGTCAACCCTTTCGAAGGAAAACGTGCCAAACCTTTTCCGTTGCCGCCGGTTGAACTGCAGCCGGGGGACGTGGCCGTTCAAAAAGCCGCCAGGCGACTCGGTTACCATCCTTTTGTCGTTCCGTTGGGTCTCTTAACAGAGGAATACCGGGGCCGCCCGGCCTGTATCCGCCATCCCTGCTGCAACAACTTCATATGCGAAGTCGGCGCCAAGTCCACGGCCGTCACAGCCCTGCTCCCGATTGCGCTGGCCACTGGAAACTGCACCCTGGTTCCGGAAGCCATCGTCAGGGAGATCGTCATCGACAGCAAGGGAGCCGTCAGCGGGGTCCGATATTTTCAGAAGGATGGCACGCTCATCGAACAGACCGCCCGAATTGTCATTCTGGCCGCGTCCGCCATCGAAACGCCTCGGCTGCTGTTGAATTCGGCCTGCCGCTGGTTTCCGCACGGAGTCGCCAATGGCAATGGGTGGGTCGGACGCAACCTGATGGGTCACATCAGTCCCTGGGTCTGGGGCATTCTGGACGGGGTCAGCAACGAAGGCTTCGGGCCTGGACTAGGCGTGGGCATTGATGATTTTTACGCCAATAACCCGGGGTTTACCGGAGGAAGCGTGTTTTATTCGCGAACCGAAGTCACGCCCATCTCCTTCGCCAACCGCCGTCCTCGTGGCGCCCGCCGATGGGGTCTGGAACACAAGCAGTACCAGCGCGAGCACTTCAACAAGTACATCCGTCTTTTCGCTCCGGCCGAAGACATGCCCCAGTTCGAGAATCGGGTTGAAGTTTCACCGATGGTGCGGGACGTGTGGGGAATCCCCGTAGCCAGAATCACTCACAGCTTTCACCCTAACGACTACCGGGTGTTCGAATTCTTTATGGAAAAGATGACCCGGGTACTTCAGGAAGCCGGCGCCCACGATATTACCGCCAGCTCGGCGGGACGCGGTGGAGCAGGCTACCAGTTGGGCACTTGTCGTATGGGCCATGATCCCAAGAGCTCGGTCGTGAACGCTTACGGACAATCCCACGAAGTGGACAACCTCTTCATCGTGGACGGCAGCGTGTTTGTGACGTCTGGGGGGAGGAATCCCGTGCTAACCATCCAAGCACTAGCCTATCGATTTGCCGATTTTCTCATCCGTCAATGGAACGGCGGCGCCTGGAGCGCCGGGCGAAGGGAGGTGTAGTCATGGAAGCCACCCGCAGAGAGTTTGTGTATTCCTTTGCAGCGCTGTCGTTGTTGCCACCCGCATTTCTGGGACTGAGCCGGACAAGCAACCCCAGCGAGGAGGCAAGTCTAACCCATCGAGAAAAGGAGATCCTCGGGCACTTCTGCGAACAGATCATCCCGAAGGATGGATTCCCCGGTGCCCGCGAAGCAGGCGTGGTGGACTTTCTGGATCGGGTGCTGCGTGAAGCCCACCCGGAATGGGTGAAGGTTTATCGATCCGGTCTGCAGGCCACCGAAGAGAGCAGTCAAAACCTCTATTCAAAACCGTTTACCGAGATCGAATTCAGCCAGCAGACCCAGCTTTTAGAGCGCATGGAAGCGGGAAAGCTGCCCCGCACGACCTGGGGCGCCCTTCCCCCGGAAGAGTTCTTCGCGATGATCCGCTCCCATACGATGCAAGGCTACTACAGTCATCCGAAGTGGGGAGGGAATCGGAACAAGGCCGCCTGGGAAATGATTGGTTACAACGATTGGTGGGTCTGACTCCGAAGTACCTGCTGCCTGCATTCTTCAGGGACGAGCATTCCCAGCCCGGTCGCGCTGGACGGCGAGACCCTGATTTGAGATTATCGTCTCACGGCCGTGCCCTGTCGCACCCCGCCGGGTGGCGGCCAGGCTGGACGCATCTCGGCATGCTCTTGGCCATTTTCAAGCTGGGGCATCGATTTTCATCCGATCGCTTCGAGGACTGACACCATGAAAAAGCTACTCTTGATCCTGTTCGTTCTTTGCCACGGGGGACAGTCTGCCCCGGCGCAGTCCTACGACCTGGTTTTGAAAGGAGGCCACGTCGTTGATCCCAAAAACGGGGTCGATGGCGTCCGGGACGTGGCCATTCGTGATGGCAAGATTGCTGCCGTGATGGCCGATATCGATTCCGCCAGCTCCCAGATGATTGATGTTCGCGGATTGTACGTGACTCCGGGGTTGGTGGACTTGCACACTCATGTCTACCACACCACCGGGATCCAGGATGCCTGGGCCGGCGATGCCAGCATCCCGCCCGACGCGTTCAGCTTTCGGAGCGGAACGACCACGATGGTAGACGCCGGCAGCTCAGGCTGGAGGAACTTCGAGACCCTGAGGCACATGGTCATTGACCGGGTCAAAACTCGGGTGCTGGCATTGATCAATATTGCGGGATTCGGAATGATTCACGACATTGTCGAACAGGAGGATTTCAATCCGGAAGAAGTGGTGCGTCTGGCTCGAAAACATCAAGACGTGGTGGTGGGGATCAAGTCGGCTCACTATCGACTGCCGGATTGGAAATCCATCGAGGATGCCGTGGCCGCCGGAAAAGAAGCGGGCATTCCGATCATGGTGGATTTCGGCTATTTCTTGCCGGAACGCCCCTACTGGCAGATGGTAACCGAGAAGCTGCGGCCCGGAGACATTAGCACGCATTGTTTTCGCGCACCGGTCCCCTGGGCCAACGAACAAGGTAAACTCTACGATTACCTGACCTCAGCCCGGAAACGCGGCGTCATCTTTGACGTAGGTCACGGCGGCGGCAGCTTCGTGTTTCGGAATGCCGTTCCGGCCGTCAGCCAGCGGTTCTACCCGGACTCCATCTCCACCGATCTACACGCCGGCAGCATGAATGCCGGGATGATGGACATGCCCACGACCATGTCTAAATTCCTGGCGATGGGCATGCCCCTCACGGAAGTGATCCTGCGGTCCACCTGGAAACCCGCACAAATCATCCATCGGACCGAGTTAGGACACCTGACGCCTGGTGCCCTCGCAGATGTGGCTGTCTGGAACCTGATGACCGGCGAATTTGGTTTTGCCGATGCCAGCCACGGCCAGCTCAAGGGCCAACAGCGGCTGTTTTGTGAATTGACGCTCAAGGATGGAAAGGTTGCATGGGACTGGAACGCCCGCTCGGCCAAGGACTACCGCAAGCTACCAAACGACTATGGAATCCGGAAGGGCGTCGATCATATCGTTCCACCCCCGAAGTGAGTTCACCTTCCTCGCACGTTTATCCCCTCAGATGCCCGAGGAAGGTGAATGACGCCCCACAGCGGACCGATGGTCTGACGGTGTCGGAGACGAGAGATTTCACACCGACAGGTGCCCGGGCTATGCGAGGCCCACTTAGCTAGCGGTTCGGGAGTTTCAGCTGCTGGCCAACCTTGATCAGGTCGGGATTGGTAAGAACATCCTTGTTAAGATTGAAGATGTCCATGTACCGATTGGGGCTGTCCAGGTAGAGCTTGGCCAACTTTGACAAGGTGTCACCTGGCTGAACCGTATAGATCCCGTAGATGTCGGTTCGCTCCACGGTGATGTCGGCCGCGATCTCGTTTTGCCAGTTCGGATGCTCCTTGATCTTGTTCCAGATGCGATCCTTGTCGAACTGATAGAGGGCTTGACCCTTGACATAAAGCTTGCCGCCCTCCTCCCGAACGTCGCCATTCTTCACTTTCAGCTGTAGCCCGAGATCCAGCACATCCTGGTATTTCTCCTTGATCACGATAATTGCCTCCTTTCCAGACTGTAATGACCACTCAAGAGGCGATTGAGCCTGTCTCAATGCCTTTCGCTAATACTAACCGCCAGAGCAGCCTGGGACAAGCGGGCGATGCCCGAACCTCTGCGCTACGGATAGGGTCAGGGCTTCGGCCGGGGTGAGCGACGATTCAGATTTCCTGGGGGTGGCGGGTTTCGAAGGACAGCAAGACTAGAGACGTGCGATCGGCAGGCGGACTAAAGATCGCGAGATCCAGCGTCGCTGTTGGATTTTGATGTCTAAAACCATCGACCCAGCCCAAAGTACCATCGGCGTTTGCCCTGGTCCCCCAAGCTAGCACCTAGAAAGATCGGGCCGAAAGCACTCTTGAGGATCAGCGCTCCGCTCAGACTGGCGTTGACGTCCGGGTAGTCCTGATTTCCATACATCTTACCGATCTGTAAGAAACTGCTGGCGTAGAGCTTGTCTCCCAGAAAAGGCGACAGAGCAAAGACTTCCCGAAGGTATCCCGTGGTGAAAAGAAAGAACTGATTGCCGATGAGTTCGTTGACAGCGTAGGCGCCCAGCTGCAGGGGCCCTCCGAGGGAGAAGCCTCGCAACCCTAAATCGCGGCTGGGGGTGATGGTCCCACCCGAAGCTCCGAAAAACAGCGAGGCAGGTGCTGAAATCGGGATGAACTCGGAAACTTCCAGTCTCGACCGGAGGTAACGGCCCGGCGGCGAGGCGCGCCGTGGAAAGAATGAGAGGTTCGAGGCGATTCGAATACCACGCCGTGGAATGACGGCGTCGTCCTGGCCTTCGTAGGCAAAACCGATCGAGGAAAAATCCGCCCGCTTCTCGGGAATATTCTGAAATTGCAATTCCCCAGTCCGTTGGCGCTCAGACACCCAGCCGAGTGTGTGGCCGATCCGGAATTCGGCGAAGCGGTTGAAGTTGTAGCCCAGATCCACTCCGATACCAGCACGGCGGACTCGGAATTCGGCTGAGCGGGTTCCGGCTTGAAAGACGTCGAAAGGCTCATCGATTATCTGCAGCCGGGGAGCTACGAACCAATTGGTCACTGGCCCCAGGGGTCGATAGTATTCGGTCGACAATCCGTAGCGGGCACCGAGTCGGAGATCGTTCCTCCACTCAGACCGAAAACCGCCTACGTCCAAGAACGTCACCCGGCCACTCAAGGTGAAACGCACATCGCCGGGTGTTCGCCCGTCCAATTCAATGGCGGGCTTGAAGAAAGGCGGGCCATGATCCCGCTCGTCGGCTTGCACGAGAAGCCCCTGTCGGCCTTGCCTTTCAATGGTTCCATAACCCAGACTGGCAAATCTCCCGAGACCGGTGAAGCGCGTCAGTGTCTTCTCCAGACTGGCAGGTTCCAGAGGACGATTTAGCCAGGGGGTCAGACTGCGCTTGACAGACTGGGTCAAGCGCGGTTCCATCCCTCGAACGTCAACGAAGGAGGGCACTGGCATTCCGCGGCGGCGCCTGCCGGCCCGCCTCTGCATATGTTCAGTCCACGTGGCCTGGTCCAGCTCCAGGTGGGCGAGGATTCCCTGCTTGTTACCGGCGGCAGCGTAGCCCTTGTCGGCAATGGACTGTCCAGCCTGGTAGTCCAAACTGGAGAATCCTTCAAGGTTGACGGTGATCAAAATGTCGGCCAGTTGCATGTTTCGAAATTCGTTGGCCGAGACCATCACGGCAATAGAGCGGTCGAGGATGCCGAACAGCGACCGCAGCTTTTCGGGGTCAACCGGACCAGTGCTTAGGTGCACCGCAATGACGATATCGGCACCCATTTGTTTGACGACGTTGACGGGCAGGTTATTCAGGAGGCCGCCGTCGGTGTAGATCCTGCCCTCCTTACGAACCGGTGTGAACACCGCAGGGAGGGACATCGTGGCCCGCAAAGCCTCGGCCAGAGAGCCACGGGAATAAACCGTCTCCTTACCGGAGATCAATTCAACCGCCACGCATCGAAATGGCGTCGGCAAGTCGTCGAAGTCAATCGAGTCGGGGTAAGGCAATGTGGCCCGACTCAGAATGAGACCGATCTGGTGCCCGGGATTCAACCCCACCGGAACGGTCAGCCCGCCTCGCAACCCGAACTCGATGCGATTGGGGTAGGTAATGCGATCCTCTTTCCTGCGAAAAGCCAGGTCAGCGAAGGGAGTCTCTCCGCTTAAGATCAGATCCCAGTCCGCAGAGCGGATCAGGTCACGAATCTCGGCGGTGGACATCCCGCTGGCATAGAGGCCGCCCATCAATCCGCCCATGCTGGTTCCCGCGATAACATCCACGGGGATCTGATGCTCTTCGAGAAACTCGAGTACCCCGATGTGCGCGAAGCCAAGCGCTCCGCCTCCTTCGAGTACCAAACCGACCCGAGAGCGGGTCGGTTTCGGGTGAGGCTGCGTCCAGCCGTCATATCCCAGACATGGCACGACAGCCAAAAAACAAACGAGCGTGACGGTTCTTTTCATGACTTTGTGAATCCCCGATCTGGAGGGCCTTTCCCGTGCTTGGTTCGCCTGGGCCGACGGGGGGTGCCCGCGGGAATGGGTTCCGTGTCGCGAATCTGCCGCACCAACTCCTGAAGCTCTACCAGGGAAGATTCAGCAACCAGGTTGCAGATCAACAGCCGGCAGGACCGAGGGACCAACGGTCCGGTGACGGCATCGCAAATAACCAAACGGCACTGATTTAAACCCGTGTCCCACCCATTTTCTCGGGCATTACGAAAGCTGAGGGTAGCCGGGTCGATCCCGGCTGGCTCGAGCACCGCTTTAGCCCACCGCAAAAACTGGGGCCATCGCGAAACCACGGCAATCAGACTGTCCGAGGAGATGTCTTGCAGTTTTCCCAGCAGCTCGCTCTGAACCGATCTGGATCGGAGGATGATGCACGAGGAACCGGCCGGCAACTTGCCCCTCACTTCCTCAGCCCAGGCGTAGAGCGCAAGGGGAGCGGCGCCCGCGAAAATGGAGGGCTTGGCACAGCCCTCCAAGCCCACACCCTCCACGCGAAACCCTGTTGCGCTTGCTATTTCCTGTTGCAGGATTCGACGCAGCTCCAAATCGGGTTCGATGAGAAGAAAGTGATCAGGTGGCTGAAACTCCAGCCAGCTTCGAACGCGCGAACGGATTTGTTTTAGGGTAAATCCACGGCTGCGGGCCAGAGTCAAAAACGCCGAAATGACTTGATCCAGTTCCAACTGACCATCCAGCGGCACATCTTCCTTCAGACGGCGAACGTACACACCGCTGCCCCGACGAAACTCCACCCATCCCTTGGAGGCCAGCTCCCGGTAAGCAGCGCTGATGGTGTTGGAGTGTACGCGGAATCGTCGTGCCAGTTCTCGAGTACTCGGCAAACGCTGGAGCGCCGGCAACTCTCCGCTGGAAACTGCCAAAATGATCTGCGTGGTCAACTGCTCGCGGATGGGAACATCACAGTGCTTGGAGAGCCAGAGACGCATCGGTGGTCACAACCCAATCGGATGTTTCCGGCCCGTCAAACGGGCCGACACACCACCCCGCTGGCTTGAGTGCTTCGGAAAACAGCCAGATTGACATAGAATTAACACACGACAAGGCGAGCCGGCAATGAGCCATTGGCCGCGGAGGACTGATGAAAGCAGTTGTCTTCGACAAAGAACTGAAGGTTGTGGAGCACGCGAAGCCTCACTCAACCAGCTCCGAGGCGCTCATCCATCTGACGTTGGCCGGCATTTGCAACACCGATTTGGAGATCACACGCGGCTATTTTGGATTTCAGGGTGTGCTTGGACACGAGTTCGTCGGCGTCGTCGAATCGGCAAGTGATTCCAGGCTTGTCGGCAAGCGAGTAGTGGGAGAAATCAATGCTGCTTGCGGCAGTTGCGCGTATTGTCGTCGTCACATGGGCCGGCACTGCCCACACCGGACGGTTCTGGGCATTCTGGGGCGAGATGGGGCATTTCGAGAGTACCTCACCCTCCCACAGACGAATTTGCATATTGTCCCCGATTCGATCGGAGATGACCAGGCAGTGTTCACCGAGCCGGTGGCTGCCGCTTGTGAAATTTTGGATCAGGTTGAGATAGGACCGAGCCGGCAAGTCGCGGTTCTTGGGGATGGGAAGCTGGGGCTCTTGATTGCGATGGTTTTGGCTGGGACAGGCGCCCGTCTGACGATCCTGGGCAAGCACGAGGAAAAATTGAGCCTGGTCTCACACCTTGGCGTTACCGCCATGAAGATTGAGAACTCTCGCGATCTGACCAGGGATTTCGACGTCGTGGTTGAGGCAACCGGCTCTCCCGCAGGCTGGGAACAGGCATTGCTTCTGATTAAGCCTCGAGGAACGATAGTTCTGAAATCGACCTATCAAGGGCAAGGATCGTTCAATCCGGCGCGACTGGTGGTGGATGAGATTACGGTCGTGGGTTCCCGCTGTGGGCGATTTGAGGCGGCCCTGGACCTGCTGAGTCGGGGCCGCATCGATCCCGCCAAACTGATTCAACACCGGCTCCGGCTCGAAGAGGCGCCCAGAGCCTTCGAGTTGGCTCAGCAGCCGGGTGTATTGAAGGTCGTTCTGGAGCCATAGGAGGGTCACTTGTCCGGCCGAGTGTGCCCGACTACCTCATACCCGCTCCATCCCGGCCTTCGCGGTCCTCGAGACACCCCATTAATGAGGCTTCTCCACTATGAATGATGGCCTGTCCAATTGGTGCAGATGTGTGATGATGAGTTCGGCCGGCCTTGTGGTACTGCTCGGTAGGCTCAGTCCGCTTTCGGTTGCAACTGCCGCGGCTGAAATGACCGAGGATCGCATTGTCGTGGCAGCGGTGGGCGACGTGATGTTGGGATCTACTTTCCCAGACGACGCTGGCCTGCCGCCCAACGATGGCGCCGATTTACTCGAGGAAGTAACAACCATTCTTTCTGCGGCTGATATTGCTTTTGGCAACCTCGAAGGTCCCTTGATCGATGGGGGTAGCAGCTCAAAATGCCCCCCCGGATCCAGGAATTGTTATGCTTTTCGCGTCCCTACGCGATACGGAAAATACCTCAAGCAGGCTGGCTTTGACGTCATGAGCCTGGCCAACAACCACGCACTCGACTTTGGCGCCGAAGGCCGGAGGAGTTCCAAGCGTGTCCTGGATGAACTGGGAATTGCTTACTCTGGCGAACCCGGCGATATCGCCCGACTGACCGTCAAGAACAGGCGGGTCGCCCTGATCGCATTCGCCACCTATGACACCGCTTACAATCTGAACAAGCTGGATGCCGCGAAGCAGGTAGTCAGGCAACTCGCCGTAGAAAACGATCTGGTCATCGTATCCTTTCATGGCGGAGCGGAAGGCGCCAAGTATCAGCACGTCCCTCGCGGTCCAGAAACCTTTTACGGGGAAAACCGCGGAAACCTCAGGGCATTTTCGCGGGCTGTCGTCGACGCCGGAGCGGACCTGGTGCTCGGGCACGGTCCCCATGTGGTGCGCGGCATGGAGGTCTATCAGAAGCGGTTGATCGCTTACTCCTTGGGCAACTTCGCCACTTACGGCGGGTTTAACTTATCCGGTCCAAACGGACTGTCGTTGATTTTGGAAGCCCACCTTTCCTCTGAAGGAGAATTTTTGGGTGGGCGCATCCATGCGGCCAAGCAGCTCAGACCCGGAGGCCCACAACTTGATCCGGAAGGAAACGTAATTCCGGTGGTGAGGCACCTCTCACAGGAGGATTTCGGGGCGACTGCAGTCCAGGTTGCGGAAGACGGCAGCCTCTCTCCTCCCTGATCAGCTGCCCCTGGGCCTTTCCGACGAGCATGAGGAAACACCTTGGGCGCGGGCGGAAACAGTGGAAATCGGTACGAGAGCGCTTCGCCTCACACATCCTTGAACCAGGGTCTGACATCGTGAGCTATTTAATCGAACAGCCCGCTCTGGGACTCATTCCAGCCCTGGTATTTCTAGGACTCTATCTCGGAACCAAGCGTCGTCCCGCTTTGATACCAGCTCTTCTGTGGGCCGGCTACGTACCCTATGAGTTCGGCATGAAGCTCAGGATTTTGTGTTCCGGAGAGTGCAACATCCGGGTCGATCTGCTGCTGATCTACCCTGTCCTGGCTGTGGTCTCGCTGACAGCCTTGCTGGTCAGCGTTAGTGCCCTCTTCAGGAAAGGACCTTCTGCGGGATGAGTGAAAACAAACAACACGGCCGTCCAGCGCTTTTCCAGCGTGATGGCACGTGTCAGAGCTGTTCGGGCGAGTAACCGCGGTCCTTCAACATCCGGACGAGTCCATCTTCGCCGATCAAGTGGGCCGCTCCCACAACGACCAGGCAATTTTGCTTGTCCTTTAGCAGCGACTCAATTTGCGGCATCCAATTCCGATTTCGCTCCACAAGAAGCAACTGGTAGGCTTCGGGATACTCCTTGAAGCTCTCCAGGAGCGTCTCCAGCCCCGTGAGGTCACCTTTTGACCAGGAATTCACAATTTGGTCGAACTCCGATTCAACCGTCTCGAGTTCGTCGAGGGTCTGCAGGAGCAAGGACTCCTGCAACTGCTCCGACATCGCCTCAAACCGCCCGACCTGGTACTCCAGCGTCTCCAGGCCGATGATCGATTTTCCTGTCGTTCGGGCCTTGTCTGAGAAGTACTTGTCGATGCCGTACTCGGGATCGAATCCAAGAGTCTGCAGTTTCAGGGCAGTGAGGGTGATAGCCAGCAGCCAGGGCTTGAAGAAACTCATCCTGTCGAGGCTGAGTCCCAGTTCTCGGCAAGCCACTTTGGCTTTTTCGAAGGCTTGAGAGGAGATGGTCTGAGAAAGGGTGCGGCCTCCCGAATAGAGCCCTTTGGACAGCATCAGCGCCCGGGTCGCATTCTGCCCTTCACCGTCCAAGTCCACTTCCACAACGAGCTTTCGAGAATCGTTGAACGCCTCCTCAATCGCCGGACTCAACGGATAGGCTTCTTTCTTCAGAATGTGGATGGATCCCAGCAGGTACATGACCGACGTCTTCGAGCGGACCTTCCACAGACAGCTCTTCTGGTGGGCTTGGGGAGCGTGGGCCAGAAGCGAGGCACACAGCAACGAAGCCAGTGCGATGCCGGCAGTGATCGCTTTCTTGGAGTGCGACAAGATCATTCGAAACCCCGGATTCCAGTCCAGCCTTGAAATCTCAGCTCACGGCTCGATTGGAGGGCGAAGGAGCCAGAAAACTCAATCCCCTGCCGATCAAGACGGCCAACAGCCCTGTAATAGGACCGGCAATCAATCCCCCAGCTCGAGCCGCCATGGCTTGGGCCATCGGGGGAACCGTTCCTTCCGGAACATTGAGCGCATCCCAGTGGATGTAGTAGGTCTCCAGATGACCGATGTAACTAATCCACGTGGCCAGCAGCACCAACACTTGCGCAAAGAGGCCAAGAAGGACGCCGATGAGCACGGTCCCTTTCCAGTTGAACCCCCCTACCTTCCCCGAGACGGCTCCAAAGTAGATTCCGCTGATGACAGTCAGGCCGACCACCGAGAACATGGCATTGCCGCGCGGAGCGTAAGGTACCCCCGCCAGCCCCAGAGTAAATCGGGCGGCCGCGTAAATTACCAACATCAACAGAGGAAGCCGAACAAATCTGAGTGCTTGTGAGAACATAAAGGCCGCCTTTCTGGATGCATCTTGCCGGGTCTGGACGGTCAGGGAGCCTTAACACCTGTGGCTCATTCTGAGTCGCCACCACCTATTTCTTCATCCATTCCAGTCGTAGGGTTTGTAATTCTCCAGCTTCTCGAATGCATCGGCGATGAGACGGGTATCGAGGTCGCTCACAGCGAATGCGGCGGCCTGCGAAAGATAGCGCCAGGCCAGGCCATAGTCCTGTGTCTGCAGGCGAGGATAGCTCTTCTCCATCCCATCGAAAAACGCCGTCAACGCGACGCTGAAGAAGAAATCCACCGCCGCGTTTCTCGTATTCTCCAGTTTCTGGGGGCTCCACAAATATTCACCTGCATTACTGCTTTCAAAATCGTCAACAACCGTTTCCAAGTCCTCGGGCCTGACCTGGTTCCCTTCCATCTTCGCACCGGAACGCAACGCGAAAATCTGCCAGCAATTGCCGCAAGTGGAGTATCCCTTTTCGAGCACCATACTCCAGATGGGAGCCACCTTCATCTTCGATTGACAGGACGGACAAGCGATTTCCGTCAGAAAGTCGGACAGCTCTGACAAGACTCCGTCGCCTCGGTCAGCCATGAATACGCCCTCCTTAACCCCGCCCACCTGGGCGGAAATGGTCAAATGGATTGGCGCCGCTCGGCAGAAACTTTCTCGCTCCGCAGCAGCAATAGGTTAATTCCGATGATCGTCTTTGCATCCAGAATCTGGCCATTGTGAAGCATCTGCTTCAGGGTCGATAGCGAGAGCCTTTCAACTTCCAGTTCCTCGTCATGATCACCGCTCTTGTCAATGGGACTCAAGGCGGTGGCCAGGTACAGGAAGATCTTCTCGTCGCAAAACCCGGGCGTGGTGTAGAACTCGGCGACCTTCTCCAGCGTTCCAGCGGACATTTGCACTTCTTCCTGGAGTTCCCGGGCTGCCGCCGATTCCGGTGTTTCGCCTGGATCGATCCTCCCTGCGGGAAATTCCAGAAGTTCGTGCTGAATCGGATAGCGGAACTGCCGCACCAGCAGCACATCGCCGTTGTCCAGAACAGGAATGACGGCGGCTCCCCCAGGGTGATGGAAGACCTCCCGTATGGTCTCGATGCCGGACGCGGTCTTGATGGAATCGACCGTCAGGTTTACGATCCGCCCGCGATAGAGTTCCCGGCGATCGCTCAGCTGGTAGCGGTCACTCATGGCTGGAAGTCCTTCTTGGGACGCACCCGGATCTCCGCGCGGCAGATTTGTCGCGCGGTCTCAAAACAAAAAATCCTCAGCGCGAGCACTGAGGATTTTAAAGAGAAAGGCTGCCTGAGACCGTAATGAAATCACTTACTCTTTTTCTTTAGGCTTCGACTTCTTGGCCTTGGCGGAATCGGTCTTCTTTTTCTGGCGGGTGCCGCCGGCCTTGGCAGAGGGTGCCTTTTTTTCACCCTTGATGGCACTTTTGATTTTCTTGGAGACTTTCTGAGTCATGGACTCCGACTTTTCCTTCTCCTCACCACTATCGGTTGCGGGCTCCCCGGCAGTCGCTTCGGTTGCGTCCTTCTTGGAGCCTGCCGACTTGCTGGCCTCGGCCGCCTCTTTCTCGGCTCGTTTGGCCGCCAGATCGCTGCCGACGAGCTCAACGATCGCCAGGTCAGCCCCGTCTCCCGAACGGTAACCCAACTTCACAATCCGGGTGTAGCCGCCTGCCCGGTCCGCGAATCTGGCCGCGAGCGTATCAAACAACTTCTGTACCACAGCGGCTTTCAAGAGAAAACGAGCGGCCTGCCGGCGCGCATGCAAGGACTCCCGTTTCCCCAGAGTGATCATCTTCTCCGCCAAGGGCCTCAGCTCTTTGGCCTTCTGCACGGTCGTGGTGATCCGTTCATGCTCAAACAGGGAAGTACAGAGGTTTCTCAGCAAGGCCCGGCGATGGGGAGTCGTTCGTCCCAATTTCCGACCATGCACTCGATGTCGCATCGATCCAATCTCCTTGACAGCAATTCGGACCTATCAGGATTTCTCAACGGCTGCCGGAACAGGCTGGCCCTTTTCATTGAAGGTCATTCCCAGCCCAAGCCCCATGCTGGCAAGAATCTCCTTGATCTCGTTCAGTGACTTGCGTCCGAAATTCTTCGTTTTGAGCATCTCTGATTCAGTTTTCTGAACCAGTTCGCCAATCGTCTTGATGTTGGCGTTCTTCAGGCAGTTATACGAGCGAACGGACAGTTCCAATTCCTCAACCGAGCGCGAAAGGTGCTCGTTGACAACTTCCTGTCCCCGTTCCACCACCTCTTCCTTTGGCTCTGGCTGCTCTTCAAAGTTGATAAAGATGGACATGTGGTCCTTAATCAACTTAGCCGCATAGCCGATGGCGTCCTGCGGGGTGATGCAGCCGTTGGTCCAGACATCGAGTATGAGCTTGTCGTAATCGGTCATCTGACCAAGGCGAGCCGGTTCCACGGTGTAGTTGACCTTCCTGACCGGGGAATGGACGGAGTCAATCGGGATGTAGCCAATCGACAGATCCTCGTCGAAGTTCTTGTCTGCCGAGACGTAACCCCGCCCGGCCTTCAGGCGCATTTCCATCTGCAACCTTCCACCCTCACTGACGGTGGCCAGGTATACATTCTTATCCAGAATTTCCACATCCGCATCGGCCTTGATACTGGCTGAGGTCAATGGGCCTGCTCCGTCGGACTCCAGATAGATGGTTTTGGCCTCTTCCGAGTTCAGCTTGAACGGCACCTGCTTGAGATTGAGGATAATGTCGGTTGCGTCCTCCACCACACCCGGGATCGGCGAAAACTCGTGAAGAATTCCCTCGATCTTGACGGCAGTCACTGCCGCGCCTTCGATCGACGACAGCAGCACGCGTCGCAGAGCATTGCCAATCGTGGTCCCGAATCCTCGCTCAAACGGCTGAGCCGTGAATTGGCCGAAGGTTGGCGAGGCCGTCTCGGTATTGAAAGACAACCTCTTGGGCTTCTGAAATCCTTTCCACAACATAGACGATCAACCCTCCAAGTCTGATCTTGCTGGGCAAGTTGTTCAAATGAATAGCGGCCTCAGGCGAAGATCCCTGACGATGATGCTACTTAGAATAAAGCTCTACAATGAGGCGTTCCTGTACGGGCAAGTTGACATCTTCCCGCTTGGGCAGCGAGAGGACCTTTCCCGAAAAGGTGGTGTTGTCCAATTCCAACCAGCTGGGTACTCCACGGCTGCCGATCATTTCGAGAGAACCGACGATGCCCGGATTCTTTTGACTTTTTTGACGCACGGAAACAACGTCCCCGGGCCGGACTTGATAGGAGGGGATGTTGACTTTCTGGTTGTTGACGCGAATGTGGCCGTGTCCAATCAACTGTCTGCTCTGCGCTCGTGACGAGGCAAATCCGAGGCGGTAAACGATGTTGTCCAAGCGACGCTCCAACATCTGCAACAGATTCTCGCCCGTCACTCCTTTTTGTCGCTCTGCTTTTTCAAAGTAGTTTCGAAATTGGGTTTCCAAGACCCCATAGATTCTCTTAACCTTCTGCTTCTCTCTCAACTGAAGCCCGTAGCCGAGAACCTTCGACCGGCGATCCTTCCCGTGCTGACCGGGGGCGAAATTGCGCTTCTCAATCGCGCAGGAGTCCTTGAAGCAGCGATCTCCCTTCAGGAACAGCTTCATCCCTTCACGCCGGCAGAGACGGCAAACTGACCCACGATATCTGGCCAAGACCTTTTTCCTCCGTAGACAAATCTTTCAAGATAAAACGAACCCCATCAAACCCGGCGCCGCTTGGGCGGCCGGCAGCCATTGTGGGGAATAGGCGTCACATCGCGGATGACCTTGACATCGAGTCCAGCGCCCTGCAGGGCACGAATGGCCGACTCGCGACCGGAGCCCGGCCCTTTGACCCGAACCTCCACCGACTTCATCCCACACTCCCTGGCTTTGTTGGCTGCTGTTTGGGACGCCTGTTGAGCAGCAAAGGGAGTACCTTTACGCGATCCCTTGAAGCCCAATGACCCCGCACTGGACCAGCACACCAGGTTGCCCTGATGGTCCGAAATGCTGACGATCGTATTGTTGAATGTTGCCTGGATGTGAACGATGCCACTCAGAACAACCTTCTTTTCCTTCCGCTTAAATGATTTCTTCTTGCCGGACTTGGCGGTGGGTGCTTTGGCCATTCAACTCAGCTCCTCGTCTCCTTGTTTCAATGCGGCTCGACCGCTAGGTCTTGGCAGTCGACTTCTTCTTAATCGCGATGGCACCCTTGCGCGGCCCTTTGCGCGTGCGAGCGTTGGTGTGGGTTCGCTGTCCCCTGACGGGTAACGATCGTCGATGGCGATTCCCGCGGTAACTGCCTATTTCCATGAGACGCTTGACGTTCATGGACACTTCTTTGCGCAGATCGCCCTCAACCCCTCCCTGCTCTTCAATGACTTGTCGAATACGACTCACTTCGTCGTCGGTGAGGTCCTTTACCTTAGTATTCAGATCGACCCCGGTAGAGGTGCAAATCCGCCGGGAACGGCTCCGTCCGATACCAAAGATGTAAGTCAAACCAATCTCGACTCGCTTTTCGCGTGGAAGATCAATGCCAACGATGCGTGCCACGTTTCCCCCTCAAACGGTACTCAGAGCGTGCTCAACCTTGTCTCTGCTTGTGCTTGGTGTTCACACAGATGACCCGTACCACACCTTTCCGGTGAACGATCTTGCACTTCTCACAAATTTTCTTTACGGATGCCCGAACTTTCATGAGAGCCGATTCCTATTTGTAGCGATATACGATGCGGCCGCGAGTCAGATCGTAAGGCGACAGCTCGACGGCCACACGGTCTCCGGGAAGAATCCGGATGAAATTCTTGCGCATCTTTCCTGAGATATGAGCCAGCACCACGTGCTTGTTCTCCAACTCGACCCGAAACATCGCGTTCGGCAAGGGTTCGAGCACGGTGGCCATCACTTCAATTGCATCTTCTTTCGACATGCGATCCGTTCAGGGCTCATCCCAGGTCAGAATGCAAATTGACAAGTTTACTTGAATCACTCTAATTTGACAATACCTTACCGGAACCTAGCTCCGGCGCCCTCGAATCCTTCGGCCTCGGGGGCCTAGAAAACCATCATAGTGCCGCATGACCAGCTGAGCCTCAATCTGCTGCACCGTGTCCATGGCAACGCCTACCACGATCAGCAGCGACGTCCCGCCGAAGTAAAACTGCACCCCCAACCCATTCAATATCCAGTTCGGCAGATTCTCCAGGTGTCTCCCAATGAAAGGTAGATTCTGGAAGTGGAAACCCGTAATCATGAACTCGGGGATGATGGCGATCAGAGCCAGGTAGATCGCTCCGGCAAACGTAATGCGCGTCAGAATCGTTTCGATGTGCTCGGCCGTTTTCTTGCCCGGTCTAATGCCAGGGATAAAACCACCGTACTTCCGCATGTTGTCGGCGACCTCGGTCGGGTTGAACACGATCGAGGTGTAGAAGTAGCAGAAGAATATAATGCCGGTGACGTACAACACGTTGTAAAGGGGCTCGCCGAACCTCAGGGCTTCGGTCATGTTCTGGAAGAACCGGCTGTTTTGGAACAATAACCCGAAGGTTTGGGGAACCGTAATAATCGACGAAGCAAAAATGACGGGGATCACTCCCCCGATGTTCACTTTCAAGGGCAGGTGAGTCGACTGACCACCCATAACCCGCCGCCCGACAACACGCTTGGCGTACTGAACCGGAAGGCGCCGCTGAGCCCGTTCCACCAGGACAATGAATCCGATCACCGCCACCATCATGATCAACAACAGGACCACGGTGAAGACTGA
>JBFMEW010000043.1:0-53936 GCA_040753175.1 Acidobacteriota bacterium | reverse complement strand
CTCCAGCGTTGCCCTATCCCCCCACTCCGGTGACTTGATCTTACCTCGGGAGTTGCCTTGATGTATCCTGTTGTTCAACTCGGGACTTCTAACATTTCCACTGGTACATATCTTGGGGGCAGGTCAGATGTGAGACGTTTGAGACAACGAGGTCCGTCCGCCATTGAGATCCGAATACGCCGGGCGTCCTCGCGAAGGGGACCACAATATCCCGCCCTACGAAATTGGCACCAGCCGCCACCGAGGCGGAAAACACCGAAATGATGAAGAGAAGTATTGAAAACGTGTGAAGGTGAAGACGATTCATGAATTCTCCCTTGGAGCGATTCGCCGGAGTGCCTGTCCAGATTTGTTTGAGTTAGTCGTCTTAGGCGAGCCTTTCTTCTGTGTTTTTCCCCGTCGTGAGACGGGAACAGAATCAAGCGCCGCGCCCGCAGCGGACCGAAGCTTCAAGCAAGACCTTAGACTTGGGTTTCTGGATAAAGGTTGGACATACCGGATGCAGGTGGTGGATGCTTTCTGTTCTGTTTTCCGGATACGAGGAAAACGAGTTGTGCCCACGTCCCGATCATTGGGAGGCAAGCCGTTTGCCACCCACCTGGGTCTCTCGGTTGTGGGTCAAATACCCCTTCTGGGCGGGAGCCTTCGGCAACCCATTCACCAGACGGAGGCCATTATATCGTGCTGATCTGAAACACGACTCCGAATTCGACGACTTCTTTACCCCAGGGCGACCTTTCAAAAAAACCGTTGAGGCAGAATATCGACTCGAAAGTGAGATAGGGATGGATGCAACAGAGTTTTTGCGAAGGCTGAATGATGGGGAGAAAGATCTGCGGGGTATCGCCTTGAGTTCCGCTGCCCTACTGGGGTGCGACTTGCGCTTCGTCAACCTGGCACGGGCACATCTCAGGGAAGTTGACCTGTGGGGTGCCAACGCAACTGCGGTTAACTTTTCCGAGGCGCAGTTGGTTCGCGTTCGGTTGGCGGCCGGGCATCTTTTTCGGGCGAGCTTTCACAAAGTGCAGGCGCCCGGGATCGACCTGGCTGGGGCCAATCTCCACGCCGCTGATTTCACTGGCGCTAACCTCAGCCAAGCCGATCTGAGGGCGGCACAGCTCACCAACGCGGATCTGCGGGGGGCCAATCTTTCGGGCGCGGTATTGAGGGGAGCGCATCTGACGGAGGCTGATTTTCGCGGAGCGAACCTGCGGGGATCGAACCTGATTGAGACGATCATTTCCAAGACACGATTCGACGGTGCCGATTTGAGAGGGGTCCGCTGGGAGGAGTAGTTCGGAGCCTGATGAGGGCCGGACAGCTTCTGGGCAGTAGTGATTCCACAGGCGGGGCTCGAAACGAAAGGTGACGAGCGATCCGCTGAGGTCGCCTGTCACGGCCTGATTTTCGGACGAAGCGGCCGTGTCGCTGGGCTACGCCGGGAGCAGCTCCTCAACGGTAAGATAACCTCGTTCAATCATTTTCAACCCGAATTGGAGAAAGTCGGAAAGCTGATAACCGGGCGGAAGCAGCGACAAGTCAGCGGCTGTGGCGAAGAGATCCGCAAAGGTTCTGCTCCCATCGCACTTGAGCAGGGTTTGCAGAATCCGGGCGTCGACCTGAGTTTCAGTGCGGAAGGGCCAGCTGGACTCCAGAAGAAACTCGACGGGAGCCAGTTCCTGCTCCTGAACCCGGTGGGTAATACGAATGGCCAAATGAGGTGAAACCCTGGGCTTCAGTTGGCTGAACTGCTGGAGGGATTCGAATGCCTCCAGCCAGCTCAGGTACCGCAGCCACCACTCAAAACTCCGGCCATCGCTGATCGGACTCAGTTGCGTCCGGCGAGTCAAGGGCTTGGCCGGTGGGACAACCGGCCGAAGCCTTCGGTGGATCATCAAAGCACCTGTGACAAACTCCGTGGCGCGCAGCTGGTGGAAGCATTGCAGCATCCGCAGCGTTCTTTCAGGTTGTTTATCGGGGCCGGGGTTGGCGGCTTCCTTGGCCAGGTGCCAAGGGGATTTGTCGAACTCCAGCGCAAAGATCACGTCCCACTCCTCCTGAGCCGACCCCAGCCACGACCTCACGCGTTCTTCAAAGCTGGCTTCCTCTGTATCGAAACCGCCGCAAGAGGCATAGAACCGGCCCCCCGGAACGAGAAACCGATTGAGTCCCGCCACGATACGACGAATGGGCATCTCACCGGTTTCTCCCCCATCCCGCCAGATCGTCTCGTTCGACAGCGAGGGCACGTAGGGAGGATGGGCCACGATCTTTTGGAAGGTCTGTCCCTCGAAAGCCGAGTACAGGTCGCTGGCCACCGCAACCACGTTCGGTTTGCCATTCAGACGACAATTGAAGCCGGCAAAGTGAACGGCTCGCTCGGAAATGTCGGCGGCAACAACACGTTGGCTATGTGAACTGAGGGTGAGGGCCGCCACACCACAGCCCGAGCAGAGGTCCAGCGTTGCCTCGGCCGGCTCGCGACCGATCCTCTGCAGAAAGCGATAGGTCAATGGGCTGAGGGCGGGGAAGACAGCGTCTGTATGCTGGCGGGTTCGATCCGACACCAGCAGTAGGCCGTGTGACGGGTACAACCAGACGGTGGACCGGCACAGATGCGGTCCGCTGGACGGTCTGCCCTCTTCTTCCCCGATCGGTCTCAGCAGGTCCAAAGCCCACAAAGCCTTAAATGCGGAAGAGGGAATGAGAGCCTCGAGTTCCTGAACCGCCACGGGCTCGACCAGGAAAAACACCTTGATCAGAATCCCCAACAGAGCCGGCTCAACGCTGCTGGTGGAGAAGTCAGCTTCCATGATCTTTGCGAACTCATGTAGGTGGGAAAGCTTGAAAATCCGGCAGAGTCTCTCCTCCTCGTAGCCAACCTCTCGGAAGAGGCGAGACACGGCTGCAAAGTCTTCTTCTGTTCCGATCCTGAGCGGCAACTCTGAATTGAAAGGGGCATCGGAATCCGGCAGCGGCATGAGTCCTCCTCACGGATACTATCAGCCGGCAGTTGAGGGTTCGATCGTAGTTAACGGCCAACTCGATCCAGAGCTGCTCGACCTGCTCCCGAACCGGACACGGGTGCTGCGAGCTGTTGATGATTCGTCACTCGCGCCGTTGCTTCCGAGCTCTCAGGGGAGTTGTGCTATTCTTCTTTCTCTCACCGATTCTATCAAGTTTAGAATTGAGCCTGAGTGTGATGAAGCGAGGGGCCATGATCAACCCTTACGACGAGGTTCCCTACGACAACTATGCCCTGCTGCACACCCATCCGAACCGGATGGCGGTGCTGGCTCGATTCTTCGGAATGAAACCGGCCCCGGTGGAAAAATGCCGGGTCCTGGAGTTGGGTTGCGGCAACGGAGCCAACATTATCCCGATGGCCTATGGCCTTCCGGACAGCGAGTTCATGGGCATCGATCTGGCGGGGCGCCCCATTGAGCAAGGTCAGGCCATCATCGAGGAACTGGGGCTGAAGAACATCACCCTGAGGCAGCTGGACATCCTGGATTTCCCGGCAGATGCCGGGGTTTTCGATTACATCATCAGCTACGGCATCTACTCCTGGGTCCCGGCAAACGTTCGCGATCGGATTCTCGAAATTTCGAAGCAGCACCTGGCCGCTCAGGGCGTCGCTTTCGTCAGTTACAACACCTATCCGGGATGGCACCTGCGGCGGATGGTCCGAGAGATGATGGAATATCATATCGATCCTGCCGCTGAACCGGCGGCTCGCATGCAACAGGCCAAGGCCGTGGTTCAATTCCTGTTGGATTCGGTCTCAGACGACGAGGGCTACCAGAGCTACTTGAAGCAAGAGCTGAAGCAGGTGATCAAGCGAACTCCCGCCACTCTCTATCACGACGACCTCTCACCGATCAACGACCCCGTTTACTTCCATCAGTTTGTGGGACACGCGGCCCAATATGGCCTGCAGTACCTGGCCGACTCGGATTTCTTTGTCGCACTGGATGTGCCTCTGAGTGCGGAAATGCAGTCGACTCTGGAGGAACTGAAAACCGACATCATCCGCCGGGAACAATATCTCGATTTCTTGAGGTGCCGTCGATTCCGGCAGACGCTTCTCTGCCATGGAAACCTGATTCTAGACCGGAACGTTGACCCGGCGAGTCTCGACGGCTTCCACTTCTTGTCGTTGTCGAAGGCCGGCGTTCCCAATCCAAGCCTCGATCCCGGAACGGTCGTAGAGTTTTGTGGAGAAAGAGGTGCCCGCTTGTCGACCGGACATCCGGTGGCGAAAGCGGCGCTGCAGCTCTTGTTCGAAAATTGGCCTCGCGCCTTGCGGTTTCACGAGGTCCTGGCTGCGGTCCATGAGCGCCTGGCAACGTTGCCCCAGCCGGTTGCAGCCGAGTTCCGTGCCGATCGTCAGGCTTTGGGAGAGCTCTTGATGAGCGCATACGGAGCCGGTTTACTGGAAGTCCTGGTTCACGTGCCTCGATTCGCGCTGGAAAGCAGTAAGAGGCCCGTCGCGAGTCCGCTGGCCAGAATTCAGCTGCGCTCGGGAAACCGGGTGACCTCGCTGTTACACACTACTTTGGACATTCAGGATACGCTGGCCCAGGCACTTTTGTTGTTGCTGGATGGGACCCATGACAGGGCGGCTATTGTGGACGAGTTATGTCGACTCATCGAATCAGGCAAGGCCAGCCTGAAACAAGGGGGCCAGGCCGTTCGAGGTGAGGCCGACACCAGGCGGCTGATCGTCGAGCAGCTGGAGGGAGCCCTGTCGAACATCGCCCGGATTCCTTTGCTGGTGGCCTGAGCGGGCACTGTGGTCGCTGTCTGAAATGACGGTTCTTGACCGGACCGCGCTCGGCTCTTAAGATTCTTGAGTACCAAGACGATGAATCAACAGGTAGGCCGGAGGAGGTGGCAGACTCTGCAGAGTTCCGCGAAGGAGAAGCTCAGAAAATGACTCGTTTGAACCAGACACCGGCGCATCGTCGGTCTTTTCTCAAATTCATGGGTGCCGGATTGGCAGCGAATTGGACCAGGGGGGCGCTGGTTTCAGCGATCGGGATTCGAACGCAGGCGTCGGCCATGGCCGGTGAAGGAGATCTTTTTCTTCCCACCGACTTCAGTCCCTACCCCTGGATGGAATTCGCGCTGCGCGAGTATGGCATCCGCGGTATCTCTAGGCGGGGAAGGACCGTCAACGTGGTGGCCTATCTGAGGGCGACGGGGGTAGGCCGATCCAGCGACGAAACACCCTGGTGTTCGGCCTTTGTCAACTGGTGCATGCTGATGGCTTCTTTCCCGGGCACAGGAAAAGCCAACGCTCGTTCGTGGCTGGACTGGGGTGGAATCAGTCTGGACTTCCCGGTGTACGGATCGGTGGTCGTCCTGTGGCGCGAAAGCCGCAACGGCTCTCTGGGTCACGTGGGCTTCTTCGTCGGGATGCAGGGGGATAATCTGTTGCTGCTCGGCGGAAATCAGGGCAATGCGGTGAGCGTCCGGCCTTACTCGAAAGAAAGAGTTCTGGGCATGCGTTGGATGGAGGGTTTTCCCCTTCCGGACGAATCGTAAACACCTCAAAGGGGCGGACGAGGTGGCTGCAGGGTGACAAAATAAAATTTGACGGGCCGTGAGTCGAATTGTTAGTCTTCCGGAGCAGTCAGACACAGGATCAACGGCATAAACGAAACGCTATCGGAGGTCTTCTGCGTTTTCGCGGAAGCTGCGCGTTGCAGGTGACTTGGGAGGGTGCCGGTCGTTTTCCCTGGTGGTGCGCAGGAGTTGGTTGTTTCGCTCGTAAGAACCTAGCGTGTTTCTCATGAGTCGGACCAAAGACTTACTGGCCAGTGGCAATCTCTCAGGGGCTTTGCAGTCGGCGACCGAGGAGGTCAAGAGCCATCCTACCGATTCCACCGCCCGCACTATTCTTTTCGAAATCCTCTGCTTTTCCGGCGAGCTGGATCGGGCCTTGAAGCAGCTGGATGTCATTGAGCAACAACGCGACAAGCCCGATCTCGGCGTTCAAGTCTACCGTCATTGCCTGCAGGCCGAGAAGGAGCGGTGGGCTGTCTTTGCGGAAGGAAGGGAACCGCATTTTCTTAGTGAGCCTCCCAGCTACGTCGACCTTCATGTTAAAGCCTTGGCGTTGATGCGCGAGGGGAAGCACCGGGAGGTGAGGGAGATCTTAGATCGGGCCGAAGAGGAGAGGCCGGCGGTCTCCGGATCCTTCAATGGTACAGCTTTCTCCGATTTTCGTGATTATGACGATTTTACGGCGCCGGTACTCGAGCTGGTGGTGCACGACAAATACACGTGGCTTCCTTTCGAGCAGATCCGGCAGCTGGAGGTCAGCCCACCCAAGCAGCTTAGGGACTTGCTTTGGACTTCGGCCCGGCTCATCACCTCGAACGGTGTCGAAGGCGAAGTTATGATACCCGCCCTCTACGCCCCAACTCGGCTGCATACGAGCGATTCGGTGAGGCTAGGTCGCATGACGGATTGGAATCAAATTGGGGAAGAACTCTGCCAGGCGGTCGGGCTGCGCTTATTTCTCGTCGATGACCAAGACAGGTCGCTTTTTGAAGCTCAAACTGTTGAGTTCCAGCCGACGGCAGCTTCCGAGGCCGCGGCTCCGCTATCCTGAACCCGGCTTTGATGAACTCTCCCTCTGGCGCGGATCAAGCTGACTGCAGCGCCTGAAAGGTGGGTGGATCCGAGCGCTCTCATCCTTGCGAACATGGCCAACACAGACCCCGTGATCGATATTGAAGGCCTCTTGACTCCGGTTTCGGGAGACAACCCTTCCGGAGAGAATCTCCAATATGTCGGCGTGCATGACGAAATTCGGGAAGCCCGACGAGCTGACGACCCCGCTGCCGTGGGAGATTGGCAGGGCGAGTTCAAAACGGCGGATTGGCCAGCGGTCATCCAGCTTTCCACGGAGGCGCTCAAAGACCGCACGAAAGACTTGCAGATTGGTGCCTGGCTCTGCGAGGCTTTGGTGAAAGAGAATGGCTTTCGAGGACTTCGCGATGGGCTCCGGCTGTTGCGAGGGCTGCACGAGAACTTTTGGGATACGCTCTATCCCGAAATCGACGAGGGAGATCTGGAGGCCCGGGCCAACTGCCTGGCCTTGATGGATCGCCAGGCTTCGCTGGCCGTCAAGGAGATCGAGCTGACGGCCGTACGTGGAGACGAGAACTTTTCGTGGTTGCGCTGGGAGAAAACGCGGCTTCCGGACGAAATCAACAAGATTGCGCAGGCGGACCGAAGCGAAGCCGATCGGATTCGGGCCGAAACGGAGAAAGCCGGAGAGGACTGGGCTCGCTTGTTTCGAAGCACCCCCCGACGCTTCTATGAAGAGCTCGACGGGCTGCTGGCTGCGTGCTGGGAGGAGTTCAAAGGGCTGGACAAGGTGATGGACGACCGTTTCGGTCGCCAGACGCCGGGATTGGGAGAGCTGAAGAGAAGCCTCGAGGACTTGCGTTCCCTGTCGGATAAGCTGGTCAAGGAAAAACGTATCGCCGAGCCCGATCCGGTAACGGAGGAGGAGGCGGCAGGGGAAGGTCCGGGCGAAGGAGCAGGGGCGGCAACGGGAGGTGGCTTCATGTCGGCTTCCGGCGTCATCCGAGGACGTCAAGACGCGTTGCGTCGATTGGCAGAGATTGCAGATTACTTTCAGAAGACTGAACCCCATAGTCCCGTATCCTACCTCGTGCAGCGCGCCGTGAAGTGGGGCGCCATGCCCCTGGAGCAGTGGTTGCAGGAAGTCATCAAGGACAGCACGACACTCGGGTATGTGCAGGAAACACTCGGGTTGAAGGTGGAGGGCGAAGGCGGCTAAGTATTGGAAGCTCGGCGTGCCGCGTCCTAAAATCTTCTTATTCGATTTCGATCGAGACCGTCGAGAGTAGCAAAGGAGAGGAATATGCCTAAGAAAGAGAGCACTCAACAAAAACTGAGTCGGGTTCGTCCCCCCCGCGTCCATATCACTTATGACGTGGAGGTTGGGGGAGCCATCGAAACCAAGGAACTCCCGTTCGTGGTTGGCGTGTTGGGAGATTACTCCGGCCAGCCGGCAGAGCCTCTGCCCCGGGTCCGGGATCGCAAGTTCATCGAGATCGACCGGGATAACTTCGATTCGGTGTTATCCGGCATGAAGCCCAGACTGGCGTTGCGAGTCGATAACAAACTGACCAACGACGGCAGCAAGATGGGTGTGGAGCTTCGTTTCAACAGCATGGCCGATTTCGAGCCCGATCAGGTGGTTCAGCAAGTGGAGCCCCTGAAGAAGCTGGTGCAGGGACGACAGCGTCTTTCCGATTTGCTGTCCAAGATGGATGGGAATGACAAATTGGAAGGGATCCTGCAAGACATTCTCCAGAACAGCACCACGCAGGAGCAGCTTGGTAAGCAGTTGGGCATTGAGGTCTCGAAGGATGAAAGCGAATCGAAGGAGGAATCGAAATGAACAAGCAGGTGGGAAAGGAGAAAGCCGAAGCCGTCGTCCAGGAACAGCAGGGCGAAGTCGATCTGCTGAGTAAGATTCTGGAAGAGGGCAAGATGGCGCGGACCGAACTGCAGGCCGCCGCCGCGAAAGATATGATTGGTGAGTTCGTCCAGCAGGTGATGGAAGGGCAGCTGGTCATGTCCCGCGACGTGGAAGCCACCATCAATGCCCGGATTGCAGCCATCGACAAGCTGATTTCTGCGCAGCTGAACGAGATCATGCATCACTCGGACTTCCAGAAGCTGGAGGGATCTTGGCGTGGATTGCACCACCTGGTGATGAACACCGAGACCAGCACCATGTTGAAGATCCGGGTTTTCAACGTGTCCAAAAAAGACCTCTCCAAAGATCTGGAGAAAGCCATTGAGTTCGATCAGTCGGCCTTGTTCAAGAAAGTTTACGAAGAAGAGTTCGGCACTTTCGGGGGAACTCCCTACGGTGCGCTCATCGGCGACTATGAGTTTTCAAACCATCCCCAGGACGTGTCGCTTCTGGAAAAGATCTCCAGTGTCGCGGCGGCGGCCAATGCGCCCTTCATTTCGGCTGCTTCTCCGCAATTGTTTGGGATGGACAGTTTTGGGGAACTGTCCGAGGTTCGCGATCTGGCCAAGATTTTCGAGAGGACCGAATACGCCAAGTGGCGATCGTTCCGGGACTCGGAAGATTCACGCTATGTGGGCCTGGTGCTGCCTCGGACTCTCATGCGGCTGCCCTATGGAGCCGACACCGTTCCCACCGAAACGTTCCGCTTCGAAGAGGATGTGGACGGCAAAGATCACTCCAAATATCTCTGGAGCAACGCAGCCTACTCTTATGGGACGCGGCTGACCGAAGCTTTCGCCCTCCATCAATGGACCGTGGCGATTCGTGGGGTTGAAGGGGGCGGCCTCGTTCAGGGCTTGCCCACCCATACGTTCAAGACCGACGACGGTGAAGTGGCACTCAAGTGCCCAACTGAGGTCGCCATCACCGACCGGCGGGAGGCCGAATACTCCAATCTTGGTTTCTTGCCGTTGGTCCACTGCAAGAACACAGACTACGCGGCTTTCTTCGGCGGTCAGTCCTGCAACAAGGCCAAGAAGTATGACGACGATGCCGCCAACGCCAACGCTCGTCTGTCTTCCCAGTTGCCGAACATCTTCTCCGTCTCGCGTTTTGCCCACTACTTGAAGGCGATGATGCGCGATAAGGTGGGCAGCTTTATGTCGCGAACCGACTGCGAGAACTTCTTGAACAAGTGGATCACCCAGTACGTCACTCCCGATGACACCGCCGCTCCTTCGGTCAAAGCCAAACATCCGCTGCGCGAGGCGTCCATTCAGGTGAGTGAGGTGCCGGGAAAACCTGGTGTCTACAAAGCTGTTGCCTTTCTCCGTCCGCATTTTCAGTTGGACGAGATTTCAGTTTCCTTGCGTTTGGTGGCCGAGCTGCCCAAATCCGCTCGCTAGGAGCAGGATAGGGAAGTTTGAGACTCAAGCAGCCAGGATATTCGCGCTTCTTCGCAAGTTCTTCCGGGCAGAGCGACACAAAGCATTGGCGATCCGATGGGTAATCCTGAGTTGGTGTGAAATGGTTCTCGATCTTGTCACTTCTGAAATCTGGGAAAGGAAAGAAAGGAGATCAGCATGGCGTTTGATACTTGGATGAAGATACAGGGCATCGATGGGGACGGGACCGCAAAGGGCTTTGAGAAACAGATTGAGATTTACAGCTTCTCGTGGGGTGGTTCCAACCCCAGCACCATTTCAGCCGCAGGAACAGGCATCGCAGCCGGAAAGGTCACGATCTCATCGTTCAACATTATGAAGAAGCTGGATTCGGCGAGCCCTCTGCTGTTCGAGCACTGCTGCACGGGCAAGCACATCGACAAGATCACCGTGACGATGCGGAAAGCGGGAGGCGAGCAGCAGATCTTCCACAAGCTCGAGTTCGAGACTTGCATGGTCGACAGCGTCCAGTACAGCGGTTCTTCGGGTGGGGATGACACCCCGACCGAGTCCAATTCATTCAGTTTTGCCAAGGTGAGCTTCGGTTACGCCAAACAGAAGCCGGATGGCAAGATGGAAGGTATGGTCACCAAGATCTGGGATCTCACCAAGGTGGCCAACACCTGACGAACTTCCGGGGGGTGGCGGTTCGATTCCTGCCGCAGACCAACCATCCCCGCGGAGGGCAGAACCGCTGCCAGCTGCATTCTCAGCCAACCGATCCAGTCGGCCAGGTGCGTGCGCCTGGCCGGCGCTTCTCGTTTTCGGTGTGCAGGATCCCCCGAAGTCTTCGGCCGCAAGAGATCTGGAGAGATCTTGAGGGTTTGGTGTGGTTGGCCGCGCGGAGTTTCTGCCCAGACGGCGCTGTGGCTCGCATTCATGTGATGAAGGTGGAACTCTTCTCGTGCCTTTGACATTCCATGGCCTGGAACGATAGTGAAGTTCGAATCACCATTTCGGTCCTGGACCGGCTGATCGATTATGAGCCGGATGCCAAGCAGGAAGCGGTGGCTTCGCGCTCCCGCAGTCTGCGGCAGCTCAAAATGGCGGTCAGGCGCGACCTGGAGTGGCTTCTCAACACGCGGGAGTACATTGGAGAAATCCCGTCCGACCTCAGAGAACTTCAGCACTCCGTGGCCGTTTATGGCCTGCCGGATTTCACCTCGACCAGCATCAAAGACCCGGGCAATCAGGAGAAGTTACGCCGTGCCATCGAAGAAGAAATTCGGCTGTTTGAACCGCGTCTGGAAGCCGTCACCGTCACGCTGGTGGCCGGCAATGAAAAAGAAAGAGCCATGCATTTCCGGATCGACGCACAGCTTCGCATCGACCCCGCCCCGGAGCCTGTCAGCTTCGACACGGTAGTGGAAGCCGGGAGTGGTCATTTCACTCTGAAGGGTGACTGATGCGCGACGAGCTGCTGGGCTACTACGAACGTGAACTCACTTTCCTGCGGCAGCTGGGCGCGGAGTTCGCGGACAAGTATCCCAAAATTGCCTCGAGGTTGCTGCTGGAGCCGGACAAATGCGAAGATCCGCACGTCGAGCGGATCATCGAGGCCTTTGCCTTCCTCGCGGGTCGCATTCACCTGAAGATCGATGATGAACTCCCGCAGATCACCGAGTCGCTCTTCAACATTCTCTATCCTCACTATCTGGCCCCGATTCCGTCCATGTCCATTGTGCAGTTCTCGCTCGACCCGGCCCAGGCTCAGCTCACTTCGGGCTACACCATCGACCGCGGATCGCTTCTCTATTCCCGTCCCGTGCAAGGGACGCCCTGCCGCTTCCGCACCTGCTACCCCGTGACGTTGTGGCCGATCGAGATGACGGCGGCTTCTCTGGAATCGCCCGACCGCCTGTTGAGCCGGACCACGCGCACGGAGTCCATGCTGCGGATTAGTCTGCGCTGCATCAACGGTGCGGACCTGGCTGATCTGAAGAAGGGTTTAGACGAGCAGGCGGGCGGAATCGACCGGTTGCGCTTCTACATCAACGCTGAGTGGCAGATGGCCTACTCCCTGTACGAGATGTTGTTGAACCAGGCGGTGCGGGTGGAGCTACGCCCGGCGGGTAAGAAGCCGGGAGCGCGTTCGGCCCAACCTGTGGCCCTGCCTCCGTCCTGCCTTCAGCCGGTGGGCTTTGAGTTGGATGAGGGGATGCTGCCCTATGGTCCGCATTCTTTCCCCGGCTATCGCCTGCTCACCGAGTTTTTTGCCTTTCCGGATAAGTTTTTGTTTTTTGAAGTGACGGGTCTCGACGAAGCCGCCAAGGCCGGTTTTGGCGACCAATGGGAGATTGTGATCTATTTTCAGGAAGAGCCCCGAACACGGGTGCAGGTGGATACCAGTACCTTTCAGTTGGGATGCTGCCCCATCGTCAACCTGTTCAAGAAGATTGCTGAGCCCATTCAACTGACGCATCAGCAGAACGAATATCAGGTCGTTCCGGACGTCCATCGTCAGATGGCCACTGAAGTGTACTCAGTGGATTCGGTCTACAGCACGGATCCAACCGTGCAACAGACTCGCCATTACCAGCCTTTCTACTCGTATAAGCACGGCTTCGGAGAGGAGTCCGAACAGGCGTTCTGGTTTGCCTCGCGGCGGCCCTCTCAGCGCAAAGACGACGCCGGCACGGAGGTCTATCTTTCCTTCGTCAATCTCGGATTCAATCCGGAAGTGCCCGCCGCCGAAACGGTGACGGCACAGGTGTCCTGCACCAATCGCGACTTGCCGGCCAAGCTCCCGTTCGGTGGGAGGGAGGGGGACTTCGAGCTGGAAGGAGGCCGGGGACTTTCGAGGGTTCGCTGCCTCCGCAAACCCACTGCTACGTTGCGTCCCCCGCTTCGCAGAGGGGCCCAGTGGCGGCTGCTGTCTCATCTTTCCTTGAATCACTTGTCCATTACCTCCGGGGAAGACGGAGCGCCCGATGCCCTGCAGGAAATCCTCATGCTTTACGACTTCACGAACTCGGCGGCCACCCGCAAGCAGATCAAGGGCATTCAAAGAGTCTCCAGCCGGCGGGTGGTGCGCCAGATGGGATCGCTGGCGGGCGTCTCGCTGGTAAGGGGTATTGAAACGACAATCGAGTTCGACGAGGAACAGTACGTGGGTAGCGGGGTTTTCCTCTTCGCTTCGGTTTTGGAGCGATTCCTCGGACTCTATTCCTCGTTGAATTCGTTCAGTCAACTCGTCGCAACCACACGACAACGGGAAGGAATCCTGAAACGATGGCCGGCCCGAGCGGGAACACAGATCGTCCTCTAGTCAGCCTGGTGTTTAATGAGGCTTACCGGTTTGATTTCTTTCAAGCCGTGAGGCTCCTCGAACGTCTCCAGCCTTCCAAGGCCCCGGTAGGACGGGATTCCTCGCCCGGCCAGGAGGTGGTTCGCTTCCAGGCCCGCGCCTCTCTTGAATTCCCGGCCAGCCAGGTTCATGAGGTGGTGCGGGACACCTCGGAAGAGCCCTCCCAGCCCGTGTCGATGGTGGTGAACTTCATGGGCCTGACCGGCCCCTCTGCCGTTCTTCCTACTCCCTATACCGAGCTTCTCATTGAGAGGATTCGGTATCGGGACACGGCTCTGCGCGATTTCCTCGACCTCTTTAACCACCGCTTGATCTCACTGTTTTACCGGGCCTGGGAAAAGATCAACTTCCCCGTGGCCTTCGAGCGCGACAGGAAGGATCCCATTACCGGCTACGTCTTCGATCTCATCGGAATGGGGACCGGTGGGCTGCGAGGCCGGATGGGACTGCAGGATGAGGGATTGCTGCTTTATGCGGGCTTGATGGCCCAGCGGCCGCACTCTTCCACAGCCATCGAACAAATCTTGTCCGACTACTTTGAAGTGCCGGTTTCGGTGCAGCAGTTCTCAGGACAGTGGTTGGACATCGACGAGGAGAGCCTGACCCGGCTCGGAAATGCGAATTCTGAACTGGGCGTCAACGCCATTGCGGGAACCCGCTTCTGGGACCGCCAGTCGCGTTTTCGGTTGAGATTGGGTGCGCTTCGGTTTAGCGAGTTTAAGGCCTTCTTGCCGAACGGCAGTGGCTATCATCCATTGAAACACGTAACCCGGTTGCTGGCCGGGATGGAATTCGATTTCGACATTCAGCTCGTGCTTCAGGCCCAAGAGGTGCCGCCCTGTCAGTTGTCCACTGAGGGTGGTTTCCAGCCGCTGCTGGGTTGGACCACCTGGCTGAAGACTCGCCCCTTGGTGACAGACGATCCACAGCTGGTGTTGGCAGCGAAAAACTGAGTGTCTTGACCCTTGCGGTCAGAGGGATGGCGCCTGCGGTCAGATTCCGCACGAAGATGACTTCGTTCAAGGGTACCGGGCGGTCGCCGGTCGCATTGCAGGTGATTTGATTTGTTTTTGATAATCCTCGTGAAGATGAGGTGACCCATGAAAGTCAATCTAAAGTCTCTGATCGGAAGACTGAATGATCAGTGCCGAAGTGCTCTGGAAGGTGCTGCGGGTCTCTGTCTTTCCCGCACCAACTATGACGTGGAGATTGAGCATTTGCTCCTGAAGCTGGCGGAGTCCAACGATACCGATTTCGCGAGGATCATTCGCCAGTACGAAATCGACCCCGGTCACCTGAACCGCGACATCATGCGCGCCCTGGACCGCTTGAAGACGGGCAATGCCCGCACTCCCGCCCTTTCGCCTCGCATTCCGCAACTGGTCGAGGATGCCTGGCTGATTGCTTCGGTGGATTTCGCTCAAAGCAAGGTCCGCTCGGGGCACCTGATTCTGGCGATGCTCGCCAATGAGGACCTGGCCCGCCTGGCGCGAGAGATCTCCAAGGAATTCGTCAATATCTCCGTGGAATCGCTTCGCAAGAATTTGTCGGACATCAGTGCCGGCACGGCTGAGGACAAGGCTGCCATGAGTGCCGGGAGCCAGCCGGCGGCCGGTGGGGGAGAGGCGGCCGTGGGCGGAAAGACCCAGGCGCTGGACCAGTACACGGTCGATCTGACCGCTCGCGCCAGGGCCGGAAAGATCGATCCGGTTCTGGGCCGTGATTTGGAAATTCGCCAGGTGATCGACATCCTGACTCGCCGCCGCCAGAACAATCCGATCCTTACCGGCGAGGCAGGTGTTGGCAAGACTGCGGTGGTGGAAGGCTTCGCTCTGCGCATCGCTAAGGGTGATGTTCCGGGGCCACTCAGGAACGTGGCTGTGAGAACGCTCGATCTGGGCTTGCTGCAGGCGGGAGCCGGGGTGAAAGGAGAGTTCGAGAACCGACTCAAGTCAGTGATTGATGAAGTCAAGGGTTCTCCACAGCCGATTATCGTGTTCATCGATGAGGCCCACACCTTGATCGGTGCCGGTGGACAAGCCGGTCAGAACGATGCGGCCAACCTGCTGAAACCGGCGCTGGCACGGGGCGAACTGAGAACGGTGGCCGCCACTACTTGGGCGGAATACAAGAAATACTTCGAGAAGGATGCCGCGCTGGCCCGCCGTTTTCAGGTGGTGAAGGTGGAAGAGCCCACGGAAGCCCAAGCCATCATCATGATGCGGGGACTCACCGAGTCCCTGGAAAACCATCACAAGGTTCGAATTCTGGACGAGGCCGTGGAGGATGCGGTTCGCCTTTCTCACCGCTATATTTCGGGACGCCAGTTGCCGGACAAATCGGTGAGCGTGCTCGACACGGCCTGCGCCAAAGTGGCGATCGGCCAGGCGGCCACTCCCGCACCCATCGAGGATGCTCAACGGCGGATCGATCACTATCGCGTCGAGATGGGTGTCCTGGAGCGGGAAGCCATCACCGGCCAGGATCATCAGGAGCGAATTGCGGAACTCACCGCCTTGCTGGCTGAGGAAGAGAAGCGGCTGGCCGGTTTGATGAATCAGTGGGAACAGGAAAAACAGGTTATTGCCAAAATCCGCGACATTCGCGGCCAGTTGGAGACGCACGTTGGAGCCAAGGGACAGCCCTCCGGAGATGGCGGACGCCAAGCGGCTCAAGCCGTAGCCTCGGCCGCTGCGGCAACCGAAACGTCACCCGCGGGAACTCCCGTGGATGTCCCGGCGCTGCGGGCCGAGCTGAACCGGCTCAACAGCGAGCTGGAAAAGATCCAGGGGGAGAGCCCGATGATGCAGGCCTGCGTCACGTCGCAGTCCATCGCGGAAGTCATCTCGGGCTGGACGGGCATTCCGGTTGGCAAGATGCTTGCCGACGAGATCAACACAGTCCTGACACTCAAGGAACGCCTGGAGCAGCGGGTCATCGGCCAGTCGCACGCTTTGGAAGCCATCAGTCAGCGGATCCGAACCTCGCGTGCCAATCTGACGGATCCCCGCCGACCCATCGGCGTCTTTCTGCTGGTCGGACCCAGTGGCGTTGGCAAGACCGAAACGGCCGTCACCCTGGCCGATATTCTGTACGGTGGCGAGCGCAATATGGTCACCATCAACATGAGTGAATACCAGGAAGCCCATACGGTGTCTTCCCTGAAAGGATCTCCGCCGGGCTACGTGGGTTATGGCGAGGGTGGCGTCCTGACAGAGGCGGTCCGGCGAAAGCCTTACTCGGTTGTCCTGCTGGACGAGGTGGAAAAGGCTCACCCGGACGTCATGGAGTTGTTCTTTCAAGTCTTCGACAAGGGGACTCTGGAAGACGGAGAAGGGCGGGAGATCGACTTCAAAAACACCGTCATCCTGCTGACTTCCAACGTGGGCACGGACATCGTCATGAAGCTCTGTGCCGATCCCGAAACAATGCCTTCGCCCGAAGGTCTGGCGGAGGCGATTCGACCTGATTTGATCAAGGCCTTCAAACCCGCGTTGTTGGGACGCATGGTGGTGGTGCCTTACTACCCCATTTCGGATTCGGTGATGCGGCTGATCATCAACCTGCAGCTGGGAAGAATCAGCAAGCGCTTGAAGGAAAACCACGGAGCCGAATTCAGCTTCGACGAAGCAGTGGTCAACGAAATTGCCAGCCGCTGCAAAGAGGTGGAAAGCGGCGCGCGGAATGTGGACCATATCCTGACGCGGACCTTGCTCCCGGAGATGTCGGGCGAGTTCCTGTCCAGAATGGCGTCGGCCCAAGTCATCAAACGCGTGCACGTCGGTGTGAGTGACACCAGTCAATTCCGGTACGAGGTGTCCTAGAGGAGAGGTCGCTCTTGGCCAGGTATACCCAGGACAACAGGTTCATCCGAATCGAAACACCGCTGGGCAAGGACGTCCTGCTGCTGCGCGGGTTCCGTGGGCATGAAGGAGTGTCGCAACTCTTTGAGTTCGATCTTTACCTCCACTCCGAAAACAGAGCCATCGCATTCAATTCCATCATGGGGAAGAAGGCTACGATCAAGATCAAGCTGTCGGACGGTTCCGAGCGGTGCCTGAACGGGCTGATCGGCTCCTTTTCCCAGGGTGGTTCCACCACGCTCAATGTCGGCAATACCACGGCCACCTTTGCTTCCTATTCCGCCAAGCTGGTTCCCTGGCTTTGGATGCTGAAGCACACCAGCGACTGCCGCATCTTCCAGAACCAAACAGCTCTGGACATCATCCAGCAGGTGTTTGATGAAAATCAGCTGAAGGACTACAAGATTCGAACCCAAGGCTCGTTTTCGGAACGAGAGTACTGCGTGCAGTGGAACGAAACGGATCTGGACTTTGTTTTGCGTCTGATGGAAGAAGAAGGGATCTTCTACTTCTTTGAACATGAAGAGACCAAGCACACCTTGGTCCTGGCCAATCAGCCGTCCGAATTCAAGCCTTGTCCTTACGGTGCAGAGGCTCGCTACGGCACCGCCCAGGGGGCTGGAAGATACGAGGAGATTGTCACGGATTGGAATTTTGTCCAGCAGGTGCGACCCGGCAAGGTCGAGATCAAGGACTTCAATTTCGAACAGCCGACTATGAACCTCACTACGTCCGTGACAGGGCAGGATGAGCGAAAGTTGGAGGTCCGCTACTATCCGGGCGACTATTTCAAGCTTGACGAGGGAGAGAAAATCGTCGGGATTCGCATGGAAGAACAAGCCACGCCGACAACGGTGGTTCAAGGGATCAGCTTTTGCCGAAACCTGGCCTCGGGGTATCGCTTTGAACTCAAGGATTACTACCGCCGGGACTTAGTCAGCAAGCCGTTTGTGCTGACCGAGGTCCGCCACGAGTCGGAACAGGGAAACAACTACCTGGCCACTGCCTCGCAGGCCCGTGATGACTTCGAGTATTCCAACTCTTTCCAGTGCATTCCTCACTCAGTCCCGTTCCGACCGCCTCGAGTGACGCCCAGACCGATCATCCATGGCTCGCAGACGGCCATTATCGTGGGCCCCCCCGGGGAGGAGATCTTTGTCGATAAGTACGCTCGGGTCAAGGTGCAGTTTCACTGGGACCGCGAGGGGAAGTACGACGACAAGAGTTCCTGCTGGATGCGTGTCTCTCAGGCCCACGCTGGGAAAAGCTGGGGAGCGGTCCACCTTCCACGCATCGGTCAGGAGGTGATCGTCAGTTTCCTGGACGGGGATCCGGACCGTCCCATCATCACCGGGATGGTCTATAACGGCGAATCCATGCCCCCTTACACGCTGCCGGATGAAAAAACGAAGACCACGTTCAAATCCTACTCTTCGAAAGGAGGGGGAGGCTTCAACGAGCTTCGGTTTGAAGATAAGAAAGGGTCTGAGCAGGTTTTTCTGCACGCCGAGAAAGAACTCGATATTCGGGTCAAGAATGACCGGCGTGAATGGATCGGTCGTGATCGCCACCTGATTATCAAACGGGATAGGAAGGACTTGATCGAACGCGATCAACACACCGTCATCAAGCGCGATCTGGTGGAAGCAGTGAAGCGCGACCACCACCTGAAGATAACGGGTAAGCAGGCCACGGAGGTTGGAGGGTCTCAATCGCTCAAGGTGGCCCAGAACGTCGGTGAGAAGTTCGACATGAATCACAGCGAGGAAGTCGGGATGAACTTCTACCTCAAGGCCGGGATGAACGTGGTCATTGAGGCGGGAATCGGACTGACGATCAAGGCGGGCAGCAATTTCATCACGCTGAGTCCGGCAGGCATCATGATTACAGGTTCGCCTTTGGTGCTGATCAACAGCGGCGGCGCGGCCCTTCCCGGAACACCCGGGCAGCTGGTTCCTCCCATGGCGCCGGGAGAAGCCGAAATTGCCGACAATGCCGATCCGGGAAGCAAAGAGCCTACCTATAAGAATCAACGTCAGATCGCTCAAGCCAGCATGTCGCCGGGCGAGATTGCGGCCTCCGAAGCGCCCAGTCACGACCCGACTTCCGAGGAGAACAAGGAGAAGAAGTCGTGGATTGAAATTGAGTTGGTGGATGACCAGGGCAAGCCCGTTCCCGGCGAGAAGTATCGAGTGACCCTTCCCGATGGAACGACGATCGATGAGGGCACGCTGGATGATAAGGGATTTGCCCGGATCGACGGCATCGATCCCGGCACCTGCAAAATCACCTTCCCGAATCTGGACAAGGATGCCTGGAAACCAAAGTGATGTCCGGAGCGAAGGTGCGGTCGATGTGGAGGAGAGACCAATCCTGGCGCGTTCACCGTAGCCTGGAAGCGTTGGTTCACAATCGATGCCCGACTTGGCGCGTCGCACCCGGGAGAGGGAATCCAGCTTTTGACAATGTGTCGTAAGCAGAACAACGTAGCACTCAACAAGGAGGCCGAGCGATGCCACCTGCTGCAAGAGTGACGGACATGCATACCTGCCCCATGGTCAGCGGCGTGGTGCCGCATGTGGGGGGGCCGATTTTGCCCCCTGGCTGTCCAACGGTGATGATCGGATTCCTGCCGGCCGCACGTGTCGGCGACATGGCTGTTTGTGCCGGTGGTCCGGATGTCATTGCCCTGGGGTCCTTCACGGTCATGATTGGCGGTCAGCCCGCCGCCCGTTTGGGAGATCTGACTGCCCATGGCGGCGTCATTGTGGTGGGCTGTCCGACGGTGATGATTGGGGGCTGAGAGCTGCCATGTCGGTGCTGCACGTCGTTGAAGAAGGAGAGCACCTCTCGAGCATCGCGGTCCGATTTGGCTTCAGCAGCTTTCGAACCATTTGGGATCACCCGCAGAACGCCGAACTCAAGAAACTGCGCAAGAATCCGAACGTCCTTTTCGCCGGAGATCAGCTGTTCATTCCCGATCTGGAAACGAGGGAAGAGCAGGGCCCAACAGAAAAGAAGCATGTCTTTGTGGCGGCTCGAACCGAGCTGAAGCTCCGCGTGAAAGTCCTTGATGGATTGGATGAGCCTCGCTCGGAGCCTTGCACGGTGACGGGGAGCGGATTTCAGAATCCCATGTTTGACCTGGGGGAAGGGCTACTCGTGGGGTTGATTCCGGCAACTGCCAAGAAGGCCGAGCTCTTCTTCCCGAATACGGGCAAGGACGAGTCTGAGGTCAAGGTCCCGATCGGTATCGGTTTACTCGATCCCATTACAGAAGTGGCGGGGCAACGCCAGCGGCTGAACAATCTTGGGTACTTTGCCGGCTTCGACGCCCGTAGCACGGCTCAGTTCAAATTTGCTGTGGAAGAGTTTCAGTGTGATCACCTGGCTGAAATCGGCAAGAAGGAAGTGGATGGGATTTGCGATGCCCGCACTCAGCAGGTCCTGCAGAAAGTGCATGGCGTCTGAAAAGTCTTGGACGCAGGCTGCTCGGGTTTGAAGCGGGAGTGGCCGCGATCGAATACCTAGTCGAAACGATGCACCGCCCCTGATTCGTCCCACCGAAAGCAGACGCAAAAGCTGACCTTGGCCATTTGAGAGTTCATACGAACGATGGCGGATACGACTGAAGAACAAAGCATTTTTATGGATCTTGCCGAGGACGATGGCGTCATCGCCACGCACTTCGACCAGATTTCTTTTCCGAAACACGTCGCCCCTTCGACTCCGGATACCGACGATACGCACAACACGATCAAGGATTTCTTGCTGGCCATTGCCTGTGTCAATGTCCCCAAGGACCACTTCGAGTTCGACTCCTCCTTTGTCGCGCCCGCTGCCAAAGAGAGCTTTGTCAAGCTATCGACCCTGTTCGATGCCCTGACGAGGAAGAGCGTATTTGATCCAACTCCGCCCCTGGCCATTTTTGGGCACGCCGATCCGGTCGGCAATCCCGACTACAACAGCATTCTGAGCGCTAGGCGGGCTCGTGCAATCTATGCCGTGCTGATTCGCGACACCAAGGCTTGGGATGAACTGGCGACGAAAGGCCATCCCATGGGCGGTGATGTGTGGGGCACGGCCGCCATTGAAACCATGATCGATACGGTGGGATTTCCGGACGGAACTCCCGCATCGATCAGTCAGCTACCTCCCAAGCAAGCAGCAGCGTCGATCAAAGCCAATGCCAAGCTCCGCGAAGCACTGTACCTGAAGTACATGAACGCCTTGTGCGTTCGCTCGGTCAAAGGCGTGGAGTCGCCATTCATCCTGGAAAAGGACAAGCACTTCCTGGCCCGCGGCGCCGACAAGAACGGCAAGGGGGACTTGCAGGGCTGTGGCGAGTTCAACCCGAAGTTAATCTTGTCGAAGAAAAAGGATCTCGAGGCCAAAAAATCGAAGGTTGCCAAGGAAAAGCGGGATCGGGAGAACGCACTCAATCGCCGCGTCCTGATCTTCCTGTTCAAACCCGGTAGCAAGGTGAACCCCAAGAAATGGCCTTGCCCTCATGTCAAACAGGGAGCGGCGGCGGTGAAAGTTTGCGAAAAGCGCTTCTGGCCGGATTTTAAGGACCGCGTTGCACAAGATCCTGAAGCTGACAGAACTTTTCGCGAAGAGCGCAAGAAGCCTCGTCAGGACACCTTCGGAGGAACCTGGGCTTGTCGTTTCTACCAGGGAATCGCCCAGTTCTCGCCCTGCGAAGGCGTCAGTCGCAAGTGGGCGCTGCGAGTCCTGATCGATACACCCCGGCTGGGCGAAGAGCTGAAGCCTCTTGCGGAAACGAGGTTTGTCGCGGTGGTCAAGGAGAAACCCGAGTCGCCTGAATCGCCCGAGGTGCTCCGCATCCACGGCGCCACCGGCAAGGACGGTACATTACGCCTTCCGGTTTTCGACGAACATACCTTTATCGCCCTGAAGCTCGAGGCTGGGAAAGTGCTGCAGCCCGGCGGCGAGCCAAAGGAGCCACCCAACCCCACCGTCCCGCCGACCGAAGAGGAGGAGAAGGGATTCCTTCCCATCACCCTGGATGCCGGTTCTCTGCGGCATCTGGACACGGGCTCGCTGCCGGATGCCAATGACGGGAGCGAGGACAACAAGAAACTGGCTGTCAAGCAACGGCTGTTTAACCTGGGCTACGGTCGTGAAAAGATCGAAACGTGGACAGAAGATGAATTCAAACTGGCCGTGAAGCAGTTCCAGAAGAATGAGCAGCTGAAAAATCAGGATGGCACCGTGGACGACGACACGCGATCGCGTCTGGCCGAAGAGCATGAACCTGCCCGACCGAAGCCCGAGGAAACCGAAGACTAGATGGCTATCGAGAAGAACAATCAGACAAAAGCGGTCAGCCCTACCGAGCCATTCGTACGGATTCAATCCCGGGAGTTCAATCCTCAGTCTGCCCACGCCGATGGAAAGGGTCGGGACTGCGGATGCCGCAATACGGAAGACTACGACTCGATCTTCCTGGCCGCAATCCTGGCATTCGGTTTGGACGAGCTGGAGGATTTGGTGCCGATACCCTCGCAGCTCAAGAATGCTGCGAACCAGGCGTTGAAGTCCGGGACGGGGAAGGATCTGGACGACTTTAAAAAGGAGTTGTCCCAGTTTCTTGGGAACACAGGGGAAGGCCTCATCTTTGGTTCAGGACTGCGCCAGGTGCCCACTTGGGTCCCGGTGGGACGAAAGGTCACTCGAGACAAGGATGGAAAAAAGACTTTCGACCCCAACTTCAAGGAAAAGGACAAAGAGGTGGCGGGCATTTTGTCCCGCTCATTTCAATCCTGCACCGATCTGCCGCTGCTGCCCTGGCAGCGCTTCTATAACTGGAATTTTCACGTGCGGGTGGACCGCGATGGCGTGGTCGTAGACTCGGATGGAGTGTCCCAAAAAGGGAAGGGCGGGTTTCTGCATGTGATCGGAGTGGCCAACATTCCCAACGACTCGGAGCAGGAGGTGATCAACGTCGACCCGAACCGTGCCGCCTTCGACGTGGCACCGCCCAGCGGGATTGTGCCCGGCGGCCCCTTCTTCGAGAATTCGCTGGAATGCGTGCTCGATACGGGAGCCTTCTCCCGTTCTCCAGGAAATGTCTTTGATTCGCCGAGCCGGACGCCGCTCGACCGTGGCGGCGATGTGCTTCCCGGCGTGATGTTTCACCCCCGCTGGCCCTTTTGGCCGATGACGAACGACTACTTTTGGGCCCAGGGCCGTTGGGTGTTCGACTGCAGCCATGTGGTCGACGGAGACTTTTTCTCGGACGGGATAGATCGACACTGGACCCAGATTCATCCCATTCGGGCGTTTGCTTGTTCTCGCAGCGAGGGGTTCAAGTTCGACGAAAATCAGAAGCGAGTGCAGGCCTCGCGCTTCCTGTTCTTTGCCTGTCGGATGGGAGGCTATATCGATCTGCCACCCTTCAGCGAACTGGATCCGGCCGACGACCCCAAGTTTATTGTGGACCTACCGCCGGCTCCCGTATCGGAAGAACTCATCTGGAGCATCGGTCACACGGAGCAGTTCGATCTGAATACGGGTGTGCTCAGGCCTCGATTGCTGATCAAAACCGAGTTTGCGCCCTTCGGCATTCCCACGACGTTCTTTCAGGAAGGTGTACACTTCGCTCACAAAGTAGACCCCATTATTGAGCCGATTCGATCCAGTCCGGACAAGAAAGTATTCGATCAGGTCAAGATCACCGTGCCGTTGAGCAACCTTCCAAAGGGGGCTCCGGCTTTTGGATTTGTCACCTCGCTGGGGTGGGCCGATCCGACCAATGAACTGGCGGCCCGCGTGAAGAAAGTCACCGTGAGCTTTGACCGATTGCGGGATCTGGACAAGGACGGTGAACTGCGGTTCAAGTTTTGCGTCAACGGACATTGGGTGTATGGTCCGTTCCACGATGTGAATGACGAGAACCTGAACGTTGGCGGCTCACTGACCGTGTTTCTGCCGGAGGATGCGAAGGTTTCGCTGAGCGTTCACGGCCAGGAACGCCATGGCCACGGAGAATTCTTCGAGGAAGAGAAGGATGCCGATCGGCAGCTTCACGTCGGCGGCTTGTTTCCGTTTGGCAGCGGCAAGCTGCAGGAAACGATCAACAGTATCAAGAAGCAACTCGAACTAGGGCAGCAGGTCATCGACATCAGTGGAAACCAGGTGGCAGCAGACTCCGCCAAAGCTCTCTTGAAGGTCCTGGAGGGAGCAGCGGAGATTCTGAAGGAACGGCGGGCGGTGCAGTGGCTTAAGGACGTTGACCAGCCGGATGATGGAATCGCCTCTGCAGTAGCCCGCGAACTGTTCTTCAAACCCTTTCCGATTTTCAACAAAAAAGACGTGCCTCTCGGGTTTGTTGATGACGACCATCCGCACCATTTCGGGTTCGAAACCGGGCGACTGGGCGACAGTCCGTCGGTCTTGTTGAGTTATGTGGGGGACACGATGGCCGGATTGGTCAAGGACTTCCAGGCCGGGACAAAGAGTCGGACGGTGACGGTGCTCGCCCATCAGACAGAAGTTGCCGGCGATGCGCACCTGCTAAGCTACAAGTTCTTCAACGACGAGAAGGGGAGAGATTACTTGTTGCAGTTTACGATCTCGGTGGAAGAGCAGCCGTAGCAACCCCTGTGTTGAATGAGCCCTGACGCACCTGGCGCAGGACCCACCCCGGCCCGACCGCGCAACATCCGACACCTTCATTTCAGGGCGCTGCAGAGAGGAACGATCTGACTTCCTCCAGTTGAGCCTCGCTGTAATTTACGTTTCCGGCGATGGGAAACGTGAATTTGTGGCGGCTGATGGAGGCCGCCAGGTTCACCGCGATATCGCAGGCACGCAGTTGTTCCGGCCAATCGGGATGGGCATCGACGCCGATCCAGACCAAGGGCGTCTTGTCCTCCAGAATGGGTTGTAGTGCCTTCAAAAGCCAGGGAGCGTGGACGTATTTGCAGTATTCCAGGAATCGCCCTCGTGCCTGCCCCGTGGACGATTGCAGCTGCTTGATGAATTCCTGGCGGGCCTCCCGGTCCTCCAGACGGGCCAGGGCCGTCAAGCCTCCTTCGCGTGCCTCAGCTTCCGTTTCCGCTGCATACCTTTTCTTGAGATCGGTCACAACACCGGGTCCCGGCATGCGGCCCAGGATTAACATGATCTGCCGGCGGACGGCGATGGACGAACTGCGATCATAGGCCTCCAGTAACGCATAGTAGACGGAGGGATTCGCGTGATGTTCCAGCCCTTTCAAGGCGGCGGCCTGGACTTGAGGATCTTCATCCAGAATTGATCTGGAGAAGGCCTCGACGGCATCAGCACCGCCCGTTTCATCCAGGCAATACAGAGCGATGCGGCGGACCTTGGCGTCGCTGTGTTCCGTGAGTTTGATCAGTTCTGCATTCGCGCCGGCGCCGATACGGCGGGCCGTGAGGGCGGCCGCCGGTTCTTTGTTCAGAACCTGCTGAATCAACTCTTGCACTCTGCCATCACTCCCCTTCCTGTTGGATGGACCGGAATCTTGCAGCCGATTCCGGCCTGACTTGGTTCTTGTTGTGCCTTCCTGATCCTCGCAGGAAACCAGCGGCAGGAAGACGAGCGCCAAACCCAGATAATACGAAAGGGTTCTTGCGGGTAGCATCTTCATTGAAGAAGCCGATCAACACTCCAAGTCACAAGCTTGCCATTGGACGAACTCGCTGAACAATTGAACCCCTCGTGTCGCGCAACGTGTTTCAGTCTATCAGAACGGGTCGATTCTCGTGCTGTCTTTCGGCCTCATCAGTACGGTCCGGAGGGAGAAGTAATCACACTGCGGGCTGTCGTGGCTTCGCCGTCGCGCGCCAGCTGAGCCAGGTTCTTAAGCGTGACAAAACAACCCCGTCGGCCGGTTCCGTAACCGGCATCATTGAAGCGGGGGCGAAATCGGAACGGCGTCCCTGAACTGGAATTCGATGGCCATGGGTTTCGGGACCGCATCTCATTGAAATTGTGCATCAGGGTGCGTCGCGACCAGGTATCTTCCCGTTCGTTGGGGATTTGCTGATTCTCCACGTGCGGAAGCGTAAAGAAATGGCCGATTTCATGGGCCAGATCGTTGGCCCAGAACATGACATAGCTGCGAGTTGTACCGGTTCCGGTCCGATCAGCCAGAATGATCCCCGGATTTGGCAAGCTGAAGCTCGCGAAGGAAGAACGGGAGAAGCCATATCCCAGAGTGCTCTGGGTTCCAATTTGGCGGATGAAGTAGGCATTGATTGTGTTGGGTACCCAGTCGGTGTTCAGCAGCGTCGCAATCTCTCCTGGAAAGGGCGAGTCCGAAGCAATGTTGGCCGTCGCGAAGGTAACCGTTCGGTTGATGACGGGCTGAACCGAGAACCTGATTCCGTAGTGCCCCCAGATGTCTCCCACCTTCCTCATGATGGCGTTGATGTCGGCCGTCGGCGTGGTGCCCGCGGTGCCGGAGGCGTTGATGGTGATCCGATGAGGCGTGACATCCACGTCCAACTCACGCCACACCCAAACGGTCAGTTCGTGAAGGATCACACCAGTGTCGCTCCCAAAACGGACTTGAACCTTTGCCTCCTTCTTGTCGGTGCCGCCATTGACGCCGGTGATCTTGATGTCGGTCTGATCGGTTGAAGGCAACTGCCCGTTACCGGGCTCGGCGATCGTCAGGCTGGTGGTGTCGCTGCTGGTGACGAAGAGAGGGGCTGTGCTTTCGATTTTGAGCCGTCGGAGCCGAATCTTTACGGTCTTGCCTTGTGTGACGCCTACCAGCGGGCCTCCGAAGGGGGTGGTAAATCCCCTGTCGTCAGGATCGGGACATTCCGGGTCGGGCTCTCCAGTGACCGCCCGTTCGAATCGTACCAGCATCAGGCGCTGGGTTTTGTAGACCTCCAGTGGCACGGCCATTTCTTACTCTCCCACCTGTGATTTCAACTTGTCTTGAATGTCGGCGGCGATGGTGGTGGATCGTCCGGCCTCCAGCTCGCTATCACCGTTTGTGTCCAGGTTATTGTCGGCCTGCAACTGCAGGATCGCCTGGTCTGTGGCAGTGCCGATGGTTCCATCAATGTTGCCCGGTTGATAGCCGAGGATTTCGAGACGTCGTTGCACGCCCTTTATGGTGTCGAGAGCTTCGATGGCACTGCGAGTGCTGAGTTCGTAGGATGTCCCAAGGATCTCCAGGACGGCCGCGGCTCCCTCCGGCATCACGATCTTCACGCTGCCCGCCGGGTCCGTCTTGCCTTCCCGATCCGAGATACCGATGACTCGCAGTTTGTAGGGAACGTCAGCGATACCCCGATCCTCATCTTTGCCGCCGGTGCCTGGAAACCGCTGGAAGAAGATTCGCATCGAGATTAATTTCGAAGCGCCCTCGCAAGAGCTGCCGTGGGCCAATCGATCATAGAAGCGACAGGCAAAGGTGTCCTTCGTTTCTTCATACTTACGGCGCGTGGCCTGGAAGCTGCGCCGCACTTTGTGGTCCGAAAAGAACCGCTTCTGGCAACCGGCAATTCCTTCTTTCACAGTTGGACAGGGCCATTTCTGGGGATCGACGACCGTGCCCGGCCGAAAGAGATAGATGACCACCCGCCGGTTCGGAGCATTGTCGTCGTTGCGGGCCGTTTTGTCCTTGTCGCTCTCATACTTCTGATTCTCGGCCTTGGAAAACATGAGGACCGGGTTGAACTCGCTGCAACCCTGAAGGTCGGCCTTGCCGGTGGGATTCGATCCCTTTCCTAAGAAGTCCGATTTCGTCAGCTTGAACGGCCTTCCATCGAGATCCGTACAAATGGCGTCCATGTAAGATTGAAACAACGTCGCACGCTCAGCCTTGTTCCTTGGTGGACTGGCTCCAGTCAATCCCAGCTTGGCCTGCATGGTGTCAGTGGCTTTTGTTCCCCATTTATCGTTTGTTCCTTCAGAGCCGGAGTAAAGTTCCTCCCAGATATTCGTATCGCGAATCAACAGCCCATAAATCGCGCGCGATCTGCGACCACTGAGGATCTTGTTGTAAGAGTCATTCCCCGCCGGATCGGCGTGGCCGAATATGGATAGCGGCGCTTTGGGATGACGCCGCCGTAACACCGCCAGCAATTTGAGCTCTTCGGCGGCATCCGGCAGAAGGAAGGAGGAATCAAACTCGAACCGAATGTCATCCATTCGCCAGCACGCGATCACGATCAGCGGATTTCTCAAGGCGTTCTGCTCAGTGCCGGTGGAAGGACCCACCAGGATGCGGAACGGTTCCTGAGCCGGATGCTCGCCCGAGACGCCACCTCCTGTGGCCGAGTTAACCAAATCCGTTCGATCGTTGCTCATCTCAAGCTACCAAGGTGGCTGCCGCAGCCCTATCAGAGAGGTCCGTAACCAAGTTGTGAGTCTACCCCGCCACGACACTTTGACCGAGATCAACACCCATGCACTTCCTTCAGTTTGGCCTGCGTCTTGGGCCCACATTTTCCGTCAACTGCTGCCGCCCCCATGTGCTCGCACTGAAACTCTTCAACAGCAGAACGGAATAACTCCTCGTTGTCTTCATCCGGCGAACCCATGAAATAACCCAGGTTGGCAAGACGCGCTTTTTGCCCGGAGACTTCTTCGACCGGATCCAGGCTGCCGATGTCAATGGGAATGACCTGGTCCTGAACGGGGGTCACCGCGTCTTTGATGATCAGAGTGGCCGATTGAGCCGTGGCAGGAATTTCCTGTTCGATCTTCCCTTTGCCATCGGACAGCAGCTTGAAAGTAGCCCCGTCCACAGTCAACTCACAGGGGGCATCGGCGATGGGCCGGTTATAAGCATCTTCCAAGACCAACCGCAGCATGAGCTTCTGTGCCTGAAGTTCAAAGCGATGTTTGGTCTCCGTGGGACCGGGTTCCTCTTTACTATCTTTTTCGGGCACGAAGAGCCGGTCGCCAGGGAAGAGAATATTGGGGTTCTTTCTCTTCTTCTTGAGGTCGGCGTTCTGAGGGTGGTCCCAGATCACTCGGTAGTCCGAGTAACCAAATTGATGGGCAATCTTCGACAGATAGTCGCCTTGTTGAACGGTGTAGTCGGCCACGGCTGCTTTCAGACAACGGGTTGTTCGGCCCTGGGCTCACAGTCCTCAGCCACCCGGCAAGCCGGTGCTTGATGAACGCTTCCGGCTTGCCGTTGAGGAGCCCTGTCCCAAGCCTTCCCTCAATCGAGGAGCGGCCTCTTTCGTAACAGGTGGCAAATGGTGTGTCAATAGATAATTGATTGAACATCGCTCCTGTCCTGGTTTTAGCGGCCCGATGGGACCCTGGGGAGGAACGCTTCAGAGCTGCTATAATGACGCTTTCTTGCAGGAAGTTCTGGCGGTTGACCGCGAGCAGGCGCGAGAGCCGCTCACGCACTCCGGCCTATGCTGACAGCGAACCTCGGGTGCGCTGGTTTGGATTCGGCGGTGGGATCACCAGGAAGCAAACACCTTCTGCCGGGCATCGAGTTCAGGAAAGATTTGTCATGGGAACACAGCACATTGTTGAGCAAGGTGAGTACCTCGCCAAGATCGCCACGGATCATGGATTCACAGACTTCAAGTCTCTCTGGGATCATCCGGAAAACGCGGAGCTCAAGAAGAAGAGAAAGAACCCCAATATTCTGTTTCCTGGCGACCGCGTGTTCATTCCAGCCAAGGAGCCGAAGGAGGAGTCCAAGGCCACCGACCAACGGCATCGATTCGAAGTCAAGATCCAGAAGGTCAAGCTGCGCCTGGTTCTGGAGAACATCTATGAGGAGCCCATCGCTAACGCGGAATGTGAACTCAACATCGAGGGCGAGACGGTCAAGTTGACCACGGACGGCAAGGGGAAGATCGAGCAGGAAATCAGCGCAGTGGCTCAAAACGCTACGCTGAGCGCGAAGGATCCCAAGAACCCTGTTAACTTGATCATTATTCCGATCAAAATCGGCCACCTCGACCCCGTTGAGGAACCATCCGGACAGAAGGCTCGACTGAACAACCTCGGCTATGCTGCCGGACCGCAAGAGGGTCAGGATGACCGGCTAAACGAGGAAGCTTTCTTGTCCGCCATCGAAGAATTTCAGTGCGAGCATGGACTGACCGTGGATGGTATTTGCGGCCCGGCAACTCAGGCGAAGCTCAAAAAAGTACACGGCTGCTAGTCGGACGAAAAGCGGCCGATTCCCGGGCTCGCAGAACCAGAGTGTGGGGTCACGGGATTGCCGGCTGCCTGCAGCAACGTTGGATCCGACCCGATGTTGCAGGGTGTCGTAATGCGCGGCGGATGATGACCTTTGGATGATTAGAGAGCAAACCCATGGCAGATCAATCTGACCCATCCATCCAGCACATCTCGGGCGGTGGCGTTGCGGCCGAACACGTGCCGATACCCCTTGCACCCACCCTGGTTGCCCCGACTACGGATGGAGACCACAACACCATCAAGGCCTCGCTGGTCCCGTTGGCCTGTTGGCGAGCGAACGACATGCGATTCGAGTTTGAATCCTCGTTCGTGCTGCCCGAGATCCAGTCGGAAATCGGAGCCCTCAAGGAGCTGATCGACCGCCATACGCTGACGGATGAGAAAGGTCAGCCCAAGCACCGGCCGGCTCTGACGGTTTTCGGGCACGCAGACCCTGTTGGAAACGACGAGTTCAACAAGGCCCTGAGTGGTCGTCGAGCTCAGGCTATCTACGGAATGCTCATTCGCAGCGTAGAACTTTGGGAGGATCTTTACGCACATCCCCTGGGTAACGACAAGTGGGAGCCCAAGGCCATCCGGACCATGCAGAGCACGCTGAATCTGCCGGCGCAGGACAAGCCCTCTGCCTCGGCGCGCAAGGCCCTCTTCAAGGCTTACATGGACCATGTCTGCACAGTGACCGATGAGAACGGTGCGCCTGTGCCCGACGATAAAGGTCAGCCCGTGCAGCTGGAACTTAAGCCTAAGGATTTCGTGGCAAACGGCGCCGACCCAAAGGGCAAGGGCGACTTTCAGGGCTGCGGCGAATTCAACCCCATCCTCATGTTTTCGCAAAAGGAGAACGCCCGCTTCTCGGATCCGAAAAACAAGTCGGAGCGAGATGCCGAGAACGCATCAAACCGGCGGGTGGTGATTTTTCTGTTCCGGCCCGGCGTGCGCATCAACCCCGCCGCCTGGCCGTGCCCGCGCGCCAAGGAAGGCGTGTCGGCCTGCAAGAGGCGCTTCTGGTCTGACGCCGCGAAGCGGCGGACCTTTCAAGAGAACCGGCGCGAGTTTAAGGACACGCGCGACACTTTTGCCTGCCGGTTCTACCACCGTCTCTCCAGCAACTCGCCCTGTGAGCGGGGCCTGGTTTCCTTCCAGATCCGACTTTACGACTTGATGGGTCGGGCCATCAGCCAAGCTCCATTCGAATTAAAGGTCGGCCTGCGTAAGCCCATCCGGGGTACAGCTTCCGACCAAGGAACGGTCATCGCCCAGGATCTCGAGTTACCCAATCGTGTTTTGGTGGATTGGGGTTTCCCTCCAGAGAAGGACGAAAAGCCTGAGTTCGTCTTCCACCTCGAGATGTTTCTGACGCACGACAACCTCACCAAGGAAGATGAGGCCAGACAAAAGCTCCACAACCTCGGCTATTCCAGAACTGAGGCACTAGCTTCAAACGTCGCGGCGTTTCAGACCGATCACGGTCACCTTGCGAATCCACCGCTTGAAGCCAACGGCCAGTTGGACGACAAGACGATGGATCTGATCCGCAGCGTCTATCGGAGCTGTGAAGACGACTTGCGGAATAACCCACCCAAAGATTCCTCCTGACCCTGGTTCCTCAACGGAAGGCGCAAGTTCCGGGGTCACGGGACTACTTTAAAGGTGACGTTTTCCTTGGGATCGCCTGGAAGGAGGGGATCTCCTACCTCGAACCAACGGCGCAGGTGCGGGTTCTCAGGGAGGTGGGGAGCGCTTTGCAAGGTTTTCCGTTGAGCTTCATCGAGATTCAGAAAGGCGACACCGGGCTGGCCGGGCATTGTCCCCTTCAAAACTCCGATCATTTGGCCCGATTCATTGAAGATGCCGCCCCCCGATGAGCCGGTGGTGGCTTCAACCGTAGCGTAACCGTAATCCGTGCCGGTTTGGGTTTGCGGATTGGGGCCAAAGATCTTGATATGAAGTCCGACAGATGCCTGAGTGCCCTCGTTCTGTGGATGGCTCACCAGGACGGCGTGCTTGGTCGGAGTTCCACTGGGTGGAGGAAAGTGCACCAGTCGGGGGACCTCAACGATCTTGAGTCCAGCCACAGCATCGCTGGGCTTGAATTCGGTCCACTCGATGGCGAACAAGACAAAATCCAGGTTGACTGAGTCGCCTCGCTCCAGAGCCTTGATCACCTTTGCCTGCGGCTTGGTGCGAAGCTTCTGACAGTTCTGCCAGTTTGGCAGACTGGCCTTGTCGTATTGCGACCGGTGACCCGGTGGGGCCGTTTTAGCATCGCACTCGAAGAACAACAGAATCTGAATGTCCTGGTCGGATTGATTTGCAACCGAGTGGGCGGCACAGAGCACAACGTTGTCTCGAATCAGGGTACCGCTGGCAATAAAGGTGAGACCGGTTTTCCCAGGTTCCTGCACCATCAGGGCCACCGACGAGGTCGCCAGCTCTTGAATCATCTTGCTCGAAAACTTACCCGCAAAGTCTTTGATTCCTCGGCCGCCGACATGACAGCGGCGACTGATCGGGCATGACGGCTGCACCGCCACCGCAGGATTAACCATCCCTTCGTACTCCCCCTTTTTCCGGTGGACTGCGAGGCGGGATGCGATCCGCTTCACAAGCGTCCGGACACCCAGCCCGCTCTGCTTCTCGAGGCTCGGAAACGGCGATCAGAAATTGGCCGTAGCCGGTGTGGAGCTGCCGGTGGCGTTGGTCAGAGTCACCGACACCGATCCGATCGCGTTGATATCGCCTTGCACCGTGAAGGGCACGCGCAGGCGAAACTGGCTTCCGAACGTTTTCGAGTCGGCGCTTTCGTACCAGGATGTGAAGGCATTGGAGAGGTTCACAGTCACGTCTCCACCCTGAACGTTGCTTCCGGAGCGAGCCGAGAAGCGAAAGACTGCCTGCGTTAGAGAGCGCGTGGTTGAATAACCCGTCACAACGATTTCAAAACCGGAAGCGGTTCGAGATGCAATGCTGACGCTGCTGATCGTGGGCGCGCTCCGCTCCACCGTGACCGTTCGGCCAGGATCGGGAACCGGCGTGACCTCACTTTCCCCGTTGCGAAGAACGACTGAAAACCGCAGGGTACCGGCCACCGTGCCTGTGGAAAAGGCCACGTCCAGCGCCTCGCCACCAAAGCGACCCTTGGTTTCCCTGGCAGGAACCATGAAATCTACCGCTCGTCCCCCTGTGGCAAACTGAACGGCAGGGTCGTCTGAAGGGACGTCCGCGTTTGGCGTAAAGGTGAGAAGCAGTTGTCCGGAAAGGGGAATGTCGTAAGGAGAGACCAGGTCGACACCCACCTTGGGCTGTTGGGCAGGAGGCACATTGTCTGTCAATCCTGTCAAGGTTAAGCCTCGAGCTAAAGCCGTTCCCGTGAGTTCGAAGGTGCGGTTTCCAACGAGGAGCGTGTCGCTGAAGTCATCAGGTACTTCTGGACTGAATGTGATCGTAAAGCGGCTGCTCCCGCCGGCGGCCACAGTGAGGGGCAAGGCCGGCAAACCGGAAAGTCCAAAGGGTCCCGATGTGCCCGTTTGGATATTGTTCACAACCACCGGACTGGACGAGGAGTTGCTGATTTCAAACTCGGCGCTGCCGGACGACCCGGCAGAAATGGACGGGAAGGGGATCGTTCCGCCGGAGGAAATGGCCGAGGGTGCTTGACCTTCGAGAGTGTAGCGGTAGCTGAGCGGGGAGATGGTGGCTGACCCCGTAAGCACGAATCGCCGCTCATTGATCGAGAGCATTCCCAAAGCGTTTCCTGCCGCGGTGGGTGCGAAGCTGACTGTAAACGTCACTGTCTCGTTGCTCGCCAGGCTCAAGGGCAAGGCCGGGACTTCCGACAGGATGAACTGAGGATTGTCCGAAGCCAAAGCACCCAACGAGGCGGTGGAGGGTCCGACGTTACGGACCGTGAATAAGACTGAACTTCTACCTCCCACGTCGGTGGAGGGAAACGGGACGGTTCCCCCGGACTGAATCGTGACCGGAATCTGCCCGGAAAGGGTATAACTGAATGTAAATAAGGTAGAGACTCCTCGGCCTGTCAAGTTGATCACGCGCTCGCCGCCGGAAGCGGGAACCAAAAACGAGGCCACAGCGTTGAAGCTGGATGCAGTCTGGGGAGCGAATGTGACAGTGACGGTGCGGCTTCCGTTCCCCTCAAGCAAGAAGCTGGTGGGTGAAACCGAGTAGGGGGAATTGGCGCTGGTAGAGCCCTGGATCTGCAGAGCACTGCTTTCGAGATTCGAGACCGTTACCGTCTTAGAACTCGTTGTTCCAATGAGCACCTCCCCAAAATCGACGAGCGTCGGCGAGACACTCAGTTGCGGGGGGGATATCGTAAAGGTGATTGGGGATGAGATTCCTCCTCCCGGAGCCGGATTTTGCACGGTGACTTGTACGTTGCCTGGCGATGTCAGGTCACTGGCAGGAATCGCCGCGTCAAGATGAGTGGTGCTGACCACCGTCGTTGGGCGATTTGAGCCGTTCCAGCGCACCACTGCGCCCGGAACGAAACTGGAGCCCGTGACGCCCAGTGTGAAGCCTGGGTTCCCAACCAAAGTGGAGCTGGGACTGAGGCCGGTAAGACTTGGAAACGGGTTGTTGATCGAATAGCTGACTGGAACCGAAGTCAACTTCTCAAAGATGTTAGTGACGGCAATGGATACCGTTCCTGCCACGGCGATGTCACTCGCCGAGATGTCGACACTCAGTTGAGTGTCGCTGATATAGGTGGTTGGACGGCTCGCCCCGTTCCATGTGACATCGTCCCCGCCGTCACCGATAAAGCCCGCTCCGAAGATCGACAGCGAGAATGCCGGGTCGCCGGCGATGGCAGAAGGAGGATTGAAGCTGCTGATGGACGGCAACACGCTGAACCGCGCCGGTGCGGAGGTTCCCAAAGCATTGGTCACGGTCACCAGCTGCACTCCAGAAAAGCGCAAGTCGGTAGCCAGAATCGCAGCCGTGACTCGGGTGGAGCTAACCACCGTGGTCGAGCGGGGACTGCCGTTCCAATTCACCGTGCTGCTGCCCATAAACTCCAGGTTGCTTCCGTCTACCGTCAAGATAAACCCAGGGCCACCCGCGTTGGCGGTGTTGGGCGACAGATTGGTGATGACGGGCGGTAAGCTCTGGCTGGACAACGGACTGACACTCAGAAGCAGAAACGCGGCCGCAGCTACTCCGTTCAGCAAGGTCCCCAGTCTTGGTGAGAGTCCGATCGCGGTTCTCATTGGTCATTACTCCTTCCGGGGATTCCTCGGCGCGGGCTCTGAACGGCCGCCGGCAGGCTCCGTCTCTGCAGTCGATCCGAGGGCACAAAGACCACACGCGTTTCGCTCACACCGGCGTCCAAAAGGAGGAGCGGCTGGTCCGACAGGTCGGTGAGTTGGAACACCGAGTTCCCGTCCATCCTTTCCAGTCTCGTGGGAGTGCAGTCGCAGGGCGTCATCGAGTGAACGGCTCCTTCCATACCCAGCACCACCACGTTGCCGGAACGACCATTGGCCACGATGATGCGTTGGTTGTCGCGCGAGACCTGCAAAGCGACGGGGTCATCTATCCCTTGCGGCGGTCCTGCCAGCGCAACGGGTGAACCGGCTTTCTCCAAGTCAGCGATAAACAGGACTTCCTTGCGCTGTCGATCCGCAAACAGCGCTGAGCGGGCCCCGACGAATCGAAGAGAGGTGATGTCCCCGGAAATGCCGAGTGGCTGGGGATCTCGCCCCTCCGTCGAGAGATACAAATTGGAGGCTTGCCCATCGGAGACTGCAAGCAGGACACTTGACCCCTCATCGCCAACGGCCGCAGCCAGCCGACTGGGGGCCACGGAGGCTAAACTGATGGGTGCCGCCACCTTCGGGGCAGATCCTAGGCCTGTGACGATCAGAAGAAGCTGTTGGCGGCGGGAGTAAAGGACTGCGGTTTGGCCGGAAGGACTAACGTCCAGGATCCTGGTTTCGGGAGGAACCGCTGCGATGGTCCGAAGCTCGTCCCTATCCGGGTTAGTCAGCCTGGCCATCACCAGCGAGGGGGAATTGTTTTTGATGGCTAAGACATAGTCCAGATTGGGCGAGACCACAACTTGGGCCAATGGCTGGTCGAAGACCAGTGGCTCGCCAAGTGTCGAAGCTCCAGGGACTCCCCAGATTGGGCGCAGCATGTTCCGGCTGGGATCCGTTGCGTAACCCAACAATGGCCCTTGAATCTGGGCAGCGGTTTGATTCACAAGCGCTACCAGGCTTAAAAGAAAGACCGCTGCGAGCGCCCTCCCTACCGTCGATAACCGAAGTTCTCTCATGGTTTTCTCCAAAACTACATTTGAAACCGGCGCCCCGCCGCCTGAGTTCTTGAGCGTTATCCCGCCGTGAGGCAGCTGAATCTGCCTGAGCTGGCTGAAGCGTCGGCGTGCCACGATGCTTGCTTATGGCCTTCCAAGGGACTTCAATTGGGTCCGCCCACTGTGGGGGTTCCCACTGAAATGGTTGCCGTGGGAGTCGGAGCGGGTGGTGCGGGAGTATTGTTCCCGCCGCCACTGGTGGCCGCAACAACGCCAGCGGCCGCGGCGCCTCCCGCAATAGCCAGAATCGTGATCAACTTTGCAGAGATTCCGCCTGCCGTTGCGGCAGCAACCAGCATATTGGTCTGGTTAATCACCGCGCTGGCCTTTACTCCGTGAGCTGTTGCGCTGACCAGGATCTGGTAATTTCCGGCGACCGCATTGGGCTTCAATCCTTGAGCTTTGGCCTGTCCCTTTTCGTCTGTGTACGTAATCAAAGTCTTGGAGCCGTCCGGAAAAGTGGCGCTGGGACCGCGGTCTGGAAGAGTGAAGAGCACCATGGCACCGGCCACGGGACGGTTGTTTTCGTCCTCCACCTGCACGATGGGCTCCCGGGCAGTCCTTTGCCGGATGTTGTTGATGGCGCCCTCACCCTCAAGAATGACGATCTTGAGTTTTGGTCCAGGCTGGGCAGAAGTCTCTGTGACCTGAGCCCAAAGTGGGCTAAGTCCTATCTGTAGCGCAAGCAACAGGGCCACCGACACCCTTAGCCACCGGCCAACAGTCGAGCAATCTACTGAGATCATGGTTAGCTCCTTACCGGGCAAAGACATCACCACCGATAATAATGAGGCTTGATCGTTTTGCCGACAGTTACGAAGGTACGGAGAGGCAACTGAAAATTGAGGGCAGGCGATGGCCTGCACGATCTGCAGCCTGTTGTTGCGCCCAGACGTGCCGCAAGCTGTTGGGATTCCCGAAAAATCGTCACTGACGGCAGGCGTATTATTTATAATAGTTGCGAGCAATCACAAGAGTTTTCTCGCTCATTGAGATCACGAGTCGAAGGGCGGCGCGTCGTTGCAACCTCAAGGTGCTGGTTTGCGGTTGAAGCGAAATGGCTGCCTTTAGTGAGGCTTGTCAGTTGAGAGGATCCCAAAATCCCGTCCGCCGGTTTGCATCTGCGAAGCTCAACTCGCCCTGCAAGACGATGTTTAAATTGGAAAGGCCAGGCAGTCCCCTATGAACAAGGTTCGCTGCGTTTTATTGATCGGTTGTCTCTACTTTGCTGTGGCGTTGCCGGTTGAGGCGGAGAAGCCCCTTCGCGCTCGCGACTTGTTTCTCTCGGGAACCGAACAACAGCGCCCGCCCAAATCCGGTGAGCCCATCAGCGCCAAGACGTCGTATCCTCTCGGCTTGCGTTACAGCATCTTGAAGCAGGTGGGGCAAACTTCGGTCGAGGTTGATCCTGAGAGCGTTTTTCGCTCCGGAGATCGCATCCGGCTCAACGTTCAGGCCAACGACACTGGCTTCTTGTACATCGTTCTGCGGGGATCCAGTGGCCGATGGTCTCCGCTCTTCCCCTCCAAAGAAATCCTGAACGGCAACAACCGGGTGGAACGGGGCAATCAATACGAAATTCCACTGGGCAGCGTTTGGTTTGCGTTCGACGAACAGCCGGGAACCGAAAAGCTGTTTATTGTCTTGTCAAGGCAGCCGGAGCCGGACTTTGAAAAGCTGGTCAAATCGCTGCGCGATTCCTCCGGCGAATCGGCCAATCCGCCACAGAAAGCTTCGGAGTCGAAGGGCGAAGAAAGCGCCGTCCAGGTCGTTTCCTCCTTGGATGACGAGGCTATCGGAAAAATGCGCGGGCAGGTTCGCAGTCGGGATCTCATTTTCGAAAAGGTCGAAGATGGACCCCCCGGGGGAAAGAAAGAGAAAGCAGTTTACGTCGTGAATCGAACCGGCAAATCGGATTCTAGAGTCGTGGTGGATGTGTCCTTGAACCACCAGTAAGAAGGCGATTGCTCAAATGGAGACTCCCACGATGCCCCACTGGACTTCGAGAGGTGTTTGCGTCTTGCTGCTGATCATGACGGTCCCCATGTGTTTTCCCCAAGGTCAGACCCTGAGTCAAAACGGGAATCGCATTGAGATCCGCCTGGAACGAAAGGAAGGCCAAACCTGGCGCCAGGTCGATCCGGGGCTGGTTTTCCTTCAGAACGACCTGATCCGCTTCCGCGTGAAGGCCAACTTCAGCGGTTACTTGTACGTCTTGAATCACGGCACTTCCGGGGAATACTCCCTGCTCTTTCCCAGTGCCGGTGCCGGTCGGGAAAACAAGATTGACCAGGACATCGATTACGCGGTGCCGGCTACCGAAGGCTCGTTCCGCATCACCGGACCGGCGGGGCACGAAGTCGTGTATTGGGTTGTCAGTCCCGTCAAGCTCAGCCAGGAGACAGTGCAATCCGAATACGTACCATTACCCCCTCCACCCAAGGAGAACAAGGTTCCGGCTCGGCTGACGCCGCGTTGCGACGACACGCTTTTTCGAGCCAGGGGAGATTGTATCGACACCAGTGCCGGTCCGAAGGGAGTTCTGGACGACGACACGCTACCCGATAACCTGGCCGGCATCTCCTCCCTGGCTGCCCGGGAACTGACCTTCACTCGCGAAAAAGACGCTTCCCTGGTGTCGGCGCCGGCTGCCTCGGACAAGCCCGTCATTTTCGAGTTTCATCTAGCCCACAGGTGACCGTGCATGGACGATTCCTATCATCGAACTGACTTTCGTGCTGGGAGAGTGCATCGCACCGCGCATCGCTTCTTTTCGCGGATGAGCCGGCTGAAATTTTCCGGCTTAACCACTTGGAGAGCGGCAGTCGGAGCTTCGATCCTGGCATTCGCTGTTCTGGTTTCGATCCATGCCGAAGAAAAGCGCCGAGACCTGCGTCTGGACAAGGGGACGCCGTCCTCGACCTCTTCCACAGACTCGGAAATCAAGAGTGAGTCGCCGGTTGCCATTCCGCGCAGTTATGCTGTGGTGATTGGCATCGCCCAATACAAGAATCTGGAGCCGAAACACCAGCTGGAGTTCTCGGCAAACGACGCGGAGGCCATCTATTCCATTCTGATCAGCCCAAGGGGAGGGAACTTCCGGGCTGAGAATGTGCACAAGCTCATTGGACCCAAAGCCACGCTGGAAAACATTCGACGGGAGCTGGAAGTCTGGCTGCCTTCGGTTGCACAAGAAGAAGATCGGATACTGATTTATTTTGCCGGCCACGGCTTCGTGTACCAGGGCAAGGGTTACCTGGCGCCCTACGACATCAGCTTGAAGGACATTCCAGGGACAGGGTATCCGATGGACTCCCTGGGCCTGGTGGTAGGAGGCAAGCTCAAGGCCAAGAACAAAGTTCTGCTGACAGATGCTTGCCACAGCGGCGCGATTACGCCGGGTGCTGATAACCAAAAACTGAGCAGCAGCCTCCTGAGTATTCATCGCTCGCTGTTTTCGCTCACGGCCAGCCGCGACCGGGAGCAATCCTTTGAAAGCCCGGACTGGGGTGGCGGACATGGAATCTTTACCTACTACGTGGTGAAAGGACTGGAAGGTGAAGCGGATGAGAACCGGGATGCTATCGTCACGGCGGATGAATTAGCCGAGTATACGAGGCGCAATGTGCGGGAGGCAACCAACGCACACCAGAACCCCACTTCCGATCGCGGCAGTTTTGACCCCAACATGCCGCTTTCTTACCTGCCGGACCTGCTCACCAGTCGCGGGAAGGAGGGGCGGAAATCGGATTTCGGCACCTTGATCCTGGTTTCGAATATGGATGGGGTGGAAGTGTTCATCGATGGCACCTCAGTGGGTGTCGTCAACAAGGGAGCGCCGCTCAAACTTCCCGGACTCCGGCCGGGAATCCATGTGATCAAAGCTGTCCGGATGGGCTATGAACCGGACGGTCCGCGTGAAGAGATGGTCTATCCCGAGCAGGAGACCACGGTCAACATCAAGATCCTCATTCCACGCCGGCGTTCCAAAGCCGCCGCAGATCTTCTGGACAAGGGGATCGACCAGTATTTGAAGGGCTATGCGGGAAACTATGAAAAAGCGGCACAGAGCTTCAAGCAGGCCCTGAACCTCGATCCGACCTACAGTCAGGCGGCCTTGTACTTAGGCCGAACGATGAATGCTCTGTACGATCAGGAACAGGCAGAGAAGTATTTTCGTCTGGCGATCGAAATTGATCCGGACTACGTCGAAGCCCGATCCAGCTTTGCGGGGATGCTGCTCGACACGGGCGGCACGGATGAAGCGATTCGACAATTGAATACGGTCATCCAACGTGAACCCAACCACGCCACGGCCCTGTACCTATTGGCGCAAGCCTACCGAATGAAGGATCTGTACGCCGAATCGATCGAATCGGCCCGGAAAGCGATCCAGCTGGTGCCCGGCAATGCGGAGGCCCATTTCTGGCTGGCAGAGAGCCTGCGCATGAGCGGCCAGTACGAGCAAGGCCGGACGGAGTATTTGAGTTACCTAAAACTGAGCGACTTCAACAGCAAGCTGGCCGGAAAAATGAACTACTACGTGCTGGGGTTTCTGGTGGGTATGGGAAAGAAAAAGCGAGCCGCCCAGCAAGACATATGGAAAGACTTGCGCAGCCTGGCCTATTTCGGATTGGGGGATTGTGAACGCCTGCTTTCCAATCCGGACGCCGCTATCGACTACTACTCACAATCATTGTCCCTGGATCCCGAGGATCCGCTGGTTCACTATGCTTCGGGCCTGGCGTACTACCGTAAGGCCGAGATGACCCAAAGTGCGGTCACCCTGCCCGAGGCGCGCAGACATTTCGAAACGATGCTGAAACTGAACGCGGACTTGGCCCAGGCTCAGACGGCCAAGAAATATCTAGCCGCCATCGATGCCACGTTGCGACCGCAGTGAGAGTTCCGGCGAACGTCACGCCCCAACTGTCTGCCTCTCGTTCGGAGCAATTTCTATGAACTTTTTGCGAAGCACTCTGTTCGGCCGAACCCTGCGGCGGCTGGGAATTCTTCTGATCCTTACCTCGGTCGTCGCATTTCCGGTGTGGCGAAGAGCAAACGCCGAGGAAGAGGGACAGCAGCAGTTGAAACAGGCGATCCGCCAGATGGAGCAAGGCGACTCAGCCACCGTGGTACCTGTACTGGAACGCTTGGCTCAGAAGTTCCAGGAAGAGGGCGACTTGGCCCGACAAGCGCAAGCCCTGCGAGCCTTGGGCGATGCCTACGCTCGCCAGGGCGACGTATTCTTTGCTCTGGCAACCGAACGATACCAAGAAGCGGTGGACGTGTTTTCCATGGCTGCGACGTCAGGAGGCGGCAGTGGACTGAACGCGGCGGCGGCGATGAGATTCAATGCTCAGGTCACGTTAGCCAGATTGGGAGATCTTTACTTCAAGGCTGGAAATCCGCAGGAAGCGGAGCGCTACTACCGCCAGATTGCGCCGGACAAACCCAAAATCGATGTGTTCGAAGCACAGTACAGCGCCAGGCAGAAGTTCAGAGACGCCAAGAACAGACCGGGAACCACCAAAAGCCGGGCGGAGGGAACCGCCCGGCGACTGGGCGGTCTCTTTGGCCGAAAGCCGAGCCTGAGCACTCCTGGCCAGGTTTCCGCCGAGGTCAGCACTGCACGCTCTGATGCCGCCGGCACGGCGGCGGGAGTCGTGGACATAGCTGAGGACTTGCATCGCGCCAATCTCTTGCTGAAGGGATTCATTCTTTCGGACCTGAGTCTGGGCCGAACTGCGGTGCTGCAAGGCAATCTGGATGAGGCGAGGGAGCATTTTGAATCGACGCTGAACTTCGCCACCCGCTATCCGCCGGTTTTTGGTAAATCTTCCGCGGCTCAACGTTTCCAGGTTGTGGCCCTCACGGAGTTGGGGGATCTGGCCGTTCAGCAGCAACGATACCAGGAAGCATCGAAGCATTACCAGCAAGCCCGTGCTAAGGCTCGCCAGAGCAAGCGGCCTGACCTTTCCTGGCCTGCAGCGCGAGGCGCGGGGCGTACCGAATGGGCGCTCGCTCGCCAGGCGCTGTCTTCTGGTGGGAATCTCTCCCAGTTCCGGACTCATCGGGACGCTGCACTGTCGGCGTATCGCGAATCCATGTCGGTTATCGAGGATCTGAGAGACCACTCCATTCGTGGGGATGAAGCGAGACAAAGTTTTGCCACACAAACGGCCGATGTGTACACAGAGTTTGCTGACCTGCTGGCGACCTTGACGTTGCGCGCCGCCGGGGAGCGCACGTCTGACCCGCTGCGGGGAGAGGCCCTGACCTTCGCTGAAGAAGCATTTGTGGCCCTGGAACGGGCCCGCGCCCGCTCTCTCTTGGACTTGTTGAGCGAATCGAAGCTGCAAATCTCGCAGGGCTTCGATCCGGCACTGATCAGCAAAAGGCGGGAGCTTCAGGCTCGCCAATCACAGTTAGCCGACCAATTGGTGGGGCTCACTGATGCCCTGCCTGAAAAACAGGATGACGAATCGGTGGAAGCTGAACTGGATCGCCTGCAGGCTGAGATTGCCGCAATCGAGTCGCAGTTGAGATCGGCCAACCCTCGATATCATGACTTGGTTGCCCCGGCTCCGGTCTCGTTAAGCGCCATACAGGCAGGCTTGCTAGAGCCCGACAGTGTCCTCCTGAGTTACTTCGTGGCCGACGAGCGCTCATATCTTTGGGTCATTTCCAGGGAAGCGGTCCGGCTTTTTCCGATCGCAGACCGTAAGACGATCAGGCAAAGCGCTTCCAAGGTGCGCGAGCTGATGATCGTCTCAGCACAGTATCGGGGACCGAATGAGCCCGTTGGGCGGTCCTCCCCGGGAAGGGTCACGGGGGGGCAGAAGGGCATTCGGGCCACTTCTCCGGGAGCGCCGGAACGGGGCCGTTCCAAGCCAGGTCAAAACGCCACTTCACGAAAGCAAGGGACGCGGGACTTGAAGACCGTGACCGTTCCCCAGGCCGTCAGGCCGGTTGAGATCCCGGCCGCTCGAGAGTACGCCGAGTCGGCCCACGACCTTTATCAGGTGATCCTGGCTCCGGCCGAGCCGATCATCAACGGGAAGCGCCTGATTGTCGTTCCGGATGACGTGCTCCATTCGATTCCCTTTGAGGCTCTTGTGACTGCGCCACCGGCGCCCGCTGAGGAATCGCCGGCTGACTTCTCGGGCCTGCAATACCTGGTGCGAGAGCATGAAGTCTCCTACACGCCTTCGGGAACCGTTCTGATTGCTTTGCGCCAACACCCATCGACTTCGACGCAGGAGGAGGGACGTGGCGCGTTGGTAATGGCCGATCCCGTGTTCGACCAGACCGACTCCCGATTGAAGGGGAAATCCGGCGGGTCGGAGAGTGAGCCTCTGGATCGGGACCTCCTGGTCAAGACTTTTGCCGCTGCCGGGGAGCCAATAGCCGACACTTCCGGAGAGGGCTCGAAGGCGAACAACCCGGCGACGATGCGTATTCCAAGGCTGCCGGCGACGCGCAAGGAAGCTTCCGGACTGGCAGAGGTTGTCCGCAGGACTGGAGAACCGGTGGACGTACTGCTGGATTTGCAGGCCAACGAACAGGAGTTCGTGACACGGGACCTGAGGCGCTACCGGTTTGTCCACCTGGCCACTCATGGGCTGCTCAATCCTGATCGCCCCCAGTTTTCGGGATTGCTCCTGTCTTTGGTGGGAAATCCGAACGGTGTGGACGGGTTTCTGAGAACCCAGGAAGTGTTTAATCTTCAGTTCGGTTCACCTTTGGTGGTCCTGTCGGCCTGCAAGACCGGCCTGGGCCAAATTCGAAAAGGAGAAGGGCTGATCGGGTTGCCGCGCGCCTTTCTGTATGCGGGTGCCAGATCCGTGGCAGTCTCGTTGTGGGCTGTGGATGACGATTCCACGGCCGCTTTGATGACTCGCTTTTACGACGGCCTCTTGCCGCCCAAGAGCGGAGAGAAGGGGCTGGACCGGGCCGCGGCCTTGCGTTCTGCGCAAATGCAGCTCGTTCAGGGACGTCGCTACAGCGCCCCCTACTTTTGGGCCCCGTTTGTGCTGGTCGGAGCGGATCGGTAATCAGGGGCGTCCCCGAGCACATGCTCTTGAAGGACGACGGTTCGCCCTGGCGATAGTCGGCCGTTCACGCTGCGGACTGTGTGGGAGGGGCCGGTCGCGGGCTATAGTGACCGCCGACCTCTCCGCGGAGGGAACAAGGGAAATGCCTGTGCTGTCGATTCTCCGGTTGGGTATCGGAGTTGGATGCTTGGTGGCTCTGACTCAGCTGGGCTTCTCTGTGCAGGAGAGCAAGAGGGATTTGACCGTGCAGGGCCCGGGGACGGGTGCGGCACTCGATGGCCGCGGCAGGCAATGGTCCGTGGTGATCGGTGTTTCGAAATACAAGCATGTTCCCGCTTCCGCGCAGCTTCGCTTTGCCCATCGTGATGCAGAGGAGTTTGCTCGCTTTCTCACCAGCGCCCAAGGGGGTGGATTCCGCTCCTCGCAGATCCGCCTGTTGCGAGATGACGAAGCGAGCCTGGCGGCAATTCGAACGGCGCTGGGAACCTGGCTTCCGCGATCCGCCGAGCCCGAAGACCTGGTCTACATCTTTTTCGCCGGTCACGGCGTCGTGGAGAACGACAGCGAGGGCTACCTGCTGGCTCACGATTCAGATCCCCAGAACCTGTATGCTACAGCCCTTTCCATCGGCGAACTGAATTCCATTCTTGCGCAGCGATTGCGGGCCCGGCACGTCATCCTCATTGCGGATGCCTGCCATTCCGGAAAAATCGGGTGGACTTCCCGCAGCACCGGACAAGAGGTCCTCATCAATCGCTACTTAGCTGAACTCGGCAAGAGTGCTTCCGGTGTCTTCAAGCTGATGGCCTCCCGGGCAGAGGAACGCAGCTACGAAGATGAACGCTGGGGGGGAGGACATGGCGTGTTCACCCATTCTCTGCTGCAAGGGCTCCAGGGCAAGGCCGACCGGGATCGCGACGGTGTGGTTCGCGCAGCGGAGCTGGTCGACTACCTTTCGGAAGTGGTGCCCGAAGAAACCAAAGCCATGCAGCACCCTCGCGTAGCCGGCAACCTGGATGCGAGGTTGCCATTGGCGGTACTGTCGGGGGCTTCAGCGGCCCTTCCGGTCGGTCGCCCGGAAGGCTTAAAGATGCTGTCGCTGGAAGTGAGAGGGACAGCGGGCAGTGAGGTCTACCTCGACAAGAGCTATCGGGGAAAGATCCGGCCCGAAGGCGTCTTGATCATCGACCAGGTTTCCCCCGGTTCCCATGAGCTTGCCGTGGATCTCCCAGGGGCCGGTTCGGTCTCGCAGCAGATTGAGGTTGCAGAGGCCAGAACGACCGTGGAAGTCGGGGTACAGGTTGCGAAGCAGCCGGTCCTGCAGAGCTCCCCTCTGGTCGCACGAGTCCGTCTGGCCTTGCGCCAGGAACAGCTGTTCGGCCAAGACGGCGCCTGGTCTCTTTTCCAGCGGCTTGTGGCCGAATCTCCGGCAGACCCGCAGCGGGTAGTCCTGGAAACGGAATTGAGCCGGGAGCTTGAAGAAGTGGGGCAGCAGGCGATCAACGCCTATGTCCGCTCATCCCCCCTTCAGATTCGAAAGGGAGCGTTTCGTCAGGCCAGCGCCGCTTTCGGCGGCTTGCAGACTCTGCGGCCTTCCGACAAGCTGGTGGAGGCCAAGCGGCTCTTTTGCGAAGGGAGAGCCTTGATCGAAGAGGACAGTCCGCAAAAGGCCGTTCCTGTCCTGAAGCAGGCCCTGACGCTCGATCCCAAGGCTGCCTATACCTACAACGCCCTGGGCTTGGCCTTTGAGCGGATGGGTGAGCATCGAACGGCCTTTGATATGTTCTCCAAGGCTTCGGAGTTGGCGCCGTTTTGGTCCGTGCCTCGATTGCATCTGGCTCTGCTCCATCAGGAGTCAGGAAAGTGGAAGGAGGCGGAAAGGGAGTACCAGTCCATTCTCGAGACCGATTCCACCGACATTTTGGCGCGGATTGGGTTGATTCGTTTGCTCAGAGCTCGGGGCCGCCTACCGGAGGCGGAGGTGCAGGCCTTAGAGCTTGCGGGTCAAAACCCGGGGTATCCGCCGGCGTTTGTCGAGCTGGGGTTGATTTACGACGTACAGGGCGAGCATGCCAAGGCGGCAGACGCTTTTCAGCGTTACCTTGAACTTGCGCCAGGCGCACCTGACCAGGCTACCGTGCAGGCACTCATCGACAAGAACCGCGGTCAAGTGACTCGGCGAAGGCCCAGTTTGAAATCCTCGGATCGCTGAAGAGTTGTGTTCGGAGGGCACAACAGGAATCGCGTCAGCCCAGCGGCGTGTCCCAGCGGCTTTTTCACGGAGAAGGGAGCAGGCCGGGGGTGGCCGTCTTGACGAGCTCCAGCAGCTGCTCCTGAAGTGGATTGCTCATCCGGCTGATGTCCTCGATCCGGACCAGTTCCTCGAAAGCATCGGTGCCCGAGATTTCGGTGCTTTCGATAATGACTTCATCCGCTGGGCGCAGCGTGGACAGCGTGGAAGAGAGAACGGTAATGGGCAGTCCACCCAAATCGGGATTTTGTTCAGTGCGGACCGGGAAATGAAGCGTCTCGAGGATCTTCGTCACCCCGTTTTGCCGGCTCATCACGGAGTGGAGAACGAGGTGGTGGAGAAGGAACTCGCGAACCTGGGCGTCAGACCGGTTTCGGTCGGCGAGGATAGCTCGCAGTTGGGAAAGACTGTAGCCGGAATGGAAGAGAATCCATTTTAGGGGCGAAGTGACAACAACCTCCTTGGTCGATTGCTCGGTACTGGCCCGGTAGACATATTCCATTGGAACGATCTCGAGTGTCGCGCTCATCAATTCGATGGGTGGAGTCAGCTCCTTGGGAAGATTAAACGGCTTGGCGCCGGCAACAGACTGGTAGAGGCTTTGCAGGTCCTTGAAGGCCTTGTCGGCACCTCGCACGGCCTCTTTGGTGCTGCTGTGGAGGTATTCCCCAAACACGGCTCTGGCCCGGAGGAGCGGCGCGAGCGTGGTGAGGTACTCCTTGAGTTGACCCCGCAGAAGGTCGGAAATCGCGCGGGTAAGTTTTCGCAATTGGAGCAGTTGCTGGGTGTTCATCATTCCTCCAGTCTGACGGGAACGGTCGAGTGACCGACCAGGTAAACCCAGGCGCCCATCCTGCTGAGCTTGGCTGATCCGATCCTGTTCGGATTCAGTTCTTTGAATCAGTCGCCAAGGTTACCAACAGGGTGGGAGCGTGTCAATTCAGATGGCGGCTGGGGGCGACACGTTCCTTGTCCCGAGAGATGGCCGGCTTGACCGGCTCTGGTCACGTGGACTGCAATCGGTTGAAGAAAATGCGCTTGCCTGCCAGGAACACGTTGGTTAAGGTTCCAACGAGTTCTAAGCTTTAGTTCGGATACGGACGAGAAGTCTTTATTAATGACCAACGAGGAGGACCATCATGCAGAAGAGGTTGTTCATTCCCTTGGCTTTGGCGCTTGTGTTTGACCCGGTTCTGGGGGGCGCGCAGGAGCCAACCACCCGAGACTTGTCAGAGATGTTCTACAACGACACCCTGCCGGCCAAGAAAGAAGAGCCGGCTCCCAAACCCAAGCCGGTAGCCAAGAAGCCGGTGCGGAAGAAGTCGACGCAGCCGGTGGTGAACGTCAGTGCGCCTGAACGTCGCATGGGCGTCAAATACCGAATCCTACTGAGAACCCCGGATTGCGACATCCGTGAGGTCGATCCGACTCATAACTTTCACTCGGGCGATAAAGTTCGATTGCAGGTGGAATCCAATGTCGACGGCTACCTCTATGTGATGCAGAAGGGGACCACTGGAAAAGATCGACTTCTCTTTCCCGACGCCCGCATCAACGGCGGCGACAACAAGATCTCTCGTGGGATTCTATACACGGTTCCGGCCAATCAGTGGTTCACGTTCGACAACAACCCTGGGATCGAAAAACTGACGGTGGCGGTAACTCGTACACCCATGAAATCGATCACCCAGCCCGCCAAACCGAAGCAAGAGGATGAGGCGGCCCTGGTATCGGTGGTTTCAGTGGTGGAAGAACTGAACCAGAACGTCCGCTCACGCGACCTGGTCCTCTTCCAGGAGAAGGCCCCCGTGGTTTCCTCTCCTGAGAAGAACGTTTCTTCGGCACCGGTACAGTCCACGATCGTTGTCAACACCAGCGAAGACAGCAACAATGCGGTTTACACCGAAATTCACCTCAAACACAATTGAGCGGCGCGGGGTGTGTCAACAATCCGGTGGGCGGCGACGCATCAGATTGGTGGCGCTCGCAGCGCTGATGTGGCTGGTGGTTGTGCGCCCCACGGCGGCCAGCGACAAGGCGAACAGCCTGCAGGGCGTGCTGGCCAGCATTGGCCAGGTGCTGGCCGGAATCGATGACGGCAACGGGAGCACACACATCAGCGTGGAAGGCTCTGGAGTCGTGGTTGGCGTCGAGGGATTGGTCGTAACCAATTTCCATGTCGTCAGCGACGAGGGGAAAGTCTATCCCTCCATCTTTTTCAATTTGCTCGACCCCCAGCGTCCCTACGCGGCACCTGAGAAATCCCGCCTGTATCGCACCAAGGTGATCCTCAGCAATAGCGACCAGGATCTGGTCCTGCTGAAAATCGTCGCGGACGCGGACGGCAACCCCCTCGATCCCAGCCTGACTTTCAAAGCAGTTGAGATGGGAGACTCGCGGGCGCTGGGCTTCCTCGATGAGATCTACACGGTCGGATTTCCAAAAGCGGGAGGCACGACCGTCACGATCGCTCGCGGACAAATCTCGGGAAAGGAAGAACTGGAGGATTGGATCAAGACCGACGCTCAGGTGACCCATGGGAACAGCGGAGGGGCTGCTGTCGATCGGGAGGGAAGGCTGATTGGCATTCCCACGAAGGTTCGGCCCGACATTCAACCCTTGGATACCGACAACGATGGATTCCCTGATGCCACGGTAAGTTTTGGGTCGGTTGGGTTGATTCGTCCTGTCGAATTGGTGTCCAAGATGCTGGAGCAGGTCCAAAAAGAGGGATCGGCTGAAGATCCCACGCCCAGTCAGGTTACGGAGCGGTTCGAAGTGAAGGGACTCGTCGTGGATGGGGAAGGGAATTCCATCGCCAAGGCGCTGGTCGGACTGTTGAAGGCTGGAAGCGAAAAAGCCTCGATTGAGAATCTGTTGACCTGGGCCAGGGCGGACGAAAATGGCATTTTTCAGTTTCCTCTCAACATTCCACCCGGAGAGTATGTCATTCGCGCGCGGGCCGACGGCTACAGCGTTCATCTGGAGGCGCTCCAGGTCCAACACGAGAACTGCCGGCTCCTGCTTCGGCTGGACGCACAGTCGGCCGAGGCTCAGCCCTGACCGAGGAGAGCCTCACTGTCTCGCTTCTCGGTGGCGATCCTTCCAGAGTGGGCCGAAAAGGCAACTTAACAAATCGCAAATCTTAACTTCAGTGTAGACTGGTTGCATGAAAACCAGGGCAAGAACCCCTTGGGGTTTCCTGTCCTTGTGGAGGTTGATTTGATGAAGAGACGAGTCTTTGTGGGAGGTATTTTGGGAGCTACGGTGGGAGGCTTTGCCACTCGGCAGTCGCCGGCCTCAACCCGCCAAATCAAGCCGGGCGATATTCCCACCCGCATCTTTGGCAGGACCGGAGTCCGCCTCACGGTGATCGGGCAGGCCGGAGGGCGCTTCCCCCTGACGACAGACGAGGAGGCGATCGCCATTACTCGAAGAGCCGTCGACTTGGGGATTAACTACTTCGATACCGCTCACAGCTATTGGGACGGACACTCCGAGGAAGTCTACGGGAAAGTCTTGCCCGAGTTTCGAAAGCAAGTCTTCATCACCACTAAGAGCACTCAGCGAAGCCGGAAGGGCGCCGAGGAGGAGCTCAATCTGTCCTTGAAACGTCTGAAGACGGACTACGTTGATCTGTGGCAAGTGCACTCCATCCAGGACAAAGACGACGTGGAAAAAACATTCGCGCCCGGCGGCGCCATCGAAGCGTTTGAGGCTGCCAAGAAGGCCGGCAAATGCCGCTTCATCGGGTTTACGGGGCATCTGGATCCTGAAGCTCATGTGCAGATGCTGAAGGCTTACGACAAGTGGGATACCATTTTGATGCCCTTGCACATCGCCGACCCGCTCTACCTCAGCTTCGAGAAGACGGTGTTGCCACTGGCTGTCGAGCGCGGTTTGGGCATCCAAGGCATGAAGAACTTTGCCAACGGCAAACTCTTGCAGTCTTTCGCAGTGCGGGAATGCCTCGGTTATGTCCTCAGTTTGCCGATTCATTGCACCGCCATCGGCTGCACCACTATTGGGCAGCTGGAGGACGATGTCCGTGTTGCCCAGCAATTCCAGCCGTTCGATTCTTCCCAAATGTCGGCGCTGAGGGCTCGGGCCGACCGCATCAAAGGGCCGCTGCTGGAGGATTGGAAGAAGAACACGCAACCGGATGTGGCGTTCCTGCGTCGGCACGGGTATCAGGGGGGATAGGGGATGCGGTCGGTTGGCGGATCATCGCGGCACCGACAAAGACCGGATGGTCACCGAGCACGCTGGATGTGCGGTGCAGTCGGCCGGATCTCGACGGCGCCCGAGTGAACCACGCCTGGCTGAAACGCGTGAGTAACCGGCGCGAGCGTGCACGATGCCGTATGGTTCCCCTTTATGATTCAGGCCAGACAGGCGGGCGGCATTCACCGCAAAGCCAGCCCGTCTTCTTTCAACCCTAGCTGAGCGGCGCCTTGACTGGCCTGTCCGGCTGCGGTCCGTTGACAGTGGCGATTTGACAATGGTATACCCGAGCTGCCAAGCGCGAAGAGGGCGCTGGAGCATTGGGCCTGGGTGGCGGAATAGGTAGACGCAACGGACTTAAAATCCGTCGAGTCGCAAGACTCATACCGGTTCGATTCCGGTCCCGGGCACTTTGTTTTCTAGAAGTTATCACTATCCGCTCTCTGTCACATCGCGCCGGTTTAGCGCTTGCTTTCTCTCTGCTTTCTCTTTTTGCTGAAGTCCACCAGCCGGCTACTGATCTTGGCCACACCAGCGCTCAAGTCATCCTCGCTCACGATAGCGTACCTGCGATAGATGGACTCCGTCTTGTGGCCCTCAGCTTCATCGGCACCGAACGAGGGATCTCATTCTGCTTCATCCTGCAATGGGTGTTTCACCGCCAAGGCAGGGTAGGGGAACTTTCTCAAACCGCCAACGGGCGTGTTGTTGGATTGCCTCGGTTTCGATCAGTGTTCGCTCCGCTCGGTCGGGCTGCCCCTCATCCACCCGCCGGAGGCGGGTCCCGCTCCTCCTCGCTAGCGAGAGAAGGCATGGAAGACTCGATTCTACCCTGGCTCCACGGTAACGGAGCGAAGGCATGGACCACTCAATACTGCCGTCACACCGCGGCGAGCGGCGAGCGGAGAAACCATGGCCCCCAAGCGAGCTGGCGAGGTCTGGACGAGGTTTTAGCTATCGCTAAAAGGAAGAAGGAGAAGCCAACTTGAAACTTATGTTACGGATCGTCCAGCTTTCGATCATTCTGTTGAATGTCATATTTCCGCTGAACGGAGACTCAGCCCCTTCGGAGCTGCAAGTCCGCCTGACACTCGATCGTGAATACAAGAAGAAGAAATTGAAAGACCTGTCGCGTGATGGCCGGTGGTTGCTGTTTTACCATGCTGATAATCCGATCGGGCTGGTTCGCTTTACAAGCACCGGCAAACCAAAGGTGATTCAGGAGGTGACGGGTGAGAGCTTGCAGGTCGTGGAGATGAGTACCGGGAAGGAAATAGGCCGAATTGAAGGGAAAATAGCCGGGTTTCCGGCGAGGTTCTTGCCGGGAACCGAGCGAGTCCTTTATGCGATTGGCAGTTGGGAACATCAAGTGTGGGATATCGGATCAGGTGAAGTCCGACCCTGCCCGGCGGGTGACTTTGACACGCCTCTGGTCGTGGACGCTGAGACCGTGTACGGAACCATCCAAGAAATCAAGGGCGATATCAGCGGCGATGCGCTGATGAGTTTGTCGGTGAGGAATTGCCAGTTGGAGAGGATTTCGCTTGTCGATCCCGAAAATCCAAGGAACGAGCTGTACCCGAATTCGCTCGTTGTTTCTCCGGACAGACACTCCTTAGCTTACGCGGCATACAAGAAGGTGGTCGTGTGGGACATCGCAGACAAGAAGATCGCGGTGGAAGTTCGGCCACCAGACGGCCTAAACTTCGGCGATGATGCCGTCTACACACCTGATGGCCAACTCTTGATCTTTGCCGCCCTTTCTGAAAAAGGCACGGAGAGACAAAACCAGGAAACATACTACAAGCGGTACCTCCTGCTCTATGAGACGCGTGGATATAAGCTGATGCGGCGAATCGAGTCTCCGCCGGAATTCTGGGGAAGGTATCGATTAGCGGTCTCGCCTGACAGCCGATTGCTGGCGGTAGGGTACTGGCGGGAGGAACAGAAGTTTCTCCAGTCTTACGAGGAAGCCCACATCGTGCTTTACGAGATAGCCACCGGGCGTGAAGTCGGCAGAGCTTTGCATAGCCGGGTGAGAGCCAAGCGCACAAACCCGTTTGCAGCCATGATCAGTCGGTTGGTTTTTACGCCGGATGGCAAGTATCTGTTGTCGAGCACGGGAGACACTCGGGTGTGGAAAGTTTCAATGGAGGTGCCTGCTGGCAAGAACTAATTTAGCGGCCTACTGAGATTTAGCCGAACGCGAAGTCCCAAAGTGGGATGCACGCGCCTACACAGAACAACGGCCAGATCACCTCCATGCAGGACCTCACCTATTACAGTGCCACTTCGGTGGAGACCATCAGTTACAGCTACGACTCGCTGAACCGGTTGATCGCGGCCAGCACCACGGGGCCGACCTGGGGATTGAGTTTCAGTTACGACGGATTTGGGAACCGCACCAGCCAGACCGTGACCAAAGGTTCGGGACCCGCTTCCTCTTTCTCCTACAGCGCCGCGACCAACCGGATCACCACTTCCGGTTACGCTTACGACTCAAACGGCAATTTAACCTCGATGCCGGGCCTGACGCTGAGCTATGACGTGTCGAACCGGGTGGTGAGCGTGACGGGGGCGTCGGTCAACGAGCAGTACGGCTACGACCCCAGCAACCGGAGAATGTGGCGACCCCTTCCTGCCGGGGCGTTCGAAATCACCTTTTACGGGATGGCCGGGGAGCGGCTGGGGACCTGGAAGCTGTTGAGTGGCCAGCTGACCAACCTGAGCA
>JBFMEW010000042.1:0-54094 GCA_040753175.1 Acidobacteriota bacterium | reverse complement strand
TCCTCTGGAGTCGACCACCCCCTGGCCCCCTCCTGATCCCAGGAGGGTAATCGCCTGACTTCTGCAGCGTTCCGGATCTAAGAAGGGCAGCACCTGTTCCTCTACCGCGATTCGGATCCCGAAACTGGACTTCTTCTGCTGCGATCATGATCTCCAGTCGACCACCCCCTGGCCCCCTCCTGATCCCAGGAGGGGAATTGCCCGACCTCTGCAGCGTTCCGGATCCCAGGAGGGGAACCGCCTGACTTCTGCAGCGCTCTGGATCCCAGGAGGGGAACCGCCTGACTTCTGCAGCGCTCTGGATCCCAGGAGGGGATTTGACTGTTCTCTCTCCTGCTTCTCTCCTGCTTCTCTCCTGCTTCTCTCCTTTTCCTCTTTTCTTACTCTCCCGGACTGGTACACCTCAGTCTGCTTCCCAGCCTCTCTTCTTCATCTTCGCTACTGCGGACCTCGGTTCTCCTGTTGCCACTGAAGACTTTGCCGGATCGTCTCCAGCACGCTCTCCAGAGCTTCGAAGACCATCCGGTTTTCAAACCGAACCACGCGGATTCCCAACCGATTGAGATAGTCGGTCCGGCATGCTTCGTAGCGGCTGTGGACCGACTCGAAATGCCCTGCCCCATCCAGCTCGACAGCCACCCGGCACTCGGGGCAGTAGAAGTCCAGCACGAACGGACCAACGCTGTGCTGCCGACGGAATTTCTTGCCCTCCAGCTGCGACCGCTGCAGGTTCTTCCAAAGCACCGCCTCGGCCGAAGTCAGCGCGGACCGCAGGGCTCTTCGCAGTGGCTTGAGCGACGGCCGGTTGTGGATTTGACCCATTTTCGTTGTCTCCACCGCGGCTCCGGCCTCTAAACCGTCACCCGGAAACGCGGCCCCGCGACTCGATGCCGGTCGCGCCAGCCCCCAGAATCGCCATCCCTCCGTGTCTCGCGAGTGCCGTGACTTCCACTCCCTCCACCGACCGGAGTCCTGGCCTCAGGAACCCACTCCAATCTGCCCATTCCCCCAAGCAGTGTGCTTCCCCACATGCGTCAACTCGCCCAAAGCCAGCCAGGGCAAGAACTCGGTAAACTCGCCTTCGTAGGTGGCCTGACCGACAAAGCCCGAAAGCGGATGGCGCTGGCCCGTCTTCGAAGAGCGCCGCTCACGCTCTTCCCATTCGATCCGGGCAGACACCAGGCGCACCTGCTCCGCGCGTCGGCCCAGGCCCTGAAAATCGGCTTCCAGCGGCCCCTCGCCGAAAAACGTACAGAGGGCATTCAGGCGGTCCCGCAGCCTTTTGAAAAGTGGATGAAACTCCGGACGCCGCACGACGGCACCCTCCGATTTCAGCAGCACCGGAGTCAAAAAACGGAGCTGCAGGTTGCCGTGGTTTGAAGTTCCCGCAGTCAGCAAATCGGGGTTGCCCGGTTGCCGGCCACCCGACAGGTCCGTGCCGGAGTCCGCTGCAGCCGGCCCACGTCCTTGATTCGGCTCCTGAGCCAGGACAGCCATGTGAGGTTTCCCATTCTTTGCAGGATCGGCCCATTCCCCCAGCCGATCCTCCAGCCACTGCTTTGTCTCCAGCAATTCGGCGGACCGGAAGAGCTGGTCCTCCGAAGCAAACACGCGGCGGCCGGGCTGCCAGGTGTGCGATCCCAATGTCCACATCAGGCTATGCACGGACTGCAGCAGGCAACGGGCACGATTCAAGCCCAAACCCTCAGTGCCCAACTCCCGAAAGGCCAAGACGAAATAGGGAAGATAGTCCAGCGCCCGTCCCAGCAAGACCAGGTCGAACTCAAACACCGAACCTGGCTCGTAGCGGGTTCGCTCGTCCCGTGGCGGCCGGAAGACAAAGGGACGCGGAACATCCTGGTTCTTCGACAAACGATCCGCACCAGGAGGCGGCGCTGGCTCAAACACGGCCTTGTAAGGACAGGTGGCCGTCAAAGGACACGAGTGCGTGTCGCGGCATTGAGGGATGCAGCAAAGCCGTCGAAAGGCGTGGCCGAATCCGCCTCGCAGCATGTTTCCTTTGCTGTATGCCGGAACCATCAGGGGTTGGCACGGCTCCAGCACGAAGCGGAACAGCCCCACCTTCAGGCACCTGGTCAAACCTGGCAAGTCCATGAGAGCCGGTCAAAGCTAAATGAAAACGATGCGGATATTAGCACATGTACTGACCCGCACAACAGTTTTTCTACGGGAATCGAAGCCGATCATGAATTGGCTGTCTCTTCGGATAGAGTAGGACACAGCCTCGAAGCTCGACAACCAGGATGTGCGGAAACCGTACCCTTCTCTGTGCGCGGCTTCACCACGTCCTCTGGCGCGTCACGAGAGCCGGAAGTGGCAGCCGGTAGAGTTTCTGCAAGCTCGTTTTGCGGGTCCACATCCCACCCATTCGTGGATCCAACAAAAAACCATCGCCGCAGGCCGGCGATGATAAACGCCTTGACTCAAACCAATAACGGACGTAGGCTAATTTCGTATTGACGAATACTTATTCGATATGGCGAAAGCCCATCCAATTCAGACGGCGCGAGCCCCCTCGATGGTCAAGTCCGCCAGCCGGGCGCTGGACGTCTTCGAACTGCTGGTCAACCACCGCCAGGGCCTCACCGTCAGTCAGATCAGCCGCGAGCTGGAACTGCCGGTGAGCAGCGCTTTCGAGTTGGTCCAGACTCTGACCCAGAGGAGCTACCTGGAAGCGGTTCCAGGCGTCAAGGCCTACCGGCTGGGACTGAAGCTCCTGGAGATCGGTTCCACCTATCTACGCGAATTCAGCCTCTTGGACGAGGCTCGCCCCATCATGCGGGAACTGGTGCGCATCTGCGATGAAACCGTGAACCTGGCCATTCTCGACAAGACCGACATTCTGTTCATGGCCAAAGAAGAAGGAACGAAATCCATGCGGCTGGTTTCCTATGTGGGCAAACGACTCCCGGCTCATGCCACCGCCCTGGGAAAGGTCTTGCTCTCGGCGCTTTCCGAGACGGAACTGGAAGCGCTCTACCGCAACGTGAAACTGGAACGGCTGACTTCCAAAACGATTTCCGGATTCGCGAGCCTGAAGAAAGAGCTGCGCTGGGTACGCCTTCACGGCTACGCCGAGGACGAGCAGGAAACCAGCGCCGGCCTGCACTGTCTGGCCGCTCCGATTTACAACCACCAGCACCGGGTCGTGGCCGCACTGAGCATCTCGCTGCCGTCCGTGCGCCTCGATCGGCGCCGCCTGAATGAGCTGATCGGGCTGGTTCTCTCCGGTGCCGGCCGAATCTCACAAAGCATCGGCTACCAAGCCGGCTCTCGCAGCCAGCTTGCCTCTCTGTAGGAGAAGGAAGCCGCCGAAGCCATAGATTGACCGCAGTAGTCTTGAACCATCGAACCACAGCAGAGGAGGGCTCTTATGAAACCGCGCCAGCCCATCTGGACACGGCCGCTTTTCAGCTTGATCCTCGGCCTTTGTGTCCTGAACGGCATCACTTATACGCAGACCAACTCGGGGACCATTACCGGAACGGTGTTTGACGCTCAGGATGCCGTCGTTCCCGGGGCAACCGTGATCATCACCCAGACGGACCAGGGGGTCAGCCGCAACATCGTCACCAACAACAGCGGGATTTACGATGCCAAGTTCCTGCCGATTGGCCCCTACACCGTCACGGTGGAGCATTCCGGTTTCAAAAGACAGGTGAGGACCGACCTGATCCTGACGGTCGGGCAAATCATGCGGGTGGACTTCAAGCTGGAGGTCGGCGGCGAAACCCAGACCGTCGAAGTCCGCGGCGATGCCAGCCAGGCGCTCAAGCTGGAGTCGTCCGAGATCAGCCAGACCATCAACCATAAGCAGGTGGTAGATCTGCCCCTCAACGGGCGCAACTTCGACGACCTCATTCCTTTGAATGCCGGCGTGACCAGCGGAATGCAGCGGGCCTCGAACACGGGCTACAACCTCAACGGCTCGCGGTCGGACCAGAACATGTTCCTGATCGAGGGTGTCGATAACGTCGACATCAACAGCAACCTGATTATCCGTCCCCCGCTCGACTCCATCGAGGAGTTCCAGATTCAAACGGGCACGTTTTCAGCCGAGTATGGCAGAACGGCCGGGGGCGTGGTCAGCCTGCGTCTCAAATCGGGTGGGAACAATTACCATGGCTCGCTGTTCGAATTTCTGCGCAACGAAAAGCTGGATGCCAACGGCTTCTTCAATAATCAGGTTCCTCCCATTGGAGGGGGAACGAAGGCCGAACGCCAGCCGCTCCGCCGCAACCAGTTCGGCGGCACCTTTGGTGGTCCCATCGTCAAGAACAAGTCTTTCTTTTTTGTCGACTATCAGGGATTCCGCGAAACGGTGGGCCGGTCCACCATCCAGTCGGTGCCGACCTTGCTGGAACGGCAAGGCGATTTCAGTCAGACCCTTCCGGCGGGGGTGCCTTTGTTCAAGAACGCGTTGCTGGGACAAACCTACGCCGAATGCGATCCGACCAACTTCGCCACTTGCCAACAGATTCCCGAAAGCGCGCTGGATGCGGCGGCCGTCAGGCTCGCCAACCTTTATCCTATGCCGAATCTCCCCGGAACCTTCATCCCCGGTCAAGGAACCATCAACAACTACACCACCAGCGGCAAAGCCGTCACCAACACGGATCAATTCGACGTCAAGATCGATCACCAGTTGACGTCGAGAGATTCCCTGGCTTTTCACTATGTTTTCTCGAACTCCAGCTCGGTCATTCCGGCGGCGTTTGGAAACGGGACCGTCGGTCCTTGTATCGATTGCGGTGTGGTGTTGGATCTGCTGGCGGGGTCGCCCGACGGGCGTTCTCAAAACGTCGGCCTGACTTATGTTCGAACTTTCTCGCCCACCGTCATCAATGAATTCCGAGCCGGACTGGGCCGCAATTCCACCTTCTACCAAACTTCGGATGGAGGTCAAAACCTGGCAGACCAGGTTGGCATCGACAATGTGAATATCAGCCCCTTGACCACCGGTTTGCCTTGGTTCTTCTTCTCGCCGTCGCCCAGCTGGATGGGCACCTCTCCCTTCACCCCCTCGCTCGGGGGATACACGACCTATCAGTTCTCCGATAACTTCTCGTTTCTGTGGGGCAAACACCGCATGAAGGCGGGCGTCGACATCCGGCGCCGGCTGAACAACGGCTCCGGCAACTTCTTCGGCAAGGGAGCCTATATTTTCGTTCCCTTCTTCACTGGAAATGCGTTTGCCGATTTCATGACCGGACGGGCTTTGGTCTTGCAGCAAGACCTGGCCGTGGGCACCACGGGAGTTCGTGGAATCGACGAAGCAATTTACTTTCAGGACGACTACAAGGTCACACCCCGCTTCACCCTCAACTTGGGAATTCGCTACGATCTGTTCCCGGGCTACGTGGAAGTGGCGGACCGGATTTCGAACCTCAACGTGGCGCAAGGGTCTGTGGATCTGGCCGGCAGGAACGGAGCGCCGCGAAACTTCGTCAAGACGGACCGAAACAATGTGGCTCCCCGCTTTGGATTTGCCTACGCCTTAAATGACGCTGGGACGTTCGTGGTGCGCGGCGGCTACGGCATTTCCTACTTCAACCCGGGGAACTTCGTGAGTTACGCGGGCCTGAATCCTCCCTTCACCAAGGCCTTCAACATCGTCAATCTGGACTTCTCGACGTTCGATGCTGCGTACCGGATCAACGACGGCCTTCCCGTCAATCTCATCCCTTCGATCGAAGACTTCGACACCTCGAATCCCGTGGGCTCCTACCGTCAGATCGAGACATTCTCGCGTAATCCGTACAGCCAGTACTACAGCCTGAACCTGCAGCGCTCCTTGCCCGGCAATCTGGTGGTGGACGTCGGATACGTCGGCACGCGGGGCGTTAAGTTGCCCGGGGAAATCGAGGGCAATCCGGCGCCGCCCGGCGATCCCTCCACCACCGACCAGCGCCGCCTGTATCGCAGCCTCATCCCCAACGTCACCAGCATCACCTACTATGCCAACGCGTTTGCATCGACCTATCACTCCATGCAGGTCAAGGTTGAAAAGAGGTTGTCCGCCGGTCTGCAGTTTTTGACCACCTACACGCTTTCGAAGTCCATCGACGACAAGAGCGGAAGCGCCGTCACGGGAGGAGGAGACTCCAATCCCGACTCCTCACCAATGAACCCCTTCAATCGCAGAGGGGATCGGGCGCTGTCTTCGTTCGACCGCCGGCACCGCTTCGTGACCGCATTCAACTACGATCTGCCTTTCGGCTCCGGCAAGACCTGGGGAGGCCAATGGAGTCCGGTCGTGAACGGGTTCCTGGGCAACTGGCAGATCAACGGAATTTTGAACCTGCAAAGCGGTTTGCCTTTCAGCGTTTTTGCCACGGCCTCCCAAACCTGTGGTTGTTCGGCTTCCAACATGCGCGCCGACCGGATCAAAGATGGGCGGCTCGACAATCCAACCGTGGCGGGATGGTTCGACAAGACCGCCTTCTCCGATCCACCCAGCTCGACGGCCACGACGGTCGGACGTTACGGCAATGCCGGCCGGAACATCATTCCGGGGCCGGGATACGCCACCCTGGACTTCTCAGTGTTCAAGAAGTTCGAGTTGGGTGAAGGCAAGATGATTCAGTTTCGGGGTGAGTTCTTCAATCTCTTCAACCGAGCCAACTTCCTGTATCCGGACAGCACCAACGCCGCCTGGCAGGCGGGGGGCATCATCACTCGCGCACAGCCCCCCCGCATTGGCCAACTGGCCCTGAAATTCATCTTCTAGACGAGCCTGCCGTGGGGAGTTTGAGCGGCGGCTCAAGCTCCCTTCCCCTTCTCTGAGCCGAGAGCACGTCTTTCCGAGTCCGATTGGAGACCCCAGTCTGACCGATTCTTCATCGAGGAGGTGTCATGTCCTGGCCACGCAGGAGCTTTGTGAAACTGATCCCCGGAGCGGCCCTTTGGCCTGTTCTTTTTCCAAGATGCAGCGATCCCACCCCTTCCTCCGCTCAGGGCGTGTCCCTGAGTTCAAAAGGTCACCGGATCGGAGTGGCCACGCCCGACATGGAAGTAGACCTGGTGGGGCTGGGCCTCAGTCGCATCTACAATCGGCGGACCCGCCAAACCTATCTCAAAGCTTCTCCGGCCCTGCACCTGATCGTGACGGATAATTCCGAGGGAGAATCCAGGACCGGCCTCGTGTCGGAACACCATCTGGAGTCGGTGCGCCAGCTGTCGCCCCAAGAAATTGAAGTCCGTTATCAAGCACTCAGCGACGGCTTACCGGGAGCGCAGGTCTCCGGGAAGATTCGGGTGGAGCCGGACGAAAGTCTTTCTTTGGAAGCTTCGGTTCGCTTGAATCGGCCTGGGCTGGCTGCCGTCATTCATCCTCTGTGGGGCCTCGCCAACCGCAACGAAGTGCTGTTGCCCATGTTTGGCGGATTGCGCTTCTCCGGAAAAGACTATGCTCAGCTGTTCTTCGATCCTTCCACGAAAGAGGGGATCACGGCCAAACCGGGTCGCCTTCGCAAGGCTCTGTTTCCCTGGCCCAATTCGCTGTCGGGCAGTTTCGCCATCTACAAGGCTGGTGAAGAGGGTTTCTGGGTCCGGGCCGATGACCCGGATTGGAAGTTCAAAATCATCAGCTTCGAACAAACCGACGAGCATTTCAACCTCAGCCTTTGGACCTCGGTGGCGGGGAGCCCCAAAGAGTGCCGCCAGTTCACCGCTTCGCGCTGGCAGCTGCAGGTGTTTCAAGGGCCGTGGCAGCAAGTCCTCGATCGCTACCGGCACGACCTCATTGCCACCTCACCGGCCTGGAAGTACCGCAAGAACCAGATCCCCTGGACTCAAGACATTCGCCTGGTCCTGAACCAATTCAGCGTGGTGCAGCAGGATCCTGACGGAACGGTCCGCGACAGCGCCGAACTCACGGAAAAGAACCTGTCCTTGTTGAAGCAGTTGAGCCGATTGGTTCCTCCTGAGAAGGTGTTGATCTACCCCTTTCACTGGCAGCTCATCCCTCTCGAATACGGAGCCAGCCCCAGGTATCCGGAGTGGACGCCAAGTCCGGGGTTTGTGCAGTTCAGTCGAGCGGCTCGAAAAATGGGCTACCGCATGATGCCCCACTTGAACTTTTTCGCCATGGGTCCCAAGCATCCGGACTATGCGAAATTCGAACCCTTCGTCTTGCGGGATCCGGTGAACGGAAAAAAACTCGGGTGGTTGTTCAACGAGGACAAATCCGAGGGCATGGCCTACGTGCATCCGGCCGCCCCCGGCTGGTTCGAGCTTCAGCTTCGGCTGGTCAAAGAGATGCTCGGAAAATTGGAAGCAGACGCGATCTTCTGGGACCAGACCTTGAATATGCTCAATGCCGCGAACTTCGAGGTCAACGGCAAAACGATGATCGAGGGCACGCTCGATTTTCTGCGCCGAATGCGCGAGGAGTTTCCTCAGCTGGCCTTCGGAGGCGAAGGGGTCACGGAACTGACCACGCCCTATCAGGATTTCGTGCAGGTCCACACACCCGGCGTTTACGCGCTCACGCCTTGGGACCCCGACAAGGCGGCCGATTTCCACTGGGGTCTGAATCCGGAGACCTTTCCCATGTGGGCCCCGATGGTGCACCGTCTTTACTCCGATCGGGTCCGCCTGCTGGGCTACGCCGCAGAGCCCGACACGCGGAGTCCCAGCTTCGGCGACTGGATCAGGCTGATGAAGGAGTATGGCCTGGTGACCTCCATCACGGGGCTTTCGGCCGACGATTTGGAAAAGCCGGAGGGCCCGGTGCGCCAGCTGCTCAACGCCTTGTGAGCGCAACGATGAATCCAGCGTGCGGGGAAATCGATCGGAGAATGGCCATGGCACTGGAGCTCACCCACTCTCGTCGGTCATTCAGGACCTCCATCATGGGGTCGCCCAGACGGCGGCCTCCAGCCGCTCGCCTGCTTCTGGCCCTGGCCCTGCTCTGGGCCTGGACCTTCTGCAGCCGGCCGGCAGTCTGGGCCGATGAAGGACCCAAGGTGGCGTGGCAAACCATTCGCGGGGTGAATTTCTTTCCGTCCTATGCCGCCAATGCTCACGAGGTGTGGCAGAAGTTCGATGAGAAAGTGGTCCACCGCGAACTGGGCTGGGCCAAGGGGTTGGGCTTTAATGGCGTTCGGGCCTGGCTGAGTGTGCCGGCCTACGAAGAAGCACCCTCGGTCTTCCTTCAACGTCTGGGTCGGTTTCTGGATCTCTGCGACCGGCATCAGCTCAACGTCATGTTGGTCGTCTTCGATTGCTGCGGCATCGAACCCCGGGCCGACGCAACACCCACGACCATTCATCAAGCCTATCTGAGGTTCCTGCGGGATGACAGGCTGACGGCCGCCGAAAAAGAACTCCTCCGAAGCCGTTATCAACAGTTTGCCGAAGGACGTGGCCGAGAGATGTGGGCGAACGTCGGCAGCGATACTCCGTTCGACGTTCTTTTCTGGCAACACTGGTCCCCCAACCCGGGCCTGCGGCGATTGCAGTCGAAGAAAAACTGGGCTGGATTGGAGGAGTACTTCATAAGCGTTTTACGGCTGGGCGCCGGACACCCGCGAGTCATTGCCTTCGATGTGATGAATGAGCCCGGATGTCTGTTCGATTTGCCTGGCGGAATCGATCGGCCGGGAGCTGCAGCCCTCGTCAACGAGTTCGTCCGCCACATGAGCCGGTTGGCACGGGAAGGCTTCCCCGCGGTCGTGCGGACCATCGGCGCTCAAAACGTGGATCAGATGAAGGTCCTGGCAAACGAAGCGGACGTGCTCTCCTTTCACACTTACCGGCTGGGAGCCCAACTGAGCGAGCAGCTGGAGCAAGCCAAGGCTTTTGCCCACACTCAGAACAAACCGCTCCTGCTGACCGAGTGTCTGGCCAACACCGACAATTGGCTGAAGACCCATGGGGAAGAGCGTTTGTCCAACGATGAAGGGCAGCTGCAACACTACGAGCAGATTCTTCCCATAATCCAGCGCTCCGGGATGGGCTGGTATTCGTGGGGATTTGTGGTGGGCAGGATGTTTACGCCGTTCACGGACATCCTTTACTCCAACGGTTATCGCCGCCCGGCGGCGGTCTATCTGGAGCAACAGCTCAGAAAGCCTAAGCGGCCCTCGCATTGAGGTTCCAGTAACCATGGTGAGGAAACTGAAACAAGCCTGGCTTGCTTTCTCGCTTGTGCTGGGCACGGGGTCCCTGTCCGGCGCTCCCCGCGCCATCCCCTTGATTTTGGATACCGACATCGGAACCGATGTCGATGACGCCTATGCGCTCGTATTGGCAGCCCGTTGTCCCCGGCTCGACCTCAAAGCGGTGACGACCGTTTATGGCGACGTGGCTCTCCGTTCCGCCATCGCTCGAAAGTTGCTTCAACTCATGGACACCACGCGGGTTCCGGTGGCTTCGGGTCAGGCGCGAGCCCTCGGCGGTGGTGAGGTTGGAATGGCCGGATGGGAAGGCCGGGGACTCCTGGCCGAAGGAGAGGTGGTCACGGGGGTTTCCGAGATGCCGGCTGCGGACCTGATCGTGCAGATTCTCATGCAGTCCGCAGAGCCGGTTGTGGTGGCTTCGGTAGGCGGCTTGACCAACGTAGCCCTGGCATTGCGCCGGCAGCCTAAGGTGCGCAGCAAGATCCGGCGTCTGGTCATCATGGGAGGTTCGGTCCGTCCTTTCATGCTGCAGGGCAAGCGAATGCCGGACCACCTCGAAACCAATCTGCACCACGATGTGGATGCGGCCGCGGAAGTGTTACGGGCCGGCCTCCCCATCACCTTGGTCCCAGCCGAAGTCACCTTTCGGGCGAAGCTGCTCGATCGCGACTTCCTCCGCATTCGACAAGGGACCTCGCCTCTCGCCCGCGCCATGACCTTGATGACTGAAGACTTTGGCAAGCGCCTAAAGGGGTTCATGAAAGGCTTTGGGGTGGATGAGGAATATTCGGACACGGCCACGCTGCTGCACGATCCACTGGCTGTCTACAGCCTGGTGGACCCCGGTATCGCCCGGATCGAACGGGTGAGGATACGGGTCGAGACTGAGTCGGGGAAGATCCGCACGGTAGAAGACCCTGGCGGCCCCGTAAGCATCGATCTGGTGACCGGTGCCGACTTCGTCCGGTTCTCGCAAATTGCCGCCGACAAGGTTCTCGAGAACTGAAGACGCCCGTCGAGTCCGCGGCGAGACCCTGGGATGGCAGTGCCCGGTGGCTGTCGTCCCTTCCTTAAAGGGAATGCGGGATGACGACACCTACCTGATCTCAGTTTTCCTTCGGAGGTCACAAAATGAAAAAGAACGCTCGGTTCGAACCAGGAAGCGGTCGGCCGGTCTTCATTCGCTTCTTTGCTGTTTTGATCGCCTTGGGGTTGCAGGGAGGTGGCAGCCCCCTGCAACCGGCGGAATCCTACCCGGCCGTTCCGGTCAAGGAGGCCGTGGAACGACCGTTCTATCTCGGTTTCACATCCTGGGCGTCGGGCCCGACGCTTGAGGATGTCGCGCGGACCTACCGGTTCATCTCCCAGAACGCCGACATCCTGACGGAGCACATCGAGGGTGTTCCCTGGTTCGAAGCGCTGCATGATCGCCCCTTCGCCAAAGGATTCCAGCAGAACATCGAGCTCGGACGCGGGAATCGGCCCGCTGGAATGAAGCTGGTGTTGGCGATTTCTCCGCTCAACATGGGGCGCAATTCGCTGGCCGGTTACTTCGGCGAGAAGGAGAACATGCCTTTGCCCGACGACATCTCTGGAAAGGCCTTCAACGATCCAGCGATCAAGAAGGCCTACCTGAATTACTGCCTGCGCATGGCCGACTACTTCAAACCCGACTACTTCATCATTGGCATCGAAACGAACGAGCTGCTGAAGAATACCCCGGAGCAGTGGGAGGGGTTTGTGGAGCTGTCCCAGCATGTGCATTCGGAACTGAAGAAGAAGCTTCCCGATCTGCCGATGGCCCAGTCGGTCACGCTGCACGTCCTGCTGGATAAGAAGGTTCCGAATCTCGATCGGTATCAGAAGCGTATCGCGGAATTCATCTCGGCGTATGACTTCAACGCCGTGAGCTTCTATCCCTTCTTCATGGGCTTGCACCAGTATGATGAGTTTGCCAAGGCGCTGAAATCCATCCGGCAATTCGGCACCAAACCCATCGCCATCTCGGAATGTGGACATCCCGCCGAGCCGATTGTCGCCAAGACCTGGAATTTAAATATTCCCTCCAGCCCCGAAGAGCAGGACCAGTTCGTGCAGGCGCTTTTGAAACAAGCCCAGGAAGACAAGTACCTCTTTGTGACGCAGTATGCGGCTTTGGATTTTGACGAGCTGTGGAAGATCTTTCCCGACGAGGTCAAGGATCTGGGGAGGCTGTGGCGTGATACCGGCTTGGTTGATGAGTCGAACACTCCTCGCCCGGCGCTGGAGACCTGGCGTCGAGCCTTGGCGCGCAAGAAGATGACTCCGTGAGCCGGCTCACCCCAAAAGAGATTTAGCGCAAGGACTCATCGAATGGCTGAGCTGAACTTCATGAACTCTGAAAAGCTTCTCAGGATCGGAACTCTGGCGGCCGCGCTCGTCTCGACGGGATGGCTCACAATCGCGGCAACCGCTCAACCAGCCTCATCTCTGAGCTTGAATGGCGAGTGGACCTTCTCCATTCAAGGTCAGGGCCACAAGAAGATGAACGTGCCCTCCACCTATCTTCCGGTTGGAGGGGCGACGCTGGAGAGAGAATTCACGATGCCGGTTCTGCCCAACGGTGGCCGGGCGCTGTTGCGTTTCGATGGAATCGTCATGACCGCCGAGGTCTTCATCAACGGGACTTCCGTCGGACAGTATGGTCCCTATACTCCGTTCACGATCGACATCACCAACCACCTGCGTTCCGGAGTGAACCATTTGCTGGTGAATTTGACCGACCTGGGTGGCTTCGCACCCTGGGGGAGAGAATGGGTCACGGCGTTTCCGCGCTATGGCGGCATCATTCGCGATGTGACCTTGGAGTTCAAGCCGGCTGTCTATATTGAGAAGGCACGCCTGGACTACGATTTCTCGTCCGACTACCGCCGCGCGACCTGTCGCCTGAATGTCTGGCTGGTGAACACGCTCGACCGGGTGGAAAGGCTGGAACTGTCCGCCTCCTTGGAACCGGCGGAGCCGCGGCGACCTTTCGGCCTCGACGTGCGGCCAACGCCTGGACGGTCACAGCATACCCTGCGATTCGGACTCGATCCGGTACGGCTGTGGTCGCCCGAGTCCCCGGAATTGTATAACCTGACCGTCCGGCTGACGCGGGCTGGAGAGGAGTGGGACCGCTTCCAGTCCCTCACCGGGTTCAAAGACTTCGTCGCACGCGGGCGCCACTTCTACCTGAATGGCAGGAAGTTCTTCCTGAAAGGCATTTTCCGTCACGACATCTACGGCGGTCAGGGACACACTCTGACACGAGCCCAGATGGAATCGGAAATAGCCGACATCAAGTCATTGGGATGCAATTTTCTGCGTCTGGGGCACTATCCGCAGCACGCCTACATCACCGAGTTGGCAGCCCGCTACGGACTGCTGACCAGCGGGGAACCGCCTGTTTTCGGTCTCGACCAAAACAACGCCAACGTGGTGGAGGGAGCGAAGTTTTGCCTGCGCGGCTTGATTGAGCGGGACTGGAACAACCCTGCCGCAGCGTTTTGGATTATCGCCAACGAGTCGGGCACCCACCTGGCCTACATGAAAGAGGTTGCTTCCTTCGTGCGAAGTCTGGATCCACGTCGGCTTGTCACGATCGTCGACAACACCAAATGGAACGGGCAGAACGTTCCGTGGCGCGATTTTCGGCTGGCCGGGATCGATTTCATCTGCCAAAACGCCTACGGCGCCGCTTTTGACGGCTCTTACGAGAAGCTGGACAAACTCCTGCCGGATGACCTGCCTTTTGTGATCTCGGAATGGGGCGGAACCTCGAACGTCTATTCCAGCGTTCTTCGTGAAGGTCGCTACTACTTCGAGCGCTCCTGCCTTGTACGGGAAACAGGCCCCTGTATCGCCGGAATTTCTTTCTGGGAATATCAGGACATTCCCCTCAGCCGCTGGACTGAGGAAGGACTGCTGCACTGGGCGCTGGTGGACGTGGACCGCCGGCCTTATGAAACCTATTACGCGTTGAAGTCGCTGTATACCGGCCGGAAAGTGCTGCCGCCTCGGGGGCGGTTGCTGGTGCCGAACATGGAGGAAGAGCTTCCACGGCCCTTGGCGGGGGAGCGGATGGAACGCTTTGCCGGATACGAAGTCCTCGATGTTTCGGGCATCGTCAATTCCCGGCGCATCATTTCCGAGCTCAACCTGGAGTCACCGCTGGCTTATCCGGAACAGCTCCCGCTGGGAAATGTTGCCGTCGCGGGCCTGCCCTTCCGACTCGAGAACCAGCTGGTTGCGCTTTCGCGCCGCACGCCCAGCGTGAGAATTCCTGTGGGACACGCGGCCAGCGAACTGTTGTTCCTGGGACATGTCTGTTTCAACTCTCTGGCCAAAGCTCCCTCGGCCAGCCCTCCCGAACTGCCTTATCTGTCGGAGGTGTATCCCGGCATCGAGACTCCGGCCCCCCTCAAGGGTTACCCGCAAGCCGGCGCCTTCGGTGAAACGGTGGGCCAATACACTCTGGTTTATGAAGACGAGGAACAGGAGTCGATCCCCCTCCAGAATGGGATCCACTTTGCCGACTACCGCCTGTTCTATGGGTTCAGCCGAATTGACGCCGTCGCAACCGCCACCGAGCGGGTTCTGAGCTACAAGGGCGACCACGGTGCCAAGGCCTACCAGATGCGCTTGTTCTCTTATCGCCCCAAGCGGCCGGGAACCCCGATCCAGGAACTGCGCTTCAGTCTCAAGAACTTCGACTACGTGCCGCTCCTGGCTGGAATCACCTCGAGGCGATACGAGCCGGAATGAGTCCGGAAAAACAGGCTCGACCGGAAGGAACGCTCGGCTAGCCATCCTCGATATGGATGGTCATGCGGGTGGCATTTTCGGTGGGCTCTATCTGAAGGCCGTGCTTTCGAGCGTAGATCTGAGTCAGTTCCGCTCCAAAGAGAAACACCTGGGCCGAGTAGTACACCCACAGCAAAATGAGCACCAGTGAGCCGGCCGCGCCGTACACAGAGCCCAGCAGGCTGCGGCCCACGTACATGCCGATCAAAGATTTCCCGCAGGTGAACAGCAGCGACGTGATGGCGGCCCCCACCCACACATCGCTCCAGCGGATGCGGGCGTCCGGCAGGATCTTGTAGATCAGGGCGAAACCCACGGTGATCATGACGAAGGAAATGCCGAAGTTGATGCTCTGCATCACCAGGGGTGGAAGGGGCAGTTCCGCACCTCCCAGGAAGCGGTTCAGAGCCGAAAGAAAGGCACTGGCCATCAACGACAACACCAGCAGTGACCCAACTCCCAAGACCATGGCAAAGGCCAGCAAGCGCGTGCGAAGAAACGAAATGGTCCAGCTGGAACCGGGTTTCGGCACCACGTTCCAGGTCGTATTCAGGGCGCTACGAAGTTCGGCAAAGACGACCGTCGCTCCAAAGAGCAGCGTCAGGACGCCCACCAGAGTGGCTCTCAGGTTGGAGTACTGTTCCTGGGCCCTCTGGCTGAGGGTCAGAATGAGCTGAGCGTTGCCGGCTCCCAACAGCCGGCGCAGGTATCTGAGAATCTCGGTCTGTGCTTCCGACTCGCCCAGCACAAACGTTCCGACCACCAGGACGATGAACAAAAGAGGAGCCATCGAAAAAATGGTATAGAAGCTGAGGGCCGCCGCCAGTGTCATGGCGTTGTCCTTCTGCCACTCCTCCACCGTTTCCTTGATCAGGTCCCAGATGGCCCGGCCCTTTTGGACGGCCGCCGGGGCCACCCGCCCCCTTAAACGATTGATCCATCTCATCCGAATCACCAGACACCCCTCTCCTTGACGCTTAGACTCTCGGGAAGGGGAAGTTGTATCAGAAGGTTCTCGCGCGCTGAGGAGCCTGACTGCCCGAAGACAGGGAAAAAAGTTTTTGTTTTCTTTGCTTTAACCGTTCTCAGCAAATCCTGCCAGCGGGCTTCAGACTCGCTTGATGTGGCACCCCAACGGGTGCGACCAATGACGATTGGCGGTTTTCGACAATCCGATTCACCTTTTTGCTCCGTATATGTTGCATAGCACGAACAGTGGGTCTGTGCTACGCTGCCCAAACTTGGTGCTACGCTGCCACACCTGATTGGTGATTTGGAATTCAGATTCGATGGTCCTTAACCTCAAGCATTGCGGTCGCCGTTGCCTTCTGGCTTGCCTGGTGTTCTGGGTCACGTCCGGTCATCTTTTCGGGGTCGAAAAAGATCCTCGGAGGGTTCTCTCCGGCGTCGTCGTCACGAGTAAGAACGAGGTGGTGGAAGCGGCCTCGCTGACCATCCTTTCCGCCTGGGGTCAAAGGCAGGTCATGAGTGGGGCCGACGGAACCTTTAAAGTCGAGGTCCCCTGGGGCCCTCTCACTCTGCGCGTTGGGGGCAACTATGTGGTTCCCCAGGAGATGCTGCTCGGTGCCGAGGAGAGCAGCGAGAACCTGAGGATTGTCGTGGAATTCGCGGTGCCGCCGATCCACGAAAGTCTGGTCATCACGGCTGCCTCCTTGGAGCCCTCCATCGACCGGCGCGACGCGGTGGTCTATCGGAACACGTTGTTTTCAAGGGACGATCAGGTCTTTCACACGCTGGATGCGGGTCTGAGCCTGGGTCAGCATGAAGGCGGAGGGAAGTCTCTGGAGGTGCGGCGTTTCGGATTTAACATGGATCACGGTGGTGTCAGCGGCGGTTTGAAGGTGCTGGTCGACAACGTTCAGCAAAACCATGCCACGCAAGGGCACGGGCAGGGGTATCTGGGGCAATTGAAGTCGCTGACTCCCGAGCTGGTTCAGGAAGTGAACCTCATCAACGGCCCTTTCAGTCCCGAATACGGAGACTTCTCAGGATTGGGTGTCGTCCACATTCTGCTCAAGGAGTCCTTGCCCGACCGCTACACCGCCCGCCTGCAAGGCGGATCATTCGGCACTTATCGGGCTTTCGTGGCCTACAGCCCTGATGTCACCCACGGCCACGCCTTGCTGGCCTACGAAGGCTCGCGAAGTGATGGTCCTTTTCTGAATCCATTACGCTACCGGCGGGATAACCTCACAGGAAATTACAGCTGGACGAAGGGCAGCGGGCAGACGGCTGGCATCAAGCTGAATGTGGGCCGCAACGATTTCTACTCCTCAGGGCAGATTCCCTTGGATGAGGTTGCCGCCGGCCGTCTGGACCGGTTCGGCTTTCTGGATCCGGACAATGGCGGTCGGGTCCGCAGCGGGACCCTGGCGGCCTACTATCGCAAAGAATGGGAGTCGGGAGACACGTTTAAGCTGGACGGTTTCACTTCGCGCTCGTTGTTTGACCATTTCATCAACTTCACCTTCTTTCTCAACGACGAACGCGACGGGGACGAGTTCTTGCAGCACGATTCTCGTCTGATCGAGGGAGTGAACACCCAATACCTGCACCCCTACAAGCTTTTCGGACAGCGGGCGCTTCTGCTGACCGGCGCCAACTTCCACGACAACCAGATCCTGGTGAGCTTGTCTCGAACGATCGGGCGCAACCCGATCGAGCTGGTGAGCAAGGCCAATGCCCACGTCACCAATGGAGCCGGATATGTGCAGCAAGGCATCGACGTCCTGAACGGCCGGCTTCATGTGGACGCGGGCATGCGAGTGGACTACTTCCGGTTCAACGTGCGGGACCGAGTGGATCCGCTGATGAGTGGAAGCCAAGGCAGCGGGCGTGTCCAGCCCAAAGCCAACCTGGCATTTACCCCCAGCTCCAGAGTGCCTCTGAGTCTCCACCTCAACTATGGGAGAGGAATTGCCAGTCAGGACGCTCGCGGCGTGGTGCAAAGACCGGGGTCTCCGCGCGTTTCCACCACGGACTTCTACCAGGCTGGAGCGGCTCTCCATCTCAACCGGCTTTCCTTAAGCAGCGACCTGTTCCTGATCGACCGCTCTAATGAGCAAGTCTACATCCCGGACGATGGCACATACGAATTCAAAGGACCCAGCCGCGCCCATGGATTTGAGGCCAAGATGTCCCTTCAGATGAACCGGCACCTGTCGCTGAACGGGGGTCTGACCAAAGTATCCAATGCCTTCTATCGCGGCACGCTTCCGAGGATTTATGTCGACCGCGCTCCGCATGTGGTGGCCAACGCGGCGCTGTCTCTGGCCGGTTGGCACGGTTTTTCAGGATCGTTGCGCTTTCGCTACATCGACAGTTACCGGCTGGATGGTCTCGATCCCACCGTTCGGGCCTCGGGTTTAACGGTGCTGGACTTCAGCATGGTCAAGCCCATTCGGCGCTGGATCGACTTCAATGTCTCGATCGACAACCTGACCAACAAGACCTACTACGAAACCCAGAATTACTACGGGTCCAGAATCAGACCAGGCGACCCCATCCTCGCTCGCATTCACGGCACGCCGGGCTATCCCATCGGAGCCACGCTGGGTCTGACCTTCCACCTGTCCGCCAAATAATCCATTACGAGTCCGTCACGCCTGGCGTCCGACAGGCCTCGTTCGGCCGCCACCCAATTACCGGCTGCGGACAGATGTGGTCCAGCCAGTCCCACGGCCAATCCAGCTCAAGGACTTCAGAGGAAGGTAGAGCTGAGGAAGCAAACTCCGGGAATAAGAGCAGAGGGCTGGGACATTAATACAGCATGAGGACGAAGACCATCATTATGGCGGCAATCCTTCTGGTTGCGGTGGCTGTGGCGGGCGTCTACTACCTTCATCGTTCCCGTCTCACTCCGCCGGCTCCAGCGGGCGACGGGGGGATTTCAACTCTCGAGTACTCGCTGTCCGACTATGCCGCACTCCTGAGTGCTCATGTCGGCGGCGATGGGTTGGTTGACTATCGCGGCCTGAAGCTCAACCGCGAGCCCCTGGACCGCTTCGTAGTCGGGTTGGGTCGTCTGGGATTGGCCACTTATCAATCCTGGGATGAGTCGGACCAGATAGCCTTCTGGATCAATGCCTACAACGCGCTGACCATCCTGGCCGTGGTCGACCATTACCCGGTGGCGCCCGAGGACTCATCCGGCTCCGCTTTGCACAGCATACGGGAGATCCCCGGAGTTTGGGATCGCTTGCCGTTCACCGTCCTGGGTCAAAGACTCACCCTCGACCAAATCGAACACGAAACGCTGCGCAAGCACTTCACCGAGCCGCGCATTCATGTGGCCCTGGTTTGTGCCGCCAGAAGTTGTCCCCCGCTGCGAAACGAACCTTACGAGGGGGACAAACTGGAGGAACAGCTGGATGACCAGGCGCGGCGGTTCCTTTCCAGCCGCTGGGGACTCGATATCGATCCGGAGGCCAAACGAGTCAGGCTGTCGTCGATCTTCCAGTGGTATGGCGAGGATTTCGTCTCGGTCTACGAGAGCGAAGAGGTGACCTCGGGTCGCACCCCGGCGGAGCGATCGGTCTTGAACTTCGTCAGTGGTTATCTCGATCCCCCGCGCAGGCAATACTTGCTCAAAGCCCAGTACCTGGTGGAATACCTGGACTACGATTGGTCACTCAACGAACCCAAGACGGAGCCTTTGGTGTCGCAGATGGACTTCAGAGTTCGCTCCGCGCAATCCAAGTGAACCTCGCGGCGCCTGCCCATCAGGGTCAGAAGCGAGATCGGTCCGCCGGCTTTTTCAGGCAAGTTGCGCCCAGCGCCTCCGGACGTCTCGATTCAGGGCGTTGGCGCGAAGGCTCGGGCCGCACTCAGAGCTACTGGCCTTTTCTGGCCTGTGCCTTACTCCTCGAAGCCTGCCTGCTTTCCCTTCACGGGTTCGACGCTCCCCGAGTCCCCGTCATCCCATTTGTTCTGATCCTGCTGGGAGCGTTTGCCGCCTACGCCGTGGCCCTGTTCCTGCTCTTCCGCAAGGCCTCGTCCCCGGCTGCTCTTCCAATGCCCCTGGTGCTGGGCTGTGCGTTGCTGTTTCGGATCACCGTCTTGCCGATCCCATCGATCTGGGACGATGACCTCTATCGCTATCGATGGGACGGCCGGGTGGGACTGCACGGGGTGAATCCTTATCTCTATGCTCCGGAGGCTCCCGAGCTGGAAGCGCTGCAGGATGACGACTACGACCTGGTCAGCTTTAAGGCCGTCCGCACTGTCTATCCCCCCCTGCTTCAATTTCTCTTTCAGGGGTCCCAATGGGCAGCGCCCTCCAGCCTCATTTTTCTCAAAAGCCTGGCGCTTGTCTTCGAGCTGGCGCTGATGGCGGTGTTGCTGTCGCTCTTAAGAGAATTGGGTTACCCCTCCTCGTGGATTCTGATCTATGCCTGGAATCCTTTGCCGGTCAAGGAATTTGCTAATAGCGGGCACCTGGATTCGTTGGTTCTCTTTCTGCTCTTTCTGGCGCTGAGGTACTTGCTGAAGGGCCGGGCGCTGGCGGCTCACCTGGTCTTGGGCCTCTCCGTCCTGGCCAAACTTTTCAGTGGTCTGGCTCTTCCCTTCTTTCTTTTTTACGTCTCCCGGCGAGGCCGCAAGCTCCTTTTCTCCTCCCTGGCAACCTTCCTGGCCGTGGTATGGCTTGGATATGCGCCGTTCCTCGAGGCCCATTTCCGGTTGTTTGAAGGCCTATCGATCTACTCCAGGTACTGGACCTTCAATGCGGGCCCTTACGCGCTGATGGCCGGGGCGCTGCGGGCGACGGGGTGGGATCAGTGGTGGATGGTTCGTGCCTTGGCGCTTGTTTGCTTGGGTGTGGTGTTGATTCGGCAGCTGTTCACATGCCGGCCAGGGAATTTGTCCTTGCTGAAGGCCGTCTTCTCTAGCCTGGCAACCCTGGTGATCCTTTCACCGGCCGTTCAACCCTGGTACGTCTGTTGGCTGGTTCCCTTCCTGGTCTTCTTTCCCAGCCCACCGTGGGTCGCCTTCTCCGGCCTGGCAGTTCTTTCTTACCTCTTCTATCTGAACTTTGCCGAAATGGCATGGCCCCGTGCGATTGAATTTGGCCTTCCCGCCATCCTGGCCGTCTGGACATGGACGAGGAATGAAACGGCCTCGGGAAGGCACTCTAATCTTGAAATCCAATTGAAGGAGGCGCCATGAAAACGTTCGAAGTGATTCTGGCTCTGGGCCTGGGCGTGACCGCCGTTTCGCCGCTTTGGGGATCCGGCACTTCCACTCCACCGCCAATATCGGGAGCTTCCAATGCCGAGGCTTTTCAGTTCGAGAGCGTCAAAGCCCGCATCGTGAGCGTGAACACACAGCAAGGGACGGTGCTTCTGAAGGAAGAGAAGCGCAAGAATCCCCGGGAGATCACGCTGAAGGTCAACGCCAAGACCACGCTCAAGGCGGGAAAGGAAAAGCTTCAACTCCAGGACCTGATGGTGGGCGCACTGGTGAAGGCGGTCTTTGACCGTGAATTCAATGCCGTGTCGATTCGGATTCAGAAGGAAAAAGCCTGAGAAAGAAGTGACTCGGCGCCGTCTTTCGGGGTAATTTAGGGCCTCCTGGCGCCGTTTTCCTCAAACCTCCGCATCCCGACTCGAAGGACCTCTTCAAGCAGCCTCCCATCCAGCCGTTCCGCGTCGCTCCGTCGCTTTGACATGCGTTCCACTTTTGTGTTGTCGAAAACTTCCGGGGCGGGCCATGCGGGCGGGTTGGTTAGGAGGCGCATCCCGCTTCGCTCCATTGGACGGGCCATGGCAGCACGAGAGCTAACCGCGAAGTTCGGTTCGTCCACTAAAACTCGCGGCTGACCCCAAACACAAACCCGCCTCCGGCAAGCACATTCTTTCCTCGAAACGGCCGGTAGTACCCGAAGGAGACGCTATTGCGGGCCGTGAAGCTATACTGCACCTCGCCGCCTAGCGAGACGTACTGCACCCCTTCCCCCACACCGAATCCGACAGCCCGCTCGAGGTCAGGATCGCCGGCCGGGAACAAACCCATCACGGCTCCTGTGACCCACAGGGAGGGAAGCAGGCGATTTCCGGCGTTCACGAAGTAAGAGACTTCGTCAGTGTAACCCCGGCTTCGGATATTGTACCCTCCGCCTCCGGAGAGGAAGTTCTTCCCATCCCGAAAAGAACGGGAAGCGTAAAGGCTCAGGCGAGTATTGAATTCCCCGTCTCCTGTGGGCAGCCGAAAGACGCCGTCAGGCACACCCTTGATGGCCACCGATCCTTGTGACTCCCCGGTCGGCACTCCGAAATCGACGGCCACAGCCAGGGGAGTGGCTCCCCTCAGGAAACGGTACTTGAAACCCACAATGGCATCTCCAGGACGCGTCACCGAATCGGTGGTGGCCAGCGAGTGATGGCGCAGAAAGGGGAAATAGAGCATGGCCGTTAGATTGTCGCTCAGCCCATATTCCCCATAGAAACTGGCGGTCACATCGCTGTACCTGGCTGAGTTGAGCCTCTTGCCCAACGGGGTGTAGAAACTGGAAGTGTTGAGCGTGCTGATGCCAAACCGGGTGAAACCCGAATGCTTTTTGCGAGTCCAAGCCGACTGAGCTGACAGTTGGCCGGCCATCAGCATGACAACAGCGGCCGCAATGGCCAGAGAAGTCCAACCTGGATGGAGTGCCCGCCTGGAGGGCGGTTCCCACCGGCCAGGCAGGGCACGCAGCGAGCACAGGCGATTGATTCGGTTCATGGGCACCTCCCTATGGATTGCGCAACGGCGCGGCGCCGAAATTGACCTGAAAAGCGTCGCAGTAAGTGATCACGTGCGTGAAGCCGGCCGAGCCGGGCGAAGGAATTGAGAAAGTGAATTCTCCCGAGAATCGGTTGGTCAAGGTCCCCAATTTGACGCTGTCTCGGGAATTCAAAGACCGATCGGATCGGGCCAGCCAGATCGAAACTGACCCGGCACCGGAGCTGACTCGAAAGTCGGAGTTGAGCTTCAGGACCTCGACTCCGCTCTGCTCCCGAAGGATCTGCAGCGTTCCCGCCGATGTGTAGCCGTTCTGGCCGCTGAAAGTCCCCACCTTGATCGCGGTGGGCCCAGCTGCCGTCACTTCGACTGGACCGGAAACGGCGGCCTCAAGGCCGTTGACCGCCGCGTTCAAGACGTACGATCCAGCGACACTGAGAGACAAACCTTCGAACGTGGCCGTGCCGGCGCTTGCGGTCTTGATCAGGGTTCCCTGCAGGCTGCCCGGCCCGCTGGCTACGCTGAGCTGGATGGTTCCCGTGAACGTCTCATCCAGACTGTTGTCCGCGCGCACGGCTCGAACGACTACCTGGAAGGAACTGCCGGCCACGACCGAGGAGGGCACCGATGAAAAGATCAGTTTGCCGGCTGTTGCGGGAGTCGACGGGGAAAGTGGAATCGGTGCCACGACGACGCCGTCTCCCGTGAAGTTATCCACTATGGCGGCGTAGCCATGGGCCAAGCCGTTGGAGAGCGAAACGTCCACGCGAGCGTCCCTCGGTATCTCCACTCCAGGAAACCACCCGGTGATGCGTTGCTGTAGCCACTGGTTTACTTGCAGGCTGAAGCCCGCAGTTGCGACTTGCGTCCCAAAGCGGTCGCAGAGGCGGAGGGTGCCCGTGGCGCCGTTGCTTCCGGCAAACAGCGCCAGGTTGCTGCGAAAGCCGGGGATGTCGGAGGTCTGGTTCAGTCCGATAAGGGTTACAGGCTGGTCGATTCCGGCAAACCCTTGTTCGTAGGCGACTGTCCTTTGAAAGGTGCTGAAGGTACCTGGCCCGCCCGAAGGATCCGCGCTTCGGGTACGACCAGCCGCCAGAAGGGGTAAGGGAGCCTGCAGTCGCAATGCCCCAGCGACGCCATCGGGCAGGTCGAAACCGTTGGGGCCCAACACATCGCTGATTTCCAGGAGGCCGTTGGGACCGAGGGAGCGAGAGATGGAGCGGGAGCCGCCGGGAAATCCCAATGCCACCATCGTCACCGTCTGCTGGGTTTCGTTGGGATTGAAGAGCCGCACATCACTCACAAATCGGGTGTTGTTGGCTCCGGGCGTTCGGGCAACGCCGTTGAGCAGCAGATCAGCGGCACCACCCAGTGATTCCTCCGACTGCACCACAAACCCGTCGCCGGTCACATTGTCCACGACGGATGTGAATCCGGTCACTTCGCCCGCAGTAACGGCGAACTTCACGCGTCCCACGGCAATCTCCGGATCGCCTACCAGTTGACCGACGGAGGCCTGCCACGTGGTGGGAGTTTCCGAAGAAACAACTTGCAAGCCCCGCAGCGTGTTGGCCGCGTCATAAACGGATACAGTCACCTGGCTGTTGGGCGCCAGCAAAGCCACCGTCACGTTGGTTCGAGATCCGCGTGAAAAGTCGGTCCCGTGAGACAACCAGATGGCATGCCCTGCCCGTCCGGCGGTCAGAATCTGTGAGCCGCTCACGGATTCCAGGCTGAGGCCGTAGGTCCCCAAGGGATTTGCCACGTTCGCCGTAAAAGCCCGCAAGTCGAAAGGTTGGTCGCCGCGAGCCGTGAGGGTCCCCGCTGTCCCGTCCAGCCCAAACAGATCCAGCAGCGCGTTATTCAAGCGGATGGTCTCGCCACGTGCCAGGATCCTCAACTGATCCTGGGGAATAGACGACCCCGAGAACGGAATGAATCCCAACTCGATTTGGGCAACGGAAGGGCCCAGATTGGTGATCCACACCGTGCTTTCAAAGCGAGTGCCATTCGCGCCAAACGTGTTGGCCAGCCCTGGCAGAACCCTTCGGTATTCGGCGGCGTCAGCCATGGCGGCACACGCCGTCAAACCGAAGATCAAGAACGCCGAAGAAAAAGAGAGTCGATACCGATCCTTCATGATTCGCTTATCCTCCTGAAAACACCGACACCTCTGAGAATGCCGCCTCGATCGGCAAATATTCCCTCGGGGCAGAGGCCGGCGCAGCCACCCCGAACCGGGTGATGCATTTGTCTACACTGTCTTGGCAGAGCGCTGACTTCGTGAGCGCGATGCGGGAGATGCCAAGCTGAACAGAAAGCCTGGCGGAGAAGGTGCAGTCATCCTCAGCCGGGCCGGCTGATCAGGCCCGGTTGAGAGCCACAGGGGTTTGAGGCGGGCGGCGAGGGATTCGATTGTGCCGCCCGGAGAGCGAGCCCCACACCACGCTGTTGGCGTGGCATGGGGCTACGGGCTGCAAGCCCGTGCGAGATGGGGCGGAGCCCCATTCTGGAGATTGTACATTCTGTCCTATGGGCAAGATGCGCATGCCACCTGGCGCGGGCTTCCAGCCCGTGGAACAAGCCGAAGGCTGGTCAGCCATTAGCCAGGGGTGGCGCCCAGCGCGCCACCCCTGGACTACGAGTTTCTCATCCAATCCTCCCGACCCCGCAGGGGTTGCAGACCGTTCGCGCGCGACGCTTCATCAATTCGCGGCAGGTGGCACGCCTCCGGCGCATGGGGCGGGCGAGACGCCCGCGCTCCCAGGTGCGGCTAGTGTTGCCGTTGCGGGCCGAAGTGGCCGTTTACATCATGGCGCCGAGCTTGACTTCTTCCCACTTACCGCTCTTGTTAACCTCGACCTTGTCGGCCAGGATCGAACCGCTGTGAAGGGAGCCATTCACACGCACTTTCTCCCCAACGATATCGGCCAAAGCCGAAGACGGCGCGATAATCGCATGAAACTTCTTATCCTTGGTGAGCACGGCCGCGGGTGTCCCGGCTTTCAAGCACATCGTGCCACACTGTTTCATGGGGCCATGATCGTTTCCAATCAGGGAGTTGTCTTTCAGATAGCATTTGCTGTCTACCAGAATGCCCTCCACGGAAACCGATTTGTCGGCCCCCAGGGCAGCAGGCGAAACAGCGACTAAGCAGAGAAGCAGGGCGGCGCTCACGATCGACTTTGGATTGTACACAGTCATCCTCCTATCCTAGTTTTCCGATGATTCAGGGTAGGCCGTAACGGGCTGGATGTTTGTCGTGGGCCCGACAATAGGGTGGGAATAAAGACACGGAAGGCGCTCAGGCCTTGCCGGAGGCTGCTGCACAGCTCAGAGGAATCAGGACCTCTTCGTGGAATCGGTCGCAACCGACGCAGAGGTTTTGGTACACCCGCCCTGAAGGCAATCTGACCGTGGATTTCTCGATGAACTTCTCGACCGTCCAGCCGTGAGAAATCCCCATTCGCTCCGGATGACCCATGGAAAGCGCCTCGTAAACGGGATGGCCCACCAGGCGCTCCAGAATGGTTTCGAGCTTGTCTTCGGCCACGTTGCCGATGGGGGCTTTGGTCTTGATACAGCAAGGGTAGACGTTGCCGTTGGGCTCGATTGAGACCTCCGAGCCACCATGACGATACTGCAGGAAGTTCAGCGCGCCGGACCACCGGTTGCAGAAATTGTCTTTTAATGTGGCACTGGAAAGCTCATTCAGGGCGGCGCGCCCGCGAGGCCACAGACGGCCAATCCAGGAGTCAGGGGTGGCCCCGAAAAAAGAGAAATACCGGTGAGACATCTCCTCTTGCCCTGCCTCCTCCGCAATGCGGCCCGACTCCCGCATCCCCCGAGACTCGAAGAGGGCTGTCAGTTTCTCCACCAGCCGACTTCTCGCTTCTTCCGGCTCAAGTCCGACATGATAACGGTCGATGCCGGAGACGGACACGTGCCACACGTGGCGGTCCAGCAGTTGATCCAGGATCTCCCCGGTCAGAACATCGCCGGTCGTTTGCACGAACAGCTTGACCCCGCCCTGACTCCGATATCGAAACTGCAGCGCCTCCAAAATGGGAAACAGCACCGCATTGCGCACCGGCTCCAGCAGGACCTCGCCCCCGGCCAGGATGATTCTGCCCAGCTTCTCCCGGGGACGCCCTTGCGCATCAGGATCCTCGAGGTCCCAATAGGTATGTCGTTCTGGAAAGTTATCGATCATCCGGGGGAACAGCTGTTGGGACTCCTCCACCACCTGCCGGAGCCGCTCCCCGTTGTAAGGACGAAACCGGTCATCGTAGCAGTGTTCGCAAGTGCGGTGGCAGAGCCAGGTGATAACGTAGTAGATCGATTCCATGGCTTGCCTCCTGGGGCAACCGGTTTCTATCTTCAAAACGAAAGCTTGACTCCAAACTGCAGTATGCGGGGTGGAGCGGCTGCCACAAAGACGCCCGGTGAGGTTGTGAGATTGGTGACCGGACCTTGAAAGTTGACGTGATTCAGCGCATTGACCGATTCCATTCTGACTTGAAGGTTGCACGTTCGGAAACGGAAACTACGAAACAGAGAGAGATCGACACTGTGAAAGCCGTCTCCTGTCACGATGTTCCGGCCTGCATTGCCGAAGGTGCCCAGGGCCGGAGCCTGAAAAGCCCGTGAGTCGAAAGCCTGGCCTGCCGGTACGTCTCGAAAAGGATCGCCGATGACGTTGGGCCGATTGAATCCCTCATTTCGAAACGGGTCAAACACGCTGGTGTAGGGCGTGAAGGGTTGACCGGACTGGGCCGTAATGTTGCCGTTGATCTGCCAGCCGGTGAACCACCAACCTCGGTCAAAGGGCAGGACATAGCTGAAAGCCAACGTGACCCGATTGCGGATGTCGAAGCTCGAAAGGCTCCGTTGAGCGTTCAAGTCGGCCGAGTTGAGCACCAGCTCCGAAGGATCGAACGATGCGTAGTCGCTGGCGTTATCGATGGACTTCGCCCAGGTGTACCCGCCCAACAAACTCAAGCCGCCCTGCAGGCGCTTTTCAATCTTGATCTGCATGCCGTGATAGCTCGAAGAAGCGATGTTGGCACTGCGGTTGATGACGTCGAACTCCGGATAAGGCCGCAGCCACTGCAGCAGCCGAGTCGTATCCGACCGCGCCGCGATGGCCTCTTCGACTTCCACCCGTTGCACACCATTCAAACTGGTGATCGGGACTTGATTGACATTGTAAACCATGGGCAGCTTCACACCCCTGGTGCCGGCGTAGCCCACTTCCAGCGACCAATCCTGAGCCAGGAGTTGCTTCAGGCTCAAGGCAAATTGAATGGTGTAGGGATTGCGAAAGTCGTCGGGCGCGAGGCCGGCAATCGACCGCGAGGGAAGCGCCTGTTCCCTCACTTCCAACAGCGTCCGCGACGGCGATCCATCAACCGAAAACGGCAACGGGCTCCGCGTGACCGCCGAGGCGGAAAACGGCGGATTGTCTTCGACCAGCTGCACGGAGTTTGCCTGCAAGAGGGTTTCATACAAAATGCCCAGCCCGGCCCGCAGAATCGTCCGGCCGCGACCACCGAGGTCGTACGCAAAGCCGAAACGCGGTCCGAAGTTGTTCCAGTCGGGTTGATACAACCGGCTGAGCCCCTGGTCCGGGGTCAGCAGGCCTCTGTCCGGCAGGAAGTTCGAAAGCTTGCGATTGACTTCCGTCCAGGGGGCCGTGAAATCAAAGCGAACTCCATAGTTCAGAGTCAGGCGAGGGGTGACTCTGAACGTATCCTGAAAGAACCCGGCGTAGGTCCACTGCCGGTAGCCGCGACCGAACCGGCCGGTGGTAATCGACGCCTCAAAGGGAAGACCCAGCAGAAAATCGGCCAGGGCGGCGATGCGCTCGTTGCCCGGGACAGCGGGAATCAGACCGTTGCGAGATCCGTCAAAAGCCAGGGTACCACGCTGGTTTCCGGCCCCGCGCGTGTTGTAATGCAGCCGGGCGATCTCTCCCCCAAATTTGAACTGGTGATTGCCCCTCAGAACGCTAAGGGACTCCGATCCAAAGACAGTGAGTTCATTCTGGTCGCGGTTCATCCAGGGCTGCCCGCCCAGTCGCTCAAGTGAACCAGTGGTGAAGACCAGCGACGGAATCCCGCTAACGGCACTGCCATGAGGCAGCCCAATCTCGGCCGAGCTGGTCCGGTCTCCGTTGTCCAGGGGGTTGCGGTAGCGATTGATGCCCGCGCGAGCCTCGCTGATCGCATTGGGACCAAAGACATGAAGCCAGCCGACGGTCGCGTTGACCGTATTTTCCGGATTTGGCAGCGAAAACCCCGGCAAGAACGGGCCCCCGAAACGATTGACGAGGTACACCTGATCGTTCAGGTTCCACGAGGTTCTGACCGAGACGCTATCTCGGTCGGTTAACTGATGGTCGGTTCGCACGTGAAACTGGTAGTCGTTCAGCGCGATGGTGAGCGACGAATTGTAATTGAGCCCCGCGGGGCCGCTGGCGTTGGGAGTGGGATAAAACTGCAGCAGCCGCCGGCTGAGGGGAGTAATGCGACTGGAGAGGTCGAGCATCTGAGGCGCTCCCATGGGATCCAGGTATTCGAGCAGTCCCTTTGCCTCGGCAGGGGTGGGGACACTGGTCAGCCGAGTTTCCACGCCCTCGAGGTTCCGCAGGAACTCGGCGTTGACAAAGAAAAAGTGCTTCTGTCGATAGATGGGACCGCCAAAACTGCCGCCGAACTGGTTCTGGCGGACCTTGCCGCGAGGAAGTCCGGCTCGATTGTTGAACGTATCGTTGGCATCCAACTTGTCGTTCCGAACGAATTCATAGAGCGATCCGTGAAACCGGTTGGTGCCGCCCCGGGTCACCATGTTGACGGTGGAACCCATGGTCCGACCAAACTCCGCCTGCGGGACGGTTTTCAGCTCGAACTCCTGCACAGCCTCGTTGGAGGGTTCGAAGTTGATCACGCCATACTGGCGCAAGTTCATCGGCATTCCGTCCAAAACAAAGTTGTTGGAACGGCCGCGAGCACCGTTGACGACGAAGGCCCCCTCCAGATTCTCCCTGGCTTTGCCGTAACGGTTGGCGGCGGTGGAAAGGTTCCAACCGGCGGCAACACCCGGAGTCAGCAGAGCCAGGTTCTGAAGTTGGCGGCCATTCAAAGGCAACTCCTGGATCTGGCGTTCATTGATGACCGTGGAGGTTGCACTCGACTCGCTTGGCGTCGCCGTCAGGGCGCCGCTCACATCGATGCGGTCACTCCCCTGCAGCGTCAGGGTGGCATCCCCGCGCAGTTCGTCCCCTACGCGAAGCAGCAGATAGGAAAGCTTCCAGGGCCGAAATCCCCCGTAGGTGATTTCCATCTCGTATTCACCGGCGGGCAGGCCCGCCACGCGGTAGGCCCCCACGGCGTTGGTCAGGGTCCGGCGCTCAACCCCCGTGAGAAGATTTCGCACCGTCACCTGAGCGCCGGCGATCACGGAGGCGCTTGGGTCGCTCACGGTCCCGGCGATCGAGGCCGCGGAGGTATCGGCCTGGAGTGGAATTCCAAAGTTCGCTCCGGCAACGACGAGACCTAGAACAACCACGACAGCCAGGCGGACTCTTTTCATGAAATGCCCTTCAGCCCTGTTTGGAATTTTGAGTGAACCACTGACAGCACCTCTGGGGATTCGGCCAACAGACAACGCGTTTCCCGCCTCTCATCGAGTGATTTGGCTGACTCCGCGTCTCGATCGACACTTTCTTCACGGAGCCTATACTCTTTGTTGCAGCAGCCCCCCGGCGGAATGGCACACTGATGGATCAGCTAACACTCTGTGACTGCGGCGACAATTTCTATCGGCTATCGGTGGAGTTCGGCAAAAATGGACCACGGCGGATTGATCAGCTGGACCTTTTGCGTGGCCAGCTCTTTCAGGAATTTCAATCCTTGAGCATCGATGCTCAAGACCCCGGAGAGGTCCAGTCCCAGCCACTTGTTCGCAGCCAGCACCGCGCGGCTCTCCGCTTCGAGAAGGGCCACAAGCTCGGAGTCCAGGCTGCCCTCTACCCGCAAAACCACCAGCAGGCGGCTTTCAGCCAGTCTCATCACCCGGTGAGATTCGTCAGCCATGGGGAATACACCGCCCTCACCTTTCAGCTTAAGGGCTGATTCCCCGGTTTCCGTCGGGCAGACGACAATTCTTGCAGAGGAACTCGGAAAGCGAACGTTTTGAGCGAGAAGAAGCAAAGCAGTGGTTCCGCTTGACCACACACAGTCAGCGTTACTCGATCGTGAGCGGCGTCTTTCAGTGTAGTTGAGGCATTTAGGCTTCACTGTTAACTTGTCGAAGCGGCTCTTTTGCAGGTATGATGCAACCACTTTCTGGATATCGGATCGAAAGACTGTGCGCGCAGTAACTGGATGGATCCGATGCCAAGGTGCCTTTTGAATCTTGGTGAGGATGACCTCGCCGAACAGCGCCAAACGTAGCGCTTGCGCCGCAGGTCTGTTCCTGCCCGGCTACACGGCTCAAGCTGTACCCTCGGGCGGATTCTTGGGCCACGTCGTGGGAGACGCCCTCAGCAAGGTTCATCCAACCGGGCACTGGGAAGGACGGGGAGAACGGCCTCGCCCCGGCCCTTGGGCTGGTTGAAAAGGCCGCGCAGATACTGTGGTTGCCTCGGGTAATCGAGAGCTAAATCGACGAATCCAACCACAGCCACGGTCATGCATATCAACTCAAAAGACAGAACGCCGGCATGAAGCAGCGTGGTACGGGTATCCTGCAAAGCTGTCTCTGCCTCATGTCTAGACAGCCCGTTTTTACGCTCGGTCCTCTGCTTTGGGCCTTGGTTTTGGTGTTGCTGGGCCCCCCTAGCATTCTGGCCGTGGCCGGCGAGGAACGTCCCGATGTCAAGGCCTCTACTGCCCTGTCGGAAAAACATGGGCCCGCCGCAAGCCCTGTGGCAACAGGCAAGCTCTCGCAACTGGTCAGAGAAGAGCGGTGGCGCGAGGCCGCCGAATTGGCGGAGGCGTTGGCCAAAGAGTTGCCTTACGACCCAATGGTCTTCTACTGGCTCGGAGAAGCCCGCCTGCAGCTAGGTAATCCGATAGGCTCCGTCCAGGCATTGCGCTCTGCCCAACGTTTGGGATTAGACACAAAATCCCTGCATGAAACGCTTGGGGCTGCTTATTATGCTCTCTACCAGTTCAAGCTCTTTGAAGACCAGATGCAGCGCGCGATCGAAATCGATCCAAGGGCGTCGCGGCCCTGGTATAACCTTGGACGGTACTACGAAACGGCCCGCGGCGACTTTACCGGTGCCCTCAAGTTCTTCGAGAAAGCCAAGGAAATGGAACCGGAGGATGAGAAGAGCTGGGCTCATACCGGGTTTTGCCTCGAAGTCAGCGGGCGCATTGACGAAGCCCGTCGGGCCTACGAGACCGCCATTGCACTGGTCGAGAGCAAGGGCGTTCAATGGAGCCTTCCGCACCAAGGGATGTCCCGCCTGTTGATAGGAGATCAGCCGGAAAGTGCCTTACAGTTTGCTCGGAAGGCAGTGCAGATTGAACCCAACGTGGATTCAAACCACCTTGTTCTAGCAAGGGCCTACGAAAAATTAGGGAAACTGCGTGAAGCCGTCTCGGAGCTGGGCGAGGCGATTCGTTTGAGTCCTACCAATCTGGTGCCCCGGCGAGTGCTGGCTCGCATCTATGGTCTGCTCGGGATGAAGGATGCAGCCCAGAACGAGCTGAAGATGATCCAAGAGATCACTCAAGTTTATGGTGCCCGATAGAATCCGTTACTGGTGTACTGAATTCATCTTTACTCTGGCACTGGGAATGGGTTGTCTCGTCCTCCCCCTGGCAGCGCAGTTTGGCCCGCTGCTAAATCCCCTACGGGGCCCCCAGGCAAAGTCCCAGGAGGAACTCGACGACTTTTTGACGATCGTGTCTGCGACCGATGCTCAGGCCATCATCCAAGCCGCCGATCATTTCGCGACTACGTTTCCGCAATCCGAGTTTCTTGGCGTCACGTCCCAGTGGAAGATGTCTGCCTGTCAGCGAACAGGAGAGTTCAATTGTCTTCTTGAAAGCGGCGAGAAGTCCCTCGCCCTTCAACCCGACAATCTGAATGCGCTAATGACCCTGGCCTCCGAGATTCCGGATAGAGCACTCCTGCGGCCCGACAGGGCCGAACTGTTGCGAAAGGCGGAGGATTATGCTCACCGGGCGCTGAGCAGGCTGGGGACTATTCACATAGCTCATGAGATCAGCTTAGATCACTGGAGAATGATGAAAGGAGAAATGGAGGCCAAGGCCCACGAGGCCTTAGGACGAGTCGCCGTCTTAAGAGGGGACCTACAAACCGCCGTTACAGAGCTTGAATGGGCAGCCCACAAGAATCCTACGCCCGAGGGTCTTCAATTCTTCCATTTGGGAGTCGCCTATCGATTGGCGGGAAAGGACAAAGAAGCGAAAACGGCATGGCTTCGAGCGGTCGAACTCGGACCAGATCCCGTTCGCGGACTAGCCTTAGGCGAGCTCCAGAAATCTTGGGGGGCCGGCAGCAAGGGCAAATCAGACTAAGACCCATGGTCACAGAAACCCTGGGCCGAGCGGCAGGCATTCGTGCTGGGCAGGTTCGGCTAGAAACGACAACGCTGGCCGGCAAGGGAATTCATTGGTTGTCGCGGCGACGCGACGGCTTCAAGCAACCATCCTCGTCTGTCAATTCCGCCGATGCCATGTACCTCTCTCGGACACTTTCAGCCCGTGTCGCTCTGCCGTCAGGGCTTCCTAGCAAGCCCCTTCACAATCTCTAGTGCGTTTTGAGCGTCAGCGTCATCCGGCTTCAGTCGCAGCGCCGCTTGTAGTTCCCGCTGGGCCTGGGCTAGTTCCCCCTGGCGGGCATAGATTAGGCCTAAGTTCTTGCGCAGAAGTGGTTCGAGCGGGCACGACCCGCACAGTGTCAGGGCTTCTTTCATTTGATCGACGGCGCGTGACCAGTCGTGTGCGGTTGCAGCCTGCAGGGCGGAGGTGCCGAGAGTTTTGACCTGGTCGTTTACCATCCTGGAGCTTTTGTATTCCTCCGACCGCCGCTTGTAGCCTTCGGCTTCGGCAGGGGCAGACTTAGCGAGCAGTCTCGTGAGGTTGTAAAGTGCGCCGGAGTGATTAGGGTCTGCCTCGACAGCCTGCTTGAAATGCTTGATGGCGGCCTGCCTATTCCCTTGACGGAGTCGATTCTGGCCGAGAAGATACTGAGCCTCGGCATGGCGCGGCTCCATTGCGACCAGCTTTTCGAGCAGCTCGGTCGAGCGGGGAATGTTGTCTGCTTGCTTTTCGAGCAGCGCCAACACATAAAGGGTCCCCGCATGCTCAGGTTGCAGGCGAGAGGCCCAGATCAGTTCTGTCCGGGCTTCCTCCCTTTCCCCCAAGTCGAAAAGGGCACGACCCTTATTATAATGGGCGAGTGCAGAATCCGGCGCCAGATGTGCCGCCTCTGAAAATTCTGACAGCGCATCGCGCATGCTGAAGTGGTCGGCCAACGCGATGCCCAGGTTCAGGTGCGCTTCGGCAGAGTTTGGCTGGAGGGTCAGGGCCTTTCGGAATATCTGGACGGACTCCCGGTGTTGACCTCGCCTGGCCAAAACCATTCCCAGAGCCGTGTATGCCTGGGGCTGGTCGGGAGAAATTTCGATGGCACGCCGGAATTTCACCTCAGCCTCAGGGTACTGTCCCTGGTTCGCGAGACAAAGTCCCCAATTGACGTAGGCCTGAACGTACGTGGGGTTGCCTTCTGTCGCTTTCCGGAACAGGGCAGCAGCTTCCTCATGCCGTCCTCGATGACTAAGAAGGGTGCCCAGGCTGTTTTGAGCCTCGGCGTTTTGTGGGTCGATTGACAGGGCCGTTTTCAAGGCCTTTTCCGCTTCCGCCCCAAGACCCGCTGTCAGGTACAGCTGCCCGAGCCGGACGTGTGCGGCCCCGAGATTGGGGTCAAGTCGTACAGCCTTTTCGAGCTCTGCCTGCTCACTGCGAGGGTCTCCCAGTCTGAACAGCGCCAGCGACAAGTTATAATGGAACTGCGCGTTATCCGGATCCAAGTCCAAGGCCTTCCTGAACAGATCTGCCGCTGCACGATCCTCCCCTTTCGTGAGAAGCGCGCTGGCCTCGTTATTCAGATTGCCGGCTTCAACCCGTTGCTGATTCCTTTGCTTGAGCTTTTGAAACTGCTGGAAGCCCTGCTTAGCCACTCCTTCCTGGTTCTTCTTCTGGAGGACGATGGCTTCCCGGTAAGTGGCTTCGCTCGAATCCGGCTTGAGGTTCTTAGCAGCCTGGTATTCCCGAAGCGCTTCATCGAGCCGTCCCTGTCGTTCCAACAGGGTCCCAAAGTGATAGTGGGCGTCATAGCTCCCAGGATTCAGCGCCAGAGCCCGGGTAATGGCGCTCTCCGCGTCACCGAGCTCTCCCCCTTCGAGCAAGGCTTTGCCGAGCAATTCGAGCCCCTCGGAATCACGGGGTCGGCGCTGGGTATAGTCTCGCAGGTAGGGAACCGCGCCTTGAGCATCGCCAATCCTCAGGAGGGCACTGCTCAGTGCGAGCAGGGCGTCGTCGTTGCTGGGATTCAGGCGAAGCACCTCCCGGTATTCGTTCGCAGCGCTTTGAAGCTGGTTCTGGTGTGCGTAGGCACTGCCCAAATTGAAGTGCAACTCGGCCGAATCCGGACGCGATCTGAGGAGCTCCTGAAAAAGACCAATCGCTTCGACGTGCTGGGAATTCTGGGCCAAAGCGATTCCGAGCGCAAACCGGAGCTGGTACACCATGTCGTCCGGCAACGATTGGGCAAGGGTTTGCTTCAAGTAATAGATCGCCGCCGACCACTTTTTCTGGGCCCCGAGCAGTTGCGCCAGATTGTACGCCGCGATGGCAAAGCGATGGTCCATCTGCAGAGCAGTCTTGAACTCCTCGCCTGCCGCGTCCGGCTCGCCCAGTCTCTGAAGTACCAGGCCCAATGCATTGTGCGCGGCTGGGAAACCAGGTTTTTCTTTGACGGTACGTCGCAGCTCTTGCAGTGCCTCTTTTAACGATCCTTCCTTCATCAGTGCCAACGCTAGGTTGTAGCGGGCTTCCCAGAACATCGCATCGAGTTCCAGGGCTGCTTGAAAAGCGGAGATCGCGCATGGCAGATTGCCCTGTTCTGCAAACGAACTCCCCAGGGAGGTGTAGCCTTGTGGAGACGGCTTCAAGGCCAAACCGCGCCAGAGTGCCACATCCCTTTGCTGCAGCTCGGGGCTACTGCACGAGGCGGGAAGTCCCGCACTTGGGCGGGAATTGCGGAGTACAGGCCCCGGCACACTCGGGGGCTCCTCTGTGCTACCCGATGCCGTCCCCACCAAGAAAAGAAGGGCGGCCATTCGAGCTGGCCGCCCTTTCTTCCGACTCTTTGATTTCGTCCGTTGACACCCCATCAAAGAACCAATGCCCGTTCGCGAGAGCAATCAGACTGTTTCGAGCAAGTCAGAAAACGAACTTAAGGCCAAACTGGACTTGGCGCGGAATACTGACCGTCCTTGATACCCGCCCAAAATTCCCGCTCGATAAGTTCCGCGTTGGAATTCCCCAGACCGGGGTGTTGAATGCGTTAAAGAACTCGGCGCGGAATTCCAAATGCTTCGATTCCGTCACCGAGAATTTTCGAAACAGCGACAGATCCAGCCCCTTGTACCCGTCTGACCGAAACGTGTTGCGCCCAAGGTTCCCGAAAGTAAAGGGTGCTGGAACCTCAAATGCACTCCTGTTCAACCAGTTGTTCGGACCCCGGTTGGATGGCACCGGGTTCCCTGCCAAATTCGGACGCATGTAATTGCCCGCATTCCCAGTATTGGCGATGTCCCCGCTCACCACGACGGTAAAAGGTGCGCCTGAGGTGAATCTTCCGATCCCGTTAACCTGCCATCCAGCGACAACATGATCCACCACCGGATTGCCGCTCTTAAACTTCTTTCCCTGACCGAACGGCAGTTCATAGAGCCAACTGAGCGAAACCATATGGGGAACATCAAAGCCCGATACACTCCTGTCTGCATTGACATCGTAAGGATTCTGGTTGGCGCAGCCCTCATCGCCGAACCATCCCGAACAAGCGATGTCAATCGACTTTGACCAAGTGTAGGCAGCCAGGTAGCTCAGCCCATTGCTGAAACGCTTGTCCAAGGTAAACTGGAAGGCGTGGTAGTTGCTCCTTCCAGTGCTTTGGTCGAAGAACTGGGGCGACATGTAGGGAAAGGGCGACCTCTCGCGTGGGTCCCCGGGACCCGGTGTCGGGGCGATGTTCACAAAGCGTCCCAGGTCTAAGCGGCTGCTATGTGATCCAGCGTAGTTGGCCGTAACCAGGGTGTCGGCGCTCAACTGGTGTTGGATGCCGAAGTTCCACTGGTCAGAATAGGGCATTTTGATCTTGGGGTCCACACACCAACACTGAAAAGACTCAAAAGGAGTTGGATCGGGAAGCCTGCCCAAGGAGGGAGCCGGGTTCTCCGCGGTGACCGTTGGAACGTCCGAGTTCAGGCTAAAAGCACCAAAGACGCCCAAGGACGGCCAGCTGGGGGTCCAATTACCGGAGTACTGAAGCACAGCCGCCCAGTTGTCAAAAAACATCGAGTAGGAGGCCCGCAGCGCAGTTTTGGACCCCAGGCGGTAAGCCAGTCCGATCCGAGGTTGGATATTGCTGAAATCGTTATCGAGAATGGCATGGTTGCGTTTGGTCGTGACGACGACGTGCTCGGGTAAAGTCCCTCCCGGTATACAAGGAGCCGTACCGACTTGTTCGCAGGCGGGTGGTAAGTCACCCAAGATATAGGTGCCGGTATTCATATCGAAGTTGCCGTGAAAGAAGTTGTTGTTTCCGAGCGACAATGGGCGGAGAGTGACATCATATCGAAATCCCAGGTTGACTGTGAGCTTGGAGGTGGCTTTCCACTGGTCCTGGAAAAAGAAACCGTTCACCCACCCGCCCCTCAGAAGTTGGCGAACATTCAACCTTTGAGCTGAGTCGGGGACACCAAGTAGGAATGAGGCGAAGGCATCCCCCGTACCTCCAGGCGACTGCAGATTGGCGGTTTGGAACGGGCTGAAGTCTTCCCAGGCCCTGTCATCAAGACCGCTCTTGGGATAGCTGTTCGTCGAGAACTCTGCCCCCATCTTTAGAGAATGACGTCCGAAGATGGTCGCGAATTGGCCCTTATATTGTTTGATGTGGGCATTCAGACTGAAGGCCTGGCTCCCCACTGGAATGCCGGAGTAACCGTCCAATCCGATTCCCACGTTGTAAGCGTTTCCCTCGGGCAGGTAGTTCCCCGCGAATTCGGAAGAAAACCCTGCCTGTTCCCAAAGGTTTTCGGGAGCGCCGAGATACTGGTTTCGATCTTCGATGAACGAAACCGTTCGCCCGAACTGGAAACTGGCCACAGAGGTGGTCCCAAAGGTGTGCGTGTAGTTAACACCCCAGTTGTAGGCAGTCAAGTCGGACGTGCCACGTACAGAGGGCAATCCTCCCGAACCGCTGGAAGGTTGATCCACACGGGAATAGCGGAACCAGAGGAAGTCCTTATTTCCCATCTGATGGTCGATTCGGATCGTTTCCTCGTCATTTCGGATGATATTAGGCGTGGTGTCGCGCGCGTTGAAACCCGCAACCCCCGTGTCGATCGCCGTTGGGTAGATCTGCTTCGCGTAGAGAGCCAACCCCGGCTTTATGAATTGGGAAATGTTGTTGTTCGGAAACGGATCACGAATGAATTGACCCGGATTGTTGGGATCAGGCCGGGTGGAAAAGGGATTGTAGATCGTCGTGGGCAGGTCGGAGAAGTCTCCAGCCAGTTGGGCGGCGGTGGGGACGGTCAGAAGGCTTTCACTGGCGGAGTGCCTCCTAAACCCCTGGTACGCCCCGTAGAAGAAAGTCCGGTCGCGCCCGCTGTATCCAGGAAGGAGAACCGGCCCGCCTACCGCCCCTCCAAACTGATTCTGCTTTAATGGGGTAACGGAGTCAGCAAAGGGATTTCGAGCATCGAGTGCGTCATTCCTGAGGAACTCCCAAGCTGAACCGTGGAATTGATTGGTCCCCGCCTTGGTAACCACGTTGACGATTCCACCCAGAACCCCTCCAAACTCCGCGACATCGTTGTGAGATTGAACCTTGAATTCCTGGATGGCATCGATGATCGGCGCGACTGCGTAAGTGTTGGAAAAGGATCCCTCATTGACAAAGCCATCCAGCAGAAAAAGGTTGCTCCGATTGGTCTGCCCGTTAACCGCCGGGAAACTGAAGGATCCGACAGGGTCGGCGAATCCCCCGCCGCTGTTTTGGGACACGTTGACGGAACTCGCGCCAGGCGTCAGAGTCAGCAATTGGGTAAAGTTCCTCCCGTTCAAAGGGAGGTCCGCCACTGGCTTAGAGGTAATGACAGTGCCGAGTTCTGCTGTCGATGCCTGGAGCATCTCTGAAGCCGACGCATCCACGGTGACGGACTGCTCGACCGCTCCCAGGGGCAGCGTGAAGTCGAATGTGGCCGTCTGGTTGACCACTAATGTAAACTGAGTTTGGGCCACGCTGCTGAACCCCTCTTTAGTGACTCGCATCGTGTACTTGCCGGGCGTGAGGTCCAATAAGACGTAGTAGCCCCTCTCATTCGTCAGGGTGCTCTTGTCGAGGTTGCGCTCCACGTCGTGAACCACCACCTGGGCACCGGGGATGACCCCGCCACTTGGATCCGCCACAGTGCCGTTGATCGAGGCCGAGGCTCCAGCCACTTGGGCCAGAAGTCTCATTGAATTACTCCAACACAGACCTCCGATCAGGACACACAATGCCAACAACAAGTGGCGGTGTTCGTGGCGCCTGGGGGCAATTTGCCCAGTACGGGTTTCTACGGCTGCCTCTCTGCTACATTTCATGTTCTCCTCCGTTTGACGGTCTCGCAATTTTTCAGTCGACAAGACCATGGGAATGATGGAACGCTTTCCGTTCTGTGACTCGTAGTTGCCGTTGTCATGAGAATTCAGGCCGCTTGAGCTGATGAGCGAAGCTTCCTTTGGATAACAGTTGTGTCAAATCCTGACGTGAGAATGCCCAACCAATGGGTTCGGCGATTCGTTGATCGTGTTCTTGAAAACCGAACCAGTAAGCCGTCGTTCAACTGCCACCGGCAATGGAAATTGTTGGACGTCACGATTTTTTCCTGGACGATTGAGAAGTGGGGCCCACGTTGGAGCAGGCTAGCCGGAAACACGGGATGGACAGCCGCCTTGGGATTTCTCCCCCGTTCTGGTGTGGTGCTGCTCGACGAGATGCTTCCGCCATTCGCTGGCGATCCGACCACGGAAAGGCAGACGCGAAGCGACAACTTCGATCGGCCCTTCTTCTGCCGCCGAGCGGTGCATGTTGGCTCGAGTAACTTCTCGAAGCAGTCACGTAAGATTCTTGGCCCAAGTCTGCCCTCTGACTCGCCTCTCGCGTGAGACGAGTATCGTGGAGTCTTGTCTTGGTATACTCCGTCGCCCTCGTCGGTAGGTTGAGAAAGGGGCAGGAAATTCTGCCGCAAAGCACCACAGAAACACGTCATCGCATGACACTCTTCGCTTGGCGTCAGTAAGACCCTGCACCACACCGTTTGCAGCGTGTCACCCGCCCGCCTTCCGAAAATCCTGAACTGTTGTTATCAATAATATTTAAACTTTAATTGTTGTCAAGAACTTTTTCGTTCCAGAAGAAATGGGTGGCCAGCCACTGAGCCTCAAGGGTGGTTAGCCCCACCTTCTCTGTTGGTGGGCTTATGATCTACAAGAGATTTAGTTTCAGTCATATGAAGGTTTGGTCGGCCTTGCTTCGGATTCAAGTTTCTCCGGCAATGGTTCCGACTCTCCAGCACTGAGACTCCACGTCCGCAGCTTCCCCTTTCCCACATACGCGCGCTGAGTCAGATCATCAAAGCAGCCGGCTCGAATTACGAACCGCGTCTGCCAGAGTTGCCCTAAAGAGTTCATCTGGCTGTCTGTTAGCCTTTGTCCTACGAGCCATGGAATGGTAGGGACAGGGTGAGGCGAGGAAAGAAAGCTCTTGACTTCGGAGCGATTCTAGCTATTATTTGTAAAATTTAAAAGTTGATTGACTTAAGTATCGGCGAAGACAATGCTCAGCGAAATGGACCAGGTCGCAACCCCAACATTGAGCAAAATAAATCGCAAGTCCTTGAAGCAAAGGGTCATTGAGCAGACTTTGGCAGCTATTGAGACGGGCGAGCTAAAAGCCGGCCAGCGCGTGACCGAACTGGGGCTAGGAAACCGGTTGGGTGTCTCGCAACCCACGATCAGGGAGGCTCTGATTGAGCTGGAGAAGCAGGGGTTTGTCGAACGGAGACCTCCTCGGAAAACGTTCATCACCGTTTTGACTCGTCGCGACATCGCCGAGATTTACCGTGTTCGGACCCCTCTGGAGATTCTCGTTGTGCAGTTGCTGATCGAAGCGGGTGCAAACGATCTGAAGCATTCAGAACGAGCCTATCGCGAAATGCTTGACCATGCAAACGCCGAGAATATGCCGGCCTTCTTGCGTGCCGATCTCAGTTTTCATCGCGGACTCTGGTATGCGACCAACAATCGACATCTGAAGTCCACTCTTGAGTTGTTGGTTCCCAAGCTTCTCGCTTTTGGCATCATCAGGCATGTTCAACCGCCGCGTGAAAGGCTGGTCGACGTCGCGCAAATGCACGGTCAACTGCTGCGGCTGATTCGCGAGGAAAAGCAGTCCGAGGCTTCGGCCTTGATGGAGGCATCGTTACAACAGGCTTGGGCGGACGACTCGCAGCTCGCGGAAGATCCCCAATCTGAAGTTTAACAACTCAGGTAGTCAAGACAGATTCGAATGCCCCGACGCGATTTCGGTTTCAGCCAATATTGCACACCGATGTGGTCGTTTGAGCAAGACCTGCGGCATTTTCGTGACTGTGGGGCTAACTGTCTTGAGCTCAGCGAGGCTAAGCTGCAACTAGATCGGCTAGACGAACAATTGGCCCTGCTGGCCGAAACTGAATTGCGCGTTAGTACGCTACAACCTGCCGTGGAATCTTTTTTCGAAGTCAAACTCTCGGCGACGCGCGGAAATCTGGAAGCCAACCGGGAGGCTCTTTACCAAACCGTTGAGTTCATGGGCAGAACTCAGGTTGCTGACCGGTTCAACACCATATCAGGCGTCCTGCCAGGTCGCACTTGGAGCGAAGCGTTACCGACGGTAGCTCGAGAGTACAGAGAACTATGCCAACGTGCAGCCTACTACGGCATTAAAGTCATGATTGAGCCTTTGCATCCTTTGTATTGCGGCCTGGACTCTATGATCTCTAATCTTGATGAGGCAGCCCAATTGATCGATGAGGTCAATCTAGATAACCTCGGATTCACCTTCGATGTGTGGCATCTGTGGCAAGGGGCTAGTATCTACCGCGACATCCAAAAATACAAAGATAGGATTTGGACCGTGCACATCAGCGATTGGCTGCCCCTTCGCTGTGCCGTCGACCGCCATGTTCCCGGCGAAGGGGAGATCCCGTTGGGCAGCCTTCTGCACGCCCTGGAAGCGAGTGGGTACGATAATGGTTATCTGGTGGAGTTCTTCTCTGACTACCTTCTGCCCGATTCGCTCTGGAGGCAGGATATGCAGGATGTGCTCCTGCGCTGCAGAGAGGGTTTCGATAAGGCCTGGGATTCCGTCTAACTCGCCTGAATCGAACTCGTACAAAGTGCGCGACAGGCGCACGATGCATTGACTCCCGTGACAGTCAGGTTCTCCTTTGCTGGGCAGGGTTGTTTCGTGCCTGGTCGAGAAGTTTATCTTCTCTAATTATCGTTTAACTTTAACCTGTTGCCGAGTGTGAAAGCCAGGGGAAGCGGGATGTGCGGGAATTCAGATAACAACTCGTTCGAACAAAGGAATTGCCACTTCAGACTAAGGGAGCACCAGAGATAATGTGCAAACTCGGGAAACGATCGTTGCTGGTTGCGGCCACGCTGGGTCTCTGGGTCACACTCAGCTCATTCGAGATGCGGGCTCAGTCATCCGACGGCCTCGAACAAATGACCTTACATGTCATTCCCCAGTCTCATATTGACATCGCTTGGTGGTGGCGCTACGACCCTGAGACGATCCATGTCATTGTTAAGCGCACGCTCGAGATGGCTTTTGAAAACTTCGAAAAGCATCCCGATTACACCTTTAGCTTCTTGCAGGTCCCAGCTATTAGGCCGATGGAGAGGTTTTACCCTGAACTCTTTTACAAGTTCCATTACTATCTCTTCCATTCAAGGCCGCTCAATTTCTCAATCCCCAATCCATACGAAACCACCCCGGATGGTCCTGTAGAGGAGGAGGGCCGTCTCAAGTTAGTTCATGGACTGTGGCTGGAATCGGACGGGTGCCTACCTTCTGGGGAGTCCATGGTGCGCCAGTGTCTCTATGGAAAGCGCTATTACAAACACCAGTTCGGAATCGACGTGAAGACAGCCTGGTTCGCCGATTCTTGGACCCACCCCTGGACGTATCCGCAAATTCTCAAGAAGAGTGGGATAGATTCGTATCTATTCCAGAGGAGTGCGGACGGGCAAAATCAGGAGAGGATGTTCTGGTGGCAAGCCCCTGATGGATCGAGGGTGTTCGCATATAAGCCAGCGAGCTTTAGTGGCTTGCCAACTCGAGAAAGATGGGAAAGTGAACTCTTGGAAGTTAGCAGAAGATACGGCGTCAAAGACCATATCGCTCTGATGGGGGTGGGGGACCATGGCGGTGGGGCTCCTGAGGGTGATATCGAGACGATCAGAAAAGTCATGACGGAGATGTCGGCGAAGGCGAAGTTCAGCACGCCGGCAAAGTTCCTGAATGCAGTGCTCGCTCAAAAGACTGACTTCCCCATCGTCAACTACGAGATAAGCGGCGTGGACCGGGGAGCTTATACGACAGTCGGAGAGATCAAGAAAGGCAATCGTCAATGTGAGAATCTGCTGCTGACTCTTGAGAAGTTCTCTTCGTTGGCTACCAGGTTGTCGGAAGGAGAGTATCGCTATCCCCAAGATGAATTAAATGCTTCTTGGGAGAAAGTGATGCTGAACCAGACCCACGATACGATCTCTGGAACCGACATTCTTCCGGCCACGGACGATGCGCTCAGGCTCTATGGGGAGGTCCTCGATGAGGGCAGGAAGCAACTGGGTGGAGCTCTGCGGGCGATTTCTTCCAAGATCAATACGGAAGGTCAGGGTACGCCCGTCATCGTCTTCAATCCTCTTTCCTGGGAACGCAACGATTTGGTTCAAACAGACCTGGAGTTCCCGGAGCCGGTGCAGGCCGTCGAGCTTTTGGATTCTCAGGGTAAGCCAATACCCGTGCAGATCCTCAAACAGGACAGAAGGAAAGGGAAACACCAGGTTCAGATTCTTTTTGTCGCCGAGGGCGTGCCTTCGATGGGCTACAAGACCTATCGTGTGACCCCGGCCACGGCTAGCGTCAGCCGTGCCAATCCCCTCAAGGTGGGAGAGAGCGAAATCGAGAATGAGTACTTCAAAATTCAGATCGATCCCGCCACAGCCTGCGTGAGAAGTATTTTCGACAAAAGGCATGGTCGCGAAATCTTGGACCGGAGCGGGAGGGGTAACCTGATCCAAATCGTCGAAGATTTCGGTAATTCCGAAGGCCACCTGAAGACGTCGGCGGGGAAAATGGATTATAGGCACAAGTGGCCCGGCCAGACTTGGAACGTGGATTCTTATTCAGAACTCAAGTTGGTTGAGACCGGTCCCGCGAGAGCAACCATCCAAGTCAAGAGAAAGTTTGGGCTTGCCCGCTTTACCCAAAGGGTCAGTCTCTATCCCAAGATTCCCAGAATCGATTTTGACCTGATCATAGATTGGGAGGGCCAGAACCGGATGGTAAAGGTCTCGTTTCCCATGCGCATTACGGCATCGGAAGCGACCTATGAGATTCCGTACGGGACCATTCGCCGACCAAACAATGGCGAGGAGCACGTAGCGCAAAAATGGGTGGATATCTCGGATCAAAGTTACGGAGTAGGCTTACTCAACGACAGTCGATATGGCTACGATGTGAAAGACAATATCATTCGCCTCAGTGCCTTGCGGAGTCCCACAGCTCCCGTCTATTCCACAGATGAAAGAGGCGTTCATGTCTTGAGGTATTCGTTGTATCCCCATCAGGGGGGTTGGCAGGAAGCGGACGTCATGCCCAGAGCCTACGAGCTGAATAACTCATTGATCGCCTTGGTGGATGATATCCACAGTGGCAAGCTGCCGCCGTTGAACTCCTTCCTCAATGCCGAGCCGAAGAACATCATCGTCGAAGTCGTGAAAAAGGCCGAAGATTCAGATGATCTGATTTTGAGGCTTTACGAGACCGAGGGGAAGCGGTGCACAGCCAAGGTTAGTTGGGGGCCAGCTTTGGATGCGGTTCACCAGACGAATTTGCTGGAGAACAGTTTGAGCGAGGTACCGATCGATGGCAAAAGCTTTCAAGTTCCCGTGGGAGCGTACGCGATCGAGACCTTCAAACTGATCAGCGACAAGGAGCACCGATGATGCGGCTGAAGGAGTCATCGAGTTGCGAGGAATGGGCACAACAGCTCTGCGAAACGCCGGCACTGCAAGGGCTGTGGGCCTGAAGATCAGTCCCCAAGTATCGTCAAGTCACTGTCTATTCAGTATCGGTTCAACCTAATGCCAATGGGGGCGCGGATGCCGAGCCCCATGGCCAAACGAAAGCCAGGAGCCATGATAGAAGACCGACGAAGAGACTTTTCCCGCTCGGTGGAGTTGCTCGATCAGTCTAGGCAGTACTTGGCTGGCGGCGTAAGCAGCTTAGTCCGAGCTTCCAGCAAGCCTCCGTTGTTTTTTCGATCCGCATCGGGAGCAAAGCTCATCGATGTGGATGGAAACGAGTATATCGACTACGCGCTGGCGTGGGGACCGCTCATCCTTGGGCATTCCCATCCGTCGGTTCTGGATGCCGTGCGCCGTCAGCTCGCCAAATTTCAAGTGCTCGGTGCCCAGCACGAGTTGGAGATCATCGTAGCCAAACAGATCTGCGAGATGGTTCCTTGCGCCGATCTGGTGACGTTCAGCAGCACTGGCTCGGACCCGGTTCAGATGGCGCTTCGATTGGCGCGCGCCTACACGGGCAAGCGGGAGTTCATCAAATTCGAGGGCCATTATCATGGATGGAACGATAATGTGCTGATCAGTTTCCATCCAGACCCAAACTCTCACAAAGGATACGAGCCGGTTCCGGTTGGTGAGGGGCAGAGCACCTCAGTCCTGCAAGACATTCGCATTTTGCCATGGAACGACTTCAAGCGGCTTGAGGAGACGGTAGAGAAACACCATCAACATATCGCTGCGATTATCACGGAACCCATCCTCTGCAACAGCTCTTGCCTGATGCCTGCCCCAGGGTACCTGAGGGCAATGCGTGACCTCTGTACCCGCTATGGAATCGTGCTTATCTTTGATGAGGTGATTACAGGGTTTAGGGTAGCACCCGGTGGGGCGCAGGAGCTTTTCGGTATCACACCTGACCTGGCAACCTACGGCAAGGCAATTGCCGCTGGATTCCCGCTCAGCGTGGTGGCTGGAAGAAAGGACATCATGAGACTGATTGCGGAGCGTCGGGTGCTTCACGGTGGTACGTTCAACGGGAATCCGATTTCGTTGGCAGCGGCCGAGGTTTCACTCGGACTGCTGGCTGCGCAGCAGGGAGCCGCGCTCAAATCCATCAACGAGAAGGGGGCGGTTCTCATTCGTGGAATTCGGGAGCTTGCCGCTGAGCTGAAGATTCCAGTCTTGATAAACGGGGTTGGAGCGGTGTTCCATCTCTCATTCACCAATCGGCAAGAAATGAACAACTATCGGGACACGCTGGATTGCAGCCTTGACGCACGAGACCAGTTTCTTGAAGGGATGTTGAAGCTTGGTGTGTATTTGCTGCCAGAGGGTCGGTGGTATGTCTCGCAAGCTCACTCGGACATCGACCTGCAAACAACGCTCGAGAGCGTGCGCAAGGTGCTCTTTCGGCTGCAGCACAATCAGCATCTATGAGGTCCCCGAACGAGCAAGAGCCCGGCGAGAGAGTCCTGGCGTGACGACCGAAACTGGAACCACAGAGAGGTGAGGTGCGATGAGGCTGAGCGGAAAAGTGGCGATCGTCACGGGAGCTGGTTCAGGGATTGGCAGGGCCAGCGCAATTCTTTTTGCGAAGGAAGGGGCCAGGGTTGTAGTTGTTGATTGGAACAAGGACGCAGGTCAAGAGACTTTGGCTACGATCGAGAAGAACGGCGATACGGCGTTCTTCTGTCACGCCGATGTCTCAAAGGCACAAGATGTCGAAAGAATGGTGGACGCAGCCGTGCAGCAATTTGGGAGGTTAGACGTTCTCTTCAATAACGCCGCGGTCCAGATCATGGCCAAGCTGGCGGATACCAAGGAAGAAGACTGGGACCGCATTCACAGCGTCAATTTGAGAGGCGTTTTTCTGGCTTGCAAGTACGCGCTGCCTGCCATGATTCGTTCCGGGGGAGGATCGATTGTCAATATGTCGTCAGCCTTGGGCTTCGTTGGCGACCCCGACCTGGCGGCCTATGGTGCCGCCAAGGGTGGAGTTATCGCTCTGACAAAAACCGCAGCCATGGCTTATGGCCCAGACAAGGTGCGGGTTAACTGCATTTGCCCCGGCGATGTCGACACGCCGCTGCTGCAGGATTTTTTTAACTCGTTTTCCGACCCTGAGAGCTTGCGACAAGAAGTATATGCCAAATACGCCCTACGGCGAATTGCCGAACCGAAAGAGATTGCTGAAGTGGCCGTATTTCTGGCATCGGATGCTTCTTCGTTTATGACGGGAAGTGTGCTGGTGGTCGATGGCGGCCTCACTTCAAGATGTTACTAAAACGCGCTTGTCAGTGTTGTTCCCACTCAACAAGTTGAACCTTAAGCTCTCTTGCTCTTTGAATTTTGGTTGGAGAGCGCATTCGTGAATCGAATACCGCAAGCGTAGCTGTCCCGCTTGGATCAGCGGAAGCCCTCTGGCGTGGAGAAATTGTGGAGACTGGCCAAGGCAGTGTCTTGAAAGCTGGCACGCTGGGGAGTTTAGGTGTGGCCGCTTTAGGTGCGGTAATGATGGCTCCCGCTCTGGGCATTTATGCGAATCTGGGACTCATCTCCGCCGATTCGGGTCGAGCCGCACCAGCGGCGTTCATGGTGGCTCTTCTTCTAACTCTTCCCACAGCGATCAGCTACGCACTGATTTCACGCGAAATCCCTTCTGCCGGAAGCGGCTACACATGGTTGTCGGAATCAGTGAATCCCTTCGTGGGTGTCTGGACGGGTCTGTTGTTAGTCGCTACCTATTTTTTCTCGGTGATTCTCCAGCCACTGCTCTTCGGACTGTTTCTCAATGAGCTGATGACCGTGTTGTTTGCCTGGCAGGCAGGCTACGGAACGTGGTTAATCGGGGTGATCATCTCAACACTCGCCGTCGTCTTGCTGGCTTATCCTGGCATTGAAATCTCGGCCAAAAGTTCAATCACGTTGACTGTACTTGAGATGGCTGTTGTGCTGGCCCTCGCCGGCACGATCCTGATAGCGTGTGTTGGCCAGGGCCGAATAGAATATGGCCCCTTCAATCCCGCCGCATCTCTGCATGGGTTTCAGGGCTTCTCCAAAGGATTGGTCTTTGCCCTGCTGAGCTTTGGCGGCTTTAGTGTTATCACGACGGCAGCGGAAGAAACGCACGCACCCCGCACCATTATTCCGCGAGCGGTAGTGACGGCGTGTATCTTGCTGGGTGTCTTCTGGGCGTTGACATCTTGGGGTTTCTCACTGGTGATGCCTGAAGAAGATTGGGCCAAGCAGGTAGCAAGTGGCATTAACCCGGTGGCTGTTGTGGCCCGCAACTACTGGGGAGCAGGAAGTCTTGTAGTGATCATTACGGCCCTCACGGCTGCGCTGGGAGTCTATTTGGCATCCATTGTGGGCTACGCCCGCGTAGCCTTTGCGATGGGAAGAGACGGGACCTTGCCGGCCTTTTTCGGAGCGTTGCATCCAAAGTACCAAGTCCCTTGGAATGCTCAGCACGTCGTGCTCGTCGTTACGCTGCTGGTGGCCGCAGTTTGGGGTCGCTGGCTGGGCCTCTACCGGTCCTACGAGTGGTGGGGTACGGTCGTCGTGTTTTTCGCGATGGTCTCTAGTATTCTTGTCAACTTTGGGTGCACCGTGTTCTTTTGGCGCTTTCGGCGGGAGGAGTTTAGCTGGTGGTGGCATGCGGTCATTCCCCTGGTGGGGGTCATCACAAGCGCTCTTCCCCTCTATTACTCTTTCGGAGCTAATCTGTGGAATGCAGGCTGGGAAAACGGTCAGAGCATCATCGTCTTCTGTCTCTCGGCCGTTTTGCTTTCAGGACTCTATACCGTGGGACTGTGTTGGCTCAGACCGGAGGCCTTGCGGACGAAGAGTTCGCCAGAGGGTCTGAAGGTCCAATCGTGACACCGGAGTCTACTTTGCTGCGACTAGGATCTCCTCATCTTTAAAAGCCAAACTCCATGATCAAGCAAGGAACGGAATGCTCATGCCAAGAAACCCCTTGGAATGGTCGAAGGGCATACCTTCTGAAAAATGATCGAGTCCGCCTGGTTACCCTGACCGGCGGGGGGCATATCGCCGAATTCCGTTTCGAGCGATCCACTGGGCTTCCAACTCTCAACCCCCTGTGGAAGCCTCCCTGGCCAACTATTGAACCTTATAACTATCGAGCAGAGGTTCATGCCTCACAATACGGACCACCCATAGAAGGCAAATTGCTCTCTGGCATCGCCGGTCACAACATCTGTCTGGATCACTTCGGGCCACCTTCTCAGGAGGAAGTCGTTCAGGGTCTCTCATTCCATGGAGAGGCACCATCCGCAAGATGGAAGCGGACGGAACTGACTGTTGGGAAGAATCAGGTTTCGCTGACCTTGTCGGTGAGGCTTCCTGCGGCCGGCTTGCGATTCTGTCGCAAGATCAGACTGAGACGAGGGGAATCGTCGGCCTACTTTGAGGAAGTCGTCAGCAACGAGAGGAAGGCCGACCATTTTTTTCACTGGACGCAACACGTTACGCTCTGCCCACCTTTTCTCGCCCATCGAGGTAGCACCGTCTGTCTCCCAGGCACGAAGGGTCTAACTTACCCGCACGGGTATGATGAAGGGAAAGCACTGTTAGCCTCTAAGCGAGCCTTCCGCTGGCCGATGGGGCCCCTACGTGAAGGGGGAAGTGTCGACTTGACCCAACCTTTGCTGAAGGAGGGTCTTGGTTTCGTCGTCGGTGTCCAGCTGGATCCCAAACGAGACTTGGGGTACGTCGCAGCCATCAACAACCGGCATCGTCTCATGATTGGCTATTGCTTTCGTCGCCGAGATTATCCTTGGGTGGCGGTTTGGGAGGAGAATCGTGCAATCAATTCTGCGCCTTGGAGGCGCCGCACACAGGCTCGAGGGCTGGAATTTGGCACAACTGCTCTGCCGCTTCCGCGGAGTGAGGCTTTTGCGATGGGGAACCTTTTCGGCGAACCGACCTATACCCATGTCCCCGCTCGCGGAAAGAAAACGATCCGATACGTGGGATTTCTTTGTCGAGTGCCTCCTGACTTTGAAAATCTGAAAGACCTTAGAGCCGAAAAACGAGAGATTCTCCTTTTTAGCACTAAAGGAAGCCAGCCCGTGCGCCTTTCTGCCTCGGGGTTACCCGGTCTGTTCGAGGACTAGCGCTCCCCTTCGCCAGCGGCAATCGTGGAGCGCAGCCGGTTTTTCAGTCATCCGGCAGCACTGCGAACGCGACAAGCCTTGACTTCCTCCCTCTGTCCGAGGCAGGTCCATCTGTGTGTTCGCCATTGCGTCCGTGCGCCAGTCCATCGAGAAAACTCGTTCGGGCCTGGGTGGTGATGTCGAACTCGGCCTGGGACAAGGCGAACGAGCGAACTGGACCGGGGTTCGACCTGTGGCGGTGACGTTCCGTCAACTCAGTTTGCGGCAGGTGGCTCAGAATATGGCTGCAGCTCCGGTCCCGGTCCCCTGCCCCTCCAAGCCTGCTCACTAACACCGCCGGCAAGACCCACGGTTTTTACCAAGTGGCAGATCACGTCCAACGTGTCCCATCTGTCATGAGGTCAAGTACTCTTTCATCATCTGCAGATATCGTCGGCAAGTCTCCTTCATGTCACCGGGATGCTTATCTTGCTCGATGGAAAGGAAACCGCGATAACCGATGGTTTTCAGGGCGCTGGCAATCGCCTTAAAGTCCATCACACCTTGTCCCACATGCACGAACCGGCGCATCCGCCCATCAATATCGCGAACGTGCAGGTTCATCAGATGGTCCTTCACTTTGTGGATCGCAACCGGCGGGTATTCACGCTGGCTTAGAGTCCAGCCGGTATCCAGGTTATAGCCGAGGTTCGGGTCACGTACAGCATCCCAGAGCCGAAGAAAGGAAGTCGCATCGTGAACCATGCAGTGAGTGTGATGCTCGATTGAAAGCTTCAATCCCAGGGCCTTGATGCGCTGCAGGCAAGCCCGCGTGGTTTCGATGTAGGTTTGCCAGACCCTCTGCCAGTCAAATCCCTGAGCCACCTCAATGTGGAATTTCTCTTGGGGCTTCGGTTCACTCAGTTCAAAGTACCTGGGCAAATAATTGGTGGGCCCTTTCAGCTCACGCGGCCAGGGTGCCACCATATTGATGATGGGCGCCCCCAGTTTTTTGCCGATGTGACACCCAGCCTCGAAGTAGTCCAGATTACGATTCCGCTCATCCGGGTCGAGACTGGTTAATCCCTCGATGACCGGCTGGAAAATCACAAACTGCGCTACTTCGAGCCGGTTACGTTCCAGCTGTTGCTTGATTCGGTCAATCCTGACATCGCTCCAATACCCCTGAATGTCCTCCCGCGCGAGCAGGATGAGGTCGGTCCCTTCAAAACCGATTTCTCCCAGAATATCGAGGGCGGCTTCCGGACTACTGCCGCCTTCAAAACCGTGGAAGCACCAACTAACACATCCAACCTTGGGGCGACCCGGTGCCTTCGTTGCCGGTTGGCTCTGAGGGCTAAGGTCTGCTCGGGACTCTGGCACGGCACTCGACAGGAGGCCGACGGCCAAGCCCGCATCCTTGATGAAGGTTCTTCGACTGTGACGCCTATTCATAGTAGCCATTTGAAGTGTCTCCTGAATTCTCAGTCCATGGAGCGTCGTTGTGCTTGTGTTGCTCCACAGCTCAGTCCCCCGACATATCTGGTTCCCTTAACAAAAGCACTGCCCTCGGCGCCGGACTGACGAAATCCGGTTTCTCGCTGCCGCCGCGGGGCCATCCGCGGCAGCGCAACGTCTAACGGGTTCGTTCGAGGAGATGTCTCAGCTTCCGCATCTTCGTGCCGATAGGAGTCGTTGCTATTCGGCTCTGGACACCCCTTCAGGAGCATCAGCTCCAGCAGTACTCGCCGCAAACGCGTGAGGTAACGCCCCACACCTGCCAAGACCGATGCCGATTCAGTAGAATAGATCCAACTTCCAAAAACTCGCTACGATCAGCTTGCCCGCTTGTGGCATCGCGTCTGATTTTCCTAATCGCCGTGAAACCCAATTCCATCGCGCGATGAGGGAGTCCTATTCTGGAGGCAGCTCAAAGCTCACCAGGTCGCGACGGAAGCCCCGCGTCTTGTAGGCCCCATAGAGTAGACCTACCAACAACCAGGTCGCGCCGGCGATCATCGCCGGCCGGCGCAGATTCAGCCAGATATAGAAGCAGATCAAGAAGCCAAACAGCGGGGGGAGGAGATGGCTCAGGCGCTTTTGATCCCCACGCAGGTAGTAGCGCGTAACAGCTGCCGCGTTCACCCCCATGAAGGCAATGAAGGCCCCGAAATTCAGGAGCTCGGCCCCCAGTTGGTAGGTCAGTGTGAAGGCACCCAACAAGGCCAGCCCCCCGACCAGCAACACATTGTTGCGTGGGATGCCGCGCTTGGGCTCCACCGCACCGAAGAAGGACTTGGGCAGCGCACGGTCACGTCCCATCCCATAGAGCAACCGAGCGGCCGCCAGCTGGGCACCACTGCCGGAACCGATGGTAGCCACCAACAAGGTAAAGTTCACCAGTTGGAACAAGAACACGCCACCCGCCTGCCCGGCCACAAAGGAAAAAGCCGTGTCCACATCAGGAAACGGCTTCGACTGCGGCCATATCAGTTGCGCGGCGTAAACCTCCAGCGACGCCAGTATCCCGGTGATGAGACAAACCAGAACGGTGGCACGGAGAATGTTTTGGCGGGGGTTGCGAACCTCTTCCGACAGCGTGGAAATCCCGTCGAAACCGATGTAGGTCAACACCGCAATGGAGGTGCCCGTAAACAGGGCCGGCAAGGCGAACGTCTCGGGATTGTAGAAGGGACGAGTCAAGAAGCCTGGGCCAAATGCCGGCATGCCCAGGAGGTAGCGTCCTGCGTAGAAAAAGAAGACCAGAATCACCACGCCCATGCCCGCGGCCAGGATTTCGTTGGTCCGGGCGCTGGCACGGATGCCGCGCAGGTTCAGACCAGTGAACAGCAAGGCGAAAAACACCGCCCAAACCGCGTACGGAATCTCGGGAGCGATGTTGCCGGCAGCCTTGCTGCACCAGATGGTACAGATCACGGGGTTCAGCATGTAATCCATGGCCATGCTCCACCCGGTGATGTATCCCAGCACCGGATGGATCTCCCGCCCCACGTAAGTGAATGCCGACCCGGCGGCGGGATAGGCCCGGGCCATGCGACCGTAACTGATGGCCGTGAACAACATGGCGACCATCGCGATCAGGATGGTGGTCACCACGTGGCCACGGGCTTCCTGGCTGACGACGCCGAACAACGGCATCGGCGCGGTAGGCTGGATCAGCACGATACCGTAAAAAACCAGATCCCATAGGCCCAGTTCCCGCCTCAGGTGAGGGGTCGAAGCCGTTTCTGCCGCTGCTGAGGTAGGCATGACTTACCGATGGATCGATATCCGCTCAACGATTGGGCACAGCAACATCTCCATGCTGCTCTCCCGCACTAAAAACATGCCTCGGCCAAGACACCCACTGAGCGACTCCACGCCGAAACTGCCGGCCAATTTCGCCGTCAGCCGCATCTTTGCGAACCGACGCCAAATGAAGTTTGGACCGATGCTCAGGGAGTCCCAGGCTGCTCCTTCCACCTGCCCAAAAGTCGATAAAGCTGGATCAGGTGCCGTTGCATCAGCACCTCGCCGGCCCCCACTTCCAGGCGAGTGGCAACGTCGGCACCGTAGCCGCCATAGGCCGCCG
>JBFMEW010000041.1:0-56159 GCA_040753175.1 Acidobacteriota bacterium | reverse complement strand
GCTGGATTGGATCCAGACCCTTCATCAAGTCAACGCCTCCGAATAGGAACAGGACCGGAACTGGAACAGGCTGTTGAGCCTAACCATAAATTCAACGAAGGTCAAAAATCAAGAAACTAACGACCGCTGCGCATTCGGATTTGAGGTCGACGCCTCTTAGAATGCTGGACGTGGGCTTGGGTTAAGTTCGAGGGATTAGGGGTCAGGGCGAAGCGGAAAGATTTTCTAGAGGTCTCGATCCAGTCTTGCGGCCCTGGATCTCAGCCGGGAGAATTCCGCCCGGCTCAGCCCTTCCAACTGGTACATCCGTCCCACCGTCATCGCCCAGCCTTGTTCGACTTCTTCCCCGATCTGCCTTCCCACAACGGCTTTTTTGGTCACGACCTGCATGCAGGTGCCCTGTTCTTCGATCTGCTGCAAGCTGCCAATTTCAACCCCTTGCTAAGCCGCCTCCGAGGCAAGTCCATGATGCCTGCCCTTCATTCGCTGAAATCTGCATCGTGACCGTTTGTCCATTTCCGGGGACGAGTCCAGTAAACAAAGGCCAATATAAAGAAAAGAACTGCGCCAGCCGGACCGACTGATAATCAATGCCACTCGGAGTGGTGTGAAAATCCCGCCCAGGTTTGAGCCCGCATAAATGACAGCGCTCGCTGAGAGCAATGTCTTCCAGGTAAGTGTTGGCCTTTGTGCTGAGGACTGCTGAGCTTGTTCGTAGTTTCATTGGCAAGCTAACAACAGCCTGGTATTTCGTGCCCAGCGATTCAACAACATCCACGCCGCCCCGTGACCCCACAAAAAAGTGTTGACACAGTCGGCAACGTGTAGTTTACTTGTCGACGCACGAAATTCTCAAGAACTTTTATAAATGTCCAGTACGGCTGCTGTGTTCAGAAAGACAGAAAGGCCCGTACCGCGGGTGAATGAGATCTATGAACGTCTGCGGGGGGAAATTCTTTCTGGTGTCATTCCGTCGGGGGAGTTTCTCCTAGAAGAAGACCTGGCAGACCGCTTCAAGGTGAGTCGGACGCCTCTTCGAGAGGCGTTCATTCATCTCTTTAGGGATGGACTGCTTCAGAAAGGTCCTTACAAAGGATACATGGTCACGGAAGTGAGTTTCGCCACCTATCGCGAAGTGTTCCAGCTGAGGTCGCTTCTGGAGCCTGCAGCGGCGAGATTGGCCGCACAAAACCCCAATGACGCACCGCTGCTCGAGCGCGCTGAGCAAAGTGTAAGGAGAATGACGAGCCTAGGCAATAAGCCTATGCCAGATGAAGTATTGGAGGCGGGAGAGCTTGATTTAACCTTTCACTGCTGTATCGCTCAGGCGAGTGGCAATGGGCGGCTCCTAAGGTACATCACTGAACTTCACGGCGTTCATCAATTCAGCTATGCGAAATACCCTAATCAGCCGCTAACCGAAACCGTGAACGAGCATCAGGCCATTCTCACAGCCATCCGTCTGGGGGAAGCTGATAAGGCCGAGCAGTCGATGCTCCATCATCTCCGGCAAGCCCTGGAGCGCGCAAAGGAATTGTTCTTAGGTGAGAATTCCATGAGGAGTCTTTGGCAACAATAACTAAAGAGGGTAACCTTACATGCCTGCCTTGTTCCAGAAGCTTTCCGGTTGTGAACTATGTGGCCGTTTGCTGCATTTAGGCAAGGCCTCGACAACGAGAGTCACGCCGGACGCCGGAGCGCTCTTGTTAGCGACGGCACCAAGCCAGAATCGTACGAATGTGGAATCGGGCTGTTGGTAGGCAAGGGGAAGTCCTGATGTTCTTGCAAAGTGCACTTGTCTTTTGGACCGGTTCTGGGACGCTGATCAGCCAAGTTGCGAACGGTATGCGGCTGGTCGTGTGGCAATAGGAAGTGCCACCTCGACATCCCGGCAAGGGGCTTTGAGTGGCTCCACTCCATTGAGAACAGGCGCTCAAGAAAGACGAATCGAGCCGCAACTCTAAAGAGTCATCATGAGCAGAATACCTAGACGGGTATTTCTAACGCAGGCAATTGGAGGTACTGCTATAGCCGCCGTTCAGGGAGGCGACAAGCCTAGTACCAATCAACGTACCAACGTACCTCGGCCACAGAGGTTGAATGTCCTCTACGTGATTTCAGATCAGCATCAGGCGGCTTGTATGGGGCATGAAGGACACACTCAGGCAATCACCCCTAACATGGATCGTCTGGCGGGCCAAGGTGTTCGGTTTACCAAAGCCTACACGCAAAACCCAATCTGCACGCCGAGCAGGATGAGCATTCTCAGTGGCCAGTACTGTCATAACCATGGCTATTACGGATTAAATGGTCCTCCGCCTCCATTCACTCTGCCAAGTTTCCTATCGCACTTTCGTCAGAACGGATACCGCACTGCGGCCATCGGCAAAGTTCACACGCCGGATGAGCCTACAAACTGGCTAGAGGGGCACTGCGACATCCTAGCTGAATGCTATCGCTATTTCTCATCTCCACCATGGCTGTCGGACGAGTATGCCGACTACCTGAGGGCCCTGGGCCTGCTCGACAAAGAAGATAGCGTCGCCCTGCCGGAATTCCCTGGTGATCAGCAACACGAAGGTAGGCCTTCGCATCTGCCGTACGAGCACGGTGTCGAGGGATGGTGTGTGAAGAAGGCCATCCAGTTTATTAGCAACTGCCAAGGTCAACCTTTCTGTGTCCAAGTGTCTCTTCCTCGTCCACACCAATGCTACACGCCAGACAAGAGATTTTGGGAGATGTATCCGGATGATCTTGCGCTACCCAAGACTCTTTACCAGGATGACGCCCACCGCCCTCCACACTTTCGAGCCATGGTGAAGCGGTTGAAGGACATGAAATGGCTAATTGAACCCAAGACCTTTGAAGCGGGCTGTCGTCGAGTATGGCGTGGCTATTTGGCCTGCATTACCCAGGTCGATCACGCACTCGGACAGCTGATGGATTACCTCGACCAGGCAGGTATCGTAGGCAGCACCATCGTCTTGTATGGATCGGACCATGGCGGCTACGAGGGTACATTTGGCGTACCTGAAAAGGCACCCGGTATCTGCTCTGAGGCCGTTTGTCGCGTGCCACTCATTTGGCGTGTTCCTAAGGTGACCCCTGCGGGGGCTGTATGTTCTCAGTTTGTGGAGAATCTCGATATTGGCCCAACAATCGCCGCCCTATGCGGTCTGCCTCCCATGGAAACTGCGGATGGTATAGATCTCAGCGGTTTGTTGCAAGGAGCTAGCAAGCCAGTCCGCGATGTCGCCGTAACAGAGAACCCTTGGAGCAAGGGTTTACGTTGGGGCCCATGGCGGTTTGTCCACTATCAGGAGGAGATGTTCGGTAAAGATACTGGAGAACTCTACAATTTGGAAAATGATCCTGACGAAACCACAAATCTATATGAGGCCCAAGCCTATCGGAGTGTTGTTCAGCAGTGCCGGAGGTTGTTGTTAGAGTGGCTAATCCGAACGAGTCGCATCGTGACAGCGCTGCCAGCTCCAGAGGGACGAGAGTTTAGTCAGACAGCGGCTGACGGGAAGGAAAGCAACAAGATTGGGGTGACCGATAGGCTGCGCCGTGGCAACGTCAACTATCTATGACAGCAGAGAAGAAAAGATGCTCGCCCCGGGCCATGAAGAAGGAAACCGAATGCGTTTGTACCTGTCGGATCGGATGTGTGCCGTTTTGCCCTTGGGCTCAAGATTCGTAGATCAAACCGCATGAACAAGCGCTGATAGTCCGTTCGAAGAACCAGCGTTAAACGTGGGCTCGGAAGTGTACTCCACCAGCAGCGGCAAGTCGTCCTGCCGAAAGCGATCGAAACTTTTTCCGGTAAGGCGACCTGGCTGTAAGACTGAGGCCAGTCAAGGGATCCAAGTTGGCCGTGGGGCCGGCAGCTCTATAGGGCTAGGTACCGAAAGCGATGGAGGGGAAAGTGAAGAAATTCAGTCAGGCTGATGCAGGTGTCTTGGTCGAAAAAGTCGATGTGGCAGGGGATCCAGGCACTTCCAGCTAGATAATGCACATCGGAAAGCTTTCAGTAAAAGGCAGTTCGATCGTAGCCGATCGCAATGCGTTCAGGTAAAGGTCATTATGTTGCTTTGGTCAGTCGGTCAGCCCATGCTTCGGTGATATTTTTTCTGAGAACATCAATCAAGCTGTCATAAGAGCTCAACTCTTGAGCCTTTCGATCGAGTTTCTCATGTCCTCACTCTTTTGAGAAAGCCCGCCGATCCGCACCCTGGCAAGGATAAAGGAAGACCTGGGTGCCGTGCGGATGCTCGCGGGTACTATGTCAAGACCTACAATCTAAGGGAAACGCTGGATACAAGGAGGCCAGATGCCATGAGGCTGCATACCATCACACGATCGGTCACAGAGCGGTTATTTCTAGTAATCGTTTTGGTAATCGAGAGCTTCTTAGCCATTCCCGCAGTCGCTTGGTGCCAAGGCAGTTTCGGCGGCGTTACCGGGCGTGTTGTTGATTCGAGCGGGGCGACAGTGCCAGAGGCCACCGTCGTACTGACAAATCTCGACACCGGTACGTCGAAGACTGGCGCGACAACCACGAGTGGCATTTACTCAATTACCGGCGTCGCGCCTGGGCAATACCGGATCAGCGTCACCAGTACTGGCTTCAAGGCGTTCACGCAGGAACCGATCATCATTGGGACAGCCATCGTCGTGACTCTCGATATCAATCTGACCTTAGGCGAGGTGACAGAAACGGTTAACGTCAATGCAGAAGAGGCCGCGTTGCAAACCACTTCGGCCGAGATCGGAACGTCCATGTCACCGCAGTTCGTGCGTGATCTCCCGATCACGCTGGGCGCCGCTTCGGGCGTCGGCGCAACCGGCCGGCGGCAGATCGAAAATTTCGCGTTCTTGACTCCTGGTGTGACGGGCAACCAATTCATTAAAGAGATCAACGGAGTGCTGGGCCAGACTCAGGAGATGATCATTGAGGGGCAGGGCATGAGTCAGATAGGCGCTTCCGCAGCGATCGCCGAGGCATCCCCACCTTTCGAAGCAATCGCAGAATTCAGGGTGCAAAACACGCTGTATTCAGTTGAGTACGGAGGCGGAGCGCATGGAGTTGAGAACTTCACGATCAAGTCGGGTACCACCAAATTCCATGGGAGCTTATTTGAATTCGTGCGTAACGACAAGTTCGACGCGAGGGGATTCTTCCCAAGAATCAAGAACTACCTTCGCCAGAATGAGTTCGGTGGCACCATCGGCGGGCCACTGAACATCCCGAAGGTCTACGACCAAAAAGATAGGACCTTTTTCTTCGCCGCATATTCGGGTTTCCGCTTACGAGGAGGTACGCCGAGCCCCGGGTTGATCAACCTCCCGACGCCTCGGGAAAGGAACGGCGACTTCTCCGATTATCCCTTTCCTATCTTTGACCCCGTATGCGGCGATCATCGATGTACGAGCACAGAAACGCGCCAGCAGTTCAGCTATAACGGAGTACTCAACGTCATACCGCCAGGCCGGATTAGCGAAGTGGCCAAGCGAGCGGTCGCTTTGCTACCGCCGCTTGATTTTCCGGAAGCGGGATGGCAACGAAATTATGTGGATCGATCGAACCAGCCGGCCAACGATACAGGCTTCACGCTCAAGATCGACCATAGGATCAATGATAAGCAGCAGCTCTCGGTCGCTTACTGGTCCGCGGGGGGGAATATTTTTGTCCATGGGCCAATCCCCGGTGCATTCGACTCCGCCAACCGAAACCAGAACCTTGGGGGCGGTGGATTACGAGGAAACCATACCTACACAATCTCAAATACGCTTATGAACCACATCGGCTTCGGACATTCGTGGAGCACGCGCGGCAAGTGGAAATTGGACCCGCGCCAGGGAAACGAAGTTCTCCAAATCCCCGGTATTCCCCTAGATGCTCCCGGCTACCCTCAACTCATGTTCTCCAGTCTCTACCCACAAATGGGAAATGCAAATAGCACGAACTTCGATGCGTTCCACACGAACTGGAGCTGGACCGACGATCTGATTTGGGTTACGAGCAGGCACCAGTTGAAAGTCGGTGGCCTGTACCGCCTCCGGAGGTTTTTGGCCCATGACTTGGAGAACCTCGCTGGTTCCCTGTTCTTCAGCTCTGCATCGACTACGCAACTTAACGATCCTGTCAACTCTGCCAAATGGGGTAACTCATTTGCCAGTTTCCTGCTGGGAGAGGTCTTTTTTGCCAACCGCTTGATCGCTGGGCCAGAGCTTCATTTCTCGGATCACCTCTGGGGCGCATATGCGGAGGATAGCATCAAGCTTACACCCAAGCTGACCTTCACGGCGGGATTACGTTATGAGATTCCCAGGTATTTGGAGGAAAGCAATGGCAACATTTCTTTCTTTAGTCCTACAGCTCCAAATGCAGCAGCAGGTGGGCGGCCTGGAGCGTTGGCCTTCCTGGGCGATGGCCCCGGCCGTACGGGGTATAAAAACATTACCGGGAGCTACCACAAGAGCTTTATGCCAAGAGTATCACTCGCCTATCAGTTCAAGGAAAACACAGTGGTAAGGTTAGGCTACGGTATTTTCCGGATTAACCAGAACTTTGGAATGCTGAGTATCGTCGGTAACTTTGGTAACGGGTACTCATACACCCAGAGTGCAACGACACTCGACAACGGAGTCCATCCAGCATTTGGTCTCGACACTGGTTTCCCGGCAACCAATATCACTCTGCCGAATTTAGACCCAACACAGAGAAATAACAACTCGATCGCTTACGTCAACCCCCGCAGTAACGACCCTGCTTTGCTCCAATCCTGGACCTTCGACATCCAGCGCTCGCTACCTTTCAATGTCCTGCTTGATGCTGCTTACGTCGGGAACCGTGTTACTGGGACGTGGGCAGGTCTGGAAAATCTCAACCAGGTCAACTCGAGTTATCTAAGCCTGGGCAATGAGCTCATTGCTAACAGTGCTTGCCTGGCGGCGGGGAGCTGCCCCAAGGCCATTGCCGCCGGCGTTCGTGTACCTTACGCTGGCTTCGTCGGTACGGTAGCCCAGGCGCTGAGACCGTTTCCTCAATTCACATCAATATCGAACATGTTCCAGCGCACAGGGTACAACACGTATCACTCGTTACAAGTTCGCGCGCAGAAGAGGTACTCGAATGGTCTTTCGTTCTTGGGCGCTTACACTCTCTCCAAAAATATCGGCGTCCAGGGAGCAGACGCCTTCTTCGGTACTTTTGGTGGCGTCGTGAGGGACACATATAATCGGAAGGCCGAGAAAAGTGTCCTGCCTATTGATCGTACGCATGTTTTCGTTCTCTCCTGGTCCTATGATTTGCCCTTCGGTCGCGGAAAACGATTCGCGGCAAACGTGAACCGATCTCTCAACTATTTGATTGGTGGCTGGCAGTTCAACGGGATTCACCGGTACCAGTCGGGTGTTCCCATTAGCATCTTTGGAGGCCCTTCGCTTCCCATTTTCGGTGGTGGAAACCGGCCCAACTGGGTCTCAGGAAGAGGTAGGAGTGCCGTCAAGATGAGCAATTTTGATCCTGCTAAGGACGTTTATCTTGACATCAACAATTTTAGTCAACCCTCCCCCTTCACATTCGGCACTGCGCCGCCGTACATGCCAAGCTTGCGACCGCCATTCTACTTCGATGAATCACTATCTGTTTTCAAGAGGTTTCCTCTAGGTTCGGAGTCTACGTACCTTGAATTTCGAGCGGAGGCGTTCAACGTGTTCAACCGGGTCGCATTTGCAGGTCCTGGTGCGAATGCTAACCTAAACAATCCAGCTAGCTTTGGCAGGATCACCTCAGTAGCCAACACACCGCGCATTATTCAGTTCGCGCTGAAGGTCATATTTTAGAATAGAGTCAGTTCCAGGTGGTGGTACCTTGTGAGAACGGTCTCGACGCCCCTCCCGAACCTTCGAGGAGGCGCTTAGAGTTGTAGTCTTCGGAAGGATGCAGAGGCCAGTCCTCGCGCCGCAACACCTCAGGTGGAGGGAGCTTCCAAAGGTCAATGAAGTCCCAGATCGTGCAGTTAGTTCTTGCATTGCCGCACCCGGTATGTTGTGAGCAATGCTAGTTGTGATTCTTCAGATTAACGGGGAAACGCACCTCCCACCAATTGGGAGAAGACTCATGCCTCAGAGTTGCGAGAACCCGGCCGTTAAGCCGCTTCAAAGGGTGCTGTATACAGACTATCGCTGCGATCGATCCGCAGACGCTGCGCAGCTTTAGCAAGCAAACGCAAGACTGCCGTTTCGGGCATCGACGCAGGCGGTCAATCAACAGAGGAGGACTAAATGCGCATCTCGCGAAGGGACTGGTTACTGGGGATGGGAGCTGCGGCTTTGCTCTCGAAAAAGCTCGCGCGAGGCGGCGAACTACAACAACTTGAATGGGGGAAGTACTTCCCGATACTAAACGCGAGTACGAACCAACTACCAGGGGTACCCTTCCGCCTTAGTACAGCGATATTGCGACTTGGGCTCAAGAACCGTTACAGAGGGCGGGTAACGTTTCGCTCGTCTGCTCCAGACGCCGTGCTTCCACCGCCGTACACGTTTTCTGAGAGCGACGATCTCTACGAAAGCCACCAATTCGATGTCAAGTTCATGAGCGAGGGGAGGCATACCGTATCGGTCCGGACGGACGACGGGTCCGAATTTGAAAGCAACGTTATTCTCGTGTCGAAGCGGGAGCCAAAGTACAAGCTGTTGTTCGGTGATATCCACATCCATTCCTCATGGAGCATTGATGGACGCGGCTCACCAGACTACAATTACATCTATGCACGAGACGCTATGCAGCTCGATTTTGCCTGTCTCACGGAACATGACCCGACGGATGACATTTGGGAGAAGATCAAGGAAAAGGCGCGAGAACTGTATGAGCCTGGGCGATTCGTTACGATGTCCGCATATGAATGGACCGCTCACAGCTTACACGAGGGTCATAAGAACGTTTACTACAAGGATTTCGAGGGGCCCGTGTTTCGATCTCCTTGGGTGTGGAACCTGAAGGAGCGCAGAACACTAACGCCTGACGAGCTCAAGGCCTTGGGTCCCTCACAAACTTGGAGTGCCAGAGACCTCTGGGGAAAGTTGAGGCAATTTGGTCGGCCTGCTATGACCATTCCCCACCACCCGGCCTCTGCGGTGTACCCAGTACCGTGGGACCACTATGATCCTGAATTCCAGCGTTGTGTTGAGATCTACTCGTCCTGGGGTAGTTCTGAGAACCCCGAAAGCCCGAGACAAATCATCAATACAGATTACATACGTGGTGCCGGCGTGGGCCATTTTGTGAAGGATGCATTGGCAGCCGGCCAACGTCTTGGCTTCGTCGGCGCCAGCGATTCACACTCGGGTCGGCCAGGGTATCCAGCCCATTGGAAAAAGTATGCCGAAAACGACTATTCCACATGGGACAGTGACGCATATTCGGGCGGGATTACAGGGCTCTATGTGGAAGAGTCTTCCCGAGAGGCAGTGTTTGACGCGTTGCGCAACCGGCGCTGTTACGCCACCACTGGAAGGAGGATTGTTCTGAATTTCAAGGCCAATGACCATTGGATGGGAGAGGAGATCGAGTCAAAGGATGCCCCGCACTTTGCGATAGAAGTCATCGGGACGGGACCGATCGATGTCGTCACGCTGGTAAAGAATGGAGTGGATCACATCCAATGGCCGGCCGGACAGCGTGAATTCAAAATGGAATATGGCAAGACCGAGACTCCCCGCGACGTCGACTACTACTATGTCCGGGTAGTTCAAAAGGATGGCGAAATGGCATGGTCGAGTCCTATCTGGATCTCGCACAGAAGTCATAGGTAGAGGACGAAGGTAAGGCAAAGCGAAAACCGGGCTGGAGAATTCTACTTGAAAGTTGTATTCGTGACCACAATATATCGTGTACCTCTCATCTTGCCCGTTCCTCAGGTTACTTAAGAGGGGTACGTTAGCTGCCGCTCTGTGGGAAACACCGCCACAGACCGGTACGCGATGTCGCTCTTATTGAGTGCGCACTCAGCAAGGCACTGTGGGGGCCCTTGGAGGTTTGTACACCATTCGCTGGAAGTGTTTCGCTCTGATGTCGGTGAGCTGCACAACCATGGAGAAGCCGCTGGAGACCCAAAACCTCTATATATCACGATGCGCGCTACCAGGACATCGTCCATCAGTCTCGGCGAATGCTGTTCGAGCAGCTGAACCGTGCCGCTCGGGTAACGACAGCACTTCCCGCGCTCCAAGGAACAGAATTCAGAGATACTGTCAGAGGCGGGAAGGAAAGGAATAAATACGGCCCCGCGAAGTGTATTCGCCGTAAGTCTATCAACCACATCCGAGAAAAGGGGAGACGGTTAATCGCTCATCTTGGACAACCGCTAAGGATTAGCTAGCAGACCATGCGTTACGTCAATCGAAGCAAGCACATGCTGTTGTTGGGGCTGGCCATCACGGCAATCGGCGGTTCGTTCTTTGGCCGCGTTAGCTTCTTGGCCGAGCGACAGTCTACATTCTACGTCTCACCGGAGGGAGACGATGCCAATCCGGGGACGAAGGCCCGGCCATTCAAGACGTTGGAACGAGCTCGCGGTGCGGTCAGAAGCGTGAATCGTGGTATGGCCAGAGACGTCATCGTGTACCTTCGGGGCGGCACGTACTCACTTCAGCAGACTTTGGCTTTTGATCAACGCGACTCCGGGTCCACCAATCATTGTGTCATATACAGAAACTACGCAGGAGAACATCCTGTGATCAGCGGCGGAAAGAGAATCACGGGGTGGTCTTTGGATTCAAGTCGCTGGAAAGCGCAGACAGACGTCCGGGACTTCAGACAGCTTTACGTCAACAACAAACGGGCCATCCTAGCACGCGGCGGTCGTTTCCCCGGTGCAACGCTAGTAGAAGATTCGCCTGACAACCGGGACGAAACAATGGCGCGCAGAGAAGCCTATCTTACGTCGGACTCCTCCATGGCATCATGGAGAAATCCCGGGGACATCGAGCTTGTGTTTGATCTTCAGTGGACGCGGTCCATCTGCAAGGTTGCGCGCATCCGCAAAACCACTTCAGGCGCCATCCTGACCATGTTGGAGCCTTACTTCTCGCTCGCCCGAATGAAGGAGGGTCGCACGATCGAGCTGCCGACCGCAATCCAGAACGCGTTCGAACTGCTAGATGAGCCAGGTGAATGGTATCTGGATAAGTCCACGCATACAGTGTATTACCTGCCCAGAGAAGGCGAACACCTGGATACGGCTGAAGTCATCGCTCCAGCTCTGGAGAAACTGGTCGAGTTACGTGGAAGTCCCGCCCAGCCTGTGCACCACATCCGTTTTGAAGGAATTACATTCGAGTACGCGACGTGGTTGCAGCCGAGCCGCATCGGCCATATCGAGCTCCAAGCGAACTTCACAATGCAGCAAACCAATCTGATGTTCAGACCCGGACGAGACCCTACAAGCCAAAGAGGAATTGGGCCCGCTTACCTTAGCCACCCATATGGCGAGGCCAAGAAGAGCCCTGCCAACATTGTTATCCACGCAGGGAAGTCCATTGTCTTTTATAGATGCAGATTCATCCACCTTGGTGGAGCAGGAATCGATGTTGAGGTAGGGTCCGAAGCGAACAGCCTTTCTGGTAATGAGTTCTATGACATTTCTGGATCGGCAATCCAAATCGGCGATGTTATCGACCACCATCCTAAGAGTCAGGGCCATGTGGTCAAGGGCAACCAAATCACGAATAACTATATTCATAATGTCGCTGTTGAGTACATCGGAGGTGTGGGCATCTTTGTAGGATATACAGACGGCACTTACATTGCCCACAATGAGATTACCAAGCTGCCGTATACGGGCATCTCCATCGGATGGGGGTGGGGGGAGGCCGATGCCGATGGTGGCGGTTACTGGCAGCCTGCCTATCACACGGCGCCGACAACATCACGAAACAACATCTGCGAATACAATCACATCCACCATGTGTTGCAGGAGCTGTGGGATGGTGGAGGAATCTACACACTTGGGAATATGCCAGGATCGATTATCAGAGGGAATCTCGTGCATGACAACATCGGCTATCCTGGCGGTATCTATCTCGACGAAGGTAGCGGATATATCGAAGTTAGCAAAAACGTTGTTTACAACACCGGTGGCCATGAAGGTCGGCGTCCGCAAGCCTTGTACTTCAATAACAGACGGCAGGACCGCATCAAGACCTGCCGCGTCCATGACAACATTGTAGATATCTCGCCAGATCGCGCTGAGTATCCACACGACCTGGCCAGACAGGCGGGACTAGAGCCGGGGCATCGCCATTTGCTGTGCGAAGGAAGGATCGATCACTTCTCAGAGGAGTAGGCTAGAAACCCCTCGGTTGCCCGATGGGATCGTGGGCAACCCCACTGGCCGGAAGTTTCTGAGGGCGAGGGAGGGCCAAGCTTGCAGCGATTTGTAGGCAAGACCGTCGTGGTGACCGGGGCGGGTTCCGGGATCGGACGGGCGACCGCGCGATTATTTGCAGCCGAGGGGGCGAGGGTTGTCGTGTTAGACAAGAGCACAGAATCGGCGCAAGGGACGGAAGAGGCGATTGTTGCGGGTTGCGGTGTGGCGGTGAATCTATATTGCGATGTTTCCAAAGAGGATCAGGTGAAAGCAGCCTTTGGCACGGCAGCAAATTGCTTTGGTGGTGTTCACGTCCTCGTGAACAATGCAGCACACTTCTTGATGAAGGCAAGTGAAGAGGCATCCGTTGAGGACTGGCAGGCAGTGTTTGCGACGAATGTGCTGGGTGCTGCCCTTTGTACTCGTTACGCTGTTGAACAAATGAAAGGTGCCGGAGGGGGAGCTATCATAAACGTAGCTTCCATTAACGGTGTCATTGCCGAAGGTAATTACGCGACATATTGCAGTAGCAAAGCGGCGTTGCGAATGCTAAGCCGCTGCATGGCAATAGAGTACGGGCTCTGGAATATACGAGTAAACACGGTGAGCCCAGGTCCGGTCGACACTCCCGCACTTCGGCGCGAGCTCGAGCGATTGCACATTAGCCAGGAGGAGTTTGAGCAGGGTGTCTACAGCAAGCAGTGCTTGAAGCGGATAGTCCAGCCGAAAGACATTGCACGTGTGATCCTATTTCTCGCGAGTGACGACGCTGCCTCGATCACTGGTGCGAACATTTTGGCAGATGCGGGATACAGTGCGAAAAGCTGACCTGCTGCCTAGGAGATCGAGCCCATGAAACATTGCGCGTTCATGACTCGGCTGAACCCACGATATAGAGTACGTAAACGCTCACAAAACCATGCGATTTGGATAGAAGGGCTCTTGTCGAAAGGCTGGGTTTCACAACTTGCGCATCCATGCCTCGCTGCAGCACCTCGTTCTCGAGGCGGAGGCAGACGACCTTCAAGCTGCAGTAGCGACGTTAGCGAACGACCGATTGGACCGAGAATGGCGGCAGTTGATGAGACCCAGGAAGGATCCAGATGACTTTCAGGATGGTGATTGAAGTCTTCCATGTCGATTGATGTGCGGAGAACCTCACGATGGCCACCGGCATTCTCTTAGCGGTTCTGAGTGGCGTGCTATGGGGCGTCTGCTTTTTGCCGATGCGGTACACGAAGCAGTTTGCATGGGAGAACACATGGTTTATCTGGGCCTTCACCTGCTGTCTCCTCTTTCCTCCGACGATCGCCTACTTCACAATCCCGGACTTATTGCAGGTGTTTCGGGAGGTTGGAGTTCGCCTGAATCTGATCATCTTGGGCGTGGGATTGGTGGCGGGAATGTCAGGTATCTGCATCGGCCTTGGATTGCGCAAAGTAGGTATGGCCATCACCAATTCGCTCTCGAGTGGAGTTGCACTCGCCGTTGGCGCCTTCGTACCATTGGCGGTTCAGCACCGCTCCGTGTTGTTCACGAACGTGGGACTTACTCTCTACTTAGGCCTGATTCTTGCGGTCGCCGGAGTTGTGATCTGCGCACTCGCTGGATCGAAGCGAAACGGAGAATCTGCCTACGCAAGCCAAAGCCATCAAGCGACCAACAAAAGAAGGAGTATCATCCTGCAGGGCATCGTATTGGCCATTGTGGCTGGGTTACTGACACCAGCACAGAACTTCGGCATGGCATTTGCCGACACCTTCATGAAGGTAGCACGTGCCCATGGATCATCAGAAGCCTTCATGGCGTTCGCCTTCTATATTCCTTACTTCGGCACGAGCTTCGTTAGCAATGGCATATATTGCGCATGGCTGTGGAAGAAAAACAACTCTCTGGCACAATTTCGCGAACCATGCGCCGTGCGTTTTACAGCGCTTTCGGTAGGTATGGCTGCCTTGTGGATTGGAGGCTGCATATTGTATGGATGGGCGATGCCCTGGATGAAGACTTTTGGTCCTGTGGTGGCTTGGCCCATCTCGATGGTTACCACTAATCTCACGTCTGCGTTCGTTGAGTATCTCTATGGCGATTGGGAAGGCAAAGCGCTGCAGGCGCTGACGTATGGGTTGGTAGTGTTGACAATAGCAATCGGCATCTTTGGTTATTCGAGTTTCATGATCGCCACCGCGCTCTAACTAAGTAGGTATAGGTAGCCGGCCGGTGAATCAGCAAATGCCTTAAGATGTCATACTATTGTTAAATACTCTCAGAGCGCAACTAGAGGGGACATATCTTCACCGTCATCGTCCCTGTTCGATACAATGCCTCTGTTGCGCGAGGTAATGTCGGTGCTACGACACTGTAATACTGCGAGTGGGCAAATCAATCGGCAGATTTCTTGCAGGTGGCGCCCAGCAAAGTGTGCTCGGGTTACTGGCCTCGAAGTTCTCTGTTCCTATCGTCAAGCCTAGGTCTGGGACGACAACAGAAAGCAGGTAGCGACCATGTCACGGGGCGCTATTCACACTATGATGTAACAGCAATAGCCTAAGAGAATGGACACAATGCAATCGAAGACTCTTGTCACTAGTGTGAGAGCAAAAGCGTTGACGAGCAAGAAAGAGGGGTCTCACGGAGCCAATAGATCTAGTATCCATATTTCTTAATACCTGGATCGATGTAGAGCTAGGGTGCGTCGAGGACTGGAACGGCGGCGCGTGCGTCAGGTATGCTCAACGGGATCCCGCCGGGACACTCTCAGCCCTTCCCTAAGCCGCTAGGTTGTTAGGTATTCCTGGTCAGCTGGCTGACAAAAAGGACATCCGTGTGCACTGTGGCAAACGAGAGTTGGTGGGCGTGTTTGAAGCAATTGATCACGATCTGTGAACGGACGAAGCCAAATGAAAATCACGCGTGTTAAATGCCATGTACTGATGGCGCCTGAATGTTCTAAGTCACTCAACACGGCATCCGATGATGCAGTGGTCGAAGTTCACACCGACACGGGACTCACTGGAATCGGCGAGGTCGAGTCAAATCCGTGGGTTATTTGGGCGGCGATTGAAAGATCTGGCGCCCACTCGATGGACCGCAGGTTGGCCGATTTGCTCATAGGGCAAGATCCCAGGCAGCCTGCGGCGATGTGGGAGTATCTCTATGAGCAAAGCCAGCTAGCGGGGCGGCGTGGGGCGGGAATCGGTGCCATCGGCGCAGTGGACATGGCATTGTGGGACATTGCGGGAAAGGCAGCAGGCAAACCGGTCTGGCAATTGTTAGGCGAGCTGCAAAGTGAATCGGTCGGGGCTTACGCTAGCCTGTTGCCCTCAGGTGGCACCTTGAAAGATTATCGCGAGAGCCTTCTCGCTAAAGCACAGTGGGCTCGTGACGCCGGGTTTAGTGCGGTAAAGATCGAAATACTAATCAAAGGTCCACTCCGAGTGGCGGGTCTCGACGAAAGCGACGACACAATTGTGGACCTGGTAGCTGCCGGGCGAGAGGTCGTTGGTCCTGAGGTGCAGTTGATGATAGACGTCGGCTATTGCTGGCGGGATTGGAAAGAGGCACGGCAGGTCTTTCGCCGTCTGGAAAAACATGAGTTGTATTTCATCGAGACACCGTTATGGTCCGACGACCTTCACGGCTACGCACGGCTGGCGGATTCTACCTCCATTCGTATCGCTGCTGGTGAACTATTGAGCACTCGGTTTGAATTTGTGGAATTGATGGACGTGGGGAAGGTGCACGTTGTTCAGCCCGACGTCGGACGTGTGGGAGGCATAAGTGAGGCGATGCGAGTAGCTGCTATGGCTGCTGACCGGGGCATTCTGGTAGTACCTCACTGCTGGAAGAGTGGGATTGGAATCGCCGCCACGGCCCACGTCGCAGCGGCTTTGCCGAACTGTCCATTGATCGAGTTTCTTCCGGCGGCGGTTTCCGAGTCGCGACTAAGAAAGGAGCTTGTTATCGACGAGCTACAAGTTGAAAACGGCAGGATTCCCCTCCCGAAAGTTCCGGGTTTGGGTATTGAGCTAAATCGAAGTGTGGTAACCGAGTTTGCAGAATTTGCACACCGTCACAGTGCGGGGTCGGCTGTTGACTGAGATGCGCCTGTCTCCTTCTTCCAGGCGCTTTCCGCGGCGCAAGCCGCCTTGAAGTGGTTATGAGGGCGAAGAAAAACAGCAGGATGGAACCTGATCCAAGGAGCAGGTCGACCCTCCAGCAGTGCAGAAACCTTGAGTCTCCCGGGCGAGGTTTCTGGGGCAGGTTGAAGTGCGAAAGACTCTGACATCTCTCTGGATCAACAGATCAGAACTTCGAATCCAAAAAGTGGAACTGCCGACTCTTCGGCCTGGACCGTTCTCGCGTCCTTACGTTATTACTCATTGTCTCTTGAAGCACTGCGGACGGAATCGGATAGATGCACTGGGAAAGAATTACTTGGCAGGGCCGAGAGGCATACGCGGTCACGAATGACCTAATCCGGCTGCTTCTATTGAGGGGCGGCGGACATATTGCGGAATTTCGCTTCACTACTCAATCGGGAATGCCAACGGTTAACCCGCTGTGGGTCCCACCTTGGAAGACAATAGAACCTTCCCGATATCGCCAGAAAGCCCATACGCGAATGTATGGTCCGCTTCGAGACGGTAAGTTGCTCTCGGGCCTTGCCGGCCACAGCTTGTGTCTCGACTACTTCGGGCCGCCCTCCGATGAGGAGGCCGCCGCAGGCCTTTCCCTCCATGGCGAGGCGCCCATCAGCATGTGGAGGGAGTGTGGCATGAATCCAGGAAGGGTAGCGTCGTCGCTATTCTTGGGCGTCGACCTTCCTGTAGCGCAACTGAGGTTCTCACGCCAGATTCAGCTTCTTCCCGGTGAGTCCGTCGCGTATATTACTGAGACGATCACGAACCTGCGCAAAGCAGACCACTTCTTCCATTGGACCCAGCATGTAACGTTAGGGACACCGTTCTTGTCAGGTCATCAAAGCTACACCGTTGTGTCTGCAACACGAGGTCGCACGGATGCTAGTTATGATGAAGGCAAGAGTCTCCTCGCGTCTGGACGTAACTTTCGTTGGCCATTGGCTCCGGCCGCAGAAGGCGGAACTGTCGATCTTTCACGACCGTTGGCCCAACGCGGACGGGGATTTGTTGTGGCTCTTCAACTGGATCCGAGGCGCACGATCGAGTTCGTCGCAGCGGTTAACGTTAGACACGGTTTGATGTTTGGCTACTGCTTTCGCCGTGATGCGTTCCCTTGGTGCGCAGTTTGGGATGAGAATCAAGCTATCGCGGCGCCGCCGTGGAAAAGAAAGACTCAAGCCCACGCTTTCGAATTCGGGGCTAGCCCGTTTCCCCTTCCGCGGCGTGATGCTTTTGCGCTGGGACCTCTATTTGGGACGCCTACATTGGCTTACATTCCGGCAAGCGGTAGGATAACAGTGCGCTACTTGGGGTTCCTAGCCCAGCTACCTTCCGCCTTCGGCAAGGTCTGCGATGTCTCTTTGTCGGAAAATCACATTGTCATTTGTGGAGAGACTGCAAGAAGTCGGCTGCGCCTGCTGGCAACCGCGCATCGAAACCTGGAAGGAGGGATTGTTTCACGCGCCTCTTGCCGTGAACGAACTGTATGAAACAATCGCAAAGAGCAGTATTCGTAACGGGCGGAGCTTACGGAATTGGCAGAGCCACTGCTCAGTGTTTCTCGTCTCAGGGATATGCCGTGACGATCGCCGATATCGACGAGTCTCGGGGAAAGATGCTCGAGTCCCAGTTGCGAAAGAGTGGTGGCAACGCTCTGTTTATCCGCACTGATGTTTGCGACGAAGCCAACGTGACTGAGTCTCTCGCACAGGCGATAACCGAATGGGGGCAGCTCGATGTTCTTGTAAACAACGCTGGCATCGAGCTCTATCGGCGTACTGATGAATCCACATCAGAAGACTGGGGCGGGGTGATCGACACCAATCTGCGTGGTCCCTTCTTGTGCACAAAGTACGCCTTTACGGCGCTTTGCGAAACGAAGGGGTCCATCATTAACATCGCCTCCGTTCAGGCACTTGCTTGCGAACCAAACACTGCAGCCTATGCCACCGCCAAAGCCGGCCTTCTTGCATTGACGCGTGCAGCCGCCCTCGACTTTGCTCCGTTCCAAGTCCGCGTCAACGCAATTTGTCCCGGTGCCATCCAGACCGGCATGATGGAATCCTACTTAGCAACGCAGTCAGACCCGAAGAGCATTTTGAGCAGCTTCGCAGGGTCCATTCCTCTCGGCCGGGTTGGCGAACCCGATGACATTGCCTGGGTTGTATACTTCCTGACAACGGATGCCGCAGCTTACATCACTGGTGCCACCATCGTCGTGGATGGGGGATTGCTGGCTCGGCTTGCGATTTGAACAGGAGCTGGATGCGATTCATACAAGACCCGTTGTTTGCCAGATTGCAATGCCAGAAGAGCAATATCACTGATTCTGCTTCTATCGTGTGGCTGACGCAAACCCACTGGTGGCTGGTGTTCGTGGCTGCGTCTTTGACGTCAGATTACACGAGATGGCACACCAGTTCGCCAAACATACTGTGAGCGCTGATCCAGCGCGGCAAGTGAGTCCTTATGCGTATCTACGCCCCAACGCATGGGTTCAAGCTATGGACCCAGCTAGAATCCAAGCTTAGGTCCCACGGGAACCAAGTAGTCGATCTTTCCTTGGCGATGTCAATACAGCCCTGCGATCGCAACAGGATCTGGCCTTCGAATGCTTTCCCCGATCTGCTTGTGAAGAGCCTGAACCTCAACTTGGATGCCAGAGTTACCCCTCCAAGACGCCTGTGAGGAGCTGGACCAGCTCACGGTTTTACGGTTGTGTGTCATCCTCGCTAGGCACAGATGAAACTGCGTGTTGGCTGCGACAGTTTCCTCATAATTGTCATCGGAATTTGGCCTCAAGTTCATCTATTTCTGACGCTACAGCGCGGACGACCGCCAGCTCAGCAACGATGCCTTCCAGAATTGATCGTGCCTCAAAGATCTCACGTACGGAACGAAAGCTGATTTCACAGACCAAGTTGCCGCGGTCTAATCTTGCGTTACTGAAGGATCAAGGCATCTGACACGAGAGGGACGGATCACTAAACGGGGCACCAACCTGGGTCGTACGACTCTGGTGCAGTGTGCGTCGTACCAGCATGGGGTTTTCTGATGCCGTTTGTGCTAAATTCTCGTTGCCCTATTCTTAAATGGGAGTTCGATGACCGGAGTCTTTTTCTCGCGGTTTCAGGGAGAAGTAAGGCAACAGGCGATCGGGTAGTGGCCCGAAGCGTGGTGTCAGGTAAGGAGCTGGAAGTGCGCTGAAAGAAGAAGCATTCGTCCGAATCAACTCTCGTAACGAGTTTTGAAAAACCGATGGATGGCTTTGATAATCCGGAGGATGATGTCTCTATGGATCTAAAGGTGATTCGCTGTGCTGCCTGCGCCAAAGAACTAAATCCGGCCCTCGAGACCGTTGTTTTCCTGACTTGGGGGACTGGTCTTCTCGGGAGAGCTGACCCGGTATTGCCCTTGTGCCCAACAACCGACCGCCAGCTGGCTGGCGGCAGCACCAGCCCCTGTGTGGCGGCTGCCGTGAAACTCTTCCGCAATGCCAGAGTGGAGCCGGTGGTGGCCAGTTATGCCGATTGGGTCGAATCCATTCAACGCAACCCAAATGCCCAGGCCATTTCCGACTTGGCTCCCCTTCTGGCGGCTCGAGCAAAGGCGTGACCAGCTCAGTGCCATCGTCGCGGCTATTCCCCTGCCGCCTGTAACTCGAGTTAGTCAGATTGACTAGGAATGGTGGATCATGAGCACTCGCCCTGGTCGGAGACACCACACCATTGACAGACAAACAGCAAAAGGGTTTTGGCCGCAGTCACCACTGAATCGATATCCAGATACTCATCTGCTGCGTGGGTATTTCCACCGCTCGCGCCCCACAGAACGGCAGGGATTCCGAAACCCTGCTGAAAGACGTAGAGATCGCAAGGTGCCTCGAGCCCAACAACAGCCGGCTGTTGGCCCGTTACCAGTTGTGCGCACTCGGACAATTCCTTGACGAGAGGTTCCGATTTCGAGATCGCTGATCCCGGTAGCCACCGAATGGGGAATTCCACCTTCGGCGCGGTACAAAAAAGGTGTGGCGCCGCTGTGGTCATGGCCTCGAACCAAGCGAAGAACTCCCGGTCAACATCCTCCTTTTTCTCGCCGGGCATCGTTTGCCAGTACATTTCCAAGCGACATTCTGCAGGAATGGTCGTAGGCTCTTGTGTGCCCCAAGGGGCAGTAAACAGCCTCGTGATCGATACAGGGACCGGATCCGTCTGATCGGTATACAAGTCATGAACGCGAACTCGACGGCGTCGCTGGGCGGCAAAGCGCTCCAAGTGGTCTAGGAAGTGGTGTAATTGGGAAACAACCCCGAGGGGAGCCCCGTTTCCTGTGAGAATCCCACCGCGTGCCTGCAGTGTGATGTGGACGAGGCGGCCCCCCTGTTGAGCCGGGCAAATTCGCAGAGAAGTGGGCTCCGAAAGGACCGCTCCGTCGGCATTAAACCCCTGCAAGCGGCTAGCCAGCGTGCCATTGGATCCTCCAAACTCCTCGTCGACGACGCTTTCGAAAACCAGATCACCTGCCAACCGGATCCTCAGTTCTGCCAAGGCCTCCACGACGAACAAGTTTGTGGCTATCCCACCTTTCATGTCGTTGGAACCACGCCCGTAGAGTCTCTTGCCTTCGATTCGGCCGCCAAAGGGATCCTGTGTCCAGGGCTGGCTGCCTTTTGGGACCGTATCAATGTGACCGGATAATATGAGCGAACGCCCCTTCCCACACCCCCGAAGTCGGGCTCCGACATTAGGACGCCTCTCATAATTGCGACCCGGCCAGAACAACGGATGCTGTTTGAGACCCGGTACGTTTTCCAACGCGTAAAGCTCCGGCGTCCAGCCTTGTTCGTGGAGGAAGTCAGCCACATACCGCTGGCAATCGTGCTCTTCACCGGTCGGTGACGTATTCTGTGAAGGGATTCGAACTAAATCCTGGGTTGTACAGAAGAGTCGGCCTCTCTGCTCATCAACGAAAGCACAAAGTTTCTCTTCAAACGATGTCTGAGTCATTCGGACCTCCCACGGTCGCACGGTTCTTATGAATATCAATCAGCTGATGGTGTCCCCATCCGGATCTTTCCTTTAAGAGATCTCAAACGGCCTGCGTCTGCTGCCCATGCGTCTCGGGTGGATGCACGACGGCAAGCAACTCCGCGCGCCGCTCAGCCTCATACTCCAGAAGCCACTATTCGAGTCTCTCAAAAACGATGCGATGCGTTCTGCCCGATCCAGCAGAGTTCGAAATAGTCTCGGATTGAAGGCCAAACATCTTTCCCATGGTATCCAGGCTTAGGAGATGAGTCTTGGTCGCTTGTACAACAAGTTCCTAACTCGGAGCTGGAGGAACACCATCGTGATCGTGCGGGCAAGCGCTGATTCGTTATGCAGCGGGGGTGAGCTATCCAAAACCAATTGCGTCGTGCTCCGCTTCTTGAGGGATCCTTCCGGCTGGGCAAGGCCAAGGGTTGTCAGCGCTCAGCACCGCTCACTGTGACAGCGTGACTCGGTTGAATCTTCAGCATCTTTTCCATGTCCTCATCCGAGTGATTAGAAAGCAGCACGACTGTAGCTTTCCCGTCCTTTGGTACTGTCAGTTTCATCAGGTTTCCACTCCGTTCTGGAGTTATCTTGACCGTCTCAGCCAAATCCAGTGACGAGAGGTAGGTGTGCTCCATGGCTGCTGCGTCAGGCAAACGGCAGATGACGACGAGGTTCCTATCGAAACCTTCCGCCTTTCGCTTGGCTCGTCAATAGGACACGATCGTGCTGACCTCATGGCGCGGTTGCTCTGGTGCTAGCTAAACACTTTGCCGCTCCTGAAATCGTTTAGTTTCCGGAATAGACTGGCCCGAGGAATCGGTCTGGCCGTCTGGAGGCAGTTCAGGATTCAGGACAACCTTAATGGCGCGGCCGTCCTGCGTCACACGAAACGCCTCCTCAAACCGACTCAGGGGGTACTGGTGAGACACCATGGATTCGATCCGGATCCTGTTATCTTTCCAGAGTTGCACGGCTCGCTGCCAGGAGGTCCATACATAGCCGTAGCTTCCAATGAATCTCAGCTCCTTCATCATGACCTTGTTCAGATCGGTTTCGATGGGACCCGGATAGACTCCGACTTGGACCACCGTGCCTTCCTTGCGAACCGATTCCCAACAGGCCGCCAGTGAAGTGGGCGAGCCGGAACACTCATAGACGAGATCGGCTCCTTGGCCTCCCGAAGCCTCGAGAATGATCCCCGACAGGTCTTCGATCGAAGCGTTCACAACCCGGTCAGCCCCTAGCTGTCGGGCACATTCTAGTCGGGGCTGGTCTTTGCTGACACCGCTGATGACAACCCTCGCACCTTCCAGTTTGGCCATCAAGAGGGTCAACAACCCCACGCACCCTGGCCCGGACACGAGGACCAGATCGCCCGCATGAACGGTGCTTCGTTCCATGACCGCGCGAACCGCCACAGCCAGGGGCTCGCCCATGGCAGCCGCTTTGAAGGAAACGTGGTCGGGAAGGTGGTGACAAACTTCGGGGCGGATACAAAGGAATTCCGCAAAAGCCCCATCGATCATGTAGCCTGCCGAGACCCGTTCCGAACACATGAAGGGATTTCCAGCCAGACAGTGATGGCACATTCCGCAAACTTTGGCCGGATTCGACGAGACCACGCGGTCACCAGGCTGGAACCCCCTGACCTGCGACCCCACCTCCACCACGGTTCCACAGAACTCATGTCCCAGCACCACCGGCGGGTCGCAACGCCAGCGCCCCTTGATAATGTGGATATCGGTGCCGCAGATGCCCGCCGCCGCAATTTTAAGCTTCACTTCATTTGATCCAGGGGTCGGCTCAGGCCAGTCCTTCAGCTCCAGCTGCCCCTCACCTGGCCCCATCTTGACAACCGCCTTCATGGGATTTTGTCCTCCATCAATCTGGTGCCCAACTCTGGGGGCTTCCGCTGTCGAGAGCGCCCTTCAATCTCGCCGAATCTGACCCATGAACCAGCCTCTAATCTAGACGACATCGGAATTGTATTAAGCGGCTGCCACCGGCCTTCATGGGAGCTGCCGCGTGAACGCCGGCTGAGCATTTTGCGTCTGAAATCGATTCGTTTCCAGAATTGATAATGAGTGTACGGAAGCGTCTGTCCGGCCCCCGAAAGAGGGAGTCTACCTAGAGGATTCTGATTATCAGAAGTTCCCTTGCCGTAGTTGTTCGACCAAGTAGTCACAGGTCCGCAGAGCAAAGGCCAGAATCGACAGCGTGGTCGTCTTGTCGGTGCAATTCAGAAAAACACCGGCATCGCAAATGAACAGATTCTGCACGTCATGGGTTTGCCCAAAGCGGTTCGTCACGGATGTGTTTGGATCGTTACCCATCCGGCAGGCACCGGTCTCATGCAAGCTGAAGCCCGGGACGTTGGGGTGGTGCCCCACTGCCCACAGTTCACCACCGGCTGCTTTGATGACTTGGACGCTGATCTCTTTGGCGTGTTCCCACATGAGGAGCTCGTTGGAACCCCACTGGAAATGCACGCGTACTACCGGAATTCCATGGCTGTCTTTCACCTCCGGGTCGATATCCACGTAGTTGGTCTTGCTGGGCAGCGATGGGATCTGGCAATAAAAAGATACCGGCGTGGGATAGTAGCGCTTGATGCCTCGCTTGAACTCTGACCCGAATCCTTCGATCCGTTGATGATAGTGTGGAAAATCGGAGCAGCCGCCAGTGGGATAAAGTGAATAGCCGCGAATGAATTTCTCCTGGCGGGGATTCTCCAGATTCTGCCAGCGTGGCATCCAGGCAATCTGGCTGGCCGAAACATTGTCGGGGAAGCTGGGTTGGCCAAGCAGCTGAGGCAGATAGCCGAATGCCGTCGTGCCGTAGAGATGGTCACACAGATTGCGTCCCACTTGGCCACTGGAATTAGCCACTCCGGTGGGCCAATGGCGCGATTTGGAATTCAAAAGAATTCTTGCCGTCTCGATGCAGGATGCGGCCAGAACCACCACCTTGCCATGCACCTCCCTTTCCCGCCCAGTCTGGCGGTCCACGTAGCTAACCCCTTTGGCCCGCCCATTCCTATCCACCAAGACGGATCTGGCGACCGCATTGGTCCTCAGTTCAAGCCTTCCTGTTTTTTCTGCCGGTGGCAGAAAGAACCAGGGCGTTGAGAAGAAAGAGCCGGTATCACAACCCTCGGTGCAGTGACCGCAATAGTGACAAGCGGGGTGACCCTCGTGTGCAACCGTTAGTTGAGCCAGTCTGTCGGGGAGATACGGTACACCAATCGCCTCGCAACCCTGCTGGAGGATGCGGTCCAGGCAGCGGAGCTGCATGGGGGGAAGGTACTCCCCGTCCGGGTTGCTCGGCCGGTTCTGTACAGTGCTGGCCACTCCAATCATCTGCTCGACGCGACCATAGTAGGGAGCAATCTCCTCATAGGCGACGGGCCAATCGACGTCAAAACCATCCAGACTCGCCGCCTTGAAGTCAATATTCCCCATGCGCGCCGCCGAGCGGCCCCAAAAATTCGTCTTGCCGCCGACGGCGTGACAGCGTGGCCATTCCCACTGGGTCCCCGGTGCTGTCGTATGAGTGATTCCATGATCCCACAGCCCCTGCGTGTATTCCGTTTCGAAAGGGTAGTACTGGTCACGTTCTCGTGGATCACCAAACCCCCGATACTTCATGTCGTAGGACAGTTTGTGGTTGCGGAAGTCCTTGGCCGGGTCGAGTCGGCGTCCGGAATTGAGCGCCACAACAGAGAGTCCCGTCTCACAAAGCGTCTTGATGGCCATGCCGCCACCGGCCCCAGTCCCCACAACGACTGCGTCATAAATGTTCCTTGTCATGGTTAGTGAATCCTCAACGCTGGTACCTGCTGCTCATCGCCAATGGCAGTGTGGTTTTCGCCAGTTCTTCTCCTTGCCTCGTAACACCACGCTTAACCACCAGAGAGTATCGGGGCCATCGCCCCAGCGCAAATAGCGCAGGCGGTACCGCAGCAGAATCCTGAGGACAGCGAGATTGGCCTGGCCTCGAAGAAGGCCGGCACCGATTCTGATTCTGACAGAATGCCCGCCAAATGCCTCTCGCCCGCATCGTATCTACCTGTCAGGAGATGGCAAGTGCCGGTGTCCCGGGTCGCCACGGTGCGGGCATCCAGGAGATTCCGCGTAGAATTTCAGACCAGGGTAATCGAGTTGCTCCAAGCCCACTCGAGAGGTGTAGAATCCCATGACGGTGTACTCGCGAATCAGTCTGAAAAAGTCTCGCCCCTCTTCCTGGCCCGATCGGTAGAGATCCTTGTATGCCAAAGGCCTCAGGAGTTCGATTTGCTGCTCGGAACCCAAATCGTGAAATGATGAGCCATACACTCGAGCGGCATGGGCGTTCAACCATGACAAGCCGTAGCGAAACTGAAACTGGATGCTGGGATTGCTCCCGACCATGAAATCTATGAACTCGCTGACCCCAGCCTCCCGCGCACCGGGAGATCCGTCGTTGGGAATGATCAGCTCGGCCAGCCGCACCACGGTTGCATACTCCTCTGCTGAAAAAAAGATCGGTTTGTACGCGATTCCGCCAGGGTTGGCCGTCGCACCGGGCCGGTGATCATGTGCGAAAGCCCAGCGATCAAATCCGGGGAAACGGCTCGCGGCTGCAGCCAACGCCATGATACGCAAGACCTCCCGACGCTCGATGCTTTGACCAGCCATGAGGTACCTCCTACTCCTCTCTCGAAATAGCCTTTGGAAGCGGCAGCCCGAACCGATTGTTGCCACTACTGAAGTTGGAGCATGCTTCGGATTGGATGATATCGTCAGGAAGCGGCGTTTAGAGCGCTGGCCTTCTTGCCCGAATAAGCACCCAATCTGTTCATTAGGTTCTTCATATAATCGAGCCCAGCTTGCGCGCGCCGGTCCACTTCGCCGAGAGATGCCTTTTTGTGGCCCTCCAGAATTATGGCGGAGCATTGCTCGTAGGCCATGTATCCGCTGAAGCCAACCTCTTTGCACGCTTTCAAGAAAGCTGGCCAATTCTCCCGCCCTTCTCCTGGAACGACCTCTTCAAACCCGCATCTGCCGGCCAAAGATTCTTTGAACCGAATTCCAATCATGTGGGAATGGACCATCCTGTCTCCAACCTGAACTACCGTGTCGCGAACAGAATCGTCATCCTGCTTCTCAAACAACGGCAGGTCCAGGCAAATCTTGACGCTGTCGAGACCAACTTCCTCGACCATTTCAATCGTATCTTTGACGTTGTTGGTAATCGGAGGATGGTTCTGAAGGGCCAGGGTCACTCCGTACTCGCTCGCTATACGGCCTGCTTCCCTGATTCCCTGCCTTATGTGTTCCCACTGTCTCAGGTAATCATCTTCGGTCGATACGTCCAGGGATCGCGAATGCATGGCCGGTGCACTGTAGCCTTGGTCCCAATGCTCCGGCATGAAGTAGCCTAGCCAGGCAGCAAAGATCCTGACGACTTTGCAGTGAAGATCACTGGCCAGTTTGCAGCACTCCCTGACAAAAAGAAGTTCTTTGTCTTGACGCTGCGCCAGGATGTGATCGCTCAACATGAAATTGGTCGCAGCCCCAACACAAGCGATCTCGATATCGAGGGAAGCGGCTAGGTCCACAATAGCCTTTCTTCTGTCTGTGCTGATATCCATCGGAAATTCTCTAGGGCGATGCGGAAACAGATCTACTCCATCAAAACCATATTTTGCTGCTCGCTTGATGACCTCCTCGAGCGATGGAACATCGCCCTGATAGAAATATCCTGCGTAGCTGACACAATCCAGACTGAGCTTCATTCTCCTCTCCTCCCTTTGTGGTGTTTTATACTGAATTCCTTAATTCCGGTTGGATCTGATCCCTTTGCTTGGCTAACTAACGCAAATCAAATGCAGCCCCAACAGTGACCGCCGTCAGCGTGCGACTACGGTGCCTCGAATCATTCGAGTCCTTGACACGGTGCAAAAGAGCCTGCACAGGGCTCATTCCGTTTCCAGCAGCTGCAGGGCCTCTTCAACAATATGACGAGCACGCAGGCCATAAAGGTCCATGAGCTCACCGGCCATGCCGCTCTCGCCAAAGACGTCCTTAACACCCACTCGCCGGATCCTTGTCGGCCGAATGGCTGATAAACATCCTGCCACCGCTTCTCCCAACCCACCCAAGATTGAGTGTTCTTCGACCGTCACGATGCCTCTGGTTTCAGTTGCCGCCTTCAACAGAACCTCGATATCCAATGGTTTGACCGTAGGCATATGAACGACACGAGCCCAAAACTTCCGTTCTTTCAGCATTTCCGCTGCCTCTAATCCCTCACTAACCATGATGCCTGTGGTGATCAGAGTAATATCCTTCCCGTCTTGTAGAGTCTTAGCTTTGCCAATTTCAAACCCATGATGGATCTCTGCAACCACCGGATATTTGTCACGTCCAAATCTGAGATAGACAGGCCCGTGCATTCTTGCCGCGGCTCTGGTCGCTAGCTTTGCTTCTTCGTAATCCCCCGGCACCAGAACAGTCATATTTGGAAAAGAGCGCATGACGGCGATATCTTCGTTGGCTTGATGGGAGGCTCCATCACCACCGGTTGATATGCCACAATGAGTGGCCCCGATCTTGACATTCACCGCCGGATAGGCGATCGAGTTTCGAACCTGATCCCCCGCGCGACAGGAAGCGAAAACACCGAAAGTGGAGGCAAACGGAATGAAACCTTCCAGTGCCAGACCTGCCGCCACCGACATCATATTGCCCTCTTGAACCCCGCAGTTGAAGAAGCGCCTGGGAAATACTTTTTCGAAATCACACGTCTTTGTCGCCTTGGCCACGTCGCTATCAAGGACCACCACCTCATCGTATTCTTGAGCCAGCTCGATCAGAGCGTCCACGTAGCCTTGGCGGGTGTGTTTATAGTCCACGATCTAACTCCTGCATTGCTCGCTCGTACTCCTCCTTGCTAGGTGGCGTCCCGTGCCAACTTGCGACATTCTCCATGAAGAGAACTCCCTTCCCTTTAACTGTCTTGGCGATAATCATCGTAGGCTTCCCCAGCGCCTGTCTCGCTTCTTCCACCGTCTCAACAATCTCCTCAAACTTGTGGCCATCAATCTCATCAGTATTCCAGCCAAAAGCCTCCCACTTGAGTCGAAGCGGATCGAGGGGCATGACATCTTCGGTGTTCCCGTCGGTCTGTAGATAGTTGCGATCCACGATGGCGATGACGTTATCCAGTTTGTATTTGTTTGCGAACAGGGCCGCTTCCCAAATTTGTCCCTCCTGCACTTCACCATCGCCACACAACACATAGTAATTGTGGCGTTGTCCTTTGAGTTTGGCTCCCAGCGCCATCCCGCACGCTGTGGAAAGACCGAGCCCCAGCGTTCCCGTGGAGGCATCGATACCCGGAGTCTTAGGCTCACAGGGGTGTCCCTGGAGGTGCGAGCCGGGACGGCGGAAGTGCCTCAGGTCTTCCTTCGGAAAGTAGCCGCAGTCAGCCAGCACAGCATAGATGACTGGAGTGCAGTGTCCTTTAGACAGAACAAACCGGTCCCGGTCAGCCCACTTCGGATCCTGGGGACTATGTCGCATCAAGTGATAATAGAGGGACACGACCAGGTCCGTCGCTCCAAGACTACCGCCCACGTGGCCTGAGTTGGCCCGGTAAACCATCTCCAGAATCGCTCGGCGAATCTCCAATGCTTTGGTTTTCAGGAATTGGAGTTTGGTTTCATCCAACATGGTTCGTTTCTCTCTTGCCAGACTCGTTTCGAGTTCAGTCATTTATTGAACCCGAGCCCACAGACCAGTGGCTCGTTGAGGGACTCACGACCTCGACCGCATTTCACGCTCTTCTGTCTCAGCACATAAGGGAACGTTTCGCTGACAGAGGGAACCAGTGTTCATCAAGCGGCCTCCGCCGTCCACCCAACTCTCGCTCCGCTCACACTCGACTCTTCCCGTAGCGGCATTCCATGCTCCGCCGCGCCTCCGTTCCTCTACGGAGGTTGTTCGGATAAACTGCAGGTGGTCCTGCCAGGATCTGCGGAATCCTTGCTTGCCGCCGACAAATGGAAATAACCATCGCTTCAGAGGAGCACCCTTCGGAGGAAAACTTTCCACGTTGGGAACAGCGCGGTTGTACCACCAGGGTTTCCATCCGTGGTGCAAACCGGTACCTTCGGGGAGAATTGCTCCAATGCCTTCCCCTGTTTTGACGTTCATCACGCCGTAGAGGAAGTACCCGTCTTCCAAGCAGGAGTCTGGATCGACCCCTGCCGATTTCAGGAAGCAATCGCCAAAATTGTGCCCGCAGGCTCGTTCGGCACCGGCCACAAACTTGAGATAGTTCGGCCTGTCGATTTGAATACCACTCGCCCCGATGAGGAACACAACATCCTTATCATCGGGGTAATCAAAAAAATCTTCCCACCATCCCAACTCAAGCCTCTCATATTCAATTTCCAGTAACGCTCTATCTTGGTAGAGCCGCTCCTTCTTCCGCACCTGGACACAACCGGAATACGCTATTTCGAGTTCAAGGACCTGGTCTGAAACATTGCTCACCAGGAAACTCGAAGGGCCGGTTCGATCATAGCGGGCATAACCGCAACCATAGGTGTCGAGCAGATAGGCAAGATTGACATCAGAAGGTTTGTAGCAAAACGCAGTGATTCCAGATCCCAGCATTGCACTGTTGGTTAGCCCATATTCGATTTTGATGAGCTTGTTCTCATAGGTCATGCCGGCCGTGTCCACAGAAAACTGACCATGCGTCATCCGAGAGGAATCGTTCTGTCGATTACGGCTTTGCGAGGCGCCAGCGAGAACACTTAGCTCTTGATAGGCAGAATCAATCCTTTGGGACGCTGTTGTGAAATCTCCTGCTTCAGCGAAACCGAAAGTGAATTGAGCAGGCACGGCAGATAGATGCTGTCTGCAGCACTTGTATTCGCGCCCAAACCCAAACACGGTCATGTTCCCTTGCATTTGCCAGAATTGATCTACCACCGAGTCATCCTGATGATTGACGAAGTAGAGAATGCGGGCGGATTTGCTATCCCCGAAGTAAACCCACTCAGGACCGGGAATGTCTCCGTGCCAATCCTCAGAAACTGACCGGCGGTGGCCATCCGAGAGAACGTAGTAATCACGCTCCAATTCGAGCGTGCCTCCTGGGGTTCCCTCATATAGGAACCAGTATGGCTTTTCCGCCTTCAGCATGGTCATTCTCGTATATCGAGGGTAGATCTCCCACTGGAAGGCCCACTTCTTGTCACGACGCTCAGATAGAATCTTGACTTTCAAGGGGCCCTGACTGATGATTTGGCTCCGCGACCCGCTCTGGCCCCGATGCCCAGGATGGCCAAAGTCATCACCCAAGTTCGGGATGCCCCTAAATTCGCCAGCAGAACCGCCTCCTATGCGGTAGCCGATCCAATCGTGGCCGTTCCGGTCCTCCATCCGCGCAAATCCGGCCCCCTCTTTATGGTAGTAATAGACTGTGTTGGCAGTGGTGATCTTGAAGCTGTCTTGTCCTTCGTAGGACACGCTGTCTGTTACTCGGATCTCTCCGCGGACCGATACGGGAGGGTGTCCTTTCCCGGTTTTGTCGAAATATAGGTGAAAACAGCGAGTGGAACCGGTGACGGTGACGCCCCTGAGCAGAAAAACTAACGTTCCCTTCGCGTTACCAGAGGGATGGTAACCGTCAGCCGTGTCGAACTGGAAGGGAACAGAGTCGTCGATTGGATGACCCGCTTTGTCGATTTCCACCAGTCGAAGCGAATTCAGATCGAACTCTCCAGACTGACCGACGGCGTTCAGCAACTGAGTGAAATTGAGATCGATTTCAGCCGGCTTATCAAAGCGATCAAACCTGCCAACTTCCACAGAAAGGGGAAGTCGGAAATCCCACTCCCCATTCCACCAGTCGATCGCACCAGAACAGGCACCGCGGTTGGTGCTATCGTTCCGCAAGCTTGTTGTTTCGGCTCTATTGGATCCAGTGAAATCACAGTGCCTGGTTGGCTGGTGGCACCGGGCTTGAACTACGGGCTTCTCAGGTTGCGCAAGATAGATCGAATCGGAGTGGCAACCTCTCAATACTTTGGTCAAGAACAAAAAGCACGCAACAAAAAGCAAAAGAACGAGCAAACCATACTGTTGGATATGTCGGAGCATCTTCACCCTATTCCTGCTCTGAGCTATTTAATCGCGGGATAGTGGACTCCGTACCTTCTCAGGCGATTATCAGAACGGGCCCGGCTCAAGCCCGTGCCGAAACTCAACCCGTTCCCGGTAAGGCGCCTATCTCCCCAGTGCCTTGGTGCCAAACCGTGAGTGGCATCCCTTTCGATGAGCTGCTATACCTTCCCCGGAACGACAAAGGGAGATCGATAAGTTCGGGTCAGATACCGATCCGCGTCTTCGTCCCCAACAAACCGTCCGCTGTCTGCGTCGAAAGTCAGACTCCGTCCAGTCCGGTAGGCGATATTCCCCAAATGACACATGGCTGCCGACAGATGGCCTTCTACAATGGGCGTGTGCAGATCTTCGGCTTTCCGGGAGCGCAGACAGGAGATGAAGTTGGCATAATGCAGCACGTCGGCACTACCGAATTTCTGAAACTCTTCCGAACGGGCATTGGCCTCAGCCTCCCGGCAACTCTCTCCCGCCTCGTTCTTCCGTCCGAAGAAGCTGGCCCATCCGTCAAAGCCCACCCGCATCCAGCCTTCTGAGCCGTAAGCCAGCAAGCCGATTGTGAGGCCGTCCTCGCTGTTGGTGTACAGGCCCCGCACCTCCAGCTGCACCCGTGGGCCATCGGCATATTCCATCACTGAAATCTGCGTGTTCGGGGTCTCCTGCGTACCAGGCCGCCCATCCAGACCGCCCAGGCTCACCACCCTTCGCGGATGTTCCATCTTCTTTAAGATGTGCCGGGCCAGATCCACCGTGTGCGGGCCGTTATTGCCGGTTTCCCCATTGCCCGTGTCCCAGAACCAGTGCCAGTTGTAGTGAAATCGGCCTTCATTGAACGGGCGCTCCGCCGCCGGCCCCAGCCACAGGTCGTAATGCACCCCTGAAGGCACCGGGGAATCCGGCTTTCGACCGATGTCTTCACGCGGTCTGAAACAAAGACAGCGGATCATATAGATCTTGCCCAGCTTTCCCGAATGCAGATATTCCACTGCCGAGCGCATGATGGGGCGGCTGCGGTGATGCGTTCCCACCTGCACGATCCGGCCGTACCTGGTCGTGGCCTCAATCATGCGCCGGCCTTCGGTAATCGAGTAAGAGGCTGGTTTCTCCACATAGACATCTTTGCCAGCCTGACAAGCCCAGATCGTGGCCAGCGCGTGCCAGTGATTGGGTGCCGCAATCGAAACGGCATTGATGTCCTTATCTTCCAGCACCCGTCGAATGTCGGTCTCGGTTCGCGGACGCTGGCCGGTTGCCTGCTCAATTTGAGCCACCACTTTTGGAAACAGGCGCTCATCGATATCGCAAAGCGTCGCCACTCGGACGTTGGGCAGTTTGAGATAGTTCTTCACATGGTAAGCTCCGTGGCCACGAATACCCATGACAGCCACATTGATGGTCTCATTGGGAGAGGATCGGGACAACGGCACGGCGGCCAGCCATCCGACACCCGCGACCGAGCCCTTTAGAAAATCCCGGCGAGGGACTGACCGTTGCGATCTGTGCATAGCTCCTCTCCTCAAAAAACCTGCGGTCCTTTGTTCGGCTGATGACAAACCCGAAACCTCTCCGCATTGATAGATGCTCTATTCACGAGTCACGATCGGTTGGTGCCACAGGTGCAGGTTCCAGTACGTGTCCCAGCAGATGCTGAGGATCTCGGGTCTTCCATCGCCATCCAGATCTATCGCCTTGGCTCCTAGGTGGCTCTCCTTGCCGGTGTCCACTACTCGCTCGAGCCAAGTGCGTCCGTGGTCTCGGTTCTCCCAAATAGCGAGCTTGCGGCTTCCCCGGTGCTCTCCGGTGATGATGTCTGGAGCGCCGTCGCCGTTCATGTCGTACACATCCAGTGCGTTGGTGGAGTACTGTGTCACCACCTTATGCCTTGTCCAAAACTCGCCCGGCTCGGAAGGCTGCTCGAACCAAAATACGCTGGCAGCCCGCCCCGCTTCCGGCCCGACCTCCTCTGACACAGCTACGTCGAGTCGACCGTCACCGTTGAAATCCGCAATGACCACGCGGTCAGCCCACTGGCCGATGGAACCAATCTCGAAGGATCGCCAGTCGGGCGCACCGTTGCCTGGATTCTGGAACCAGAGTATCCCCTTGCCGTCCGCAGTGGACGCCACAACATCGAGGTTCCCGTCTTGATCGATGTCGCCGGTGGCAATTCCTTCCTCGGAAGTTCCTGCCGCAATCCGGATTTTGGGCCAAGTCCCGCTCTGGGGTGTCGATGGGATCTGAAAATAGTAGACTCCGTCCCCTGAGGTTAGGATCACTTCGGGTTTACCACCCTGGACAATTTGCCCGAGCGTATATCCCTGACCATTGCCATGTCCGGTGGGCGCCAGCTCACCGATCACGATCGGCCTCCAGGACTTTCCCTCTCTGTCCAAAGGCTTAAGCCAGTAAACCTTTGGCAACGCTTGTCCAATAATGTCGGCACGCCCGTCCCCATCGACGTCCAGCATCAGCATCGCATCGACGTCCACCGGTAAGCTGATCCGCTGCCAGCTGCCGGTCAGACCACGGGCCGGGCTGCGGTAGAAATAACGCCCCGACGCGATGTCCAGGCCACCACGCCCATCAACATTTCCTGCTGTCAGCCCAAAGTACCTTTTGTCCCGATGGCTATCCAGGCCGAGATAGCTCCACCCTGGCGCAAACGCCATCTGGGTACGGTCGATAAGCTTGTTCATCCAGACTTCCAGCGGCGCATGCGAACCACCCCAGTTCGCACCCAGGATGTCGACGTCTCCGTCGCCGTCTATATCGCCTGAGCGCAGGTTGTGCGAGCCAGTCTGGGCCAAGACCTGTCGCTGCCAAGCCCTGCTGGCTCCGGTTCCGATGCCCTGAAAATGGACGGTGACTCGCTTGCCTTTGGACTGCTGCATTTCGGCGGTCACGACGTCGAGAAGGCCGTTGTTGTCGACATCGGCTGTCTGAAAGGTGTGAAGATATTCGACATCGTCGTCGATCACATGCTCTTTCCACTCTCCGGTTTCCAGGTCGACAGGCGCCTGGTACCAAGCCAGTCGTCCGGCACTCTCGGCAGGTCCTAGGATGACATCCAGCCGTCCGTCTCGATTCACGTCAGCTACCGCCACGCCCAGTTGTCGCGGCCAGTCCTCAATGATGATGTGCTTCCGCCATTCGCCGTTCACCGCGTCGCCGGGGTTTTCCAACCAGTATCCGTTCTGCACGATGTCGAGCCTTCCGTCACGGTTCAAGTCCGCCAGCGCACTGCCTTCACCCTTGGCCAGCGCGGTGGGAACCTCGACCCTTTCAAATTTTCCAGGAACCTTCTGGAGCCACAGAATCGTTTCTGTCTTGCGTGTGAGGATATCCAACCTGCCGTCGCCGTCCACATCGCCGACCTCCACGTCGTGAGCCCAATCGCCTTGATAGCCGACCAGATGCTTCTTCCAAGGTGCTGTGGACGGGTCTCCCTGCGGTCTGGGGTTCTCGAACCACGAGATTTCCCCGCGTTCTCCATCGGGTACGATCACGTCCACGTCCCCATCACCGTCCACGTCCGCTACCTGCATGTCCGTGGTGAATTCCTGGCTGGCCGGGGCGATCAAGGTCTTTTTCCAATCGGAGTATCTGTACCACGCCAGTTCTTTCCGTCCTCCGGCAACGACATCCAGCCTACTGTCACCGTCGATATCGCCCAGCCCTTTGCAATCAGCCCCACTTAGTTGCTCATCAATCACCTGATGGTCGAACAGCACGGCATCCGGCTGCCCGCCAACGGATGAAGCGAACAAAGTTAATAGGAGGCAAGCCAGGAAAAGCTCAGCAAATCGAGGCCGCCTGACGTTGTATAGGGCCCGGTGCTGGGCACTGAAGAAATGCTTCATGTCTCTTGAATTGTCCTTTCCATTGGCAGCGTTATTCGGATCGCTTGGCTGATTCGGCCAGGCTGTCTGCCAGTTTCCTCCCTTGGTGGAGAATCTCTTTGGCTCCCCTAGTCACGCCAAACAAATAGCCCGTGAAGGATTGATGCGGACGGCGAAAACAGGGGAAGAATTCGAAACCTCGATTGGAAAGCAGTTTCACAATGTCAATCTGGTCATATGGCATGAGGCGTCCGAAGCCACTGCCGGACTCTTCATCGTAAACACCCATGATCAGCCAGCCTTTGTAGTTCAACGGTGTCGCCCCCCATTCTTTGACATAGATCGGATGGGGATAGGTCGGGTAAAGATCGTCCGTGAGCCGGTAGTGCGGATTGGGATGCAATCGGTGAGTGGGGTCGATTATCGTTTTGCGAAGGTCCTGCCACTCCTGGGCGCCCAGGAAAACGTAGGTTCCTTTCTTCTTGCCGCCGGGGGTGGCCAGGTCCACGACGTTCACTCCATAAGCTTGGTAGAAGATTCTCAGGAACGGACTGCCTGGGGATATGGACACTTCCTGGATGACGTTGCCGTGTTCCCAGACCAAGCGCACGGTCTTTCTGTCTTTCCCATCATGGACGAGCTCACCGTGCGTTAACCGCCCCCGTCCCTTTCCATAGCCCATCCAAACGCCGTCAATCTGGCCATCCTGAACTTGGTTCGCACCGTTCCGTTTCAGGTAGAAGTCCGTAATCACGAAGTTCTGGGCTCCATCCTTATAGGTTCTCTTTCCCCACTGGCACAGAAGAAGATCATTCTCCAGAACCAGTTTTCCGTCGCCACTCGTTTCGAGATGAACGGCTCCCCAATCGTCACTCGCCAAGCAGGCTGGCCAACTCAGCGCAAACAAAAGCAACAAGTTCACCGGTGCAGCTGGCACTGGGCCTCCTGATCTCTGTCGGCAAACTGTCAAGGTAACGATTCCGGAACGGGTTTGTAGTCCGCTCCCAGTGATTCGGCCGCGGCCCGCCAGGTGACATGCCCGTCATAGACGTTGACGCCGCCGGCCAATCCAGGATCGGAGCAAGGTGCAACAAGGCAGTTCTTCTCGATCCTGGTTGCAAACACGCCCGTGCAGTTCCGAGAACACCAACCTCTTGCGTTTCTCCGTGGATACGGCCCGAGCAGTGCGCCTCGTACCAAATCCCCGGCCAACGGCGGGCGCCTACGCACGTGACAGATTCGGCCATGTCAACTCCTCGCCTCCGCGATGTTCCTGAGAAGCTATCTCTGGAAAGATGCTGTTTCTAGTTATTCGGTGCTGAAAGCGTCTTGAAAAGGGATTGGCGAACCCTGGTGTAATCGACCTGACCCTCAAGGAGCTCATTCGTCAATTGGATGAGCTCACCACGGGTTTTCTTGCCGGTTCCCTCAATCAGCCGAAGGTATTCGAAGTCTTGCAGGCCGCGCCGCAGGGTCTTAAGCCGCATAGAGGGTATGGGACCGTCGTAACCGAACTTCGATCCTGGATAAAAGATCATCGAGAATCCCTGGTAGCGACCGCCGGCATTGGTGTAAGGATCAGCGGCGGGGGCATCCGTGTCCCAGTCCACCCAGTCGGTGGCATTCCAGAAACAGATGCCGTCTGTCTCATATTGGAATCCCTGCCAGCCCCAGTGAATGGCCTTGCCCAGAGGCTCGGCAACTCGAGGGGTGCCGCTGTAGAAATACATCGTGTTACCATGTTTCCGAAGCTTCCGGACTTCAGTCAGATTAGCCCAATAGTGGGGCGACCCGATGTTCCACAGGTCCACCCAAGGGTCTAGCATCTCAACCACCCGGGCACTCGTCTCTTTGGGATAGCGGCAAGTCGGATCGTTCTGGCAGTGGAAGTGGCCGATGTCGAGTCTGTAGAGAACGTCCAGCTTGCCGTCCTTGGGGAAGCACTCATTCAGAATCTTCCCCAAGTAACTCAACGCATCCAGGTCTTGGTCGCGGGTAGGTTCGTCAAGGTTCCAGGGAAAGAAGTTGTAGTGCTCTTTGTGATTGTAGTAGATGTGATATTTGGTCTGGGTCCAGCCCTTTTCAATCAGGTGGTTCCGGAAGGCCCGACTGATCCGAAGATGCTCGGTGCGATAGAAGGGCTCCTTCCAGTGACGGATGTCGGAAGGCCACATCAGATTGTAGGGCAGAAAGAAGTGCTTCACCGGCTGCCGGCTTCGGGGCAGGTCCTGAAAGGCTTCTCCTGAGAGAACCGGACCGAAACGAGCATCCCAAGCACTCCAATCGTTGACTCGAATGGAGTCTCCGACGCCTGCCAATTCGGGTTTGAGACCCTTTGGAATGCTGCCGTCATGGTTGTAAGGCACGGTAGCAAAGGTCATGCGGTGTGCATGCGCCATCCGGAAGAATTCTCGCTCAATCTTGCGATGTCGTTCCCCGTCCAGCTCTAGGTCAGGCCAGCCACGTTCAATGCTGAGAAAGCCATAGTTCATCAGATCAACGTCGAGGTTGAGTTCGTCGGGGAGGGTGAATGCCCCGACCTCCAACTCAATCTTGAGGCTGTCCTGTTTGTTCGTGTTGCGATGCAGCACCATGAGCTGACCCGTGTAGATGTCTGGAGGAAGGTCCTGCGGGACGTAAATGTCAACCCAGACCGACTGAACCCTTTGGTTTGGAACGCTCAAAGAATCAGGAAGCTCGAGCGGCGTTGCACCCGAAATCTCGAAAGGCAGAAGAGCATCTGGATACCACGTTCCTTCCAGTTGCAGATACAACTGCTTGAACAAGCGAATATGGCTGTCAGCACTGATTCTCTCCTTCGAGCTGAGCAGATCAGTGGCATTCAGGAACACCTTGTGCAACTCGTCCTGGCCTTTCTCCAGGACAACCTGAAATCCCACAACCTCATTTCGTCCAGCAGACAACCTGATCATTCGGCTGGCCGCGTCCCAGACGCCGTTTCGTTTTCGGTACTCGCCCGAGCTCGGACGCTTTCCCTCGTAGACTTCTTTTCCTTCAGAAAGCAGGTTTCCGGTTATCGGATGGACTTTGTCGGTATCGTCGAGAACCCAGATCTGAGTGTCTTTGGCCGGCTTTTCGATCTGGGCCAATGGCCCAAGTGTCCAACAGATAAGCAGGTTTCCAACTATCTTCAACGATTGAGTAATTCTGACAGTCATCGGCGTTGGCCTCATTTGAGACGGGGCAGTAGTGCCGAGGATGGGACCGGTCGACCTGCTAGCGTCCTATGACGAGAGTTGGATCTGGATTACGGGCGTTCTCGCTCGCCTAGGGGTAGTCTTCTTTTTTCCTACAAGCCCTTGGAGCAACAGACGGCGGACCGCACACTTTTGCTTCCGCCATCCTTGATCACATGCCCAAATTGCCTGCGAGTCACGAGTTACCAAGTCAGGCGCAGCGTCAATTGAAGCTCACGAGCGGCCTGGCCCGAAACAATTCTACTCAACACGCCGTCTCCCCCAATGGAGTTCGAAAGTTCCGGTCGATTCAGGACATTGAAGAAGTCAGCGTTGAGGCGCATCGTCACGCGCTCTCCGACCGGAATCGTCTTGAACAGGGAGGCGTCTAAGCCCCATTGGCGCACTCCGGGGAAATACTGCTGCCGCCACGGGTGAAAACCGTCATCAAAGGTCGTCCGCTGCATCGTGCCGTCCTTCAAGGGTACGAACACTGTGTTGCTGCCGTAGAACGGGAACAGCGGATCGTTCGGGTCCGGATTCTTGGGCCACGGAATGAGCGGCTCTCCCGCCGGCCGGTAGTTTGCCGGCACGCCCATCACGCCGTTGGGCTTTCCGTTGGCATCCACACTGTTGATCTGGTTTGCTGGGATATAACCGTTCCACCAAAGATAACCGGGAAAACACTGCCCGCTACGACAGTCCTGGATCGGATACTTGGTGCCGTAGATCTCGATATTATCTCCCGTCGGGTAGATGTCGGTCGGCAACTCGAAATAGTTGCTTCTCAACGACCCGATTCCGGCCACCTGCCAACCCCCGATGAACTTGTCGAGGATGGTGCCTGCATTCCCGCCGATCGGCTTCCCCTTGCCGAAGGGCAGATCGACAACCCAGTTCCAGCTCAGACGGTGTTTGGGTATCGTGATATCCCGCTGATAGCTCAGCAAACGATTGCGCTCGTCATAGCCAGCAGGCACGGCACCGGGCAGAAACTGATTGACCTCTGGAACAACGGACGACCAGCTCTGTCCTCCAGCCGTCAACGCGTTACCGAGCGTGTAGAACACCTGGAAGGCGTAACCTCGATTGGATCTGCGCTCGAGTTCAATCTGGATCCCATTGAAATTCGACCAGCCAGTCTTCCGGTATTCCTCTAACGTGCCGTAGACGACCTGGTCATAGGGCTGCCCAGCAACATCGGCAAACTCGCCGCCCGGAAACTGCTGGCCGGTCGTTACAAAATAAACGTATTCAGACGGCCACTCGTTGTATCGATAGAACTGCTCCAGCCTGCTGACGTGGTTGCCAATATACGACGCGCGAAAGACGGTGTTAGGCAGAACCTCCTTTTCCAGGGTCAGGTTCCAATCCTGCACGCGGGTCTCGGGCTGCTCCGGATCAAAATAAAGTGCCACGGCGGCGCCTCGTTCCAGGCCTATGGGCCTGTCCAGCGTGACCGCATTGCTACTATTGAGACCCGCAATAATGGAAGGTGCAGTACGTAACCCATAGTTGCGAACGCCATCTGGTGACAAGGCTGCGCTGGTAATGTCGTTGCGGAATCGCGCCGTCAGGGGAGTACTCAGCCGAGCCCTGCCGGTCCAGGAGCGGTGAGGCATGGGAAAGTATGAGATGCGATAACCACCACGCAGGATGAATGAACGGGCGCCGTCCAAAGCTCGATAGGCGAATCCCAGCCGTGGTCCGAAGTTGGCTGTGGACGTTTCCATTAGGCTCTGCGGCAAGCCGGCCTGCTGGTACGAGATGAACTTCGCCCCCAACGATGTAAAACGGTTCACGATCGAAGGCGTTGTGGCCCCCAGACGGTACATCGTATCGAGATCCGTGGAAAGCACAATCGCCCGCTGGTTCCGGTCGAATCCGGTCAGTACGTTGTTCTTCTCGCGGAAGACTGGCCAGTACTCCCAGCGCACTCCGAGGTTTAACATGAGGCGTGGACTGAGCTTGTAGTTGTCCTGAAAATAAAGTGCATATTCTCTGCCGCGCAGGTAATAGTCGCCCCGCACAAACCGGTTCGAGTAGTTCATCACTCCGAGGAACATGTTGGCCAGATTGTGGCCGGTCAGGGCCGTGGGCAGCGGGTTGGACAGCGAGGTAGCCGGGTCATAGAGTGCGGTGGCAAGAGTACTGAAGTTGTGGTTGCCCTGGGGCTGTTGTTGATCGGCCCGAATATTCATCTGGTCGTAGCGGAAGCGGCCCCCAAACTGGAATGTGTGGCTTCTTAGGATCTTTGTCAGGTTATGGTCGATAATGCCGTGAGTAAACGCCGTGCCAACTTCATTGTCGGTTTCGAAAAAGTAGCTGTCCAAGCCGGTGCTATAGAGGCCGGGCCATCCGTTTGCACCCAACGGATTGGGCAGCCCGAGTTGGTCCGTGTACCTCAACGGCTCGCCCGTTGCGTTCCGCCACTTCTCACGTGACATACTGATGAGAAGTTCGCTGGACAAGGTCGGTGAAAATGTGCGCACCCAGGAGACCGCAACATTTCTACTGGGCGAGGTTCGCCCATGGGTGCCGGCCACTCCGTTCAGCATCGGCTGTGATGCAAACTGCTCGAAGAAGGTAAAATCCGCTTGCGTATACCGGACGTAAACTTGGTCTCTGTCCGAGAAACGGTGGTCGATGCGGGTCGTCACCGTCCACTGCCGGTTGGTATTCGGCACGGGGCCGAACCAATTGTTCTCGACCAGCGGGTTGACGTCAGGGAGCGTTGGAAGTGGCGTGATGGCAAACAACTCCTTGGCAAGCGGGCTGATCCGGGCTGGATCGATGACATTCAGTTGCCCGTTGTAGGAGAACTGCTGCCGCTGCCAAGTGTTCGGGTCGGTAGTCATCGGATCATAGATTCGGATTTGCCTTCCTTGTGAGTCCACAAGACCCCTGAAGTCGCCGTTCCGCATGGCTACTGTGGGGACCTGAAATCCACGTGTCACCGGCGCTGTGTTTCGCAGACCTTCGTAGGCAAAGAACCAGAACGACCTGTTCTTGCCGTTGTAGAAGCCTGGAATAAAAACCGGACCTCCCGCGGAAACACCGAACTCGTTGCGGATCAACTGCGGCGGTTTCGCGTAGAAGTCCTCCCGTCGGCGCGCCTTGCCGATGGAATTGTTTCGATGGGTCTCAAAGGCCGAGCCATGAAGCTCGTTTGTGCCGCTGCGCGTGGACATTACGACGGTGACGGGGCGGGTGAACTTGGCAGAGGAATTGTTGGTTTCCACCTTAAACTCCTCAATGGTATCGAGCCCTGGTGGGCGCCTCTGAATCCCTCCCCACATCCGTTCGGTAAGAGCTGCTCCGTCCAACACGAATTCATGAGAGCCCTGGCGGATGCCGAAGGCACGGGTTCCATCTGAGCCGAAGTCATTCGCTGCTTCAAGCCCCGGGACGGTTGGCAGGAGGTTCAGGATGGACCGCCCATTGATAGGCAACTGCGAGATGCGCTGCCGTTCGAGGACATGACCTATCGTACCGTTGTCGGTGGTCACCAAGGGTGTCACGTCCTGCACGTCGATTGTCTCAGTGACTTCTCCCAATGTGAGGGTCGGATCAACAACCGCGACCTGCTGGACCTGAACGGTCAGACTGGCCTCAAACTTCTTCATGCCCGAGGCAACTACTGTCAAGCGATAGGCTCCCGGCAAAACCGCCGGAAAGATATAGGAGCCCACTTCATTGGAAGTGGTCTCTGATGCCACGCTTGTCGCCGTGTTCGTTAGGCTCACAGTAGCTCCGGCGATTACGGCACCAGTCTGGTCTCGTACGGTTCCACGAACAGTGCTGAGACTGGCTTGTGACCAGGCTGGCCTGGTTGTCATCCCCAGAGCTGCACAAAACAACAACCCCATCTGTAGAAACCTACAGTTCCACATACTCCCTCCTCGCTAAGGCATATGAGCTGCCCAAGAACCAATCGCCTGTTTGGGGGAGTCCAGCGCGCTCAGACTGACTATTCGAAAAAGGGAAAAGCCTCTGGCTCACGTTGGACCTCCTGAATGGAAAACAAGATGAGGGCAACAGTACGCCATGTCAGAATTTGTTGTCAACAAAAAAAAACTTAATGTAATAATTTCATCGTCTCTTCTCAGGGCAGATTTTTTGGTTATATATTGTTCACAATAAAAACACGAGTCTTAGAGCTAATATATTCTATGTTTATTTCTGTTAGTGCTAAACTGATTAACTAGTTGATTCCAAGCCCTCTGTCACGTACCTCCAGTCAGCACTCGACAGCGCGTTGATCGGTCAGGTCGATGATCGGTACGAGCTGTAGCGGCTGTTGGACACGATGTCTGTTGAGGAGCTTGTCGGACAGAGCCGCCAGTCGTCACACTGGCATGTGCCCGCACTCTGTCCTGTTAGAAATCGCCATCAGGTTTATTTCAGGTTGTGGCATAATGATATAGTTTCGGGATGTATGCGTGGAACAACCCTTCTAGAGTGGGTGGAATCAATGCTTGATAATTGAGCCTTTGAATTTTTATGTTATTGATCCGATTTGCTTTCAGTCACTTTTTGGGGTTCGATGAGCACGTAACTTCATGAGAAAAATAAACCTTAAGTACTTTAAGACTGCCGATCACCGGATCCTGCGTGACATCAATGAAGTGATTGTGCTCAACGTCATTCGAGAGCAACAACCCATCTCACGGGTAGGTATCTGCCAGGTCACCCATCTCAAACCTGGTACGGTCTCTCGAATTATTGACCGGTTTCTTGAGACGGGCTTCGTCTACGAGTCGGGAACAGGAACTTCCACTAGTTCCGGCGGGCGCCGGCCGGTCTTCCTGCACATCAATCCCACCAAGAGCTACGCTGGGGCCGTGAACATAGGCCCGAGTGAGACGCAGGTTGCCCTGAGTGACTTCAATGGCCGCTTGTTGCACCTGCAAAGGGTACCTACCGGAAGCAGTCCAACCAAATTCTTACCGGAGGTAGCTGACGAAATTCGATCATTGATTTCATTGACCAATCGACAAAGCGAACTGAGTGGTGTGGGCGTTGGTTTGGTGGGTCTGGTCGATACAGAAAACGGCGTCATTCTGGAAGGAGAGAATTTGAGTTGGGGAGATAACGTCGAGGTTGGAAGGATTCTCACGGGTGAGGTCGGGCCAAGTCTTCCACTGTACTTCGAGAATGCTGCACGGCTTTCAGCGCTGGGGGAGTTTTGGTTTGGTGCTCGTCATCTAGCCGAGCATTCGGATGTGGTCTTCGTTACCGTTGACGAAGGCGTGGGGACGGGGATCATCGTGAATGGCCAGCTTTATCGAGGATCTCGAAACGGGGCGGGAGAATTCGGTCATGTTTGCATCGATCCGGCCGGACCCCGTTGCTCTTGTGGAAGTCATGGCTGCCTAGAGGTTTTTGCGTCGGATCCGGCAACAGTGCGGAGGTACCTGGAAAAGATTGGTGCCCAAGGGGACTCTCACTTCTCGGAGGATGCGAGAATTGATGTGACCATGATTGTAAGATTAGCGCGCGAAGGTCATCCAGCGGCTCTCGAGGCCATCCAGGAAACGGCGCGCTACATTGGATGGGGGCTCGCCCCCATTATCTACGGTTTCAATCCCGATGCCATTGTGATTGCCGGCAAAGTAGTTGAAGATTGGTCTTTGGTCGAGAAAGAAATCATTGATGCCTGTGCTACACGGGTGTCCCAGCCCTTCCTGGGTCCAACCGAGATACTGCCCTCGACTCTCCACGTCAGCCCTCAGTTAATGGGCGGGATCGCCCTGGTCCTCGCCAAGAATTTCGCGGCCCCGGAAATCATTTAGGCAGTTGCTCAATTATGGCTATGGCGAAAGCGGCGCTTTGCTCGGAGAACGGTCATGAAGCTGCTCCCGTGGAGAGATCGAGCTAGTTTCGTGCCAACGTCGAGGGGATTGGTTCAGTAACGTTGCTTCGGTTGAGAAGAGGGTGCTGCCTTATTCAAAGGAATCACCCAGGGTTTATGAGCCTTCACTTCACGCATTCCTGGACACCCTTCCGAAACCCCATCTGTCTTCCGGATCCTCTTTGTTTCATCAAATCGAGAAACGTCCTTCGACCAGAAGTTCGGCAGTAGATCGAGAACGACTTAGATCTCCTCACAGCTGGCCTGCAGATCGTCTGTCAGGACTCCTACGTCCCCCATGTTCGTTACCGAGGAGTGGTAAGAAACCGGTTTGGGATGGAACCGCTAACTAAGAGCGCCACGATGACCAGGGCAACCACAGAACCGGCAGAGAGAGTCGGCATGAATCTTGGGGCGGGGCATTAATCAATTGATGCTTTAGTCTACCAGTCTGTGGGGCCGAAGGGTACTTGGAGGGCATCAGTCTGCCGGCGCTCTTTTTGTACTCTGTGGCTCGATCACTGTGAATCTGAGCAAAAGGTCAACTTCACCACCAAATCTTGCTGCCTGGGCGTGGTTCCTTAGGGAGGGCGGTCATGTCGGTCGGTGATGTCCTGGCACACTCCCGACAGCCGCACAGCTTCCCCAGCAGCATCCAACTCCGGATCATCCGCCTGAAGCCAAATCCAGAGGAGATGATCGTCCGGTCGGAAGATTCGGCACTCCAAGGACACGGCTTTCTTGGTTTCCAAGACGGACCACGCCGCTTGCAGAACTCTGTCCTGGTCCTGTGGGTGAACCACCTTTCTGACGACTTCTGACAGGTTTCCCGAAAGGTCTTCAGACTTCAAACCCATTCTTGTTTCACCCTTCACGCGGGGTTGAATGTTGAGGGCGTCTAATACGGTCCTAGTCTCTGAGATAGAACGACCTCTGCGTGTTCGTTTCCCACCTTCGGCCGACGCGTCTCAGCTTCCCGAAGGTGCCGAATCGCCGCACGCGGCCATGCTGCTTCAAATCGGCTGCTTCTATGCGACGTCGGGCTTCTTCTCTAACGGCCTCAGCATCCAGTTCCGCCACGCCACACCAAATGGCGAAATCAGGCGTCCCTGACATGATCCAGAACAGGGCTTCGTTTCGGACCTGAAGGTTCCTGTCCCTCAGGTCTTCCAAGGCTTGAGCCACCAGAGCACGGGGCCAGGAGCCGAAGCGATTCGACTTGCCAGGTATCTCGAAACCGGCCCGCCTGCCGGAAGAGAGCAACCGCGTCCATTCCTTTGAACCCTTCGAAACAAAGTTGACGTTAGAGTATCCGAATTGGTGCCGTCCTGTAAGATTTTTCAAACAATCAGGAAGTCCTCTGTGCTATTCTTCGCACCTCAGCCCAGAATCTTTTTTGGGTCTTCGCGGGACGGGCGTCGCTCACACACTCGCCTCGCGATTGGCCAGGGGTTCTTGCCCCCTCTGGCGCCTGTTAGGGCCTGACACTTTCGGAGTTCTGTCAGGCCCTCACAGCTTTTCGGTAGAGCCTGTGCTTTGAGAAGTAGTACGCCGGATAGTAAGCAGAAACTGCGGGAGGGATCATTCTTCTGAGTCTTGATCCCTTTTGGCTGTTGAGGCCGAATACCTGCCGTAGGCGTATCCACCCGCGCCGCCTGTGGCAAAGATAGCGAGGTTCTTGATAATTTCTAAGGCAACCTGGTCTTTGTTCCTGTACAGACAGAAGATCAAGAAACCCATGAGAGCCAACAGCACAAAGCCAGAGAACACATATCTATGCACCCGTGTCGTCCGGTGGTGGGCTCGCTCGTTAATTCGATCTTGGCTTTGCGCTGTAAGCGATTTTACGGCGAATTCGTAACTGTTCGACTCGGCCTGAGACTTTAGATCAAGTTCTCGCGACCTGATCTGGAGTTCTTGACTCTGCTGCTCCAGAAACCGGCGAAACAACTCCTAGGAAGGTAATTTTCTCGCTGTAAGACTACCGTCTTCTTCTTGTTCTTGATCTTTTGACATCGCGCTTAAAGACCGGCAGTTTGTAGATGAGTTTCAAGCGTCCGAAGTTCTTTGTGCCTAGTCGGGCAGGTTCGATTGACACAGATTCCAGATTCGCGCGGTCCTCAACCGAAAGCCTCAAGTAGTCTTTTGGACTAATTGTCTCTTCTAGAACCGGTACTAAGAGTTCTGTCGGCAAAGATATCACCCTCTGACCCTCACTCATCGGCAAAGACACTTAGTAGGATAGCACAATTGATTCGTCAAGAGATTTTGGGCCGCCGCCCAGTATACCTCTAATCTGACTGACAGCATAAGCCTTTGATTTTCTCCCGGAGGCCGACCGGCTGAGAGGAGAATGCCGGCCAGCTCCCGGTTTCCGGCATCAGGCGCTCTGCGGGTCGCCCGCACCAGAAACTAGATTCCGTTCCACGATCTTTGGTCTCTTCTTTCGTTTCTTCAACGCCGTGGTTTGATCGAACGGGTATAGCGGCGTGTCGCCCCGCATGCTGCGCCAGAGCTCAGCGGCCAGAGCCCGCGTCTTGAGTCCCCACCCTTCCTCGCGCCACTCGACGCGAGTCTTCAGCTTTTCCCGGTGGGCGTGATCGAGGTTCTCAAAGACCTTGATGGCCGGCCGCTCATTCTCGATCGGAGCCGGAGCCGCTTTCAGTTGTCGGCGTGGTGGTGGGAGTGCCGGGGCTGGGATCACGTCATTGAAGTCCGGCCACTGGCCTTGCTTCGTCAGCTCGGCTTCGTCGTCGGTCAACTCTCGGGCCGGCATCCTGGCTACCAGTTTCTTCATGAGGTCCAACGGGGTCTCGACGTTGACGAGCATTCTGCCAAGTTCCGGCCCAGTCAGATAGTACTGTCTCACGATGCGCTCCACTCTCTGAGCCACGAGCTGCGGTGAGTCTTCGGTGTTGATGGCCTTGGCCAGGCGCTTCACTTCATCTCTCAATCGGTGGCGCTGGATGGCCGCGATTTTTGAGACCTCTTCGGGAGCGAGTTGGAGCACAATCGGACCTTTAGCTTCCGTCCCTGCCAGACTCTGGATTTCACCCGACGAAACGACCCTGACGTGACGATGGGGACCAAGGGTTACTGATCCTGACGGGCACACATACTCCACGATTCTTTTGTTTTGTGGATGATCGCACCAGATATGCATGTTGCCTCCGTTCTGGAGGCTTGGACGGATTGCCGCGTAAGCGAGAATTCGAGATTGATTTGTTGAGGGGGATTTGTAGAATCCGGTCAGCCATCGCCAAGCCTTGGTTGGTTGATGGTTAGGGGCTGCTGAGAGTTCACCGCTCTCGGCGGTCCCGCTGCTTGTACCATTTCTTCTCTTGCCACCGAATGTCAAGCTGAAAGTGGACGCAATGCGCTGGACAACAGAAAATCCGACCCAAGATGGCTACTACTGGTGCTGCTCACCTGGCAAACATGAATCTGCCGTTCCAGTTCAGATAACAGAGTCTGGAGAAGTGATGCTCTTTATTGGTTCCGACAAACCCATTCGGACCAGCATCGCAGGACCAGCAGAGTTTTTCGGTCCAATCCACCCGCCCCGGTCTAGACGGATTCATTCGAAGAGACGCATGATTGCCTGACAAGGGCACCTGCGCGGATTGCCTGCAGCGGTTCGGTAGTTTCGAGCAGCAGCCTGTGTGACACAGGCGCATTTCCGATTTTCTGGAGGCGCGTCCGAACCTGACCGTGCAGTGACCGGCTAAACGCACCGGCCTCTTGATTGTTGCGCCACTAACGAAACGCTCAACATAGGCCGAAAAGGATCACAGAGGCACAAGGGAAGCGCCATGGAGTCATCCAGGACCGAGACTCGTGAATGTGAATGCGGAACCACTCTTCGTGTCCACTATCTCTCAGCTGAACAAGACCTCGCCGCTTCCTGCCTTGTGTACTGCCCATTTTGCCTGAGGCTGCATCAGTTCAACGAGAAGGTCTCAAGTCTTGAGTACCTGGCTCTCGACGATCAGTGGGAGCCAGCTCCCTTGTCCTAATTGCCCGAGGGAATCAGGATAGCGGCGGGTTGTGCCGGCCCACCTGGTAGAGCTATGATCCAACCTCGCGGTTCGTCCAATCCCGTCCCAGCAAACTCACTCATGTTGCTTCTCGAAAGGGCGCTGGTTCGCCTGCGAATCGCCCTCAATAGCCAATCCAAACTGAAACCAACTGGCAAGCGATACGCCATGGCTTTGAACTTCTCCGAGCTGAACGCCCGAGCCAAACGAAGAGCCGGGGTCTGCAACATGTTCGCTAACATCAAATCTTCTGTTGAGATCATCGCCCGGCACTACAAAATGGAACGATCGGAAGTCGTCAGGATCCTCATCGAGGAAGGCTATCTGGAAGACCAGCGAAAAGAACCAAACCGCCCCATCAAAGGCGGTCGCCGCCACACGGACAAGTGAAGACCACACGTGCTGTGGCAATCATTCTAATCGAGACAACAATCGGGGTCTCAACATTGCCGAGCATCGCCTTGGTAGGCCCGGCCACAAAGTATAACTGCTGCGGACTCCCGGGGGCGACTAAATATTTTCCCCGCTCCTTCGCTTTGCCGTCTTTCAGCTCAAGGTCGGGCGTATCCCGGCGTAGGACGTAAAGAACAACGTTTTCCTGGTCCACGGCTGATATTGAGTTCCCTCAGCATACCGGGCCGTTCTGCAAAGCGCTCGTCGTGCGGTACGTCCACATGAGACCCAGCACCTCCTCGGCAAGGTATCTGAAAAAAGCATCACTAGTTTTTTCGATGTTGGAGATGGTTGGCCGCCTGAGGGCACGAGCTTTTGATGTTTCCATGCCGCCTCCTCGGCTCCTGAACTGAAGGACCGGCCAGGAAAGTTCAGGAGGGAACTCTCCTTTCGGGGATCAGCCTAGGCCGGCTGCTGCTCTGCTTTGCTGTGTTAGCCCTGGATCAGCTCTGCGATCGAGACCAGAATCACACACAATCAGTGGCGCGGTTTGAGCTTTGCTTACTCCAGAACTGGTCCACAATCTGCGCTAATTCATTTTGATAGCCGTGCCGAAAAAGACCGATAGACCTTCCCAAGACAGAGTCAAGCGTGTGCAGGAGGTTTCAATGATGCACGCCAAAGAAGCCCGACAACGAATTCCGCGGGGCCGGGGCCAGCCTCGGATTTCGATCCATACCTCAGTCACAGTCAGCGGAATCGATTCAACTGGCCACTATTTCAGTCTTCGGGCCGAAGTCGTCAACGGCAGCGCTGAGGGGCTGGCTGTGTTGCTGAACCGGGAGTTGCATCCCTTCACCCCGCTGGTGATTTCGATTCCCCGTGACGGAAGCACGTTCCAGATCGAGAGTGAAGTTCGCCATGTCTCTCCTTCCGATCGTGGAACAGTGGTCGGCGTGCAGTTCCGGAAGACGACCCTGATCTGAGGTTATGCTCATCAAACCTTTTCGCTCCCGCGGCAGGAGCATTGTGCTACTCTCTTCACTGACCTACAGGGAAGAAGATGGTGTCTGCCGATAGCCGCGACAGACCCCGAGGCAGGCCCAAAACAGGCTCCATCTGACGGCGAGGGAAGACAGGTTTCAGGTTTTCCTCAGAATGCCGAAGAAGAGTCTTGAGTCAGGGACCCAAGACCTTCTCCGAACTGAAACGGCGTCACACGGCGACCAATGGCCAGAGCAACAAAACTGGCGAGAGACAGCCAATTTCGTCGACTTGTTGAGAGCATTCGGGACTACGCGATGTTCTTACTCGACGCAGATGGGCACATCCCGAGTTGGAATGCCGGTGCAACTGAGCTATACGGGTACCGAAGCGACGAAGCGCATCGTCAGGCCGTCTGCCCACCGCACGGTGCCGCTGACCCTCTCATCGTCAAAGAATCCAGCCTGCTTCAGGTCCCGAATCGACAGAGAGGGACACTCTTCCACGGTGAGCTTGCGGTCATGCTGTTACCATCGTGTGCTACCGGTGCCGCCCATAGCGAGTCATCCTCAGTGAGGGTCTTCCTAAATCCCCTCCCCGGGGAGTAGTGAATGGGACCGAAGTGCGCTCTCTGAGAGCGATTCGAGCTTGGCACGTGCCCAAGGCTGCGGCTGGCGGGCCTCAAGGGGACGTTCACAAGGAGTGGAGGCCCGACCCGGGGGTGCCGACTGCGTGATCGCTTCTGTCAGAGGGGCTCGGTCTGCCCTGTTGAAAGTAGCACAACCGGCCTGGGTTAGACAAGCCGCTGCAGCACATCCAGCACATCCGGTTCTTCTCAATTGGCCCGTCCAAGGGTTCAGCCTAAGGACTCCTACGTCCCCATGTTCGTTATCCGAGGAGTGGTAACAAACCGGCTTGGGATTGAACCGCTAACTAAGAGTGCCACGATGACCAGAGCAACTACAGAACCGGCAGAGAGAGTCGGCATGAATCTTGGGGCGGGGCATTAATCAATTGATGCTTTAGTCTACCAGTCTGTGGGGCCGAAGGGTTCTTGGAGGACATCAGTCCTCCGGTGCTCTTTTTGTTCTCTGTGGCTCGATCATTGTGAATTCGAGCAAAAAGGTCAACTTCACCACCAAGTCTTGCTGCCTGGGCGGGTTCCTTACGGAGAGCGGTCATGCCCGGGCGAGAGCGTCGAGTATTTCTTTCGCGCTAGTCTGGACTTCGCGGTGGGAATCAACGCGGCGGGCCACCCAGTAACCCCGAACACGGACGCCCTCTTCCGGAGGGCAATGCAATCATTAGTCAAGCTCTTCCGCTCCTCCTGTCATGCAGAAGGATACGCTGGAAGGTTTGGGACCTCATCGTCCAGTACCTTTCTGACCTTTCGACCCAGTTGGGCAGGAGTAAACGGCTTTTGCAGAAAAGGCCTGCCAGCTTCCAGGACTTCGTGACGGAGCGTGAGGTTGTCCGTGTAACCCGACATGAAGAGCAGTTTCATCGTCGGGCGGAACGGTCCCAACCGGTCAGCCAGCTCCCGACCCGTCATCTGAGGCATCACCATATCCGTGATCATCAAATCAATCGCACCCTTGTGGTGCTCGCACACCATTAAGGCAGTGGCGCCGTTGTCGGCCACCAGCAACTGGTATCCATATTTCCTGAGGGAATCGGTGATCAGCTTTCTGACCGACTCATCATCCTCCACCACCAGGATGGTTTCAGTTCCCGGAGCACTTTCCTGCTTGAGTCCTTCAGGAACCCTGTGAGTGGCAGGCGAAGGCTCGGAAGGGATCCGCGGGAAGTAGATCTTGAAAGTCGTGCCACGACCAGGTTCACTGTAGACCCAAATGTAGCCGTCACTTTGCTTGACGATTCCATAGACAGTGGATAACCCCAGACCTGTCCCTTTCCCTTGTCCCTTGGTGGTGAAGAACGGCTCAAAAATGCGCGCCTGGATTTCGCGATCCATGCCAACACCATTGTCGGAGATAGCCAGCATGACGTACGATCCGGCCTTAAGTGGGCGGTGCCCCAACGCATAGTCTTGATCCAGGTCAGCGTTGGTTACTTCCAACAACAACCGGCCACCCTTCGGCATGGCATCCCGGGCATTCACCACCAAATTCAGGATGACCTGTTCGATTTGTCCGGGATCGGCCAAGATGACGCCGACTGCAGGATCCAAGGCAGTTACCAGCTCGATGTCCTCACCGATCAGTCGACACAGCATTCTCTCGATACCCGAAACCGTGTCGTTGAGGCTCAGAGTCACGGGTTGAAGCACTTGTTGACGGCTGAAGGCCAGGAGCTGGCGAGTCAAGGCTGTCGCCCGCTGCCCGGCTTTGCTGATCTCAGCCAGGTCTAATCCGACCGGATCGTCTGGAGTGAACCTGGCCTGCAGCAATTCGGAGTAACCGAGAATGGCGGTCAGCAAGTTGTTGAAATCGTGAGCGACTCCCCCTGCTAGCCTACCGATGGCTTCCATCTTCTGGGCTTGGCGGAACTGTTCTTCGAGCCGCTTCTGTTCCGTCACGTCAGAAACTACGATTCCCATGCCCAACAGCTCACCGCGAGAATGGACCGGGAAGCAACTGACCAGCCAACAGCCTACCTTCCCAGCGGTGGACTCGCTCTGAACGGCCATCTCGACGTTGATGACCCGCTGCCCCTTTTCCAAGACGTCCTTGCAGAGCGGCTCCAACGTCGGCCATAGTCGGGGCATGACCTCCCCAAGCCGGCATCCGATGGGGTCAGCTGCGGGCAAGTCATTCATGGCTGCCAGGGTTTCGTTGACCCGAACGCACTGCAAGGTACGGTTGACGAAGGCAAAGCCGATGGGTGCGGAAGCCAGCAGGGCGTCCATCAACGAGAGGGTTTGCTCTTCCTGACGAATTGCCGTCTCCAAAGCTCTTTCCCGTTCCACCCGGTCGGTGATGTCCTGGCACACTCCCGACAACCTCACAGCCTCCCCAGCACCATCCAACTCCGGGTCGTCCGCCTGAAGCCAAATCCAGAGGAGATGACCGTCCGGTCGGATGATTCGGCACTCCAAGGACACGGCTTTCTTGGTTTCCAAGACGGACCGCGCCGCTTGCAGAACTCCATCCTGGTCCTGTGGGTGAACCACCTTTCTGACGACTTCCGCCAAGTCTCCCGACAGGTCTTCGGGCTTCATTCCCAGAACATGCAAAACCTCTCCATTCAAGCTCAGCCGGTTCTCAAACACGTGCCAAGTCCATTCCACGATTCGAGCCACCTGCTGAGACCTCTGCAAGCGGGCCTCGCTTTGGACCAGCGTACTCTCCCATTCCTTGCGCTCCGTAATGTCGTTGAGAACCGCCAGGACCGCTTCCTGGGTGCCCACTTCGATTCGCTCTCCCGATACCAGAAACGTCCGAATCTCGCCCGAGGCGGTCCGGAGGTTGACTTCCAGGTTGGCAAACCGCCTACTCGAGACTGCCTGCATGATCAAGGGGCGCCGGTCGGATGGGTCGGCCCAAAGCCCCAGATCCAGAGCCGTCCTGCCGATCACCTGGTCGCGGCTGTAGCCCACCGTCTCCAAGAAGGCGTTGTTCGCGTTCAAGTACCGTCCTTCTGGCACGGTACTGATCACGATGGGAATAGGACTTGAGGCAAACGCTGTCTCGAAGAGTGCCTGGGCTCGCTTCCGTTGGATCTCCAGATCAAAGGTGGTCAGGGCATGGGAAAGATCATCCGCCAGCTCGTTCAGAAGCCTGACCTCATCCGGGTCGAAAGCATTTTCTCGGGCGTGATAGAGTGTAAACACGCCACAGGCCCGGCCGGCCACGCGTAGCGGAAACGCGGCACAAGCCCGTAACCCTCGCCGTAACGCTTCCTGCTGCCAGGGTTGCGATCCGCGGGCTGCAGCCACAGTATTGCAAATAATGTAGGTCCCCTCGCGCAGCGCTCGTTCGGCTGGGCCCCGTTCCACCGGCGAGCCATTCAGCTTGAGGTCCAGCGACTCCAGAAAACCTGATGCCGGCCCTGCCGAGGCAACCACCTGAATCGACTCCTGCGTAAGGTCGACAAACCCGATCCAGGCCAGGCGGAAACCACCCTCCTTGGCAGCGATGAGACAGGCCTGCTCCAGGAGTTGCTGCTGATCGTGAAGGCGGATGATAGCTTGGTTTGTATTGCTCAGAACTGCATAGACCCGGTTCAGTTGTTCAATCCGTTGCTGAGCCAATTTGCGGTCACTGATGTCGCGGATGATGTTTTGATAATAGATGTCGTGGTCGATCTCAATGCGCCGGGCACTGACCTCCACGGGGAAGCATCGACCGCTCCTGGTTCGATGAATCGTTTCGTAGAGGCCATATCCCGTGAGCTGAACGTCAGCAAGCTGCGTCTCCATAGCAGCGAGGGTCTCCGGGTCTCGCAGCTCGGCCAGCCGCATCGTCAGCAACTCTTCTCGGAGGTAACCGTAAACAGCGATTGCCTGGTCGTTCACATCCACCAGGCGCAAATCGCGATCGAGTAAGAGGATGATGTCGCCCGCGTGTCGGAAGAAGGTCGCAAAGTGCTCAGACAGGGCCCGGCGTTGGACTTCAGACTCATAGAGCCTGCTAAAGTGCGCGGCCTGCTCGCGCCGCCACCACACAGCCAATACGAACCCTCCCGCAGCCATCGCCATCAGAATCAGGATGACAACCATCCAGGCTTGGTGTCGCAGCGGGGCATAGATTTCATCAAGGTCGACTTTGGCCACCAGAGACCAGGTGGAATTTGGCACCGACCGGACAAGAGCCAGCACCGGGGTACCGCGGTAGTCAATGCCTTCGATCCAACCCTCTTGCCCACGGGCCGCCATGGCCGCAGGCAGCTTGGGGTCGAGGGCCGACAGTCGGAGCGAAAGTGAGGGATCGCGGCGAAATCGCAGGTCGTGGAGGAAGACGACTTGGTCTCCTTGTCGCCGTACCAGCAGCGTTTCTCCGCTGGTGCTGAAGCCGTACCAGGAGCGGAGAAAGGGATACAGAAACTCTTCCGGATCGATTTCCAATAACATTGCCGCACAGGCTTTGCCCGAGGATTGCGAAACGATCGGGATGACGAGGTTGAGAGAAACGCTTTGGCTACCAGACTTGTACAGATCGGAAAAGACCACCTGCTTGGAGTCTAGGGCCATGGCCAAGGCATCTGCCGGCGGAAGGGATGGCGATTCCTCGGAGTCCGGGACAGTCAGCACCGATCGGCCCAAGTTGTCCACCAGCAGCATCCGCCGGTAGTTCCCGTTGTCAAACATGGCCTTCATCCAGGCCAGCGTCTCTGACCGAGCTGCGGCCGGGCTCCGACCTTCAATCAACGAACAGATATGACGGGAAACAGGAGCGCTGCGCAGGATGTAGTGGGCATCACCCAACCGCTCCTTTCGCCACTTGCCAATCTGCAGCACCTTGAGATCGGCAACAGCTGCCAACTCTTGTTGCTTCTGCCACCTGAAGGCCTTTCGTTGCTGATCGATATAGACGAGGCCCCCCACAATCAACAGAGCAGACAGTCCAGCGAAGGTCCACAAGAGATATCCAGGAACACGTTTAGCCGGGCTAACTGTCATGGCACGAGCCCTCCTGGTGGGGATGCAAGAGAGTACAGGGCTGGCTATTGGCTTGAGGCGAGAGGCTTGTGAGCGGACAATTGCCGTCCGACTTCACGAATCACAATGGAACTTGATCACTGAACGTCGTTTTCCCCAACATACTCACTCATATCGGTCAAGAACAGGCAACCTTCACCCTAAAGTCCTGTCGGTCATCCCGATAGGACGGATTTCTATTCCACGCAAGCCTCTTGCAAATGGGAAAATGCTTTCGAGTTTCTGTCACGGTTGATTGCGCTGCGTTCCTCTGATTCGCCGGCCGAGGGGAGGATGTTCCCGTCGCCGTCGATGATGGAGCAGAAGATCTCAATCAGGTCTGGGTCGAAATTGGTTCCCGCCTGCAGGCGCAATTGATCCAGCGCATAGCTAACCGGCATGGCTTTCTTGTAGGGCCGCTCGCTGACAATGGCGTGGAAGGAATCGATGACCGCAATCAAGCGGGCTTCCAGCGGGATCTGTGTTCCCTGCAGGCCTGTCGGGTAGCCCGAGCCATTCC
>JBFMEW010000040.1:0-59413 GCA_040753175.1 Acidobacteriota bacterium | reverse complement strand
ACAGAGTTTGCGGTGATGGCGTGGGGGTCTGCCTCACCCGATGCTCAACAGTTGCAGTGGATGAAGGAAGCCGGCCTCAACATTGCCGGTTTCGGTCGGGTGAAGGATGTGCCGGCCTACGAGAGAGTCACCGGACGGGAAGAGCCATCTGGTAGGGAGGTGGATTGGATCGCACCCGGAGGCGGCACTTCTTTTGCGTGGACTAACAGGAATCCTGAATTCCGCCACCCCTCACCGGGAAAGGCAGCATTGGCCCATTATCAGTTTGCAGAACTTGACTTACGCAACTCCCAGATTCCGACGGTTCAGTCAGATATTTCGACTGACTGCCGCGCCACCGTAGAACCTGCAGGGCTGGACTGGATCAGCGACTAGACCAATGTTGACGCCTTATTAACCTATGCGACGGAGGAGTCTCAAGAAAATGAAGAAAAAGCTATCGTTCGATTGTCTATTAGTACTGGCGTTCTTGTTGCTCGCTGTTGGTCATCTAAACGCTGGCACACTCAAGGTGAATGCTAAAAACTGGCGATACTTCGACAATGAAACAGGAAAAGCGGTGTACCTTGTCTCTTCGCATACCTGGATGGTGACCGTAGATTCATCGGGATTTTCCGCATACGGATGGGATCTAAACAAGTGGAAAAAGTACCTCGACTTTCTTAAGTACTGGAACCTGAACTTCATCCGAATGTGGGCGTGGGAACATGACACCCATGGGGAATCCTTTTGGGTGAAGACTAGTTCGGGAAAGTTTGATCTGACTCGATTCAACCAGGCCTATTTTGACAAGGTCTATTCATTCGTAAAGGCAGCGGAGGAGAGACACGTCTATGTTGGAGTGATGCTTTTCCAGGGTTGGAGCGGAGCCCTCTCGTTCCAAAAAGCTAACTTCAAAAACTGGACATTACATCCCATGAACGCCAACAACAACATCAACGGGATCGATGGAGATCCCGGTCACAGGGGATACGGAAGTGAAATACATAATCGGAGCAACAAGATTATCCTGCCCTACTGGGAAGCCTACGTTAGAAAGATGGTCGATACACTTAACGGGTTCGACAACATCTTTTGGGAAATTGGGAATGAAGATCCGTACCCCCCCTTTGCCAGGTACTTCATCGATTTCATCCATGACTATGAAAAAGGAAAGCTCAAACAGCACCTGGTTTGGTATTCATCCGGAGGTGGAACAGGCAACGCCAATGTTTACTCCAGCAACGCTGATGTGTTTAGTCCCGAGGATGAAAACTGGGGCGAGAGGACGGCCTTGTTCTTCAGAGATCCGCCACCCGTGTCGCATGACAAGCCCGAAATCCTAGACAACGACCATGTGGGAAACCACACGACCCCTATAACCTTTTCTCCTCTAGACCAGCGAAACTGGACATGGAAGGCTTTCCTTCGCGGTTACCATCCTCTCCACATGGACTCCTATGACACCCCCGTGTTTTACAAAGTAAAGCCTTCCCCCAATCACCCGATGAAGGGCGTTTCGACCAGCCCATTGTGGGACCCACAGCGGAAGAGTCTCGGGGACACTTTGCGATTTGCTGACAAGATGAGATACCTTGTGGAGACGACGCCGACAACCGACACAAACATATGTTCGACCGGATACTGTCTCTATTCTGTCGGGAAAGAGTACTTGGCCTATCAGCCCCTCGTGTCCGGCAGTATCACCCTAGATCTGGCTCCGGGTTCGTACAAAGTCGAAACATTTGATACCACCGACAGTTCAACCAAAACAACTCAGGTCAAAAACTGGACTGGAGGAAAGAGGACTTTTCAGAGGCCTTCCCATGTGAGGGAAGACTGGGTATTGTATGTGTTTCGAGAATAGTTTGCATCGAACGCACTTGAGTCCTGCCTCTTGAAAGAATGACCTGGGCGAGACTCACTGGCGGAAACGTCACTCCGTTCGCAACCGAAGGGACTGCGTTGAAGGAGAATACGAACGACTGCTTGCTGTCTTCAAGGTCAGTGGGTGGTCTCGATTAAGACTTCCACCCGGGCGTATTTGGGGCGAGAAGAGGCGACGTTGAAGGGACTCTGGAAACTGAGGTTGTCCGACGAACCGGAGTGGTTGTTCGCGTGGCCCTGAGCTGCTAACCACAAGATGATGCGATGCCCAAACGATCTAGCATGAGGTCTCGACGCAGCTTATTGTGGAATGCCGGCTTGGCTGGCATGTTGATTTTCCACCCAGTCCAACGTGGCTCGCAGTCGGATGGCCCTTCAGACCCTATTTTCGAGGCCGTCATTGCCTCCCGAAGTGGTATTAGATGGGTGCACGACAATGGCATGTCCCCAGAGCGCTGGTTGCCGGAAAGCATGTGTTCCGGCTGCGCGTTCTTCGATTTTGACAATGACGGCTGGATGGACATTTTTCTGGTCAATACTGGCCCATGTGATTTCTATCAGCCCAAGAAGGATGTGCACTCAGCCCTCTACAGAAACAATCGGGATGGTACTTTCACGGACACCACCGAAAAGGCCGGCTTGCACGGTCGGTTGTTTGGAGAAGGTGTCGCTGTCGGGGATTATGACGGCGATGGTTGGCCCGACATTTATCTCACTGGTTACGGCCGTAACATCCTCTACCACAACAACCGAGATGGAACGTTCACGGATTTGACGGAAGAAGCCGGCCTGACGGCCAAAGGCTGGTCGACTTCGGCTGTCTGGTTCGATTATGACAATGATGGCCGTCTTGATCTTTTCGTTTGCAGTTTTGTTGATTACAGTGGCAACAACAAGGTCTTTTGCGGCAATAACGAGATCGGAGTACGCTACTACTGCCTTCCACGGCTGTTCGAGAGCCGCTTCAGTCACCTGTTTCACAACAACGGAGATGGTACCTTCAAAGAGGTCGGTCACCGCACAGCCATCGGCAAAAGTCCGTGCAAGGCACATGGAGCCGTGGCCACCGACATCAACAATGATGGTCTCATGGACCTTTTCGTTGCCAATGATACGGTAGCCAACTATCTGTTTGTAAATCGTGGCAATGGAGAATTCGAGGAGATCGGCTTTACGGCAGGAGTGGCTTACAGTGATCATGGCCAGCCACGCTCGGGTATGGGCGTGGATTCCGGTGACTACGACAACGACGGGCTGATGGACCTTTTCGTGGCAAACATCGATCGTGAGCGCTTTTCGATCTACCGCAACGCCGGCCGTGAAATGTTCTCTGACATGGCTGCTCAGACCGGCATTGGCCGCGCTACGTATTTTCTCAGTGGCTGGGGGTTGAAGTTCTTCGATTACGACAACGATGGCAATCTTGACCTGATACTCTCGAATGGTCACCCGGACGACATGGTCGAGACATACACCGTCAACGTCACTTGGAAGGAGCCGCTCCTCTTGTTTCATGGCGATGGCAAAACGCTGACTGATGTTAGCCGTTCGGCTGGCCGGGAGTTTCAAATGCACTGGGGGGCCCGAGGACTCGCTGTCGGAGACTACGATAACGACGGTGGTCTCGACGTGCTCATTAACAACAATGGTGACGCACCGCTCCTGCTGCACAACCGGCATGGAAAACAAAACAACTGGGTTGGATTGAAGCTCGTGGGCCGAGACTGCAACGTTGATGCAGTGGGCGCGATTGTTACGTGGTCGTTCGATGGCAGGACCAAGTCACGACTGAAAACCTCGGGCGGCAGCTATCTCTCTTCTCACGACCCGAGGGTAGTCTGTGGGATTGGCGAATCCAAGAAGGTGGACTGGCTGGAGGTGAAATGGCCTCGGCCATCGGGGAAAATTGAAAGGTTCACTTCCTTACCTCTGAACCGCTATGTGACGGTGGTAGAAGGAAAAGGAATAATGGATTGAGATAGCTGAATGCGTTCAGAGCGCGGCCAGGGTGGACTCTGGTTGGGAGGATGAGGATGAGTTGTGATTTGATCGGAATCGCTGTGGAGCTCTTCCTGTGTACTCCGATCATTGTGACGTCTGGGCACAAGGAGGCCGTGGGTCGCGCCACTGTCGCGGTTCGTTCATTGGCTACAGACGATAGTGTCCTCAGGTATGTGCAAGGACAGCGGCAGTCGAGCAGCTGCGATCGACAGTGAGCGGCCTAGCACTGAGGCTCATTGAAGTCCCTCAGTCCAATCCGTAACGAAAACGATGCGGTATGTTGGTATCCTAGTTTGCAGGCGCCCTCCATTCAACTGGTTTCAAAGAAAACCGGCCGTACCGGGGAGATTCCCGCAGAAAGAAAGGCACTGCGCCCGATCTCATGACCCACTCAAGTTGTGGGTTTGTCCTGACCGGCACATCTGTTGGTCCTCTCAACGACGCATTAGGTATTGATCGCCGTCTTCGCCTTCGAGTGGATCGAGAGAATGCCCACACTGAGAATCTCCGGAACAGGAGTGTTGCCTTGCAGGCGGCGCTGAGATCGGCGCCAGTGAGGAAAGTAAGCTAGAGGGGCTGAGAACCGCTGACAAGAGCAGAAGGGAGTCGGGTTCTAGGGCTTGCTTGGTTTCCAGCTGTCTGGAGGGGATCCTGCCAGGAGGCAGTTTGTAATGGCCGCGTCGTGGTCAGGCAGCATGCCTTTGAGCATGTCGATCATGTCTTGTAGCTCTTGAGCAGTCCTGCCTTCTAAACGAAAGGTAAGCTTGTTCTCCGATACGGAAGGTCTGACTAACAGCCAGCCACCCTGACTGTAGATCTTTACCCCGTCGAGCCGGTCGATCCTGGTCACCCGCATTTTTTGGGCGATACTGCACTCGATGGCGGACAGCTCACCAGCACTTCCCGGAAGGCGAATGTCGGGTGTAATGAAGAGCCGGGGAAGCCTTGCCAGCTGGTCTGACAAGGGTTTCCCGGTCTTCATGCAGAACTCAGCGGCCAACAGGGCCGCATGCATGCCATCGTCCGCCCCAGAGAGTTCTTTGAAAAAGAAATGCCCACTGTACTCGCACCCAAACAGGCAGTCCTGATCAATCATGGTCTTCTCGATGGCACAATGGGCGCTTCGTTCCAGGACAGGAATCCCCCCAGCAGTTTTGATCGCAGTTTCCACCTTCTCGGACATCTTGACGTCGTAAACAACCTTCTGATCCGTTGTTTCTTTGAGGATGTCTGGAATAAGGAGCATTGCAACCTGGTCCGAGGAAAGCACTCGTCCTGCCTCGTCGCAAATTGCGAGACGGTCACCATCGCCATCCCAGGCCAGTCCCAAATCGGCGCCTGAGTGACAAACCGACCGACACAAAGCTTTCAAGCTTCCTGGTGCAGCACAATCGGGCGAGCGGTGAGGGAAGCGCCCGTCCGGCTCAGGATGAATGATCGTCACGTCGAGCCCGAGTTCACGGAAGATTGGATCGGCCAGAAGCGTCCAGGCACCATTGCCCGGGTCCACTACCAATCGGAACGATGGTTCGGTATGTAGTTGTTGGAGCCGTCCTCTCCATCTCAGAACGATGTCATCGACATAGGCGGAAGACAGGTCGACCTGTTCAACAGTGCCTCGTCTGCTTTGGCCGTTAGCTACCGGTGAGCTGGGCTTCAGCGCCTGAATCTGCTCTGGCGTTGCCGGATAACGACCCAGCAAGAGCTTCAGACCGTTGTAACTCGGGGGATTGTGGGAAGCGGTCACGATGGCCGCCGCCCCGACGGGCAGGCGACTTCGTCCGAAATAGATGACCGGCGTTGGCACTCGGCCCGCGTCAAAGACCCGCGCGCCCTCGTCGGCCAGTCCGGCAATCAAGGCCTCGGTCAGAACAGGTGAGCTGGGACGCACGTCGCATCCCACCAAGATAGCCGCGCCATCCAGGAGCTTTCGAGCGATTTTTCGGCCCACTTGGTAAAAGAGGCCGTCGTCGATCTCGTCGGGAAAGCATCCTCGGATGTCGCAGCTACGAAAGGAATCCATGGCACGCACTTGCGGCTTCGGCTTGGTGGGTTGAATCGGTCCCTAGAGAAGCTGAGACCTGATTTCCCGAAAGCGCTGACTGACCATTCTCAGCATATCCTCGACCACTCGGGGTAACGGGGACACTTTGGGCATGGCTATTCCGACCTCACGGGTCAAGCGCCGGCCGGAAATCCGCAAGGTATGAAGGCCGCCTCTTTCGCGTGCTCCGAGCATCGCGGAAGCCGGAATGATCGTTGCTCCCAGTCCGGCTTCGGCCATCATCAGCATACTTTGCACGCTGCTGAGTTCCAGCACGGCCTGTGGAGCAATCTTGGCGTCTCGAAAGAACTGATCCATCTTGGTGCGAGTCCGCGTGCTCTCATCATAGAGAATCAAGGGCAGTGATGCCAGTTCAGCCGGAGAAATGGTCTGTTTTCTCGTCAGAGGATGCGGTTTCTTAACAACGACGACCATGTCTTCGGAGAACAGAGATTCCAAACGTAACTCGTCGGTGCTCAGAGGAAAAGTCACGACTCCTAAGTCAAGGTTGTTAGTCTTTAGCAGTTCCACGATGTGAGGTGTTGTCCCATTCACGAGCTTCACGTGGATCCTGGGGTATCGCAGGCGAAAATCACGGAGGGCAGGCGGCAACATCGAGGTTAATTGGTGCCCTCCTATGCCGATACGGATCTGCCCGGTGGGCTCCCTGGAAATGGCGGAGATCTCCATCCGCGCAATCTGAAACTGCCGCAGAATCAGATCGGCTCTTTCCTTGAGCATCTTCCCGGCTTCGGTCAGCTGGATGGTGCGGTTCCTCATCCTCAAAAAAAGCAGTTCTCCAAGCTCTTCTTCCAAGAGATGGATTTGCAGGCTGACGGAAGGCTGCGCAACGTGAAGCTTCTCGCTGGCTTTGGTAAAGCTTCCCGATTCGACAATCGCCATGAACATTTCCAGCTGTCGGTTGGTCATAGAGGTCTATAGGGTGTACCTATCGGTAAGCTTGGAATTTTATATTGGAATAATATTCGATCTCAAGACAATATTCGAACTCGTCCACTGATGAGGAAGGATGGAACGCTCGTTGAGCAGGACTTCGATTTCCAGGAGGACCGCAAGCACTCGGATGTGCCCTGATCGGACGGCAGTTATTGGTATCGACGTCGGCACGAGCGGAGTCCGCACACTCTTGGCGGATCCCGCAGGGAAGGTGTTGGCTCAAACCGAATGTTCTCTCTCTACCTATCGGCTCGCAGCCGCCGGTATCCATGAGCAGGATCCAAGAGACTGGTGGCTTGCGATCTGTGACGCTGTCCCTGCCGCCTTGAAACAAGCCGGCCAGTTTGGGATCAGCAAGATCGCAGGGATCACCGTTACCTCTACTTCCGGCTCACTGGTCTTGGCGGATCGCGCCGGCGCGCCCGTTCGCGCAGCGATCCTGTATGACGACAATCGGGCTGGTCCGATTTGCGAAGGCACGGGTATGTGGCTCGGATCCACGGGGCACCAGCTGAATGCTTCCTTTTCGTTGGCCAAGGCGTTGTGGGTGAGAGACCAGGAACCGGAAGTCTGGGAGCGGGCCCAGCGCCTGCTACATCCAGCGGACTGGATCATGGGCAAGCTGACGGGTGAATTCGGACTGGCGGACTCGTCCAATGCGCTGAAGCTAGGCTTTGACCAGGAGGCCAGGCAGTGGGATTCTGCTGTTCTGTCGTCTGGCATTCCAATGGATCGTATGCCGTCCATCCTGTCTCCCGGAGAACCGGCCGGGCTAGTTTGCACTACCGCCGCGACTGAGACAGGTTTGAACCGAGGTGTTCCCGTTTTCGCCGGTGCCACCGACGGGGTTGCCAGTCTCCTAGCTTCAGGCGCCAGCTTACCGGGCGAGGCCAACACGACTCTGGGAACCACAACAGTGTGGAAGGTGCTGACTGAGCGACGGCCCAGGGCCACACGCCAAGTTTATTGCCACCGTCATCCATTGGGCCTTTGGGCGCCAGGCGCGGCCAGCAACAGCGGGCCGGGCTGTTTGCATTGGCCAAGTCTGGCCATTGACCCGGCCGAAGTGGACCGGCAGGCGGCGGGGTTTCTTCCGAGTTCAGTCGTCTGCTACCTCTTGGCTGGTGTCGGCGAAAGATTCCCTTTTTCGAACGGGCGAGCTCAAGGGTTCGTAGAGGGAAATCCTGAGGGACCCGCTCAATGGCATGCCGCCCAGCTGCAGTCCTTGGCATTTCTGGAGCGGTGGGGCTATGAAGTTCTGGAAGGCGCGGGGATCTTTGTCGGAGACCAAGTGTTTTCGACTGGCGGTGCGGCCAAAAGCGACGTCCTTTCTCGACTACGTTCGACGGTGCTGAGGCGGAACGTCACTCGTGTTCGCTATCCAGCAGCCGCTTTTGGCGCTTGCATTCTTGCGGCAAGCGGCGGTTTCTTTGGGGGCAGTGTCAAAACAGCGGTTCAAGACATGACGGTTGTGTGCAGCACCGCCGCCCCGGCACCCGATGAGGTCGATTCGTACGACGAGCTCTATTTGAGATTTCGCCAGGCTTGTGCCCAGCGTGGGTATGCCTGACTCAAAATGATTGGCCTGCCCATTCATTTAGCACTCGGAGTTGCCTACTTTGCAGTGAGCCGGAGATGGTCGCGTGAAGACGCTGATTTTCGTTCGCCACGGGGAAACTGAACTTAACGGAGACGGGGATCGTTTTTGCGGGAGCCTCGACCCTGCGCTCTCAAACAAAGGACAGCAGGAAGCCCAAAGAGCCGCAGAGGTCTTGGAGCGACTGGGCCTGCAGGTGGACTTAGCAATGACGAGCCCAAGCCGTCGTGCGCTTGAGACCGCTCGATACTTGCTGCCGACGGCGACGTGGCAAATCTCAGAGGATCTGAGGGAGCTTTCCTTTGGGGATTGGGAGGGCTTGACCAAGGAAGAATGCCAGGCCTCGACGCCGGAGGCTTACGCTGCGTGGGATGAGGATGCATACTCGAATCCGCCTCCAGCTGGCGAGAGCGGCATTCAAGCCCGAAGCCGGGTCGAGAGGATACTCAAATCGATTGAGGCGGTAACCGCCCGTACCATACTGCTTGTGTCCCATCGAACCTATCTGCGCCTGCTTGTGGGGCTAACGGTGGGCGTTCCCCCCGCGGAAATTCGAAGGCGCATTGACATTCAAACCGGCCGAATCGGGATCCTTGAATTGCGAGGTCGCAAAGCGAGATTGAGGGCTTTGAATCTTTAGGGCTACTCACCCGTCACAGGGGCTAGCCTGTCGAGGCGCCGATGAACACCCATGCCATCAGAACAGAACTGTCTTACTATGCTAAGAGGATCCTCCAGGATAGACTGGCAACTGGGGCCGGAGGGAACATCAGTGCTCGGCAGGAGAATTCCATGCTGATTTCACCCTCGGGCTTTTCTTTGGGGGAGATTGCACCCGAGCAATTCGTGGAGGTCGACATTCCCTCCGGAGCGATCTCTTCGAATTCGCTGCGGCCTTCGTCGGAAGTCCTGATGCATCTTGCCTGCTATCGGCGCCGACCCGACGTCCGCGCCGTTATTCACACGCACGCCCCGCATACGATCGCCTTGGTGAGCTCCGGTCATACCCTAAAACCGATGTTTGCGGATTTGATAATCTATCTTGGGCAGCGTATTCCGCATCTGGACTACATCACGGTCACGACGCCCGCTCTGGCGGCTGCGGTGGAGGCCGAGATTTCCGGTTCCAACTGTATTATTCTCCGCAACCACGGTGCCATTACGGTGGGTGAGAACTTGAAACAGGCCTACTGGCGGGGTTGCTCCGTCGAAGAAGGCGCACGGATTCAACTGCTAGCTACCTTGGTCGGCAAGCCCTGCTTCCTGAGCGCAGAGGAGGCCGATCGTCTTGAAGCGCTGGGTAGTGAGAAGTACCGGCGGGAATTGCTGGCTCGCATGAAAGACTTCTGCCCATGACCAAGGTGAACCGGCCAGTTGGATCCACCTGGGAACCAAACGCCTGCAATGAGTTTTAGCTTAGCCTCGACATACCTGGCTTTCGATCTGGGAGCCGAAAGCGGGCGCGTGTTTTTGGGCCGCTTGAAGCGAGGTCTCCTGTCCATTCAGGAGGTGCACCGCTTTCCAAACGAAGCGGTAGGGTACAACACAGAGCTGCATTGGGACGTACCTCGACTGTGGTTGGAAATGCAGCGGGCCATGGCCAAGACCGGGAGGATGAGTGATGTGCGGCTGGCTGGAATTGGCGTGGACGCCTGGGGCCTGGACTATGCGTTGCTGGGCGAGGGTGGAACTCTGCTGGAGAATCCATATCACTATCGAGATGCCCGTACGCAAGGAGTGATGGAACGGGTCCTGGAGGTGGTGCCTCCGGAGCAAATCTATGCTCAATCCGGGATTCAGTTTCTGCCGGTCAACGCACTCTATCAACTCTATGCTGCAAATCAACGGACGCCGAAGCTGCTTGAAGCCGCAAAACACCTCGTCACCATTCCAGATCTCTTTAACTTTTGGCTGACCGGTAGGGTCGCCTGTGAGTTTACTTCGGCCAGCTGCACCCAGTTTTACGACAGCCGAAACCGGTGTTGGGCCACAGAAATCCTTCAGCGCTTGCAGCTTCCAACCCACCTGCTGGCCCCTGTGATAGAACCTGGAACGGAGATTGCATCCCTCCTACCCGGCATTGCCAGTCAATCGGGAATTGCCGCCTGTCCCGTCATTGCTCCTGCCTGTCATGACACGGGCTCAGCGGTGGCTGCCATCTCCTCCGGGACAGCGTCCGCCTTCATCAGCTCTGGTACGTGGTCGTTGCTGGGTACGGAAACCCGCCGACCCGTGATTACGGATCAAGCCCGCCTGCTGAACTTCACGAACGAAGGCGGGGTCTGCGGAACCTACCGGGTCCTCAAGAACATCCTGGGCTTGTGGCTCCTTCAGTGCTGCCGGCGTGACTGGAAGACCAAAGGACACGATTACTCCTATTCCGAGCTCTGTGAAGCGGCGGCATCGAAACCAGCTTTTCGCAGTTTGATCGATCCTGATGATCCTTCCTTTCTTCGTCCTCCAGACATGCCGCTGGCCGTTACTGAGTTCTGTCTGAGAACCGATCAGCCAGTGCCCGAGGATCCCCCGGCGTGCGTCAGGGCCATTCTGGAAAGCCTTGCTTTCAAATATCGCTACGTGCTCGAATCTTTGGAGCAACTAACCGGTCGAAAATTTGAAGAGATTCGTATCGTTGGGGGTGGGGTACAGAACTCCCTGCTCAATCAGTTCACGGCCGACGCCACAGGGAGGCGAGTGACCGCCGGACCTATTGAAGCCGCGGCCATCGGAAACATCGGTATGCAGGCCTTGACCACTGGAGCGGTCCAGTCCCTCGATCAGGTTCGTGAGGTCATCGCAGGATCCTTTCCTGTTCAGGAGTACGAGCCACGGGAAGCCGGCAAATGGCTACAAACCTATCCCCGATTCACCCGGTATTGCGGACGATGAGTCCGGTGATGCAGCTCTCCGAGATCGAGAAGCGTTTCGGGGGCATCCCAGCTTTGCGGAAAGCCAGCCTGGAGGTTTTGCCCGGGGAAGTCCTGGGACTGGTGGGCGAAAACGGAGCCGGGAAGAGCACTCTCATCAACGTTGCCTGCGGTGTGGTGGCCCCGGACGCTGGACAGCTGATCCTTGCCGGGAGAGAGGTCACTCTTTCCGGGCCGAGCAGGGCAACAGCTTTGGGCATCGCCGTAGTGCATCAGGAAGCCGATCTTTTCCCTCAGCTCAGCGTGGCGGAAAACATGTTGCTTGGTCGTGGTCTGGTACGATCTCCGTTGGGCTGGGTGGATTGGTCTGGCACCTATCGTGAAGCCGAAAGCATGATTCACGCTATCGGCGAGTCCTTTGACGTTCGTCCAGAAGCCGCCCGCCTCTCGGTGGCGCGTAGGATGCTCGCTGAGATTGCGGCCGCGGTCTCTCAACGAGCTCGCGTTCTCTTTCTTGACGAGCCTTCCGCTTCCCTCACTCGCAGAGAAATTGGGCATTTGTTCGAGCAGATTCGCCGGCTGCAGCAGGAAGGCGTGGCCGTCGTTTATGTGAGTCACCGGCTTGAGGAGGTCCTGGAAATCTGCGACCGAGTCACCATTCTGCGTGATGGGCAAACGATTGAGACCTTGGCGACCCAGGGATTGACCATGGATCGGATGGTGTCGGCAATGGTCGGTCGCAGTTCTTCCCAGCCTTACGTCAAGCGTTCTGCGTCCCCGGGTCCCGTCAGATTGCGCGTCTCGGAAGCGACGGATTCGAAGGCCGCCTTTCGCAGTATTTCAATCGAAGTCCGCGGCGGAGAGATTTTGGGGATGTATGGATTCGTGGGAGCCGGACGAAGTGAATTGGCTCATGCGCTCGTCGGGCTTCGCCCCTTAGCCTCTGGAACCGTTGAGCTGGACGGAGAGCGTGTTTCGGTGCGATCACCACGCCGGGCCGTGGAGGCTGGTCTGGCCTACGTACCGGAGGACCGGCTCACTCAGGGAATCTTTCGAAGCCAATCGATTCGGGCCAATGCTACGGTCACGGTCCTGCGACGCCTTTCGAATTTCGGATGGATACGACGGCGAGGCGAGAGAGATCTGGCGGCACACCTGGTGAAGGACATGCGAGTGCGGGCTTCTTCCGTGGAACAGGCAGTGGGAACCCTGAGCGGCGGCAACCAGCAAAAGGTGGTGTTCGGGCGCTGGCGAGCGACGGCCCCGAAGGTTTTTATCCTGGATGAACCCACTCGTGGCGTCGATGTTGGGGCCAAGTCGGAGATCCACAGATTGATTTGTGACATGGCTGAGAGTGGGACGGCCGTCGTCCTCATCAGTTCAGAGCTTCCCGAAATCATGGCGATGTGCGACCGCATCGTGACTCTGGCCGAAGGCCGTCAAACCGGGTTGTTCTATCCTGAAAAGCATAGTCAGGAGGAGATCGCCGCGGCTGCCGTGCCGCTCAGTGGAGGGAACCTGAAAGAGGAGGTGGTGGCAAAGGATCCCGTCGCCGATCCAAAGGGGGTGGAGGCATCGAGCAAGGCGGGGTTCCCCCTGGCCCGAAGGATGGACGGCACCGTTGGAGCCACCTTTGCTATGCGGCTCTTACGCTCCCGCGAAATGGGTTTGCTGTCCTTTATTGCGCTGCTTTTGGCGATCATGGCGCTGACCAAGCCGGTGGAGTTCGCGAATGTCAGGAACCTCTACGATATCCTGGCCAACGCAGCCCTTCCGGCAGTGATGGCCCAGGGAGCCATGTTGGTCATTTGCGCTGGCGGCATCGATATCTCCATCGGCTCTATGATGGGATTGGTTGGAGCGACGGCGGCGCTCGCGGCAGTCGCCGGAGTGCCGCCCCTGGGATGTGTTCTGATCGCCATGATCATCGGGGCTGCTTTGGGATTGGTCAACGGTGGCGTGGCTCTGCTGGCCCGGATCCATCCGATCATCGTCACGCTGGCAGGGATTGGTGCATATCGGGGAATCATGCACCTGATTACCGGAGGGAGAGAAATCGCCCAGTTACCGGCGGCTTACCGAGTATTGGCCGACGGCAACTGGTTGGGCGTGCCGAAGGTTTGCTTTTATGTTCTGGGGATCACTCTGTTGACCCATGCGTTTCTGCGGTACAGCCTTTTTGGAAGACGAGTGCTGGCTTTAGGCAACTCCGAGACGGCGGCCAAGGTCATAGGGCTGGCGAAAACGAAACTAACGCTCTGGGTCTTCTTATTGTCGGGTGCGCTCACCGGATTCGCTTCAGTCCTGCACGCCGGCTATTATGGAGCTGTTCAGTCAAATACCGGCGAGGGCATGGAGCTGAAGGCCATTGCGGCTACGCTGATCGGAGGGACAAACATCCAGGGAGGCCGGGGGGCGGCAATCGGTACCCTGACCGGGGCCTGCTTGGTCGCCCTCATTCACAACATCCTGATACTGCTTCATGTCAGTGCCTACTGGCAGAACATTTTTATCGGGGGACTCATCCTCTTGGCGGTAGTCGCCGACCGCGTCCTGGCCAGGTACTCCGAGGGACCTGTCTGATGCCACGAGTTGCCCGTTCCAGGGAGTTGATCCTTCTATTGATTCTGGCTGCCCTGGTCTTTGGATTCTCGGTGTCTGTCGACGGCTTTCTGGACTGGATGAGTTTGGCGGCCCGGTCTCGCTACTGGGTTGCGACGGGCATGATTGCAGTTTCCATGACCTTTGTCATCGCCACAGCTGGAATCGACCTCTCCGTCGGTTCGATCCTGGCCCTGAGTGGGGTGATCTTGGGTGTACTCTATCGCGATGCGGGATGGCCCATCTTCTTCGCCGCCTTGGGGGCGGTCCTGGCCGGTGGACTCGCCGGGGCGTTCAACGGATGGCTGAGTAGCTACCTCAAGATTCCCGCCTTGGTGGTGACTCTTGCCACGATGGCTCTTTTTAGCGGAATAGCCATGGGCCTGAGTCAGGCCCGACCTATTGGAAACCTGCCCCGATCCTTTCAGTGGATAGGTCAAGGCGACCTGTTTCGTGTGCACCTGTCGCCGGCGCACTCGATTTCAGTTCCCTTCCCGATCCTCGTTCTGGTCTTAACTGCCGCGGTGGGATGGATTCTTCTTCGTCGCAGTTGGATTGGCCGTTTTGCCGAGTGCATTGGCGAAAGCGAGATGGCGGCTCAGTTTGCAGCCATCGACGTGCGCCGAACCAAGCTGGCGATCTACGCCGCTTCGGGATTGGTTGCCGGCATGGCTTCACTGGTGTACACCGCACTCTTTGCCACAGCGCGCCCAGACGCCGGCAAAGGGATTGAACTGGAAGTGATTGCCTGTGTGGTCTTGGGCGGGACACGAATCGGGGGTGGGAGCGCCACCGTCATGGGCTCTTTGATCGGGCTCCTGATCGTTGGAATCATGCGGTACGGGCTGGAGATGGCCGGAATGAAATCGGAATTTCTGATTATCTCGATGGCAGGTGTGCTGATTCTCTCGGCAGTGCTGAACGAGCAACTGTCGAGTTGGAGTGTAAGATGACAAGACTGTGGATGGTTTCCCTGTTAGTTCCTCTCCTCTGCATGGGCTGTGGCAGCTCCCGCCCAACGCTGAACCGGGAAAAGGAGCGGATCACCATCGGGGTCATGCCCAAGCTCAAGGGCATAAGTTTTTTTAATGCGGCCGAGAGAGGAGCGCACGAAGCGGGTAAAGAACTGGAGGTGGCGATTGACTTCGATGGGCCGGTAGGCAACGACGTCACGCTTCAGGCTCAGCTCGTGGAAAGCTGGATTGCCAAGAAATACGATGCCATTGCCATTGCGCCCAATGACCCGGACGCCATCGCGCCCGTCTTAATGAGGGCCCGAGAACGCGGGATCGCTGTGGTGACTTGGGACGCAGACGCACAGGCTCCATCGCGTGACTACTTCGTCAGCCAGTGCACGCCAGAAAGTGTTGCGCAGGCACTGGTTGATGCCATGGTCCAGGGAGCCGGCCGCAACGCGAACTATGTGATCATCACGGGTTCCCTGACGGCTGCGAATCAGAACATCTGGATGTCGGAGATGGAGAAGTATCGGGCCCGCACCTATCCCCAGCTGACTAATCTTTCGTTGACGCCCAAGGTGTCGGAAGAAGATCAAGCGTTGGCAACTCAGGTTGCCTTGGATTGCCTTAAGACTTATCCAAATTTGGGCGGCATCTTCGCGCTCACCACTGTGGCGCTCCCAGGTGCCGCCGAAGCCCTGCGCAAGGCGGGTGCCTCGGAACGGGTTTTCCTAACAGGCTTGTCCACACCGAATGTAATGAAAGAGTACCTGAAGGACGGCACCGTCAAGCGCTTCGTGCTGTGGAACCCCATCGATCTTGGCTATCTAGCGGTTCAGGTGGCGGTGGCTCGAGTGAAGGGCGACTTGGGGGCGGCCATGACCACGTTCAGTGCAGGACGACTGGGCGAGGTGAAGGTGCAGGGAGACCAAGTCATTCTCGGCGATCCCATCGTTTTCGACGACAGCAACATTGATCGATACGACTACTGAACCGCATTGCCGAGACTTTGGCGGCTGCCGGCGGCGTAGCTCAGGGGTTGTCTGGCATTCTGGCAAACTCAGTCCTTCTCCTCGATCCCTGATTGGTCGGTCGAATCCGCACGGTCTGCGGTAGGCAGGGCGCCCCTTCTGTCGGCTGCCGCAGGGCGTGGGTCGTCTTGGAAAGGTTGACGTACAGCAATCAGAATAGGGTAAACCTATCGTTCGGATAAAATCAAAGTATTGGAGTTATGCAGAACCGGCCGTTATAGTGAGTTCATCAAGCACTTGATTCGAAGATTCGGCCGGTCACTAAGTCGGTCGGTTTGTTGCCTCGTTCGACGGGTGAGGGGAGGGCACACGTACTCGATGAGATTGAGGAACTCGAGAGGCCATGGGCGGTTTTCACTTCTCCTGCTCCGTAGAGCAGTGGCGATTCTGTGCTGGGTTTGCGTGCTGAACCTTCTGGGCGTTGCCGGGGCTCCTGTGCGTAACAAGGCCGAACCGGCATTCGAGACCCCGCAGGACTTGGAGATGAAGTTTGACGGCTTCGTGGGAAGCCGGTTGCGGGCGAACCTGGAAGAGTGGGAGCTCAGGGCTCCCGATTCGAATCCGGCACTGGTTGAGGTCTTCTTCGATCGTGACCGAACACCCGCTCGGGATTTGCTGCCTTGGCACGGGGAGTTCGTCGGAAAGTACCTCTGCTCCTCCATCCTTAGCCACCGGATTCTCCGCGATCCGCGACAGAAAACCCTGATCGATAGGACGGTCCGAAGGTTCCAGGAAAGCCAGGGCCCCGATGGCTATCTGGGCCCTTTCAACAAGGAAAATCGGCTGACGGGAACCCATCGGTGGCTTCACGGAACTCACAACTGGGACGTATGGGGCCACTATTGGGCAATGCGGGCTCTCATGCTGTATTCAGAGGAGTTCAGCGATGCCAGTGCGCTCGCAACGGCTAGGAGGGCAGCGGATCTGTTGGTCGCCACCTACCTCAATAAAGGTCTGGCAATGACCAATGACGGTTCCCATGGCCAAATGAACTACGCCGTCATCCACGCTTTTGGCCCTTTGTACCGCCTGACGGGGAAGCCGGAATATCTTGAAATGGCCAAGTGGATCGTCAGTCAGTGGGACAAGCCGGGGGGCCCTCTCTACATGAGTATGGTCCTGGCGGGACGGGAAATGTATGAGCTTCCCGGAAACCGCTGGGAGAGCCTCCATGATTTTCTTGGCTTGTATGAACTGTATCTGCTCACTGGAGATTCCAAGTACCGTGAGGTCTTCACGCGTCTCTGGTACAGCATCTTGAAGGGGGATCGACACAATACGGGAGGGTTCACATCTGGTGAACGGACAACGGGTAATCCTTATGATCTCTCTCCCATCGAAACGTGCTGCACGGTCGCCTGGATCGACATGAGCATCGCCATGCTCAAGCTTTCCGGCAACTCGCTTGTTGCGGATGAAATTGAACTTTCAACTCTGAACGGCAATTTGGGAGGCCAATCGCCGTCAGGAAGCTGGTGGACCTACAACACACCGATGGATGGAGTCAAAGAGGCCTCAGCTCACACGATTAACTTTCAATGCCGTCCCGGGAGTCCGGAGCTTAACTGTTGTTCGGTTAACGGTCCCAGGGGGTTAAGCCTGCTGGCCGAATGGGCTGTCCTGAGTTCTCCCAGCGGACCGGTGGTGAATTACTATGGCCCCTCTTCCTTCAGGACTTCCACACCGGAGTCGCAGATCCTGACCATTCTGGAGGACACGAACTATCCCGTAAGTGGAGCAGTCCGGATCTCGCTCCAACTTCCAAGGCCTGAGACATTCGAGTTGAAGCTGCGCATTCCGTCGTGGTCGGCACGGACTGAGGTCACGATCAACGACCAAGAAACAGCTTCGGAGGTACGCCCGGGGTCGTATCTAAGCCTGGTGCGGCCGTGGCGGAATGGCGATACCATCTCCCTCAGCCTAGACATGTCCTTTCACTACTGGGCCGGCGAGAGAGAGCTTCTTGGAAAAGCCTCGATCTACCGGGGCCCGATCCTTTTGGCGTTCGACCCCGCCTACAACCAGATCGATCGAGCCGATTTGCCGCAGCTTGAAGCTGAAAGCCTGGTTTTCGACTTCGAGACAACACCCCGTTCAATCAAACCTTGGATTCTTCTGAAGGTGAATGCCAGCGATGGCTCCCAGATCAGGCTGTGCGATTTCGCGACGGCAGGGGCTTACGGAAACTTCTATCGAACTTGGCTTCCCATCAAAAGTGTGGCTCCGGTGGACTTTGCTCCGGAGGCTCCTGTCTGGAGTCAAAGACCCAGATGAACATGATGCGATCTGACCATCTTCCAGGATTCCGTCGCGTGTATGGGCTAAGCCTTCTGGTCCTTTGCGCGTCTTTTCTCGGGCCGGCGCTTAGCCACGCGTCCCAGGCTTCCCCCAGCCCTCCCGGCGGGACCGTGGATTTCGCGCGGGATATTCAGCCCATTCTGCAAGCCCGTTGTACTTCGTGTCATGGCAGCGAAGTGCACATGAGCGAGTTGCGATTGGATAGTCGAGCCAGCGCTCTGCGAGGAGGAAAGTCGGGCCGACCGGCCATCATTCCGGGCAAGAGCTCGGAAAGTATCCTGATTCAGTATGTTTCCGAAGCAGATTCGAAGATCGTCATGCCGCCCACTGGAGAAAGGCTGGCTCCCAGCGAGATTGCCCTACTGAGGCGATGGATCGATCACGGTGCCGACTGGCCCGAGAGCGCAGCGGATGCGAAACATTCGGGGCCTTTGGCTTCAGAACACTGGGCGTTTAAAGCGGTGCAGGCACCCCCGATTCCGGAGGTGAAGGATGCCACGTGGACGAGAAACCCGATCGACCGCTTCGTACAGGCCAAGCTTGAAAGCAGAGGTTGGGCGCCTTCTCCACCCGCCGCACCGCCGGCCCTGTTGCGCAGAATCTACCTCGACCTGATTGGAATGCCACCCTCTCCCGCTGAGCAGCAGGCGTTTCTCAGATCCCCGTCTCCCACAGCCCTGGACCATGTGATTGCCGATCTGCTGGCGCGACCTGCCTACGGCGAGCGTTGGGCCCGGCATTGGCTGGACCTGGTGCGATACGCCGAAACCAATGGATACGAGCGGGATGCCATCAAACCTCTTGTTTGGCGGTATCGGGATTATGTGATCCGCTCGCTCAATGACGACAAACCCTTCGATCGATTTGTGCTGGAGCAGTTGGCCGGCGACGAGCTGCCGGACGCCGGTGCGGAAACGCTGATCGCCACCGGTTTCTACCGCCTGGGGCCATGGGACGATGAACCGGCCGATCCGAAGAGCGACCGTTACGACCAACTCGACGATATCGTGAGCACGACCGCTCAGGTGTTTCTGGGATTGACCTTGGGATGCGCGCGCTGCCACGACCACAAGTTCGAACCCCTCACGCAGACAGACTACTATGGGATGGTGGCGATCTTCAGCGGATTGCAGCGTCCTCGCAATGGCAGGACTGAACTGGACCTGCCCATCGGGCCTCCTGACGAGGTTGAGGCTGAAATCGCCCGCGATCGACTGGTGGAGGCCTTCCAGAGACAGATCGCCGAAGTGCGTCATTCGCACCGGTTGGAAGCACTGGCTTCGAAGCCGTCGAACCTGCCTGCAGAAGCAATTGCCGCTTTTCTTACCGAGCCGGAGATGCGGGACGAGGTCCAGAAGAGCCTGGTTGCAAAGTTCTCAACGGCGCTCGATGAAGCGATTGATAGCCGGCTGCCCGCTGACGAGAAGGCAAAGATCGAGTCGATCAAGCACAAGATCCAGCAGACCCGTGCCTTGACGGACAACTTGCCGCGCGGCTACTACCTGGTGGAGTCGGATGCGGTGCCGCCCTCCACCCATGTATTGATTCGGGGGAAGGCTGGAAGTCACGGCCCGGAGGTTTCTCCGGGGATGCCGGCCGTGCTGGTGGATGAAGACCCTGTCTTTCCAAAGCCGCAGCGTACCAGTTTGCGTCGTCTGACTCTGGCTCGTTGGATCGCCAGCCCTGAAAATCCGCTCACGGCACGGGTGATCGTGAACCGAGTGTGGCAACACCATTTTGGGGAAGGACTGGTTCGCACTCCCAGTGATTTCGGTCGGATGGGAGAGAGGCCCACTCATCCGCAATTGCTGGACTGGCTGGCCAGTTGGTTTGTCGAGGAAGGCTGGTCCATCAAGAAACTGCACCGGTTGATCCTGACCAGCAATACCTACCGAATGAGCAAGAGCTGGAAGGCCCAGTATGGAGCCGAAGACCCGGAAAACCGATGGCTCTGGCGGGTATCGCCCAGGCGACTGGAGGTCGAAGCCATCTGGGACTCGGCCTTGGTGGTGAGTGGTCGGCTGAATTCCCGCATGTTTGGACCCAGCATGTACCCCTTCGTTCCGGAGGCGGCGCTGCAAGGCCACAGCGATCCGGACAAGATTTGGAAACCATTCGACGAAACGGACGCTTCGCGGCGAGCGATCTACGCCTTTACCAAGCGATCACTGCTGCTCCCGCTGTTTGAAGTGCTGGATTTCTGCGATACGTCGAGAAGTTCGGCCAGTCGGCAAGTGACCAGTGTGGCCCCGCAGGCTTTGAGCCTGTTCAATGGAGACTTTGTAAACCGTCAGGCGCGCCACCTTGCTCATCGGTTGGAGGCTGAGGCCGGCCCGGATGCCGAGGAACAGATTGAGCGAGCCTATCTGTTAACTCTGTGCCGTCCGGTGAGGCGGAGCGAGAAAGCGGAAATGATGAGATTCCTGAAACGCGAAACAGCGCAGCACCTCCGAGAGATCTCGGAGGCCGGGTCGCCGGCCAGCTGGGAAGCCGCCCGTCGCCAGGCATTGGAGCAAATGTGCCGGGTGATTCTGAACCTCAATGAGTTTGCCTACACTGATTGATCGGACATCTCCGATCCGCTGGCTTGGAGGAGAGATCTGACATGCCCTTAGACCCGAACCGGTTTTCGCCGAACCCGACGCCTTGCGGTCGTACGCGGCGCGAGTTTCTGTGGGAGGTCGGCGGCGGCTTTGCCGGACTGGCGCTCATCGATCTCTTGTCGCGAGACGGTTTCTTTCAGCCTGCTCTGCAGGCCCAGCCCTCGCCTCAGGTCACAACCGATTTAGCCAACCCGTTCCGTCCCCGGCAGCCGCACTTCGCTGCAAAGGCAAAACGAGTCGTCTTTCTGTTCATGAACGGTGCGCCCAGCCAGGTGGATACGTTCGATCCCAAACCGGCGCTGACTCGCTTCCACGGAACACCCTATCGCGGTGAACTCGAACAGGTAGGCTCAAACGGCAGGCCAGTCGGTCATCTCATGCAATCTCCGTTCGAATTTCGGAAGGCGGGCCAGAGCGGATTGGAGATCAGCAGTCTGTTTCCACACACCGCGCGGTTCGCCGACGATCTGTGTGTGATTCGCTCGCTCTACACCGACACGGCCGCTCATGCCTCCGGCTGTCTACAGCTGAACACCGGAAGCGTCCTGATCGGGAAGCCCAGTTTGGGAGCCTGGTTAAGTTACGGTCTGGGAAGCGAACAGGCCGACTTGCCTTCTTTCGTGGTGATGACCGACCCCCGCGGCGGGCCGATTGGCGGTGCCTCCAACTGGACGGCCGGCTTCATGCCGGCCTCTTATCAGGGGACACTCTTTCGAAGCGCGGGAGTTCCTCTGCTGGATCTGGCCACGCCCCCAGGCACCAGCGACCGCACGCAACGCCATTCACTCGATCTGCTCAAGCGGTTAAACCGCCAACACCTCGAGGCGCATCCGGGGGATTCAGAGCTGGTCGCGCGCATCAACTCCTATGAGCTGGCCTACCGAATGCAGACGACGGCCGGCGAAGTGGTGGATCTCGATCAGGAAGATGACAAAACCAAGGCGCTCTATGGGGTGAACCAGCCTCTGACGGCCGATTTTGGGCGGAAATGCCTGATCACCCGCCGGCTACTGGAGAAGGGAGTCCGTTTTGTTCAGCTCTACTCCGGAGGAGGCCACATCGAGGACACCTGGGATGGACACAACGACTGTATCAGCAACCACAAGCTGCATGCAGGCGAAACCGACCAACCGATTGCGGCCCTCATGACCGACCTCAAACGAACCGGGTTGTGGGACGAAACCCTGATCGTATGGGGCGGCGAATTCGGGCGTACCCCAACCAGCGAGGGTGTGGGCAAGCCCGGCCGGGATCATAATCCCTACGGCTTCAGCATGTGGTTGTCAGGCGCCGGGGTCAAAGGAGGACAGGCTATCGGTGCCACAGACGAGTTAGGATTTCGAGCAATCGAAGATCCCTTCCACATTTCCGATCTGCACGCCACCATCCTTCATTTGCTGGGCCTCGATCACACACGACTGACGTTCTTCTATCAAGGGCTCAACCAACGCCTGACCGGCGTTCGTGGGAACGTAATAGACAAAGTGTTGGCTTAACCCAAACCGCACATTATCCAGAAACGAACAAGGAATCCAACAATGGCACTTCGACAAAAACGTTACCTGAAACTCCTAGCTACGATCGTCCTTTCCCTGTTTTGGCCGGTGTCCGGGAACGCCGATGCCCAGGAGGGCGCTAAGAAACACCGGCCGGTTAGAACCGACCTGCGAGAGGCCATTGCCCAGGGCGTGTTAGCGCTGAACAACTCGTTTGACCGAGACCGGGATGACGAACCTTTCTTCTATGCGAATCATCTGGAGGACGGCACCGCTGAGTTTCGCCATTCGGTTCACATCGGCATACCACACGTTGTCGGGCGCTGCCTCTGGCCGGCGATGCTGGCCGAGGAAGTCGCCAACGTCCCCTTCCCAGAGGAAGGTCTCAAAATCCTGACCCGATTCTGCCGGTCATCTTTTGACAACCCCGATCATTTGAACAGCTATTTCGACCCGGAGAAGGGGAATCAACGGTTCATTGAGTTCCACAACATGCGTGAAGGCTTGTTCGGGCTGTTGGCCCTGGCGAAAGGAAGAAACCTACCTTGGGCAAAAGAAAAAGCCCATTCGATGCTGCTGACCCTCGAGAAACTTACGTCGCCCGAGGGACACCTCTCAATCGAACGGGCCAAAAAGCTTGGGATGGCTTCTTACTGCAAGGGACTTGGATTGGACGCAACCACCAGTGGTCGATTAGTCGACCCGCTGATCGAATACTACCAGTTCTCCAACGATCCACTGGCTCTGAAGTTAGCGGGCCTTTACGCGAAAGCAACCCTAAAGACGGCTTTTACCGAGGAGGGCAAGTTCGCTCCCAGAAAAGCTTCCGGAGGTCATATCCATTCCATCACTTCTTCTCTCAGTGGCATCACCCTGTACGCTGCCTTCAGACGTGACTCAACGATGCTGGAAGCTTGCCGACGAATCGTTGACCAGGGGGTGCCCGAGTACTTCAGTTCCTGGGGGTGGGGAGATGAGGTCATGGCCGACCACCCTGCCAATGTCCAGTCCAGAGGTGAGGTCAACCAGATTGGTGATGTCATTCGCACCGCTTTAACCCTTGGCCGCCACGTGGGTCCGGAGTACTACGAGCTGGCCGAACGATACCTACGCAGCATGCTGCTGCCCAGTCAGCTGCGGGAGGAGAATCTGAAGGATTTCATTCGTGAGAAAGCCCAGCCCAAAGGAGATGCCGAGCGAAATGTCCTGCAACGTTCGATCGGTGGCTATGGTTTCCCGCTTCCTAACGACCGCATGCGGGAGGGTGACTGGCCCATCTTTACGCTGGACATCACCTCCGGGGCGGTCCACGCGCTCTGCGAAGCCTGGCGACACCGCATGACGCGGGATGCAGACGTGCTCAAGCTGAATTTGCTCTTCGACTTCGACGGTCCGGAGTTCCGCATTCGCTCTCGACTCCCGCATGAAGGACGAATCGAGTTCGAAGCCAAGGACTCAAAACCTCTCTGGATCAGGATTCCAGAGTGGGTGGATCGGACCACCATTCAGCTCGCGCTGGACGACAAAGCCATACCTGTTCGAATCGAAGAGGGCTATCTAAGACTTCCCGCTCTTCGCTCCGGATCGAAAGGGACGGTCGACTTCCACCTCCCAGAGCGCCAGAAAACGGAAATGGTTGATGGAATTGAATACCGGACGAAATGGATTGGAAATCAAATCCTGGAGATCGCACCTAGAGGGACAGTCAGCCCCCTTCCGTTCTAAGTCGCTCAGCCGAAGAAAGAACACTCTCGCTTGATGCTCTCGATGCCACCCGCTTCCGGGTCGAGATAAGAGCCGCTTCGGCTGCACCCATCTCTCCGATTCCCGGCCATCCCCGCAGGGGTGCGTGTTGAGCGAGCGGGTGCCCTTGTTCGCTCTGGACCGTTGGCAACAAGTTCGGGTTCCTCTCCGTGTGGGGCTTCGTGAGTGTGGGAAAGTTCCGGTTATAAGGTGTGTCCGTTGATCACCTGATGAGCCGGCCGATTAGAAGCTAGAATAGGAAAAACCTATTGACGATATCAGAACAAAGTATTTGACCTATATACCCTGGCATTCCTATACTGCCGCATCTCAACTTTGTAACAAGAGTGAAGACACACATCACGGTCGCATTCGGCGTTTGGTTTGGTTCCTGTGTCTCCGAGTAGGGCTGATGGCGTTTATTTGAAGGAATTGAGCTGAATCCTTAACGTAAGGGGGAGAGTCCATGAAGACATCGAAGTTCCTGATTAGGTTGTTGATAGTCCTGGTCGTGACCGGTTCCACTGGATGGGCGCAGTTCTCAAGCGGCATTGAGGGAACTGTCACGGATCCCACGGGGGCGGTGGTCCCGAGAGCCTTGGTAACGATCAACAGTGCGGATACGGGGGCCACGCGAACCACCGAGACATCCGAAGCCGGCTACTACCGCTTCACGTCCTTGCCCGCGGCGGCCTTCAACGTCAAAGTGACGGCTTCCGGATTCAAGGTAACAGTCCAAGAGAATGTGCGGCTGCAAGTAGCCGAAATCAGGACGGTCAATGTCGTTCTGCAGTTGGGAGCGGAAACAACAGAATTGACTGTCAGTGACGCTCCTCCCGTAGTCGAGAATGCTCAGGGACGTATCTCGGGGGTCATTGAAGAGCAAAAGATCGCCCAGCTGCCCCTTGTGGCCCGCAATTTTTTTAACCTCGTCACGCTCGCTCCCGGAGTGACGGGTGTGCCGACCAGCGTGACTCAGACGGGCGGCGACATCTACACGACCGAGTATGGCATTCCTGCCAATGCCAACGGACAACGAGGAACAGGGAACAACATCATGCTGGATTCGGCAGGGACCAACAACTTCACCCACGGCGGTAATACCAACATTGTTCCGAACGCCGAGTCGGTCCAGGAAGTCTCGGTTTCCACGAACAACTTTTCCGCTGAGCACGGGCGTAACTCATCGATTGTCGTGAACGTGCTGACCAAGCAGGGAACCAACAATTGGCATGGAAGTGCCAGCTATTTTTACACGAACAACACGCTGCAGTCTCGTAATCCGTTCCAGAGGAGTGTCCCGGCCTTTCGAAGGAACGAAGGCGCCTGGAGCTTGGGAGGGCCAATCCGCAAAGACAATACTTTTGTCTTCGGTTCCATGGACGTCCTTCGGTCCGGGCTGGTTTTCACCAGCGTTCCGAGACTGGCAACCCCACAGTTTATCAATTTCATGCAACAGAGTTTTCCGGGCAACATTTCCACTCAGCTGTGGAAGAAATTTCCGGCAGCGGTTTCACCAGCAAGCCGGTTCACCACGGCCGGTAATATGACTGGGATTAATTGCGGCACGTTGGGTTCGGCAGATAATCCCATTGCAACCCCTGTGGGCAATCTGCCCTGCAACATGCCAATCACTGGAGAAAGCGTCTTTACGACAACGGTTCCAAGAGATGGGACGCAATGGAATCTGCGCGTCGACCACAACTTCAACAATTCGAAGGACCGGCTCTATGGGAGCGTCTACCATTCGACGCTGGATCAGGTTCTGTTTGGCTCCCCCAATGTCTACCCGGCCTTCACGACTCCACAGCCGAGCCACAATATCTATGCGAAGATGAACGAGACCCACATTTTCTCCTCCCGTGTCCTGAATGAGGCCCACTTCAGCTACGTGCGCGCCTCCAGCGCGGCTAAATGTGACCCCTGCGAGATCCCCGGACTTTCGGTGATTGGGATGACGGCACCGGGAAACGCCTTCGGACCCGGGGTGTTTGCCCAAAACGTGTATGAGTTTCGCGACGTGATCTCCTTCAATCGCGGGCCGCATAATCTGAAGGCCGGGATCAGCATCCAGAAGAATCAAGATAACGAAAACTTCAGGGGGCACTTTTCCCGTCCCACCTTTGATTTCTTGAACGTCTTCGACTTTGCCTTGGACAGCCCGTTCAACGAAGGCAAGGTCGGGATCAATCCGGAAACCGGCGGCCCGCTGCCTCCCGGTCAAGGAGTGACGGCTGCGCGAGATGGCACGGTGGGCATCTTTATCCAGGACGATTGGAAGGTGAAACCGAATCTTTCGGTCAATCTAGGCCTCCGCTGGGAATACTACGGCAATCCTGGACAACGGTTCCGAACCAGTAGCCTTATCTATCGGGGTGGCAATGACTTTCCCAGCCGGATTGCCGACGCGAAAATTGGCATTCGCAACGGCATCTTCGACTCGAGCGACAAGAACAACTTCGCTCCCCGGTTCGGTTTCGCCTGGGACCCGACCGGCAAAGGCAATCTCTCGATACGTGGCGGAGGTGGGATATTTTACGATCGCATGATCGGTGTCACAAACGGTCTGGGATTCAACCCTCCCCTTATGGCTGTGGTGAGCGCCAGCATCTTCACCCCACCGGCAGTTCCTGTTTACGGACTGGGGACCTCCGGGAAAGAACCGTTCGGTTTTCCTGTCGTAACCGGCATTCAGCCGGGACTAGACGAAAAAGGGGGATTGAAAGCGGGAAAGGTTGGAGTGCGGACGTTTGATCCGAGCATGCGAACCCAGTACACTTACAACTGGTTCCTGGGAATTCAAAAGGCCCTGTTTGGGGAATGGTTGGTGGAAGTGGACTATATCGGCTCCATGGGACGCAAGCTTATGGCCATCTACGATGCGAATCGGTTTGCCGGCGATCGCATCAAGAATGACGGCGTTCTAACTCGACTTAACACGAGCTTTGGATCGATGGGTCATGTTACCGGAGATGCCAACTCCTTCTATACAGGCGGCACTCTGTCGGTCCGGAAGCGGTTCAGCAAGGGGCTGGCTTTTGACGCCGCGTACACGGTCGGTAAAGTTATCGATGGAGTTCAAATCGGTGGAGGCGGCAACGATCCCTTTGCGAGCATCGCAGACATCTTGAACTTCAAGCGCGATCGGGGGCGAGCCAGTTTTGACGTGCGCCAGAGGTTCGCCTCGAGCTTCGTATGGGATCTGCCCAAGCCGACATCGAGCTCACGGGTTGTCAACGGTGTGTTGGGAGGCTGGGGCATCGCCAACATTACCATTCTGCAAAGCGGTTTGCCGTTCAGCGTGTTCTGTTCGCGTCCCTTCATCCCGGTTCGAGACTCAAACGGTGTAATCGTTGGGAACTCAGGCTGTGACTACAACGCGGACGGTTTCGGCTATGACTACCCGAACACACCTTTGTTTGGCAATTCGAAAACCGGACTGAGTCGATCGAACTATATGCAGGGCATTTTTGCCGTAGCCGACTTCCCAGCACCGAGTTTGGGAGAGCAAGGCAACTTGGGACGAAACACCTTTGTTGGACCAGGGTTCGCGAACACCAACCTTTCGCTTTACAAGAAAACCAAAATACCGTGGTTCACGGGCAGCGAAGGGGCGAATCTGGAGTTTCGCACCGAAATCTTCAACCTGTTCAACCGCGTGAATTTGACGCAAGTCGACGGGAACATGGCCAGTCCCGTGTTCGGAAGGTCAACCGGAACCTTGGGAGCCAGAAACATTCAGTTCGGGCTCAGGTTGTCCTTCTAGGATTGCAGGTCCTTCCTGCCGAGATGAGGGGTGATGGGGTGGTGGGAGGTACTTGCCCATCAGCCCGTCCCTCGGCAGGGAGTGAGCAAGACCCGTTCAGTCCAAATGATTGGATCATCCAAAACATTCTTTGTTTGGCTGTTGTTTCATATCCTGTTCCCGGCCCGAGCGGCTCAAGCCGTCGATTGTAATTTGGCGCCCTACGAGTGTGCTGTGGAGTTGGTGCGCCGGCAGGAGTTTTCAAAGGCCATCGACTCGGTTCATGAACTCCTCAAACAGCAGCCCACAAACTTAAAGGCCCTGAACTTGATGGGCATCGCGCTGACAGCGCTGGGTCGAGTTCAGGACGCCAACGCGCAGTTCAAAAAAGCCCTGAGGCTCAGTCCGAGTTTCTACCCAGCTCTGAAAAACCTGGCCATTAACGAACTGGCCGTCAACAATACCGCTCAAGCCAAGGTGTACTTCGAGCAGGCGGCGAAGCTCGCACCCGAGGATGAGGTGATCCATCTTCATCTTGCTGAGATGGCTTACCTGGAGGGCCACTGTGGCATGGCTCTCAGTCACTTCAGGAAGGCTGAGAAGGGGCTTCCCTCCAACGCTGATTCAGTTCTGCACTACGCGGAGTGCTGCCTTAAACAGAACCTTCTTCAGGAGGCCATCCAATCTCTCGATTGGTTGAGAAAGTCTGACTCGGAGAGTCATTTCGAGGCCGGCAGGATGCTGGCGCAAGCTACAGCGTACTCTGCGGCTGCGAGGCACTTTGGCTTGGCGCGGCTGAATTATCCAGATCCGTTTCGCGCGGGTTACAATGCGGTGCTCATGCACCTCAAGGCCGGCGAGTACGCCGCCGCTATCCACGTGGGACGCGATCTGGTTGCCCGCGGTTACCAACGCAGCGAACTCCTCAACCTTGTCGCCAGAGCCTACCTGAAGAACTCGCAGGTTAATGAAGCGCTCGATGCGCTGCGAACGGCCACGCAATTGGAGCCCAAGGACGAGGATAATTACGTCGACATCGCGGAGATCTGTCTGGACTATGACAACACGGACTTGGGAATTGAGGTCCTGAATATCGGATTGGAGCACTTGCCCGAGTCCGATCGGCTTTTCCTGCAACGGGGAATTATGAAGGGGATAAAAGGCCAGCTGGCCGAGGCAGAGAAGGATTTCGAGCGGGCAGCCGGACTGGCACAACACAAGCCATTGCCCTCCATCGTGTTGGGTATCACCTGGCTTGAAACAGGGCGAGCACAAGAGGCCGCGGACTTGCTGCGTGACAAGGCGGCCAGGCACCCGGAAGATTTCCTGCTTCATTACTACCTCGGCGAGGCATTGCAGCGGTTAGGTGGAGAAGAAATTCACGAGTCGCAAAAGGCTTTTGAAACCTCAGTGAGATTGAATCCAAACTTCGCAAGCTCTCGCGGCCAGCTTGGGAAGCTGCTGCTCAGGCAAGGACACATCCATAAAGCCATCGATCAGCTGGAAAAGGCCGTGGCCTTGGATGCCACGGAGGTGGCCCCTCTATACCAGCTTGCCCAGGCCTATCGAAAGCTAGGGGACGAGGAGCGTGCCGATGAGCTGGCCGACCGCGTGAACAAACTTCACGGCCAGCGCCGTGAGAGCGATTCGATGAAGGTCATCAGACGGGTGGTGAAACAGAACGTGGTGGAGCTGTCAAAAAACTAAAGCTTCACCTGAGGCTGCAAAAGATGCCCTGGCGATCCAAGAAGGGCAGAGTCACCAGATTACCTTTCCAGAATTGTCGCCGGCTCCTTCCTTCCTTCCTCCTGGTGCTGTTCTTCATTTCCCCGCTCCCCTGCGAGAGCGGCGGCCAAGTTCTCCAATCGACGCCCACTGTTGCTCCCCGGGAGGAAGGCATTTCTTTCCTTTCCAAGGGTGACCTGCACAGAGCCCTCCAGCAGTTCCAAGCCGCTGCCGCTCTCGATCCTCGGGACAGTGCTGCCCAATATTATCTAGGCGTTACTTTGAGCCAGTTGGGCTCGGCCGAAGCTGCCATCTTGGCGCTTCAAAAGGCGGTCCAACTTTCCCCTCGATTCCCGCTGGCCCATTACCACTTGGCTCTCGCGTACAACCGGGCAAATGGCACCACTGAGGCGGTCAAGCATTACCACGAAGCGCTGTACCTAGAACCTGAACTGACGGACGCCAGATTTGCCTTGAGCGCCATCTGCTGGGCGCGGGGAGACATGGAGGGTGTCATTCGGTTGCTGCGAGACGTTCTCCACTCTCAGCCAAGCCATACCGAGGCACGATACAATCTGGCCTTGGCTCTTTGGCAAAACCGTCGACTGGAGGAAGCTGTCGTGGAACTCGAGGAGGCATCGCGCCAGCAGCCTGGACAGCCGGCGATCTACCTGGCGCTTGGGCAGATCTTTGCCGAGAGACAGAACTTCGAAGGAGCGGTGAGCAGTCTGCGCAAGGCTGTCGAGTTGGCTCCGGACGAGGCTGAGCTTCATTACAATTACGGTCTTGCCTTGCGGCTCCACGGCCAACTGGAGCGTGCAGAGGCTGAGTTTCGCGATACCCTGGCACGAAATCCCAAACACGGTCTTGCCAGCAGGGCCCTAGGACTGGTGCTGCGACAAAAGGGGGACTTTCAGGCGGCGCTGCACGAGCTGCGGGCCGCGGTCGATGAGCTTCCTCGGGACGCCGAAGGGCGGCATAATCTCGGAACCGTATTGCTCAAGATGGGCCGGCTGAATGAAGCGATAGACGAACTGAAAAGAGCGACGCAGCTTGATCCCTATTTAGTGGAAGCCGAATACAACTTGGCGCAGGCCCTGCAAAAGGCTGGACGACAACAGGAGGCGGCGGATGCGCGCGAGCGAGCGCAACGAATCAGCCGCGAAAAAGCCAACGTGGGCAGGTCGATCGTGCTTCTCGGAATGGCGGCCGACCACCGGGCGCGCGGCGACCTCGATGCCGCATTAGAAAGCCTGCGGGAAGCCGTCCTACTGAGTCCCGATTTGCACGAGGCGCACTGGCAACTCGCTTTGACAATGAGGCAAGCCTCCGCTCCTCCGGCTGATATTGCCGGTGTGTTACGGAAGGTTGTGCAGTTGAAGCCGGATCATGCCAAAGCGCATTATCATCTCGGACTCGCGCTGGAAGGCCTTGCTCGACCAGTCGAAGCGGAGGCTGAGTTCCGGTCGGCCCTGGAGCGAGCGCCAAGTCTCCTTGAATGCCGTCGAATTCTGGGGAAGACTGCGGCGCACCGTAAAGATTGGACGGCGGCGGCTGAGATGTTTCGGGGTCTCCTGGCTTGGGACCCAAAGGATGCGGAGGCCCACCATGCGCTTGGCCAGGTCCTTACGCACCAAGAGCGCTGGGACGAAGCCATTTCAGAGCTGCGAGCCGCTCTAGACCTCCGACCGGGAATTGCGGAGGTCCACTTGGACTTGGCCAGGTGTCTGAAGGTGGCAGGCCGGCTCGCTGAATCTGACGCCGAACTTCGCGCTGCTCGTACACTCGCTTCCACGCCGGATTCGGCTGAATGAAGGAGTCGGAAGGTTGCCCTAAGCAGTTTTTCTTTCGATCTGCCCCAAAGGACCGTTGTGAATCTGTTCAGCGATCGGCCCACGCCCGGCCCGCGTTCGGGACACACGACCGTGAGAGGCTAATCTTGAGGGCTGGGGCAAACGAGCCTTCCTGGTCAGAGCTTCTGCTTCCGGTGGAAACGGTGCAAAGGCTGGCAGCGGTCCGCTCGGGGCCAGATGGCCTTCAGTCCTGGGGTTGGCTCAGATTTTGTTCAGGGCTGATTGTTGGCCAACAAGGCTCGTTGCTTGGCTTCGTTGACAATGGCGTTACCGGTCAGCTGATTGCCGTGGACCATGGCATTTTCGGCGTCGGGCCCGACGCGAAATCCAACTGCGTCCTTTCCGGAGGTGACGGGCCGGAGCGACCATTTGCCCTCGGTGCGTCCCTGGCGATACCGCTGAAGCAGGTTGTCGTGAAGGAAGGCACGCCCTGCCAAGATCTCCACCATTGGTTGTTGGGTGTCCCAGGGGATCAGGCGACTATCGGAAAGCGAGACGGTGCCGAGGTTCTCCCAACGCAGGATTTGCTTGAGGAAGCCCCAAAAGCTAGCGCCGCGCAGGCTGAGTTCAGCTCTTTCGCTGCCCTTGCGCCCCCAAATGGCTACGTGGTTCGTACCGGCTCCGGCGTTGGCAACGTTCAGATTCGAGACGTGGTGCTGCGTCAGAGTTGAATTCTCCAATCAGGAATCATGAACCGAAGGCAGCTCTGAACAAATCCTGCATCTCTCTAGACCCCTGTGTTTGAGTGAGATGTGTGACCATTGCTTGCCTGGCACGCGAGGGGTTCTGGCTACAGATGGCGTCAATCAAAATGCGATGTCCTCCGATTGCTATGCGCGGGCCACCATTTCCTCGTTCGCGAGGCGGGATTGTCTAGCGAGGACCTAAGCGCGGGACGAAGGCGGCACAGGGGCGTCAAGGGACAACTTTGGTACTCAAGCTTATCGCGGCGTTAGCTTGGGCCAAGTGATCTCAACTCCCTGGTCCTGGATAAATTCTTGAAAATCGAACAGCAGAGGCTTTTGGTTGCGTACTTGACGTGGGGTTCTCTTTCGTTGCAAAGCAAAGGCTACGAGCAGTCCTGCCGACTCGCCAATGTTCCATTCCACGGGGTGCAACCGGTAACACCCATTGGTGATGTGTGTGACCCCCAGATTCTTGCAGCCTGGCAGCAGATTCTCAACCCGCTGCGGGATGAGCGAACCCAGAGGAATCTGAAAGGGCAATGAACTGACATCGATATAATTGTCTCCGCCCGAGCTCGGATGAAGATCAATGCGATAGCTTCCAATGCCAACTGAATCGGGAAAAGACTCCGCCGTGACTTCCTCTCGCGATTTGCCCGTCAGCTGGACGCGTGCTTCGGCTGCGATGTGCTGCTCCAGGACGGTAAACTCGGCCTTGATGCGCCTCGATTCTCGAATGTAGGGGTACTTGGCGAGGCCATCTTCGGTTCCCACAACATCCCTACGCAACCGCAGGCCCGGCCATCCTGTGCCACCGTCCGGGCGAGGGGCTTCTGTCTGCATCCAGAAGAGAAGTGACAAGCTCAGCTGTTTTGCGCGCTGCAGGTGTTTTCGTGCCTCATCTTCTGGCACGTCGATCAAGTTCCCCAGCCAGTAATCGTTTTGTGGCCAGTTCACTAGGCAAATATCACCTTTGTAAGTGCCTTGCACGAAATTTCTTCGATCAGTGATGCGCCGATACTTCCAAAATCCACCCTTGCCTGGTTCATCTTCATGCAGCGGATCGATCATTGTGGTTCTTGGTTCGAGCGTTATCGGCTGCGAGTACTGCCAGCTCAGCAGCTTTCCGGGCCAGGCGGGCCGAAGTTGCGGGGAATAGCTTCTCCAGAAGTCATATTCCTCGGGCTTGTCCAGGGTGTGATTTTCGCCGGCTAGGTAGTCGATGGCAAAACAACAGGTGAACGATTGGATGTTTCGTGGCTGGGCCTCAGAGGGCGCATGCGGTTCCTGGGTCTGGCGTTGCGATTCAAAGCCGGTCGAATACTCCGTTTGTGTCAGCGGCAGCAGTTCTCCCATTTCGGTGGCATCGATGAAGAATTGCGCGGTTAAAGTCAGGTCGTTTCCGGAGTCGAGGCTGCGGACAGTGACGGATTTAACGAAATCGGCTTGGGTCTCGGCTGAGATGGCCTTGTGGCGTCTGAGCACGATCAGTTGATGTCCACTGACAGAGGGTGCCAGAAGCTGTTCGAGCACAGCCAAAGCCACGCGGGGCTCATGGCAAAGCCGCGAAACGCTTCCGTTACCAGGATTCAGCTCTCGGAGAGAGCGAGCCTCCGGGGTGAGCGGATAGTTGCGACGGTAGTATTCTCTGACTTGAGAACGAAACTCGCGGTAGGTTCTTGTCCCGCCGAAGCCCTCAATCCAGGGGTGCTCGTCTGGAGGCACGGCTTGTTGTGTGAACTGGCCGCCGATCCAATCCGTCTCTTCGGTCATGATGACCCGGAGTCCATTCCGGACCGCTGCCAGGGCCGCGGAGCATCCGCCGGTTCCACCACCGACGATGATCAGGTCAGCGTTCAGTTGTTTTGGGCGGGCTCGTTGCAGAGCGAAGCCCGCGAGCGCATAGACGCTGACTTTGCTGGCAGCGGTTAGCGCAGCGCACTGAAGAAAAGATCGTCGTTTCATTGTGAATCGGTCGGAAGATATGGAAGGTTGGAGATTAGCGTGACACCCTTTTTAGATTCAACAAGGGGCCCATCCAGAAACAATTTCTTTCTTCGTTCCGATGTTACCTGGACCCAATGAGACACGGTCTACTGTTCTATTCAGCATGGTGGTCAATGCTCGTGCTCGATGACTTAACTGACTTTACTCGCTGACACCCGACAGGGGGGCAAGTAGGCAGGGGCGAGCGACGATCCTCCTCAAAATGTTTCAGGGCTCGTGGGAGGCCCATCAATGTGTCGCAAGAAATGAAACCAGGACACCTACGGTTTTCATTGGTCGTTCAAATCTACTTCACGTAATACGCATAGAAGGTGGCCTGCTCAAGCTGAACCTTCAGACGCAACGGCTGCTTGGGCAGGTCAGCGAGCTTGTCCTCCCTTCCAAGTCACCTCAGGCCCACGGCGGGCGACTTCGGCTTGGTGCAGGCCTTGTGCGAGCAAGCGAGCGGCCTGGAAACGTCGTTGCTCGAGCGCCTTAAGACATACTGGGTCTCGTCTGAATCCGGTTGCATTCCCCATGACCGATCCGTAGCACAAACTTTAGGAAATATCGGAATGCTTTCAATAGGTAATCCTTGCAGGGTGTGAGACTCAACCAAGCGCTTCATCAAGAAAGAGTCCCTGCCATCGATAACCGTGCAGCCAATTCCTGCCACAGAATTGCGTCACATCCACAGTTTTGATCCGGTTACCTTGCTCCCAGCGTGTGAGTTTATTGGTTTCCAGGTTGTGCTTTCTTGAACAGCTGTTGCGATGAATCTTGAACGGTTTCTAGGTTTCGCCGATAATCGGCGCGGTCTGGGGCCAATCTAACCGCACTGGAGTATTCTTCCAGTGCTTCCGTCTTTCGACCGAGTCCCCAATAGATGTTACCCAGGAGATTACGAACCGCGGGGTCCGCGGGTCGGAACGACCTCACTCGCTCGCCGTAAGGGCGCGCTCGTTCATAGTTTCCGATTCTGTACCAGTACATTGCCATCAGGTAACTTCCAGAAACTGAATTGGAATCAATACCTTCCATCTTGACTAGATGGCTGTGGGCCAAGTACAAGCTGCCAGAATCGAGGTAAAGCTTGGCCAAGTTCCAATGAGCATCCCAATTTCCTGGATCAATTCGAACCGATTGCTCGAAAAGCTCTCGTGCCCTTACTTGATTCCCTTCATGGAGGCGTTCTTCTCCCTGAAGAGTGAGCTCTCTCGATTCGTGCTTCCGATCTTTTCCGCCCCGTTCGCTGGCATTGATTGCCTGGAACCTAGACAAACTGACCTCTTCCTTTGCCGGTTCTCCCTTCATCCGATAGGCTCTCGCCAAGACATAATAAACTTCCGGAAACTTCGTGGCAGCGGATTGTGCAGCTTCCAAATACCCAATCGCCTGATCTACTTGGTTCAGCGCCAAACAAACAACACCCAACTTGTGGAGATACAGTGGGTTATTCTCATCGTGCCTTAAGGCTTCTTGAAGAGCTACTTTGGAGGATGCAAACTGACCCTGATCATACAAGCAGAGCCCCATCTGGTAGTGGGCCCCTGGATTCTGAGTGGGTTTCTTCTCAATGCTCTTCTCAAATGAATCCAGGGCCGCGGCGTGATTGCCTCGCAAAAGCTGGATTCGGCCCCGCAAAAGATCTGCTCTGAAATCGCGGGGGGCTTGCTGGGATAGCAGTTCGAGCATATCCAGGGCATTCTTGTATGCTGCCAGCCGATAGTAGATATCACTCAGGAACCACAAATAGTCTGGCGTTAACGCACCGACATTCTTCCTAGTTTCAAATAGCGTCAGGGCGCTATTTGCTGCGGCTTTCTGCCCTAAATCTGTAAGTACACTGGCTTGAAACAAGCGGTACTCAGGCCGTTGTGGAGCCAACCGGACGGCTTCTGACAGCTCTGAATCCGCTTCTCTCAATCGTTCCAGTCCGGCCAGTGCAATGCCCATGTAGAAGTAGGAGCGAGAATCTGTTGGATTGATTTGCCTAAACTGTTTAAGCACAGAGGTTGCTTCAGAGAAATGGCCTTCCATTATCAGTTGATTCCCCTTGGCAAGGAGGTCCGCAGTCTGAAACGCGTCGGCACGGAGAACACAGAAAAGAGATAAGGCTTGCCAAATGGCAGATAGCAACATCGGATAGAACCTTTCCTCGCGTCGATCATTCCAAGGAATCCTACCTAGACCCAAAAAATAGACCGAAGAAACTAGTACCACCTCTCAATAGAGCTTATTGGGCAAACAAGAAAGAGCGAATCCCGCCGAAAGGCCACACAAGACGGTCGTGTCTTGGATTAGAAGGCCCTTCTCAAGCTGCGGTAGACCGATCCTCAAACTTTTCAAAATGAGCGGATGACAGGGTACAGAGGGGGGCCTTCCAAGAGATATGGAAGCCTGTCCGAGTGAACTGCTTCCGCGATCAAGCGAAAGATCTCGACATAAGCCGCCAGGGTCTCTTCAATGACATTCTCATCATGCGCCAGAGAGAGCAAATGGCTTCCGTGTGTTAGTATCCCTCTTCGGATGGCCTCCTGCTGGAAGTAGGAGCGCAGTATCAAAGATTCCTGTTCCGTTGTGCCGTGAAAGCGAAGAGTGCTCCAGGGGGGAAGTCCCACGCACTCCACCTTTTCAGTTAGCCGGTTCTCCACCAAACGCTGCCGTGTTTCCTTCTGCAATTTCTCTCCTGAACGCCACAGGAGCCTGACACCATCACGTTGCTGCAATTCAGAGATGGTTGCCAGACATGCAGCAAGGCTCATGGCCTCTCCCCCGAAGGTGAATGAGAAAAAGACCTTGTCGAGGAGCCTCATCACCTCTGCACGCCCTACGATGGCCGAGAGAGGAAAGCCGTTGGCGATGGCCTTACCAAAGCAAGCAAGATCTGGGGTCACCCCAAAATATTCTTGGGCTCCCCCCATATGGATTCGGAAACCGGTGACAATCTCATCGAACACTAGCAACGATCCGTTTCGTTTACACAGCTCCTGCACTCCTTGTAGATAGCCGGGCTGAGGAAGATCAAACGTCACAGGCTCCATTATGACGCAGGCGACTTCGTCGTGGTGGTCGCGAAATAGCTGACGGAGAGCTTCCAGGTTGTTATATGGAAATCGAACCGTCAATGCTCGAACGGGTCCGGGAACGCCAAGGTAACGGTCAGTTGAACCAATATACCAATCCTGCCACCCGTGGTAGCCGCAACAGGCCACCTTCTCACGTCCGGTGTAAGCACGTGCCAGCCGCACCGCACAGGAGGTGGCGTCTGAACCATTCTTTCCAAAACGCACCATTTCAGCACAGGGAATAATTTCACACAGCTTCTCCGCTACTTCGACCTCAATCGGGTGCGGCAAGCTGAAACTAATTCCGTCTTGCATTTGCCTACGGGCGGCTTCGTTGACTATCGGATCGGCGTGACCGAGAATCACTGGCCCCAACCCAAGAATGAAATCGACATAACGATTTCCATCGACGTCCCAGGCATAGGCACCTTGGGCACGTCGAAGAAAATTCGGAGCCACGCTTTGCATGAAGCTCGATGGCCCCTTGCTGAATGTTTGGGCACCTCCAGGAATCCGCTCCTTTGCCCGGTTCAACCATTCTCTCGATTGGCAATGCCCAGTAGTGTTGCTTTTGTGAATCATCACAGTAGTGTCCAATCGGTCATTTGAGCAACATACCTTCGCTCAGCGGTTGTCACGCACCGAACGCAGCCCTGAGCAAGTCTCGCATCTCCCTTGATCCCCGTGTCTGCGTCAGATGTAAGACCATTGCTTGTCTGGCCGCCGAAGGGTTCTGACAGCAAATGGCATCAATCAACATCCGATGCCCTCTTGGATCCTTCGGATCATTCTCGATGCTCATCAGTTCTTCAACGCTGAGTGCACGCTCCTCCCCCAAATGGAGCTGGTGGGCCAGTATCATTGTGGGCGAGATCAGCTTCTCCAGTTGGCTCGTCAGCATCGGCTCATCAGCTATCCGCCAAATCAGTCGGTGAATTTCGGAATCCCATTCATTCTGTCCTCCGAGATTGGCGAAGCTGCCAGGGCTGATTTTGGCCTGTTCTCGCAAGCGGCGCGAATCTTCAGCCGAAATCCGGTAAGCGGCTAAGGAAGCAGCCACGCACTCCAAGGAGACACGAAGTAGGAGTATGCCTTCAATCTCTCGCCCCGAGGGCCGAATAACGGATCGACCTCGAAAAGCATCGCTGATTACAAGCTGTTCACCTTCCAGGATCTGAAGGGCTTCGCGAACGACGTGTCGACCAATCTTGAAACGCTCTGCCAAGTCAAACTCGATCAAGCGCTCTCCGAGTCCGTACTCGCCGTTGAGAATGGCTGCACGGATGAGTCGGGCCGCCTGGAGCGTTAGAGGCTCACGATTTACTGCTTGGGATTGCACTGAGGACTTGGAATTTTTGAGAGTTCTTCCCATGAGAATAATCCACAATCATCTAAAGTACGCCTTCGTTTGCGCATATCAGCCAAACTCTACCACACCTAGAGACGATAGAAAACAAAAAAGACCACAATCTAATTTTTGTCATCTACATGAATAAAAGGATCTTATATCCTAGCTAGTGTGTACATGAAAAGATATTGAGTGTACTGAAGGCTATACACAATGACTCAAGACTGCCAACCTCTCTTCGTTCTTGAATTATATTTATTATTTTAAATAACATAGATGTGTTCATCAAGAGATGAGGACGCTTCAAGTATTATCCACAATTCCAGTAGAGTAGTGGTGCAGATGAGTGCCTGGATCGTGTGCAAATAGGACAGGGTGGTGATTAAGTAATTTTTATTCATCACGATAGAAACACTCAGAAATGAGACCTAGAAAAGTTGTTGACACCGTCTTTTACCCCATGTTAAAAGGTTCGCCAGATTGTCCACAATTTTGATCAAGTTCTCGAAAACCAAGATTCAACGGAGGAACCAACGATGGAAGCTAGGAATCTAATTGCTGCAATGCTAGCAGCTATCCTCACTCTATCCGTCTCACAAGGGGTTCATGCTCAAGTGTATTACTCAACACTGGTCGGCACCGTTCGCGACATGACGGGCGCCGTGATCGCGAATGTGGAAATAGAGGCCATTGAAGTTAGCACCAGCGTCAAGACCAGTGGGAGAACGAACGAGAACGGAGACTTCCGTATCGAGAATCTGCGCCCAGGAACTTACTCAGTCTATGCAACACTGCCAGGATTCAAGAAAAGAGTTTCCACGGACATCCTGCTGGTTGTGAAGCAAACAACCCGAGTTGATTTGTCATTAGAAATCGGGGAGGTCAGTGAGGTCGTCGAGGTAAGTGGGCGTGCGCCGTTGGTTCAGTCCGAGACATCTGAAGTTGGGGGATTAATGGGGGGCCAAGAGATCGGGGCGCTTCCCATCCTGGGGCGGGACTTTATGAAAGTCGCTTTGTTGTTCAATGGAACCATCACGAATCAATCCTCGACCAACGTCTTTTATGGTGGGGGCGAAGCGATGATTAATGTCAATGGAGGCTCAGGCTTCGCAAACCAGTTTAGGGTCGACGGAGGTTTGGCGACAAATTTGCTAACGGGCTCTCCTCTTGAGAAAGTCAACATTGATTCTATACAAGAGCTAAAGGTTGAAACCTCGAACTACTCAGCGGAGTATGGATTGAACTCGGGTGGCGTCTTCTCAGTTGCGACCAAGTATGGGACCAACAGTCTTCACGGCACTCTCTTCTATTACAATCGCAATGAGAAATTTAACGCGGCAAATTTCTTTGCCGCAGGATTGCCTAAAGCCCCAGTACGGTATAACCAATTTGGTGGCGTGGTTGGTGGCCCGATCATCAAGGACAAGTTATTCTTTTTTGGCAGTTATGAGGGGGTTCGCGACCAAAGCCCCGTGACTTTCCGCTCCCAGGTGCCAACACTTGCAGAGCGGCAGGGCGACTTCGCTTTCGGAACCGGCGTCCTCAACGCTCCGGTGTTCGATCCGTTCAACATTGATGCGACAACTGGACTCAGAGTCCAATTTCCGAATAACCGCATTCCGAGAGACCGGTGGAACGCCATCTCGCAGAAGTATCTCGCCTTATGGCCCGAGCCTAACACGGGCGGGATTCCCAACTTCATCTACAACGGGGCGCGCAAGAATAACTTCGATCGCTACTCGGTCCGATTTGACTACAACATCAATGGGAATGACACGGTGTTTGGCCGCTACGGGGAGCAGGACAATTCTGTCTTTACTCCAGGTGGAATCCCTAGCCCTGGCAGCTTCTCCGAAGGTGATCTCCAGACTGGCAAGACGGTGATCGTGTCTTGGACTCACCTGTTAAGTTCAAGTAAGTTCAACGATTTTAGGTTTTCCTTTGCCAAGGGACGGCTCGGCAGAAATCAAGGAGGTTTTAGCTCTGACAATCAGGCTGCGGACTTGGGGTTCTTATTTGCGAGTGCGCTGACGGAAGCAACAAAGGGTTGCCCTTCCGTTGGGTTTCGTCCTGGGTTCAACACGGTTGCTGCTTGCAGCGCGAGCCTCATCCAGAGCCAACCGACCAGCACTTTTAGTTTCAACGACGACTTCAGTTTCGTGGTCGGAGCTCACACCTTGAAGGCAGGAGTTCTTTACAGCCACTATCGTGACAATTCAGTAGGGGGGTTTGCTGGAGGGGGAGGGTATACATTTACTGGGAATTACACCGCCCAGATGAATGACACCTCCGGCGGGACAGGGCAGCCATTCGCAGATTTCCTTCTTGGATACTTGGGTGGAATCAGTGTCGGAACAGGCCGCACGCTAAGCGTTCGAGTGAACAGCTGGGGAGGCTATCTACAAGATAGCTGGAAGGTCAACAACAAGCTAACCCTACAACTTGGTCTGCGCTATGACGTCAAGTTGGCGCCGACTGACAGTCTCGGCACAAACGGGGGATCAATTATGGGTCTTGATAAGCGGAATGGGCAGTTCTTGCTGTATCCGAAGAACTCCGAAGCGGTTCTCAAGCGGATCCTCCCGGATGGCAATTTAGGACTACCCTACAGGTTTTCCGATGCTGATGGCCTCTACGACAGCCATTGGAGAGATTTTGGGCCTCGCGTTGGGTTTGCCTATCGCCCTTTTGCGGACAGTAGAACGGTGATTCGTGGTGGGTTTGGGATCTTCTATGCCGCTGAGAACCTCAATCAATTTTCGTCCGCTGTGAGGCCGTGGCAGGGAACAGCGGCAACTCCCCCTCGGCCTACACAATTTGAGCCGCCGCCCTACCGTTTGGGGGACAATCCGGGAGGGGGACCAAAGCTTACATATCAACCAGGCGAGTTATTCCCGATCACTGGATTCACGGATCGTAACATGTGGATAAACGGCCGCAGTTTTCAATGGAACGCCATGCTCCAAAGGGGCTTCTCGACGAACTGGTCCGTAGAAGTGGGTTATATAGGTAATAAATTTGACCATGGTCAAAATGCCTACTTGTGGAACCGGACTTACATGCCAGGGTATACATTTCACTATAACGACGGAAGCAGCTTTACCATTTCGGATAGCACTCCGTTATTGGAGCGCACAAAGTATCCACAGCTAGGGAGTAGTTTCATTGGGACTACCCCTGGCTTGGCACACGGGGACTACCATGCCGGTCAGGTCTCACTCATCAAGCAGTTCTCAAGCGGTTTCGAGATGCGTGCCGGGTACACTCGGAGCGTGTCTAAGGGCCTGGAAGGCCAGCGAATCTGGAACTCGAGTGTCATTCAAGACGAGTGGAATCAGCCGGACCTGACTTTCTACCGAAAATCCGACACACCTAATGCGCTGTTTGCCACTTATGTTTGGCAGTTGCCTGGATTCAATAGGAAGGGGCTGGTGGGAGGAGTTTTGGGAGGATGGCAAGTGGCCGGGATACTCCGTTTGCAAAGCGGCCAACGCGTGGATATCAGGGAACTCTTCCCGCAATGGCAAGGAGCGGCTGGAGTATTTGTGAAACCTGTCATGACCTGTGATCCTAATGACTTTCCGCAGCGGACTTTGGATCAATGGTTCAACACCTCCTGTTTTCAACAGCCTGGACCCAATCAATTTGGAACGGACGCCGCAACCAATTCAGTTCGAGCTGATGGAATGGAAAACATTGATCTTTCGTTCTCCAAGTTCTTCAACCTTCCGCGGGAAAACACAAGACTTCAATTCAGAGCTGAGCTCTTCAATGCCCTTAACCATGCACAGTTCCAAGATCCTGGAAGCCTCCGCGGCACAGCAACCTTCGGGAAGGTGACTGGTGCCTATGCCCCGCGCATAATACAATTTGCGCTAAAACTGGATTTCTGATCCCGCTACACCGGAACTATGCCTGTACCTCCGGAGACACCCAGAGATTTCGGGGGTTCAGGCGCTCAATCTACCGGCTGTGCTGCCAGGCCAAAACCGATGGGTGGTGGCGGCACGCTGGAGTTCAAGTGGCAGGGCCAAGCTAGCGGAGATAGATTACGGAGAGGTGGGCAGAGCATGAACCGTTTGAGCACTTTGCTTGTCCTTACATTCACGCTGTTGCTTGCTGTGAAGACAAAAGCGGACACCGCCATCCCTCAAGATCAACTCGACATGTCTGCCGAGCAGGCACAGATACAAACCGCCAGTCCCATGGTTAAGGTCGGAAAAAGTCCTAGGGCTGTGGCCGTCAACCCGGTCACCAACAAGATTTACGTGGCCAACTACGGCAGCCAGAGTGTGACGGTGATCGACGGGGCGACCAACATGACTACCTCCATAGCGGTTGGAAAAGGTCCCTATGCCGTGGCCGTCAACCCCGTCACCAACAAGATTTACGTGGCGAATCACCAGAGCGACAGCGTCACAGTGATCGACGGAGCGACGAATGCAACCACCATGGTCGGGGCAGGGACCCTGCCGTCTGCCCTGGCCGTCAACCCGGTCACCAACAAGATCTACGTGGCGAACCACCAAAGCCACAACGTCACCGTGATCGACGGGGCGACAAATGCCGCCGCCACGGTTAGGGCAGGCAACAATCCTTTTGCGGTGGCGGTCAATTCCGTCACCAACAGAATCTATGTGGCCAACATGGGCGGCAAGAGTGTGACAGTGATCGATGGGGCGAGCAACGCTACGAGCACGATTGCGACCGGAAGTAGCCCCGTGGCCTTGGCTGTCAACCCGGCCAGCAACATGATCTACGTCGCCAACCACGACAGTGACAACGTCACAGTGATCGACGGGACGACCAAAAACACCACCACGATTGCAGCCGGCCACGCCCCTTATGCGGTGGCGGTCAACCCTGTCACCAACACGATCTATGTCCCCAACTACCTCAGCCGAAGCGTCACGGTGATCGACGGGGCAACGAATACCCCCAGGATGCTGGGGGCCGGATATGCCCCTTGTGCTGTAGCCGTCAACCCGGTCACCAACAAAACCTACGTGGCCAACTACTACAGCAAGGACGTCACGGTGATCGACGAGGCGACCAATGCCAGCACCATGATCGCAGCCGGTAACATTCCCTCTGCGGTGGCACTCAACGTCGGCACCAACAAGATCTACGTGGTCAACGAGTACGGCAGCAATGTCACGGTGATCGACGGGGGGGCTGGCGCAAAGCCTTAGGCCGAGCGAAAGTTGAAATTGAAAGTCTTCACTCACCTGCCGACTGCGAGTTCGATACGAAACAGAAGCAAGTGCAGCTTTAGCCGCAGTTTTTTGGAGCCGAAGATCTACGTCACGACGCTTGAAGTTCTACTGAAACGGCTCGGCATTCGTGCCTCGCTTCAATCAAGGTGGATGGAGCGCTGAGACTTCAGAAGGGTGGAGTTAGCAGTCTGCAACACTGCATAAGTCCGAAAGGAAAATAGAGTGAGTGAATTCGATCGGCGTTTCTTCTGCAAGACGAGTGCGATGTCCCTAATGGCACTGAGTGAGGGGCTTCCGGTGGCGGAAACAAGCGTGAGCGATGCTGAATCTGCGGGCACACGTCCACTCCTTTCCGGGCCCTATGCAACACAGCCGGGGGAGCCGGTATTCCTGCTGGAAGGCTCGACGCTAGAGGACCTGTGGGCGGTGAGACGAAGGGTGAATCCCTTAGTGAGGTCCTCGCGTAATCCCGTGATGGTCAAGACCCGCGATTGGGAGGGGGGTGGCCCCACAGGGAACTCAGTCCTCTACGATTCTGAGGATAAGCTCTTTAAGATGTGGTACACGGTTGCGCATGAGTTTGAGTACCGGCATCGCCTCCCCGGGTCCTATATGATGTGTTATGCGACCTCAGGCGATGGCTATGCGTGGGAAAAGCCTGAATTGGGTGTTCTCGAATGGAAGGGCAGCAAGAAGAACAACTTCATCGGGCTGGTGGGAAGACGTCCCGCAGGATCCGTTATGGGGACGCCGCCGGGCTCTGGGATTTCCCAGCGATATATATGTTCCTATTTGGACGATCCAGGGATCTGCCTCGCTTACTCGGATGATGGGGTGAAATGGACCGCGCACAAACGTAATCCGATCGAACCCTCTGAAAGCGACACGCGGAATACGCTCGTCTATGATCCGGTGAACCGCAAGTGGATGGTCTTCATGCGTCCGCCAGTCTTTGCCGGTTTTACGAATCGGCGGATGGCGGTGATGGAGAGTCGAGACCTGCAAGCTTGGACCCGTCCGGAAACTGTGTTGCTCCCCGATGAAGCGGACCTGCCTGAATCCTACGGCATGCCTGTGTTTCGGAGAGGTAACCTGTTCTTTGGCCTTCTGTGGGTTTACAACCGTCTCGCTGGCACGATCGAGAACGAACTTGTTTTCAGTTCGGATGGGCGGCATTGGAATCGCGTGCCACCACGAGAACTCTTTCTCCCGCTGGGCGGCCCCGGGGAATTCGACCAGGGGATGGTGTTTGCGGGTCCTCCGGTGATTGCGCATGGGGAGATGCGGTTTTATTACGGAGCAACTCGCACCTTGCACACTCAGATTGAGTCGAGAGCAGCCATCGGCCTGGCGAGTGTCCCTCTTGATCGTTTTTTTGCACTGAGAACCTCGAGCCAAAACGAACCGGGATTTATCCTAACGCGCCCGCTTCTTCTCAACGGATCCAAGCTGGAAGTGAATGCTGAAATGCTGCTCGTGCAAGGCCAGATAAAGGTTGCAGTGCTCGATTTGTCGGGCAAGGAACTCCCCGGATTTGGCATGTCAGATTGTGAACCGCTTAGGGGCAATGACTTGAGGCATGAGGTAACTTGGAAGAAGGGCAAGCTAGCTGATCTACCCAAGGAGCCGTTGCGGCTCAAGTTTCAGCTCGAACAGGCCACCTTCTATGCGTTTTATCTGAAGTAGATCTCATGTGGTAGGGGGTGCTATGGCCGCTCGGTCCGCACATCTTTTTGGGCTTACTATCGACTTTCCTTGAGTGTTTCTGGACCTCTCCGAGTGTCAGTGAGAGCAGGAGCCCCCGAGCTTGATTAAGGACATTTGACGTCATGCCGAATCGAACAGAACAGAATGCATCAGGCAGCCCAATTGATATCGGAAAGAAGAAGCAGCTTTTTCTGGATGAGCTGCTGATTGAGTCGAAAAAGGGAGTCACTTTGACCTTCAACCCTCCCTATACCCCTAGGGAAAACCTACTCCCTCAGGACAAGCCTTGGGAGGAAGTGCGTGCCGGTGGCTTTAGTAGCATTCTGGAGCATGAAGGGCTCTACCATTTGTGGTACAACTCCTACGGTGGATCGAGAGACCCGATGAGCGAAAAAACGGGTCCGCGCTTTGAATGCTATGCCTTCTCGAAGGATGGAGTTCATTGGGAGAAGCCGAACGTGGGACTTATTCCTCCGGAGGGAGTCACTCCTCTCCCAGCTGGTGGAAACTATACGATTGAGCCCAGGGTTAGAGGCGACAAGACCAACAATATCGTTAGAGGCTTCAATTCGGGCCAAACCTTTGTTGATCCGTTTGACATTCCAAGCCGGCGCTTCAAGACGATCATGGGTCTCTCGCCGACTAAGGCCGTGGGCTGGGATGGCTGGGCGGCGATGAAGAAAGTAAAGGGACATAGTCTCTACCTAGCCTATTCGCCCGACGGTATCCATTGGGACCTGGAGGCAGAGCCTGTGCTTCCCTTTGCAACCGGAATCACGAGCACCGTCTGGGATGACAGTCTGCAGAAGTGGGTCGTTTATGTGCGCGTGAGCATCAAAGGACACAAGGGGGATCCCTGGAAATCGCATATCGCCTATGCCAGAGTCGCGGTAGACAAGGACAAACTAGCCCAACCTTACCCTTTTACTCCTGACCCCAACAAGAAGCTGAATGCTTACGGCTCATACGGTTCTATGAGCTACGAACTCCCGATTGTCTTCGAAGCTGATGAACGTGACCCCGATCATCAGGTCTATACATTGCCTGTGGTCAGGTACCCGGAAGCGGATCTATACCTTGCGTTCCCCTGCATGTGGTATCCCACAGTCAGTGATTGTGATGACGCGCAGTTTGCTTTTTCACGTGATGGGATTAAATGGCAGCGCCCCTTCCGGCAGCCGATCATACGTCTGGGAATGCCGGGTTCTGGGAGTGAGGGATATATTGATGTGACGACGGGAATGATCCGGCGCGGGAACGAGCTATGGATCTACTACACGGGTCTTCCGGAGCGTCACCTGTCACCGAACGTGAAGTGGGAGAGTATCTTTGCGCGTGCAATCTATCGCCTGGATGGATTTGTATCCGCTGATGCTGAGTTCGATGGTGGTGAACTGATAACTCGTCCCTTAATGTTTGGGGGATCGAACCTGGAGCTGAATCTCGACACCAGCGCTGGAGGCTGGGCTCACGTCGAATTGCAGAACGAATCGGGACAACCGATCCCAGGCTACACACTCAAAGACGCTGAGAAGCTGAACGGAAACTCAGTCAGTATGAAAGCGAACTGGGGGGCCCGGTTGGACCTTCGCGAACTGATCGGTAAGCCGGTAAGAGTGCGGTTTGTTCTGAGGAATTGCAAGTTCTATGCATTCCAATTCGTCTAGCGGCATGGCTGTGGGCTCCACTCGTCGGCTGGTACGCCGATGGAGCTGCCACATCCTTTTGAATTTCGAGCTGTGTCGCAGAATGAAAGGTGTCTGGTGGGGTCGTGTCAAGTAAGTCCAGTAGAATCCCGTCGCTGAGAAACGAGATGCCCCAGCGCCCTTTCCAGTTTTTGAGGCTGACAGGCGACCGTTTCGTTCCGACCGATAGAGATGCAACTATCTTTGGCAGCAAGCGTGGGGGCATTGGTTCAACTTCCAGAAGGCAGGAATACGCCTATTGTATAGGTCGATGCCTAGACGTTCATGCTATTCCTTAACGTCTGACCGAACAAAATCCCTGCGGGAAATTATGGCAGCAAACGACGTTACAGTGATTGATAACGTGAGGAACTTAGCGGCCACCGTCAGCGTCGGAACGGGTCCATATGCCGCAGCAGTTAATGCCAACATGCTTCCAACATGGTTTCTGGCGTCACTTCGAGTTACGCAGTCAATTACCGCGACAGTCTTGCTGGTGACTGGATTGACCACCACGGCGGAGGGCTCGATGCCGGCTGAAGCGGTGGTAGCAAGTGCGAGTCGTTCTATCGATCGCTGTGACGTTCCCGCTGTAAAGAACGAAGGCCCATAGCCATCGTGCAAGGATTGCATCCGACCGCCACAGTGCTTGCCGTATGCGTCAGGGCATCGATCGATTTAAAGCTGTCGCTTTCACAATTCGTGACAGCAGTCCTAAACATCTGGGCCCTTGTTTCGGAGACCCACCGCTCAAAGGCGTTGCATTCACAAAGAACCTCACTCTAAGGAAAAGTATCAGTGCTCTTGGCATTTCGGCATTTAGGTTTTGCGATAGTTTGGGGATGGATACTTCTCGTCGCACCTGGCTTGGTACTGGGAAGCGAGATCATTCGCCATCAAGGCTTTGATCACTTTATCAAGGGAAGCTTTGAGGATGGAGGCGCTAGGGATTACGTTTCCAAGAGTGGGACGATTGAGCTGATTCACCGATGGGACCTGAACAACGACGGGCAGTTGGACTTGGTCATGGCTCAGGACCATAATCAGATTGAAAACGTCGACGCTTTTATTTATTGGGGAACCTCGAAAGGTTATCGATCCCTCTTCCCCTCCTTTTGGAAGCAGGTGCCGGCCTTCAAGCTCGTCAGAGCGATCGGTCTCGGCCAAGAATCCTTGACCATGCTGCCAACGTTCGGAGGTGGCCACGTGAAGATCGCAGACTTAGACCGTGACGGCTACCTCGATATCGTCTTTCCAAACACGATTCATAACCACACGGTGCACATGCCGGCTTATGTTTACTGGGGTGGACCGGAAGGGTACTCCCTTCGTCACCGCACAGAACTTCCGACTCTATTTGCACTAGATATCGCTGTGGCTGATCTTAACCGTGATGGCTATCCAGACCTGGTTCTTGCCAACTTCGGCTACGAATCCGGAGACCGGTGGGGCTACAAGGACAACCTTGAGTCCTACATCTACTGGGGTAACCCCGAAGGGTTTTCCATCAAGCGGCGAGCTTCGATTTCCACACGAAGTGCGGTTAGCTGTGCAACTGGAGACTTTAACGGCGACGGATGGCCAGATCTTGCCTTCGCCAACAATGATCTGCAGCACCGAAGTGTAGCGGTCTACCTTGGGGGGAAAGACGGTTACAGTGCGTTGCCGAACCTGAGGGTTGAAGGCGGAAACCCTGGCGTTGTCCGAGCCGGAAACCTAAATAAGGATGGAGCCGACGATCTCATGATTGGCTCCCGCGAGAAGGGCACTGCAATTTATTGGGGGTCTGCCGACTTTGCGCTGGACAACCCGGTCAAGCTTCCGGCGGAAGATACCAAGGACATCGTCTCGGCGGACCTCAACGGAGACGGCTATCCGGACCTTGTGCTGGCCAGCCGATCTCTGGACACGAAAAGGCCCGAAACGGAATCAATTGTCTACTGGGGTACGCAATCCGGGTTCGAAGCTTCGAAACGGTCACTACTACCGACGATGTGGCCGAACGCCGTTACCATTAGGGACCTCAACCATGATACGTACCCCGACGTCGTATTCGCTAACTCCCACAATGGCGATACCTACGACGTGCCATCCTATGTGTATTGGGGAGCTTCGGGTGGCATTGAAGCCTCGCGGCGTACCGATTTGCAGGGATTTGGAGCAGTGGGCGTGGCTTCCGAAGACCTGAATCACGACGGGACACCGGAGATTGTCTTGATGAATCAGCTGAGTGGAGCTGTCCAAGGCCACACGCCATCGGTTATCTTCTGGGGGAACCCGGCCCACGAGTACTCTGAGGCAGCCTCCACGCTGATGCGCGCGAGCGGCCCTTATTTCACTAAAACCGCAGACTTGAACAACGACGGCTTTACCGACGTCGTGTTCACTGGTTCCCCTTGCATTATTCACTGGGGAAGTGCGAGTGGGTTCGTCAAGCGCACCCAAATCGATCTGACGGCTTTCGGCGGCGTCGTCGCAGATTACAATCGGGACGGGTACTTGGACCTTATTTTTTCGACATGGTCGAATGATCCGCGAATTAACAACAATGGTGTCGTACTATGGGGCGGAACCGATGGATACTCCCTGAAGAACAGCACGAAAGTGCCCCTTAAGGTGGCAACCCGCACCACTGGTGTCGCCTCTGCCGACTTGAATAGGGACGGATACGTAGATCTGATCTTTCCCATGGGAGAGAGCCCGAGCAGGTCATCAGAGATCGTCTGGGGAGGACCGCATGGATTCGGCCAAGTGTCATCGACGGTTCTGCACACCAATATGGTTGATTCTCCGACTGTCGCGGACCTGGACGGCAACGGCTGGCTCGACGTCATCTTCCCGGGAGGCCAGGATTATGACACTCAGAATCCACATACCAAGAGCCTGATCTACTGGGGAAGCGAGAAGGGTTATTCGGACACTCATCGGAGTGAATTTGAAGGATACATGAGCGCAGAGATTGAGGTTGAGGATTTGAATCGAGACGGTTATCTCGATGTGGTTGCAAGCAACTACAAAGCTGAAAACACTCGGCACCTACCGGTTTTCATCTATTGGGGAAATGCGAGGCACCAGTACAGCAGCGAGCATCGGACTGAACTGCCGGCGGAATCCTCCTGCGGCATCCAATTGCTCGACCTCAACCAGGATGGGTTTTCGGACATCGTCGTGCACAATCACATTAAGGAAGGGGACCACACTTTTGGCTCTTTCATTTATTGGGGAAGCAAGGATGGATACTCCATTGACAGGCGAGCGCACGTGCCGACGATGGGAACGCACTATGCACATGGAATTAGTCCCGGAAACATTTATGACCGTCGTCCACACTTTGGTTACGTTTCCCCTTCAATAACTCTGGCCCAAGGCTGGCGTGAACTGATACTGGACTGGAAGGGAGAAACACCCCACAAGACAACCATTCGCGTTGAAGTGCGCGCAGCTTCTAAGGAAGCAGAACTTCGCTCGATAACGTGGACTTCAATCACGCGTGGAAAAGCCTGGAGGCTTCCGGCGGGCTCGACATGCGCTCAATACCGAGTAGTTTTGCATTCTCCGGACGGTGCCAATAGCCCGACCCTTCAGGAGGTAATCTTGGAGCTAAAGTAAGGATCGGTACATTGTGCGCGTCCCGTTGAACGGAGGGCCTCCACTATCTTCGATCCAATCGCGACTCGATGCCAAGCGCAGGCGTCATTGAATGGCGTATGCCGGATAGATCACAACTCGTGTTGAATCTAGCTTTGGTCAGAGGATTCTTTATCCGTGGATCGGCGTGAATGCTTAAAAGGATGGGAAGACCCGCCCGCCAGCTGTGGCTGCGTTTTTGGGAGAGATTTGGGCATGCTGTGGGCGGTTTTACCTCCGGCAGAAGGACCACCTACCAGCCTGCCGTGATGTCAACCTGATGGGGGGATCGACTGGCCCGGCCCCCGAACTTGGTGGAACACAACAATTCGGGAGGAACCGATGTCCACGAAGGTTTCACGGCGTGAGATATTGTTCGGTGCTGCGCTAGTGTCCCTCGTAGCGGGGAAAGGCCCACCGAAGACAGACAAGCGGAGAGAGCTGCCTACTGCCGATCTGCTGCAGGTGAATGATCTCGATCGACGGATATGGCAGTATGAACTGGAAGAGTTTGTCCCGTCTCGACTGTACGACATGCACACTCACCTCAGTCGGGCCGAGTTCAACCTGGATCCGAAATCGAGATATGCAGCTCAAATTTGGACTGATCCTTCGGCGACATTCGACCAGCATGGCAGCCTTGAACTGCTCAGCTCGGTGGAGAAGCTGCTCAGTCCTGGCCGTACGGTGGAGCATTTGCTGATGCCTGATCCCTACGAGAAGTTTGACTTCGCGGGGGCCAATGAGTTTATTGCGCTACAGGCAAAAAAGAAACCCGGTACGAGAGCTTTGATGGTGGTTCATCCTAAGATGACAGCTCTGGACATAGAGAAGAGCGTGACGAAACATCGATTTGTAGGATTCAAGCCGTATCTCTGGTACGCCACGGTGAAAGACCTTTGGGAAGCACATATTTCAGACTTCATGCCCGAACGGCAACTTGCCGTGGCGAATCGCTACGGCCTCATCGTCGGACTGCACTTGTCCAAGAAGCGTGGCATCGCCGATCCAGAGAACTTGGACGACTTGGAGCGTTTGATCGACAAATACCCTCGCGTAAAGTGGATCCTTTACCACAATGCTCGCAGCTATTCTGCGTGGGCTATTGAAGAAGCCGCTCAAAGACTGCACCGCCTTCCCAACATTTGGATTGAAACATCATCCGTGTGTGAAAGCGCTGCCTTTGACGCTTCCTTCTCGATAATCCCGAAGGACCGGTTGATGTATGGCAGCGATGACTTTTCAGTGGGGATCACACGTGGAAAATATGTTCCCTGGGGCTACGGCTGGGCGCAGATGGACAGGAAGAACCAGACATTTCAAGTAGACCATTGCGACGGACGACTCACTTTTGTCCGATACGAAATGCTGCGCGCGATGCGTCGTGCGGCCAAGAATCAACGCTTCACGAAGCAAGAGATTGAGGACCTTTTCTACAACAACGGCGAGCGTCTGATCGTTTCGGCCTGGAAAGACTTGAACGATGCCCTTGAATCTAACGCATAGAAACAGACAGCCCTGAGGAGTCCTCCTGGAAGTCGTGTAAGGTTGAGCGTTCGGTAGCCTCGGCAGCATCGGTGCGCTTGAATGCAGCCACTTCACTCGTCGTCTCCACCTAGAGGGTCGGCGCCGATTCTAATCCCTCGGCAAAGAATCCACACTGTTGAGAATGGGCTTGGGTCAGAGTTTCAAGTTCTTACAAAGGAAGGGATTCAGTGCAGAAGAGAGATTACGACTTTATCATTGTCGGTTCTGGAGCGACTGGCGGTTTGCTGGCTTACGAGTTGAGCCGTCGCGGTGCGGAGATATTGATGCTGGAGGGCGGCCCACATCTGAGTCCAGCCCAGGCGTTTCGCACGCACCAATGGCCATACGAGTTTCGACACCGTGATCTCAAAAGCTTCTTTACCACAGCCAGCGAGCGTGTCGGGCACCTGTGGGCCGATGGGTCCAAGGAGCCCTTCACAACACCGTCCGGGCAGAGTTTTCATTTCCCGCGAGTTCGTGCAGTGGGTGGCAAGACTCTGCTCTGGGCCGGATATTCCTATCGCATGAGCCCGCTGGATTTCGAGAATCGGGGGTCTCTGGGGCAACCGGAATGGCCCTTAAGCTATGAAGATCTGGCGCCGTATTACGACAGGATTGAGGAAACGATCGGCGTTTGCGGGTCCCAAGAAAACCTCATCGATGTTCCTGATGGCAAGTTTCTTCCGCCGCTGAAGTTGCGCTGCTGTGAAATGATCTTAAAGCTGGCGACCAACCGAATAGGAATTCGCGCGATTACAGCCCGAAAAGATGCCTTGACCCGTGATCATCGTGGTAGTCCTGCGTGTCATTGGTGTGGGCACTGCTCCTGGGGGTGTGACTCTCAGTCAAAGTTTTCGACGTTATGGACTTACATTCCTTGGGCCATCGAGACGGGGCGCTGCACCCTCCAGTCTGACGCGTTTGCCACCGAGATCCTGGTTGACGATGAGGGCCTCTGCAAAGGAGTTCGATACGCGCGGCGGCACACCCAGGACTTTCGAGAGGCCTATGGCAAGTCGGTCGTGGTTTGCGGTGGCTCAGTGGAGTCGGCCCGCCTGTTGCTGCTGTCGAAGTCTACCTATCATCCGAATGGCTTGGCGAACAACAGTGACCAGGTAGGTAGGAATCTGATGGAACATATTCAAAGCTCGGTTTCGGGTTACATGAATGCGCTAAGAGACCTACCGGTTATGAATGAGGACGGGGCGGGAGGGGGGCATTTGTTCTTACCGCGTGTGAACACGTATCGGCCCAGCAAGGAATACGTGGGAGGTTTCAGCCTCGCGGCGGGAGGAGGAGCGTCGATGTCAGCTGGTTTTGCCAAGCGCTTAGAAGGTTTTGGATCGGCGTTCAAGAAGAAAGTAAAGCGCTATTACACAGCAAACGTCAGCATGGCCAGCATCTGCGAGACCGTTCCAAGGAAGGAAAACTTTGTCGATCTCGATCCTGAAGTAAAGGACGTCTATGGCCTTCCGGTACCCCGCATTCACTTTGGCTGGGGCCGCAATGAAGAGGTCATGCATCGGCATATGCTGGAGGTAATCGACGAAATCGCTCATGCTGCAGGTATCACGCTAACCGACAAAAGACCTGGCGCTTTGGGCTGGAGCCTCCACAACGTTGGGACTGCGCGCATGGGCAGTAATCCAAGAGACTCAGTCTTGAATCAGTTCTGCCAGTCACACGAAATTCCAAACCTGTTTGTGGTTGACGGCAGCTGCTTTGTTTCTTCTGGTTACGTCAATCCCACTATCACGATCCTGGCTATCGGGCTACGATCAGCCGATTACATGATTGAGGAACACAGGAGGGGAAATCTGAGGAAACGGGCGAACAAGAGTTAGAACTTTGCTTTCGTGTTTCGGCGGGCGTCCGAAAGTGTTCTTCTAGCAAATCTGTCGGTTGTCCTGAAGAGGCGCCATGCCTGAGGGCCCTTCGCTTATCACCCGTACAATGGGACTCCGCTGCAACGGTTTGGCAGCCTCTATGTTGAGCCTGATGTCCACTGTCAATTCTATTTGTGCGATGGAACAAGCTTTGAAAAAGGAAGGGTCACCAATGATCAATAGCAGGGTGCTGCAGAAACTGAGAAACGGAGAATTTGTTCGGGTGGCTGGAGTCAGCCGGATCACGGAACCCTGGCTCACTGAGGCAGTCGGGAAAATGGGATTCGATGTGGTGTGGCTGGATATGGAGCATCGTCCTTGGGGTTACGATTCGATCGACCCGATGTCATTGGCCTGCAGAGCCACAGGCATCGATCTGATGGTTAGGATTCTCAAGACCGGCTACACCAGTCCCATGCGGGCTCTGGAGTGTGGCGCCAATGGCATCATGGTGCCTCATTGCTGTAGTGTTGATGAAGCGCGTGAATGGGTGTCTTGGAGCAAGTTTCCCCCCCTGGGGCGACGGGGGTTTGATGGTGTGGGCGCTGACGCCGATTACATGCTGGCATCGCCATTGGATCATCTTAAGCATGCCAATGAAGAGACCTTCCTAGCCCTACAGATTGAAGACAGGGAGGCGGTGGAGTGTGTTGAAGAGATTGTCGCTGTGGAAGGAGTGGATCTGGTTTTCGTCGGGCCAGCCGACCTCACCATCAGTTACGATGTTCCGTTTCAGCTGGACCATCCGACAATACAGAAAGCACTAGATCGAGTGGCTGCGGCTACGGCCAAGATGGGCAAGTGGTGGGGCATGGCAACCGGTTCACCCGAGGCGGCTCAGAAGGCGCTGGATCGGGGGGCTAGAATGGTCACCTGCGGAGCGGATCACGTTTTATTGGTTGAAGGGTTTCGCAACGCCTTTCGAAACTTTGGCGATCTGACGATTTGCTAGGATCGGTTCTATCATTGTGCAGTAGCCTAGTGAAACCTTAGGGTGAACGAGAACCGTCTGCGAGTCTTTCGTTTCCAATATCAGTCCTAAATCACCTTGCCCTATCAGTCGTGAGGGCATGGTGTTGAGAAACGCAGTGGGTAGAAGGCCTGCGATTCAAGGAACTGAAGGTAACCTAGCGGTTGCGCCAAGCAGAGTTGGTCGAGGCGCTGCCCAACAATCCGACCCTCGCTGCTGACAAGACAGTCGCAGCAGGCGAAGCAATCTTGAAGAAATCGCGGGTCTGCAGGGGCCAGATGGTATCTTGCGAGACTTCGGCAGACGATCACGGAAACAACTCGGTGGCCAAAACAGAACAGGATCGGGATCACCGATGGCAATCTCGATCAGTCCAAGGCTTAACCGTGCCTCTTCACCCGGCGCTCGGTCGGGGAGCCTCAACGGCAATACGTCCACTCGATGACATATGGGTTTACTGAGTCTGTTGGATTTGACTGTGATTGTGTCCTACTTCGCGGGTATCACCTGGATCGGCGCGCGGTTCTACCGAAAGAGCGCAGGCATGCAGGAGTACTTGCTGGGAAGCCGGGGAATGAAATGGCTACCCGTGGCCCTGTCGATTCTGGCGGCTGATACAAGCGCGATCTCATATCTGGGTGTTCCGGCCTGGAGCTTTCAGCACGACATGAAGCTCAATCAGAACATCCTTACTCTTCTGTTGGCGATTCCCATCGTCATATGGCTTTTTGTGCCGATTTACTCGCGTGGCAATCTCTTCACGGCTTATCAGTATTTGGAGCGGCGCTTTGATCTACGAGTCAGGCTGTTGGCCAGTTTGTTTTTCCTCGTCGTCCGAGGTGCCCACGTTGCAGTAATCATCTATGCGCCTTCTCTGATGATGGCTGAACTAATGCAAATTCCCTTGGGGTTTTCCATTATCGCCATTGGTGCCCTGACTGCCTTTTACACGATGTTGGGCGGCATAAGAGCAGTTATCTGGACAGACGCCATTCAAGTTCTGATGGTGCTTGTGGGATTCACAACAGTATCACTTTCGGTGCTTTTTCAGGTTCCTGGAGGGCTCGGCGGCGTGTTGCATATGGGAGCACTGCAAGGTAAGTTTGAGTTTTTTGATTTTTCTTTCAACTTGAGCCAAGTAGACAATTCGTTTGCAATTCTCTTTGGGGGGACCATTCTAACCGTCCAAGCCATGAGTACCGACCAGGCGGTGCTTCAAAAGTACTTCACCACAAAGTCTGCCAAAGAGACGAGCAAGTCGCTTGTGCTTTACGGTGTGGTGATCATCCCCCTGACAACGCTTCTTTCGATTTTGGGAGTCATGTTGTTTGTCTTCTATTCCAATGACCCCGAACTACGATCGACGCTCCGGAATCCCGACGCCATAGTGCCGCACTACGTTGCTAACATCCTGCCTCACGGCTTGGCCGGGTTGGTAGTGGCATCCATCTTTGCTGGGTCGATGTCAACCGTGAGCGCCAGCTTGAATTCCTTGGCCACCTCTTCGGTCGTCGATGTTTACAAGCGGATCGTCAGGCCGGGCCGATCAGACCAGCACTACACGGCGGCCAGTCGCTGGGCGACTTGCCTGTGGGGTGCCCTGGCAACTTTGGGTGCTTTTTACGTAGGCCGGCTGGGAGCTCTGGTGACTGCTTTCGCAAAGATTCAGAGTCTTATTGGTGGCATTATCCTGGGTATCTTTCTATTGGGGATTCTGACCAAGCGGACAACCAGCTCTGGAGTGATCGCCGGTTCTATTGGCGGTCTGGGTGTCGTTCTCTACGTGTTCTTCTTCACCAGGGTCTCACTCTTCTGGTATTGTGTGATTGGCAGCGTTGGCACACTCTTGGTCGGTTGGCTCTACAGCTTGGCAGTCCCAAAGATTGAAGCTGACCTTCAACGTTGGAGCACTAGTGATAAGTTATAGCAACGGCTCTTGAGGTTGTTTGACAAGGTGTTCTTTTCGTTTACGTTCGGGGGCGAAGCCGTTAGCCTCGCGGCGTGCCGGGCGACTATTCGTGAACTGCAACGCCGCTCCGGAATCGAGTCACTTTGGCGTGTCGGAGAGCGACTGCAAGCCGGAACGCGAAGGTTGCTGATCGAAAACGGCCTGGTAGAAACGATGGATTGCGCAGGGCTGGCTCCGTGGACAACAATCCGATGTTGCGGAAGCCTTGAACCAGACGCTTTGGCAGTTCGCTCCTACTTTCAACAGGAGGCCATCCGCAGGGGGCTTCTGACGCATGGAAATCATCTTTTCTCGTTGGCTCACGATGAAAAGACAATTGACGAAGCGCTGGCAGCTTATCACGAAGTCTTTCAATTGATCGGCGAGGCAGTCCGTTCCAACACGGTCCTGAATCTTTTGGAGGGCCCTCCTTTGCACCCTATTGTTCGATCATTGTGTTGGAGTTACCACGGTGTTGCGGCCAAGAACGAGGCGCGGGTTACTCTCTCGAATACCGTTCTCCTGGGCTGCCCCAAACAGTGCACAACGAAAATGTTAGAACTCCTGAGTGGGACGACATGGTGCACGACCTCAGTCCCACGGCGTAGACTTGCCGTTGAAACTTCCTCTGTAAGCATTCCGCCAGGGAGCTGGCAGGCAGGATGTGGAAGCTTGTGATGCCCGACTGGCCATCCACTACCGCAAGGCCTGCGCAGTCAACTCTGGACCGCAGTGACTAAGAATGGTCATGAGCCCCCGCGACGGCCGTATCCTTGGATTCCCCAGTTCGTCCAAGGAGACCCACCTCAGTGGATGACCAGCAGCAATCGACTGCGGACCTGAGTCTGAATTCATCCAGCAGACTGTCTGTAATGGAGAGGACAAATGGCAGGGCCATGGAAGACTTTAAGAATCCAAGGGATGTCAGTGCAGATTTGGCATTCGCCAGCAGAAATGGGGCTAGCGGCTGCAACAGAAGCCGCCGGAATTATTCGTAGTTCCGTGGTGGAGAGGGGACGATCGCGAATCCTCATGGCAACTGCGACGTCCCAATGCGAATTGGTCGATTCTCTTTGTAGGGTCAGCGGAATCGATTGGGAAAGTGTGGATGTATTTCACTTGGACGAGTATGTGGGAATTCAGGCATCGCATCCCGCAAGCTTTAGATGCTGGCTCAAGGAGCACGTTGAGGACATAGTTCATCCCGCCAGGGTGCATTATCTCTGTGGGGATGCTGTGAACCTGAGAGAGGAATGCCTCCGTTATGAAAGGCTCTTGGGCGAAGATGACATTGACCTGGCCCTTGTGGGAATCGGAGAGAATGGGCACATCGCATTCAATGATCCACATGTGGCAGACTTCGAGGACCCGCTCCGGGTCAAGCGCGTTCGTCTCGACGAAAGATGTCGTATGCAACAAGTAAGAGAGGGGCACTTCCCGTCCCTTGATTCAGTACCGAGTGAGGCCCTCACGGTCACATGCCCGACGGTGATGGTGGCGAGACGCCTCATAGGTTTTGTTCCTGGCCGTCACAAGGCGGAGGCAGTTCGTAATGCTGCGGAAGGGGAGCTATCCGAACGTTGTCCGGCTTCCTTGTTGTTCACGCATCCAGTGGCAACCCTGTACTTGGATTCGGAGTCCGCTAGCATGTTGACGAGCTATAGCGATTGAGCTGGTCTGTGAAAGTCCGAACCCACCTCGACGAAGGACTCCAGATGAGTAACGACTTGGGAGCACTGGTTTTCATTGCGGTCAGGTGGCTCTGGACTGAGTTCAGGAATGAAATCATCATAAAGACTAATTGTGAAGCAACAAGCGTAGCCTGGTAAACCTGCCACACACCCAGGCACGGTCAAGTCAACCCCATTAAGAAGACGTCAAGAAACCTAGAGCGCATGAGCGTTTTGGATTCGTTCTCGCTTTCAGGTCGGATTGCACTGGTCACAGCCGGGGCGGGCCCGTTGTTTGGGAGCAGCATCTCGGAGGCGCTGGCCGAGGCCGGTGCCACCGTCATCACGGCTTCCCGTTCGCTGGAAGCGAACGAGTCATTTGCTCACAAGCTGCGTCAAAAAGGATTCAAGGCTCACGGGATGGAACTGGACATCACCGATCTGGATTCGATCGGTCGGCTTCATGATCAGGTGCTGGAGCGTTTTGGACGTCTGGATGTGCTGGTCAACAGCGCCTTGGCGCGGGTCGGAGGCAGTTTTGAGACTCAGACGCCAGAGGATTGGTTGTACAGCGCGCGAGGGGACATGGTGGGATTGTTTGCCATCTGCAGGGCTTTCGTGCCCGACATGGTGCGTCAGGGCCGGGGCTCGATCATCAACATCTCGAGCATTTACGGCGTGGTGGCCAACGATCCCGTGCTCT
>JBFMEW010000039.1:0-66242 GCA_040753175.1 Acidobacteriota bacterium | reverse complement strand
ATCATCTACCACCCCAAGTCAGATCTCATCCACATCGTTGCCGTGATGCACCTGCACCGAAAGCCCGGCTACTGGAAAAAACGTCTTTCCTGAGGCATTTTGCCCAGCGCTTGCGATCATTCCTTCCGAACTCCCCCGGCGCCAGCATCAAAAAATCGCCGAGTTCGTCGAAGTCTTTGTCCTGCAGGAAACCCACAGTCAAAATCTTTGAAGACTCAGCACTTTCCCGAGCTTCGTCGGAAGTTTGTCGGAAGCCCAGCACCAAAAGCTCCGACACGTCGGAACTCTGTCGGAACTAAGCAATGCGTCCAAGCCCCGCTTGGACGTATTGCGTCTTTAGCTCCACTTCGTACCGACTGTCGCAATCTGCATCTCCCCGGAATTCAGGGCTCGAATCACTCGGGTGTCGGACACGCCTGCCGGGGCGAGCGGTCGTGGATCAAATCGCTGCTGCGCCGCGCGGCGGGAGGCCGGTCCCACGACTCTCCAGATGGCCATCACCGGCGTCCCGAGCACGGCCCTTCCGCTGCCTACCACAAGGCAACGAGGCGCGATCCTGTGGACGACGAAGTCACTTCTGCTGGGATTGAATCCTCTTGCACTTTTGGAAAGAGGACCCTGCGCCCTTTTTTCGGCAGTGCTATTCAAATAGCCTCTACAGAGGCAATATCTTTAAGATTGATAGTATGCGCCGCGTCGGGAGGGTATCCCTCATACTTTTCTGCTCGGCTTGTCGACATGACATCAAACGAAACGTCGCCATATTCCTCCCACACGTATATTATTTTTGCAACCAGGATTTCTCCGTCCATGCAATGTATTCTGATCAGCTTGTCCACGCTTGATTTAAGCAATTGGATATCGTCATCATTCATTAGGCAAACAGCCCTCATTAGAACCGAACATGCAAATTTCCACCTGTCGCTTTTATTCACCAAGTTTACGTAAGGCTGAGGCTTATCGATGCTTGTTATTCGATAAACTCTTTGACCATCAGCACTGACCTTTCCGATAACCTCGCTTCCTTTGTAAATTGGTCTAGCACCCACTCCCACCCAACGGTCGGCTGCATTCAGCGCAGCTTCTTTACTTGATGCAACTGCACCTTTGTTTCCGACAGTTTGGGCAGCTTGGAGAATTAGATTCTCTGCCTCTCCTGCGATCGCTTGTGTCGCTTTCGCCTGACCGACGAGCCTCAAAACGCCCGCCTCGGATCCCGCCATTCGTGCATAGCTTCTTGAGAGACTTGTGGCAGCGCTGTCTACTAAGGCAACTGCCCCACTAAAAGCGGCTCTCGCTAAGCCTGCAAAAAGCAACAAGCCACCAGTCGCGTCCTCATAGTCGCCGAATTCCGTGTAAGTCCCAACTCTCGTCAGACTGCCATCCTCGTTGACAGCGTTGATTACACCGTTGCGGAAGCGAAGGTTCGGGTTGGTTCGCTCAAAGTACTGCGGGTCGAACTCTGAGTTGACGCAGTTCTCATTGTTGTTGTCACAGATTCGGACAGCTTCTCCGTTGGGATCGGTGTAAAGGAGAGGATTGTTTCTGCCATAGGCATATCCATTCCAGCTTTGAGGATCGGCAGGAACTGCACCTGCATTCTCCGGATCAACTGAAGTGAAGCGTCCCTGAGCCCCAGAATGGTATCGAGCAAGAAAGTAGTCCAGGTTGGATTCGGGATCCCGTTCTTTCGCGGTGAACTTGTGGCGGAGGTCGGTGACACCGTAGCCGGGAATCGACGAGCGGCCGCCGTAGCTGGTCCCAATCTCCTCGCCAAACGGCAAATAATCGTGCCGGCCTCGCACCGTCCCGTCCGCGTTGGTCACCAGCCGCGTGCTGCCCAGATGATCCGCCATCACATAGCTCGTCCCGCCCGGTCCTGCCGCCGCCTGCGACGAGTACTCCGCCGCCAGCTGCCCCTGCGCATTGTACGCAAAGACCGTGGTCACTCCATTCTGGATTCGCCGGACCCTTCTGCCCTCTCCGTCGTAATCGTAACTGGCATTGACGGTCACGCTGCCACCATTGTAACTGACCTGACGATTCTCGGCGTCATATGCAAAACTACGCCCTGTCAGATCGCTCGTCAAGTTCCCCGATGCATCGTAGCCCGTGCCGCTCAGCCGGTTGTCGGCCGCATTGAAAGCCGTCTGGGCGGTGGGCGTCAAGGCCGGCGTGTTGCCGTAGCCAGAACGCTCAGTGAAGCCGAACCCCTCCTTTGGTTGAGATGTAGTCCAAGCTGAGGCAAGTCAACAACAATTTCCCCAAGACGATGCAACAAGAATGTCGCCTTGGCGTTCTTGGCGCCCTTGGCGGTTTAAGACTCTTTGGTCGTGTCAACAGAGCGAAAGGGCAAAGCGAAAGAGGCGAGAGTGTCAGCTGGGCGGGGCCGAGGGTGGTTCCTCAACTGCGGATGGCTTTGGATTGGCTGCTGGAAGATCGAATGTTTGTGAGGCCTGGGGGGATCTGGGTGTATGACTTTAGCTCTCGGGCGTGAACCCGTGAATGATGTCAAAGCGGGCCGCCAATTCACCTAGACGCGAGCCCGGAATCGGCGCGAAGTCGACGATGATGGCGTCGCGGGCCCTCTGGTCCTGCACCGTCCGCAGGACGAAATCCCGCTCGTTGCCCGGCTCTCCCTTCACGTAGCACTGAGTAGTGAACTTCTCCTGGCCTCGAAGTTTGACGGCAAAGTGGATGTGGCGCGTGCGTCCGGGATAGGGGACGGGCTTGACCGTCCGGAAGTAGTACTCTCCACTGGACCCGGTCAAGAATCGACCGAAGCCTTGAAAATTGACGTCCTGTTTTTCTTTGTGGCTGCTTTCACGATGCAGATAGACGCCATTTCCGTCTACCTGCCAGATCTCCACCAGTGCATTCCTCACCGGATGGCCCGCAGGCGTCAGAATCCGTCCGCTGAGGTGTGTGATCTCGCCGACCGCAGGGGTGATTCGATCGTTAATGATCAAGAGATCGTTGTCGGTGTCCAGGGGCAAATGATCGGGATAAAATGGTCCCTCCGTCTGCCGCGGAGTCCGCACCAACGCTTCGGCGAAGGCGCCCGGAACGGTGAAGGCCGCCGCGCTCAGGATCATCCCGCCAAGGAACCGCCTTCTCGAATTGAACAGATGAGTTGTATTCATTGTCCAGAGCCTCCTGTGTCGTGCCCTTGCCGTCCGGACCAACCGACACGCTCGCTTCTTCCACCATGGATCCGTTGAGCTGATGACTATAAGCTATCTCTTCTCCACAACCCGGTCAACTGGAAGCTGGCTAGGGCGTTCCAAGCACTTTGCGAAGGCGTTTTCCGCCACGGGGGAGGAAGCTTTGACTGCTTCCGCTAGGGCGTGCGAATTCGGAGGGCCGACAAGTTGCCGACCAAGATCGTGGTGAGACAGCCGATCAAGGTGTGCCAGGTGAAGTCGACTGTCGTCCGAGTGAGCACCCAGGTCATGCAAAGAAGGCCGGCGACGAAGCCGAGGTATGCGTCTCGCTCTCGAGTGTGCCTGAACAGCAGGCCCAGAAAGAATGTGCCCAGCAACCCGCCGTAGGTGAACGACGCAATTTTGAGACCCAACTCCACGACCGGATTTCGGGTATCGGTGAAGAGCAGTGCTCCACCGATCAGAATGAGCCCCCAACCCAGGGTGAAGAGCCGCGACCAGAACAGCTCCTTTCCAGGATCCAGGGCCCTGCCACGAGAGGTGAACTTGAAGAGATCCAGGTAGGTGGACGACGCCAGGGAGCTGATGGAAGAAGAAAGGGTCCCCATGGCCGAAGCCAGCACGCCTGCCACCACCAGCCCGGCCAGCCCCGTGGGCAGATTTTCGACGATAAACTTTGGAAAGATTTCGTCGGAAGATTTCAGCCCAAGCTCCTGAAATGACACCCCACCGTAAAAGGCGTACAGACACAAACCCAACACCAGAAAAAAGGCGAACTGCAGGACGATGAACGTTGCATCGAGCATTAAGGCACGCTGGCTGTCCCAGCGATTTTTGCAGCCCAGCAGGCGTTGTACCAGAAGCTGATCGGTGCCATGCGAGGCCATGGTTAGAAAGGTCCCTCCGAGCAGCCCGCCGAGCAAAGTATAGGGCGTCGACAGAAACTGCCAGAGGCTGCCGCTCCATTGCCGATTCAGCCACTCGAACTTGTCAACGTTGCCGGAGGTTGCGAAGCAAACCACATCGTGCCAGCCGTTCGGCAGATGGTTTAGTATGAGCACCATCGATACGGCGGCGCCACCCAGGTAGATAAACATCTGAACCACGTCCATGGCCACCACTGCCTTCAGTCCGCCCAGGTAGGTATAGATGAGCGTGAAGATCCCGATCAACAGGATGCTCGGCGCATAATCGAGCCCTGTAATCAGGTGGACGGGAATGGCAGTGGCGAAGAGCCGGACGCCCGAAGCCAGTACCCGCGTGGACAGGAACACGGTCGAGGTGAACTTGCGAAGCGAGGTGCCGAACCGCTTACCGAGGAAATCGTAAGCTGTTTCCAGATCTCCGCTGTAGTACGCCGGAATGAACAGAACGCTGACCAGCAGCCTTCCCACGAAATAGCCTACGGCCAATTGCAGGAAGTACAGGTTGCTCCGGTATGCCAGGCCGGGAATGCTGATGAAGGTCAAAGTGCTGGTTTCGCTGGCCACGATGGAGAAGCCGACAGCCCACCAGGACATCTCCTTTCCACCCAGGAAATAGTCTTTGGTGGTTTTCTGTTTGCCGGCAATGACGACCCCGGCAACGGTGACCCCGACCAGGTAGGTCCCAACGATGACATAATCCAAAATCGAGAACCCCAAGAGGCACTCCTTTTGCCTGGCTCAACCGGCAGGCAGTTGAAATTGACAGGCTTTAACAGGATCTGGTCAAGATTCAGAAGGCTCAGGATTGACGGCGGCTCAGCTTCTCCGTTCGCCCCGGATCAGATCTTCGTAGCTCTCCCGTTTCCGGATCACCTGGTAATTACCGGAATGGACCAGCACCTCGGCTGGACGAGGGCGGCTGTTGTAGTTTGATGACAGGCTGAAGCCATAGGCCCCGGCATCCATGATGGCCAGCAGGGCTCCTGGGGCCACGGCCGGAAGGTCCCTCTGACGAGCCAGAAAATCCGTCGTTTCGCACACAGGACCCACCACATCGGCCGCCATCGAAGGCGCCGTGGTTTGTTCGACGGGCCGGATCTCGTGAAACGCGTCATACAACCCCGGACGAATGAGGTCGTTCATGCCCGCGTCCACAATGACAAACTGGCGTTCCTGGGACTTCTTGAGGTACAGCACCTCCGTCAGAAGGACCCCCGCGTCGGCGGCGAGCGTTCGACCCGGCTCCAGAATCAGCACCTTCCCCGACCCCTCCAAGCAACCCGCCAGGGTTTGGGCATAGTCCCGGCGAGTGGGGGGCGACTCGTCTCGATACCGGACGCCGAGCCCTCCTCCCAGATCGATATACTTCAACGCAATACCGAGGGCCTCCAGCTCTCGCACCAGAGTCAGAATCTTTTGGGCCGCGTCCACAAAGGGGGCCAGACTAGTGAGCTGGGAGCCCACGTGACAACTGATACCAGTGATCTCGACGTGACTCAGGGTCCTTGCCTGCTGATAGAGGGAAATTGTTTCTTCGGCTGGTACGCCGAACTTGTGCTCGCCCAAACCAGTGGCAATGTGCCGATGTGTCTGGGGATCCACATTGGGATTGATCCGGAAGGCAATTCTCGCGGTCTGATTGAGGGACTTAGCCCGAGCCTGAATGACTTCCAGCTCGCCCCAGGATTCCACGTTGAACAGAAGAATATTGGTTTTCAACCCATAGTCAATCTCGCTGATCCGCTTGCCCACTCCGGAGAACACGATCTTCTGAGGGTCGGACTCGACCTGGCGAACTCGGAACAGCTCCCCACCGGAGACAATGTCGAAACCGGAGCCGAGATCGTGGAAAAGTTTCAGAATCGAGAGGTTGGAATTGGCTTTGACGGCGTAACAGACGAGGTGCGGAAGCGCAGCAAAGGCCTGATCGAACGCCCTGTAGTTCTCTTCGAGAAGTTGCCGGCTGTATATGTAGAGTGGCGTCCCTTGCTCCCGAGCCAGCTGCTTCAACGGCAGCTGCTCGCAGTGAAGGGCTTGATTGAGATAGTGAAACGCCTCCATGCCCGTCAGCTTGCGGCTGCAACGGCAGCGAAAGCTTCCCGGGCGGCTGCAAGGGTTGCCTCGATGTCCAGGGGAGTATGAGCCAACGACACGAATCCCGCCTCGAACTGGCTCGGTGCCAGGTAAACTCCCCGTTGCAGCATTTCGCGAAAGAATCTTCCGAAGCGGGCCGTATCTGACTGTTTGGCAGTAGGCCAGTCCTTCACAGCCAGACCCAACCCCTCTTTGCGATCCCCGGGTGCCGCCGGGTCACGCGGCGTAAAGAAACTGGTGAACATGGAACCCACGCGGTTGCCCCAGAGGGCCACGCCGGCCTGTGCGGCCGCTCGTGTCAGACCTTCCTGGAGAACTCCTGCCTGCGCCTCGAGTCTGTCATAGGTTCCAGGCTTCTGGAGCTGCTTCAGGGTTGCGAGTCCTGCCGCCACGGCCAGCGGATTTCCGGATAGCGTTCCAGCCTGATACACCGGGCCCTCCGGAGCGATTTGGCTCATGATGTCGCGCCGCCCTCCGTAGGCTCCCACCGGCAAGCCGCCACCGATCACTTTGCCGAGTGTCGTCAGATCGGGCGAGACTCCGTATCGCTCTTGAGCGCCACCGTAGGCAATTCGGAATCCGGTCATGACTTCGTCGAAGATCAGCAGAGTGCCGGCACGGGCCGTCAGGTTCCGCAATCCCTGCAGGAACCCAGGCTGAGGTGGAACACATCCCATATTGCCCACCACGGGCTCCACGATGACCGCTGCGATGGCCTTGTCCTCGCGGCCGAAGACCTCTTCAACTTCCTGCAGATTGTTGAAGGAGCACGTGAGCGTGAGCCGTGCCAGTTCAGAGGGGACACCCGGGCTGTCTGGCAGTCCCAACGTCGCGACCCCGGAGCCCGCCTTGACCAGAAAGCTGTCTCCGTGCCCGTGGTAACAGCCCTCGAACTTCAAGATCTTCGATCGTCCCGTGAAACCGCGGGCCAGTCTGATTGCGGCCATGGTCGCCTCGGTGCCCGAGTTGGTCAGCCGCACTTTCTCGATGGATGGAAACGCCCGACAGATCATCTCCGCCAGTTCTATTTCTCTCTCAGTGGGGGCTCCAAAGCTGGTGCCCGTCTCGAGAACCCGGCGCAAGGCTTCCATCACTGTTGGATGGCAGTGACCAAGGATGAGCGGCCCCCAGGATCCGACATAGTCGATATACTCTCGCCCATCGGCGTCATACAACTTCGAGCCACTACCTTTGGCGATGAAGAGGGGATCCCCGCCCACCGACTTGAAAGCCCGGACTGGGGAGTTGACTCCTCCAGGGATGACTTCGAAGGCGCGTTCAAAAAGCTGCTTTGATCTTTCGTTCAATCTGATCTCCTTCTGATCTCCTTGAAGTTGGTTTGAACCCGGCGAGAACGGAGGAAGACCTTTCCGAATCCCCCGAGGGTCATTCGTTGTTTCGGAAAGTCAACTCAGGAGTCTGGCCGCATCCTTTGCGAAATAGGTGATAATCCAGTCCGCTCCTGCCCGCTTGATGCAGATGAGTGACTCCAGGATGGTCCGATCACGGTCCAGCCAGCCGTTGCGATGAGCCGCCACGAGTGAGGCGAACTCACCACTGACCTGGTAGGCTGCCACCGGCAGATCGAACTCGGCTTTGACCCGGCAAATGATATCCAGGTAGGGCAGGGCGGGCTTTACCATCAGAAGGTCGGCACCCTCCTCGACATCGAGGGCCACCTCCCGCAGAGCCTCCCGCTGGTTAGGAGGATCCATCTGGTAGGACCTGCGATCGCCGAACTTTGGCGCAGAATCCGCGGCCTCTCGAAACGGCCCGTAAAACGCTGAAGCGTATTTGGCTGCGTAGGAGAGGATGGGGGTGTTTTCGAACCGATGTTCGTCGAGAGTTTGTCGAATGGCGCGAACCCTGCCGTCCATCATGTCCGAGGGAGCAATGATGTCGGCGCCCGCTCTAGCATACGAAAGAGCCGTCTTGGCCAGCAGCTGCAGAGTGGTGTCGTTCTCCACGTCGCCGTCCCGCAGCTGACCACAGTGGCCGTGCGAGGTGTACTCGCACAAACAAACGTCCGCGATCAGCAGCAATCGGGGGCAGGCTGCTTTCAACGCGCGCAGCGCTTGTTGGACAATGCCGTCCTCAGCGTAGGCTCCACTGCCGACCTCGTCCTTCTCGGGAGGCAGTCCGAACAGCAACACAGCAGGGAGACCAAGGTCCTGCAACCCTTGGCACTCCAGGACCAGCTGGTCGATCGAGAAGTTGTAGTTCCCCGGCATCGATCCGATTTCTTTGCGGATGCCTTCCCCCGGGCATACGAACAAAGGATAGATCAAGTTCAAGGGGGAGAGCCGTGTTTCCTGAACCATCGACCGGACAACCGGGTTCATCCGCAGCCGACGCGGCCGATAATAGGGCTTGTCCATACCAATCCTCCTGAAGCGCAACCTGCGCCACGATTATGGCCAAGGCCTTCGGCTTTTTCAAGCCTGCCCGGGGGGGAGTCCCGTGAGCTCAGGCCCGTCCTTGGGAGGCCTGACGGGCAAGCACCGCAGTTCCCGGCTATGGCATCAGAAGAGCCGTTCCTGCTTTCGCAGACTGCCGAAGGAACCGATGTTCTTCAACGAAAAACTGAACCGAACCTGGGACTCCTTCCGAGCCCCAAAGTCGAATTGACGCCATTCCAGAGCGATCCCGCAACAGTCCCAGTTGTAAGCCAGCTGCGAGGTGCTGTATTGAAAGACGCTGGACCGAAAATCGTAGTTGAAGCTAAATGCCGCGTTCATTCCGATCCGCGTGGAGTTCCCATAACCCAAGGTCGCGCGGATCTGGTTGGAGGGAAATTGAGTGGGAGGCAGGTTCCTCGTGTTGTAGTAGGTGAGAGCCAGGAACTTGTTTTCGACGTACGCTGCTCCGGTGACGCTGGCAGCCCTGATTTTATGGACCCGCTGGTCGTAGTCCATGCGGAAATCGGCAGTGTAACGACTGGCCGGCGTCACTCGCACGCGAGTAATGATCGGCGAGAGATGTCGTTCTCCGTCCTGGAAGGAAAAGGCCGAAAGGGTGTTGAGCGGGAAGAAGACGTTTCGCTGACCCGGCACCAAAGCTCCTCCAAAGGTCGGATCGAAGAAGTATTTCTGAGCGATTCGTATGGAGAGGAACTCGGCATTGGTTGTTCCGCCTTCAGAGTTGGAGCGCCTTGAAAAGAATCGATTCTGGATGGCGTACTCCACCTCGTTGGTGTTGCTCATGATGTCTCGTTCATCGAACCGGATGATGTCCCGCAACTCCCCAATTCCGGTGAAATAGCGATAATGGACTTCCGGTTCGATGAGATGTTTGTAGCGATGATCCCCGAGCTCGAAGATTTTCTCCACCCCAGGGCCCGTGAAACGAGCCTGGAAATCGAATGCCGAGCGCACCAGGTTTCGCGGCACGACGCCGGTGCGAACCGCCGGCTCGACCCGGTCCGAGTAGAAGGTCTCCCGCCAGCCGAAGGAGGGGGTGAGCGTCATGCCCTTGAAGTCCCGCAGAGGGACGGTCACCCTCGGATAAAAGTCGAACCGCTGGACCAGCGGCGGAGTGGACAGATCCCGATCGGAACGGCTGAGTCCGTCCACCGCGGTGTCAAAGGAAAAATACACGGGCCAGTCTTTCACCTGGCGATTGTGGCCAAAGAGGTTGAAGCTCGGAAACGTTCGCGTCGTGACGGGCTTGCCCTCGAACAATGTCAATCGCCGCTCGCTGAAGACATTCAGACTGTAGGAGGAAAAGTTCTTCGTCAGAAATCCTGATGAGACCTCGTCCGGTCGCACGATTGTGTTGAACGATTCGCCATAAACCTGCCGGAACGCTTCCGAGGTCACAATAAAGACATCCGCAACCGCCCGAAAGCCGTTGTCGAAACGGGTATCGGCAATCACAGTGGCGCTCTGGCCACCCTGACCCAAGCGATCCTTGGCGAAAAATCCTTCCGCGAAAATGCTGCTCCGCTCACTGGAGCGCGCTCGAAACTGCAAGCCTCCGGCCACGCCTCGCAGGGAATAATACTCCCCGGTCGCGGTAAGGTCCGCGCTTCGCCCCAGAGTCAGGTAAAAGGCGTCGCTGATGGCTCGACCTCGGTTGGATGAGGATGAGGTTGCGGGGATCAGGAAACCGCTTTGCCTCTTGCGCTCGTTGGTGGGCGCCACCAGGTACGGCGTGAAGAACACGGGCAGTTTCTTGATGCGCAGGAAGGTGTTTTTGAGTACGACGTTCTTGTCGACACGCAGGAACCCTTCACTGACCGTAAAGCTCCACTTGGGAACTCTGTCCTCGCAAGCAGTAACGAAGCCGTTCTTGACACGGTACCGGTCCTCCCCCAACTTTTCGACTTCTTCCGCTTCGAATATGAAGCCTGGATCGGCCCTTCCTTTGACCTCGAAGAAAGTCCCTGTCTTGGTGGCCAGATTGAAATGGAATCGTTGGGCGTGTATCTTCTGCTGTCCCTGCTCGAAATAAACATGGCCTTCGCCTTCCACGTCCTGCGATTGATTGTTGCCGTGGATCTTGTCGGCTTTCAGAAGCATGTCGAGGTAACGAACTTCCACGTCTCCTTCAGCCTCAAACTCATGCTCGCCGATACGCCTTTGCGTCACGGCTCGAATCGTCACCGTGTCGTCGGAGGCCGGCGGGAGGGCTGACTGTTCATTTTGAGATTGGGCCCAAGAGGACCCCGGGACGGCCACTAGGATCAGTAAGACCAGGGTGAGCTTGGAGGAGCAGAACCACAGACGCATTCGCCGAATCTGGAGGGAGGCAGTTGAGGGTTCCCAATAACGGATTTGAAAGCGGTCGTTCCCGATGCGAAGCAGAGAGGAGTGTCCGGGAACCGCGCTAGACTCTAGCATGCGGCGCGCCGTGATTTCAATGTTGCTGGTGTCTTCGGTGCTTTGTTAACATCAGAACCGGTCTCGGGTTTCGATGTCGGCAGCATGACTTTCCTCTCCTTCATGGCAGGCCCCGATCTGATCCTGGCCAGTTGATGGCGGTCCCCTCAATGGATTCCACCGATTCCACGCTCAAGTGTCCAACCTGTGGTTTGCTGAACCCACCGGCACAAAAGACGTGTGCAGGCTGCGATTCCTCCCTGCTGTCAGTTGTGGTGGAGGCAGGCGAGGAAGCCGGTCCTCGTTCAAAGAGGCAAGACCAAGGAGATGCCTCGGTGGCCGACTGGCGCAACCAACTGTCCTTGGAACTGGATCGATTTCGGACGCGGAAATCGGAGGCTGCTGAGATGCCGGTTCCGGAAACCACGGCTGACAAGGAGTTGGTTCGTCCCCAGAGGAGAAACGAAGCCGGCGACGCTCGATTGAATGCGGAGTCCTCATACCACCCCCTGGCCGAGAAAGTCCTTGAGAAGTTGGATCGCATCCGCGCAGTGGATTCCTCCTCTCCCGCTGGGGCTTCTTCTACTGGGGCTTCGCCCTCGGTGGGGGATGTGCCGTTGGCTCCCGTGCGCTCCAGTGTGCGTCGGGCCCGGAAGTCCGGCCAGCGTTCGGATCGAATCGAACGCATCGAAATCGAACTGAATCAGCCGACACTTCCCTTCGATGCCCAGCAGTCTGGGATGGCAGAGTCCGGGAAGCAGCTACAGGACGGGCTCACCGCGGCGCCCGTCTCGGCTCGTGTCCGAGCCGGGTCGTTCGATTCGGTGTTTGTCGTCAGCTCTCTGCTACTGTTTCTGATGATTGTGTTCTTCATCCCTGATTTTGCTTTCTTCTCCAAATCGGCCCTTGCCGGAATTGCCGTCATTACGGCGCTGTTGACCGGGTCCTATCTCCTCATTTTCACCTTCCTTAGTGGCAAGACTCTGGGCATGGACTACCTCCACCTTCGGGTGGTCAACTTTGAAGGCGCCCCTCCTACGTTCAAGGAGGCTTGTCTACGGAGTTTCGGATATTTGGTCTCGCTAGGTTGTTTTGGGATGGGCTTTCTATGGGCTTGTTTCGATCCCGAAAAACTGACCTGGCACGACCGGATGTCGAGAACGCTGATTACTCCAGAGGCCTCCTGATCTTCGGCCGGACCCCCTATTCGCCGGCTCCTCAATCCGGTTGGCCGTACCATCGGGCGCTCGGAGAACCCTGGCGAATGAAAATGAACTTGACTTTCATTTTCATCTCGCGTTTTATGGAAAGAATCCGGTTAGGCCTGGGTGGAATCTCGGGCTCTTGGGAGTCCGATCGAGACCGCCCGGAACTCATAGATCTTGCGGTTTGGCCGGCCCGGAGCGAGCTGGCGGGCTCCCCGCCGACCTCCTGGCGGCCGAAGGCTGGAGGCAGGGTTCGGCCAGTTACCAAACCGCAGCGGGAGGATTTGCGTGATCGAAGGCTTCATGATTACCTTGCGGGAGGGTATGGAGGCGTTTCTGATTGTGGGGCTTTGCATTGCCTACCTGCGTAAGACAGGGCGGCGCCACTTGGAAACCGCCGTACGGTGGGGAATTTTGGTGTCCGCGGTCGTCTGCGCCGCTGCCGGGGTGCTTCTCTATCAGGTGGCGTTCAATCAAGCCCTGTGGGAAGGAGTTTTGTCTCTGGTGGCAGCGGTTTTCGTCGGTTCGCTCACGGTTCACATGTGGAGAACCGCCAAAACGATCAAGCGCGATATCGAGAGCGGACTGGAGGAGGCTTCTTCCCGGAATGCGGGAAAAGGAGGCTGGTGGGCGGTTTTTTTGTTTACTGTTCTGATGATTTCCCGGGAAGGGATCGAGACGGCGTTATTGCTGGGCTCGTTGCTCTTCCAAGTTGCGACACGCCCCATCCTGATCGGAGCGGTATCGGGTGTGCTGGCTGCCGCCACCATGGCTGTCTTGTGGACCCGCTTTGGTCACCGCATTAACCTCAGCCGCTTTTTCCAGGTGACGGCAATCTTCCTCTTTGTTTTTGTTGCGCAGCTTCTGATTTACTCTTTCCACGAACTGGCGGAAGCCTCCCTGTTCCCGAACAGTGATTTCTGGCACGAAGCCACTGAACCCTATGGACCTGACGGCCGATACGGCCGCTTCATCACCTATTCACTAGTCCTCCTTCCAGCGGCTTGGCTGTTGTTCGCTCCCCTGTTCAGCCGCAAACTGACCCCTCGCAGCCAGGCGGTCGCAGAACCTTAGTCCGGAATTCAATAGGCCTGGAACTGGAAATAGCTCTGTTCCACGAGGATTCGTTTGTCCTTCAATTCCACCCCCAACTCCGCGCGTACCGGAATGCGGATCGTCCGCGTGCCTATGGGCAGGCTCGTATAGTCCATCACATACTCGAAGGTTCGACAGCCTTTCGGGAGCTTGGTCTGCTTCGCTGAAACCCTGACCAACTCGGCCTTTTCGGCGTCGATCCAGACCATCCCCCGCAGCCTTAAAGGGACAGGTTTCCCCAGCACCAGGATTTTAGTGGTGTTCAGCTCGGGCACGGTTTCAAACTCCAGAACGACACACCTTCGTTCGGCAACGGTCTCTTCCTTGACTTCCTTGAAGTCGTTTGCGAGGCGGTTTTCCAGTGAAAACATCCTGGAGAAAACTCCTGTGAACAGGTTGTCGATCAAGGGAGTGTCGGCCAGGAGAACAGGTGCGGAAGGAGGCTCCTCAAGGGGGCGCCGGGACTCTCGGAAGAGGAGCTGTTCATTGACGCGCTGGTCGGGCTGACGAACCACCTCATAGTGACCGACCTGTTCAACCTGCTGCCTGAGCTGGTTTTGCTTGTCGAACTCCCGGACGAGAATCCGCTCGCGACAGGTCAGTCGTTTTAATGACAGTAGGTCCAGCGTGACCTTCTCGCTGAGCCGAGTCAGCACGGAAAGGCGGTCTTCGAACAACTCGAAGTCGTCACGCGCCTCGGAAGCCACCTGTTGCGCCAGGCCATAGGGACCCGCGAGGAGGCCCCAAGCCAGGACCAGGAAGATTAAGATCCGACGATGGATAGACGATCTTGGAGTTCCCCTCAAACTGATCTCTCCTCTTGTCGTTGAGACGACTCCGGTAAACGGGCGATCTGAGCGAAAGATCCAGCCCCTCTCGGGCTTGCGGCGTTGATTGGGCTCTTCAGCCCGTGTTAGGATGAAGGCCGTCGAGGTTGTCAATCGCCATGCGTTTCACTGCAGCACTCGCCCAGATCGCACCGAAGCTTGGCACGTTCTCCAGCAACCTTCAGCTCCATCTTCAGTACCTGGACCGAGGTCGCGAGGCCGGCGTCGATCTGGTGATCTTTCCAGAACTGTCGCTGACGGGCTATATCTTACAGGATCTCGTCCCGGACGTGGCCATCAATCCCCGAACGTCAAACGCTCTGGCGCCCCTACTTGAGCGCTGCCATGATATTGACTGCATCTTCGGTTTTGTCGAGGTTTCCGACCGTTTCCACTACTACAACGCTGCTGCCTACGTTTCGGAAGGGAGAATTAAGCACCTGCATCGAAAGTTGTACTTGCCCACCTATGGCATGTTCGATGAGATGCGTTTCTTTTCCATGGGCGAAAGCCTCCAGACATTTTCAACCCGGTGGGGTGAGTTGGGCCTGCTGATTTGCGAGGACCTCTGGCATCCTTCCACCATCTACCTTCACGCCTTGGAGGGAGCCCAGGCCGTCATTACCATTTCCTGCTCCCCCGGTCGAGGTGTGCGACAGGAAGGCCCTTACAAAAGTTGTCAGGGTTGGGAAAACCTGCTCAAGACCACCGCGCAGTTCTACACTGTCTACAGCCTCTATGTGAACCGGGTCGGATTCGAAGATGGAGCCCATTTCCCCGGCGGATCGATGGTGGTTGATCCGATGGGAGACGTGGTGGCTCAGGCCAAGTACTACGAAGAGGATTGGGTGGTGGCCGAACTGCACACCGAAGAGATCCGTCGTGCCCGCCTATTCACGCCAACACTGCGGGATGAGCGGACCGACCTCACGCTGCGGGAGCTGAATCGAATTGTCCGCAAGCGCAACGCAGGGTTTCAACCCACATGAAGCTCAACTGTCCACTTGTTGTTCGCGCGTTGACCAGCTTCATTCGGGATGAACTCAGCAAGGCTGGGTTTTCTCGAGTGGTAGTGGGTCTGTCGGGTGGTATTGACTCGGCGGTTTCGTGTTCCCTGGCGGCCGAAGCTCTTGGCCCGGAGGGTGTGCGAGCCATCATGATGCCCTATAAGGCCAGCAGCCAGGCCAGCCTGACCGACGCGATGGCTGTTGTTGAGCGCCTGAAGATCGCCAGTGAAACGGTGGACATCACTCCCATGGTCGACGGTTACCTGGCGTCGGAACCCGATGCGCCGGTGCTGCGCCGCGGCAACGTGATGGCCCGGGCGCGCATGATCGTTCTCTTCGATAAATCGATGCAGCACCGCAGCCTGGTCTTGGGAACCTCCAACAAGACGGAACTTCTGCTGGGATATGGAACTCTCCACGGTGACATGGCGTCTGCCATCAATCCCATCGGGGATCTGTACAAGACCGACATCTTCGTACTGGCACGGCATTTAGGGGTTCCGTCCGCCATACTGGAGAAGAAGCCCACCGCAGACCTGTGGGCAGGTCAGTCGGATGAAGAGGAATTGGGATTCACCTACGCCGAGGTCGATGAACTCCTCTACCAGCTGATCGATCAACGAGTTTCGCGGGAACAGCTTGTCCATCGCGGATTCAAGGCGGAATTCGTGGATAAGATTGTTCAGAAGGTTCAGCTCTCGCAATTCAAACGCCGGGGCCCGGTCATCTGCAAGGTGACCGCTCGCACCGTCACCCACGACTTTCACTATCTTCGCGACTGGGGACTCTGAAGTCCGCGCCAAGCGTGCCCTTCCCATCCAGCAATCGAAAATGACCGGAACTCTTTATGTTGTCTCCACTCCGATCGGGAACCTGGAAGACATTACTTTGAGAGCCCTGCGAGTCCTGCGGGAAGTGGACCTGATCGCTTGTGAGGACACGAGGCATACCGCACGCTTACTGAGGCATTATGGAATCGAGACGCCCAGGCTGAGCTACCACGAACACAACGAGGCGGAGCGCTCCGCCCAGCTGATCGGGGAGATCGTCGCCGGGAAGAACATTGCCCTGGTGTCGGATGCAGGCACCCCCTGCGTATCCGATCCGGGATATCGGCTGGTGAAAGCCGCGCGCGAGCGGAACCTGCCTGTGGTTCCCATCCCCGGTCCCAGCTCGATTCTCGCGGCTCTGATGGCCTCGGGCCAGCCCAGCGACTCGTTCGTGTTCCTGGGGTTCTTGCCTTCCAGGAAGCAGGCTCGCCGCTCCCTGCTGCAGCAGCTGGCGGCTGTGCAACGCACCCATGTTTTCTTCGAGTCTCCCGTGCGGCTGGTGGACTGTCTGACCGACTTGAAGGAGGTTCTGGGCAACCGCCGCATCACGGTTGCACGGGAGATGACGAAGATGCACGAGGAATTCTTCTGGGGCAGCGTGGAAGAGGGCTTGAGCCATTTCAAATCCCGCGTCGTGAAGGGCGAAATCGTCGTGCTTGTGGAAAAGGCGACCGAGGCGCCGACTCGGCAGGAGGATTTGAATATCCCGGAGCTAAGGCTTCGATTGAATCAGCTGATTCAGGAAGAGGGATTGAGCCGAAGCGAGGCGACCAAGCGTTTGGCTCGCCAATTGAATCTGCCCAAACGCGAACTTTATCAACGGCTGTTGCAGTCATCTTGAAAGGAGACCCCTGTGAGATTTGCGGATCGCTTGAGTCGGCTGGGTACGGAAACGGCTTTTGATGTTCTGGTCAAGGCGCGAGCCTTGGAAGCCCAGGGCAAAGAAATCATCCATTTGGAAATCGGAGAACCCGATTTTGAGACACCGTCCGGCGTGACGGCAGCGGCCACACAGGCTTTAGCGGAGGGATACACGCACTACTGTCCTTCCCCTGGTTTGCCGGAGCTTCGACAGGCCATCGCCGGCGAAGTCAGTCGCACCCGGGGCATCTCCGTTGATCCGGACTGGGTTTTGGTTACTCCGGGAGCCAAGCCCATCATGTTTTACCTGATCCTGTCGCTGGTCAATGAGGGCGACGAGGTCCTCTACCCCAATCCTGGTTTCCCCATCTATGAGTCGATGATCCGGTTTGTGGGAGGCAAACCAGTTCCCCTCCCGTTGCTGGAAGAGGTGGACTTCCGCTTTGACATCGCCGAATTCCGCTCGAAGATTTCCGCTAAGACCAAGCTGATTATCCTGAATTCCCCGCAAAACCCCACGGGCGGCGTCCTGGAGGCGGAAGACCTTCGGGCCATCGCGGAGGTTGCGGTCGAACGGGACATTGTGGTCCTGTCCGACGAAATTTATTCCCGGATCCTCTACGAAGGGCAGCACTTCAGCATTGCGGCCCTGCCCGGCATGCAGGAGCGGACCGTCATTCTGGACGGCTTTTCGAAAACCTTCGCCATGACCGGCTGGCGGCTGGGCTACGGTGTCATGCACCCGGATCTGCTGGGTCACATGTCCAAACTGGTGACCAACAGCGTTTCCTGCACGGCGCCTTTTGTGCAACGAGCCGGGCTCGAGGCCCTGGCCAACACGAATGAGGCGGTCGAGGCCATGACGGATGAGTTTCTCCGAAGACGTGACTTCATCGTTCGCGGTCTGAACGAGATTCCGGGCGTCCGATGTCGCATGCCAAAAGGGGCATTCTATGCGTTTCCAAATATTCGGTCGCTGAGAATGAAGAGCCAGGAATGTGCGGATCGTCTTCTGTACGAGGGAGGCGTCGCCGTATTGTCCGGCACCTCATTTGGGGAATACGGCGAGGGATACCTTCGTCTCTCCTACGCTAACTCACTCGAAAACCTGGACAAGGCTTTGAAACGCATCCGCGGTGTGGCGGAGGATGTCCTCAACCGGTGACGGTCCAAGGCAATCCCTTCTACCCTTCAACTCAGGCGCGATCGGGACTACAATGAGGGAAGTCGTTATCCTCCGCAGTGGTTCAGGTCGATGGTTCCTCCGCCTTTCTTATCACGCCGCCGGCATTTCGTTGCTTTGCTCCTGGCTTTGGCCATTTTTGCGGACTGGTCGAGCTACGGAGTTCTCGGTCCTCTCCTGGCGGCCCAAGACCTCAAGAGTTTGTTTACCCCAACGTTCCGGTATCGGGGACCGCAGCGAGGGTGTGTGAATGACGCAGGTATGCCGGGATTGAATCCGGGATTCTATGGCGAGTGTGGCGATTTGAGGGGAGTCAGGTTAACGGGAAAGGTTTTTCAAGGAGACCTATCCGGCGCGGACTTTACTCAAGCCGATTTGACCGGCGCCGACTTTCGGGGAACGACTTTGTCGGGAGCGCGATTCAATGAGGCGCTTCTTGACTCCACCAACTTCCAGGAGCTCAGGCTCGGCGGGGTCAACTTCACATCAGCCAAAATCATCGACGCCAAGTTTTCAGGTGCAGATCTTTCCCAGGCCAACTTCCAAAAAGCAAACCTCAACAAAATCGACTTTCGTCAATCCAACCTCCAGCAAACCGATTTTTCCGGCGCCCGCTTATTCCGTGTCGACCTCTCCGGCCTGGATCTGGGGGGACTCGACCTGTCGGGGGCCGACCTCTCGTGGTCCAACCTGCGCCGGGCGAAGCTGATCGGTATGGATCTGTCGGGCGCTTTCCTGGATCAAACGATCTTTATTGAGGCTGAGATGCAAGGCATCCGTCTTGCGGGGGCCAAGTTGTTCAAGGCCGACCTGAGCGCTGCTCGCCTCAGTGGTGCCAGCTTTCATAAGGCCAACCTGGTCGGCGCCAAGCTGGAGAGGACCACTCTGGTCGATGCTGACCTAACCGAGAGTAACCTGGTCGATACCGACTTCAGCGGCGCGGACCTCCGTCGAGCGCGCCTGGGTGGCGCGAACCTGATGAATGCGCGGTTCAACGGAGCGGACCTCAGCGAAGCCGATCTGGCAGGCACGACCCTTTACGGCGCCGATTTTGGGAAGTCCAATCTGTCTGGTACCGATATGAGCGCCGCGGTCCTGGGTGAGCCAGGGAAGGTGACCAAGTTGCTGTCGATCGACATCCGCCTGGGGCCGACTCTGTTCAAAGGAGCCAAGGTCGACGCAAGGACTCGATTGCCTTTTGACCTCGCTGAGAGCAAGGATTGGGGACTGGCGGTCGCCGCAGGGTTGGTGCGGACCGTTCAGGCGGCTGTGTCGAAGCAGCGGCCTGAGCCTCTGGCTGCCGCCGTGGCTCCGCCCGCCGAGGAGCCGGTGACAGCTCTGGTGCCCTTGAAGCAGAACGAGCCGCTAGAGAAGGCCATTCCTCTCCGCCTCGAAGACTTTCAACAACGAAGATGAGCAAGCTTCTGGAACTTCCGTTTTGGCAGGTCCGGAAGGTCCGGGAAGGTCCGTGCAGGGCTTGACTCCCGTCGGCGGTGATCCCTAGAATACCGGTCGGAGTCGCTTATGTTGAAACTGGGCTGCTTCTCCCGGCAGGAACTGAGAGCCGTGCAACGTCAGGCCGCCCTGGCGGAAGAGCTGGTGGCGCGGCATTACTGCATTCCTTCCCGCGACTGGCCGCGATACCCATATGAGGTCAAGACGCTGACCGATCTTCGTGAGCCGGAGATCGCTGAGGGTGCCTTTGCAATGGTGAGCAAGTATGAGTATCGGATAGGCGGAAGGTTTGCATCCCGGCACTTCGAGTTGTATGGCATCTGCCTGCAGGACCACAACATCCGCATGGCCATGCAACGGTCCGAGGGAATCGGGTTTGCGCCGCTCTTGTTGTACATCTTGACTCACGAGCTGATCCACGTCCTGCGCTTCTCGGACTGGCCTCAGCGTTACTACTTCCGCGATGAGCGCCGTGTTCAAGAAGAGAAGCAGGTTCACAAGGTGACTCGCGACATCCTCTTTCGCCGGCGTGACGCCAAGCTCGACAGGGTCCTGCAGCTGTATCGCGAGTATCCCAATTTCCCGTCTTATTCCTGACTGGCCGGAACTTTGCAATCCGAGGCCGAGTTCCTTTCCCGACTCGTTTTAGGACTTCGCCGGTCACAGCCGCTTTGCGTCAACTAGAACTTCTTCCCGAAATGGATAGACGGTTTGCAGCTCTCGCCGCTGACAGAAGATGAACGTTCCTCAAAGTAGAGCGAGAATTTTCGAGCGGTACGTCCTGCCATTGTGGCTGGCTCTGTGGGTGCTATTTTGGATTCGACCTTTTCTGACCGGGCGTTCAGAGCTGACGCGGTACCTCGTCTTGCTCAGCAGTGACTTTGAATCTCGCCGGCAGCAGGCCTTCGGCAAGGACCTTCACGAGTATCTCGGGTTCTGCAAATCACATCTTCCTCCGGGATCCCGCTTTCAGCTCGTCGGGTTTGAATACACCAGCGTGGCACGGGCCAGAGCTCTCTACGATCTCTACCCTAGCCGCTTGAGTCCGTCCCCGAAGTATCTGCTCGTCTTCCAGAGTCCAGCGTTCCATGCCGAGGATGCCGACCTGGTGGCTTTCCAGAGTCCGGGGAACTTCATCCTGAAGCTCAGACCCAAAAGCCCATGATGTCCCAATACCTGCTGGCTTTGAGCGGATTGCTGCTGATCGGTTTGCCGGGATTCCTAGTCTTGGTCGCCTTTGATCATCGCAAGCGGCTGGGCATCCTTGAGAGGCTGGCGTTAGCCTATGGGCTTGGGTTGGGGTTGTTAACCTGGCAAATGCTGTTTCTCCACTTCTTGGGCCTTCCGTTCGGTCTGTATTCAATTCTGGTTCCACTCCTGGTTGGGGCCACGGCCGTCCTGCTTGGGACGTCGTTGTGGCCACGACCTCAACATTTCTCGAGTGCCACCGTCAAGGCAGGCCCGTCTGAGTCCCTGTCACAAGTGGAGCGCCTGCTGTGCGCGGGAATAGTCCTCGAGTTGGCTACTGTCTTCCCCAAAACCCTTTTGCTGCCCATGGAATCGTATGACGCGGTGACCATCTGGGCCCTGAAGGCGAAGGCTTTCTACCTGTTCCGGTCCATTCCCACCGACTTCTTGCTCGATCACGAGTACGTTACCTCCCACGCCGACTACCCTCTGCTCATCCCGTTTGCGGAAAGCTATGTGTACTTCTTTGTGGGGCAGTTCAACGACTTTCTGGCCAAGTGGCTCTTCCCGGTTTCGTTGACTGTGCTGGTGGCAGCCTTCTATGCCCTGCTCCGTAGGGTGGGGTTGAGCCGGCCTCTCCAGATTGCCTTCTGTTTCATGCTCGCCAGTATTCCCCACTTCACACACAACGCCACGACGGGCTACGCAGACATTCTCGTCGCTCACTTCTACGGCGTGGCTTTTTGTTATTTGTTGCTTTGGTTCCGCGATCCACAGTTGATTCTGCTGCAAGTCTCTGCCCTATTTTCCGGATTGGCCGGACTCACGAAGAACGAAGGCCTCGTTCTGGCCGCGTCGAATTTGATTGTGATGCTGTTTTGGGCAGCGACCGACACCCCAGCTCGCTCTCTCCGAGGGCGCCTGCGGTATCCGTTGGCTTATGCCGCCATAGTCCTGGTGGTGCTGGCTCCCTGGCTGGCCTTTCGTGTTGGCATCGAAGTTTCAAACGACGTCATCAATCAAAAGAATATCTTGGAGGCCATGCACTGGAACACGCTGTCAAGGATTCCGGCAATTCTGTACCATTACCAAGGGCATATCTTTGGTTTCAAGAACTGGAATTTACTGTGGGTTCTGGCTTTCGGCCTCTTGGCTGTGCGATTCCGGAGTCTTTGGCGCAGCGACCTGAGATATGTGGTCTTGGCGGTGGCGCTTCCCTTGCTCGTTTATACGGGTACCTACCTGGTGACTCCCTACCACGAGGCTCCTTTCGACGTGCTCTGGCATTTGCGCACCTCAGCCAGTCGCCTTCTGATCCACGTCGTTCCAGTCGTGGTTTTTGGCTTGGCCTGCTATTGTCTGGGGAGCGGCCAAAAGCCGCCGCCCCTGGCTTCTGAGTAGAGCCGGTGCTGCCGGATCTCTCAGTTAAGTCCGAACTCATCGGAGGAGTCGGTGAACGACCTCTTCTTGATTTTCGAAAAGATGGGAATCGCCCTCGGGTTGGGGCTGTTGGTGGGCCTTCAGCGCGAGAGCGCCGATTCGAGGCTGGCGGGCGTCCGGACCTTTCCGCTGGTCACCGTCCTGGGGACTGTTTGTGCTCTTTTGGCCGAGACCTTTGGCGGGTGGGTGGTAGGCCTGGGGCTCGCCGGCCTGGCCGCCTTGACGATCATGGCCAACCTGATCGAAGTTCATGAGGGCCGAGCTGACGCAGGTATGACGACAGAGGTAGCGGTCCTCCTGATGTTTGCCGTGGGAGCCTACATCGTTCCCGGCCGCACCGAGGTCGCCATCGCCGTTGGCGGTGGCGTCGCGGTCTTACTGCACCTGAAACGAGGCCTGCATGGATTTGTAGCACGACTTGGCCAGGAGGATCTCAGAGCGATCATGAGGTTCGTCCTGATCTCCCTGGTCGTCCTGCCCATTCTACCGAACCGAACCTACGGCCCCTACAGCGTGCTCAATCCTTACCAGATCTGGCTGATGGTGGTTCTGATTGTGGGCATCAGCTTGGGCGGCTATATCGCCTACCGGTTCTTGGGCGCAAAAGCCGGGATGTTGCTGGGAGGGATCCTAGGCGGGCTTATTTCCAGCACCGCTACCACCGCGAGCTACGCACGGGCTAGCGTGAACACCCTGGAGGCTTCCTCCTCTGCAGCTTCGGTCATCATGATGGCCTCGGCTTTCGTCTTTGTGAGGGTCCTTCTGGAGATTGCGGTGGTAGCTCCCGCCTTTTTGTCCTCGGCAGTAGGCCCAGTGAGCGTGATGTTCGGAGTCATCGCCGGACTGGCCCTGAGCAGTTGGCTGTGGAACCGCAAGGAGACCTACGAGATGCCGGCCCATGAGAATCCGTCGGAACTCAAGCCAGCCCTGATGTTCGGCTTGTTGTTTGCAGGTGTCTTGTTGACCGTGGCAGCGGCCAAAGAGCTGTTTGGAAATCAGGGACTCTACGTGGTGGCGGCGCTTTCCGGATTGACGGACATGGATGCGATCACACTCTCCACCGCCCAACTGGTTAACGCCGGACGCATGGCGCCAGGATCGGGTTGGCAGTTGATCCTGGTGGCATCTCTGTCCAATCTGATTTTCAAGGCCGGAATTGCAGGCGTGTTGGGGACGCGCCGGCTGCTGCGTCAGATTCTCCCCATGTACGGCCTGGCCTTTCTGGCAGGGGTTTTGGTCCTGATCCTCTGGCCCATTCTGGCGGCTTGACCGAAGTTGAGGACTGATGTTGGATATTCTTGCGAGTGCTTTCTTGCTTTGCGTGAATCGCTGTCCCACGATTGCCAGGGCCCTCTGGCAATCATGGGGCAGGATCCGATGGTGGGATCTCCGCTACGGTACCAGTTTGGCAGCGAGTGTGATTTCTACCCCGGCCAACGCTTTCGATACGGGACAGTTCTTCTTGGCGGTCTCAGCTTGCTCTTGAAACGCCCTCTCATCGATGTCTGGAACCTGGGCTTGAGTCGCCAGCTCGATCTTGTTGATTCGAAATCCTTCGTCGGTTTTGGCCAGATGAACCTTGGCCTCAGTTTGAACGCGCTGGGGAGAAAACCCGGCTCGACCCAGCCCCGCGGTCAGGGCCATCGAAAAGCATCCCGCGTGGGCGGCACCAATCAATTCCTCCGGGTTGGTGCCACTCCCATCTTCAAATCGCGACACGAAGGAGTAGGCTCCCTCGAAAGCGCCGCTTCCCAGCTTCATTCGTCCCTTCCCCTCCTTCAGGGTACCTTCCCAAACGGCATTGGCTTGTCTGACTGGCATGTCACTCTCCTTATCTTTAGAAGTGGATCGTCAGTGGATCGCAAAAAACGGATGACAAACGACTCCCTGATTATACCGCGGACCCTTCGGCCAAACCGGCAGACCGAAGTGGTGGAAAGCGAAGCCACAGAGAGGACGCGCGATGCATCCGACCCTGTGACGGGCCGGGAGGACCAGGAATCCCTCCCATCCCAAGGCTTTTGGGCTATGCTTCCTAAGGGGACTTAATGATGCTCAAGCGGCAGATTAGGCGATGCATTTGGATTCTTCTGGCTGCGACAGCCCTGGCGTTGGTTCTTCATCTGAACTTTATCAGTCAGGCTTTGCGGGGTGAGCTGGTTCTCAGACCCGATTCTCAAACGACCGGCTCCTCTTCCAGCATTCCTCACCTCACGCTGTCCGCTGCCAAGGAGCGCTTTGACAGTCAGTCAGCGGTTTTTGTGGATGCCCGTCCGCGGCTTTTCTACCGACTGGGACATATTCCCGGGGCCCTGAGTTTCCCGAGGGAAGAATACGAGGCCGAGCGAAACTTGACGCCCCTGCTTCAGTACCGATCCAGACGGCTCGTGATTTACTGCAGCGGAGTGGACTGTCCGGACAGTGCCCTGCTTGCCGGCTACCTGAGGAAAGAGGGGTTTGAGCGACTGGAGATCTTCGAAGGAGGTTGGCCGGAATGGCAGAAAGCTGGTTTCCCTGTGGAAGCGGGTCATTGAGGGGGGGAAGAAGATGAAAGACGGCGACGCCGCTGAGGGTTTACAGCAAAGACCGTTCCGGCTGCGACAGGTGTGGGAATCCGAGCGGTTGGACCTCTTGCTGCGGATTTCACTCGGAGTCTTGTTTGTCTACGCCAGCTTGGACAAGCTGTTACATCCTCTCGAATTTGCCCGCCTGACGGCGGCTTATCAAATTCTCCCCGAAGTTCTCATTGCGCCACTGGCTGCCCTGATTCCTCCTTTGGAGTTGCTTTGTGGATTTCTCTTGGTCTTTGGAGTATGGCCGGTGGCCAGCCTCCTTTGGGTAGGTGTGCTGCTGGGAGTTTTCTTACTGGCGGTCACTCAGGCCTATCTGAGGGGACTCAACATCGACTGTGGCTGTTTCTCGACGGGTGGTGAAGCCGAGCCAGTCGGATTGCTGACCATCATTCGCGACTTGATCCTTTTGGGATTGTGGTTCAAAGTATTCTCGCGCTTCTGGCTGCGGGAGCGCAACATCGTGAAAGGGGTTCTCCAATGAATGCCACAGAATATCCAAAACCTGAGTTGAGGCTCTGCCTTTTCATGGGCCTGGCACTGCTGATCAGCGTTCTGGCGATGCCCGTGGCAGCCCAGAAGGCGACGTCCCAGCCGGGACCGAAGATCGTGTTCTCGCCGGAGAAGATGGATCTTGGCAAGATCCCACAGCAAACCAGGAAAAGCTTCGATCTGACGATTCTCAACCACGGGGACCAGGACCTGGTTATTGAAAGCGTGGCGGCTTCCTGCGGATGCACAACCGGGAGTGTCTCTGATCGAGTGGTCAAACCGGGAGGGTCCAGCAAGGTGCAGGTGACTTTCAACTCCGGGTCTTTCAGTGGAACAGTGGAGAAATCCGTAGTCGTTTCTTCAAACGACTCCAAACAACCCGTCAAGGAGTTCCGGTTCACGGCCTTCGTCGTTCCAGCCCAATAAGTGGCGTGGAAAGTCCAAGTGGCGGTTATCCGGCCGTTGGCTGCACCCGCGGATTCCTGGATCAGTGATCGGAGAGGGCGCCGAACGTGTTGAGCTGAACACCATGGTGCCACAATCTGACCCTTCGAGACCAAACCCAGAGCAACGCGGCGCCCACAACAATCAAGCCCAGAGACAGTCCTACCCAAAGACCCACCACACCTTGCTTGAGCACGAAGCAGAGCGCATATCCGACCGGCAGGCCCAGAAACCAGTGACCTACCAGATTCCAGAGCATCGGGGTGCGAGTGTCTCCAGCCCCTCGAAGAACGCCGGTGGCGACAACCTGAAGTCCATCGAAGAGCTGAAAGAAGGCCGCTACGAAAAGTAGAATCACGCCTGTATCGATCACCGTCTGATCGGTGGTGAACACTCGAAGAATGAGACGCGGCGCTGTCCAAAACCACAGCCCCGCCCAAAACATGAATCCTCCTCCCAACAGCAATGCCGTCCACCCCGAGCGCCTCGCCGCTTCGCCGTCTCGCCGGCCAAGTGCCTGACCTACTCGGACGGCGCCCGCCGACGAAACCCCGAGAGGGACCATAAAGGTGAAACTGGCCACGTTCAGGACAATCTGATGGGCGGCCAGTGCGATCGGCGCCAGTTTTCCGGCAAGCGCCGTTGCCGCGGCGAACACGCCCACTTCAAGAGTGGTCTGAAGGGCAGCAGGGGAACCGAGAGCCAGGAGCTGCAGGAGCCTGGAGGGCTGAAGGCGGAGGGAAATATGGCGCAGGCGGGTCTCCAGCCGGCGGTCATGCTGCCACACGGCGAAGAAGAGCACCATTGCCATATAGATTCTCGAGATCAATGTGGCCCAAGCTGCGCCTACCGTACCCATGGCCGGAATCCCCAGGTTCCCGAAAATCAAGACCCAGTTGGCGGCCACATTGATCAGATTGGCAGTGATCAGGGCAAACATGATTGGACGGACCTGGTTCATCGCCTGCAGGTACCTGCGAAGGCAGGTGTACAGAAGCAAAGGAGTCAGGCTCCAGACCAACACTTCAAGGTAGGGCACGGCTTCCTGCAGTACGCGGGGATGAATTCCCCAGGCTGGAAGGAACGTGGTCGCCAGGGAGATTAGAGCCATTAGGGGCAAAGCCAGGATCAGGCTCAGGTATGTCGCGTGCAGCAACCAGGCATGGCAGTCCTTTAGGCTACCGGCGCCAAAAGCCTGTGAAACCAGCGTATCCAGACCGAACAAAAGGCCGACGCCGAAGACTCCTACCGCGAAAAACAAGACACTTCCGATGCTGACCCCCCCGATGGCTTCCGGACTCAGGCGACCAACCATCATGGTGTCGACGATGCCCATCGTGATCCAGGCCAACTCGGCCAGTACAACGGGCACGGCCAGGGACAACATAGGTCTCAATTCCAGTTTCAGGCCTTGCATGTCACTTCTAATCCCGTTCACAATCGACCCCCAGTCGGTCATCTTCACTTGCTTGACCAGGGGGTGCAAGAGATTTGTGGGGAATTGATTGATCTTACGCGGGAGACCGCTCACACGTCCTGGTCCTTGGGCAGACCTGCCAGAACCAGATCCAACGGGCTTTCCCCGGAGTGCCTGGAGAACTCGGCGCGGACTGCGTCTCGCAGTCGCACCATCTCCTGCAGACTGTCAGCCGAAGGGTGGAGAGGCGGACTGATGGTCACCTGAACCGGTCCGAAGCGGAGCAACCAGGATCCGTCCCGAAAGACCTGACGAGTTCCCCTCAAGGTTACCGGTACGATGGGGCAACCTGCCTTAACGGAGGACTTGAAAGCGCCCAATTGGAGAGGGCGAATTCCAGTGTGTGGGGTAAAGGTGGCTTCAGGGAAAATGTGAACTTTTTGACCTGAACGGAGAGCTTGATCGATTTCAGCCCCTGTGCCGGCTGCGCGCGAGAGATCTCCACGGTCCACTGTGAGGAACCCGCAGCTCCGGATGAACGCGCCCACCACGGGCCAAGTCATTGCCTCCCGCTTGGCGACGAACAAGAAGTCGAAGGGAAGGACACCACCAAGGACGACAACGTCCATGTAGCTCGCGTGGTTCGAAACCAGCAGGAGCGGGGTATCGCCCATTGTTCGCTGCTGAACCTTGGTGAGGAATCCACCCGGGTCGCTCACCTCCGGTATCAGTCCTGTGAGTTTCAAGGCAACTCGGCACATCCCGCGGTAGATCGCCTTTGGCCTCACCCTGCGAATTGCTGTCGGCAACAGGAGGAGGACTCTTCCGCAAAGCATCACCCCAGCCAGCACCACCCACACATAAATGCCATACAGTGTGTCCACGCCTCTCCGGATCCAGTGTTTCAAGTGGTGCCTGATACTTGCCAGCAAGAGCCTGGTTGTCTGGGTCCAAACGGGCCGCTGCCGGCCACGCAGCTTGCCGGACAAATAAAGCTGCCGACACGCGCTTCGTTGAATCTTCCCACTCGATGTCTTCGGCACGGTGTGGGGTGGAGCCAAGACCACCCGATCCGGAGGGATTCCGATTTCCTCCTCAATGCGGGCGAGCACAGACGCGGTGAGGTCATCTCGAGCCTCTGGTACCGTCACGCGGGTTTCGACCACAACCACCAAGCTCTCCGACCCCGTCTTCTCATCCGCCACACCGAAGGCCGCAACACAGCCCCGCCGGACTCCATCGATCTGAGCTGCCAGCTCTTCGATTTCCTGCGGATAGAGATTTCGACCTCCCTTGATGATCAGGTCCTTCTGGCGACCGGTCACAAAAAGTTCGCCATCCGCCCAGTAACCCAGGTCGCCGGACTTCAGCCAGCCCTTGTACTGCGCCGCCAGGGTGGCTTCCGGGTTTCGAAAGTAACCCTGCATGGATGACGGCCCACGAAACTGGATGTGCCCCTGCACCCGCTCGGGAACCTCGAGACCCGACTCATCGACGATCCGGACCTCATGGCCAGGCAGCGGCCGGCCGACGGACACAAATCGCTGTGAACTTGCCGTCTCAGGCCGAACGGGCCGGGCGACCTTCTCGCTGGTCAAAGCCTCCCGATCGACCACATCAACCCGCGGAGTTCGGTTCAGAGGAGGAAAAGTCAGGGCGACCGACGACTCAGCCAGACCGTATACCGGCAGAAAGGCTTTCGCCTTGAACCCGTAGGGAGTAAATCGCTCGGTGAAGTGCTGCAACGTGTCCGGACTAACCGGCTCAGCTCCATTCAGCGCTACCCGCCAACTACTCAGATCCAGTCCTTCCAGCGCTTCCTTCGGAATTCTCCGGGCGCAGAGTTCGTAAGCGAAATTCGGTGCCGCCGATAGCGTGCCGCGGTGACGGTGGATCGCCCAAAGCCAGCGCTCGGGGCGGGAAAGGAAGGTCAATGGAGAGAGAATCACGATGGGGACGGCGAAGTAGAGCGCCGTCAGCCAGGACCCAATCAGGCCCATGTCGTGATACAAGGGCAACCAGCTCACCCCTACGTCGGTCGGCTCGATCTGCAGGCTGGCGCCGCAGGCGCGAATATTGGCCAACAGATTACTGTGGGTCAGGACCACGCCTTTCGGTGCGGCGGTGCTCCCAGAAGTGTACTGGATCAGGGCCGGCTCTTCGGCCCCGTTCGCGCCCGACCGGTATCCTCCGCGGTGTCTCGACAGGTCCTCCAGCGTGACGACTGCGGCCAGTCCGGGTATCGAAGGCCTCAGGATCTGCATCAGTCGTTCGGCCTTATGAAAAGTGATCAGGATTCGGGCCCCTGCGTTGGCCAGCACACGGAGCTGTCGTTTGGCGTAATCCTCGACTTGGTCTGCCCGAAACGGGGGATAGAGCGGCACAGCCACGCCCCCAGCAAACCAAACCCCGAGAAACGCCCGAAAGAAATCCGCTCCGGTAGGCAAGAGGATCGCGACCGTTTCCCCTTTGTTCAGCCCCCTTTCCAATAACCCACAGGCCACCGCCGAAGCCTCCGATTCCAGCGCGCGATATCGGATCGCCTCAACGGTCCCGCTTTCCAGTTCAAGCAACACCTGGGGGCGCTCCGGGCTGATCCGTGCGTGAAGCTGCAGCGCTGCTTGAAGCGTTGAAAGGTTTCGCAACTGCGCCAGGGAGGCGGAGGGCGGATGTTGGATTTCTTCCGCGGGCTGGTGAGTTGGCTCTGGAACGAGGTCCGGTGAGCGGCTGTGTAGCAACAATCGGCAGAGGTCTTCGGGCGTGCGGGCTTCGGAGATGGCAGTTTCCGGAAGTCGCACCGAGAATTCCGCTTCCAGACGCAGGAGGAGTTCAACTTTCTCCAGGCTTCCGATACCCAGATCTCGATCCAGGGCGGCCTGGAGGCCAAGGCGTCTCTGAGCCAGATCGGAACCCAACTCCGTCAGGAAGCCCCTCAGAATCTCGAGAACTCGCTCCCGAACTCTTGAATTCTCTGTAATCGATTGAGGTTGCACCAGTTATTCTCCAGAGAGCAGGCTAGCAGCCACCCAAGGGGCCTTTTGGATGAAGTTAGCCAGCCCTGTGCTTCATCATGACCAATCCCTGTGCCAGGAATCACTTGGATGACACTAAACAGGAAGAACCACTAATGATGCCTACTAAACATGACGATAGCAGCGGGTGCGGCACAAGTTAGTGGGTCGCAGGTCCTAGGGGCCAAAACCTGGCTTTCATCAGTCTTCCAAGAGCGGCGGCGGCAACCGAGCGCTCAACCCGTCCAGCAAACGCAAGAGTCATGCGTGGTGGAACCTTGAAGCGTGCGACATGAACAATCCAGACATCCAACCCAAATCATATCTCTCAACCAAGTTAGGGGGAATCCCAAAGCGCCCTGGCGCTTCCAGCGGGCATCGCTCATTTCGAGTCACCGTGCTTTTGGGCAGCTTGATGCTTTTGGCAGAGATCTCTTTTGCCGGCGCCAAAGAGTTGATGGACTTCAGCTTGGAAGATTTGATGAGCATCGAAGTGACGTCCGCATCACGGAAGGAGCAGAAGTTGTCCGAAGCGGCGGCGGCAGTCTATGTCATCTCTCAGGAAGATATCCGTCATTCGGGATTGAGCAGCATACCCGAATTGCTCCGTCTGGTTCCGGGGCTGCAAGTGGCGCGGATCGACTCCAACAAATGGGCCATCAGCTCTCGAGGGTTCAACAGCCGTTTCGCTAACAAGTTGTTAGTGCTCATCGATGGCCGCAGCGTCTATACGCCGTTGTTCTCAGGGGTGTACTGGGATGTTCAAGATCTTCTCCTGGAGGATGTGGAACGCATTGAGGTGATCCGCGGACCCGGCGCCACCCTGTGGGGTGCCAACGCGGTCAATGGGGTGATTAACATCATCACCAAGCGAGCAGAGCTGACTCAAGGTGGAGTTGTATCCACGACGGTCGGAAACGAGCAACAGGCCGTGGGGAGCGTGAGATACGGCGGACAAATCAGTCCGAGGGCACATTACCGGGTGTACAGCAAGCACTCCACCCTCAGTTCCCTCACCGGGACCCTCGGAGATCCCGCGAACGACCGCTGGAACACCACTCGGGGAGGGGCCCGCCTGGACTGGGGGTTTTCGGCTCAGGACAACTTCAGCCTCCAGGGTGATGTCTACAGAAACCGCTTTCATGAAACTCGCAACATCTCAATGGTCACGCCCCCCTACCGGCTTTCCCAAAATCACATCTCGTCAGCGGAAGGGGGGAACATACTCGGAAGGTGGACCCGGACATCCTCCCCTCGCTCGAGCTTTGCACTCCAGTTTTACTACGATCGCACCCATCGGGACGATGCGTTGATTACCGAGACACGAGACACATTCGATTTGGACTTTCAGCACCGAACCGATCTGACCAGTCGACACGAGATCGTGTGGGGCACGGGGCTCCGATTCACCCGAGATCATCTGGTAAACAACCCCGTGAACGCCGTCATTCCCTCCAAACGGGGCGACGGGTTGTGGAGCCTGTTCCTCCAAGACGAAATTCGGGTCATACCCAACCGGCTGCATGTGATTGCGGGATCGAAGTTTGAGAGAAACAACTACACCGGTTTTGAAATGCAGCCCAACTTTCGATTCATCTGGACGCCGCACCGGAAACACACGGTCTGGGGTGCCGCGTCCCGAGCTGTTCGAGTTCCATCCCGGGCCTCAGATGACATCCAATCCATCGTCGAAGTTCGTCCCATCAATGGATTGCCCGGCGTCATCACGGCCTATGGAAATCGTGACTCGTTGAGTGAAGTGCTCCACGCCTATGAGTTGGGGTATCGGTTGGAACTCCAAAAGAGATGGTCATTCGACGTTTCAGCCTTCTACAACGACTACGACCGTGTTGTGAGCTTTGCCTACGAATTTCCTCATCTGGAATTCAACCAGGGGTTCCCCTTCTTGCGGATTCCCGTACGTTTCGGGAACGGCTTTCAGGGTCAAACACATGGCCTGGAGGCCCTCGTGAACTACACCGTGACCGACCGCTGGAAAATCAGCGGCGGCTACTCCTGGCTGGGAATGGTTCTGATGTCCGGAAGCAACCAATCGATTACCGCACTGGAGAAAGCCCAGGACAATCCGGGTCACCAGTTCCAGATTCGGTCTTCTTACCGTCTCCCCAGCAATCTTGAAATCGACGGATCCTTTTTCCGCATGAATTCCCTTCCTGAAGCACCGCCCAACTCTTTCAGCCTTGGCAACACCGCCAGCGCGATCGGCAGCTCGCCTGCCCGACTTGTGCCAGCTTACAACCGCCTCGACCTGAGGCTGGGTTGGAGACTAAGGGAAAACTTTGAACTGAGCGTTGGAGGACAGAATCTCCTGGACCCACACCATCGGGAGTTTCGGTCGATTTTTGGCGAGGAGATAACCGAAGTGAAGCGCTCAGCCTATGCGAAGCTGGTATGGCGGTTCTGACGCGTTAACGTTTTCTTTTTTGCGATGCTGGCGCCAACTCATCGATCGGGCGAAACTCACTCTGGCCGAACTTGTGTGCCTTCTCGGCGCCTTCGGCTCGCCGGTTTGGGTCAGATGGCTCTTGGCTTCGGGGCTCTCCTGTTGATGCTTCGTTCCGATCTGCGTGCCGAGGCCGCCATCGACGAGTACCAGGTCAAAGCGGCTTTCCTCTACAACTTTGCTAAGTTCGTGGAATGGCCTGTGGGGGCATTTGCCCAAAGCAAGGAGCGCATCGTCATCGGTCTCTTCCGGGACGATCCTTTTCACGGGCTTCTCGATGAAATACTCAGGGGGAAAACAGCTCACGGTCGGGCTTTCCAGGTGCGAAAGGTTCGGGATGTCAAGGATATTGAGGGGTGCCACATCCTGTTCTTCCCGGCTTCGTCGCCGGGCGATGTTTCTCGGGTTGCCGGATCCACAGGAATCGGAGGCATTCTGACCGTTGGAGAGCAAGAACATTTTGCCGAAGAAGGAGGCATGATCAACTTCGTGATGGCGAACAATCGGGTTCGGTTCGAGATCAATCCCGACACCATACAGCGTTCCGGCCTGAAAGTGAGTTCACGACTGCTTTCCCTAGCTCATCTTGTCCAGAGGAGGCCAAGCGGGAACTGACCATGCAAGTTCTGCGGGACCTTTCAATCCGCCGAAAACTGACCATGATCGTCATGCTGGTGAGCAGTGTCGCCCTGTTGGTGGCCTGCACCATATTCATGGCCTATGATCGAATCAGCTTCCGGGCTGCGATGGCCAGGGACCTCTCGATCCAAGCCGCAATTGTCGGATTTAATTGCACGGGGGCCCTGACATTCAACGACGCCAGGGCAGCCAGTGAAGTGCTATCGGCTCTCTCGGCAAGGCCAAACGTCCGAGCCGCTTGTGTCTACGATCGGTCGGGCAACCTTTTTGCCACGTTCCATAGAGACGAGACCTCGACTCGCTTCACACCTCCCGCTGTCAGGGGTGATTCAAGCGAATTCACAGACTCCAGCCTGAACGTCTTCCAAGCGATTCTTTTCGACGGCGAGCGTATCGGCGCCGTATATATCGAGTCGGACCTGGCTGAACTCCAGGAACGCTGGACCCGATTTGCCTGGATCGTGGCCCTCATTCTGATCGGCTCGCTGGGACTGACATACTTCCTTTCGCAAGTGCTGCAACCCGTGGTCCTGAAGCCCATCAAGAGGCTGGCCAATGCAGCCAGGTTGATCTCAACGGAACGGAACTACGCCATCCGTGTGAGCAAGCAAGGAGATGACGAACTGGGGCAACTGATCGACGGCTTCAACGAGATGCTGAGTCAAATTGAGGCTCGCGATCAAGCCTTGGGTCGATACCGCGATCACCTGGAAGAGGAAGTGGCAGTCCGCACCGCCGAGCTGACTGCCGTCAACTCTCAGCTGAAGTTTGCCAAAGAGAAAGCGGAGGAGGCCAGCCGTTCCAAGAGCGAGTTCCTGGCTAACATGAGCCACGAGATCCGCACGCCGATGAACGGGATCATCGGCATGACCGATTTGGCCCTGGACACTCCCCTCAGTCCTGAGCAGCGTGACTATCTGGCGCTGGTGCGAAGCTCGGCCGAATCCCTCATGACCGTAATCAATGAGATATTGGATTTTTCCAAGATTGAAGCCGGACGGATGGAACTTTATCCGGCCGAGTTCGACCTTCGCGCCAAACTGCACGAAACGATCAAGACGTTAGCCTTTCGCGCTCACCAAAAGGGATTGGACATTGTCTGTGCTGTCTCCGACGATGTACCCAACCTGCTCATTGCCGATGTCGGCCGGCTGCGCCAGGTGATCGTTAACCTGGTGGGAAACGCGATCAAGTTCACAGATGAAGGCGAGATCGTCGTCCGGGTCACCGTCGATTCGCAGAGGGAAGACCGGGCCCAGATTCATTTTGTCGTATCGGATACGGGCATCGGAATTCCCCCGGAGAAACAAGAGCTGATCTTCGAGGCCTTTACCCAGGCGGATGGTTCTGCCTCTCGCCGGTTTGGTGGAACGGGGCTGGGTCTCACCATTTCTTCCAAACTGGTGGGCTTGATGGGTGGACGAATCTGGGTGGACAGCGAACCTGGGCAAGGCAGCCATTTTCACTTCACAGCTCAGGTTGAGCTCGCCGCCGTCGCTCAACGCCGCCTAAGTCAGCCGGTGGAGGCTCTTGAGGGTTTGACTGTCCTGGTCGCCGAACCCCATCGCGCGAGCCGGGAGATCCTTGCCGATCTTCTGACGGTTTGGGGACTTCGACCGGTCCTGGTGGATTGCCCTTCTGCCGTGTTCTCGGCTTTGCGAGCGGCTCGAGAGCAAGGAACTTCTTTCTCGCTGGCGATTCTGGATGGTGCAATGCAAGAGGAGTTCCTTTCTCCGAATCGGAAGGCCGCTCTCGCTCCCGCAATCATCTGGATGGTCTCTCCTTCCACTCCCGCCCGCGACATCGATCATCGCGGCCAGACGGATGCCGGAGTCTGTGTGACCAAGCCGATCGATTCGGCGGAGTTGCTCCATGCCATCGGAAGCGCCCTGGGAATCCCGAACGTCCTTCAGAATGCACCGTCTTCGCCCGCCGATGAGCCGGCGAAAGCATCGAGACATGGGCTTAGGATCTTACTGGTGGAAGACAATCCAGTGAACCAGAAGCTGGCGATCCGCCTGCTCGAGAAAAGGGGGCACACGGTCGTTCTGGCAGACAATGGGAAGATGGCTCTCGAGGCGCTCGAGGCGATGGATCTTGATTTGGTTTTGATGGACATTCAGATGCCGGAGATGAACGGCTACGAGGCCACGGCAGCGATACGCGCCAAGGAAAAAGGATCGGGTCGCCATCTGCCCATCATCGCCACGACGGCACATGCCCTTAAAGGCGATCGCGAACGCTGCCTCGCAGCGGGTATGGATGGGTACCTATCCAAACCCATCCAGACGGCCGAGCTCTTTCACCTGATCGACGCGCTGGTTCCCTCCCCTCCTCGGCTCGATCCCGGTCCGAAGCCGGATCCCACCGCCAATTCGGAGGACTGCTCGTTCGACTTTTCCTCGTTTCTGGAGAGTTTGGACCATGACCGGGAACTGTTTGCCGAAATTACGCAGGTCTTTCTGGAAGACTGCCCCAAGCGGCTGAAGGCCATTGAATCCGCCATCGACAACCGAGATGCTGAAGAACTCCGTCGGGCAGCCCATGGAATCAGAGGAGCCCTCTCGGTTTTTGGAATGAAGGAAATCAGCCAGATTGCCCAGAGGCTTGAGAAACTAGGTCTGCATGAAGATGTCGGGCGTACCGAACAATGCTTTGCCTTGCTGGTAGAGCAAGTCGAGTCATTCTCCAAGGCCCTCTCCGAAGAGCTGGCCACCCTTTCAAAGCGTTGAGCGGGCGGATAGGTCGGGACAGCCGGCTCAAGCCGTGCTGATCCGAAGGGCTACGGCATCGGCCATTTCAAGAGTGGTGTTGCTTCCGCCCATGTCATAGGTCTTGATCCGACCCTCTCGAATGACCTCGGTCACCGCACTCTCGATTGCAGACGCTTGATCCGCTTCGCCCAGCCACTCCAACATCATCTTGGCCGCCAGGATGGTTGCAAGCGGATTCACCTTGGATTGACCCGCATATTTGGGCGCTGACCCGTGGGTCGGTTCGAAGACAGCCAACTCCGATCCAATGTTGCCGGAACATGCGAACCCCAACCCACCAACCATTTGAGCACACAGATCCGAAAGAATGTCCCCGTAAAGGTTGGGAGCGACCAGGACGTCATAACTGAAAGGGTTCTTCAGCAGCCACATCAGCATGGCATCAATGTTGGCCTCGTCCATGGGAATGTCTGGGAAGTCCTGTGCGACCTCTCGCGCTGCCTCCAGAAACAGCCCATCACTGGCCCGAACCACGTTGGCCTTGTGAACCACCGTAACCTTCCGCCGTTGGTGCTTCCGGGCGAATTCGAACGCAGCCCGAGCGATTCGAGCAGAACCCTTGCGGGTGTTGATCTTGCACGAAACGGCGTATTCGTCAGGGGGCAGATTCCGAAAGGCAGTGAAGGGCTTCGATAAATCAGCCAGCAGGTCAGAAAGCCTCTCCGGTACAGGGGAGAACTCCACTCCCGAGTAAAGATCCTCCGTGTTTTCGCGGAAGACCACCAGGTCAATTCCTTCCCGATAGTTCAAGGGATTCCCGGGATAGGCCTTGCACGGCCGGAGGCACTGGAACAAATCGAACATCTGGCGCATGCGCACAATGGGAGACCGGTAACTCAGTCCCTTGTTCCGAAGATGTGAACTCAGCTCCAGATCAGCCGCTGCGGAGGGTTTGGAAGTGATGGCCCCAAACAAAGCGGCGTCCACCTGGTGGAGCAGGTCGATCGTGCGTTGAGGGAAGGGGTCTCCCTCCCGCCGCCAAAACTCCCATCCGATATCCCCCGCCAGATAGCTCGCGTTGAATCCGACTGCATCCAGCACTCTCCGGGCGGCCTCCAGCACCTCTCCACCCACACCATCTCCCGGCAGCCAGCCAATCCGATACTTGGCCATAATGACTCCTTCGTTCAGATCAAGTGGAACACAGAGTTCCCCGAAAGGGTGCAGTGTAAAGGAGAGAGGCCGTTGGCTCAAGTCGGACCCTTTGGCCGGGCCCATCTCTGGCCTTACTGAACCGACCTGGTGGCTGAGTCTTTCCCCTCCCGGGCTGGCGTGGCAGCAGCAGCGCGTTGCACAGCTGGTTCCTCCTACCCTGCAGCGGACGTTTGCTTTAGAATTGTGAATAAGATGCAACTGCTCTCGACGCCCCAATTGAAGAGATGGTCGGTAGTCGCGGCTCTGCTTGCGGCTGTGTTGCTGCCGCGCCACGCGGCCCACGCGCAGCCCGCCTCGAGTCCCGTTCCGGATCCGAATTCGCCTTCCGGTCCTGCTCTCCAGATCATAGAGGACCTGGTCCAGCGCGGTCAGCTAGGCAAAGCCCGCGAACTGCTGAGCCAGGAAGTGAAACGGCGCGGAGAGAGTCCCCAAACCCGCTACCTGGAAGGTCTGGCCCTGTTCAAGGAGCGGAAATTTCAGGAGTCCCTTCAGGCGCTTGAGAAAGGGTTCAAGCTGGACCAGGAAAAGAAATATGTTCCGATCTACGTGCTGTCCGGACTGAACTGGGTTGTGCTGGATCGAAACGATCTGGCGGAACCCTTTCTGCTGGCTGCCGTTCAGCTTGATCCCAAAGACCCCATGAACCACTACTACCTGGGCCGGCTGTATTACACGCTGCAACGCTTCCCTCAGGCGGAGCTGGAGTTCCGAAAGACAGTCGAGATGGCTCCTTCGTTTCTGAAGGGATTCGACAATCTGGCTCTGGCACTGGAGGCTCTGGGTCAGGATGAAGAAGCGGTGGCTGCCTATCGCAAGGCCATCGACCTGAACGAGCAGCAGAAGACGAGGTCGGAGTGGCCCTATATTAACCTGGCCAAATTCTTTCTTGATCGAAACCGATACGACGAAAGCATTCCCGTGGCGATGCATGCTACCCAGGCAAATCCCAAGTCAGCCGATGCCTTCTTTGTGCTGGGAAAGGCTTACCACAAGATCAGAGCAGACAAGGAAGCTCTGGAGGCTCTGGAGCGAGCCGTTCAAAACGATGCCAATCACACTGAAACGCATTATCTGTTGAGCCGCATCTATTTCAAAGTGGGGCGCAAGGAAGATGCCGAGAAGGAGATGGCCATCTTCCAGCGCCTGAAAGAAATGGAACCCAAGAAGGGTGGAATGGGGACCCACGTCAGCCGGGAACGAAAGGAATCCAGGTGAATCGGCCGGCGGGATCGTTGTTGGAGTGGCTGTACGGGCTGCTCGCCCTCCTCCTTTGGGGCTCCAGCCTTCTGGCTCAAGCCCCTAACGATGCCTGCCAACAAGGTTTTTCAGCGCTTCAGAAGAACAACGCCACGGCGGCAGAACCCCTTCTGCGGAAGTGCCTGGAGCTCCGACCCAATCTGATCCATTCTTACCTGGCGCTTTGCAGCATCTACCAATCACAAGGAAACCCGGAAGCTCTCTACCGGACAGCAGCGCTGGGCCTGAAACGGTTTCCGAACGAAAAGCGATTCTACCTGACGGTGGGGAACCATAGTGGACGAGAGGAAAACTACGAAGAATCGGTTCGAGTTTTCGAGGAGGCCCACCGCCGATGGCCGGACGACAGCCTTTTTCAAGAGGGACTGGCCAACGCTCACTTATCCTGGGGAATTCGACTGCTGGACCAGAATGCCGAAGCCGAGGCCGAACCCCACCTGAGAATTGCGGTCAAGCTGGCTGATCGGGACGTCGAGGCCCACCTCAACCTGGGACGCGCGCTTCATAACCTTAACCGGAGCACCGAAGCTGTCGCCGAGTTCGATCGAGTGATTGCTCTTGATCCCAAGGCCCCGTTGGCGTGGTTTCATCGCGGCATGGTGCTGCAAGCGTTGGGGGACCTTGAACCGGCTATCGCGGATTTGACACGAGAGATCCAACTGAATCCAGATTATCCTCCCAGTTACCTCTTTCGCGGGCGAGCATTGATGACTCGCGGTCAACTGGAACAGGCCCTCGTCGATCTGAATCTCGCGGTTCAAAGGATGCCGGCCAATCCGAATGCGGTTTTTGCGCGGGGCCGCTGCCATGCTTTGCTGAAGCAAGTGAAGGAAGCCGAAGCCGACTTTCGAAAGACTGTTGAACTGGATCCTGAAAACCCGGAGCCGCTGAACGCGTTGGGTCGGCTGCTGTGGCTGGAAGGCAAGAGCGAAGAAGGCCAAGCCCTCCTCCAGAAGGCATTGGAAAAGAGCCAGGTTATTCGAAGCGCGAAGCCCGGGGAAATTCGATTTGAGGGAGCCACCCCTCTTCGCCCCAAGGATGCGGGCACTTCCGGAAAGAAGTAGAGTTGCGTGATGACTGGGCTGCTCCGCTCTTCCCCTATCCTATTGCCGGGCGTTTTGTTGAGCCTGATCTTCGCTCCGAACCAAGCGCCGCAGATTCCCCATTTTGTCGACACGGCACGGGAGGCCGGATTGTCTATTGTGGTGGTCAGCGGAGATGCCAAGGAAAAGCGGTTTCTGCTGGAGTCGATTGGTGGGGGCTTGGCGGTCATCGACTACGACAACGATGGGTGGATGGATCTGTACATCCCCAACGGCGGAACCATCGAGTCTGCCCGTCAGGGGAAGGGCTTGAAGTATCCTGCCGCCTTGTATCACAACAACCGGGACGGCACCTTCTCCGACGTAACCCAGGCGGCCGGCGTTTCGAATGGCTACTGGGGAAAGGGAGCGCTGGCGGCAGATTTCAACAACGATGGCTTCCAGGACCTTTACGTCTGTAACTACGGCCCCAACGTTTTGTACTTGAACAACCGGGATGGTACGTTCCGAGATGTCAGCGAGAAGGCCGGCGTCGGAGACGCGCGTTGGTCGTCGGCAGCCGCTGCGGCGGACTTCGATGGCGACGGCGACCTGGACCTGTTCGTGGTGAACTACCTGGACTACGACCTAAACCATCTCCCGGTTGAGGGAAAGTTCTGCAGTTACCGCGGGATTCCCGTGGCGTGCGGTCCCCGCGGGCTGAAAGGGGCCGGCGATTCCCTCTATCGAAACAACGGAGACGGAACCTTTACCGATGTGTCGCTTCAGGCAGGGCTCGACGATCCTCGAGGGTATTACGGACTGGGAGCGGTCTGGGGCGACTATGACAACGATGGCAGGCTGGACCTCTACGTAGCCAACGATACGACCCCCAACTATCTGTACCGCAACAATGGAGACGGGACCTTTACCGACGTCGCTGCGTTGGCCGGTGCGGCCTACAGCGAGGACGGCCGGGAACAAGCCGGGATGGGCGTTGAATTCGAAGATCTCAACAACGACGGCTGGCTCGATATCTTCGTGACGAACTTCTCGGATGACACCAACACCCTGTATTTGAACCAGGGCAAAGGGCTGTTTCAAGATCAGAGCATCCGGGCTGGAATTGCCGAAGGCTCGTTCCGCGACCTGAGTTGGGGAACGGGATTCTTCGACTTCAACAATGACGGCTGGAAGGACGTCTACGTGGCTAACGGCCACATCTACCCGCAGGTGGATGCCTACGGATTGAAGATCAGTTACCGGCAGCAGAACAAGCTCTACCTGAATGCAGGGCAGGAGAAGCTGGTGAACATCAGTGATCAGGCCGGTCCCGGCTTGACCCTGGTTCAATCAAGTCGGGGTGTGGCCTTTACCGATTTCAATAACGATGGACGGGTGGATATTGCTGTCGTCGAGTTGGATGCTTCCCCCTCGCTCCTGATGAACCAGGAGCGGTCGGACAATCACTGGTTGTGGGTCCGTCTGGAAGGAACCCAAAGCAATCGCTTCGGTGTGGGAGCCAGAATTACGCTCAAAGCCGGCTCGTTGAATCAGACTCGTGAAATTAAGGCCGGAGACAGCTATGCTTCTTCCAACGATCCGCGGGCTCACTTCGGCTTGGGAAGAGCGGACAGGATAGAAAACCTGACGGTCCGCTGGCCTTCCGGGAAGATCACCAAACTGGAGAATGTGAGCACAGACCAGATTCTGACAGTGAAGGAATAAGGGAACTCAACCGGCCTGCGCCCCAGGGGCCTCAGGACGAAGCGCCACCTTCCTCCTGGCCCGATCCCGTGCCAGGGCAAGCTTGCCCTGGGGTCATCTAACCGCCTCCCAGTTCTTTAATTGCTGCCTTGACCTTGGGAATGAACTCCCTGTGTGCAGTGGGGTCTGCGTGCTCCAGGAATTTCCTGTAGTAACCCACTGCCAATTGAGTTTGCCCGGACTCCTCCGCCAGCAGCGCCAGATTCATGTACGGCTCGCTTAAATTGGGATCGTACTCCACTGCCTTTTCGAAATAGCCACGCGCCGCACCGGGCTGTCCGCGCTGAATCTCGATGATGCCCAGAACATTGTAGGCTCCACCGTGCCGGCTGTTTTGGGTCAGAATGGCTTTCACCGTCCGTTGTGCTTCAGGCAGGCGGCCCAGGTTGAGATAGAGCGTGGCCAGATTGGTCAGATTCTGCAGGTTGGTCAGGTTCATCTCGGCCGCCTTCTCCATGGCAAAAGCAGCCTTTTGCGGATCGCCCAGTCGAATGTACACTTCTCCCGTTTCGGCGTGTGTCTGATCCGTGTCGGCGCCGTTCTGGATCGCCTGCTGATAGAGTTGCAGCGCCTTCTGAAACTGACGCAACTGCTGGTAGCAGGTTCCCAGATGACCGTAGAGGGCAGGATTGGTCGGGTCTTCTGCAACGGCCTTTTCCAGCATCGAGGCCGCTGCAGCAAAGCGGTCATGATTCATGAGGTCGGACGCCCGGTCGAGCCATTTGAGCACGTGGACCCGGTCCTTGGGATCGGGACCCGAGAGGTCAATGCGCAACTCACGTCGGGCTCCGGCGCTGGCGTATCCGAGTGATTGCAGCTCGCGCATGGTTTGGTCGCTGACGGGCTCACGCTCCAGCCGACCCAGACTCTCGCGCGGCCCGGCGATTTCCCAAACGTGTTTCTCCAGTTCCTCAGCCTTGGACAGGTGCTCCTGTCTGACGTTGCGCTGTTCCGATGCATCCGTCTGGAGATCGTAGAGTTCCGGAGTGGGTGCCACGATCAGTTTCCAGTCGTCGGTCCGGATGGCTCGCAGTTCGGACCAGCCGTGACTGGTTTTCGGATAGAGGGTCTCCATGTAAGCAAAACGGGCCGGCACGGACTGCCTTTCCAGCAAGGAGGGCAACAGGCTCTGACCTTGAACCTGAGCGCCAGGAGAAAGACCCAGGTAGTCGAGTGCGGTGGGCATCACATCGATGGAGCGGACTTGCTGTTCGATCGTCACGCCGGCGGGTAGGTCCGGTCCTGCCATGATCAGCGGAACGTGCATGGTGGCATCGTACAGAAAGACGCCATGGGTAAACTCACCGTGGTCGCCGAGACCTTCCCCATGATCGGCCATCAGCACCACCAGCGTTTTCTCCCGCAAGCCCAGATCCGACAGCCCCTTCAGCAGCCTGCCGACCTGCTCGTCGGTAAAGGCGATCTCTCCTGCGTACTGGTCTTTTGAAAAACGGGAGGCAAACGGTTCAGGCGGGTCGTAGGGAAAATGTGGATCGTAATAGTGGACCCAGAGAAAGAAGTTTCCCGATTTGGAACCGTTTCGATTGCGCAACCAGGCCAGTGCCCGTTCGGTCACCACGTCGGCTCTGACTTCCGCCACCACTCCCGGCAGCAGACCTTCCTTGGCACTCGAGCGCATATCGTCAGCGTAGGTGCCGAAGCCCCGGTTCAAGCCGTACTGGTGATGAAGCACCGCTGCGCCCACAAAAGCGGCCGTATCCAAGCCGGCCTGTTTCGTTACGCTGGCTAGCGTGGGGATGGATTTGTCCAGAATGAATCCGCCGTTGTCCCGCAACTTGTGAACCTGCGGGTAGCTTCCGGTGAGGATCGAGGCGTGAGAAGGAGTGGTCAACGGCACCTGGACAAAGGCCCGAGCAAACCGCACTCCCTGCTGGGCGAGCGCGTCGATGTTGGGGCTCACGGCCCCCTTTCTCCCGTAGCAGCCCAAGTGGTCCGCCCTCAGCGTGTCAAGCGTGATGAGCAGCACGCTGGCATTCCGCTTGGGCGGGGCCGGAGCCGATGCCGTTTGTTTCGAAGCGGGCTTGCTGGAACAAGCCAGGCTCATCAAACAAAAGAGCAGGATCAGCGTGAGCCCGCCGGTCCACGGGCCACGAATTTGCTTGTACGACCTGTCAGTCCACATCACTCGTCGTAAGAAAACCATGATTCATTGTAATCCATTCTTGCCGGCGCTTCTTGGATTGCAGCGCGCACGAATCACCGGTTCCAAAAAAGGTGAAGTGACCCGACGGGCGGTTGCCTTCCTGCAGACACTGTTTCGAGACGGAGGTATGGATCACAGGGCGAACTCGCCCTGGAAGCGCATCTTCTTGGGCTCCATTTTGACAAACACGGAAAACTTTCGGGGACCTCCGCGCTGAGCGATAGGGATGTTGAATTCGCCGCGCAAGGTGATGTTCTTTTCCTGGCCCGTGAAAAACGGTTGTCCCCCGGCATCGCGGCGAGGAAAAACCAAGAGCGCGAATGCCCGTTTGTCGTCAGGTGGTTCATAGCGGATGATGTGAACCGGGACCTTGGTTTCCGAACTCGTGAGGATGGTATCGCTCTGGAAGTCGTTGATCGTGGCTCGTCGAAAGTAGTTGTGGATGTCGTGCAGCATTGAGTTGCCGGGCGGCTGCGATCCATAAAGAAGCCGGAAGATGATTTCGTCTCCAACCGGTTGACTGATGAACGCTTCGACTTTCTCTTTCATCTCCGGAGAACGCAAGAGCGCCAGCCGACCTTCGGCCATGCGGACCGGCTTGGCGGTCAGGAGTGTGAAGTAAAAAGTAATTCGAGATTCTCGTTCTCCACTTTGAGGCTCCAGGCCCGCGGCCTGCTGGCCCGGAGTGAGTGTCTCGGATCCGCTTGAGATGTTTGTAGCCGGGGCGTAGAAGTTGGTTTCCGTGTATTGCAGCGACCAAGGGGACTTTTCCAGCAGATGCTCGCATTCATTCTTAGACCATTCGGTGTACTCCTTCTTCTCCCAAAATTCGGCTGCCCACAAGGTGGTGGCCGCCGCCAGCAGCGTACCAAACAAGGTGATTCTGGTTCTCATCATTGCCCTCCTTCGATTGCATGAAAAAGACCATCAGGTTCTATGGATTGGTCTCCTTGGACAGGTCAACGCGGTTGCCGAGTCGGTCCTGTAACCTCGATCGACTCCGACAGAACGCCGGCTACAGGCCATCCAGTTGGTCAATGAGATCGCTCTGAATCTTGCGGAATGCGGTTGGGGTGCGGACGTAATCGGTCAACTCGGGAATGGCTTGCCGGGCCAGCTCAGCAGCCCTTTCCGGCCTCCGGCAGGAGAGCAGTTTCAGCAGTTCATAGTCCTCGATGCCCTCTCGCATGATCTCCAGCCGAATGGAACTGCGGATCGATTTGTTTGGGCGATCGGGATAGACAATAAAGGCATCACCCGCCGGCAGCAGCGTGGTGTTTTCGTTGATGATGGGCTGCGTGGCTTTCATTGGGTCGGGGGTCCAATGGTTGCCGCCCCAATGGAGGAATCCCGCCAGCCCATGCCGGAAATTCAACCAGTGGAGCAGTTGAACCTTCAGCAGCGGATAGTCGATGAGGCGGTTCGGGTATTTACCGGTTGGGAAGAGACAGGTGTAAAACCAAACCTCCCGGCCACTTTGAACCCGCTCCTGAAGGCCTTGCAACTTGTCGTCGAATCGCCCCAGAAGGGGCACCCAGATGTCGCAATACTTCTGCACCTCTTGCGGCAGATGGGCGGCATCGACAGCATCGATGGTTCTCACTCCAGGAAGGTGTCGGCGCACGTATTCCGCGATTCGCCCATAGTAGGGAGGCTCTGCCCCGTGAGGTTCATCCAGGATGTGCTGCAGGTAGATTTCCTTCCAGCCTTTTTCCTCCAGGTGTTGATTGAGTGCCGGCAGGAAACTGGAAAGAAAGGTTCCTACTCTGGGATCATCCGGGGGCAGACTCAACCGCTCGGGCTTTCCGTGGCGGCTCAGGGCATAAAGACCGACCGCCAGAGGCGTTTCGTACCCTCCCGTCCTTCCCAGTAGGTGTGTACCTTCGAGGTAGCCAATCGCTCCGGCTCTCCTGAACGTCTCCACCCAGCGATCGAACCTGGCAAAGTCGTAGCGGAGCTGGCCGCCTTGCAGGCGAACTTCCACTAAATCGAGTACGGGAGTGAGGATCACGTTCTGGCGATGTTGTGCCAGTACCTGAGCCACGTTTTCCACCAGTTGCCACCATTCTTCGGAATAGACCTGAAGCCCGTAGAACTGGCGCGAAATGGTTTCACCCAAGCTGAACCAGTTCGTCACTTTCAGAGAGCGATCATGGGGAACGGTCGCTGCCCGCACGGTCAGAAGGAAATCCTGGCGAGCCAGAGATTGGGTACCCGAGGTGATCTCCAGTGTCCCCCGGTACAGACCGGTTGCCTTTTCAGGCACCCGGATGCTGATCCACAGCGAATGGGTTTGTTGTGGCGGCAGATCCAGGGGGAAGTCCAGAAGAGGATCGGGGAACCAGCCCGGTGCTTCGCCCACCCGCTCCTCGGCAGGAGTGTCGGTGGTGTGCCAGGCCACCGGCACATAGCCGACTGGACGCACCGATGCCGATTCGATACGGTCACCGTTTGAACTGGTGAGCGGAGCCAGGTTGGCTGTGAGATTCCGAACTGCGAGGGAGGATCGCACGGCCAGCTGCAGACTGACGTGCTGGTTTCTGACTGCAACCAGCTGGGGCTCGCCTTGAGTACGTTCGGGCCGGGTGTCGGGAAAGATTTTGACCAAGGAATCGACCCACCAAGTCTCTAGTGTGGTTGAGCGTTGGCAGCCCGTTGACATCGACACGCCGAGCAGGGCGGCTATTGTCGCCAGCGTTGTCATTGCAGACTTCATGACGTTGTTCTCCAGTTCCTTCAGCATGCCAGAGCACGACAGGGAGGCGGCGCGCAGACACAAATCGCTCAGGTCAGACGCGGCCGATGCTGCTCTCGTTTTTGGTTGGAGTGCCGTCAGAAAAAAGGCCCCAGAACGATCCTCCGTCCTGAGGCCAGTCTTGCTGCAGGCTTACGCTCAGCCTAAAAGTTGATCCGAGCTCCGATTTGAATGACCCGCGGACCGCCCGTCTTGCCGAAAATGCGGCCAAAGCTCGTTGTGTCGTTGACGTCGGTACTGGGATTCTGAATGCCGATCCGGTTGAAAATGTTGAGCGCGTCGATCCGAATTTCCAGGTTGACACCTTCCCGGAATCCTAGGTCGGTACGCTTGATCAGCGAGAGGTCCTCGCTGAACGAGGCAAACCCTCTGATTTGCGAGAGGTAACGCGGAGCATTGCCAAATCGAAGCGGAACCAGATTGTCCGTTACCGGCGGCGCGGCAAAAGCCGCAGGATTCAGATAGGGAGTCCCATCGTCCACGTCAGGATTGGAGGGCTTGCTGCCGATTACCCACTGGTCCTTGGAAAGGGCAATGTCTGCACGAAGGCCCGGATTGAACAGTGCATCACTGGCGAAGTTTCCGGCTGTGATCGACAAGGGATCTCCTGAGCGATACCGCTGGATGGCACTCACCGTCCAACCGCCCAGAACGTAGCGACCCACACCCGATTGCAGCCACCGTCCACCCGGTCCGAACGGCAGGTCATAGAGCCAGGTCACCTTGAGATCATGAGGAATGTGGAAGCGAGTGACCGAGTAATCAGCCCTTCGATTGTAGAAATCCTGGGCGTTGTAATAGTAATCACCGGGACCGGCAGTGTCGCTGGTGGCCAGAGACTTCGAGAAAGTGTAGGAAGTAATAAAGCTCAGGCCACGGCTACTCCGCTTGGTAAACGTCAACTGCAGCGAATGGTAGGTAGACCAGCCGTCGTTCAGGCGGTGAGTTTCCACACCTTCGTACTGCGGAAAGGGTCGGAGAGCACGGGCTACCGTCCCCTCAAAGCTGGGATAGGGCTTGGGAATCTCAGGATGGGCGCTGATGTCGTCAAGCAGCGTGTCCCCGAGCGATAAGTACTGGGACGGAACTTGATTGAGATACCCCAAATAGTCTGAATCATTCAATCTTGTGCCCTTGTTGCCCACATAATTAGCCTCAATCTTCGTCTGCCAGGGCAACTCGTATTGAACGCCCATGTTCCAGTTTTGAACGTAAGGCATGCGATTCAACCGGGGGTTGTAGAAGCCAATGAAGTCCCCGTTCAGCAGAGTCGGATCGGTGCTGGGGAGCTGGTTGCTGTAGGTAGGATAGGGTTGGTCCCAGCTGTAGACGGGATCCTGGCGGAACCGGCCTTGTCGGGCGATGATGGGGTTGGACCCATCAAACCCGGCTGTGTAAGGGAAACTGAAGCCGTCCAGGATGGGCGGGGCGAAGTTGATGCCATAGCCGCCACGGATGACCATTTTGTCCGTAGCCGCGTAGGCAAACCCCACCCTTGGGCCAAACTGCTTGTAATAGGGCTCGCTGAAGCTCCTGGCTCCGGTTCGCCCCGGGCCATCACCCAACACCACGAAGGCTCCGCGGAAGCCGTCAGCTCCCGGGTTCGGCACGTTGGGATCCAGACCCGACATACGCCCCACCACTTCTTTGACGGGATCCGGAATGTCCCACCGTAAGCCGAGGTTCAGCGTAAACTTGGGTGTCATTTTCCAGTCGTCTTGGAAGTAGAACGAGTAAGTCCGAGAACGGATGCCCGGGCTGAGCTGAGGAATGCCTTCACCGGCACCTTGGACGGCTCCGACCATGAAGCTCGCAAAGCTGAAACCAGTCGAGGTGTCGAAACCGGGCAGCGACGTGTTTTCGTTGTGGAAGGTGTAAGAGGGAGGCGTGAACTGTGAATTCTCGTTCAGATAGTAACGCCGGTGCTCGAATCCGAACCGGAAGCTATGGTTTCCCCGCAGCCAGGTGAAATCGTCCTGGATGATCGTACTCCCGTTCGGGCTGTTGCCGGTTCCCTGATGGCCCCAGCGAGCCAGGGTGCTACCCAAGGTTGGACTGTTTCCTCGGAAGTTGGCGATGATAAAGGCCGCCGGCCCGACGTCCCCCGTCAGCCCCAGCTCCTGCTTCCAGTCCGTCCCGTCCAGAAAAGCATTGAAGGAGTTGGAGACGTTCTTGTTGCGGAAACGGTTGTAGCCAAAAGCCAAGTGGTTCAGCTTCGTTGGACTGACTGTCCAGTCATGCGCCCAGCGAACCAGCCAACCTGGCGTGGATTGAATTTTGTCGCCGTTGGCTGCCGGCCCCGGAATGAAACCGGGAATCTGCGGCGTGCCACCGCCTCCGAAACGCCAGCGATAGCGGTCGTTATAAACAAACGAACCCGACAGCTTGTGTCGGTCGTTGACGACGTGGTCGATCTTGGTGCTCCAGTTATCGATATTCAAGATCGGACAGCAAGTCGCGATGCGGGGATTGTTGCGCCGCAATTGATTGAGGAGTGGATCCGGTTGCGCGTGCTTCAGGACGTTTTGCGTAACTCGGCTGAACGCACTTTGTGGAATGACGTTATTCGGAAAGGGATCTCGAATCCAGGTTCCGTCCGGCAACTGCCGGGAGGTAGCGGGATCGTAGATCTGACCAAATCGGATATCCCGCCCCAAGGCGTCCTGACCGATGATGGTGCCAGACCGTGAATCGCCGGTGAAGGCGGGATCGAACAGCTGTGAGAAGTCACCGCGTTTGAACGCGCCTACGGCCAGATCGTTTGTGCCGCTGGTGCGCTGGTTGTTCTGTCGATTCCCTTCGTAGGAAAAGTAGAAGTGGGTTTTGTTCTTGATCACGGGGCCACCCACCGTGGCACCGAAGTTGTTCAGAACCTGGGCGGACCTGGGAACACCAAACCGGTTGTTGTTCCAGGTGTTGGCATTCAGCTTCTTGTTTTGATCGAACCAGAAAGCGGTCCCGTGGTACTCGTTCGTGCCGGACTTCAGCCCGAAGTTGGCCAGCGCGGTCTGGGTGTTCCCGTATTGCGCCGAGATGGCACCCGTTTGCAGCTTCATTTCATTCACCGCATCCAGCGTCGGAGTGAACTCGTTGTTGCTGCCGCCGTTCAGGTCCATGCGGCCGATGGAAATGCCGTCGATCAGAATTTCGTGGCTGTACTCCTGACCGCCGTTGATGGTGCCTTCAAACTCCCCACCCTGCGTGCCCGGCAGCGCCCGGAAAATGAAACTCTGCAGCTGACGCGTACCGTCGCCGACCAGAATGGGAAAAGTGTGAAACTCCTTCTCGCTAATGTTGGTGCCGATCTCCGGAGTGGACGACTCCAGCAAAGGCGCTTCGGCCGAAACCGTGATCTGCTCGGTCACTTCGCCAACCTCCAGCGTAAAGTCAACCGTCACGGTCTGAGCCAGCAAGACGATAATGTTGTCGCGGACAGCCGTCTTGAACCCCTTCAGGCCCGCACTGACTTTGTACGTTCCCGGCTCGACGTAAGGAAAGCGGTAGAGGCCTGTCGAGGTCGTAAGGCCTTTGTGCTCCTCTCCGTTTCCCTTGTTCAGAAGCGTTACGTCGGCGCCTGGCACGAATGCTCCAGTGGAGTCCTTGACAAGGCCGGTAACGGTTCCCCGTCCGCTTTGGGCTGTGGCGGACACTGCCAGCACCAAAGAAATCAACAGGCCGACAGCAATCCAGCCAAACATCGCTCGTGCTCTCATCCTTTTCCTCCTTAGATGTATGTCAGTAGTGAATAGTCGGGGGCCCGCTCACTGACCCCCGACGGGATAATGCGGTCATCGGCAGCGACCAGTGACCAACGAACAACACCCGGGGTTCTACTCTAATTCTCGATAAACTGAGAGAATCCCGATCAAATTTTCGTATTGTTTCGAATATGCCCATCAATCTTCCGAATGGCCGATTCTCAACTCGAAAACTAAGGCTTAGACTACTCGCAGATAGAGTTGACCGTCATGGTGCAAGCAACTGACCAAAGCTTTACGGATTGTTTGAGTTCAATGTCAAGTAGCTAAGAAATAAGTAGGATAAATGGAGCTGAGGGGGCAGCTTGGCAAACTGGCTTGATCAAGAATGGGCTCATTTTTCCAGAAATTCGTAGAAGTAGAATACGATTTATCGAATCTATTGGATGTATCGATTTGTTTCGATTGAGAAATAATTCACTTTCGTTTCGGTTTGAAAAGCGATTCATACCAATCATGTCTGCAAGAAGCTCTTTCACTAAGTCTGCATCACAGTTCGAAACCACAGGCAGGAAACCCTGACATGCGTGTTTGAGGACTGGAATTACTGCCTTGCCTGCCAAGCCATGTCTGCCATGGGGAGCCGCTTGCATCCGTCAAATGGAAAGGGTATTCTCCAACTTTCATTGGAGGGGGTCGATCGCACCCAGAAAGGGAGGCGCGTGGGAACGGTGATTTCCGAAGAAAGCCTAACATTAAGGAAACTGAAAGAAGAGTTCGGGGACGCCGTCGTTGAGACCCATTCTTTTCGTGGCGATGACACGGCCGTGGTCGATCCCGAGAAGGTCACCGAAGTCCTTGCCTTCCTCAAGCAGGACCCCGAGCTGGACTATGCCTTTCTGATGGACCTGACAGCCGTGGATTGTCTGCGCCTGGACCCGCCCAGCAAGCCATACCGCTTCGAAGTGGTGTATCACCTCTTCTCGTTATCCAAGAAACAGCGGGTGCGGATCAAGGTTCGGTTGCCGGAGGCCGAACCAGAGGTGGAGACCGTATCCAGCCTGTGGGCCGGGGCAAACTGGTATGAGCGAGAAGTATGGGATATGTTTGGGGTCCGATTCAGGAATCATCCCAATCTGAAGCGACTCCTGATGTACGAGGAATTTGTGGGGCACCCGCTTCGGAAGGACTATCCGATTGGCAAGAGACAGCCGCTGATTGGGCCGGGTTCCAAAGGGAAATCCTCTGCCGAGGTCTGACCGGCGAAGGATGAGTGTCGAAATAGCCCGGGCCTCTGCCACTCACCGCGAGCTGGCAGGGGCCGAGTCATTTCTGGGAGTGGCAGTGGACAGAATCCTGATCGAAGGCATTCACTTTAATATTGCCGTGGGGGTTACCGAGGAGGAGCGAAGTCGGCCTCAGCCCTGCCGGCTCGATCTGAAATTGGATGTGGGGAGCTTGAAAAAGGCAGGACGTTCAGGCGACCTGGAGGCGACGATCGACTATGCCGCGGTGTACGGTTTGGTGGAGCAGACCTGCAGAGAGCGTGCTTTCGTGTTGCTCGAAGAACCAGCCGAACAGATTGCGGCGGCAATTCTGGGCAAGTTCCGCGTGAAACGCGTCAGGCTTCGTATCCGCAAGCTGGAGCCGTTCAGCCCCTCTCTTCAGGCCGTTGGAATCGAGATTTCTCGCAAGAACAGCAAGTAGTTTGTCTTTAAGTCGTGGCTTTGGAAAAACAGCCCGAAACGGCCATTCGCTATCCCAGATCCAACTGCCCCTGTTTGAGTTCGCGGGATGGCGGCAGGAACTTGGAGAATTTTTCTAGCAAATCCTCGATGCGGGACTTGTAATAGGGGACATTCTCGTCAGGATGCTGAGGGTCCCACAGCGTCAAGAGCTTGCAGTTTTCGTACACGGTCAGCTTTTTCGTGTGTCCGGTAACGTAATAAGAGAGCTGATCGCCCGCCTGCAACTCGCGATTGGCTCGAATGGCGAGTTCGTAAAGCGCAGAGGGACTGCGGGCCTTGTCCAGCACCTTCTGGCGGTAGCTGGCCACAGACTCCGACAGGGTTTCCGTCCGGCACAGGTGAGCGATGTCGAACTGATGCTTTTCGAGTCGCGAAAAGTAATCTTCCTTGAGTGCCTGGATCCTATCCTCTTGGCCGCGCAGTAACAAGTGAATCACCTCCCGCAGAAAGCCCCGCAGATAGGGTTCCAATCCTCGTGAGCGCAAACCGGAACCACGGATGACGACGGATCCGTCTTCCGCGAGCAGCGCGTAATTCTTCATCTTGTAACTGAGCATGGCCGAATATCGCCCATCCAACTCCGCGTTGATCCCTTCCGGCAGCGTCATGGTGAGCCGCTCCACCAGCCCCTGTTGAGCCTGGGGGTTGCCGCAATCGGCGGGCGGTACGAAGTAGATGCCGTCCGTGTCGATCTCAATGACCCGGCAGCCGGCGGCTCGAAGCCAGTCAATCATGCTCTTAAGGATTTCTCGCCCAATTTCGGTCACCTGGGCGGCCGCCGCATAGTCGGAGAAGTTGGAGAAGGTCGTCCCCAGATAACCGTAAAACGAGTTGATGAGAATCTTGAACGTGCTCTGCAGGGACTGGTAGTGAGCACGCATTTCCTGTTCCTGCGATTGCTGAGCCAGGCGTTTGGCTTCCACGCGGAAGTCCCGCAGGTCACGCAGCAGGGGGAGGAACACATTGAGGTCATCTCCGGCCGGCTTGATACTGCGGCTCAGCATGATGGAGGGGTACAGCGACGTCACGTCACAGTGCAAAACGTTCCTGACAACGCCTTCCTCGAAAATATCGGTGTAGCCTCCGGCGAATTCCTGTCCACTTGCGGGTCCCGCCGGGACGGAGTGCCGGCGCCGCAAATACTCGCGAAGGAACAAGGAGTTGATCCGCGTGGCGTTGCCGCGAAGAATAACGCCTTGATAGCCGTAGGGGAAAATCTGAGCCTGAATGAAATAGCTGGGGCTCAGCAGTCTGGACAACCCTTCGGTTTCCCGCACATCGTCCAAGGCATAGCGGAAAAGCAAGTCCGGCTCTTCGTTGTAGATGCGGCTGATGCTCCCGCCGTCGATGTAGGTTCGACCTTCGGAGGCGAGGCCGAAATGGCGTGCGATTTCCTTGAGGCTTAAGTTCTCCAACTCGCGATTGGCGAGGTCGTAGAACTGGGCCAGGATCCAGGTGTCCACCACATGTCGGCCGAAAACTTTCCATCGGGGGTAATCGATCGTACGTTCGGCAATGAAGAGTCTTGAAGCCCGCCAGGAGATCTCGCTTGCGTCTCGTCCCCACGTCAACCGCACGCCGTGCCGCCGGCCTCGTGTGGCCAGGTATTTCAGGTCGAACTTGAAAAGGTTGTGTCCTTCGATGACATCGGGGTCTCGCTCCTGGACGAGCGAGTTGAGTGTGCGAAGCATTTCGGGTTCGTCCATCTCATTGCCTCGCAAAACCTGCTCCCAGCCCGACGAGTCACTCAGGGCAATGGCGATAACGCGATCCTCCGCTCGCTCCGGGTTGGAGAATTCGAAGCCCGGAGCAGAGTAGGTTTCAATGTCCAGCTGCATTCGCCTCAGATCTTGGAACAGAAGCGAATGAAAGGACGTTTGTCCGGTCAACAAAAGATGTTGATGTTCGGGGTCATTTAGGAAAATGTGCGATTCGGGGGCGCGAGCCAGAGCCCGATGAGCTTGTTGGCACGCCTTCCATCCAGAAAAGACAGCCAGGTAACGGTAGTGGGAGAAGCCAGACAGCGGAATGAGCTTATATTCGGTCTTGAACCCCCGCAAGGGGTGATCCTCGGCCAACAGGAGAAACGGGCTAAAGTCTTGAAGCTCGGAGGCAATCCCCTCCGCCGTGCGGCGATAAACCCTCATCCGGTTGTCGCCCTCCAGTTCCACTGCGACCAATCCCGGAGTCTGGTTCCATCCAAACAGCAACTCGTTTTGAGCGAAGCGCAGATCTGGGCGTCTCATGCTTCCACTGGGTTCGGGCATCCGTTCACGCTTTGTCGCCTCCAAAACCGTTGGCACCTGCTGCAACCGCCGTTATTATAGGCTGTCTCGCCAAGGAAACCCGTCTGGATGACCCTGCTTTTGAGGAGGCGTCGTGCGCCCGAATCAAGAACCCCCTATTTACCGGGCCGAGCCTCCCGGAGAAGGGTTGCTTCGAAACTCACCCCAGCGCTGGTGGGTGATGGTGCTTCTGGTTGTCGCCATGATTTGCTGTTACGGACAGCGCAACGCCCTATCCGTGGCCACGCCGTTCATGATGCAGGAACTGGGATTGAGCCGGTCTGTGATGGGCTTGCTGCTCTCGGCGTTCTTCTGGTCCTATTCGTTCATGCAGGTTCCCGCCGGCTGGCTGGTGGATCGCTCCGGAGTCAAACGCGCCTATGCCATGGCCTTTGGCGCTTGGTCCGTCATCACGGCGCTGACAGGGTTTGCGAAAGAGTTCCTGAATCTCATCCTGGCGAGAATCCTGTTGGGGATTGGGCAGGCCGCCGCTTTTCCTGCCAGCGCCAGAGCCGTGGCCAATTGGTTCCGGGATCAAGAGCGCGGCACCGTTACGGCAACCTACCTCACCGGGGTCCGGCTCGGACAGGCAATCGTGGTGGCCATGGGCTCCTGGCTTTTGGCCGCCCACGGTGTGCGGGTGTTTTTTTTGGTGATCGGTCTGGTTCCCCTGGTCTGGTTATTGCCTTGGATGTGGTTCCTCGGCCGCTGGGAAGGGATCGAGGGGGCGGACCGTCCACAGGCCTCCACCTCCAAAGGGACCCCCGGCGCGTCCTTCCTGTCAAGCCTGCGCTTGCTGAAGCATCGCAGCGTGCTGGGAATCTTCCTTGGCTTCTTCGCGTACGACTATGCCTGGTTCGTTTATGTCACCTGGTTGCCTGGCTACCTGGTTCTCGAGCGACGCTTTTCGCCTTTGGAGATGAGCGTTTACAGTTCCGTTCCGTTTGTGGCCATGTCGGTCATCATTATGCTGTCCGGCTTGGTCAGCGATTGGTTGATCCGCAAAGGTTGTCAGGAGGTCCGAACGCGCCGGGCCTTCATTGCCGCAGGGTTGGGGGTGGGGTGTTTGATCGTTCCGGCCGGTCTGGTCGAAGACAAAATGACGGCGGTCTGGTTGTTGTCGACAGCCTTGTGCGGTCTAGGTATCTCTTCTCCTAACACCTGGACGCTGACTCAGGCGGTGTGCGCCAAACCCATTGTGGGGACCGTGTCGGGGATTCAGAACTTTGGAGGGAACCTCGGCGGCATTCTGGCGCCGGCGCTCACGGGTTTTATTGCCCAAGCGAGCCATTCGTTTGCCTTAGCTCTCACCCTGACTGGAGCCATCCAAGTGGGAGGGATCCTGGCCTATTGGCTTCTGGTGTCGTCTCCAGTCCAGATGGAGCTGGAGTAGCCTGGAAGTCCCCGCCGCGTCGTGTACTTCATATTCCCTGGGCGAGTGGTTATAATGCACGTTTGCCGTGACGAGGCGGTATCTCTCTGCCCGTTTAGCGGCCGCCATGATGAAAAACTCCTGGGAGAAGACCGATGTCTCATAATCTGTTTAATGCCTTGCAATCCTTTCCAGTCAGCGCCACCCAATCGGGTCGCTTCTACAGCCTTCCCCAGTTGGAGAAGGAAGGACTCGGCCCCGTGTCCCGACTTCCGGTTTCGATCCGGATCATTCTGGAGTCGGTGCTGAGGAACTACGACGGTCAACGGGTTCGCGAGGAGGACGTTCGGGCCCTGGCGGGCTGGAAGCCTAATGCCGCTCGAACGGAAGAGATTCCATTCATTGTTGCTCGAATTGTGCTGCAGGACTTCACCGGCGTTCCCTTGCTGGTGGACTTGGCGGCCATGCGCTCGGCCGTGGCCCGCCTGAAAGGCAATGTGAAAGTCATCGAGCCGCTGGTACCCGTGGACCTGGTGGTGGACCATTCGGTGCAGGTGGATTTTGCCGGCAGCTCGGATGCTCTGAGAAAGAACATGGAAATGGAGTTCAAACGCAACGGGGCGCGTTACCAGTTTCTGAAGTGGGGGATGCAGGCCTTCGAAAGCTTCAAGGTCGTGCCGCCCGGCATCGGCATTGTGCACCAGGTGAACCTGGAGTATCTGGCCAAAGGAGTGCTGGAAAAGAACGGCGTGTACTACCCCGATACGTTAGTAGGTACCGACTCCCACACCACCATGATCAATGGGCTGGGAATCGTGGGTTGGGGAGTTGGTGGCATCGAAGCCGAGGCTGGGATGCTCGGCCAGCCCGTCTACTTTCTCACTCCGGACGTGGTCGGCGTTCATATGACAGGTGCTTTGAGAGAGGGTGTGACGGCCACTGATCTTGTCTTGTACTGTACCGAACTCCTGCGCAAAGCCAAAGTCGTGGGCAAATTTGTGGAGTACTTTGGGGAGGGGGCGGCCCGCCTGCCGCTCACCGATCGGGCCACCATCGCCAATATGGCGCCGGAGTATGGAGCGACCATGGGTTTCTTTCCGGTGGACGAGGAAACCTGCACGTACCTGCAGGCCACCGGCCGGCCGGAGGCGCAGATTGCGACCTTCCGCAATTACTTTCAGGCTCAGGGACTATTCGGGATCCCTCGTCAAGGCGAGATCGACTACAGCACCGTTCTGGAAGTGAACCTGGCCGAGATTGAGCCCAGTGTGGCGGGTCCCAAACGGCCGCAAGATCGCATCGAATTGCCGAAATTGAAGCAGCAGTTCACCGACCTGCTGCAAAAGCCGGTGAACGAAAACGGCTATGCCAAGCCGACAGACAAGCTAACTGAACGGTACCCCACGACCTTCAATGGAGGGTCGCGGCCGCCGGCGGATCTTGGGCATGGGGACGTTTTGATTGCGGCCATCACCTCGTGCACCAATACTTCGAATCCCAGCGTCATGCTGGGTGCGGGCTTGCTGGCCAAGAAGGCGGTGGAGCGCGGATTGAGCGTGAAACCGGTGGTGAAGACTTCGTTGGCTCCGGGATCGCGGGTCGTGAGCGAATACCTCCAAAAGACCGGCCTGCAGTCTTACCTCGACCAGCTCGGGTTTTATCTGGCGGGTTACGGCTGCACCACCTGCATCGGAAATTCGGGTCCGCTGGACTCCCGGCTCGAAGAGGTCGTCAACAAACATGACATCGTTGCCGCCAGCGTGCTGAGCGGGAACCGGAATTTCGAGGCGCGAGTCCACCAGAGCGTCAAGGCCAACTTCCTGATGAGTCCACCTTTGGTGGTTGCCTTCGCGCTGGCCGGCCGCGTCAACATCGACCTGTCCAGCGAGCCGCTGGGACAAGCCAAGGACGGCCAGAGCGTGTACCTTCGCGACATCTGGCCCAGCCTCGCTGAAATCCGCGATCTTTTGTTCACCGCGTTCGATCCCGAAACCTTCCGGCGACTTTACAAGGATTTTGCCGATCAGAACCCCCTTTGGAACGAAGTTCCCAGCACCGTGGGAGACATCTATGAATGGGACCCCGAATCAACTTATATCCAGGAGCCGCCGTTTTTCCTCGACTTCTCGATGACGCCGGGCTCGGTCACCGATATTCGCGGGGCCCGGCCGCTGGCTGTTTTCGGTGACTCGGTGACCACCGACCACATCAGTCCTGCGGGCGCCATCAAAAAGACCTCGCCGGCCGGCAGCTACCTGCAGGAACGAGGCGTGAGTCCGGAGGACTTCAACAGCTACGGATCGCGCCGGGGAAATGATCGGGTCATGACTCGCGGCACGTTTGCCAACGTGCGCATCAAGAACCTCATGGTTCCAGGCGTGGAAGGCGGGGTCACGCGCCATCAGCCCAGCGGGGAGCAGATGAGCATTTACGATGCAGCGATGAAATACCAGGCTTCCAAAGTGCCTCTGGTGGTGCTGGCCGGACAGGAGTATGGTACCGGCAGCTCCCGGGACTGGGCCGCCAAGGGAACCCGGTTGCTGGGTGTTCGCGCCGTCGTAGCCCAGAGCTTCGAGCGCATCCACCGGAGCAACCTGGTGGGCATGGGGGTCTTGCCCTGCCAGTTCAGAGAAGGGATCAGCGCCCAAGGTCTGGACCTGAACGGCAGCGAGGTGTTCGATCTCACCGGTTTGGAAGAAGAACTGAAGCCGCGCCAGGACCTCACACTGACCATTCATCGCACGGATGGCAAGGTGGACCGTATTCCTGTGACGCTGCGCATCGACACTCCAATCGAGGTGGAGTACTACCGCCACGGTGGCATCCTGCCCTACGTTCTGCGCCAGCTGCTCCGTTGATCCACCGGTCGCGCGAGGTGTTAACCCAGCCGCCGACTCCTCCGGCAAGAATCCGAATGCCAGCGACCGGTTTGTTTGTCTTTCGCGGGCAGGGCCCTGGCTCGAGAGAGTGTTCTTCGAAAGTACTTCGATCGTTCGATTGGCTCGTGGAGGGGCCTCATGAAAGCTCTGATTCTGGCGGGTGGAGAGGGAACGCGGCTTCGTCCGCTCACGCTGGCGACGCCTAAGCCGGTCGTTCCCGTTGTGAACACTCCCTTCCTGTGCTACCAGATCGAGCTGCTTCGAAAGCACGGGATCGAGGAAGTGGTTCTCAGCCTGTCGTATCAACCCCACAAGATCGAGAGTATCCTGGGCGATGGGAGTCGGTTTGGAGTACGGATCCATTACGTTGTGGAAGCTTCTCCTTTAGGGACGGCAGGGGCGTTCAAGAACGCGGAGCCGCTGCTGAATGAGGCGACGATTGTTTTTAACGGGGACATCCTGGCTGAACTGGATCTGCAAGCGGTGATCGACAGTCATCGCAGGCGGAAGGCCGTGGCGACCCTCGTTCTGAAGCGGGTGTCCAATCCCACCGCATATGGCTTGGTCGAGACCGAGTCCGATGGAAGCGTATGTCGTTTTCTGGAGAAACCCGGAGCCAATGAGATTACCTGCGACACCATCAACGCGGGCACCTATATCCTCGAACCGGAAGTGTTGCAGTTCGTCCCGCCAGGGCAGAACTACTCCTTTGAGCGCGGAGTCTTTCCCTCGCTGCTTCGCCACCACAAGCCGGTCTCCTCTTGGGTTTCAGAGGGATATTGGATTGATATAGGGACTCCCCAGAAGTACCTCCAGGTTCATCAGGACATCCTAAGCCGGCAGTTTCAGCCGGTTCTGACGCCGTTCCGCCATCGCGCGGTCTCGCTCGAACAGGTCGAAATCGATGAGCGGTCGGTGCTCGCCCCCGGAGTTCAGACTGGAAAGGACGTCCGAATCGTGGCCTCCTGCCTGGGGGAGGGTTGTATGGTTGGTGACCAGGCTTTGATCGACAGATCTGTCCTTTGGCCGGGCGTGACGGTTGGAGAACACGCTCGTTTGGAAGGGTGCATCGTGGGTCGCGGATGCAAGATTGGCCGGCATGCCGTCCTTTCCCCTGGCGTGGTCTTGGGCGACGACTCGGTGGTGGGAGATTTCAGCCTGCTTCCCGGAAGCGGAGGGACCCCGCGCGATGTCTGACCCGGAGACGCCCAACCCTTACGGAATTCGATTTGGAACCGATGGCTGGAGGGGCGTCATCGGACGCGACTTCATCTTTTCAGCTGTAGAAGTGGTGGCTCAGGCCATAGCCGACTACGTGCGCTCTCAGCCGACGGGGTCGCGCCAGATACTGGTGGGTTACGACACTCGGTTTATGGCGAACCGATTTGCCCGTCGGGTGTCGGAGGTTTTGGCTTCCAACGCTTTCGACGTTCGCCTGCTGGACCGTGCCTTTCCTACGCCGTACGTCTCCTTCGAAGTCAAACGCCGCGGCATGGCGGGCGGCGTCATGGTCACCGCCAGCCACAACCCACCCGAGTTCTGTGGGATCAAGTTCAAGGCTCCCTTTGGTGGATCGGCCACGCCCGAACTGGTGAAGCAGATCGAAAGCCAGCTTTACCGGAATCCCGTGCGGCGCACCTCGAGCGGTGCCGAAGGTTCGGTGACGCAGGAACCGCCCGGCCGGGAGTACTTCGATGCCGTGAAGTCGAGGATTGACTTCGAGTCTGTGCGGAAGGCGAGACTTCGGGTCGTGGCTGACGCCATGCATGGCGCCGCAGCCGGCCTCCTCGAAACCCTCCTGACCTCCGAAGGCATTTCCTGCAGCAGCATTCGCCAAGATCCCGATCCTTTGTTTGGCGGCCTTTTCCCCGAACCCATGGAGGAAAATCTGCTACCGCTGCGGAAGGCGGTTCTCGATCGACAAGCCGACATCGGGTTGGCGACGGACGGTGACGCGGACCGCTTGGGCGTAATGGACAGCTTCGGGAATTACGTCAACACCCATCAGATTCTGGCGCTGCTGATTCTGCATCTGGTGAGGGTGCGCGGCTGCACCGGGACCGTGGTGAAGACATTCTCTCAAAGCGTGCTCATCGAACGGATTTGCCGTAAGCTGGGTCTGAGCCTCAAAGTGGTTCCCATTGGGTTCAAGAACATCGCCGACCTCATGTTGCGGGAGGATATCCTCATCGGCGGCGAGGAAAGCGGTGGCGTTGGAGTCAGGGACTATATTCCGGAGCGGGACGGGATTCTCATCAATCTGATGGTGCTGGAAGCGGTGTCCCGTCGAGGTGCCGGTTTGAGGCAGATGGTTGAAGAACTGTGGGAAGAGTTCGGGGAATGCCACTTTCTCCGAAAGGACCTGCACGTCCACCTGGAGCTTGGCCGTGAGTTGGTCGAGCGCCTCAGGAACTGTCCACCCAGCCGTTTCGCCGGATATCCATTGGATCGGGTGGAGACACTGGACGGCACGAAGTTGGTCTTCCAGGACGAGAGCTGGATCTTATTCCGTCAATCCGGCACCGAGCCTGTGCTGAGAATCTACAGTGAAGCACCCAGCCTGGCTCAAGTCCGTCAATTGATGGAGGAGGGCGTTCGGTTGACGCAGCCCTAACCTTTTCGGTCCTCGTTCACTTTCTGAGACTCCACTTTTGCCACGCTGGCTCGGATCAATTCGACCCGGACAACCGGCGTCTCGCCTTTGACGTGGACATTCGCAATTCTCTCCACCGTTTCCACTCCGGAAACCACTCTTCCGAAGATCGTATACTTGCCGTCCAGCTTGGGTTGACGAGTAAGACAGATGAAGAATGAGGTTTCGGCACTGTTGGGATCGTCGCCTCGCGCCATGGACAGCGTTCCTTCTTCGTGCTTCAGATCGCTAATCTCCGGCGGCAGGCGACGGACTCCGGAAGCCATTTCGGCAGCGCCGAGTCGGGGCCGGCGTGTTCCCAAGTCGCCTCCCTGGATGACAAACCGGCGGGCCACCCGGTGCCAGGCGGTGTGATCGTAGAAACCAAGCTGGCAAAGGCGGAGAAAATTGCGTACGTGCTCCGGGGCCGCGTCGGGAAAAAATTCGAGTTCGATGCTGCCCTTGGAGGTCTCCAGCACCACTCGATAGTTTTTGAGTTCGGCTGGGCTGAGGCTGGAGAATGAGACAAACGACGGGCCCGACTGGGCGGTGGGCTGCTTGGAGGGGGCCGGCGACTTTGAATCGGTCGAACAGGACCCGGACAGGATGGCCACCGCCACGACCGCAAGAGTCCACGAAACCGGGCTTGCCAGGAAGCGCCGCGGCCATGTCTTGTCATCCCTCAACTGTGCTATCCTCCTTGAGCAGTTTTTCCTCGATCAGGATTGCAAGGTCGTACCAAGAGTGAATTGTCACACAATGACAACTTCTTCTCCAAGCAGGACCCATATTCGACAACAACCTGTCTGCATGGTACCTCGCCATGAATCAGACTCTGAATGATCTGGAGCCGGTTGGACAACGAGGATGGAAGCCCCTTAAGTTGGCCGGCGCGTTCCTGCGTCCGGCGCTCCTCCTGGTCCCGCTTTACGGGATGGCCGGGTCCCTCGGCTTGTGGTCGGCTGCAGTCGTGTTCAGCCGATGGTACCCGGCAATGGGCGGCTGGGGAGTGTTCGGAGATTGGACGTTAAGACTCAGCTATGGAGTCGTCGGCTTTTTCCTGGGAGTTTGCTTTGGACTGCTGTGTGCAGGCATTCGCGGCGTGGCAACCACCGAGCAAACGCTGATGCAGTGGCTGCAGGAGGCCGAACTCTCCTATCTGTTCTCATCCGTTCCCACCCTTTCGCTTTCACGACTGCAAGACTCCTACCAGCAGGTCACTGAGCAAATCTTCAACCAGACAGTGGGGCGACTTCCCCTTCCAGGCGTGTTGCGGCGATTCTTCCAGCGCAGACTGCGCCAGGAACTCGTGGACGATTTCCTCGAGTTCTGCCAGCGGCGGGGCAGCGATACCGTTGGGGCTCGCGAATTCAAGGACTGGTTTCTTGAAAAAGGATTACCCCTGGTGATGACTCCGCCCAGCTTGCAGCTCCAGCTCTGGCGGTGGGTTGTGGTGGGTGCCTTCCTGCTGCTGGGGGTGGCGCCCTTCGCGATCGTTTTGTTGTGGAAGTGAGAGCGGTAAAATGGTTCTGGCCATTGACCCTGTGGCATTAAGAGGAATGCCTCCTTATGGACCGTCTTGCAGGATTCCGATCCGACCCCGAACGATGCTGCATCCCCATGGGCATACCATGGTTGTATGCAATGGTTGTCGTTCTGGCTCTCTCAGCCTGCCAGGGCAAATCCGGTGGCGGCTCTCAATCCCGCCAGGAAAGCACGGAGGAGCCTTCTCCAGCTCAGATGCTTCAAACCAAGATTAGCCGGTTCTCTCCCACTACGATCACCGCCGATGTCTCCCGGCTTTCGCCGGCCGACAGGCAGGCTCTCGACAAGATCATTGAAGCCGCCCGCTACATGGACCTCATCTATAGGAGGCAGGTGTGGAGCGGAAATGAGGCTCTGCTCGAGAAGTTGAAGAGCGATGCCAGCCTGGAGGGACAGGCGCGACTCCATTACTTCCGCATCAATGTGGGTCCCTGGTCGCGTCTGGACAAGAACGAACCATTCTTGGATGGAGTCCCGTCGGAAAAGCCTCCTGAAGCCAACTTCTACCCCGCCGACATGACGCGACAGGAATTCGGAGAATGGCTTGATGGCCTCTCACCGCAGGATCGGCGGCGGGCCACCGGTTTCTTCCACGCCATCCGTCGCGATTCCGGCAGAAAGCTCGTGAGTGTCCCCTACAGTCAGGAATACCGTGAGTTTCTGGAGCCTGCCGCCCGCCTCCTGCGGGAAGCGGCAGCCCTGACCACCAATGCAACCCTCAAACAATTTCTTACCAGTCGGGCGGAGGCCTTCCTGACAGACGATTACTATGCCAGCGACGTGGCCTGGATGGAGCTGGATGCGCCCATCGACGTCACCATTGGCCCCTACGAAACGTACGAAGATGAGCTGTTCAGCTACAAAGCCGCGTTCGAAGCCTTTGTAACGTTGCGCAACGACGAAGAATCGGCTCGACTGGCGGGTCTTAGTGCGCACTTGCAGGAGATCGAAAACAACCTTCCACTGGATGCCCGCTTCCGCAACCCGAAGATCGGCACGATCGCTCCGATCCGGGTCGTAGATGTCGTATTCACGTCGGGCGAAGCCAATCGCGGGGTTCAGACGGCGGCCTTCAACCTGCCCAATGACGAGCGAATCGTCAAGGAAAAGGGAACCAAGAGGGTGATGTTGAAGAACGTGCAGCAGGCCAAGTTCGAAAAGACGCTGGTTCCGATTGCAGGTGTCGTATTGGACCCCTCTCAGCGGCCGGATCTGTCTTTTGAAGCCTTCTTCATGCATATCCTTGCCCATGAACTGGTTCACGGCTTGGGCCCCCACAACATCAGCGTGGGAGGGCGGAACACCACGGTGCGTCAGGAACTGAAGGAATTGTATTCCGCCATCGAAGAAGCCAAAGCGGATGTGACCGGTCTCTTTGCGCTGCAGCACCTGATCGACAGCGGCGTGATCGACCGCAAGCTGGAGCGCGTTATGTACGTGACCTTTCTGGCCAGCATCTTCCGGTCGGTCCGCTTTGGGATCACCGAAGCGCATGGTCGTGGGGTTGCCCTTCAGTTCAATCACTTTTTGGATGAAGGCGGTGTGCGGCCCGGAGCGGAGGCCGGAACTTTCCAAATTGACCCGGACCAGATCAAATCCGCCGTGCGAAAACTGGCCGGTGAGATCCTGACTTTGCAGGCCGAGGGGTCCTATAGCAAAGCTGATGCCTTGCTAAAACGATACGCCGTGATCCGACCTGAGATGCGGCAGGCGTTGGATCGGCTGGGACAGATCCCGGTGGATATCGAACCCATCTATCCGCTGGCGGGAGCGGTGGGCGCAGCTCAAACGAATCCGCCAGTGAGTAGAAGGTGATCGGGCTGTTTGTTGAGGTGAATCAGGCTTTGCTTAAAGGGCTAGCTGGAAGCGCAGACCAGGTCAAGCCGAGTTGAGTCGGCGCAGTCATCTTATGAAGTTCTACGTAGGCACCAGCGGGTTTAGCTACGATCCTTGGAAGGGGACGTTCTATCCGGAAGACGTTTCTGCCAAGGACATGTTGCGCTACTACTCAAGCCGGCTGCCCAGTGTGGAGATCAACAACACCTTCTACAAAGTGCCCAAAGCTGCGACCTTCGAAAACTGGGCGCAGCAAGTGCCAGAGCACTTCCGCTTTGCCCTCAAGGCCTCCCAGAGAATCACTCACCGAAAGCGCCTGAAGGATGCAGCTTCCGAAACAGAGTACTTTCTTCGAACGGTGGCGCCCTTGGGAGGAAAACTCGGGTGTGTCTTGTTCCAGCTCCCTCCCAACCTCCGCAAGGACTTGGCGCGTCTGAAAGACTTCCTGGCGATCCTGCCGGCGGGAACGAAGGCCGCCTTTGAGTTCAGGCATCGGAGCTGGTTCGATGAGGACGTCTTGCAAGCCTTGCATTTGAGTGCATGCGCCCTTTGTCTGAGCGATACCGAGGAAGAGCCCGTTGGCGAAGTGGTTCCGACCACGACGTGGGGGTACGTGCGCCTGCGTCGCCCGGGCTATGATGACGCGGCCCTGCAGAATTGGTGCAACCGCCTTCAGTCTCAGCGCTGGAAGGAAGCCTACGTGTTCTTCAAACACGAGGAGGAAGGGACAGGGCCCCGGTTGGCAGAGCGTTTCATTGAACTCAGCCGAGGGTGAATGGTGACCCCTTTCGGAATCGGATCGTGTTCAAGCTTCCGTCTAAGATCGGGTCTTGGGTGGCTCGCAGTCCCACTCATGACGACCTGGCTCGTTTTTCTCCACGCGGGTGAAAACGAATCGGATCGCCAGAATCGGCCCTCGATGGCGGTGGTTTCAAAAGCACCTGAAAGAGACCAGCAGGCGACGACTGCTGCTCTCCCGGTTCGGCGATTGCCACAACGCCGACCTTCCGCCCGGGACATCGAGTTTGACAGTTTCGAATTTCAGGTGCTGTATTTCGGACGCGAGGGACCGAACTACATGCCTTTGCAGTCCGAACCCTCAAAAGGCCTTCAGCACGTGGCCAAGGCGGAACTGTTCGGTCAGGAAGCCATTGCCACCGTCCGGTACGATCTGATCGACCTGCAGGGACGGCCCCTCGCTGTGCTGCACTTCCGCAAGACCAGCCACCGGCTTTCAGATGGCGAGTATGTGGGCTTGGTACACGTGCCCTCGGAACCGTTCCGGGTTCGGGCCAGCGGGCGAACGCTCGATGGGGCCACGTTCCAGCAGGTTTTCCACCAACTTTTTCAGCCGCTGGACACGCCTGCCGTCCCGTTCGTGGTGCCGGATGGTTTCGATGGAAACGAGAGTCAGAAGATTCGAGAAATGCTGGAAGCGGAAGACATAAAAACCCGGACGGAATTGTCGAAACTCATCGAGCGCGGTTCTGACGGTGTGATCCACCTCCCGCGAGTAGAAGTTTCAAACGTCACCTACCAGACGTTTCTCGCCACCTCCGGAGATCCCATCGGCATCAGGCTCGGCTATGAACTGCGCTTCTCCAGCGACGGCCATTTCTCTCCGTCCCCCTGGGTCTATCCCTTTTATGAGGACCCCAGGCTGAGGGGTCGGGTAGAAATGCAGGTGTTTCAGGAGCACATTGAACCGGAACCCAAGATCGACTACGCCCATGACCGGGATCAACTGCTCAAGTACGACGTACCCGCCCGCTACAAAGCGAACACCCTGTATCGTGTGACGGTTGATCTGATTCCTGACTGGGTGATTCCCAACGCCGATCGCTCTCGCTTTTGCATCTTCAGCCGGAAATTCGACTTGTCCCCGCAAGCCCAGGAGATTTGGGCGGCCATCCGCGACAGGGAACAACCCCTGCGCTACCGCGTCCACATCCGGAATACTTCGTTTCAGGGAGAAACCGGGAACTTTACACCGCAAAAAGCGTTTTATAACAGCGTGACTGCTCTTGGTGCCGGAGACTGTGGGCCCACCGCCAACATCAACTTCTGACGCTCTCCCGCGGCCGCCCCTGTTCCGAAAGGAGATGGTATGAATGTTTGGGGTTGAGAGGCGGTAAGCTTCAGGGCGAAAGCTCTGGAGTAGACAGGTCACAGGCTGGGCATGTTTCTGAGGCAGCAACGACCTCGTAAAGGAGATTAGTCA
>JBFMEW010000038.1:0-70670 GCA_040753175.1 Acidobacteriota bacterium | reverse complement strand
TTGTGCGTTCTTGTTTGCGGGTGGGGGCTTCGGGCGCCCTCTATCAACCCCGCCCCCGCGGCGGCGCACTCCAAATGGCGTGCGGAGGCCTTCCAAAGGAGTGGTCGATGAGTATCAAACGCATGCAACAGACGGCTCCCCGTGCCGCCGCTGACGCCGAGCGTTGGCCCGCTGATTTCTTGAGACGAAAGTCCCTGACGTAACCCAAAGGAGTAATGAAATGAACAAGGTGATCCCCCTCGCCACGCTCCTCGTGGCTTCGCTCTTCGTCTTCGCCGAGGGTGACAAAGGCCATGAAGCCGAGGAAGAGATCAGACGGTTGAATGAACAGGAGGTCAAGGCGTTGCTGCGCAATGATGCGGCAACGCTAGAGCACCTCTGGTCAGACGACTTCGTCGTAACGAACCCTTTCAACAAGTTCATTGACAAACGGCAGGTCTTAGCCATGACCCAGTCGGGGACTCTCGCCTTCACCTCCTACGACCGGCAAGTCGACTATGTCCGCGTATATAACGATACGGCGGTGGTGGCAGGGGGCGAGACGGTCGTCTGGGCTGGGACGTTGCCGACCGCCGGTCAGACCTCGCGTCTCCGCTTTACTGGCATCTGGATGAAGCAGGGCGGCCGGTGGCAGGAGGTAGCCCGACACGCAAACATGGTCGTCCAACGGTAGCCCACTGTCAGAGGCCAGGATTTACGGCGGCAACATCGGGATCGGCTGGACACAGCATGCACCTGACGCCCCTCAAACGCGCCTCTCATGATTGACGTTTTGAATTTGGGTCGCTGAGCTTTGCCGGAGAGTCTCCACATGGTCCGTTCCCTTAAATGAGGAAACCGAACCCGGCTGCCAGAACGGTCTCAGCATGGCTCGGGGGAAATCAGACCTTAAGGCCGGGTTGGGGAACCTTTCGCAGGACCGGATGTCCCGGCAAGTATGATTCATAGGCAGGTTCTGGAACTGCGGTGGTCGGCGAGTCACCCTGGTGCGGAAAAGGAAAGAACGAAGCAGACTCTTCGCAAGGTTTACACCTCCGTGAGCCAATCCCCTTTCGGAGTGCGGCATTGCGATGCCGCTTTCAAGAGCGCCGACGCGTCGGCGCACTCCAAATGGCGTGCGGAGGCCTGCAAAGGAGATTAGTGTAGAATCTCATCCGGTCTTCTCCCGGTGGAAATTGGACGCTTCCGGGAGCATACCCAATCCGTATGCTCCCGGGGCAGGCCTTAGTAAATATCAAGCGCTTGGAGCGGACGGCGGGAGTATCATATTGCGAAAGCAAGAACTACAGAACGAGCACCCTACAGCTGAAAGCGCGAACGTTAGATGCTGTATCCCTTGTCTCGAAAGGGGACAATCGATGAAACGGATGCTCATGCTTGTGCTATCGGTTCTGGTCACCCAGGTGCCGGCCTTCAGCCAAAGCAAAACTAACGATCTGACGCAAAGTTCCTCGCCTGAGGATCAGGTCAGGAGTGCGGAATCTGCGTTGTTTCGGGCCTATGCCGCTCATGATACGGCTGTTCTTGAGCGCCTGTTAAGCGACGATCTTTCGTTCACAAAGGAAAACGGCTACGTCAGCAGCAAAGCGACCGAGCTGCGGCTGCAAAAGGATCTGCAACAGAAAAGAGGCAGCCAATCATCCACCAGCCTTAATCCCGACGAAGATTTGGGTTACCAGCTACGAGACATTCGCCTTTACGGCAATACGGCAGTAACCATCGGTTCTTCTGAGGAGCACGACAGCAATGGGGAAGCAGTTCACTTCCACTTTACGAACACCTGGGTGAAGCACGGTAAATCCTGGCAGGTGGTTGCCATCCAGATTACGACGGTTACCAACGCGGTCTTACGTAAGATGGCGAATCCGTAGAGTGGAGTGGAGGGTCTGGCTTTCCACAACACATCGAGCCCAGCGCTTTAACCGACCCTCCTCCTTTTGAGGGCGGCTCAGCTTGATTACTTCAGACCGGCGCAAGGTCGAATCGAGTAACACGGGGGTCGTCATGCCTATCAGCTCAGTCAATGGGATCCAGATCTATTGGGAAATTAACGGAGACGCCGGAGACCCGATGGTTCTGGTGCACGGCTCGTGGGGCGATCACGAGAGCTGGGCGGCCGTGGTACCGGATCTCGCGCGGAGGTTCCGCGTGCTGACCTACGACCGGCGCGGCCACTCCCGGAGCGGGCGCCCGCCGGGCCAAGGGAGCGTTCGTGAGGATGTTGCAGACTTGGCTGCTGTGTTGGAGACGCTCCAGCACTCTCCAGCACACGTTGTCGGCAATTCGTTCGGCGCCTCCATCGTGTTGCGCCTGGCAGCAGAGCGCCCGGAGCTGTTTCGAAGCCTGATCGTCCATGAGCCTCCGCTATTCGGATTGCTGAAGGACGACTCGACCGCAACAGCTGTGCTGGCTGCGGTTCAGGAGCGCATTTCCACGGTCGTCTCGCTGCTCACGGCGGGTGAGTCGACGGAAGGCACCCGGCAGTTCGTGGAAACGATTGCGTTCGGGCCTGGCGCCTGGGTGGAGCTTCCTCAAGCGGTCCGGGAAACCTTCGTCTTCAATGCTCCGACCTTTCTGGACGAAGCTCATGACCCGGAGGCGCTGGAGATCGATCTCGCCGGACTGCGGCGGTTGGCCGCGCCCGCTCTCCTGACGATTGGCGATCAGAGTGCCCCGTTCTTTCCACCCGTGGTGAATCGGGTTGCCATGGCGATGCCCAAGGCCAAGACACGCACTCTCGCCGGCGCCGGCCACGTTCCCCATCTGAGCCATCCGGCGGAGTATGCTGAGGTCGTGACGGAGTTCATTGAAGAGGGCCTGCGGGCTGACCCGTGAATGGAGCCGGGGTCCTTCGCTAACCTGGGGCCGGAGGGATGAATGGTACGGACGCAGGTTCTTCACTCCGGACGATGTCGTCCACCTGACCGATGAGGGCATGACAGGGATCCGCATCCCGGCGTATCCAACCCCGAGTTAACCCCGCCCCACGTTTTGCATCTTCGGCTTCCAATCCCCAATCCGATCGAGGTAGGCCGGCAGTCTGCGACCGAAGAACCCGAGCAAAAGAAGTGAGGCTGCCAGATAGGCCAAGCCGGACGTGAATCCGGCCACGAACAGGCTGGAGGCTCCCAGGATGAAGAGGGCAACACCAGCCGCACCCGAAAGGGCCAAAGCGAATCCCGCGAGAATCTGAGTCCAACTCTGCCGGCTCGAAGGAATGGGTTGCGGTTGCTCTCTTTTCAGTCTTTCGCGCAGCGGCCCCCAGGAGCCCATCGGCCGGGCACGCCGATAAAAGCGGTCAAGCACTTCGGGCGGGTCCGGCCGGGTCAGCAGGGCCACACTCACCCACAACACGGTGGTCAGGCCCATGACCAGGAAGGTCTGGTACCACCAAGGCAACACCAGAGCCTCAGCCCATTCCCATCCCCCCTTCACAAGCAGCCCGGGGAAAAAGACCACCATGCAAAAAATCGCTGCCCCTCCGAATGAGGCCGCCAGTCTGGCCTTGCTGTTGAAGCGCCACCACCACCACTGGGCCCAGTTGGCAGGCAGCTCAGCCGAGCTAAGTTGCAGCATGAAGACGGCCACATTGAAGACCAACTGCGTGGCGTACACCACGGTCAAGGCCAGGATCAGGATCAGCAGCATGCAGACCTTTCCCGCCACGAGGTAGTGTCTTTCTGAGCGGTCCGGGGCCAGCCAACGCCGGTACAGATCGTTGACCATGACCTGGCTGCCGAAATTCAGATTGTCACCAACAGTGGACATCACTCCGGCCAGCATGGCTGCGGCCACCAGACCCAGGGCTCCAGCCGGCAGCAACTGTTTCATGAGGAGGCCGTAGGCCAGCTCGCGGTCCGCCCCAGGTTCCAACAACCAGGGCCAGATCAGGGGCGCGGTGATGCAAGGCAGCGAGACCAGAAGGACCAGGAGGAACATCGAAATGGCTGTCACCACGTACATCGTGACGGCGGACCGCGCGCTGCGCGAAGAGAGGATGCGCTGTCCTTCCATGGCTCCTCCCATGGGGGCCGCATCTCCGCCGTACCCGACCGTCTGGCCGGCCAACCAGGCCAGCGCCGCGGCTAATGGGAAAACCGCGTGTTCAACCGGAGGAAAGACTTTCAGCATCTCCTCACCGCGCCAGTTCAACTGGGCCACCAGTGTGGCGCTCAACATGGAGGGACCTCCGAAGTGGGAGAGCGTGGTGAGCGCCAGGAAGCCGGAACCAGCCAGAAAAATGGCCATCTGAATCAGGTTGGAGACCACCACGCCTTTGTAGCCCGCCAGGAAAACATAAGCGAACGACACGGGCAGGACCAGCACCATCGTTTCGGTCCGGCCCAGCCCCACGGTGGGCCCCAGAATCTTGGCCGCCGCCAGCAGCGTGATCCCGGTCCAGGCGGGCATGGCCACAAAGGAAGTGCGAAACGCGATCCAGAGCCGCATGAGAGCCGCGGCCCGGCCGGTAAAGCGCAGCTCATAAAACTCCAGGCTGGTGAAGAGCTCGAGCCTCCTCCAGAACAGCGCGAAAAGGACCGCCCCCACAAAGAGCGCCAGTCCAAACCGGCTGAGGTACCACCAGCACACGAACGCTCCCGTCACCACCGCCAACCCGCCGTATGCCGTGGCCGCGTCGGCACTGACCATGGCCGCCGCGTAGGAGATGCCGTTGAGCCAGCCCGGGATGCTGCGCCCAGCCAGGAAGAAGTGCTCCAGCCCCTGGGTCGCATAGCGACGGTAATAAAGGCCGATGCCCAGCATGAGCACCAGGTACCCCAGAATGATGGCGAGATCGAGAGAGGTCATTAATGGGAGATGAGGGCGATGGTCAAACCCTCGGCGAGAGGACTCTAGAGTTCCAGGAACTGCTCGACCTGCACAAAATCCGGCTCCAAAGCCGGAATGGTCTCAAACTGACCGTTCAGCGTTTCGGGCCACTTGGCGTACGCACCCGTCCCAATGAGAACCCAGTTTTCATCGCTCGAAGACGCCGGCTCTTTCCGGGCGCAGGCCAGCGCGGCCGCGGAGGCCGGCTCCAACGCGTAGCCGGCTCTGGCCAGCTCACCAGCCGACTGAATGATTTCGCGGTCGGAGCATGCAAGAGCACCACCCTGGGAGTCATACAACGCCAGCAGCGCCGGCCGTCCACCCTGCTCTTCCGCAATCGACAAAGCGATGGTTTGCGGATTCTCGACGGGTTCCACGTGCCGCAACCCTTTTGAAAAAGACCGGACGTAAGCCGCCGCCCCTTCCGCCTGGCAAGCAAACATCCGTGGCAATCGGTCGCATAGTCCCAGCTTCTGCAGCTCGACAAATCCTTTCCAGATGCCGTACAGACCGTCTCCGCTTCCCGCCGGAACAAACACCCGATCAGGCACGCGCCGGCCCAGTTGAAAGAAGATCTCAAAGGCAATCGTCTTGAGCCCTTCCACGCCGAAAGGATTCGAAGACCCGTCCAGGGGGCCGATGACACAGCAGGGGAACCAGCTCCCGCTTCTGATCAGCCGGTTGAGCATCGCGCTGCGATTGCCGCCACGCAACACCCGTGCCCCATAGAGCCGCATGAGGGATGCCTGAAGCATGGAGACATCGCGATGACAGAGGACAGCAGCCCGCAAGCCGGCGGCACTGGCGTAAGCCGCAGCGGCGTTTCCATGATTGCCGGTGCTCACCACCGCTACTTTTTCGAATCCCAGGTTCCTGGCTACTGAGATGTTGACGCTGTTGGCGCGGTCTTTGTAGGACCAGGTAGGATTCACAGACTCGTTCTTCAGCCAGATGGTGGCCAGGCCGGCAGGGCAGCTGACGGGGCACAGAGGGGTCGCCCCCTCCTTCAGGGATACAGGATGATGACGGTGCATGGCAGGCAGAAGTCGATGCCAACGCCAGATCCCTGCTGCGCCTTCGTCAGGACCAAAGTCCGTAACGGATGCGTAGTCGTAACGAACCTCCAGTGCCGAGCTTTTTCCTTGATCCAAACAAGCCGGGCACCCGGACCAGAGAGGGGATAAATCGTAGTGGGCCGAACAAACGAGACATTGCAGCCACTCTCGAGCTCTCTTCAAGTGGGTTCCTCCACGCACAGTTCTTCGGCCAGCAAGACGGCCCACTCTCCTTCGCGGATATAGGCCTTGCTGCGAAGTCCCAAGACAACGCCCTCCCTTGCGGCCACCAGGCGAGACACCACCTGCCCTCTGGAATTGCTGATGGTCGCCAACTCCTCGCCTCTGCCGACTCCATCGCCCAGCCGGCGCTGCGGCTGGAACAATCCGGTGGAGGGGGCCAGCAGCCAGTCGTTGGAGTATGCCTTACAGTCCGGATCCGATTTCGGTTTACTGGGTTCCGCCAGGCCCCACAGTTCCAGGCAGGATTGAATTCCCTTTACGTAGGCGGACACGCCTTCCAAGGACAGCCGGCCGGCGCCCAGGTATTCGGTGCCGACTGCTATCTTGCCCGCCTTCGAAGCCTCGTAGGACAGCACACCCGGAGTAGGCGGCAACTGCCAGAGCGCAGGCAGCCCAAATTGCCGCGCGGCGCGGAAGGAAGGGTTTTTTGAATCGGCCGGGCCATAGAATCCAGCCACCGGCAGAAACTCATACTCCACTCCTCCGCTATGGAGATCGATCAAGCAGTCGGCGGGCGCCAGGAAATGGCGAAAAAGGAAATCGGCCAAGCGCTCAGTGGGACTCCCGCTTTCCTTCCCCGGGAACACACGCGCCAGGTTAACTCCATCCGCCGGGGTGCACCGCGTGCCGGCGGCAAAGGCCGGAGGGTTGGCCACGGGAATCAGGCACACGGCTCCTTTGACGGTCTGGGGTGTCAGGCGGGAAGCCACCGAAGCCACAGCGGCCGGCCCCTCGTATTCATCCCCATGAATGCCGGCGGTCACCAATACCGAGGGCCCGGGGCGCTCCCCAACGCATTCGAACACATCAAGCGCAATCTCCGTTCCCTGTCCGATCGCAACCTCAAGGGCTCGCCAGCCTGACCGGCCTGGCAGAAGATGCCGGAATAGATGGGCCGCTTTCAATTCAGGTTCTCCATTTCATGCCAGGATTCCGAAATCGTCTGAGCTTTTGCGCGTTGGAGCAAGCCTTCCCACCGGAAAAGCCGACTGGAACTCCTGCGTCCGGATCGCAACGTGTCCCTATCCAGGCTCCTCCAGGTCCTTCAGCACGTTCGTGAGACACGACACCACTTTTTTCATCCGTGCTTTTTCAGGAACATCGGGCAGCAACCTCTCGGCTCGCTGCCGAAGGCGTTGCAGGTCGGAAGCGTAGGCTTGGCGTTGATCCGGGTTCAGCCGTTTGGTCAGGTAAATCGGGAATCCCGCTTTGTCGGTGACCAGCGGTTCCATTGAAATCGTGCCGCTCATGCGAGGGGGCATGTGCTTGAAGTAAGCCTCTTCCGCGTCAAGAAAGAGTTCGGTCAGCGCATCGGTGGTGGTGCGCCGCGAGGTTCGGTAAAGCTGTTCCACCGAATCCTCGAGATGCTGCTCCCAGGATTCCTCTGGAGAGGAAAGAACTTTCCCGGCTAGCCAGGTGGACAGCTCATCTCCGGGGTTATCCAGAATGTGGAAGAAGTACTCGCAGGCCTTCCCACCTTCAGAAGCCAGCTCCTGCAAATGAACGCCAACCTGTTTCAGGGTCGGCAATAACCAGCGGTCGCGCCTCCAATGCTGGGGAGGCTCCACCTGTGGGCCGCCCAGAGTGCCGAAATCACAGCTGAGAGCGTCAATGATTTTCCTGCGGTAGGCCAGGTCGCGCTTTCGACTGGTGTCGTGAACGTCGATCAGATAATCGACCGTCCGGCTGATCTTGACCAAAGAGGGGAGCGTTTCGGGCTCCTCGAATCTCATTCCCCAGCTGTTGACCGCCACGGTCTTGCCGGGCCAACGACTCCGAATGTATTCGCCGGTTCGAACGTTGAGGAGGGCATGATACTCGGCGTCGCTGTAGCGTTTGCATTCGTCGCAGGAACAGCGCCCCTGGTCGGCCGACTGCATGCTGACCCCGTCGATATCAAAACGCTCGAAAACGAAATCGACAACTCGTTGCATCCAACGCCAGGACTCCGGCTCGCTGGCACACATGGCCTGAGGGTTGCCCCGTGTCAACTTCGGATGCGCCTGGATGATCTCGTCGAAGCCCCAGCTGTACACCCCCAAACCGGAATAGACCCGGACACTGTTCTGGTGTGCAGCCTCGATGAGCTGCTCTACCAGCTTGCCCCTGGCGGCCGGGACGGCGCTGGAGATGTCAACCGGCCAGGAGCGGGAAACATAGAGCCCCCAAACCGACATCTCATTGAAGCCCAGTCGCTTCATGAGCCCAAAGGTTTCCCGGTAATCGGCCAGCAGCCGTTCGTCCAGCCGCATCGATGGCCACGCGGCGTCAGGATCGGGCTCGCTTGCGAGGTCCGTGATCCAACCCAGGTAGCCGCGATGATTGAACTTCTTTTTGCCGCTCTCCGGCCACGCACCTAGCTCGAATCCGGCTCCGTCCAGGACGAGAGAGCCCAGAGCCAAGCTCCCTCCAGCAATGACCGTTCGACGATGAATAGCTTGGGCCATTTTCTCTCCTTTGGTCGCAGCGCCACCGGGATATGTGGCACCGAATTGAGATGTCACCCAGTCACGATGGAGCTCTCTACGGCTGAAACGACTGCCTGAAGAGTGCACCCAGGGCCTGTCTCGTTTCAGGCCGCTGGCCGAGCGAGACGTTTCGACCGTCAGCGACTCTCCATGCGTCATGTCACCAATCCGACTTCGCGGCCGGTTTTGACAGACTCCACTGCCGCCAAGACGACTCGCTCACTGGCCAGGGCCTCGGCTGCAGTGACCTTCGGCGCCACTTCCCCGCTGATGGCGCTGAGAAAGTAGTCGAACTGAAGCTTCAGGCAGCTGTAGTAACCCTCGCCCCCAAGAATCACCGTATCCACGGCACGAAACCGCTGATCATCCAGACACCATGCGGGTCGGGCGGTGTGATCGACTCGGAAGCTGCCCTTGGTCCCCTGGAGCAACATCTCCGCCTGGGCACATTCGGACAGGGGATGTCCCTCCAGTCGCAGCCAGGCAATGGTGTCCACCGCTAAGGAGCCATCCGCAAAGGAAAGCCAGGTCGAGCAAAAATGCGGGCCCGATCCATACACGCCGGTTCCTCGAGCCAGTACGGATCTCGGAACGGCTCCCTTCAGCCAAAGGATCAGGTCGAGGTTGTGTGCCGCCGTATCGTAGACACCTAACTCCCACGACGGGTCGGACATGTGAAAGGGGGCGATGCGGGAAGTCTGAACGACTCGCAAGGCTCCGAGCCGGCCCTGCTCCACGGCCGATTTGGCCTCCAAGTAAGCCGGGCTGAACCGCTCGCAAAATCCCACCTGAACCACGCGGTCGCCGGCTTTGGCGGCCGCTTCGACAATCGCCAACGAATCGGTTAATGAGCTCGCCAGCGGCTTCTCCAGGAAGACATGCTTTCCGGCCGCCAGAGCCTGGCAGCAAAGCTCCCGGTGACTGGCCGCCGGGGTGGCAATCACCACGCCGTCGAGTGTCGGATCCTCCAGTAGGGCCCGCCAGGAAGGGTAGATCGGCAGGCCGTACTCACTCGCCACTTGATTCAGCGTGGCCGCTTGAGTGTCGAACACTCCGGCAATTCTGCACCCCCGAAGCGAGAGAAGATTCCTGACATGGACTTTACCGATGTTGCCGACACCGCACACGGCCAAGTTCTTCATGTTGAGATCAACCCTCAAATCAGATTGGGCGGCAGCAGCAGGCGATCCAGGGCCTTGCTGGCGGCCCGAACGTGGGCTGAGGCGCCCTGCGACACCCACAGTCCGTGCCCCGGAAACAGTCCCTCAAATTGGTACCGCGCGATTTTGCGAAGGCTTTTCTCATAGTCCTGAACGCTGCAATCATAGACGGTGGAAAGCAGGATCCTGCCGCCATAGAACAAAGTGTCCCCGCTGAACAGGGCGCAAAGCTTCTCGCTACGGAACAGAAAACTCAACATGTCGTGCGAATGTCCCGGCGTCGTCAGAACTTCAATCTCTGCCGCGGAAAACGAAAGTCTCTGCCCGTCCGCCAGGCGCTGATCTACAGGACAGGCCTGAAAAGGGAAATCCGCCGCATAGACGCCCGCACCCTTGGCTTGGGTCAAACTGATGGCCGCCTGGTTGCCCGACTCAAGAGCGACTGCCGTCGCGCTGGAAGCGGCCACACGCGCCTTCAGGCGTTCCCGCAGAAACCAGGCCCCGCCGCTGTGATCCAGATGACCGTGAGTCAGCAGCAGGGTTCCAACTCGCTTTGCGTCAACACCATCTTCGGCCAGGCGTTTCAAAATGTCGCCACTGTTCTGCCCGACCCCGGAATCGACAATGACGAACTCACTGCCGCATTCGATCCCGTACACGTTGCAGTCCGATGCGTGGCTCATTCCGGTTCCCAGAGAACCGCTTGCCAGGAGATAAACCTGTGCGGTCAGTTTCATGAACCTGTCGCTCCGACCCACCGCCACGTCGAGACCGGCGTTACCGGGCTCTCTGGACGTTGAAATCCACATCCGGCCAGTCAGGCAATTCCCGGAATTGGCGTGCAAACTCGATGAGGTTGGCGATTTCGGCTTCGACGATTTGCTTCCCTTTCTCGGCGCTGGCCTTGAAAGGATCTCCCTCGACTCCACTGCGCGCCGTCCGACTGTAGCGGTTGACGAAGTGGACGGGACTGTCGCCAAACAGGTCCGAGTACATGAAGCGGGACAGTTTTGACGGCGTCTCGGCCTCCATCTTGTCCGGTTCTACCAATTCCGGTTTCAAATGCAGATAGATGGAGGTTTCAAACTCGCAAGCGTGAGCCATTCCCCCGGGAAACTCGGACTCGCGAATCCGGTCCACCACCTCTTTCGAAAGATTCCAGTGAGGCAGCGCGGCCGCGAGCGCCGGGGTCGTGTTGACCAGTCTTCTGGCCACCAGGTTGCATAACATTTGATTGCTTCCATGGGCGTTGACGTACACGATCCGATCGAAACCTTGCCTCGTCAGGGAATGCCCCACGTCGTAACAAAAATCCATGAACACCTGCTCGCGGATGCTGATCGTCCCGGGAAAGCCCATATTGTGTTCGTTGAATCCGTAATGGATGGGCGGCATCACAAGGATCAGGCCGTCGGAGCGACGGGCCGCTTCCTCAGTGACGTATTCGACGGCCAGGTTGTCCATATCCACCGGCAGATGATAACCATGCTGTTCGATGGCAGCTACCGGAATCAAAATCACTGCCCGATCCTGAGCGGCCTGTTTCACTTCAGGCCACTTCAACAGACGAAACAAATGGGAACGCATTCAGCCTCCTTTTAAGCCAGATTAAGAAAACGAACCGACGGGTAGGCACCCGGTCGGCTGGAGGGGATCGGAACCCTGATTGCTGGCACTGGCAACGGGACAGCTCTTGAAGTTCATTCTACTCTCCACTCCGCAAAGGGTCCGACAATAAGTGCTCCTCTCCCGCCCAGCTCGTGGAAATCCAGGCGGCAATGCGGTGAATCTCCCGCCTGGCTGGATCGGATGATCGGGCATACTTCTGCGCAATCTTCCGAAGGTGTTCCAGCCGGTCTCGATAATCGCGCAGCTGCCCAAGCGAGAGCGAGCCCGCCCTCAGTTTGTCCTCGAGAAGATCCGGTGAAACCATGGGTGACGCCGAAAACCAGGATCGGTCCGCAAAAAAGGAGGCCTGCAGAGAGAGCAGGTCTTCGGTGGCTTCATGGCTCGCCGAGTTGCCGAAGATTTCGCGTCCCAAACGAGACTGAAACTCCTGGTAATCCAGACCTGGCGCCTGGGTGAACTCGCGATAGGCAATCCGATTGACTCGAATCAGCAGCTCCTCGTAAGGGTTTTCTTCCGCCGGCATCCATTCGAAGCCAAAGGGCTTCTGGCGCTTTCCAACCACGAAGGATTCACCTCCCTCCGGCTGAGCGGCCACGAACGAGAAGGCCTCCAGAGATGGAACATAGCCGCTGATGCCAAACTTCAGCGCCGTGAGAGCCCCCTTTTGAATCTCTGGCGGCGTCTTCAAGACGGGGCTGGAATCCCAATAGATCGCAGAGCGTGCCTGCTTCAGCAGGTCCAAATCGACGTGGGCGCTGTGTGGAGTGAAAAAAAGGGTCCAGCGTGGATCAAACCTCTCCGCGGCTGCCCTCACCTCGAAGCCGGGCACGGATCTGCCCGTGAAGTAATGGGGATAAACCAGGATGGTAGCTCGAGGGTTCTTCTGCCAAATCTCCTCTGAGATCCGTTTGACGAACTGAAATTCCTTCTGATAATAGCTACCTTTGCAGTCTTCACAATGGCAGATTGCATAATCGGAGGACTCGATCATCAAGCCGTCGGCATTGGGGTAGAAATCAAAGATCAACTCTCTGGTGTATTCCAGCATGAACTGCTGGGCCCGGGCACGGGACGGATTCATGGCGTATCCCCAACAATGAATCCCGGAAAGACCCACCAGACGGCCGTTGGCTTGAATGGCTTTCAGCTCCGGGTAGCGCAAGGGATACTGGTTCACTCCATCATACGAGAAGGGCGTCAAGCCCATCAGGACCTTGATCCCCTTGCTGTGAGCATAGTCGATCAGGTCCCGCACGAAGTCTTTTTGGAGGTTCCGGTGTTCCCGATTGTATTCCCAGGTGATTGGGAATTTCCGGGAGCGGAATCCACCTCCGATCCAAAGCAGGACCATGTTTCCTCTATCGTGGTGGATCCCGTCGACGATTGTTTTCCAGGTCTCGAAGCTGAAAGTGGGCATCCTGGAAAAGGTGAAGTAGTAGCCGCGAATCGTGATCTCCGCAGCCGCCGCTTTGGAAAAGAAAGACTGGACACCGAGACACCCGAGCAAAAGTACGATGAACAGGACTCGTTTGAAGCGAATCATGCAACGACCTCCCTGGAGGCTGATTCATGAGCCGGCTCAGTGGGGATATCAACAGTCGAGCGGATTATCGCTCAAAGTGTCATATTGTCAAGACCTGGCTTGTCACATAACTAAGATAAAATAATTATAATCAATACATTAAGCACTAGAATCTTTGAGCGCTTTCTGAACTCAATCAGTTTCTGCTGAGGTATACTCTGGCCATGCCGCTGGATCGAAAACACATTGATCGCTCTAAGCCCGTCCGCCACCAGGCCGTCAGCGTGCTCGAGGAGGCCATCTTCCACGGTCGCATCCGTCCGGGAGAAGAAGTGCCTCAACTCCGGCTCTCCAAACTCCTTGGGCTTTCCCAGCCATCCATTCGAGAAGCTCTCCAGGAGCTGGAACACCGCGGATTGGTGGTCAAAAGAGGGCGCTCTCGGGCCGTAACCAACCTGTCGGAGCAGGAACTCGGGGATATTTATCAGGCTCGCATTCTGCTGGAACCATTCGCTTGTCGCCTGGCCGCATACCACTGGTGCGAGAAGATGGACGACGAGTTGGAGCAATGTCTGGATAACATGCGGCAGTCGGCTCACAATCGGGACTACGTTGGTCACATCAGGCAGGACCTGGAGTTCCATCGAACCCTCTGGAAGCACCAACCCAATGGACAGCTGGGACGCCTGCTCAACGTTCTGTGTACTCCACTTTTTGCCTACGAACTCGTTTGGCGCGGAGGTGCCGGAGTCCTCGACTTTGCTTCGAACCTGCGCCAGACTGGAAGAATCCTGATGGCCCTGCGAACGCGGGATGGTGAGCGGGCCGAACGTCTGGTGCGACGCATCCTGGAACGGTTCCAGCGGTCGGATCTGGCGGACTACCATCGTCTCAAGTGGGGAAACGATTCCGTTGGGACTCAGGGATGAGGGGCGAGGTGAAGGGGCGAGGGTCGTGGTTCGCCGACGCTAGGCAATGAGCCACCTGAGAGCTGCCAGACCGTTCACTCGGTCATAAGCTAAACCGCCTATGAAATCGACGCGTCAATGGATTGTCCCCACGAATGCCGGAGCATCCCATCCCAAACGCACAGACCTTCTCACTCGGCGCGATGGGCCGCGTTCGTCAGCATGCCGCTGCCTCGTCCGATTTCTGGTCCCCTGCCTCTTTTTGAGCACCGGATGGTCGCAGGCGCAGGGCCCGTCGGCCGACAAGCTCAGCCAGGTTGTCGCGCAGAATTTGACTGACTTAGGAATCCATTACTATCAAAAGCAAAATTATCCCAAGGCTGCTGTCTGCTTTGAAGATGCCCTGAAATACCAGCCCAACAACGAAGCCTATCGCGTTAACCTGGCGATGGCTTATTTAGGGGCCGGCCGTTACGAAGGAGTCATTTCGACGCTGACCGCCGATCCGGCGCTCACTCAGCCGGACGACCGGGCTCAGACGGCCTTGGCCTTGGCCTACTTCGCTACGGGTCGCTACGCACAGGCCGTTCCCTTCTACGAGAAGCTGTCTCAGGCAGCACCCGAGGATGTGGTGCTTCAGTTGACGTTAGCGGCGGTTTACCGCCTCAGTGGGCAGGACGCAAGCGCCGATCAAGTCCTGAAACGGCTCCCCCAGGACCCTGCAGTCCGGGCCCACTACCACGTCGTTCTGGCTGACGCTCATCGCAGCCGCTCTGATGGGCCGGCAGCCATCGCGGAGTACGAAAAAGCGCTGGCCATTGCCCCGAACACACCCGGGGTGAATTATCGGTTGGGTGGGCTTTACAGCGATCTCAACCAGCTGGAGAAGGCGGGCAAACTGTTCGAGAAAGAGCTGGAGGTCAGTCCGCAGAACCCGGATGCCCACTTCTCGCTGGGTATGTACAGCCTCAACTTCAGGAATGAACTCGACGCCGCGCGGCGGCACTTCGAGCGCAGCGTCCAGCTCAACCCGCAACACCTCGAGGCTTACCTGGGACTGATGAAAACGGCGTTGGCGCAGGGGAAGCCGGAGGAAGCCCTGCGGCTGGCCGAGAGAATCCACTCCGCCGGACTCGAGAATGGCGAGCTTCATTATCTCAAGTCGCGGGCCTTGAACCTTTTGGGCAAGAAGGAGCAAGCTGAATCGGAGCTGAAGCTGTTTGAACAGTGGCGATCGGAAACGAAATAGAGCTGGCCCCCCGCCGCGGCCTGTTTCCCGTGGCGGGGCTCAACCCGCGTGCCGCTCTGCCCGGGGGTGCTCGGCACCTTTCCCCTCCTGCAAGCACAAAGATCCAACTGCCCTGCTCCGGTACTGCGGCGCGGAGACAAGGAAACGGCGACCCAGTCGTTCCTAGCCGGTTGTCCGATAGAATTCCACCAGCGCTTTGGCCAAAGCCTTTTCCGTTGCCGTCAGATACTCCTTTCCATCGGCCGCCGTCCCCAGATCGGGGCTGTCGGTATAGCCGTCGATCGCTTGCCAGGAGCCGTGGGACTCCAAGCGGTAAGGACCGTAAAAGCTGCGTGGGTTGGAATCGTTTACGGCCTCACGATGTGGCCGCGGCTCGTGAACCAGTTCAGGCCGCAGGGCCAGCACCTGGGAGGTTTCGAAGCGTCCGGCGTGTCCGGGCAGGTTGCCGCGCCGGTGCGCCCCCGCCTCCACCAAAGCATCCCAGGCAACATTCCAATAGGAAGCCCCCGCCAGGCAGGCAGGGTGTTTGAGGGCCAAATCGCGAATGGCCAACTGAATCAGTTCATTGTTGCCACCATGCCCGTTCAGCACAAAAATGCGGCGAAATCCGCCGATGATCAAGGACTCACAGAGCTCAAAGACCACCCGGTAGTAGGTCTCGGTGCTCAAGGAAAGGGTTCCGCCAAAAGGCAGGTGGTGATGGGAAGACCCGAACGGGAGAGTGGGGGCCACCGCCACCCGAATAAGCCTGGCAGCTTCAGCTGCAGCCGCTCGCGCCAAATGCTCAACGGTGAAGGTATCGGTGCCGACGGGCAAATGGGGTCCGTGTTGCTCCACGGCTCCCACCGGCAACACCACCAGGGCTTCAGGCGCGATCTGACGGGCTTCTTCGCGTGTCATCTCCTCCAACAGCAGATGGCGAGTGGGCGCATTCATTGTCTTCCTCCAGGTCGTGGAGACCGAACGTAAGGGTTCACAACGGCTCCGTCCTTAGAAAACGATCGATGACGTTGGCCGTGATGCGGGACACATGGGGATCGACCAGCAGGCAGGCCGGATAGGTGATGGAGCCCACGGAAAAAACGCCGCCGCCGCTGGGCGTTCCGAAGACCACCATCTCCGCGCCGCCTTCCTCGGGATTGGTACCCTTGGCCAGGAGCTGCGTTCCAGGCGGAGAGAACCGGCTCATCTTATCCGTTTCGTGGCCGGAGGCTCCACCCGAGCAGCGTTCCTGTAAGCCCTCCTGACCGAACAAGTCGCCTTCGCGCAAGCCGGTGCCTCTGAACACCCAGTGGGTGGAACTCACAACGCGATAGGGAGCGGCGGTCATGATGCCGGAGGCCGTGCACACCACTCCGAGAAGGTTGGCTTCGCATTCCGCTGTGCGATGAAAGCGGCTCTCATAAAAAACCGAGGGATCGTCCGGATCGTGCATGCCGAGTGAGCCTCCCACATTCAGCAGCTGTGTCTTGCAGCGCAGAGCCGAATCGTCCACAAATTCCACCTCGCAATTGATGCCGTTTCCGCCGAGATACATCAGGCGCCCGCCCCGCTCGTGAACCCAGCTCTTGACCTTGTCATACATCTGGCGAGACCAGTACTCGGGATGGACGCTGATCATCAGAATGCGATAGGCGTCCAGGTCGAGCAGGCCGGAGTGGAGCTGGTGTTCGGCGTAAAAATCGTAGTCGTAGCCCTCCCGCTCCAACCAACCCAGCAGGCGCCACTCCGCTGGAGCCAGATGGCACTCCTGGCGCCCCTCGATGGGGTCCGTCACTTCTTCTCTCTCCCGGACCTGGTTGGAAGGCTCGGGACGCTCGAAGGACAAAGGCGGGTACTGATCGTTGGGGGCACCCCAGGTCTGAAAGGTGCTTTGCGAGTACCGGGAAAGGTCCAAGCGGGAGTTAACCACCGGCACGGGAGGCAGCCGGTCGGCGTTGATGTAATTGCTGCGCCCGCCAAAATTGTTGTAGACGTTCCAGGTATTGGTGGATGCCAGGACCGCGATGGACGCCTGCGGACGCGCCGGAGCCACGACCCAAGGAAACGAAAAGAACTTTCCGTCCCGCGTGGTCGCGTGAAAGTAGTACAAGCCCGATCGTTCGGGTGCGGTCGCAAACTGGGTGTGGTGCGGGCTTCCATAGCCCCGCTTGTTCCATTCGACCCCCGTCTGGGTGTAATCGCCGTCCGGAGTGATCTGCATCACGGCCCGCGGTCCATGTTCGTCATGCCAACCCAGCAACTTCACCAACTCCCTTTTCAATCCATAGCGCCACAAGCTCAAGCGGTAAGGCTCGACAGAGTGGACCCGGAACTCTGAGCTCTGTCCCGAGCGGGTCCACTTGGGCCACACATACCCCAGCAAGCCGTCGCTGAGCAGCCGAAACTGGTAAGGCTCGGCCACAGGAACCTGCAGGTCCAGGCTTTTGGAACCGTATCCTGGCTTTACCAGAGTAACGCGATAAGCGCCGTCGGGAAGGTCAACTCTCACCGTTCCTCGCGGCGAAGAGCGCGCGACGGCAACCGTTTCCCCGGAACGCTCGAACTCCAGCAATACATCCGGCAGCGCCACGTAGCGTTCGTCACTCACGTAACCAATCAGCACACGTATCCTCACTTTCTCCCTAGATGGACAAATCCTGCTTTGACTGAAGAATTCTTCATTCGCTGTGGAAGGTCAGCTTTTACACTTTGGGCCGCCCTCTGACTTCAGTTTGGCTTCAAGACCCACTTCTTGAACCAGCTCAGATTCCGGGACAACAGGTCTTTCTGGTGCATGGGCTCCGTGATGCCGTGTCCTTCGCGCGGGTAGGTCACGAACTCATTGGGAACCCCAAGATCTTCCAATGCCCGGAAAATTTCGGGAGCAGTATCGATATCCTTCTCGCCGTGCAAGATCAAGGTCGGCGTCTTGGCATTGATCAGGGAATATCGCGGGGAATGCCGATTGTAGCTTTCCCAGGTGTCCCAGGGCTTCCCTCCAAAATAAGTCCACATCACCTCGCGGGGACCGTCGGAGGCTCCATACCAGGCGATCCAATCGGAGGCCGGCGCGCCGATCGAGGCGGCCTTGAAACGGTCGGTGTGGCCGATGATCCATGCCGTCAGAAAACCTCCGTAACTCCAGCCGTAAACTCCCAGGCGCTGAGGATCGGCAATGCCTTGGTTGATCAGGCTGTCGATGCCGGTCATGACGTCATCGAAGTCCCCGAAACCCTGGGAGCGAATGTTGGCCAATCTCAAAGCCCTTCCATAATTCGAACTGCCTCGGAAGTTCGGAGCCAGGACGGCAAACCCCTCCTGCGCGAACAACTGGATCGGATAGGTACGCGGGACGGGGAACGTTTCCAGCGCTACACCTGTTGGACCGCCGTGCAACTCCACAAGCAGAGGGACTCTGACACCGGGGCGGTACCCGACCGGCAGTCTGAGAACGCCTTCGATGCGGGTGCCATCCTTGGAAGTCCAACTGACAGTCTTGCTCTCGATGCGGGGCAGGGATCTGATTTCTGGGTTCAAATCGGTGAGAGCCCTTTCGCCGGTTACCTTCTCTCCGACATCCGCTACGTAAACCTCGGCCGTTCGGTCCGTAAAGCTCTTCAAGTAGGCCAGCCGGTTTCCCTTCCGGCTCAGGCTGAAGCTGGAGGGACCAGACAAGGAAAGCGGAAGGCGCTCGGTCCGCCGTTGTGTCCATTGACTTCGATAAAGAGAATCGCGAGTGCCCCATCCCCCGCCAAAGATCAAGGTGGAAGCGTCTGGCGACCACCAGAATTCGTTGCCTCCCCGGAAAACGTCCACCTCGACGTCCTTCGTGATCCAGCGGATGTCGCCTCCTCCCGAAGGTATCACGCCCACATGGCGTTCTTCAAAGTAGTTGATCTTGCCCGCCTGGCTGTGAAAGGCGATCCATTGGCCATCGGGCGAATAGCTGGGATCGCCTTCTCTGCCCTCCAGGGCGACCAGGCTGGTGTGCTTTCCAGACTTCAGGTCAAGTTCAAAGAGGTCGCAGTGAAAGACGTCCTGAGGGCGGGGAGTTTTCTGCGCGGCGTAAACCAGGCGCGTTCCGTCCGGCGACCAGTCGAATCCTGTCACGTGGTGGCCAGAGTCGGTCACCGGTGCAGCGTCTCCGCCATTCAGCGAGACCCGGTACACGCGGCTGAACTTGTAGTCCTGGTTGGCAACGATCGGATCATCCCCCCTCTTGACCCGCTCCAGCTCCTTCGGCGTGGGCGGATCAACGGACAGGAACGCCATGCGCCTTCCATCAGGCGACCATTTGAAGTCGAGCACGCCTCGCTCCGCGTGGGTGAGCTGGCGAGGCTCCAGGTTTACATCGCCGACCACGAAGACCTGAGGCAAGCCGCTGCGGCTCGACAGGAAAGCGATCTGAGTCCCCGCCGGCGACCAGCGTGGCCGCGCGTCTGAAACATGGGCCGCTTTCAGCCCGCGGCTCGACCCGCCGCCCACCGGCACGATCCGAATTTCAGAATCGCGTCGATTACTTTCGAGATTCATCCGAGTCACGACGAAGGCCACCTGGGATCCGTCCGGACTGATCTGAGGATCCGAAGCGCTTTGCAGCTGAAGCAAGGACTCAAGCGTCCAGGAGCCGGAAGCGGCCAATGAGGCGCTTCCCCACAAAAGCATGCAAGTGATAACCAGCCCAAACCGGCGGGGTCCTGCTCCGCCGGACCAAGCCGGATAGGCGATAGTGGTGCCTGGGATGGATGACATACTCTGAGACCTCACCGAATGAGCTGTGGGAACCGTCCCGGCATGCCGCAGCCCGGCGGCCCAGGATGCGGTTGGAGGCATCCGAGCTGAAAAAACCATACCGGGTTGCCAATCCTACACCAGACTGGTATCTTTCGGGATTCCGAAAGTGACTTCTCAATGTTGAAATAAGTCTCCAATCGGAAACGCGACCATGCCAGGTCGTAGTATGGCAAGGACGCCTGGACTTTCAACAACCATTGCAGGCCCCATTCTTGATCTGCCTGTGCGGAGGGGGCGGAAGGCTGCTCCAGGGCGCACGCTGCGCGAGGCAGGACAGCATCGGTTGCGTCGGGTGCCTGGCTCAAAGAGCGCGCGACATTGAACTCACAGGGTCGGGGAAAACGGCTCAGAAGGAACTCAACACAATGAATTCAAAATTGCAAGACTGGCAGGCCTGGAAGACCGTTCTTTGGCTCTGGGGTGCTTTCTTTATCGCCTATATCACGCGGCAGTCGATTTTCTCCATCTTCCCGGTCCTGCGCGAGTCGCTGGGGTTCACGGAGGTTCAGTTGGGCCTGACAGGAACGGTCTTCCTGTGGGCCTATGCTTGTGGGAATCCGATCGGGGGATACCTGAGCGACCGGATTTCGAAGAAGAAGCTGATCGTCACCAGCATTCTGCTTTGGAGCCTATGCATGTTCATGATCGGCATGACCCAGTCGCCGGCAGCTCTGCTCACCTGGCGTGGGGCCATGGCTCTGGCGCAGTCCCTGTACATCGTGGCAGCCATTTCGCTCATTACGCAGGTTCACACCGAGTACAACCGATCCAAGGCTCTCTCTCTGCATGGAACGGCCCAGTTCGCGGGAATCACGTTCGGTGGGTGGTACGGCGGATTCGTGGCCGAGGCGTTGGACTGGCGGTGGATGCTCTGGCTGGCCGGCGTCGCCGGGGCCCTTTATACTCCGCTGCTGCTGTACGGTCTGCGCGACCCCGGACCCACCGCGAGCCAGGGCACCAATCCGGCAGCGGACGGAGCGGGCCACTGGCTGGGTGTCCTGCGAATTCCAACCTACTTGTCCCTCTGTTTCAACTTCATCGCCATCAATGCCATGCTGTGGGTGATCTACGCCTGGCTCCCCGACTTCCTCCGCCATAAGTTTCAACTGTCGCTGGGCAGTTCGGGATTCACCGCCACGGTTTACGTTCAGTCTGCAACGATTGTGGGCATCCTGACCGGTGCCTCCATCGCCGACTACCTGGTACGAAAAACCGCTCGCGGCAGAGCCTACGTGCTGCTGGCCGGATTGGCCATCGCCTGCCCTTTCTTCTTCGGCGTCGGGCACGGCTCGTCTCTGCTGGTCGTCAAGATCTCCGCGCTGGGCTATGGCTTCTTCAAGGGCGCCTATATCGCCAACTTCTTTGCCACGGTCATGGATATCGTTCCCCAGCAGACGCGTGGCTTTGCGGTGGGTTTTTCCAACATGCTTGGCAGCGTTTCAGGCGGTCTGGCGGCTTTTCTGGTGGGACTGCTGAAGACCCGCTTCTCACCCGAGACACTCTTCAGTTTTGGGACTGCTCTGGGAGCCGTTGCTGCCCTCACTCTGGCCGTTACGCTCTGGACGGTCTTCACGGTGGATTACCAGCGTGCCCGCCTCAACCCGGTTGACCGGAACTGAGTTCAGTTCCAGTCAAAGACCACGCCGATCACCGACTTGTCTTTGCTCAGCGCCAGCTCAAAGGCGTCTCGGATGCGGCCGATCGGAAAACGATGGGTGAGCAAGGGCGATACGTCGATTCTTCGGCCGGCCATGAGGTCCAGAATATATCCGTACATGCGCGGCACCGTGAAGCGTTGGTACTCCGGGGGGTACTCGTCGGTAGGCATCCAGGAAGATGCGATGTAGGAGAGACTTCGATTGTAGAAGTCGGCCGGCTCGAAGGGATCGAAAGGAGCCGGCTCCTGGCCGGCGCCCGGAAAGGCCAGCACAACGATGCGGGTGTTTCTGCGCGAGAGATGAATGGCCGTGCGGAGGGCCGACCAGGCATCCGCACAGACCAGAATCAAATCCAGTCCCGCTTCTCCTGCGAATCGCGACGCCCGGCCGGCGTCATCATCCCCGCTGAGCCACCCTTCGTCAGCGCCAACCGTCCGGGCCATGTGCAAGCGGAATTCATCGTTTCCGATGGCTGCCACTCGCGCCCCAGCCGCACGGGCCATTGACACGGCCCCCAAACCCACCAGGCCCAGTCCGATCACCAATACGTTTTCGCCAAAGCGGTACTGCCCACGGTGCAGGGCGTTGAAACCGAGCGTCAGGAGATGCGTCAGCACGGCCTCTTCCGTGGGAACGTTCTCCGGAACCGGGGCGATCACATGGTAGCTGGCAGGTACGTTGGGATTGGCCGCATCGGAGCCGGGCGCCGCCTTTTCGGCGACCACGTACTCGGAGAGATGTGGCATTCGGGTGAAGACTCGCTGACCGGGTTGATACTTTGTCACACGCGATCCCACGGCCACCACCCGCCCCACATTGTTGTAGCCCACGGCAAACGGATAGCTCACCCGGTAGGAAAACCGCTCGGCTTGAAGGCCGGCGTAGATCCGGGTTTCCGTTCCGGGGCTGAGGGCCGATAGCTCTGTTCTGACGTGCAGTTCAAAGTCGCCCAGGCGTTGCTCGAGAGCTGGAATCTCGTCGATCCTGACGTCATAGGGCTGATGAATGATGGCTTGTTTCCTCATTGGCGCTCCACTCATTGCCGACACGACACCTCACTCAACGGTAGCGCTGCTTGAGCCGAAGGTGCTCGGTTTTCAGAGCCCGCATCACTTCCGGGCGGTCGCACAGGAATCGTCCCTGCAGAGGGCGGGTCAGCGGATAGGGTCGGCCCGATATGGGTCGGAGTCGTTCCCACTCGTCTTCGTCAGTCCGCCAGTCACCGATACGGTAACCGTAATAGTCTACATGGCGGAGACCCAACCCCAGCGCTGCCTCGGCGACGGCAATGATCTGCTCCGCGGTGGGCGAAGTCAAGGGCAGGGGTTTGTCGAGGTCCGCATCCGACACCCAGAATGTATAGATCAACTTCGGGTGATCGCTGACTCTTTCGCGTGTGTACGTCAGCGTCTTGGTCGTGGCTTCCAGGGCCGCGCTCAGCGCATTCGGACCCTCCCACCGAAAGAAGGTGTAGCCGCAGACGGCGTCGAAGCGGCGGGCCACCCGACCAAAATCCAGGCCGACCGTGTCGCTGACGGTAATGGGACGATGACTGTCTTGAGACTGGCGGGAATCCATGCCCAAAGCAAATCGGGTATCTTCCAGGTAGATTTCGTGCCGGGGGTCGCCATCCACCTCGCGCAGGAGGCGCACCGTGTCCAGAGCCCACGCTTCCAGCCACTCCGCCCTGGCCGCGCACCAATCCGCCCAGGCGGCACTCGCGCCGGCTTCAATCTTCCTGGGAAGCCGGATGTCTGCCCAGTTTGCGAATCGCGTTCCCCACGCCTTCTGAAGTCTCTCCAGGGATTGATATCTGGATTGCAGCCACCGCCGAAATCGCTCCGCATCGCCGGCCGCGTAGCTGACGAAGTCCCCCGCCGTTGCACCCCTGAAGGAACCGATCCGGCCCGGCATGAACGTGTCGTCAAACAGATAACCGGCTAAAGCCGGATGCTCCCGATAGGTCCGGGCTACGCTTTGAAGGTAATCTTTCCATTGAGTGGCCCGCCACCCCGGGTGGTACAGGTTGAATGAAAAGAGGCGGTTTCCGTGGTTGTCCACTTGCTGGTATTCAGGTCTGCGGGACAGCCCGTTCGCTGTCGGATGCCACACCAGCAGATACCCACCGAGACCCGCCTTCGCGCACCAATCGAGGGCCCGTCTGGTCGCTTCCTTCTGGAGCAAGACACCGTCCGAATGGAGCCCCCAGCACAGGACCACATCCGTGAAGCCTGCCTCGGCGATACGATGAAAGTCAGCCTCCCAACGATCCGAGGAAGTGGAGTTGAGCCAGTACCAGGTGCTGATGCGTAGCCCTTGGCCGGCCTCCGCGCTCGAGGCCTGCCAATGCGGTCCCGGCCTAAAGGACAGCAGTCCGAGACTCACGGTCAGAACAACTGACAAACATGGAATGACCCTTGGCAAGACACTCTCCAGAGGCTTCTTTCGCTGAAAGTGAGATTCTTTTCAGGCCGGCCTCCTCTGTCAAACCGTTTTTGCCAAGGGGCCAGGAACGGGCCTTTCGAGCTGAGGAGCGCGTGTCTCGGACGGTTCCATTGTCGACTTTTGTCACGAACGAGGATGACTTCACCTATAATGGCGACTCGTTTCGACAAGCCCTGCGGAAAATAGAAGCCGATGAAGCATCCAACATTCTCACTTCGGGCCCGGCTCTCCTGGCTGAACTTGGCCCTCATCTTGATTCTCGCGGCAGGATGCCGCCGCCAAACCCTGCGAGACTCCGAGCCGCTCTCTCCAGAGCAGGCGCTGAAAAGCTTTCAGGTTGAGGGCGACTTCTCGGTCCAGATTTTCGCGGCCGAACCTCACGTGACGGACCCGGTTGAGCTGGTTTTCGACGAAATGGGACGGGCTTTTGTGGCAGAGATGCTGGACCTTCCGGACGATCCCCCGTCGGGCCAGGCCCCTCGCAGCCGCATTCGGTTGCTTGAGGACACCGATGGTGACGGACGGATCGATCGTTCGTTGATCTTCGCCGACAAGCTCTTGCAGGTGACCAGTCTGTTGCCCTGGAAGGGAGGGTTGCTGGTTACGGCGGCTCCGGAGATTCTGTACCTCAAAGACACCGACGGCGACAACGTGGCGGACCTGCGAAAGGTCGTTTTCAGTGGATTCGCCGTCGTGAATCCGGAAAGCCGCATCACCAACCTCCGTTACAACATCGATAATTGGATTTACGCATCCAACAACGGAAGGGAGGGCGACATTCGTTTTCTGGAACGCCCCGACGCATCTCCGGTTTCCGTGTTGGGCGCAGATTTTCGGTTTCGGCTGGACCGTGGCTGGTTTGAAGCGGAATCGGGTCCCACTCAGTTCGGGCAGGCTTTGAACGACTGGGGCGATCGCTTCATTACCGAAAATACCGTTCACGTCCGCCACGTGGTGGTACCCAGACGCTATCTGGCGCGCAACCCTTACTTCGTGCCGGGACGCGCGGCCCAGGATATTTCCGACCACGGTCAACCCTCCGCTCCCCTGTTTCCGCGCTCAAAACCACAGCAATGGCGAATCGCCCGAACCGAGATGCGTCAACGTCGCTATCGGGAGAATGAGCTGGACAAGGTACGGGACCTCAACCCAGCTTCCGAGATGGCCGGCGGATACTTTTCAGCCGCGGCGGGCGGGACGATCTACTCCGGCGATCTTTTTCCGACCGAGTACTACGGAAACCTGTTCACCGGGGACGTCAGCGCCAACCTCGTGCATCGGGACCTTCTCCGTGCCAATGGAGCCAGTTACCTGGCAGGACGCGGTCCTCACGAACAGGACCGCGAATTTCTCACTTCTACCGATCCGTGGTTTCGTCCCTGCAACTTTGCGAACGGGCCGGACGGTGCTCTTTATGTCGTCGACATCTATCGCGAATTTATCGAGACCCCGGAGTCCGTGCCCGAGGAGCTCAAGAAGAGCATGGATTTCTACAGTGGCACGAACTTGGGGCGGATCTATCGGGTCGCACCGAAGAACTCAAACGCTAAACCGCTGATGCCCCGTCTGGACCGCGCCAGTCCGTCGGAATTGGTCAGATATCTGGAGCATCGAAGCGGATGGTACCGGATCACGGCGCAACGTCTGTTGGTCGAACGTCAGCTGCGCGAGACGGTCCCTGCCCTTCGGCAGATGGTTCACACGGGTCTCACGCCGCAGAGCCGGCTGCACGCGTTGTACGCCCTCGAGGGTTTGAACGGCCTGGATACAGGACTTCTGCAAGACGTTTTGAAAGATGGTCACGCTGAGCTTCGAGTTCACGCCATTCGGCTGGCCGAACCGTTTCTGGAAATGGCGTCTCCCTTGGCCGCCTTGATCAACGATCCCTCGCCCAGGGTTCAATTTCAACTCAGCTTCAGCTTGGGCCAATTCTCCGGCCCTGAGATCACCCGCGCTTTGAGTCGCCTCGCGGCTCAGAACATCGAAGATCCCTGGTGTCGAACGGCTGTGCTGAGCTCTGAGGCCGGGTCGTCGCCCGAAATGTTTGCCGCACTCCTCAAGCAAGACAAACTCTTCAAAACCGCGCAGGAGGGTGGCTTGCGCTTCCTGGAAGACTACGCCGCCGTGGTGAGTGCTCGTAACCGTCCGGGGGAACTGGATCGCTTTCTCAGCTGGATGCTCTCGCACCCGCAGCTTCAAAGTGAGCGGCTTCAGATCGCCGGCCTGACGGGACTGTCCCGAGGGCTGAAAATCGCTTCGGTCGTCAGGATGCGGAGCGCCGCGGGCGAGAAGCTGATCAGTCGATCTCTTACCGGCAACTCCCAAGCCCTGAACCAGGCCGCTCGACCGTTGGTCCGCCACTTCGAGCTGCGCTCGTTCTTGAGACAGGCCGAGCAGCTGGCGCTGGACACCCGTCAGCCGGCAGCGCGGCGCGAAGTCGCGATTGTGGCACTGGCCGGCGCTCCCTTCCAGCAAACCCGAAAGACGTTTGAAGCCATCCTCCGCCAGAACCCCGAGGCGAGCCTGGCCAAAGCGACGCTAGAGACGTTCTCAACCTATGATGATCCGGAGGTCGGAGAAGTGCTGTTGGGACCCTGGAAAAGCTACGGGCCGGTCATGCGGGGACAGGTGCTGGATGCTCTGCTTAGCCGGCGGGAGCATTTCCCGACCGTTCTTGCGGCCCTGGAGTCCGGCCGGATCGAGAAGGCCTCGGTGGATCTGGCACGGCGGGAGAAGCTGCTGAGCGCACCGGACCCCCAGTGGCGCCAGCGCGCCAGTCGCCTGTTTACCGGCGAAACCAGCGATCGAGCCCGGGTGGTGCAGGCCTATTCGCCGGCGCTGCAGCTTGCGGGCAATCCCAACCAGGGCAAGGCCCTTTTCGAAAAGCATTGCGCCGCCTGCCACTGGCCGCGACAGGGAGGACGTGTGGGGCCGGACCTCAGTGGCGTGAGCAGTAACACGCGGGAGCAGCTGTTACAGTCCATCCTCGACCCGAGCAGCGCCATCGAACCGCGCTACACCAACTACATCGTGTTAACCTCGGATGGACGGATTCACGACGGCATCATTGTGTCCGAGACTCCAGGAACCTTGAGCCTTCGCAATCAAGACATAGACCAAACCATACTTCGGCGCCACATCACTGAAATCCGGGCCTCGCAGGTTTCCTTGATGCCCGAAGGACTTGAAGAGGGAATCGACCCCAAAGGCATGGCTGACCTGCTGGCTTATCTTCAGGCAGCCCAGACTTCATCGAAATAGGTGGAATGCAGAGGCTCCGCCGACGTCGGGAGCAAACATTGGGAAGGATTCATCAACTTGCGATTTTGACCGGCCTGCTGAGTGCGTCCTGGGCCGGCGTCCAGAGGAGCGCGCCAGTCTACCACGACAAGGCGGATCTTCTTTATTACCTGGACCCAAAGGGGCGAGCCCGCGCCGTGCGAAAGGCTTCTGACTGGGAAGTTCGTCGAAGTCACATCCTGGCTAATATGCAGGAAGTGATGGGCGTTCTGCCGGAGCCTTCCCAGGAGCCGCTGGACGTGCGGTTTCTTCGAACAGAAGAGTCTTCCAGCTACCGGTTGCACAAAATCACCTACGTCAGCGAGCGTTGGGAAAATGGACCGGATCGGGTTCCCGCCTGGCTTTTGGTGCCGAAGCAACTGAAGCCGGATCGGACGGCGCCGGCCGCAGTTTGCCTGCACCAGACCACCAAGATTGGAAAGGATTCACCAGCGGGGCTGGGAGGGCCACCGAGCTTGTTTTACGCCAAGGAACTCGCCGAGCGGGGATTTGTCACGGTGGTGCCGGACTACCCCAATTTCGGAGAGTACCAGGTGGATCCCTATGCGCACGGATATGTCAGCGCCACCATGAAAGGAATCGTCAACCACCGGCGTGCCGTGGATGTCCTGCGCTCGCGGCCTGAGGTCCATCCTGAAAGGATTGCCGCCATCGGACATTCACTCGGCGGACACAACGCGCTGTTCCTGGCTGCTTTCGACCCTCGGGTTAAGGCGGTGGTCACCAGCTGCGGGTTTTGTTCCTTCCGGAAATACATGAAGGGAGATCTCACCGGATGGAGTCACAAGGGCTACATGCCGAGGATTGCCGACCGTTACGGCAAAGACCCCTACCAAATGCCTTTTGATTTCACCGAACTGTTGGGATCCCTGGCGCCCCGGGCGGTATTCGTGGTCGCACCTCTTCACGACAGCAATTTCGATGTGGAGGGTGTGCGGGAGTGTCAAAGGGCTGCCGGCCCCCTTTACGACGAGGTCTTCCGCACCAAGGACCGACTGGTGTTTCAGTTTCCCGACGCCGAACACCAGTTTCCGGACCCGTCGCGAAAAGCCGCCTATGACTTTTTGGCCCGCTGCCTGGACTAACTGTCTTCAGAATTCTTGCGGTGATGTCGGCCTGCGACGTCACTCCATGACGTTAACGGGGAGGATCAACTCTTATGAAACGCACAAACGATTCCCGACGATGGGCTTTGATCCTAACTATCGCGCTCGTGATGGGCTGCTGGCCCGTTAGAGCAGGTTCTCAGTCTTCTCCAGTCAGAGTTGCCATCGACACGGCTCAGGACATCGGTCCCATGGAGATCCACCGTTTCAGCCTGGGTCAAGGGGGCCTGTCGGATGCCCCCATGTGGGATGACCGCATTCCCGAGATTCGCAGCCTCCATCCCAGTTTGATCCGCCTGTTCATCCAGGAATACTTTGATGTCTATCCCAAGAAAGGCACCTATCACTGGAGCACCCTGGACCGCTCCGTCGACACCATCCTGGCGACCGGCGCCGAGCCTATCATGTGCATCGCGATCAAACCCTCCGTCCTGTTCCCCACCATTGACCAGGACATCGTCGAGCCCTCCAGCTATGCCGAGTGGGAGGAATTGGTTTATCAGATGGTGAGGCATTACCAGGGCCGAAACATTCGGTACTGGGAAGTCAGCAATGAGCCGGACATCGGCGAGAGCGGCGGCTGTCCCAGCCGTTTCACGGCCCAAAATTATCCCCGGTTCTATGAACACACGGTCAAAGCCATCCTGCATGCCGATCCTCAGGCCAAGGTGGGGGGCCCGGCCCTGGCCAATTCCAGAAGTCCGATTCTGCGTGCCCTCCTGGAGCACTGCAGCAGAGAAAAAGTCCCCCTCCATTTCGTGTCCTGGCACATCTACAACAGCAACCCGCTGGAGATTCGCCAGACTATCGACCGGGTGAAGGGTCTGGTGGCTGAATTCCCCTCCTTAAACGTCGAGACCATCCTGAACGAATGGAACATGTCGCTGTCGGACCCGGTCAAGGATCCCCGCTTTCAGCCCTGCTTCATCGCTGAAGTGGCCTACCAGATGTTTGAAGGCCGGCTGGATTACTCCTGCTACTATCACATTCGCGACTACCACGTGAATCCCGATCAGTTTGCCCGCTTCATGTCCCCCCAAGGCAATCTGTTCATGGCCCGGTGGTGGAACGACATGCCCCAGTTCGATGGGTTGTTCGATTTCCAAAACGTGGTTCGTCCCTCCTTTTTCACCTTTCGCCTGTTGAGTCGATTGACGGGCAACCGCCTGGCAGTGACCTCCTCAGCCGGTGCGGGTCAACCTCACTTGTTCTCCGCCGTCGAACCCTCGCGCGATCGCATCAATACCTTGATTTGGAACTTTGGCCTGACGGACCCACCCGAGGTCGAGGTGGAACTGGAATTCAAAGGCCTGCAGGGGGAATGGAGAATCTGGGAGACGATTCTAGACGCCGCCACAACCAGCAGCGACGAAAACCACCGCCTCAATCGCAACCAGCTGGGCACTGTCTCGGCGGCCAGCCCCAAACGCTCCCTTCGCCTGCCTCCCTGGGACGTCAGGATGATCACGCTGGAAAAGAGGAGCCGATAGGGCTCGCGAAAGCAGTCCGGATCGAGAAGACTTCGGTCCGGTCCTTCATGCACCCGAGTCCAAACCGCCCGTAGTTTCCGGCACCGCACTGGGATCGAAGCCCAGATGAAACCCGCCGCGCCGCGCATCAGACGGTCTTCAACGCTCGGGAGATGCGCGAGGCAGACTCCTTTAGAATCTCAGCCAGTTTCTCGAAGTTCTCCGGAACAATCTGAGCGGTGGTTCCGGTCACACTTAGGGCGCAAAGCAATTCTCCCGGTTTGCTGACCACCGGCACCGCGACGCAGCGCACCCCCAGCTCCTCTTCCTCATCATCCGTCGAAAATCCCCGCTGTCTTACCAAGGCCAGGTCCTTGCGCAGCCCCGCGGCCGAAGTGATGGTGGCTTGCGTAAACTTGGCGAATGGCTCGGCCGACAGGATTTCGCGGATGATGTCCTCATTGCTGTTGAAGGCCAGAAGCACCTTCCCCAATCCGGTGCAGTGCAAAGGGGATCGCTTGCCCACGTAGGTATCGAACTTGATCATTCCGGGACCATCCACCTTTTGAATGAACACCGCGTGATTGCGCTCAAGGATACCGAGGTGGGCGGTCAGTCGGGTTTGCTCCACCAGCCATCGCATATGCGGCAGCGCTAGTTCCGGCAAGGCCAGGTCGCTCATCAGTCCCCGGCCCAGACTGCAGATCTTCAGACCCAACTTGTAGCGCCTGGACCCAGGCTCTCTTTTCACGTAGCCGAGCCGCTCCAGGGTTAGCACGATGACATGAGCGCTGCTCTTGGGGATGTTTTGCTTCCGGCTGATCTCCGATATATTCCAACCTCGACGGGCTCCGTCGAGCATCTCCAAAATCGAGAAAGCTCGTTCGATGGAAGTAGCGTGGGGCTGACCGTTTGAAGGCACCGGATTGACTCCTGACTTGGGTTGTCCAAGATTGTGGACGAATGTGCTGTCGCATGTCAATCCCTGCACAGCAAAATTGTCCGTCGATTCGTTCAGAGTGGAGTGGAGCCCCTCCCAAGAGGGGCATAAAGCATTTTATAAGAAATATTAACGGGTCAGTTTGACCAGCTCGGCCCCTTGAAAGTCGGCCCCTTAGCGGCCCACTCGCTGGGGCTCTTGACCCCAGAATTCTTCCAGAATCGTGGACAATGCCAAATTTGGGCTTGACGGATTCGCAATTGGGGCCTTAAATGTTGATCATCAAATGTTGACCATTCAGTAGACGGACTCCCTGTCAGAGATCTGGTAGATGATTCAGGCCGCGATTCTCTGCGCTCAGGGGGCCTTGTGGGAACCAGGTGGTCCCACTAAGTCAATGCGTTTTGAATAAGAGGGTGCCCCTGGTTGATTGGGGGCCCAGAGCTTGGAAGACCTATCTGAGGAGGCTTGCATGAAGAGTCGGATGTTACTGGTTGTGGTTTTGGGAGCAGCAGTGACCCTACTAACCACCAACGCGACGCTACTCGCCCAGGTCGGAACGGAGGGATCCATCCTGGGGGTCGTTAAAGACTCGTCCGGGGCCGTTGTCGCCGGCGCTGAGGTGACGGTGGTGAATGTCGACACCAACCTCACCAAGATGGCTACCACAGACTCCCAAGGAAACTTTGAGATTCTGGCGTTGCCACGAGGCTTTTACTCGGTCACAGCGTCGTTCACGGGTTTTAAAACGTGGGCGCTAGCCAGAACGGAATTGACCTTGGGTGAGAAGAAGCGCCTCTCCCCGGTGCTCGAAGTGGGCGAGGTTACCGAAAAGATCACGGTCGAGGCCCAAGGCGAACTGATCCAGACCGAGAAGGGCTCGGTGGAATCCACCATCGGTGCCAAGCAGATCGTCGAACTTCCCTTGAATGGTCGAAGCCCCGTGGAATTGGTGCGGCTGGTACCTGGCATGCGGTACCTGGGTCAAGGTGGTCCGGAGCGCGGCTTCACAGTTCAGGGCAATGGCTCCCGCGACGACGGAGTCGAGTTCCAGATGGACGGTCTCAATGCCAACTCGGGAATGGACGAGAAAGGCTTCGGAATTCCCAACGTAGACACCATTGCCGAGTTCAACGTCGAGACGGCCAATTTCAGCGCCGAACATGGCCGCAACCCCCTTCAGGTTCTGGCGGCGACGAAGTCCGGAACCAACGGCTTTCACGGTACCTTGTGGGAGTTCCATCGCAACCACAAGATGGATGCCAAGAACACGTTTGCAACACGCAAGCCGAAGCTGATCCGCAATCAGTTCGGCTACAGTTTGGGCGGACCCATCGTCAAGGATAAGACCTTCTTCTTCAGCAGCTACGAAGGAACTCGTATTCGCCAAGAGACGATCTACAACTCCGTGACGATTCGTCCGGAAATGCTGAACGGCGACTTCTCTGCGCTCTTGCCACCAGCACCTGGTCAGCCGGGGAAATATCTTAGGGATCCGGGAAAGACGGGTCCTTGCGGCGCGGCAGATCAAAGCGCTTGTTTCCCCGGCAACCAGATTCCAGCAGACCGGATCGCCAACTCCGCTAAATTCTTCTTCCCCTACATTCTCACTCCCAATTCGGGACCTGATCGGTTTCGAGCGGTGGCGTCTCAACCAAGTGATACGGATGAGTTTACTGTCCGAATTGACCAGCAGCTCACCAACAAGCAGCGAATCTACGGCCGCTATGTCATCAACGATTTCTTGGCGGTCTTCCCTCAGTATCGGCCCGACATCACTCAGGAGAACGGGACCAAGCAGCAGAACTTGGGCGTGAACTACACCTATTCCATGACCCCGACTACGCTGTTCACTCTTGGGGCCAACTATCTCAGATCTCTAAACCTGTTCACAACCGACGTAGCCGGCAAGGAGAATCTGACTGAGCAAGCTGGTATTCAGGGCTTCCCGACGCCTGGTAGAGACGAGCTAATCGGCTTGCCCAGTGTCAGTTTCACTGGCTATACGGGATTCGGCGCTCCCTGGGGAACCCCTGGTCGCCTTTGGTTCGAGTCCTGGGGTGGCAAGGCCAGCGTTAACCTGATTCGAGGCGCCCACTCACTGAATATCGGTTACGAATTCAATGATCGAACCACTTACGGACGTCACGGCTCTTGCTGTTCACGTGGCGTGTTTGGTTTCAACGGTCAGTACACGGGCGACGGATTTGCGGACTACTTGCTTGGCTTGATCCAGAACTCGTCCCGCAACTACCCCTTGCAGACTTTTGGCATGGCCAATGCGCCTTACTCTGCTCTCTACGTCCAGGATTTTTGGAAGATCTCGCCAAACGTCACTCTGAACCTGGGTCTTCGTTGGGACTATTGGCACCAGAGAGCCGCCGTCCGAGGCAACCACGCCAGCTTTGACGTCAACCTTGGCAAAGCCATCGCGGGAGAGGATAAGAACGGGCGGGTTGATCTGACTTCTCAGCCGGTAGCGGCAGCGCTGGCGGCAGCGACAAAGGATATCTGGGTGCCCGCCTCTCAGGCCGGTTATCCGCGAGGTTTGTTCGAGGCCAATGGCTTCCTGGCACCGAGAGTAGGGATCGCCTGGAGACCGGGAGGCAGCAACAGCTTGGTGGTCCGGGGCGGCTATGGGATTTTCACCAGCCAGATTCGAGGAAATACCATTGCCTCAGCCTTGATTGGACCTCCCTACTGGACGTTTGAAACCCAGGGATGGAGTGCCGCTCAGCTGCAGCGCTGGGAGACGGCGTGGCCGAGTGACCCCACGGGTTTTGTGGCGCCGTCAGTCACGGCGCCGGTCATCGGTTTGGACGAAAATAAAGTCCAGCAGTATAACGTCTCCGTCCAAAAGGAGCTCCCCGGTGGATCGGCCATTACAGTGTCCTACGTGGGAAACAATCTGTACGATGGAATTACCCAGAACAACCGAAATGAAGTCCCACCGGGGCTTTATCCCAATCTTCAGGCCGCCAGGCCTTGGCCGGCGTTTGGATCCGTCAATCTCTACGACAACACCGGGGAGTCCTGGTACAACTCCATGCAGATCAAATGGGAAAAGCGTTTCAGCGATGGCTTCTCGTACATGTTGTCCTATGCCTTTGCCAAGCAGCTTGACAACAACGGTGGAGAGGGTCTGTGGGACACGCCCACACCGTTCGCTCCTGAAGGTTACAACAAGGGCCGAGCCTCCCTCGACCGCACGCACATTCTGGCGCTAAATGCCGTCTATGAGCTGCCTTTCGGTCGGAACCGGCGATTTATGCCCAACGTTCACCCTGTGGCCAATGCCATCCTCGGCGGCTGGCAGATTTCTGGAATCTACAATTTCACTTCCGGGCAGCCGCTGAGCTTCATTGTTCCAGGTGCCACGCTGGGCAACGGCTGGAATACCCGGGCCAACATCAGTGGGAACCTTGAGGTTTCCAATCCTAGTGCGGAGAGGTGGTTTAACCGGGATGTTCTCTCGGCTCCGGCTCCCCGTACCTACGGTAGTTCGGGTCTGAATATCTTCGACGGCCCTGGAAGCCACATCTTCGACACCAGCCTCTCCAAAAACTTCTACTTCATGGAAGGCAAGTACGTTCAGTTCCGTTGGGAGATGTTCAATATGCCCAATCACGTCAACCTCAATAACCCAACCACGACAATAGGCTTGTCGAATACGGGCGTGATCACTTCTGCCGGCCCCGCCCGCTCGATGCAGCTAGGTTTGAAGGTCGTGTTTTAGCCAGCGTTCGTTGCAGGACTCGCTGCCCGGCACCTGAACAGGTGCCGGGCTTTTTTTTGCCCCGGTGACGACTGAACCGACGTCCCGCCAACCCCCATTCTGGACAATCAGGTTTCCTCCTCATATCATCTCATCCGGTCCGGAGGACCCGATCCCGTCTCGCTCAGTGCTGCTCTTGACAATACGACGACGGCAGTGCGGAACGTGGAACTGCGTTGCGCGGGGCGACCGCCGGCAACCGTTCACCGACAACGTCGGCATCCGGCGGCGCTTCCCAGGTTGTGCGCGATCATCACCTGAATCCAGCCCTTGTCAGATCAAGAAACCGTGAATGTTGCTCCAAAGCTGAGTAGTAATCACCTCCGGAAATGCGTGAAGCGCTCCCAAGGCCGACAGTGGGGCTTCACTCAAGCTCAGTGGAGGGATGAGTGGCATAATGACTCGCAGCTCGGGTGGACAACGGAGCAGTCATCGATGAAGGGAGGCCCTGCTTGCCGCGCCTGCTGACTTGGAGCCTGCCAACTCTCGTTCTCGTTTCAGCCTTGACGGCTGCCGGCTTAGCGGTCTCCGAGCCAAGCCAGGTGATTCCTCCGTTCACCGAGATCACCGAAGCCTCCGGAATCCGGTTTCAACACATCAGCGGAGACCAGGACGCCAAACGGTTTATTTTCGAAGCCAAGGGCGGTGGCGTGGCGGCATTGGATTTCGATAACGATGGACGCATGGACCTGGTCCTGGTACAGGGTTCCACTCTGGATCAGCTTCAGTCCGGTCGGAATCCGGGCCCTGTCCTTTATCGCAACGTCGGCAACAACACTTTCGTGGATGTGACCCAAGGATCTGGCTTGGAGGGCGGTTCAGGTTGGGGGATGGGCGTCGCTGTGGGCGATTACGACAACGACGGTTGGGCAGATCTCTACCTGACCCGTCTAGGCCCCAACGTGCTCTACCGGAACAATGGCGATGGGACTTTTTCGGACGCGACCGGCAAGGCCGGCGTGGGAAACTCTCACTGGAGCACATCCGCCGCCTTCGGCGACTACGACCAGGATGGAGACCTGGATCTCTACGTTTGCAATTATCTTCTGTTGGATCTGAAGCAGCTGCCGGAGCCGGGCTCCAGGCCCTTCTGCTTCTATCTGGGGCAGCCGGTGCTATGCGGCCCGCGGGGCATTGCGGGCAGCCCGGATGTTCTCTACCGCAACAACGGCGATGGAACGTTTACGGACGTGTCTCGGGAAGCCGGAATTTCTCTAGCCACACCCCTGCCCGGGTTGGGTGTGGTTTGGGCAGATGTCGACAATGACGGCGATCTGGATCTCTACGTCGGCAACGATGCCCAAGCCAATCTGCTCTTCCTTAACCGCGGGAATGGCACGTTTCAGGAAAAGGGGCTCTCCTCGGGAGTGGCGCTGAGCGGCGACGCCCGTGAACAGGCCAGCATGGGGATCGATGTCGCCGACTACGACAATGACGGCCGCCTGGACTTCTTTGTGACCCATTTCGCGGCGGACTACAGTACGCTCTATCACAACGAGGGCAACCTGGTCTGGGAGGACGCCACTATCCGCGCTGGCCTGCGCAAATCCTACGGGCTGCTGGTCGGATGGGGAACCCGCTTTGCGGACTTCAATCTTGACGGGTGGAAGGACCTCTACCACTCCAACGGCCACGTCTATCCTTTCCTGAACGGAACCAAGTTCGAAGAGACCTATCTGCAGCCGGGCACGCTGTTTCTCAACCAGCAGGACGGAACGTTCAAGGACGTGTCGGATCGTGCGGGGGCGGCTCTGCGCACCAAGAAATGTGGTCGCGGTGTCGCTTTTGCCGATTTCGACAACGACGGAGACATGGATGTTGCCGTAGCCAGTCTGAACGATTCCCCCCAACTTCTTCGCAACGATCTTCAAACCTCAAATCACTGGATCAGCTTTCGAACGGTGGGAACTAAGAGCAACCGGGACGGCATCGGGGCCCGCATTCGCGTGGTTACAGGCAAGCTCGAACAGATCTGGGACATCAAGAGGACGGTGGGAATTTATTCCGCCAGCGATCCGAGAGCTCATTTCGGGCTCGGAACGGCAGCCAAAGCCGACCGAGTCGAAATCCGCTGGCCCAGCGGCACTCGACAGGAATTCAGGGCGGTAGAAGGCAATCACCACTACCGGCTGGAGGAAGGACAGGAACTCCGTATTGAATCACCGGTCAAAGGGAGGTGATCGTGTGCGAGCAGTGGGGCGACATTCCGCAATCGTTCGTGCTGGGACCCAGCGGTGATCCCAATCCTCCGGCACATTCGACTCATTGAGACCGAACCGCCAAGAACGTCACGCCGCCCACGTTATTTCCTGAACGAATCAACCAGCGCTCCAGGACATTTTGCTCCATGGCTCTAAGCACCGCCCCCATCTCACCGAAGTGCTTCATGTCCGACAACGCCCTTGCCAAAGGGACTCCAGACCAACGTATCGATCTTCGTGTTCTCGCTGTTGTTGGCGTTCTTTGCGCTCTTGGCGGTTTCCTTATCTCAGCCTGTAGCCATCCACACCCGCACCGCTCGGACCTCCCGTGTCAGTCAAGCCGTAGGTCTCACGGGTTCTCCAAAATCCCTCGAATCGTCTCCCGTAACCAGGTTTCATTCTTCGGGAAGTCCGAATAGCTTTTGATCTCAGCCAACACCGGTGAATCCGGGTCGATCCCGGCGGTTTCCAAGAGGGCATAGTCCTGCAGCGACTCGGCAAAAACCTCCCACCGGATGGAGTCAAGGGGGCCGTTCTTTCCGGGATAGACGACGAAGGGGTCACCGGGCGGAATTCCCGGCCAGACACCGCTGGTTGTTTCGGTAAAAGGATCGATCAGCTCCTGAGTTTCCATGCGGTACCAGTAGCTGTAGCCCCAGTGCAGGAAGCCCTGGGCTCCCAATTTAAAGAACAGCCAGCCGGACATGCGGATCTTGGCCAGGGGCGTATCCAGCAACCGGTTCAGATAGGCACCTCGCGGCGCGGTACAGAAATAAACCCAGTGTGGGATTCCGGCATCGATGTAGTCTTGCGCCGAGCTCAGGAGAGGCACCGGGATATCAGTCAGTCCGGCTTGCCCATAGCGTACCTCGCTCAACGCATCCATGACTTTCATCCATGGTGCCAGCTCGCGCAACAGCGCCCGGGCCTTTCGGTAGTTGGCGAAGTGCTCGTCTCCGTGCGGTTCGTCGGAGAGATGAAAGAAGGAGCGGTCGAGAAGCTTTTCGTCCTCCAAAAAACGATGGAACTGCGGCAGAAACTGTTCGAGAAAATTGCGATAGGTTGGAGATGTGGCGTCGGTGTCAGGATCCCACAATAGAGACCAGCGCTTTCCTTCCTGACGATAGACGCGAATCGGATTGCGAACGCCCCAGTAGACCCAGAGGTGAGTCCATTCGAAGTACTGGGCGCCGCAACGCTCGGCCAGTTTGACAAAGCGCCGCACATCGGAAAAGTCAAACTCGTACTTGCCGGGCGCCGGCGTCCGCACTTTCAACAGCTGCGGGGGACGCTCAACGATCTCTCTCCTCATGTAAAAGATGGGCACAAACACCACGTTGGAGCCGTGCGAGACCATGTTCCGGATGTAGGGTTCCACGATCCACCACCATGCGTCGCTGAACGGTTCCACCTTGTACCAATCGTAAATGGCGTCGGGATGCCACCAGTGGGTCACCGGCAAGCCCTGGCGAGGCCGGAGCTGAAGCGAACTCACCTTGAGCTGGACCGCCAACCGTCCGACTTGTTTTTGCTCGTCGGAAATCACCAAGCCGAGCTCCTCAACACCAGTTTCGGCCTCCAAGGGCACTTTCACCGTCACCCAGAAGGACTGGGTCTCAAACGGACCCACGGTAGTGGAACCCTCGGGAAAGAGGGGGTCTGGAACCAAGCCAGGGATATGCCCCACACCGTCCAGTTCCGAAAGCTCAACTTCAGTGGTGTGATGTGGCACCGGAACATAGCCGACGCGTCGAATCTGAACATCCAGTTCTCGGCTGCCTTCAACCATGCATGTCACCTTCACAGCCTTGCTGGTTTGGTTTCGGACGCAGGCCTGGAACGAGACCTGGGCGTTTCGGGCCGTCAAGAGGTTCAGCTGGGCCGATGAGGTGGGCTGGGTGGAGGGAAAGACCCTCTGCAGTGAGCTCTCCAGCCAGATTGCCACGGCCTGCTGCGAGCCTTGGGGATAGACCGGCATAGCGTCACATAAACCCCAGAGCAGTATTACCATCCAAACGATTTTGATCGCGCTCATGACGAACCCCCTGGTGTGAATTGCCTGGACAAGCCCCCCCAACCGCCGGTGTTCCCCGTCAAGAACGACTGAATCACTGGCCTTTCACCCTGAAGCAGCCAGGTCCCCGCACGAAACCAACGACAGGCCTCGTTCTCCTCCCGTGGCTCCGACGGTGTTACGGTTTTTCGGCTGACACCGAAGCGGTCACCCCTTGCCCTTCGCGGATGGTCAGGAAGCGGTCCACGGGAAGGTCCTTCAGGGCTTCCTCCTTTCCGTTAGGCCAGCGAATCCTTAGCTCGTCCACGCTTGTGTTCGGTCCGAGCCCGAAGTGAACACGGGGATCGTTCCCGGAAAGAAAATTCTCACCGGATCGCACGGACGCATGCTGAATCAACTTGCCGGCCCTGAGACTCAGTCGGGAACCAATTCCGGAGCGATTGCCCGCGGTTCCCTCCACCTTTATGCTGATCCAGTGGCCGTCGCCGGCAGAGACATTCTCGAGCAACGTTGGGGGGAGCCCCAGGCTTGAGTAAACCAGGTCAATATCCCCGTCATTGTCGAAATCCGCGGCAGCCGCGCCGCGCGAAGCAGTCCGTCCGATTTCGGAAAGGCTCTGGGCACCAACTTCATCGAACGTTCCAAGACGATTCTGGCGAAACAGCAGTGGGCGCTGGCGATACCGCTCTCTGAGGTTCGAGGCTTTTTCAGCTTGCGGATAGACATGACCGTTTACGGTAAACAGATCCAGCCTTCCATCGTTATCCAGGTCTGCAAAAACCGCCCCCCATCCCAGAAACGGCATGGTGGGAATGGCCAGGCGGCTTTCGGTGGAGGCATCCAAAAGCAACTGTCTACCGGCATTCTTGAACAGGGTGTAGTGTTCGTCGGCAAAGGTGGTCACGAACAGGTCCATGAAGCCGTTGCGATCGTAGTCTCCGATGGCCACACCCATGTTGGCTTGGGCTAACCCTTCGATGGGATACGCCGCGCCCCAGATCTCCGCCACCTCCTCAAACTTTCCCTGGCCCCGATTGTGGTAGAGGTAGTTGCGCGATCGGTCGTTGGCCACAAACAGATCCGGTTTCCCGTCATTGTCGAAGTCTTCGAAGGTTGCCGTGAAACCGAACAGCAAATCCTTGTCCGCCACGCCCGCTTCGCGCGTGACGTCGCTGAAGGTACCGTCTCCGTTGGAGTGATAGAGAACATCGAAGGCGCCCCGCATGCCGGGCGGCCCGCAGTAGACTGGGAACCCTTTCCAGTCGCAGACTTTCTGCTCGGCCAGCATCTGCTCCGGGTCCAAGTAGCCGGCGACATACAGATCCAGGAAACCATCCTGATCGTAGTCCCCAAACGTGGCTCCGGTGTACCAGTTGAACTTCCCCTTCACTCCTGCGTTTCCGGCCGTGTCCGTGAACGTGCCGTCGCCGTTGTTGCGAAACAGGCGGCATTCACCCACGTTGGAGACAAAGAGATCCGTCCACCCATCATTGTCATAGTCCGCCGCAGCACAACCCGTGCCCCAGGCATGAGAGCCGACACCCGCCTTCTCTGTGACATCTGTAAAGGTCCGGTTTCGCTGGTTGCGATAGAGGTAGTTGCGAGTGTCGCGATGCGGATCTGCACCTCGGGCCTTTAACTCCTCAAGCGTGGAGCCGTTCACCACGTACAGATCCATCCAGCCATCGTTGTCGTAGTCCAGCCAGCAAAGGCCGCTGCCGTTGATTTCGATGACTGCGGTCTTCTTCTCTTCACGGCCACATTGGACCACGCCCGTCAATCCAGCCTGTTTGGCCTGGCGAAAAAGGATCTGGTTCTCAGAGGAAGGCCGCGAAGAGGTCTGGGCTGCTGACCAGGAACCCAGAACAGCGCTCAGGAAAACGCTCAGCGCCATCCAAACCGACGAGGCCGGACCCTTAAGACAAGAATTTGGATATGATTTCTGGGACACAGTTAGAGCGGAGACCGATCGTGTCAGCCCAGTCAGGCTTAGCGCGAACCATTGGGACCGGGCGTTTGCTGCTTGCGCAAGGCTTCTGCCCGGCTCAACGCTTCTTGAGATCCTTTGAGGTCGCCCTTGTCCTTGAGAATCATTCCCAGGGCGAACTGCAGCTGGGGATTGTTCGGCGACAGATCAGCGGCCCGCCGGAAGGCCTCCGCCGCCTCTTCAATGCGGTTGGCCACCCGGAGAGCCAGGCCGAGGTTGAAGAACGCCTCCACGTAGCGGGGATCGATCTCGGAAGCCAATTGGAAGTGCTCAATAGCCTTGGCGGACTCACCGGACTTGGAAAACAGCAGCCCCAGATTGTTGTGGGTTTCAGGAAAGTACGGATCCAGCTTCAACGCGGCCTGAAGTTCCTGAGTGGCAAGCCCTACCTTGCCGGCCTGCAACAAGACGGTGCCCAGGTTGTGATGGGCCCGTGCGCTGGCGGGATCCAGATGAATGGCTTTGTTCAGCGCCTCGATCGCTTCAGCGAATTGACCCTTGGAGGCCAGGGCCAAACCGAGGTACATCTGAGCTTCGCCGGAAGAGCTGTCCGCCTGCAGAGCCTCCCCAAAGTTCTTCAGGCCTTCTTCCACCTCGCCGTTTTTCAAACTGGCCACACCCAAGCCGACCAACCTTTTAGCCTCCTCCTGCTTTTGCTGGAGCTGACGCGCCTGTTGAGATCTCTGCAGTTCGGCCCTCCCTTCCTCAATCTTTCCTCGCCTGATCAGAGTCTGCCCGTAGGTATATCGCGTGTCCCAGTTGTCGGGCTCGCGTTTCAGGACCTCCTCGCACAACCGAGATGCTTCTTCCCATTGCTCCTGCAGCACCAGGAGAGAGATCAGTTGTTTTCGGGCTTCCATCAATTCGGGCGCCAGTGTCACCGCTTTCCTCAGATGCTCCACCGCCTCTTTGTGTTCCTGGGCGTTGCGCAGCAACAGTCCCAGGTTGAAATGCGCCTTGGCGCTTCCCGGTTCGAGTTCCAGGGCTCTGTCGAGTAAACGTTTGGCTTCGGCGGCGTCCTGGTCGCCCAGGTCGACCGCCAGGTTAACCAGAGAATTGACATCTTTGGGTTCCAGACGGAGAGCCTCACGAAAAGCCTCCGCGCCCTCACCTCTTCCCGGTCGGGCTCCGTCCAGGCTGACACCAAGATTGTAGTGGGCTCGCGGCGACTTGGGCGCCAGTTCCACCGCCTTGCGATGAGCCTGGATGGCATCCTGCCACAATCCAAGTTCCCCGAAAGCGACTCCCAGCTCGATAAAAAGAGAGGCATTCTTGGGTTCGTAGGCCAGCGCCCGCTTCAACTCCAGAACGGCGCCCTGCCAATTTTTTCGTTCAGAAAACTGCAGAGCCTTTTCATAGTGTCCCCGCGCCTTCGGGCTCAGAGCCTGGCCCCAGGCCGCCGGCGGGACAACCACCAACAGGGCCAGACAAATGGTCAACACACGCCAGCGCAAGGTTCGAGGTGGCGTCCTGAAGCAATGCCTTACTCGAAAGATAAGGCCTGTACCCGGAGGGGACACCCCTCCCGTCCGGTTGATGGACTGAACGTGCCTATGAGATGAAACGATCATCAGGGCCCTGTGCTCCGGTACTTCTCAAAAAGTTCCATCTCCCGGCGCGCCAGTTCGGTCTGCCCTGATTCCTGGTAAAGCTGGCCCAGCAAGTAGTGGGCATCTGCATAGCCGGGATCCAGTTCCAGACTTCGCCGCGCCGAACGCAGAGCTGCGTCGGAATCCTGATTGTCGCGATAGGCTTTCGCCAGTGTGTAGTGCACCAAGGGTATCGTCGGCGCATGCTTTTCGGCCAGGAGCAATTCTCGGAGGGCGGCTTCGGGTTGGCCCGTTTTCAATAGTAACTCGCCCAAGGCAACCCTCGACTGGGCACTGGCAGGAAAATTCTCAAGCTCGAGGTTAAGCTCCCTTTGGGCTTCTTCGAAGAAACCGTTGTTGGAGTGGATCTCCGCTATGTGGTAGTGCACGGTTGGAAACCGGGGGTTCTTCGTGGCAATGTATCTGAACTGCTCCAAAGCCAGCTGGGAGAAATTGCCGAGCAGCAGCGTCCGGTGGCTGCTCACGTAGCTGCGGCCCAACAAGAAGCGAGCCATCAGGTTGTCGCCATTCAGTTCCACGGCCCGCTTCAGCACCGGAACACACTGATCGTACTTCTTCTGCTGGTACAAAACGTAGCCCAGATCGTACTGGTAGTCCGCGTGATTCGGTCGCAGCGCAATCGCCCGTTGGAGATTGGTCTCGGCGTCGCTGAACTTCCCCAAGGCAGCCAGGGACAATCCGTAAATATGACGGCAGGCCGGATCATCGCCGTCTTTGTCAACCGCCTGACCCGCAAGAGCGGCAGCGGACGCGTACTCTTTAGCCAGATATTTCTGGAGGGCCTCCTCGCAGGGCAGACCGGCCCAAAAGGCAGGAGCCATAAGGAAGACCACCGCCACAGGTCCCCGCTTCAGCAGGATGGCGAACCATCGATGAGCGATTCGAAGGAGGATCATCGAACTCCAAGTCGTGCCGCCGATCACCTGCAGCACCCAGGTCGCCGTCGAGCCGCTGCGCCAGGGTGCAGCCCTCCACACCCTTTTGCGAACATTCCGCGACAAGGATCTCGCCGTCACGGGTATTGTTGCATTCTCGTTGACCTCACTCAAACGAAAACGCCCGCCGTGTGCGGTTTGCGACGGGCGGCTCGACTCAGCACATCCGGCGGGCCTTCCTCGAGCCGTTTGAACGGCTCGATCCGACTGCAAATCAGGAGGGCCAACCCAGCTGCGTCGCACATCGTCCAGCATAGTGAACGATCGCCTAGCCGGCCCTCGAATCTGGGCCTGCCGGCTATGGGGTTTAGGATTTGAGAGCGACTGACAGACGGGGATGTCGACCGTTTTTCCCGCGTCGAGCGAGGGATCCGAGCCGATCGAATTTTGTTCAGAATTCTGGATGGAGGCCGAAAATGGCTTGATGCCCCGGAATTGAACTGTTAAGTTGTGATTTCAATTAAATCTACAGGACACCCTGAATGAAGCTGTCTTCGGTTAGCGCGCTTCTCTTGTTTCTGGCCTCGATCATGCCGGCCAGAGTCGGCGAAGTGTGGGCAGCGGACAACTCCGCCGCTCAAGGGCCGAAGCCCCGTACCGATCCGCAGATTCTTTCTGTCTTCCCGATGGCGTCCGCGCGGGGAACCACCATGCAAATTGAGATCCGGGGCAAGAACCTGGAAGGAAGCCACGCTGTCTGGTTCGGTGAAGCCTCACCCGTCTCCGCTAAGATCATCCGGTGTCAGGAAGCGCAAGCAGCCGAATCTAAGCCATCCCCCAAAACCGATTCGTTCTTCCAACTGACCGCCGAATTATCCATCCCCAAAGAAACCGTCCCCGGTACACATGCGTTACGGATCCTGGCTGACGGAGGAATCTCGAATCCCCTCCCCTTCGTGGTTCACGGCCAACCCGTTCTCTTGGAAAGCGATCTACCGAAAGTCTCAGACCTCAAGGCCTTCCTCCTGCCCGCACCGCCAATCGTGGTCGCCGCCAAACTGGGACAACCCGGAGAGGTTGACTCATTTGCATTCGATGTACAAGACGGAGAGGAGCTTTTCTTCGAGGTCTTCAGTGAACCCAAACTGGATCTTCAACTATCGCTCTATGCGTCTTCCGGAAGTTGGTTCGATCCGGCCCGTCTGACGAGGCTGGCCTTCAACGATGAGCCGAACTCCACGTCCCGAGATCGAAGGCCGGAGTTGTCTTGGCAGTTTGAACGAAAAGGGCGCTATGTGGTTCAGGTGGGCGCGTTCCTTGGAACGGGTGGACCGGACCATTCCTATCAGCTTCGAATTGCCGGGACGAAAGGGGCCTCAACTCACATCTCGGAAATTCTCGACGGCAACGTACGCTGGCAGGAACGTTCATTCGTGCGGCGCCTGGGACTGGATCGATTGAAGAGCTTGAGTGGACGGACGGTTGTCACCGAACGGGACAGGCAGATAGCGAACGAATTAAAGGCCACAGGTGTCACGGCCAGCGAGGTGCAAGGGGGAGAACGGGTAAACGTGATCGCGCCCGCACCCACGACTCAGGGTGAGCTGACGTTCGTTTCCGAAAGCGATGCCGGGCCGCCGCTGGATCGAATCTCCATACCAGCGCTGGTTGAAGGAGTCATCGAACACCCGGCCGACGTCGATCGATACCGATTTCAGGTCCGCGATTCAGAACTCTTGGCCTTTGAGATCGAGACTCCGGCCAGACAAGCTCCTTTTTTCATCCCCCGATTGGCCGTTTTCGATGAAGCAGGTCATGAGGTCCTGAACAACATCTATGCCTTTGTCCAGGGGAGTGGCGAGTTCATTGAGAAAGTGGTTGAAGCCAAAGTCACCTACCGCTTCGAGCGGGGCGGCGACTATCAGCTGGAGATACGGGATTTGACTTCCAGGAATGGCGGTACCGATTTTCGTTATCGCGTTGCAGTCAGACAACAGGTTCCTCACGTCGGCCGGATTGAGGCGACTTCCTCTTTTCGGCGCACATTCGATGGCTCCATCGTGACCGGGCCGGACGTTGATCAGCTCAACCTGCTGCCAGGCGAAGCGCGCAAAATTACGGTTCTGACCGAACAGGAGGAAGGCTTTGACGGTCAAGTGGCCTTGACGGTGACAGGGCTGCCGCCGGGAGTTCAGTCTTATCCCGCCACCGAATCTGAACCGGAGCGGGCCGCTCCGCTCGATGTGGGCAAAAAAGAACGTTTCCGGCCGGAGCAGCAGATTGCAACCATTGTGGTGCGAGCACTGCCCGATGCGGCCCCCACGGCTGTTCCGCATCCAATGCGGCTGGAAGCCACGCCGATTGTCAATGGCCAGCCTGGGTCGGTTTTGCCGGTGCGAACGATTCCGGTCATGGTCCTGCGTTCTGATCGGTGAGCGGGCCGGGAGAGAGTGGGACGAGCGTCGTGGTGGAGTTTTGCTCCAGAAGAGAGATTGAGACGAAATGAATTCTCAGGCCCCAGGAAGGCTCAAGCTAAGAAACAGCATCGCCGTCCTCATCTGGCTGGCGACCGCTATTGTCCTGTCCCTGGTGTCGCCGGGCACATCGAGCGCGCAGGGGAAAGAGTCGGTCGAGACAACCTCTTCGCCAGCACTTCAGGTGTTTCCAAAAGATGTCACGCTATGGCGAACACGGAATACTCAGCGATTGGTGGTAATTCACAAGCCGAACGCCGGTCTCGAGCGGGACGTCACAAACCTAAGTCGCTTTTCGATCGCCAATCCGACGGTGGCACGTGTGGACGCGTTCGGGCGGCTGGAGGCCCTTCAGGCTGGGAAAACGGTTGTGAAGGTGGAATTCGGAGGAAGCACCCAGCAGGCGGCTGTACGCGTGGAAGATTCAGGAGAGGACATGGCTCCGACGTTCAGCCGTGACGTCGAATCCATCCTCACGATGAGCGGGTGCAACGGGAGCAATTGCCACGGAGGAGTCAAAGGTAAAGGAGGGTTCAAGCTTTCGCTGAACGGCGCCTATCCGCGTGAAGACTATCGGTGGATCGTGGAGGGGGGAACTTACCGCGTTCTCACCGATCAAGACTCCGGCCCCAAGGTCCCGCGCATCGACCTCCAGAATCCCGCGCAAAGCCTTCTTTTGATGAAGCCCACCGCGGCCCTTCCACACGGAGGTGGAGAGCGGTTCCCGCCGGATTCCGCCGAATACGAAACGTTGCTGTCCTGGATTCGAGGCGGAGCTCCCTACGGCGGGGAGGACGAGCAAGCCGGTCGAATCGAGGGAATCGAGGTGTTTCCTTCTCAAGCCGTCCTTGAGCCCGGGGGACGCCGCCAGTTGTTGATTACCGCACTGTTGTCCAATGGGCGAAGAGAAGACATCACCGACAAAGTTCTGTACCTCTCCAACAACGCGGACCTGGTCAAGGTCGACTCAAAGGGAGCGGTGGAAGCCGTGATGCCGGGGGAAACAGCCGTATTGGTGCGGGCTCCCAGCTACAGCGCCGTCGCCACCATTGGAGTCATTTCAAATCGCGTCGCGCGCTATCCGGAGGTGGCGCCGCGTAATTTCATCGACGAACATGTGTTCGCCAAGCTGCGCAAGTTTCAGATCGTGCCTTCCGAGTTGTCGGCTGACGCAGAGTTCCTGAGGCGGGTTTGCCTGGATGTGACGGGAACTCTCCCACCGCCGAATCGAGTGCGAGAGTTCCTGGAGGACCGGGACCCGAAAAAGAGGGAGAAGCTTCTGGAAGTTCTGCTTCAGTCGCCGGAATACGTGGACTATTGGACCTTCCGCTACGGCGACCTCTTTCGCGTGGCGCTGCACCCGGCCGGAGGCATTCCAAAGTTCAGCCAATCCTATTGGGAGTGGCTACGAAACGCTATTGCCCAAAACGAGCCCTATGACCTTATCGCGCGGGAACGCATCGCTGCCCAGGGATATGAAGGGGCCTCACGTCATTATCTCCCCATTTTGCAGCCGCCCTTGCCCGAAGACGCCGTGGCCGAGGAGGTGCGGGTCTTTCTGGGCCGCCGGATCGATTGTGCCCAGTGTCATGACCATCCCTTTGAAAATTGGGCCCAAGACCAGTTTTGGGGTATGGCGGCGTTCTTTCAACGATTGACGTTCTTCTGGTTCCTGGAAGTTGGAACCGACGCCTTGGTGCTGGACGACCCTGGTGGTTACAGCCGGCGGGGAAATATGGGAAGGGTGATTCATCCCCGCTCCAAAAAAGAGATTCAACCGACGTTCCCGGATGGAACGGTCCTGACCCGAGAGCAAGCCAGAGATCCCAGACTGGCGCTGGCACGATGGATGACCGCGCAGCCGGAGTTTGCCGAGACTGCGGTCAACCGCATGTGGGGTCACTTCTTTGGACGCGGCATTGTCGATCCTGTGGATGACTTCAGGTCCACCAACCCTCCCACTCATCCGGAGCTGTTGAAGGCACTGGCTGAAGATTTTCGAGCGAACAAGCACGACTTGAAACATCTCATTCGCCGGATCGTGAACTCCCGTACCTATCAGTTGGCAAGTGCCGCCAACGAAACCAATCGGTCGGACCGGACCAACTATTCGCGAAGGGTGCCACGTCCTCTGGATGCGGAGGTGCTTCTGGACGCCATCTCTCAGGTCGCCGGTGTCCCCGAGGTCTTTGGTTTGCCGTCGGGCGGAAGGGCACCCGCGGGCACCCGAGCCATCAACCTGAAGGAACCTGATATGTATCCCTCCCAGTTTCTGGAAGTTCATGGACGTCCCTCTCGCCAGATGGTGCCGGAACGAAATGCCCAGCCCAATCTCCGTCAGGCTCTGCACCGCTTGGCCGGGGCCACGTACACCGAGAAGCTGTCCAGCCAAAACGGACGAGTCGATCGACTCTTGAAAGGTGAAGGTTCCTATCGGGAGATCGTTGAGGAATTCTATCTGGCAGCGTTGTCTCGCCATCCCTCGCCTCGAGAGTCGCTCGACCTGACCGGAGCTTTGAGGGACGCTGAAGTCCAGCACGGATCGAAGAGGCGAGCCGTGGAGGATTTCTTGTGGGCGCTTCTGAATTCCCAGGAATTCACCAACTATTGAGGGAGGAGTGAATGAGCACAGCCGGTTGTCTCGTTTGCGATTCCAAGGCTCTCCGCCGGCGCGATTTCTTGCGCGTCGGTTCCTTGGGTCTGCTGGGAATCAACCTCAGCCAGTATCTGCGTTTGCAGAGCGCCACCGCGGCCGCGCTGGGTCAACGCAGCCTCAAGGCTAAAGCCCAGTCCTGCATTCTGCTTTGGCTCGAAGGTGGACCCAGCCAGATGGACACCTGGGACCCGAAGTCCAGCAGCCCTTTTCGTCCCATTTCAACCAACGTTCCTGGAATCCAGATCTCCGAGTTGCTGCCTCAGGTAGCCAAACGGATGGACAAGCTCGCCATTATTCGGACGATGTACACCGAAGAAAACAACCACCCTCAAGCCAGCTACTACGCGCTGACGGGACACCGTCCGAACCCGGCCATGGAGTTTCCGAGCCTTGGTTCGATCATCACCAAGGAGCTGGGGCCCCGCAATGAAATCCCTTCTCACGTCCTGGCCCCGCAGTGGGAGACCCAGCGGCAGTACGAGGAATACTTCAAATCTGCCTTCCTCGGCCCCGAGTACGACCCTCTGGTTGTTCCTGATCCCAGTTCGGAGGACTTTCAACTGCCGGACTTGCGGCTACCCAAGTCCATGACTCTGGAGCGGCTGGAGGACCGGCGGTCCTTCCTCAAGATCGTGGATCAGACCTATCGGAGGAAGGCGACGGTGGCGGAGCAGTCCGAGAGCGACATCTTCACCCAGCAGGCGCGCAGCATGCTGTTGTCTCCCGCTGTGCGCGATGCTTTCGACCTCGGCAAGGAGCCCGACAAGATCAGAGAAGCCTACGGGCGCAGCGGGTTTGGACAAAGCGTTCTGCTTGCCCGCCGGTTGGTGGAGGCAGGGAGCCGGTTCGTCACGGCGGCCGGTTATAAGTTCAACGCCTGGGATACGCACGGTGACAACGATCGGCGGCATCGCGATCAGCTGGTTCCTTTCCTTGACCAGGCCCTCTCGGCTTTGCTCGACGACTTGGAGCAGCGCGGCCTGTTGGAATCCACCCTCGTCTTAGCCATGGGGGAATTTGGACGAACTCCCCACCACAACCCCGACGGCGGGCGCGATCACTGGTCTCACTGCTTTTCCCTGGTTCTCGGCGGAGGGGGAATTCGTGGAGGTCAGGTGGTGGGGGCCAGTGACGAACGCGGTGCGTATCTGGCCGACGGGAGAAAAGTGACAATCGGCGATCTGTTCGCCACCCTTTACAAAGCTCTGGGGATCGACTGGCACACCGAGTATATGCATCCCATTGGCCGGCCCGTAAAGATTGCCAATTCAGAGGATGACCATACCGGCGAACCGGTGGCCCAACTGGTCTGACCGCGGCATGGTTGCAGCCCGTTCAGCGCTCCACCGTCCGAAGCGTTTCGCCTTGCTTAAGTGCATACCCGCGGTTCACTGAAACGTTGCCGAACTTTTGTACCTCGCCGCCCGGCCAGCGAACCCGCAGCTCCTTGACGACTGTGTTTTCTCCCAAACCAAAATGCAATCGGAGATCGTGGCAGGCCTGGTAGCTGGAGCCACTGTGAAGCTCCTGGATTTGAGTGTTGCCCGGTGTCTCAACTGTTACCCGAGTTCCAACGGCACTTCGGTTTGCATGGGTCCCCTCGAGAGACAAAATGATCCAATGCCCGGCATTGTTACCCCCTTCATTGGCCAATAACGACGGGGAGGAGTCCATGTTGTTCACCGCAATATCCAGGTCACCGTCGTTGTCGAAGTCGGCAAATGCCGCCCCACGCCCACTCCAACGCTCGGTTAGCGCGCCATCCACTTGGGCCGTCACATCTTCAAACCTTCCGTTTCCCTGGTTTCGATACAACAGCTTGGGCTGAGTAAACGTCATTTCGATCGGGTAACGATCCACCTGGGGGTAGACATGGCCGTTGGAAACAAAGAGGTCTTCCCAGCCGTCGTGGTCGAAATCGAGGAAGCCTGTTCCCCATCCGAGCAGGCGCCAACTGGGAAAAGCCACCTTCGAAGCGTAGCTGACATCTCGGAAGACCCCCTTCCCCAAGTTTCGATAGAGCGTGTTGTAGTCGTCAGAGAAGTTGGTGACAAAGAAATCGAAGTTCCCGTCGTGATCGAAATCGCCCATCGTCACGCCCATTCCCGCCTGGGGTTGGCCGTCATCGTTGTAGGCTAATCCGGCCAGGCCCCCAATCTCCTTGAACGTTCCGTCGCCTTGATTCTGAAACAGGAAGTTGGCAACCGAGTCATTGGCTACGTACACATCCGGGTCGCCGTCGTTATCGTAGTCTCCCCAGATCACTCCCAATCCGTAGGCCGGCAAAACGGACATTCCGGCACCGCGAGTCACATCCGTGAAAGTACCGTCGCCGTTGTTTCGATAAAGCGTGTCGCCGGCGGGTATCAGACCTTTCGGACCGCAGTGAACCTGGATGCCGCGGTACTGGCAGTCCGGCGCGGGCGGATTCTTTTCATTGAAGTCCACGTAGTTGGTCACGTACAGATCCAAATTGCCGTCTCCATCGTAATCGGCGAAGGCTGCGCTGGAACTCCATCTCGCGTCTCCCACGCCGGCTGCGGTGGTGACGTCGCTGAACGTGCCATCACCATTGTTGCGGTACAACAGGTTCGGACCGTAGTTGCAGACGTAAAGATCTGGCCAGCCGTCATTGTCATAATCGCCCACCGTGGCACCCATCCCCCAATACTTCCCCCCAACTCCGGCCTGCTTGGTGACGTTGGCAAAGGTCCCATTTCGGTTGTTGCGATACAGAGCGTTGGAGACGGTTCTGCGTCCGGCGAGCAGTTCCTCCCAACGGCCGCCGTTTACCAGGTACAGATCCGGCCATCCATCCCCATCAAAATCAATCCAGGCCACTCCACCACTGAACGTCTCCGGCAGATACTTTTTTTCCGCGCTACCGCTCACGTGTTTGAAATCGAGACCCGCGCGCGCAGCAACATCGGAAAAGCGCAGTCCTGGTCCGACATTCAGAGCCGCGGATGCTGAGGATGCCTGAGAGCCCGACCATGCAGAACCTCTCGCGAGGCCAAGGGCGATTGACACGATGAGGACCAGGCCGAAACTCAGGTGGTTCCATTGACCGGAAGTTGATTTCACATGGTCTCCTGGGGAATGGTCGGCCCCATTGCAGCAACGGACGCGCCCGCGGGCCTTGTCAGGCTAAGGCTTGGGCAACTGATCTAAAACTTGCTTGGCCTCTGCATGATGAGGTTCCAGCTTCAGGATTTGCTCCAAGAGGCTTCTCCCCTGTTCCACCTTCGAGGTCTTGAGGTGACAAATAGCCAGTCCGAAGAGGGTTCGAACATTCCGTGGATTTCGTTTTCTGGCCTCCTCGAAATAGTTCAAGGCCCGCGCGAAGTCACCTCGGCGGGCTGAGAGGTTTCCCAGATTCACGTAGGTGGTCTCCCCCGCCACGCCCCTGGAGACTGCCTGCTCCAGAAATCGCAAGGCGGCGGAGCCGTCTCCGGATTGATCAGCGGCCACGGAGGCCGCGTTATAAATCTCCTCTCGGGAGGCATCGAGTTGCAGTGCTCTTTCGAAGTACCACCTGGCCTCGGCAAAGCGCTGGGCCGCCGCCCGTAGATTTCCGAGGTCCACCAGAGCCGGCAAATAGCGTGGATCCAACGCCAGGCAGGCTTCCAGCTCAGCTTCCCCTTTCTCGAGCTTCTGCTGACGCAAATAGATCTGGGCCAGCCGATAGCGGGACGACACGGCCCCAGGGAAGAGTTTCAGTACCTCCTCGAAATGCCGAATCGCCTCGGCATGGCGCCCCACTCCCTCGGCTAACGCTCCCAAACCGTGCCGGGATGGTACGTGATCCGGGAAGCGCTCCAGCAACCTTGAGAAGTACTTTTCGGAACCTTCGAAGTCTCCCTGTCCGGCAGCCAGGATCGCCAGGTTGTACAGTGCCGGCAACTGCCGATCTTCGAGAGCCAGGGAGCTTTGGTAGTGTTGGATCGCGCTCTGAACATCGTTCACGGCTTGATATCCTTTTCCCAGCAACCACTCCGATCGACCCAGATCAACCGGGCCCGCCGTTTCCTTTCGTCGGGCCGCCTGATACTGCAGCAGGCATTCGATGCCCCGCCTCGCCAAATCGGGTTTTTGAGCCAGTTCTTCGATCGGGGCGTCCAGATAGGCAGCTCCCAGGAAGAACAAATTGTCGGGTGGCTGGAGCGATTTCGGAATGCGGAACTCGAGCTCCGGGACGGTTTCCTGGGTCAGAGACCGGGTGGTCGCAGAGCCTCGCGTGGGATAAATCCCCACTCGATGGTTGGTGAACACGGTGTGACTGGCGTTGGTCGGAGCCGCGCGCGGCATGTGACAGGACACGCAATCGCCGGTTCTTTGCGAGGGGGTGTGTTTTGACAAGCCCGAAGCAGGATGGCAGGCCACGCACCGCTCCCGGTAGTACGAAGCAGCCTCAGCGACCCGCACCTTCCGGTGTGGGTCGTGACAGCTGGTACAGGTCATCTGCCCCTGGCTGCCCCGAAAGCAGGCGGAAGCCTCCATCAGATCGGCATGCTGAACCACCTCAATCCCGGCCTCTCCGAGTCTCTTCGTCGAGAATTGAACGGCGTAATCGGAAAACGGTTCTCCGGGCCGGAAGGAGTAGATATCCCGACCGGCTCGCAGCACGCGGGTCCCCACGCTACCGATGCTCACCTCCATGTGACATTGGTAACAGACCTCCCTCTGGGCCTCCTTCGTATCACGGCCGGGATTATAGATGGCTGATCTCAATTTCTCTTCGGGCTCACCCTGGCGGGCCAGCCTGACGTGCTTTGCCCCGGGGCCGTGACAGCGTTCACATCCGATACCCGGAGGGATGGCAAAGGGGAAGTAGTTGATGTCGGAAGCTTGATCGACGCGGGAGCGGGGATAGGCAGTATGGCAAAAAACGCACCCTTGGGGGATGGCCCGTGTGAAATCGACGTGGTCCTTGACGTCGTAACCCGGGGACATGCCCCATCTCTTCTCCTGGGAGTACCACGTCACCGGCAGCTGGGTGATGACCCCGTTTGGATGGTGCGTGAGATAGGACCGGGCGTGATTGCCCGATCCCACGACGTAATGCACCTCTTCCTCATGGACCTGCACCGCTCGTCCCTTCGCGTCCAACAGGTGACGCCGCTGATAGAACCTCCCATCCCTCTGCACCATGGTGTAGTGGAAGCCGGACTTCTCGTGAAAGAAAGTGTTGCGGGCTGAGTAGTCTTCGATCAGCGGAGCTTGAGAGGGACTGGCCCAGGACCGCCCCATGCCAATTTCCTGGAAACTTTGATAGATCTCCGCGTGGCAGAACCCACAGGCTTCCTGGCCCACGTAACCTTCAGGCAGGGGAGGATTGGCGAGCATCTGTAGCCTCCCACCGGCTGGCGCGCCTGAGTCAGCGGACTGAGGCGCGGCCCCCACAAAGTCTAGTGGCAGGCTCAAAACGGCCAGGAATGCCGCGGAGCAGAATGCGACGACAGTCGAAAGAAGGGTTTGATAGAAAGCGGCACTCACAGGAACGTTGTTCTCGGTCGAGCTTATTCCTGCTCGATGGTCAGCAGGGTGTCGATCCTGGGGTTCAACTTCACCTGGACTTTCTTCTGTCCGGGCCACGTCACTTCCACCCGGTCCACTCGGATTTGTTGCCCCAAACCGAAATGCAGCACCGGGCTGCTTTGGGTGAGGTAGCCGCCGGATGAATGGGCCTCGCGAAACTGCACCAGGTCTCCTGAGACAACCTTGACGCGGGCTCCAAAGCCATCGCGATTGGCTGTCTTGCCGCGAAGCCGAACCTGAAGATAGTGGCGCCGGGGGCTGTCGTTGCGGTACAGATAGGGCTCGTGGTTGAAGTTGTTGGTGATCAAATCCATGTCGCCGTCCCCGTCGAAGTCGGCGGCCGCCGCGCTCCGGGAGCTTCTGGAGCAGGCTTGCCCCTTGATCACCAAACCCTCAATGTACTTTCCGCGAGCCGGCGGCTCCATGCCCGCGGCCTCCGCCCGGTCGCTGAAGCGGAGCCCTTTTCCCGTGTTCATCATGAGCAGGTTGGGCCAGTAGGTGAACGGATAACCCATTCCCCCCGCCACGAAGACATCCACCCAACCGTCGCTGTCGAAGTCCTCGGCCGTGGTGCCCCAGGGCCAGAAGTTTTCCAGCCCCGCCGATTCGGAGCGCTCTTCAAATCGCTCCCCTCTCTGATTCACAAAGTAGGTGTTTCCAAACAACACGTTCCGGGCCTGCGTCTCCTCGGGTTTCTTGACCAGTTTCCAGTTCCGAGCCGTCTTCCCACGCGGAGTGTCGTATTTGACCGCCGGATCGACGACTCCGGTGGGATCGTGGTGGGTCCACATGTCCGAGTGCATGTCCACCACGTAGAGTTCCGGATACCCGTCATTCGTGGCATCGAAAAACAAAGCCCCCATGGCCCCCCAGGAGGTTCGTCCCAAAACCTTGCGGGTGACGTTGGAAAAGGTTCCATCCCCGTTGTTGTGAAACAGGTTGTTTTCACCAAACATGTTGGAAGTATAGAGATCGGGATAACCATCCAGGTCGTAGTCGCCCACGGTGACGTCGCCGTTCCACTCCTTGGACACAATCCCGGAAGCAGCGGTGACGTCGGTGAACGTTCCATCGCCGTTGTTGCGATAGAGGATGTCCGCTTCCCCGCCGTGGTCGGCCTCCGGATTTCCCACGATGAAGTTCAAGGGAAGGTTGATGCCCTTGCGTGCGTAAGGCGCATCAGGACTGGTTTCGGCGGTGGTGAAGGCCCCGATGTTGGTGACGTACAAGTCCAGATCCCCGTCGAGATCGTAGTCGAACCACACCGCGGCGCTGGAGTGACCGGTATGAGCCACGCCCGCCTTCTCCGACACATCTTCGAACGTCCCGTCGCCACGGTTCCGAAATAGGTGGTTGCCGGTATAGTAAGTGGTCACGTAAAGGTCGGGATCACCGTCGTTGTCGTAGTCGCCGAAACTGCCCCCCACGGAAACATCCTGCGGCAGATCCACCCCCGCTTTTCCGGCTATGTCTTCGAATTTGAAGCCGCCTTTGTTGAGATACAGGGCATTCGGACCGAGAAAATCCAGGAGATAGATATCGAACAGCCCGTCGCCGTTGACGTCGGCCACCAGGACTCCCGAACCGTGATCATACTGGTTCATCCGATAGTTCTCGCCCTGCTCGCTTCGGAAGAAGTGGTGCTGAAAGCGAATGCCGGAATCCTGGAGAACGTCCACGAACCGTACCGAGGACTGCGGCTCCTCAGCGGTGGAAGAAAACGGCCCTGCCAGCAACGCCAACACCCCCACCAGCCAGTAATGTCGTTTCTGGAACATGTCGGTCTCTCCTTGTCACTGGATTTCCTATCGTAGCACATCCCTTCAGGCTCTCAGCACGTGCTGGTGTTCGGCCCAACGCGACTCCGTTAAGGCAGAGTCACCGACAGGAAACACGGAGGTCGAACGGAAAGGCTGAGGCAGTTCAGGGTGGCAAACCTTCGTTTTTTCGCGGGTACGAGTTCTGCGGACGAGGCAACCCGACCGTGACCGCACTGTCTGGAAGTTCTTGCTGCAATCAAGCTGGCCATACGATAACAAAAGCGGGAGGCGTGACGGCGGAAAAGTTGGCGTGAAAACGGCTTTCAACCGGCGAAGTTGCACATCACCTGCATTTCCTTTCCAGCATGTTGGACGAGGTGGACAATCCGCTTGACGACCAATCATTGGCAGGGCTACTACTGCCTCACCTGAGTTCCTGATGGTTAACCGTTGGCCGAACCCGTTCGGGGAAGCGCTTGGATTTTCACTCCAACAGCAGCCTGTGGGGACTCGATTACTGTGCCGGCCTTCAAGGAATAGGAAGGAGTTGTCTCATGGCGAACACAGCATTGAATCTTCCGCAATTGACACGAGAATTCGAGGAGCGCGGGTTTGTAGTCCTTCCGAACGCACTCAGTCCAGCTCAAGTGGAAGGTTTGAATCGAGCGCTGAATCATTATCTCGTGGAGCATCCGGATGAATGGGTTCGCTTCGACGAGTCTTTGGTGCAGACGGCCGATGTTCTTCCCCATACTTCAGAATTCGATGTGTCCATCGAGAATCCGCTGACGCTGAAGGTACTGGAGGCGCTCATCGGCCCAGGGATCAGTTTCGAGGAATTCTCGATGATGATCCGCTATCCCACCTCACGGGTCGAGGACATCAAGGGTTGGCATCGAGACCTGACCCGGGACTACGCGCGACGCCTGGAAATCCAGGCGATTTCGCTGATTTATTACCTGACAGACGTCACGGAGCAAGACCACTGTTTCAGTATCATCCCCGCAACCCACAATCGCCTGGTGGACATGAGACCGGATGAAGTGGTGGCGGGCAGCGAAGTGGACGTGACGGGGCCTGCGGGCACTGCCGTACTCTTTCATGCCCGGTGTCTCCACGGCGGCAAGCTCAAGGCTCATTCCCGCGAAAGACGCACTCTTCACATCTATTACTCCCGGGCAGACCTGGCCCGAACCTCCGAATGGACCAGGATCCCGGAACGCCTGTACTCCAAGACGGACCCTTCCCTGCCCCCCAAGCTCTACTCCAAATGGAACGTGACGGACATTTTCGAAGGAACCGGCAAGCGCCCCAAAGACATCGATCCCACTCTTTCCACCGCCGAAGCGGTTAAGGAGGTTCAGAGGCGCGCCAAGCTAACCGCTCAGTTGCGCTAGATCACGATCACCCCGGGCTTGTCTCATTCGTCCAGTATTTCGAACACTTGATCAGAATCAACCAACCTGGAACGCTCCAGGCGGCTTTGTCCGTAGTAATGGCAAGAGCCAATCAGGGGGTTGTAAGGGCTGCGCAGAGGCGGCCTTATCCTCCAGTCAGGTTACGATTTTTGAAGAAGATAGGCTTGACCAGCAGCCTGTTTCTCGAAACTCTCCGACAAGTCTTCTTGAGATCAGCTATCCGGATCTTCGCTGGGATCTCTTTGTGTCCACCATCGTGGACAATATCGAAAATGTCCTTGACGCCAACCAACTTAGCTCGCTACCTTGAGCTGTAGCCGCCTTCGCCTCATGGACCAAATGATGCTTGCGATCTGGAAAGGAACCAAGGGGCGTGGGGCTGCGGCGAAGCTTCCTTCAGCGAGCTGATCCACGCAATCGCCTTCGAGTGCTTGTGGCTGAACTGGTTACCCATCGCGGCGGGAACAGATACGGCCCAGGGTTGGTACCACCCTTAATTTGAAGCCAAACAGGGAGAAGAAACTTGGGTTACTTTCTCGTCTTTTGGAGCCTCTTCAGCTATGGAGTACTGGGAATCTGCCACAAATGGGCTGAACGAAGGCGATGCCGTCCTCAGCCGCTGTCGGCCATGCTGATGTTCTCCGCGTTCGTGGGAATGAACCTGTTTGTGCTGATTGGGAGAGGATACGCCATACCGGCTCGGGCGCTCTATACGGCCTTGATTTGCGGAGCGATTGCGCTCTGTGCTCTGTGGGCTTTCCAGGAAGGTCTCAAGCACGGAAAGATTGCCACCAGCTGGCTCATCATCAACCTCTCGGCCGCCATTCCCACTGTCGGCTCGATTGTCATCTATCACGAGCCGGTCAGCCTGAAGAAGGTCGGGATCCTCACTCTCATTGTGATTGCGATCGTGTTGGTGTGGCGCGATCGATTGGAGGACTTGCGGCGCCTGGAGGCGGCTCGGGATCGCCTGGCAGCCCAGGCTGCGTCAGTTCCAACTCAGGAGGAGGCTTAGCCCATGTGGTTGGCACTGATGCTGATTGCATTTCTCTTTAACGGTTGCGGCGTGTTCGGACTCCGCATCTTGGCCGGAATGGGGCTTACCGAAACCCATGTGAACCAGTACCTCCTTTACTTTTACTTGGGCGGCTTCCTTTTTATGGCGGCGTGGCTTGCCGCTCAAAAGGTCTGGCCCACAAGGAACGAGATCTTTATCGGATCGTTGATGGCCGTGTGCAGCTTATCCGGCACAGCCTCGTTGGCTTATGCCCTGGGCCATTACTCCATTCCCGGGAACATCGCCTTCCCCATTTCCAATGGAGGAAGTCTGTTTGTTGTGATTACAGGGGGAGTCCTGCTGTTTCGTGAACGACTGGGGTTGTATGGCGTTTGCGGCTGCGCCTTGGGAACGCTGGCCATCGTGCTTCTAAGTGTGTCCTAGTGCCGGATTGCACGTCCGGCTTTTTGCTGTCGCCCAACGTTGGCTAGCTGAAAACCCCACTGTGGACGGTGCCTGTAACGGGTGCCTCCAGAAGAAACTGCCTTCGCAACTGGTGGTAGCACCATGCAGCAATCATTCTCACAACCCATTCGGGCTCTGGTAGGAGTGGGTGTGGCCCTGCTCGCAATCACACTCTTCTTCACCCTATCCGAGAGACCTGCGGCGGCGCAGGATGGGACCGTCAGCCTTTGGAAGTCCGGAAAATCCGAGAGACTGGATGCGGCCGTTCACGACCGGGACCCGAAGACCTATCAGGTTGTGGTACCGCAATCGCGTGACGAGGAAATCGGGATCGGATGGGAATGGAGTTCGAAGCGCCGTTTGAGTGGCTTCCGGATCACCTACCTCAGCCTCAACGGAAACGCCTACGAAGCGCTGCCTGATGACCAATCCCTGGAAATCAGCCGAGACAAGAAATGGGAGCGGGTACCGTCGCGACTTGTGGTCGATTACGGCCGCGAGCGGGAGTTTGCGCATTACCAGAAGTTTGGGCTGGTCACCTGGGATTACCGATTTGCGCCGGTGGAGGCCGAGGGCCTTCGCGTCGTCCTGACAAGGACGGTGTCACCGGTTCGCTTCGAGCAGCGGTACGTGATTGCGGAGATCGAAGCTTATGATGCCCCGAGGGAGCCCGATCGGCCGGCAGATGTACTCGTCCTCAATCAGTCAGCTGAAGCCCACCTACCTGGGCGAGAAGCAAACTGGGCCTTACCGGTCCAGGGCGGCAAAAGGTCCCAGGATGAGCAAGGAACTATTTTTGAGTGGAGTCGCCCCAAGATCCTCAGCGACCTTCGCCTTGCCTTGCCTGACCTATCCGGCGCGATCCAGTGGTGGGACGGTTACCGGTGGAGAGACCTTGCTCTCAGTCGCCTGGACCAGCCGGGGACGCCATCCACCTGGGTCACGGCCAGGTTTCTGCCGATTGCAACTCAGCGCTTGCGGCTCGTTGGGGTCAAACCCTCCGTCCCAGTCGAGTTTCGTGCGACCTCGGCACGGGATTATTTCAACCGAGTCTATTCCGCCGGACGCGACATGCTGATGGAACGGCTGATGCGTTCCGGCGAAGAACCCGACTACGCCGGAGTGGCTTCCCTGCTCCTGCCGCTCGATATGCAGACCGCAGTGATTGGGCGTCCTGGAGATGCGGTGGAGTGCCTGGTCCACTGGAACGGGACGATTGTTGAAACGGAAAACGGAGACCAGGGACGCTGGAATCACGGTGCCAAGGGCAGCTCCCCGAAGAGAGAACCCTGGATCGACCGCTGGCTGACTTTTGCAGCCGACGGAGAACTGTTTGGGTCGGATCCGGATCGTACCAGTCGGTCCTACCTGGACGGGTTCCTTCCGTCCGTGGTCACCCGCCACCAGCGGGATCACACGAAATACGAAGTGGAAGTGTTCACAACGGCTCCCACCGATTCCCTTTATGCGCAGGTGGTGACGGCCCGACTGGTCAATACGGGCAATGAAACTACGAACAGCGAGTTTGAGCTCATTCTGGGCCGCCGGCTGAGCGCGGTTGAGGGACGTCGCGCGCGTGGGCCGTCTGCCAGCCCCATGAATTTTGAACCCCTGCCAACCGGCTACCGGTTTGAAGCAGACCGACAGACGATTCGCAACGAGTCCGGCGAGGTCATTCTCTACGCACTGAAGCCGTTCGAACGCAAAGGAACAGCGCTGGAACACGCGCTTTCCTACCGAATCAGGTTGGGCCCCCGGGAATCCCGGGAATTGCATTTCCTTCTTCCCTCAGTCAATCAGCCTGTGCGCGACGACGACAGCCTGCGCCAATGGGACGTCCAGCAAGGCCGCGACCGTTTCCGTCAGTACTGGAATGCAACCCTGGAGTCCAAGGCTGCGATCGATCTGCCGGAGCCTCCGCTCAATGACCTGTGGAAGAACCTTTTGGCCCAGAGCCTGATCATTCTTCAGGACGGCGACAAACTGAAGTACGGCGCCTATTGGTACGAGGATTACTTCGGCGTGGAGGAAGGATGGCCCGTGACCGCGCTGGCGCAATTCGGCCACGGCGACATGGCGAAACGAGCGGCCGCCATCATGCTTTCTCCGGAACTAACCGACCCTTCCAACTACCACCACCAATACCGCAACGGCCTGGCCCTAATGTATGCGACCCAGGTGTACCGCCTGACCCGCGATCGCGACTGGCTCAGGCAGGTCCAGTCTCGCCTTCTCAGTTGCGCGGAATGGATCTTCCAGGCGCGGCATCTCAACTCCGGCAGCGACTCCGAATTCGCCGGCTTGCTTCCCCGGCACGCTTATGGAGGAGACGTCCACACGCCGGCCTACAGCATTTACTCCAATGCCACCTGCTGGAGAGGACTTCAGGACGCGGCGTATCTCCTGGCTGAATTGGGCGAGTCGCAATCGTCCAGGAAGTTTGCAGACGATGCCGCGCGTTATCGCGAGACCATCGAACGCGTGGTCGGCAAGTTTGCCAACAGAGAGGTCAAACCGCCGTTCGTGCCGATGGCCTTGGACATCGGGACACCCGGTGAGGAGGGCTACCGGAAAGTCGAGTCTGCTTATTCTTTCATCCCCGGCGATCCACTTGGCAACTACTGGATTCTGTTCGCGCCGTTGATGCTCGAGACCGGCGTCTTTCCCGCCGACAGCACCTATTCCCGCTGGATCACCGATTTCATGGAGCAGCGTGGCGGGCTGTTGGCAGGTCTGGCACGGTTCTATCGCGGCGTGGACCACATCTACGGCTTTGCCTACCCCCTTCAACTCTACGACCGGGCCGACCGTCGAAGGTTCCTGGCAACGGTTTACTCGGTCCTGGCCCACGGCAATTCTCGTGACAGCTTTACCAGTCCGGAGGTTGCAGGAGTCTTTCCGCTCAGAACCGACAACGAGACTTGGCGGGAAGCCTTCAGGCGGACCGTTTGGGATTGGGATCTTTACGGCCGGGGCTGGATGCATGAGGACTTCGAGGCGGCCCTGGGAGCCGAACCCTTGAGTGCCGGAGCCGGGATGGCGCTTCAGCTGCTGCGCAAGATGGTTCTCAACGAAGCCCTGGATCAGAACGGACAACCCACCGGAACTCTCGATGTGCTAAAGCTGTCGCCTTCCCATTGGCTGGAGGACGGGAAGAGGATCGAGCTGACGAAGATACCGACTTTCTTTGGCAAGGTCAGTCTCCAGGTGCGCTCGCAGTTATCGCAGAAACGGATCGCCGGGTGGTTTGAGCCGGCGTTCGATCGCGCACCGAAGAACGTGGTCCTGTGGCTTCGGCCCCCCGGATTGACCGGCATCAAGGCCCTGACTCTCAACGGCAAGAAGGTCGAGGGGTTCAGCACGGATTCGTTCGAGCTGCCGGTGAGTGGCCGAACGGAGTTTCAAGTCGAGTTCCAATGAGTCTTAATTCGCAAAAGAAATGGCTCTGTGGTCGGACCACTGTCCTGACCTTGTTGTGGGGATTCGGTCTCCTGCTCGACTCTGCATCGGTTGCGGCTGACAGCCAGGATTCACTGGCCCAGCAGGTCACGATCTATCGCGACGAGTACGGAGTCCCGCACATTGTGGGTGACACGCTCGAGGCTACGTTCTACGGATATGGCTACGCCCAGGCTGAGGACCACCTGGAGCGAATGATGTTGCAGTACCGCGACGCTCAGGGACGGCGGACGGAGGTCCTCGGCTTTGAGGCATTGGGAGAAGGCTACCTGCAGTTCATTCCTTATGAATATCGCTGGGATGGCGACTTCCTGCAACGGCTGCTGCGCACGTGGAAGGGCGTTATAGAAAGAAGGCGGGCCATCGACCCTGATGTCTATGGCATTCTCGACGCCTTCGCGCGCGGGATCAACTCGTACATCACTCAAAATCGCGCGCAAATCCCTGACTGGATCGATCGGGTCACCGCCGAGGACATCGAGGCCCTGGAACGAAGTCACTACTTTCGTTTCTACAGCATTCATGATGCGCTCTCCAAGTTGTCGGACAAGCCCTACTCGTTTCCGAATCTGGGGTCCAATCATTTCGCCATTGCCCCTTCGAAATCGGCCACAGGCAGAATCATCCACGTGGAACACACGCATATGCCCTGGGCCAACCGATTTCAGAACTACGAAGCGCATCTGGTGACTCCGGGACGGCTCAATGCCGGGGGAATCAGCTGGTTTGGCAGTCCATTCTTTCTGGACGGCTTCAACGACAAGATCACCTGGTCGGCCACCTATAACAGTCCGAACATTGCGGATGTCTACGAGGAGAAACTCAACCCGGAGAATTGGCTTCAATACGCCTACGAAGGGGGCTGGAGAGATGTCCGCGTTGAGCAGGAGACGTTTAAGATCAAAGGCCCGGCTGGAGTCGAATCGCTGACGTTATCTCTGTACTTCACCCATCACGGGCCGATCGTCAAATTTGACCGTCAGCGAAATCGGGCCTATGCCGTCAGATTGCCTAACTTCGAAGGCGTTGACTACTCCGCCGGCATGTTCCGCCTGATGACAGCCAGGAACCTGGAGGACTTTCAAAACGTCCTGCGCCGGTATCCGATACCGAGGTGGAACTTCTTGTACTCGGATGCCCAGAACATCTACTGGATTCACAACGGCGCCGTGGCGCGGCGTACAGACGGATACGATTGGAGAAAGCCTGTTCCAGGTTGGGTCAAAGAAACCGAATGGGGAGACTACCTGCCACTGGAGAGTCACCCCCAGCTCCTGAACCCGGCGTCGGGCTTTCTGCAGAACTGCAACAATCCGCCCTGGGTCGCCACCAGGAACTCTGGCTTGAAACCGCTCGATCCGGTTCCCTACTACTTGCAGTCACCGCCCAAAGCCGATGCTGGGGAAGAGGTCTTGAACACGCGGGCTGAGAGGCTTTTCGATGTGTTGGGCCGGGATCGGAAGTTCACGCTGGAAGAGATCAAGAGCCTGGCGGTTGACACCTACGTGGTTCCTGCGGACGTGATCGTTCCCCTCCTGAAGCGAGCCCTGACGAACGCCAGGCAGCCTGTGGAGAGCCGGGTCCGTGAGGCTGTCCATCGCCTCTTGGCCTGGGATCGCCGGTCGAGCATCGACTCCGTCGCTTATACCATCCTTCATTTCTGGGGAAAGTCTTACCAGGAACATTTTTCTGCGGCGAAGTTCTCGCGGTTTCGTTCCCTGGAACGAAGGCAGATCGATCTCGACTCGGCCGAGGAGCAGGCCATGGCCCTGACTGCTTTGCGCGCTGGTTTGAATCGAATCGAGACACTCTTTGGAAACGTCGAAGTACCCTGGGGACAAATCAACGTGGTCCTGCGTGGCGAGAGCTTCGCCATGGACGGTAACAGCCTGTACGGAGTACTCCATCCGGATTACGGTCCGGAACAGGACAATGGACGGATTCACTGCAACGACGGTTGGGGTCACTTGATGGTGGTGATGGAAGGCGAGCCGAAGGAAATCTGGACGCTGCTCCCCTACGGACAGTCGGAAGATCCCGCGTCGAAGCATTACAACGATCAGACAAAGCTTCACAGCCAGGGCCAGATGAAACGCTTCTGGTTCACGCCGCAGGAAATCCTGGACCGCGCGGAATCGGTGCGGGGCGACCGGGCTCGAATTCAGAAGTTGATGAGATAGATGGACCAGGTCCGCCGTTGTTCGGCTTTCTGAAGGAGGAAATACGGATGTCGCAGAGAGTCTTCTGTTTCATATCCGCTATGGTGTTTGCACTACTGGGTGGGAGGGTTGCGCCGGCACAGGAATCCACCCAGCTCAAAGTTCGGCTCTCCTGGGGTCATCAGTCCCCGGTCAAGAAGAGCTTCTACGTGAAGATCCTCTCCGACAACAAGACCCTTGAGACCTCCCAAATCACCGGCTACCAAACCGAGTCGGGCGAGAGTGCAAAAGAGGGTGCCTGGCAAACGTCAGCGGGAGCGGGCGATGTGGACGGCATTGAGTTTCTGTTGTCCTTTCCCAAGGGCCCGGAGGCCATGATCCAGGATCTGCATGTGATTTGGGCCGATCTCATCGCCCAGAGCGATTCGGATACGTCACGCCGCTTGAGCGAAGATGCGGCCTTCACGCCGGCCAGCCCGAAACTCACGATCCAGACCAACGCCGAAGGCACAGAGGGATTTTCGGTCGCGGTGTCTCAGCTGCTCCGAAACCCTGCGATGTGGATCCCGTCGCTGGATCTGTATTTGGCAACTGGGAAGGAGCTGCTTCCCTTTGAAGACCATCTCAAGGAGTTGGCATCGTGGAAGGGGAAGCGGGTCCTCGACCAGATTCAGAAAGAACCTGAGGCAAGTTACGAGCAGTACACGGCGCGCTGGGAAGATATGGGTCATCCTGGCTATCGTCACCCGCGCGCGCCGGAACCGGGTCACATCGTGGGACTGACCTGGGACAGCGCCATACCTAAGTTCGGCGTGGACCGTGCCGGCGGGGTCTGGAATGACTACGGAAATCCGGACCGCTTTCGGTTCTGGTTCGAATTCGGCGATCTGAATAAGGGAGTGGAGAGCAGTTGGAAAAGCCAATCGCTCCAGGATGGACTCCCGATCATCACGACCGTCTTCGAACGCGACGGGCTTCGGTACGAACTGGAACAATTCGCCTATCCACTCGATGGTCCACCCAGCGAGAGGCGGGGCAATATTGCCATGCTTCTCCTCCAGAAGGTGAGGTTGACCAACCTGGAAAGCCGGGCTCGCAGCGTGCCCGTTTCTCTGGTGCACCGCCGCGTGCTGTCCACCTATCTGGACTCGAACTTCCTGGTCGAGGAACGAGCTGGAAGTCATTGTTTTCGGATCGCGGGCAACGAGCAGACGGTTCTGAGCATCCAGGCCGGTTCGACCCCCCTGAAATGGAGCGGCGTGAAGGATTACCAGCGGGAACAAAAACGCTTGAACGCCACGCTCTTCCTGGAATTGGCCTCTCGGGGTTCGAGTGAGTTCGTGGTTAAGTTGCCGTCGCCGGCGGTGGAAGCCAAGGATCTCGACAAGCTGGTTTCGCTGGACTACTCCAAGGCGAGGAGCGAGACGGTCCGATTCTGGTCGGATTATGTGGCGCACGGAGCCCAGTTCAGAGTTCCTGAAAAGGTTGTGAACGACCTGTATCGAGCCACCTTGTGGCATGCCCTCCGATTGCCACGCCGACATGGGGGCGAATCGCCCGAGGTTCAGATCGATTTGCCTTACTCCAATTTTGCCTACAGTCAAACAGGAACCCCCTGGCCCATCAACCAAGCTGTCTACGTTGACTACATGCTTTACGATCTGAGGGGCTATCACTCCGTCTCAGCTGAAGAATTGCTGGTCATGTATCGAAACAACCAGGAGGCCACAGGCCATATCAACGGATATGCCAATTGGGTCGTCTATACTCCCGGCATGCTGTACTCCGTGGCCAAGAACTTCCTGCTTTCCGGAGATCGCGAACTGCTGGATCGATTGCTGCCCTCTTCGCTCAAGGCCATGGACTGGTGCCTGGCACAAATCCGGGCGGCTTCCCGGCGCGCCGGCCCTTCCAGCGGGTTGGTTGATGGTCCGCTGAACGACGGTACCGGTGACGGCGTGTGGGCTTTCAATCAAGCCTATCTTTATGCCGGCTTGGATTTGTTCGGGCAGGTTCTGAAACGCATCAACCATCCCCGAGCCGACGAATGCCTGCGGATGGCGGAATCGGTCCGCCAGGCCACGGCCCGGGCCTTTGGCGACGCCGCGCGGCGGTCCACGCTGGTTCAACTCCGAGACCACACCTGGGTTCCATACGTTCCCTGCGAGGCTTTGACACCCAGGCGCATTCTCGACCAGTGGTATGTGACCGACACCGATACCGGTGCCATGCACCTTCTCCGGCTCAAGGCCTTGGACCCGAAATCCAACCTGGCCGATTTTGTGCTGAACGATCACGAGGACAATCTCTATCTGAATGGCTGGGGTATCGCCAACGAACCGGTGTACAACCCCCAGTCGACCGCCTATCTTCATCGCGATAATCCCAAGGCCGCGATTCGTGGCTTCTACAGCTACATGGCCAGCGCTTTCAGTCATTCTACGCTGGAACCCGTGGAGCACCGCTGGACGCATGGACAGTACTTCGGTCCTCCCAGTACAGACGGGGCTTGGTTTGAACTCTATCGTCAGATGCTGATTCAGGAAGGTGACGATGGGGCCTTGCTACTGGCCCAGGCAACACCGCGGAAGTGGCTGGAGAATGGACAGAAGATTGAGATCGAGCGGGCTCCCACTTATTATGGGACGCTTTCTGCCACGCTCGAAAGCCAGGCTGCTTCGGGCAGAATTTTGGCGACGGTTCAGATGCCGCAGCGCAGCCGTCCGAAGTCTCTCTTGGTTCGGTTGCGCCACCCAGAGGAGCGACCGATCCGTTCCGTCACCGTGAACGATTCCGACTGGAAGGACTTCGATGTGGAAAAGGAGTGGGTGCGTATCAAAGAACCCACGGCAGGTCAGTATCGGATCGTCGTGCAATATTGAGTGTTAGAGCACCGTGCGGGCGGGGCCCCCTCCCGTCCGTGGATTTGGATTCGTCCCGCGAAAGCGGAAGAACTGGTTTGAAAAAGGCGTCCGGCCTGCATCGACGCCAACTTGACTTCAGGAGGTAGGACCTTGGATACCCTAAGGGAACCGAGTATTGGCTTTGCATCAGATAGTGAAATCTTCGACTTTGTGCAAACGAAACTCTACACCGCCGCCGTCTGCGACATCCTGGACGAGATGGGACTTCGGAACCAAGCCATGCACCAGCGTCTGAGGCCTCTGCTGCCCGATCCCAAGAAATGCGGCTTCGTGGGCAGGGCCCGCACCGCGCGCTGGATGGAGACCGACTATGTGGTTGAGGAAGACCCCTACGGCCTTGAGATTGAACTGATGGATTCTCTCAAGCCGGGCGACGTCGTCGTTCACTCAACGGACTATTCGGGGTCCAATGCTCCTTGGGGAGAACTGATGACCACTGTCGCCCTCCGCAACGGCGCCGTCGGCTGTGTGTGCGACAGCCAGATCAGAGACTGCGTGAGAATCGTCGAGAGCGGCTTTCCGGTTTTTTATGCCGGCATCCGTCCTTTGGACTCCAAAGGGCGCGGTTACATGGCGGCCTACGACGTCCCGGTCCGCTGCGGTGAAGTGCTGGTCAAGCCTGGGGACTTGGTCTTTGCCGACTTCGACGGAGTGGTTGTTGTACCCCGGGAAGTCGAGCCCGAGGTGCTGGTTCGGGCCCAAGACAAGGTGGCGCGTGAAAGCCTGTCGCGAAAAGAACTCCTGAACGGAAAAACGCTGCGGGAGGTGTATAACAAGTACGGTGTTCTATGAGGGGTGCCTCCATTGGTGGTTTCTGATCACCGGCACCTTGGCTGCTGACCAGCCTAAGGTGCCTCCTGCACTCAGAAACGCCCGCAAGGGCTGGCCTTGGTTTTCATTCATCGACCTCCTGCCCCTCAGTTCGTTCTGATCTGTTGATAAGATCGATCTAATTGGACTTCGACAGCGCAGGAATCCCGCAACCTGACACAAATCGAGTCTTCCATGCCTGCCGGATCAGCGGTAGATGGTATGAGAAGGCTAGTCTGAGGCCCAACGGGCCGTTATTCCTCAGCCCAGCCCATCGGGCTGGGTTGCCCAACGCACCGAAACCCCAAGGCCTGAAGGGCCGTCACAAGCATCTTCCGCAAGTCAGCAGGCAGACTCCTGCCGGCACGAAGGCATGGATTTGCAGGCCGACCCCAGAGGTCGCGTAGCGACCCTTGATCCTAGCCCGGCCTTTCAAGGCCGGGAAAGCCACGGGAAGATCCCGAGTCGCTTCGCGACGGTTGACGCCTAAACCCATGCGTAAGCGCGCAGGCCGCGTCGCACCCGCCCTCTGGCCATCCGGTCCGTCACCACCGCCGCATCCTCCACGCCTCCGTTAGCATTGATCTGCTTCTGGCGGATCAGCTTGCCGGCAAAGTAAAGGTTCGTGCTCAGGTTGGTCAGCTGGCCACTCAACAGCTTCCAGGTCCCCAGCCGCTCGCCCGCTATGCCGTGGAAAGTGATTTCGAACGCCCCGGCGGGCAGGGGTCGCCACATTCTCCGATTGACAGGGTCGTACCCATACTGCTCGTTGACCGAAGCACCCGTCACGCTCACCACCCGGTTCAAGACATCATAGCCTAGCGGGTGCCAACGCTGCACACATCGGACAGATACCACCACAGCTCGAGGAAGTCCACTCTCAGTCCAGCACTCGCTGCCCGTAGAAGAGCGTGGCCCATCTCCGCTTCACCGGCTATGTTCCATATTGGGTCAGCTCTTGAGGTGGTGTTGCTAGAGGTGAAGGTGTGCGTGAACGGAGGTGAGGAATCTTGAGTCGGCAAAAACTGGGGAGACCTAGGTTGACCATGACAATCAGTGCATTCAAAGGCAGATTAGCTATCACATTGGGCACGGAAAGCACGATGTCACGAAGCTGGACTGGGAAGACTATCCTGATTTCGGTGACAAGTTCACACACACACCCGCCCGTTGTGTAGCAGCGAGACGCTTTTCCCTTGTCTGGCGCCTAGAGAAACGGTTGACTGCGGCATCAATCATCAGTCTTGAAGGTAAACTTCTCCTCCTTGTTGTACCTGGAGTCAGTGACCCGCAGATGAATGGCCTTCGAATCGACTGAGAGTTCACATCGATCCGTTGAAACTCGCCGCAATGCCAAGTCAGGCTTCCCAGAGCGGTAGACAATGACAAATAGTCGATACCTCGGTCCACCCGTAGTCTCTGCCACAAACACATTGCCTCCCATGAACGATCGGACCAGTGTAAAGTCTGTTGTATCTATGATGAGAGACGGATCGTTACTGTTTCTCTCCCACGCCACGAGTTGGAGCGTTTCACTGACTCCAGGGCCACACATGCGAATTTCTATCCTAGCAAGGGTTTTGGCCGGGACCTTGAACATAAAACGTGGCACAAACAGCCCAACAACCTCCTCGCACAGAGTGACTTGCCGAGTTGGCCGCTGGGCCTGGCCTGGCAAAGCGCTGAAGAGCAATAACAGTATCGCAGCAACTTTGGCGCGGGGCTTTTTCATTGGCGCCCTCTTGCCACCCATGTGGCATATTGGTACAAGGTACCATAAGCCGCTTTGAAATTTCCGGACTTGAGTTGTCTTGCGCAATCGATGACCGCTTTGCCGTTAACGCCCGTCGCCTTCTCCAAAACTGTCGATGGCCCTCTCAATAGCCTGTTCGGTTGGGTTCTGTACTCCATCATAGCCAAGTTTCCTATAAAGGAGTCCGATAGCAACGCTGGCACTCGTTTTTGGATCACGGCCTGAGGCCCCATTGTTCCACGGAATCTCGGTGCCAGATGCCTTCCAGTTTGACTCGTCGAACTGAAAAAGCCCTACTCTTCCATTCCGGGAGGTGATGTTTGGATTCCAAGTTCTGCCAGTCTCGATTCCAGAGATACAGTCCAGCATCTCCGCTGTGAAAACACCTCCCTCTTTTGTGGCATCTTCGATGTCAAGCTTAACCTGTTCTAACCGTTCCTCAGCGATCTCTGCGGTGGTCTTCCGGTGAGGTCTACCGCGAGCCAGTTATTCAGCCGGTGGGAACAAGAAGGTCAAGAACCATTGACCGAATGAGCTTCCTCCTTGCTCTGCGCCAGGTGAAATCCAAGGAGCAAGAGATCCATCAATAAAAACCATGGCTGGCAGCAATCCATCCCTATCATTGTTGTTGATTGGATCGTTCCAGGAATACGCATACCGATTCCAGCTCGCAGGATTCCCTAACCTCGCGCTTCCTCCAAACGGATCCGCTGTCGTAAACCTTCCCAGCGTGCTGCCGTAGTAGCGGTTCATGGCGTAATCCAAGCCGGTGGAGTTGTCGCGGTGGTAGGTGGCGAACTTGTCGCGGTCGTTGGCCGTGGCCGGGCTGAGCTCTTCACCGAAGGGATAGACCCGTGCGCTCTGCAGAATGATGTCCGAACTGGCAGTGGCGAAGTTCGTGCGCATGCGAACCGAGCCCATCCGGTCCATCAGCACCGCTATCTCTCTCTCTCATCGCTCCGGCTGCATCGGTCATCTTTCGCCGGATCCGCTTCCTAGCAAAGTGTAGGCTCTGCGCGGGTCACCTTGATTGAGCC
>JBFMEW010000037.1:0-74105 GCA_040753175.1 Acidobacteriota bacterium | reverse complement strand
ATCAAAGAGACGCTCGGGGAAAATTGAGGCTAATGGCATTACGGCGTCCGCGGCATGCTCGTGGCCAAAGTGTTGGCTTTCTGAGCCAGCACCAGGCTTTGGTAGAACTCGCCACGGGATATTGCATCTTCAGCCTTCTTGATGAAATCCTGAATCGCAATCAGGTTCGTTTTCTGATCCTGATTCAGGTCTGATTCCTTGACGCCGCGGATCAGCAAGCGGGCGGAGCTCAGCTGGTCCCGGATTCGCTGGGTCAAGGAGACTTTTTCGCTCTCGCTGATCTGGGGAGCCAGCTGGATGGCGGGAGGAACCGGGGGCGGGTCAGACCGGGCCGGCACAGGAGGCGATGGATTTGTCCGGACCTCGCGTCGGCCGTCGGCGCCGGCGCGAGTCTTGCGAGGCGGGGAAACAGGCTGGGGCACAGGTACCGGCAACTCCGGCTGAACAACGGTCGGGGGCGCCGATGGCTCCGGCAGAATCTCCACGCCCATTGTGGGTGCAGAAGTTGCCTGATTCTCAATCTCGGGAGCGGGCTCATAGCTGCTGTTGGAAGGTATACTGCTGACCGGTACTCGAGCGATGGGCTTATCCCTTTTGCAGCTCGACAACACAATCAGGGGCAGCAGCAGTAGTGATATCTTCTTCATCACAATCCAAGAACCCGGCTCACGCCGAAGAAGAATTGGAAGGGTCTACTGAACAGGGAACTTCAAAACGAAGGTGGAACCCTTGCCGACCGCGGAATCAAGTTGGACTTCTCCGTTGTGCAACTGCATGACCTTAAAAACCGTTGACAGGCCAATACCGTTGCCGTTTTCCTTGGTAGTATAGTACAGGTTAAAGATCTTTTCGCGGTTCTCGGGGGGAATCCCTATCCCAGAATCCTGAACGCTGACCTGCATCCAACCGTTTTCAACGCGGCTCTCAATCTTCAGCTCGCCTCCATTGGGCATGGCCTGACACCCGTTTAGAACGATATTCAGAAGACTCTGCTTGACCAGATCGGGGTCGACTTTAACCAGGGGTAGAGAGTCCTGGGCTTGAAACGAAAACGTCACTTGCCGCTGGCGGGCCTCCGTTTCGGCCAGAGCCAAAACCTCCTGAATGAGAGACGGCAGATCAGCTTCCTGGAGCTTGATTTCGACGGGCCTCGAGAAATTGAGGAAATTGCGGACTACTCGGTCCAGCCGTTTGATTTCCTGCGTGATCACGCTTAGGCTTTTCTGCGCTTCGGGAGCCGATCGGTCAATCCGGGTCCGTAACAACTCCAAGTGGATAACGATCGAGTTTAAGGGGTTCTTCACTTCGTGGGCCACTCCCGACGTGAGTTTGTTAAGCGCTGAGAGCTTGGTGGCATACTCCAACTGATTCTCGATGCGGGCCACCGCTTCCGGATCGTGCAAAATCAGGAGAGCCCCCATGCGCTGCTGGTTCTCTTCGAGCAGGCTGATCTTGACGGCGATCGGTTTTTCAGATTTGGGAAGCAGGAGGTTAGCCTTGTTGATGCTTTGGCCTACTCCGAACGCGGTTTCCACAAGTTCAAGCAACGGGTGGCCTGAACTCAACGCGTCGTGAAGAGAACGTCCGAGGGCCGATTCGACAGTCGTGCCCAGGAGCGCAGCCGCAGAAGGACTCATCAGGATGATGACTCGATCCTGATTGATGAAGACCAGCTTCTCCTCCAGAGACCTCACAATTTGCCCGATGTTACCTTTGAGAGCATCGATCTGTTCGCGATTCACCTCGAGCTGCTGCCCGATCTCATTGAGCTTAAGGGAGACAAGCCCGAATTCATCGCGCCGGTCCATACGGATGGGCTTGTCGAACTCGCCACGGATCAGCCGTTCAATCCCGGCTGAAATAAACGTGAGGGGCGATAGCAGCAAATGGGAAAACACCGCCGAAAGCAAGGTAGCGGCCAAAAGAACGATTGCGGCAATCCAGAGATTCTGCTGGAAGAACTGGTTTAGCTCGTGCTGCAGGAAGGCCGTATTGATAGCCACCCGGACGGTCCCGAAGAGGTTGTTGGACGCATCGACCATCGGAAACGTCACTTCGTAGTTCTTGGGCGGGCCGTACAAGATCTGAAATTGCCTCAACGGTCCGGCATCCCGCAGAAGGGTCAAGTCTTCGAGCCGTGTCAGTTTCAAGCCCACCTGTGAAGCGTCTGAATGGGCCAAGGCCACCCCAGTTGGATCGGTGACGGCCAGATAGAGGATGGTAGTCGAGTAGCCCGTCGTGGACTCAAACAGTGACGACAGGCCCGGGTCTTCGGTGAGGGCTTCCTGAATAATGGTCGACAGCGTCGGTGTCTCTCCCGAGTCCGAAGAGACCATGCGCACCGAAGCCAGCGCTTGCCGAACCTGATCATAGATCTGCTTGGTGATCAAATCACCCTTGTCATAGGTGGTTTGAATCAGCTGCCTGGTGACATTGACCATCCAATAAAGCGATACCGAGGTGAGCACCACCAGAACCAGGAGCGTCGTGACCAACGTCAGCCTAGTTTTTAGCCTCAGCGTCATAAAGGTTGAGCTTGTTGTGGAGAGTCTTCAGGCTGATGCCCAGGATTTCAGCGGTACGGGTCTTGTTGTTGTCCGTGAACTCCAGGGTTTTGTAAATCAAGCGCTTTTCGGCTTCAGCAATCGTGGTACCCACCGGCAGCGCCACAGCGTTTCCGATTTCAGGCAGCTCACGCGGTTCAAGTGGCGGCAGGTGATGATCCTCAAGATAGTCCTTGTCGCAAACGATTACGGCCCTTTCCAGCACGTTGCGCAGTTCCCGCACATTTCCGGGCCAGGAATGGTTGGCAAATGTCTTCAGCAACCGACTGGAGGCACCCTTGACTTGCTTGCCGTGCTTGGAGTTTAGCTGGCGAATCAGGGCTTCAGTCAGGACGGGAATATCGTCAAACCGTTCTCGGAGTGGAGGAAGGTGAATTGCGAAGACGTTTAGTCGATAGTAGAGATCGTTTCGCAGTTCACCCTCCTCGACCGCTTTGAGAGGTTGCTTGTTGGTCGCGGCCACAATCCGAACATCGACATCAATCTCATTCTTGCTGCCCAAGCGCCGAAACTTGCGCTCTTCGATCACGCGAAGGAGCTTGCTCTGAGTTCCGACAGGCATCTCGGCGATTTCATCCAGAAAAATCGTCCCCCCATTTGCCAGCTCAAAGCATCCCAGTCGTCGTTCGAGAGCTCCGGTGAAAGCCCCTTTTTCGTGCCCGAAGATCTCGCTCTCCATCAGCGTTTCAGGAATGGCTGAACAGTTGATGGCGATGAAGGGGCCCTCTTTGCGTTGGCTGAGCTGGTGGATGGTTCTGGCCACCAGTTCCTTACCGGTGCCGCTTTCACCGGTGATCAACACCGATGCGGTGCTGGGGGCCACCAGTTCAATGAGTTTGTAGACTTCCTGCATTTGTCGGGAGACGCCGACGAGCTCGCCAAACGACCCATAATGCTTGAGCTGGCTCTTGAGGATTTGAACCTCCTTGAGAGTCTGCTTCCGCTCCAGACATTTCTCCAAGAGAATTCGCAGACGGGCGTGGTCAATCGGTTTTTCAAGATAGTCGTAGGCCCCCACTTTGATGGCTTCCACCGCCGTATCAATACTGGCCTGGGCCGTCAGCAGAATGACGTCTACCTCCGGGTAGTTCTCTTTGAGCTGCTTCAGAAGAGACATCCCGTCCATTACGGGCATGACCAGGTCGGTGATCACCACCGCCGGCTCAAAGTGGGGAACCAGCGAAAGTGCCTTGTCTCCGTTCTCAGCCGATTCGGTCTTGTAGTTCCATCCGGAAATCAAGTCGGCCAGTCCCGTCCGGGCCGATGGCTCATCATCAACGATCAAAATGCGTTCCTTTTCCTTGTTCATCGCTGTCTATAGCCTTTCCAGAGGGATAAAGTGACTTCTAAACCCAGCGGACCGTGTGTATCATAAATCAGGTGTAATGAATGATGAAGTGTGAATGAGGGCGGGAAAGCCCAACCCGCGATCCAACCCGGAATTCTCCGTGAGCCCATCAACCCTGACAGTCAGCCAAGCTCTTGACCTAGTTCTCGGCTTTTGCCGAACGCAACTTAGCAATCCACCGCCGAGCGAAAGGGTTTCGCTGGTCGACGCCTTGGGTCGAGTCTTGGCGGAACGCGTGCTCCTGGATCAGGATCAGCCTCCCTTCGATCGGGCCATGAGGGATGGGTATGCGATCGTCAGTGCCGATTTAGAGGACCCCTCGCGTCAGCTGCATTGCGTGGGAGAAGTCAAAGCCGGTGAAATCAAAGAATTCGAGGTCAAGGCGGGCACAGCCGTCCAGATCATGACCGGTGCGCCGGTTCCGACCGGATTTGACGCCGTGGTGATGGTCGAGCACACGCTTCGGGAAGGCGAGGACCTGCGCGTGGGAAAGCCGGTGCGAAGCGGTGACAACGTTGCTCGGCGCGGCTCTGAACGGACAGCGGGAGAGGTTGTACTGGATCTTGGGAAGAGGATTCAGACCTGCGATCTCGCAGTCTTGGCGGCAGTGGGACGCATCTCAGTGCAAGTCTACCGTAAGCCCGATGTGGCTATCTTGTCCACAGGAGACGAGTTGGTGCCAATTCAACAGGTCCCGCAGCCGGGACAGATCCGAAATAGCAACTCCCACTCTCTCTATGGACAAGTGGCGAGAGCGGGTGGGAATCCGCGGATCCTAGAGAGTGCCCGAGATGACGTCGAAGATCTGCGACGCAAGATCGCGGCAGGACTTGAGTGTGATCTTCTCCTAGTCAGCGGCGGGGTGTCCATGGGGAAGTATGACCTGGTAGAAGGTGTTCTTTCGGAGTTGGGGGCGCACATCCATTTCGATTCGGTGGCAATGCGCCCGGGCAAACCCGTGGTTTTTGCCTCCCATGGGAAACAAGCCGTGTTCGGATTACCAGGAAACCCCGTGTCGAGTTTCGTAACTTTCGAACTCTTTTGCCGATCGGTCCTCAAAGCAGCTCAGGGTTTGAGGAATGAGGTCCTTCCGCTGGTTCCAGCTCGGCTCGAAGCTGAAGTTCACGAGAAATCCGGCCGGACCGCCTTTCTGCCTGCCCAGGCCGTTGCATCGTCCAGTTCGATCCACATTCGACCTGTTGAGTGGAGAGGATCGGCCGATATTTTCGGTTTGTCGGGGGCCAATGCACTTCTGCTGGTGCCGGAGGAGGTCTCTTGGCTTCCTGCCGGCGCAAGCGTCCAGGCGCTTCTGTTCGACGAACTCTTGTTTGAGGAAGGGAGAGGAATGAAATGAGTCATTTTTCCCATCTGGATGAGGAGGGCAGAATCCGCATGGTGGATGTCTCCGATAAGCCCGTGACAACCCGCTTCGCGCGTGCCCGCGGGTTTGTACAGGCCTCGGCTGAGACCCTCGATCTGATCCGGCAGCAACGGATGGCTAAGGGTAACCCATTGGAAGTGGCCAGGGTTGCAGGAATTCTGGCGGGCAAAAACACGGCTCAAATCATCCCGCTTTGCCATCCGCTGGGATTGACGCATCTGGATGTCCAGTGTCAACTTCACTCGAATGGAATCGCAGTGGAAGCCTCGGCCACCGCGGACGGGAAGACAGGAGTGGAAATGGAGGCCCTGACTGCAGTCGCGGCAGCGGCTTTGACGATCTACGATATGTGCAAAGCAGTGGATAAGAGCATGGTCATCAACGATATTTGCCTCCTTGAGAAGCGCGGCGGCCGATCAGGGTCCTATGTGCGGCAGGAGGGCTCCGCGCCCGAAGGGTAGCGGCGGCTGGGTGCCAATAATATTGGGTCGTTCTCGATCACTGGATGGCCCGCGCGCAAGCCAGGTGAAGACGGGGTGCTCGGAAGTTTCGACTTGGCCTGACCCGGCCGATGGGTTGCCACCCCGCGCGGCTGCAGCCCCGTGGCCGCAGACATTGACTTTGGATAAAGAAAACGCTGTCTTATGCGCAATCGACTCAAGCTGTGGGTATTACCGGTTCTGTGGATGATGCTGGTGTTTTCGTTTTCAACTGAACCCTTCGCGGTGAAGAACACCACCCCGGTCTTTCGATCTCTGCTTGGCTGGCTAGTGCCTGGGATCTCCCCAGCCACGCACGAATTTCTGCACTATCTGCTTCGCAAACTAGGACACTGGGCGGAGTATTCCGTTTTAGGCTGGTTGTGGGCCAGGGCTCTGGTGGGAGAAGCGGCTGGAAAGAACGACTGGATCCTCTGGAGCCTGATTCTGGTAGGGATCTGCGGCCTGTTGGATGAGCAGTTGCAGATGCGGATTCCCGGTCGCAACGGAGTGCTAGCCGACAGCCTCCTCGATTTCGGAGGTGGTGCGTTTGGTGTTGTTTGGTTTTGGGTTTGGTGGAACAACAAGGCAGGCCGCAGCCGCCAGGGAAAGCCCTTGCCCACTGGAAGTGCGAAGTCGGTCTGAGCTTGTCGGATTTGGACAGGATCGCTCATGCAGACGTTGCGAAAGGTAGCTCATACCTTCTTTCTTCTCATGCTGCTTTGGTCGGGAGCCATCGCCCAGCGGGTTGAAGGCGATCCGCTGGGAGGGGCTTCCCAGTCCACAGGCCAATCCGCTGAACCTCAGCCGGTACGAATCATCGGGCCGTTCATCGCCCGCGAAGATCTGAACGAGTACACGAAGGTGGTCCTAAAGAACGGGCTGACGGTCATTGTCTATGAGCGAAAGGATCTGCCTCTCGTGTGTGTCGGGACGTACGTTAAGGTGGGCTACCTGGCGGAGCCGGATGATCTTGTGGGCATCACTCACCTGCTGGAACGGCTGATGTTCACGGAGACGGAGAAACGGGGGGCTGGCCAGATCGCGAAGGAGACTCGCGCTCTGGGAGGAGTACTTCGCTCCCGCACCGACCCAGACAGCACGTTCCACTACCTGCTGGTGCCCGCCGGGGAGTTTCGTGCCGCCTTGGATCTTCAATCCGATGCGCTCCGAAACCCAAGGCTGTCGGAGGATGCCGTCAATAGAGAGATACCAAGGATCGTGGCAGAGGACCGCCGCGTGGAAGATCTCCCCGAAGCCTACTCCCTGGAGAACTTGTTCCGCCTGACCTTCGAGGGAAGCCCGTTAGGACGACGGTGGCGAGGTTCGGAAGCAACGCTGCAGGCAATCACTCTTGAGCAATTAGCGGATTACCGTAAGCGCTGGTATCGGCCGGGAAATGTCATTGTCACGGTCTCCGGAGACCTTGATCGGCGCTCCGTGTTGGAGGAGGTCGTCAAAAGATACGGCGATATACCCGCTTCGGAACCGGTCTCCTGGAAGCCCACGGCGCTGGCCGACCCGCCACAAATGCGATATCGGGAAATGCGTGGTGATCTCAATCATGTCATCGTCCAGATAGGCATGCCGGCGCCAGCCGTGTTTTCAAAGGATTGGTACGCCTTCCGCGTCCTGGATGCCATGCTGACCAAGGGCCGGGCATCGTTGCTTCAAAGCAAGCTGAGGGAGACTAAGGGATCGCTCTCTTCTCTGAATTCGACGCTGCATTCTTTGAAAGGGGAGGGCTATTGGGTACTGTCTCTGTCCTGTGACTTTGCCAAGCTGAACGAGGCTGAACTGGGAGTGTTCGGCGAACTGGAACGCATCAAGCGGGAAGAATTCTCCGACCAAGACCTGCTCCGTGCCCGGAAGCTTTTGGAGCGAGATTACTATGCCGATCAGGAAAGCCTCAGTACCCTTGCCTTTCAGCTGGCTCGATATGATGATCTGACGAAATTCAGCGAGTGGAAGAATGCCGTAGAACGCATCCGGGCCGTCACTCGCGAACAGGTCGTTGACGTCGTGCGCCAGTACTATCTCCCAGCTCATTGCAGCGTGTTGGAGTACCTTCCCAGGAAGGCCCCTCAACGGATCGTGTCCCCTTCGGAGTACCAGCGTTTTTTGGAGTTGGAGCTGCCTAAGACCCTTGAGGAGGGCCGTGTTTCCAAGGAACCCAAGGCGCCCAAAGAAGAAGACAAGACTCCCCGGTCAGGTAGTACGCAGCTGAGTTCTGAACTCAGCATGGGTGCCGTCAAATTCCCGTTGAAGAAATACTCCATCCTGCGGGGACCGGACGTTCTGGTGCAGGAGAGCCACGCCCTTCCGCTCACTTCGCTGGCAGTGCTCTTTCCAGGAGGGCGCCCCTTTGAAACGGAGAAGAACCAGGGCATCACTGAATTGATGGCGAGATCCTGCCTGAGTGGATCGCGCATGGGCTCGAGCGGAGAGCTGTTCGCCCAGATGGAGGAGCTGGGTGTCTATGCTCAGGTGCAGGTTGAACCCGATTTTGTGGCGTTCGTGCTGAGCGGACTCGCAGAGAGTTTCGACAAAGCCATTCCAATCTTCTTCGAATTAATCAACAGCCCGAGATTTGAAGCGGACGAAATCGAGAAGCAAAAGGAATTTCTCTTGGCCGAATCGGCAGAATTTGCAGACCATGGCTTGCTCCTTGCCCAGCAGTTGTTGCGGGCGGCGGCTTTCGGCCACCATCCTTACGGGCTTCCCTCCCACGGCACGAAGGAGAGTCTCGCAGGCTTGACCAGCGAGGAGGTGATGAGCTGGCACGAGCGATTCGTCAAAAGCAACATTCCGGTTGTGGTGGTATCGGGCGATACCGAAGGAAGTGGAGTCGTGCCCTACGTGGCCAAGGATTTCAGCAGTTCCCGTCGCGAAATGGTGGATTTCGGTCAAGCGACCACCTTGCCCAAGCCTACCGAACTGCGATCCAAGCAGGCGATACGCGAAAGGAACGAAACCTCTTTGGCAATTGGTTTTTGGGGACCCTCGGCCACAGACGACGGCAGTGACGTGCTCACTGTGATCGCGAACTTGATGTCCGGCCGAGGCGGCATGCTGGATCGGGCTTTTCGACAACGGGAGGGGATAGCCTTTGAGCCGATGGCTCGATTTGATGCTCGCATACTGGGTGGGCTCTTCGAAGTCAACTTGGAAGCAAGGCCCGAGGAGGAACGGTCTTTAATCGACGAGCTCAAAGAGCAGTTTGCCCAGTTGAGGGGCGCGTTTGTGCCGAAAGAACTTTTGGATGAGGCCGTGAAGCTATCCGGCGGCTTGGAGCGCATTCGAAGGCAACGGCGCTCCCAGCAGGCAGTCGAGTTTGGACGTCGATTGCTGCTGGGATATCCCGTCGAAGAAATCGAGGACTGGGCCAGGCGCTTTAGCGGTGTGGATCAGGAGCGCTTGAGGGACGCCGCACGACAGTTTTTCGATCCGTCCAAAATGGCGACGGGTCGAGTTTCTCCGCGATAGCAGATCCAGCTGCAGAGTCGCGGGCCTCAATCGAATAACAAATCCTTTCTCTAACAAGATGAGTGTTGTGGACCTGCGCGAAGAGATACGGCGAGCAGCTGAATGTCCCTCCAGTGAGCTTTCACGCTATTGGCATTCCGCCCATGTCGAGGTCCTAAGATCCTTACTGCGCAATCCGGCTTTCTCCTCAGCAGACGCTGCGGCGCTGCTTCAGCGTAAAGACTTGCCCGGATCCATCATCGAAGGGATCGCAGATCTTCCCTGTGTCCGGGAGAACTATCCCTTGATCCTGGCGTTTCTTCGAAACCCCAGGACCCCGGCGGCCGTTTCGTTGCGGCTTTTGAAGTTCGTATATCTGTTTGACCTGGTGACCCTCTCATTACTTCCGGCTCTATCGACGGAGGTAAAGAGGGCCGCCGAGGAATCGGTCCTGACTCGGTTGCCCAAGCTGACTGTGGGCGAGAGAATCGCACTGGCTCGTCGAGCCCCTGCTCGGATTTTGTGCCAGGTTCTGGCATGCGAAAATGAAGCAGTCCTCGATGCCGGTCTGGGCAACCCACAATTGACCGAGGACATTCTCCTTCAGGTTGTCAACAAGTCCAACGCCCCTGCAAGATTGATTCTGAAGGTCGCCAGCCACTCGAGGTGGTCCTGTCGCCGATCTGTTCGTCTGGCTCTTCTCCACAACCCGCGACTTCCGCTGGCGGCCGCTCTAAAGTTCCTTCCACATCTGGCCGCCACCGATCTGAGCGATCTCATTGAGAACGGGAACCTGTCTCCCCAGCTGACTCGCTATATCGAAAGGATGGCGAAGAGAGCACCCGCTCAGGCTGACTCTTGATTGTGCAGGCTCAGCAGGAGCTCGCTACAACGGGTTGTCCATCGATCAAGAGCGCATGAAGTCACTCCTGAAAAGGGTTGGCGGGCGCTCGCTCCTCAGATTCCCAGAGGGGCGCAGAATTGGAGAATTCCGCCTCTGGAACGTCCCTTTGGACTGGGCTTTTGGGCGAGTGCCTGTGGAAAACTTCGACCTGGACTGGGTTTCGAGAGGCGGTCGCACAGAAATCTCCAAAAAATTGAAATGATGAATACAAAGCTTGTTTTTACAATAACTTAGGATGATGACTATTTCATGTGCAATGTGGTATTTCGTCAATGTTTCCATGCACTTGTTGCGTGTCGAGGCGTTTTTTACACAGAGTTTTCCACAAGAACTGTGGAAGATTTGAGGTCTGTCTGATTTCTTTCGCCACGAGATCGGGATCCCGCTGGTAAGGAGGTTGATTGCGGTCGGTTGGTCAGACCGCATCGTTTTGTCGAGGGCTCTTGGGTGCCAATTTGCCGGACCCGCCCGGAATTGCCATAATCCCGGTGCTTTGCTATAGTTCCCGACGGCTTCGAGGATGGTATGTCAAGCGAAAGAGAATGTTCTCTTCGAAATATGGTTTCGCGGGAAAGCGATCCTTCCGCACCCGAGGTTTTCAGGCAAGCAGAAGGTTCGCCTTCTGTTGTCCTCGGAAAGAGGAGGGTTCGGGGTTGCCTCTTTAGAGTGAATCATGCGAACCAAAAAACTTCTCTTCTCCCTTGAAGTTCTACTGGTATTTCTCACGCTCACCCTCTATCTCTGGTACACCATCCGCTCGAGCGACCAGCAGAAGCAAGCTCAGTCCGCGGAAATCAGCGCCAACCAGCTGAAAAACGGCATCGAGTCGTTCGTCGACGAGAAGATCTCCATCCTCCTGCAGGTTAGAAACTTCTGGCTCAATAGCGAACACGTCAGTCATGACGAATTCCTGAGCTTCTGCCGCGAGATCATCAGCCAGATACCCGGGTTTCAGGCCATTGAATATGGCGACGCAAACAACCGGGTCGTGTGGGTTGAACCCTTCGTTACAAACGACGATGCCGGGCATTTTGATGTCTCCTCCCAGCCTTTGCGATACGGTGCGCTGAAGGAAGCCATTACCCAGAGGACGATCTCCGTGACTCCGTCGTTGGATCTGGCCCAGGGCGGAAAAGGATTCATTGCGATCATTCCGTTGTTCCGAAAGGAAAAATACGAGGGATCGATTTTCGGGGTTTTCAGGGTCGACACGATCTTCAACCTGATCTTCGATTCGATTCTCAAGCAGAAATACGACTGTGCTGTTTACGACGGAGACCGCCTGATCTATGGGACCACTGCCGGACGCATTCCTGACCTCGGCCACTTTCCAATTGTCATTCGAAAAGAGGTGTCCGTACGCCACCGTAATTGGGTGCTGACGCTGTGGCCCAAGGATTACGCTCAGGAAGGCAACTACCTCAGCCTGGCCGTGCTTCTCTTGGGAATCGCGCTTTCGGCGGTATTGGGATCCTTGGTCTGGGTGCTGTCCAGCAAAGCCGAGCAGGCCGATCTCTATGCGGCCCTGGTAGAGGCGGCTCACACCCTGGGTGCGGCGAGGGAGTTTCAACAAGTCTGTAAGGCCATCAGCGATACGTGCCTAAAGATGACAGGGGTGGATCGGTGCGCACTCTTTCAGTGGAATGAATCGGACATGCAGTTCGAGCCGGCATGGATCTCGATCACCAAAGAGGAGGAGATCCAGCAGTTCAAGCAACTGCGATTGAAGTATTCGGAATCTGCAGTGCTACGCCAGCTGGTGAACGAACGCAAAAGTCTGATCATCGCACAGGATGCCCAAAAGGGCGCAGTTAGGTCTGCGCTTGCAGCGCAGTTCAATGTGCGCTCCATGTTTGTGGCGCCGATGGTTTCAAAAGGCAGACTGACTGGAGTTGTCACTTTGGACAGCCAGGGCAAACGTCATCGGTTTTCGGACAGCCAGCGATTTCTGATTGAGGGAATTGCCAGCCAGGCTGCCATCGCCTTGGAGAACGCCAACTTGCTGGCCGAAACCAAAAAACAGAGCGAGCTCATCGCCAATAAGAATAAGGAGTTAGAGTCGTTGTTGTTCATTGTTTCGCACGACTTGAGGAATCCGCTGGTGGCGCTCTCCGGCATGGCCGGATTGCTCCAGGAGGAGTGCAAAGACCAGTTAACCGAGAACGGACAGCATTACCTGAACCGGATCGTAGCAAACATCGGCAATATGGAAACGCTTATCAGCGATGTGATGACGGTTTCCAGGATTGGTCGTGCCGAAACCCAGATCGAGACGATCAACGTCGATGAGGTTCTGGAAGAGGTTCTGGACAATTTCAAGGAGCAGCCCACCTATTCCAAGGTGAGGATCCTGAATCGCAATGTTGTCCAGCAGATCCGATACAATCGAAGCGGTCTGAAGCACATCTTCAGCAATCTGATCGGTAATGCCCTCAAGTTTTCAGCCTACCAGGAGAACGCCCAGGTCGTGATCGGCTCGGAGAACTGCGAACAGGGTTACCGGTTTTACGTGCAAGACAACGGAATTGGGATCGATAGGAAGTATCACCAACGCGTTTTCGATCTCTTCTATCGCTTGCAGGAGCTGCGCAACGTTCAAGGCACGGGAGTCGGTCTTACAATCGTTCAGAGGGTTCTGGAGACCTACGGCGGATCGGTTTGGCTGAACTCTGAAAAAGGCAAGGGCACGACATTTTACTTTCTGATTCCGGCCAACCTTTGACCTCTTCCGATGCAGCGGAGGACCGTCTTATCCCAGTGACATGGCAGCGGACCGGGTCAAAAGCTCGCACCGCTTTCCCGCGTTCAAGACATTCCTCGAGGGCTGTGTCGTTCGGCAGACAGGTCATCATACCGACAACGAAAGGAACACCTCCAAATGATTCCCAAGGACCAGGAACGGATCGACCGCATCCGGCGGGAACTGCGTCATCATCAACTGGATGGTCTGCTGCTGTTGCACCCAGACAACATCCTGATGACCACCGGAATGCTTCCCGGAAGCACCCACGTGGCCGCGCTCGTCACGACGGATGCGGAAGTTGCGGTCTTGAGCCCCTGGTGGCGTGAAGAGTTCGTGTCCAAGGAAAGCTGGGCCGACAGCATCGACACGTTTGATTGGTGCCGGGGCTTCAACGGCGTGGAGCCTGTTTCAGCGATGATGGAGATCCTGCGGAGCTATCGGCAGCGATACCACCTCGAAAGGGTTGGCTTCGACGGGCACATGCACCATTACGGCCCCACTAAATTGCCCTCCGAGTTTTTCACCTACGATGAGGTGAAAGCGGGTCTTCCCGAGATCTTTAAGTCTGCCGTCGATGTCGGTCCGTTGCTGGCTGAGCTGAAAGCCATCAAAACCGCTCGGGAGATCGCTCAACTGAGGCGGACGCACCACGTCGCTGAAGCGGGCATTCGTGCTTTTTACGGGCATGCGCGGGCAGGGCTGACCGAGTTGGAGCTGGCCGCCGAAGTCAACTACGCGGTGCTGAAGATGGCTGGGCAGAAGGGGATACGCTACACCTACTGCGATCCACCGCAGATCACCTCTGGAGCTGACCGAACCTTCATCGCAGACACCATGTCCAATCATGCGACAGACCGGGTCCTTCGAACCGGCGATATGGTCATGTTGGAGCTTGGAGTCCAGGCAGATGGATATTGGGCGGACATCACCCGATCCCTTGTTGTCGGCGGGCCGACTGACACCCACCTGAAGCTGCATGCTGCGCTCCTCCAGGCCCAGACGCGAGCGGTTGCGGCTTACGTTCCCGGTCAATCAACCGGGGAGGCCCTGTGCGAAGAGGCGTGGTCCGCCCTTCGGGAGGCCGGCTTCGCTGCCGGAATCACTCATTTCCTGGGTCATGGGCTAGGATTTGCCTATCATGAAGAGCTCCCGATTCTGGGACCCAACTCCTCCGATGTCCTTCAGGCTGGAAATGTAACTTCCCTGGAACCCGGCCTGTATTGGCAGGTCGATGGAAAACGGCTGGGCGGCATGCGCGTCGAAGACAATGTAGCGTGGGGAAACGAACCCGGAAAAGGAGAGATCCTCTCCAATTTCTATCGCGGGCTCAACCCGGCTGAGTGGTGAAACCAGCAGTTTAAGAACCGCTTCAGGATTGAGATCTCTATGATTGACCTTGCTGACCATCGGTCTCATCACCGGGTCTTCCGAGTTGCTCTCTTGCCAGGGGACGGAATTGGGCCGGAGGTCGTATCTGAGGGCGTGAAGATCCTGCGACTGGCGCAGGAAGGGATGTCCTCAGTCCGTTTCGAGCTGGAGGAACTTGCGGTTGGCGCGGGTGAGTACCTGCGGTCCGGAGATCCATTTCCGGAGCAAACGTTTCAGCGGTGCCTCGAGTTCGATGCCATTTTGCTGGGAGCCATGGGATTGCCGGAGGTGCGCTGGCCCAGCGGCGTGGAGATGACACCGCAATTGGACCTGCGTGAGCGGCTCGATTTGTACTGCGGGCTTCGGCCGGTGCGCCTTTACCATGCCAATGATACGCCCTTGAAGCACTATGGCGCTGGGGATATTGACTTCCTGATCGTCCGCGAGAGTACCGAAGGACTGTTTTCGTCACGTCTAAAGCGCCCCGCCATGGACGGTCCTGTCGCCACAGACGTTTTGCAGATCACCAGGCTGGGCGCGGAGCGGCTGTTTCGAGCGGCCTTTCGCGAGGCAACACGACGAAAGAACCGCTTGACCCTCGTGGATAAGGCCAACGTACTTCCGTCAATGGCCTATTTTCGAAAGATCTTCGAACAGATCAGCCACGAGTTTCCTCAAGTCAAGACCGAACAAATCTACGTGGACGCCTTGAGCTTGTACCTTGTGCAACGACCTCACACCTTCGACGTCCTCGTTACGGAAAACATGTTTGGCGATATCCTTTCCGATTTGGCCGCAGGACTGGTTGGCGGAATGGGCATGGCTCCTTCGGCCGACATCGGAGACCGGTTCGCAGTGTTTCAGCCAGCTCACGGCTCCGGACCGGACATTGCCGGGAAGGGCACTGCAAATCCTATCGCCACCATTCTCTCGGTGGCTATGATGCTCGAATGGTTGAACCATCCTGAAACCCGGAGCGCCGCACATCTGATCCGGCACGCGGTCGAAGAGACCCTGGCGGATCCCCTGAAGCGAACACGAGACTTGGGAGGATCGATGAGTTGCTCAGCCATGGGAGATTGCATCGCTGATCGCCTGTCTCAACTATATGGTCGAGCTTCACAGCTCTGAGAGACGGGTCGACCTCGGAGGAAGTAAGATACATTATGCCCAACGAAATCGGCTTTGAAATGGCCACTTCCGCCATCCGTTTCGGCCCGGGAGTCACTCGAGAAGTGGGCCAAGACCTGGCAGAAAGAAAGATTCAGCGTGCGCTGATCGTGACCGACCCCAATCTTCGCTCCTTGCCACCGGTCGCCACGGTGCAGGAGTCTCTCTCGCAGCAGAATATTGGATTCGAACTTTACGACCGAGTGCGAGTCGAGCCAACGGATGAGTCCTTTCTCGATGCCATTGCGTTCGCCAGGCAGGGGAGCTTCGACGCATTTGTCGCGGTGGGCGGGGGATCAACCATTGATACGGCCAAGGCCGCCAATCTGTACAGTACCTATCCTGCCGATTTTCTGGATTATGTAAATCCTCCCATCGGGAAGGGACTTCCAGTTCCCGGAGCACTCAAACCGCTGTTTGCCATTCCCACGACGGCAGGGACGGGAAGCGAAACGACGGGGGTGGCGATATTCGACATGGTGAGCCTACACGCTAAAACAGGGATCGCTCATCGCAGGCTCAAGCCGACACTGGGATTGGTGGATCCCGAGAACACCCGAACCCAGCCACCGGCCGTGGCGGCCTCATCGGGACTGGACGTTTTGAGTCACGCACTCGAGTCTTACACTGCCATACCGTTCAATCGACGACCGTATCCCGATCATCCAGTACTCCGCCCAGCCTACCAGGGATCGAACCCGATCAGCGATGTGTGGGCGTTGGAAGCCTTGCGCGTTGTCGCCCGTTATCTGGTGCGGGCGGTAGAGGACCCATCAGACGAAGAAGCCAGGTCTCAAATGCTCTTGGCTGCTTCCTATGCTGGGATTGGCTTTGGGAACGCCGGGGTGCATCTTCCCCACGGGATGTCCTACCCCATCTCGGGAATGATCCGTCAGTTTAAACCACGCGGATATGTCGTGGACCACGCCATGGTGCCCCACGGGATTTCGGTGATCCTCAGTGCCCCCGCCGTCTTCCGCTTTACGGCTGAAGCCTGCCCCGATAGGCACCTTCATGCGGCCCAGGTCCTCGGGGCGGACGTTTCGAGGGCGAAGCCCGAAAGTGCGGGGCAGCTCTTGGCGGACAGAGTACGGGAGTATATGAACCGCCTCAAAGTGCCGGCCGGACTGAAAGTGCTCGGCTACGATTCTGCTGACATCCCCGCGCTCGTGAAGGGAACCGTTCCGCAGCACCGCGTTACTAAACTCTCTCCAAAACTTGCGACAGAAGAGGATCTGGCCCGGCTTTTCCAGGAATCGCTGTAGCCGGCAAGACCGGTCTTGAAGTCCGGAATTTCCTCTCAACTTGCCTTTCGCCTTTTTCTTGCCTTTTTTGCCTTCTATAATTCGATCCATGACTCTGACGAGGTTCCATCCTGTCGTGCTCGGCTGGTTTGAGCGGACGTTTTCGGCTCCGACTGAACCGCAAAGACTGGCCTGGCCGGCGATTCAGTCGGGAAAGCACACCCTTATCGCCGCGCCCACCGGGTCGGGCAAAACGCTGGCAGCTTTTTTGTCGGCCATCGACCAGCTGGTGCGGCAGGCCGCAGAAGGTGTTCTTTCCGATGAGACCCAGATCCTTTACGTTTCGCCCCTCAAGGCACTCAGTAACGATATCCAGCGAAATCTCCAGGCCCCCCTCGAAGCCATCCAGCTGGAACTCTGTCGTCAAGGGTTGCGCGAGGTCCCCATCCGCAGCTGGGTCCGAACGGGCGATACTCCTGCCTCCGAACGGACGGCCATGGGCAAGAAACCACCGCACATCGTGGTCACCACGCCTGAGTCGTTCTATATCCTGCTCAGCAGCGACAGTGGGCGCCGAATGCTGCGCACGGTCAGGACGGTGATCGTCGATGAAATTCACGCGGTGGTCGGAAACAAACGAGGTGCCCATCTGGCATTGTCTTTGGAAAGACTGCAGGCGCTTGTCCAACAGCCGCTCGTTCGTATCGGTCTCTCGGCGACCCAAAAACCGATTGAGGAGGTAGCCCGCTTTCTGGTAGGAAGCGCCGGCTGTCAGCCCAATGGCGCGCCGCAATGCACCATCGTTGACACCGACCATCTCCGGCTGCTGGACCTGGACATCGAACTGCCCGATTCGCCGCTGGAAGCGGTGATGTCCAACGAGGTTTGGAAGGAAGTCTACCGGCGCCTGGCGGACCTGATCGGAGAGCATCGGTCCACTCTTGTGTTTGTGAATACCCGGCGCCTGTCTGAGCGAGTGGCTCGGCACCTGGCGGATCTGTTGGGAGAGGACCAGGTCGCAGCTCACCACGGCAGTTTGGCTCGGGACCAGAGGTTTAGAGCAGAACAGCGGCTGAAGGCAGGGGAATTGAGAGTCCTGGTTGCGACGGCGTCCTTGGAACTGGGAATTGACGTTGGGCTGGTGGACCTCGTGTGTCAGCTTGGAACGACGCGCTCGATCACCATGTTCCTTCAGCGAGTGGGTCGATCGGGGCATTTCTTCGGAGGAGTTCCCAAGGGGCGAATTTTTCCCCTCACCCGGGATGAACTGGTGGAAGCCACAGCCCTTTTGTGTGCAGTGAAAAACCACGAGCTGGAGGCCTTGGAGATCCCGAGGAACGCTCTGGACATTTTGGCCCAGCAAATCGTGGCTGAGGTCGCCTGTGAGGAGTGGAGCGAGGACGCGCTCTTTGAAATGGTTCGGAAGGCTTATCCTTATCGGGATCTCAGACGAGAGGATTTTCTCGCGGTCGTGGAGATCCTGTCAAATGGCTACGCCACCAAGATGGGGCGGCGCGGAGCCTACCTCCACCGCGACGGCATCCACCACCGATTGCGCGGGCGCCGGGGGGCGCGCCTGGCCGCGCTCACCAGTGGCGGTGCCATTCCCGAAAATACCAACTACGAGGTGATCCTTGAGCCGGCCGGCACGCTGCTGGGTTCGGTGGAGGAGGACTTCGCCATCGAGAGTATGAGTGGGGACATCTTTCAGCTCGGCAACGCTTCCTGGAGAATCCTCAGGGTCGAGCCGGGTCGATTGCGCGTCGAGGACGCTAAAGGACAACCTCCCTCCCTCCCGTTCTGGTTTGGTGAAGCTCCGGCTCGCAGCCGAGTCCTCTCGGCGGCGGTTTCAAGACTCCGTCAAGAAGCTGACCGGCAGCTGAACCACAGAGATGTTGCCCGAGGATCGAGCCAAGCGTTGGCTACCTGGCTACAGGATCGATACGCCGTCTCCCAAGCGGCAGCCGCGCAACTGGCCGAGTACCTAAGTGCCATCCGTGGAGCCTTGGGAATGGTGCCGAGTCAGGAGTGCCTTGTGCTGGAACGCTTTTTCGATGAAAGCGGCGGCATGCAACTGGTGATTCACTCTCCATTCGGAAGCCGGATCAATCGTGCTTGGGGCTTAGCGCTTCGCAAACGCTTTTGTCGCAAATTCAATTTCGAGCTGCAGGCAGCGGCTACCGAGGATGCGCTCATCCTCTCGCTGAGTCACGCTCACAGCTTTGTCCTGGACGAGGTTTTTCGCTACCTTCACTCACATACCGTGCGGGAAGTGCTGCTGCAGGCCCTCCTGGCCGCTCCCATGTTCGGTGTGAGGTGGCGTTGGAATGTCAATCGTTCCCTTGCCGTTCTGCGCTGGAGAAACGGCCGCAAAGTTCCGCCGCAAATCCAACGGATGAATGCCGAGGACTTACTGGCGGCGGTCTTCCCGGACCAGGTCGCCTGCGCTGAAAACCTGGAGGGCGAGCGGGAGATCCCGGATCATCCCTTGGTCCACGAGACCATTCGCGACTGCCTGGAAGAAGCGATGGATGTTGCCGGCCTCGAGGCCTTATTGGCCGATGTGGAGCAAGGCAGGAAAAGGCTGGTTGCCCGCGACTTGAATGAGCCCTCACCTCTGGCTGCCGAGATTTTGACGGCCAGGCCCTATGCCTTCCTCGATGACGCCCCGCTCGAGGAACGTCGAACCCAGGCTGTTTACAGCCGTCGTTGGCTGGCGCCGGAGACTGCCGCGGACTTAGGCAAGCTCGATCCGGGAGCCATTGCACAGGTGCGCGAGGAAGCTTGGCCGAGAGTGGAGAATGCCGAGGAGCTTCACGACGCCATGCTTCAATCGGGCTTTCTGGTTGAGGGAGAGAGTTTGGCGCGAGATCGAGGAGACGATCCGTCCTGCGGGGTCTGGTTTGAAACACTGAAAGGGGAGGGACGTTGCTCGGCGGTTCGCGTCTCACCTGATGGGCCGGTGCTCTGGGTTGCCGCGGAGAGAGTGGCTGAACTCCGCCAAGTCTTGTCGCCAAATGGTGCGGAGGCCTTGGTTGAAATTTTGCGCAATCGACTGGAGATCGCCGGGCCGGTCACCAGCCACCAGCTTTCCTGTTCCATGGGGGTGCCGGCCTCAGCAATCGACGCCGCGTTGGTCAGACTGGAAGCGGAGGGCTTTGTGCTTCGAGGAAGGTTCACCGCTGGTGCGGCTGAGACGGAATGGTGCAGCCGCCGCCTGCTAGCCAGAATCCACCGATACACCTTGAACCGCCTGAGGCGCGAGATTGAGCCTGTCACGGCGGCCGACTTCATGGGCTTCCTGTTTCATTGGCAGAGAGTTTCAGTGGAGCAGCGCGGAGATGGAGTTCACAGTTTGAAGTCCATTGTTGAGCTGCTGGAGGGATTCGAGGCCCCCGCGGCAGCGTGGGAGGGTGAGCTTTTGCCCAGTCGGATGGCCAATTATGACCCGGCATGGATGGATCAGCTTACGCTTAGTGGTGAAGTGTTGTGGATTCGCTTGAGCACCCGCGCCGCGCTGGAGAACTCCCCGGCCAGGGTTCCGATCCGCACCACTCCCGTCGTCTTGATCAGACGGCAGAATCTGGCTCTGTGGCAAACCTTGGCGGGGCGGCCGGAGGCGCCGAGGCTGCAGTTGTCCGTACCGGCCCGCTCGGTGATGGAGTCCATGCAAGAGCGGGGCGCCTCGTTCTTCTCTGACCTACTGACCGCCACGGGGTTGCTTCGTTCTCAAGTTGAGGATGGACTTGGAGAGCTGGCGGCTTGCGGCCTAATTCACTCCGACAGCTTTGCTGGACTACGTGCGTTACTAACCCCGTCCAGTCGGCGGCCCGGTGCCACGGGGCGCCGGCGTGCAACCGCGGCCCCATACAGTTTGGAATCTGCCGGGCGATGGTCGGCTTTCATGTGGGGCCAAGCCTCGGGCCCTACCTCAAAGGAACTCGCCAGATCTGGGTTGAGTCAGGAGTCGATCGAGGTGCTGGCCCGGGTTTATGTGCGACGGTATGGGGTCGTGTTCCGAAAGCTTCTGGAGCGCGAGAGCATCGTTCTCCCGTGGAGGGACCTGCTACGCTGCTATCGGCGACTGGAAGACCGCGGTGACCTACGAGGAGGTCGGTTCGTTGCTGGATTTTCGGGAGAACAGTTTGCCGCTCCAGAAGCCGTTGGACTCCTGAGAAGCCTCCGACGCGAACGATCCGATTCCGCATCGGTTTCGATTAGCGCGGCTGATCCACTCAACCTGGTCGGAATTGTGGTTCCGGGAGAGCGCGTGGCGCAGCTCACAGGAAATCGAGTTCTCTTTCGTGAGGGTATTCCAGTCGCCGTGCGTGAGGCGGGAGTGGTCCGTTTCCTGACTGAACTCGACTCTGCCGGGGAGTGGGAGGCGCGGAACTCTCTGGTGAGGAGAAAGGTGCATCCCCAGGTTCGCGCCTACCTTGGGCAGCCGGCCTGATGGTCGGCGAAGCCGGTGTTTGGGGCAAGCGAGCTCCTTGTTTCTGTGAAAGATTTGGGAAGACGAAATCAATTTCTGGGCCACTCGGTAAGATTGGGTATTGGATCCTCGGCTGCTGCGGCAGGCGTCAGACAAGCGTGGCAGTGAATCGGCTGGAACACGCATCTAATGAGTCTGACTGACGGCGGCAGAAGGAGTCTGAAAGAGAGGGACAAGATGGCACGACTGGAGATGAAGCGCAGCAAGCACACCCTTCTCATTCTGATTGTGTGCTTCCACTTGGGACTCCATCCAGTTGACATTGAAGCTCAAACCAAGGTCAAGCCTGGATTCAACATCTTTTCTGAAGGGCAAGATGTCGAGATTGGAAGGGAGTCGGCCGCAGAAGTGGAGCGCCAGATGCCCATTCTGCACAATAACGACGTTCAAGCCTACGTCGAGCAGATCGGAAAACGCCTGGTCGCCGTTGTCCCAGGTCCGCGTTTTCCCTATCAGTTTAAGGTGGTCAATGTTTCCGATATCAATGCCTTTGCGCTGCCTGGTGGATTCATGTATGTGAATCGAGGCTTGATCGAGGCCGCTAAAAGCGAGGGTGAGCTGGCGGGTGTGATGGCTCACGAAATTTCCCATGTGGCCCTAAGACACGGCACAAACCAAGCCTCCAAGGCCTATCTGGCTCAGGCCGGGCTGGGGGTTCTTGGGGGATTGCTGGGAGGGGGAGGTGCCGGATCGACCTCTCAGATTGTTGGGGCTGTCGGAGGGTTCGGTCTCAATGCGGTGTTTCTCAAGTTCAGCAGGAATGCCGAGGAGCAGGCTGACATTCTCGGTGCCCAGATGCTGGCGCGGGCAGGATACGACCCCATGGACATGGCCAGCATGTTCGAAACGCTGCGCGAGCAGTCGGGCCGAGACCCTGGTAAACTGGAGCAGTTTTTCAGCAGTCACCCCGCACCGGCCAATCGTGCCCAACGCATCCGCGAAGAGACCAAGCTCATTGGATCGTTCCGGACCCGCCCCCCGGTGGGCGATTTTCCAGAGGTTCGGAGGGAACTCCAGAGGCTGCCTGCGGCGCCCTCCATGCAACAGCTGGCTAACCGCCAGTCGTCAGAAAAGGGTTCGCCTCAAGGTCAATCCGCCGGCGACATTCGAATCGAACGCCCCTCCTCACGATTTGCGACTTTTCGTCAGCGTGACCGCGCCTACGAGATCAGCTACCCAGACAACTGGCGTCCTCACGAGTCCAGCAGCGGATATGGCGTGACGATCATCCCGGAAGGCGGAGTTGTGCGGTCAAAGGGAGGGCAGGAAAGCATCGTTTTTGGTGCCATTATCAACCAATACACACCCTTTGAAGGCTCTGTTAACCGCTCGACCGCGCGACAAAGAGCCCGTCGAACTTCGTGGGACTTAGGTGAGGCCACCTGGGACCTCGTCGCTCAGCTCCTCGACAGCAATCGGCACCTCCGCGTGGTGGACCGGTCGGAACGCAGGCAGCGCATCAATGGAGACGATGTGGTGTCGCTGGTCCTATCCGGAGATTCGCCCATCACAGGTACGGAAGAGCGGGTCACGGTTTACACGAGGGAATTGAACAACGGCACGATCATGTATTCCCTGTTCGTGGCTCCAGGTAGGGACTACAGACAACTCGATAGCGTGTTTCAGAAGATGGTGTCGAGCTGGAAAATCAGCAAAAGATTCTCCCGCTAGACAACAGCAAAAGAGGTTTTGTCAGTCAAGTTCTGCAAATTGGGATTGGCGCGATGCGGCCTTTTCCGGTGAGGAACGGCGGCGGAAGGCGGAGCCCGCAGTCGCTACCCCTCATGCCGCCGTGTGGATCTGTCGTATTTGCTCCTTCTTCTGCTCGCTTAACAACTCTATGGTCGATGGACGAATCCAAGTGATCGGCTCCTTGGGAGACGCGGACCAAATCAGCACGGTGCTCCACAACAGAGGCTGGAACGAATACAGGATCATCGGTCGCGGCAACCGGTTCATCCACGTTATCAACGGTCGAGTTACGGCGGATGTGACCGACGAACAAAGCGACGAGTGCGCGCTGTCCGGTATCCTCGCACTTTAATTGCACGTCGGGCCGCCTATGACTGGGCACTTCAAGGACATTCGGCTCAAACGCCTAGCCCCGGTCCCAGCGCAGCCTTGGTCGGCAGTGACCAGGGATCGCTAAGCAGTCAGTTCAATTGAAAAGAGGCAGACGGATTTCCCTGAGGAGCGGACCTGCGAAGTGAAGAAAGCCAACGCCCCGCTGGAGAGGTTCCAGCATCTCTTTAGCCTTGGGTCGTTCCTCAGGACTTGGCCATTCCAGTGCCCGAGGAACCAGAAGCACCAACAACACGGCTGTAGAGACCGGAGGCAGCGCTGTGATGGCTTTGATCCAGCCAGCCAGTAGGTATCATTCCACAGCGTCCGGATCTCCAGGTAGTGAGCCGCCCCACAGCTGATAATGAACAGCGCAAACCTTAGAAGAACATCCATCCGAAGTAGTTTTGTTCCCCTGAGTTGGTCGGTCTCCGGCTGTGATTCCCGAAGCCTTGGCTTCGTGGTCTGATCGAACGGGTATAGGGGAGCCAAGCTGAGCCACTCAACGCTCCTTGCAGAATAGGTGCACGGTTTCCATCAACGACAATCTTGTGGTGTTGCAACCAAGCATTCAGTCACTCCACAGGTATGCAGATACGAACTGGTCGTTTCCGCTATCTCCAGTCAAGGGGGCTTTGCTTACCAGCTGGCGAAACTCGCCCGGTACCAAGTCTCGGACCGCTTCAGGTTCGGTGCCGAACACGACCACCGCCTGTCGCCCAGTTTCTGGATCCGCACCGGCTATCCCGGCCGGACCTTCCTGCGTATCCTCCTGGTTGCCGATCAAAAAAACCTCCCCTGCAAAGCTTGGCGCAGTTCGCTTGAAGACCTCAACAAACCACATCATCGTCTTCAGACCGTCCGGTTGCAAGGGTTTGAGGCGGTCGCTGAGGCTGAAACTGCCGCCAAAGTGGCTAAGATAGGCACTTGCCGGCAAGCTGCGGGTCCACTGGACTGGCCGGTTTGGCTCGAGGAATGCATGGGCCATCGATGTGTTCACTTGACTTGCCGGGAGCCAGTGAACTGCCCCGTGGATATGGTATCGGATGATAGATTCAGCCTGCGTGTGGTCACTAATCCAATTTGTATGGGAACGCCGTAGAGTTTCGAGGTCGATACGACGTCCCCCGCTTGAGCAGTTTTCGATAATCATGTCCGGGAAACGCTCGATCAATGCTTCCATCAATCGATAGAGGTTCTCCAGATAGCGAATCTCAGTCAGGCCACGACGATCCACGGTATCAGCCCCGGCCCAAATCGCTGCCGGATCGCTATTGAAATCAAAACGAATCCACTTGGCATTCAACTGGCGCACGACGGAGGAAATGGTTTCTACCGCCCACTCGCGAGCTGAGTTCAGCTCTAGTTTCAGGATGTGGCATCCGCGGTCCTCCGCTTCTGAGAACAGCTCCGGATGACGTTGGTAGGCAAGAGAGGTTGTGTGGGCACGCTCTATGTCGAACCAAATTCCGAGTTTGCGACGGTGTTTCTTGGCCGATTCCATTACGGGCCCAAAACCATGTGGAAACTTTCTGCGATCCAGCTCCCAGGACCCGATATACGGAACGAGGGAGCGGAAGTTCGAATCCCAACCGCCACCGTTCCACCCTCCGTCCAACACGACGTACTCGATTCCAGCCTTCTCGGCTAGAGGCATCTCGTCGAGAAAAGCTTGGTCGGTCCAGTTCCCACGATCACCGTAGTAGTTGTCGAACGACGTTACCGGCAGCATCGTCTTTCCATTGAGTTTGGGCTGTACATAGTCCCTAATGTGCCGCCGAAAGTCGCGAAATGCCGCGTTGACATCGCCGCGATAGCGCCCCATTAGCACGCTCGGTTGCCGAACCGTTTCACCCGGGCTCAGGGCCAACCTCAGATTCGTCATGCCGGCTTCAAACCGAACTAGCTCAGCGCTTCGCTGCATGCGCAGGTCCCAGTCCCCGGACCAGCCGATCCCGACGAAAAGCCCTCCCTTTCGATCGGTCTCCTCTATCACGAAACAAGGAAAGTCCCGGTTTGAAGAACGGCCTCCAGCAGAAGAAGCGACATGACCGCGACCAGGCAGTCCCTCCGTAACGCAAGCTCGTTGCCATCGGCTCCACGTATCGGGCGGGAATCTTGAATCATCGAGCCCGCCACGCGTACCGTGCAAGACTGGTGCATGCCGCCCTCGGCAGCTCATGCGAAGACAGAACGGTCGAAAACGAGTGACGACAGGGGTAGCGCTCGGCCCATCGTTTCGGAGAAACCACTGCCACTCGATCACTCTTCCCTGCACTTTTCGGTTCCCAACAGCAGACAAGCCACCTGTAAATCGATACACCAAGCCATCCGGTTTCTCTTCCGTGTAACTGGGTACAACCGGCTTTCCATCGATCTCGATCAGGACGTCCGGATGCTCTAACGTCCGATCCAAATCTTGCGGCACCTCCTCAACTGGGGAGGTGCCAGTACCACGTACTCGGCTCGGGGAGGCCAAAACCACACCAGGCACAACTAGGCTCGTGGCGATGAAGCGGCGTCGGTCCATACCGATCTCCAAGAAATTAGTATTCAAACCTGACTCCTAGCTGTACCACACGTGGAGGCAAAGTGCTTATGACCCTCCCGAACTGTCCGCTTGCAAGGTTGTTTGTGACACCGCCAAGATTGACACGATTGAACAGGTTGAAAACTTCAGCCCGGAACTGGAGCTCTGCTCCTTCTCCCGTAAACCAAGGCGTCTTAACCACTTTAATAAAGTTCATATCGACTGAGGCATAGCCTGGGTTTTCGAACGTGTTCCGGCCCAGGTTACCTTGCGAACCGGAGGTCGGTAATGGGAAGTCAGTGCCCTTGAAAATGCCTGCCAAGTATTGCTGACGAGATCGTGGCCCCAACTTGTTCCCAAAAACTGGAGTATTCGGAAAATCAAAGTTGAACCCGTCCGCGTTGAAGTCGCCTCTTGGATAAGGCGCACTGGTAAACACGCTGTACGGCCGGCCACTCTGCAGTATGGCCATTCCCGCCAGCCGCCAGTTCCCAAGGATTTTCGATGCGAGCCCTTGTTTCCATGGATCTGGAACATTCCATACGGTATCTATGGAAAGCCGCTGCCGGGAGTCGAAATCCGCCCGCCCTCGCTGCCCCCTCAAGTTGTAGATATCAACAACGGGCGTGCCACCGACGCCTGCCCCTGATGTGCTGTGATAGTCCAGCGTCTTTCCTACGGTATAGATCCCTCGCACCGACCAACCCTGAGCAAAGCGTTTGTTAATCACTGCTGATGCGTAGTGCCCGATTGAATTGGCCAAAGCACGCCCGTACTCGATACCGCCGAAACTCGGGTTCAGGCGCCGCAATTTGCCGCTGTTCAATACCAAGTCGCCAGGGAAGCGGTTGACATCGGTTCTAACTGGCAGGTGAATTCCGGACGTGCCAGAGTAATAAGCTTCGACGATCACACCACCCCTCAGGAGATGTTGCATGGAGAACATCCAGCTATGAACCTGCACGGGACTCATGTTGCTGTCGATCCCCCCGGCTCCTGCGCGCACTCCGATGATTCCTCCCCTCTCATCAAACAGCCAACTTGTGATGGGTGGGAGTGGGTAGTTGATCGAATCGCCCTCGACCGACCCCAGACCGTAAGTAAGCCTCGACCCCTGCCGGACGTCGAAAGAGGGTCGGAACACAAATGGTAAATTGTTCCGCAGATTCTCGGTGAAGAACAGATCCGGAATTCTGTCGAAGAACATCCCGTATCCAGCTCGCAGCGAGGTCGTCCCCTTGCCGGTAGGGTCCCACGCGAGGCCGAACCTCGGCGCTAACGCCCAAATGCGGTTTGCTGTAAGGGCCCTATTGTCAGCCCCGATCACGCCAACCTTGCCGTTCGCTATCCTATCCTGGAAACTCGCAGAGCTCTGCGCGGGAACAAAAATGGACGGTGGATTGTTAGTGCGGTAACGTGCCAAATGCCCAAAATCATCGTAACGCAACCCGAGGTTCACAGTCAGTGTCCGTGTCGCTTTCCAATTGTCCTGCACGTAAACTCCTGTGTAGACCTCCTGGTGGTGGATCTTCAAGCCGGCGAGTTTCCCGGTCTGCGGGTTGACTGGAGGACCACTCTGAGTCAGCGGCAAATCCTGGGCAAAATCCAGGAGATTCGTGAAGCTGAAGCTGGGACGGTTGGATGCATTGGACTGGTCAGCAATGACGTTATTCCACTCTTGCTCCACACCGAATGTCAAAGCATGATTCCCACGGTTTAGCATGACGTAGTCGCGCCACTCATAGCTATTGTATTTCCACCCGCCTGATCCCCACTGCCCGAAGCCCGTAGTCCCCGTTATAGAGATGGCAGGGATCGCGAAGCCTGGTTGGAATGTGTACGCACCTTCCGGACGTCGGTAGCTAAATGAAGCCTCATTCAGCAGGGATGGCGAAAAAATGTGGCTCCAGTTACCTTTTGCCCAAAGCGTACGGTTTGGGACATCGTATTCCAGGTTCGGGCGGACATCATTCTGCCGGGAAAGGGCTGTAGTTCGGTATGCGTTTGCATAGATTCGATCTTTGTTATTTGCGAAGTGATGATCCACCCTTACGTTCCACTGTTCACCGTTTCTATATGGGGACCAGGATATATTCGCGGTCCCAAGCGCAGGCAAGTCATCCGGGATGTTAGGGGCCGGATAGTAACCTGGAAACAGTCGCTTCACATCTCCGACGGTGAGGAAGTTGTGGGTCGGGTCTGCGACCGGCGGGGCTACACCGTAAATCTTCGCCGCGATCGTGTTCGGGAATGCGGACTTCACGTAGTTCCGGAATTGAGGGGTTTCCAAAACAAATTGCCCGGTTGTGGCTACCGCCGAGCGCAAGAGCGTAGTCGAGGCGAAGAAGAAAGTACGGTTAGGAACAATCGGGCCTCCAATCGTTGCGCTCGGTTCGTTTCTTTGGAATACGGGGACAGTTTTTTCAAAAACGGTTCTCGCGCGCAGATGGTTGCTCGTGTGGAACCATGCAAAGGTGCCGTGGAAATCATTAGTGCCCGATTTGGTGACCACCTCGACCATGGCCCCACTGTTCCGTCCTTTTTGGGCAGTGAACGAGTTGGTAGCAACGTGGATCTCGGCAACTGTGTCGGGGTTGGGTGACAACTCTACCACCCCCCGCGCGCCAGAGGTTAATGTGGCTCCGTCAACCATGAACAAATTTGAGTGCTGCCGCTGCCCAACTGCATTTACAGCAAGGCCAAATTCGTTGTCGTAGCTGTCACGCTGTACACCAGTCCCACGCCCGCCACCTTGGTCAGCATAGCCCATCATCAGTGGAGCGATTGCAGCCAGACTGTAGAGATTGCGCCCTACCATCGGAAGATCCTTCACCGTCGTCAAAGCAATCTCGGTGCTGGAGTCGCTCTTCGCCAACGAGACGCTCAATGAGTCGGCTTGTACGTTCACGACGACTTCAGTCTCACCGATTTCGAGGACGGGTCCGAGGGTCCTGATCTCCTGAGCGGCCAGGAGGAGGCCGAACTGCGACCACGTCTTGAAGCCTTGGGCCTGTACGTCCACTCGGTAGGCGCCAGGAGCGAGCTCGGAGATCCGGAAGAAACCGCTTTCATTGCTCTGCGTCTCACGCTTGACCCCGAGGTTTTCGTTGACCACCTTGATCATTGCCCTCGGCACTACAGCACCTGCAGGGTCGCGAACGGTGCCTTCGATTCCGCTGCTGTACTGCGCCCAAGTCGTTCCCACGGTTAGAAACATTAAACAGGCCCCACCTAAGGCCGACCTCTTCACAAAGCGGTAGTTGAACATAACGCTTTCCCCTTTCAGGTCAAGGTTTGGTTAATGGTTCGCCACTGTGACAGCGAGCACACGTTCCTCGAGTTCTGACATCCCCTGTTGTTTCACTTCATCCATCAACTCCAGACCGCGCTGACGCCTCCCTGTGCTGAGATACAGCCGCGCCAGTTGGTACTTTGCCAGAGAATTTTCCGGATCCAACTGGAGGACCCTCTCAAAATAGCTTGCTGCCAACTCTGGCTCTCGAGACAAACACAGCTTTCCGAGCTGATAGTAGCTGTCGCTAAAAGTCGGCCTTAACTCGATGGCTCGTTCGAAAAGGCGTCGGGCCTGCTCGGCAGCCTCTAGATCGTCCCGTTGTCGACTCCACTTGCTGAGAACATAGCCGTATGAGTACGCGAGATAATAGTTGCCCGGGAACTTCCGAATTCCGGCTTCCAGAAGCTGAATCGCTTCGTCCAGCTCGTCGCTATAGGTGTGTGTGATGGCGAGACCAACCAACGCTAGGCTATGGTCAGCCTTAAGTCTCATCGCTTCGCGCAATGTCTCTTTGGCTTCCGAAGGTCTATTCAACGCGTTGAGGAGCACCCCTTTTTGAATAAAGAGCCCGTACGAGCCAGGAATCTGCCTAATTCCAATCGCAACTATCTCCAGAGCCAGAGCGGGATTGTTGTGCCTCCAGCAAAGGGCACTCAAGTCCAGGTAGTAGGTCTCGTTGCGGGGTTCGAGTTCAATGGCCTTCTTAAGCGCGTCAATAGCGAGCTGCGGCTTGTGGGCCTTCTGCGCGATCCGCGCCAAAACGCTCATTGTTGATGAGGTTGGTGCTGATTCCGCATTTTGAAGCAGCCGCAAGGCCTCCTCCGCCCTCCCGGCACCTTCAAGTAGCACAGCTGCTTCGACACGCTCCGCCATGGAGATGGAAGGTAGAGCACGGAGGCGCGAAAGTACTGCCACGGCTTCATCTGGTCGGCCGAGGGAGGTGTGTGAACGCGCCAGAGCGAATAGCGCAGGGGCGGATTGATGAGCCAATGTCCCCGATTGCTCCAACAGGGAGACTGCTGTGTGAAAGCGTCCCTGTTTCTCCGCAATCAATCCTAAGAAGAGTTGGGCAAAGGGCTTGCTTGCCGGGCCTTTAGATAGTTCATGAAAAATTGCCTCAGCCTGTTTGTCTTTCCCGGATTCAAAATACGCAACGGCGAGGTTCTTGCGGGCCGCAGTGAACTTGGGAGCAATCTCCACAGCCTTTTTCAAATAGAATTCAGCCTGCTCCGGATGGCTCAATTTGATCAGGAGAGCCCCGGTCGCGTTGAGCAGTCGCGCATCCCGAGGCGCAATCCGCAGGCCCTCCTGAAATACCTCGAGCGCTTCGCTCCACCGTGCGCTGGCAACCAACTCCATTCCCTTCGAATAAGAATCGTGCAGAGCTAAGGTCGGAGCAGCACTTCGAAAGGAGAGAAGCACCATGAGAAGAGTCACGCGCTTGCACATCGCGATCACCGCCGGATATTCTAATAATCGATTAGCAGAGAGAGAATGAGTGACTTCTTTTGAATTGTCAAGAAAGAAAAACGATTAGCGTAAATCGATCATGCTAATATAGCCTAGGCTTGGATTTATGGCTGACAAAGCGATAGGACTAGGGGGGCAAATATGGGAGTGGGTGCCGAATTCGATCTTGCCGAAGAGTTTCGTTTCCAGCCAGTACAACCTACAACACTCAAGGAGCGAATCGCCCTTCAGATTCGTCAGGCAATTATCAAGAGCGATCTGAGACCCGGGAGCCGAATTGTAGAATCAAAGCTAGCGAAACAAATGAATGTGGCCCAGACCACAGTGCGGGAGGCTATCCAGGAACTGGAAAGCCAGGGATTTGTCGTGAAGTATGTGAATCGCGAAAGCGTGGTGCGGAAGTTCACGGTCGAAGATTTGGCTAAGCTGTTTCGTCTGCGCCTAGAGCTGGAAGGCTTGGCCATGGAGCTGGCGCATTCCAACATCCGTGACAATTCTCGTGACGCGCTTTGCCGGTGTATCGATCAGATGCGCCAGTCGGCCAGGGATGGAAGCATCGCTGACTTTTACTATTTCGATCTGGAGTTCCACCGGCAGTTGTGGGCTCTGACAAATAACGAATTCGTTGAACGAGCCCTGACGTCATTGACGGTTGGACCTCTCGCCTTCGTCCTGGTTGGTGTTCCACTTCCACTCCCGGTCGACTACGAACAGGTCGCCGAAGACCACTCAGACCTCGTGAATGCCTTGGAGGGGGGAACACCTGCGGCCGCTCGTAAGCTGCTGGAAACCAAGCTGCGTCACTGGAACAACATCCAAATGCGCGCCTTGACTCAAGTGGATCTCACTTGAAAACCTTTGTTGCGCATCGACTACACTTCCAGGTAGCTTTTGAACTCAGTCCACCGGGGGGCGAGGCGGAATTTTTCTGGCTCCCATAAATTCCTCAAAAACGTCCTAAGGGTAGCCAGAGATTTCTTGTCAGGAGCTGCCCCGATAATCATGTCCGGGAAACGCTCGATCAATGCTTCCATCAATCGACAGAGGCTTTCCAGATAGCGAATCTCAGTCAGGCCACGACGATCCACGGTATCAGCCCCGGCCCAAATCGCTGCCGGATCGCTATTGAAATCAAAACGAATCCACTTGGCATTCAATTGGCGCACGACGGAGGAAATGGTTTCTACCGCCCACTCGCGAGCTGAGTTCAGCTCTAGCAGCCTGTCGGCCTTTGGTTCGACAGGCTGCCAGAAAACCGAAGAGATCGTGCCGGCAGCACTTCGGCACAGCTGATGTCAACCCGCATGCGTGACTGATTCTAGTCGGCATGCGGCTTTGCCGGTTTGACCAGGCTTGACCCCGCCCAAGTGCTCATGCTACAAAGGCCGTGCTCCAAGTGGGCGAGTAGCTCAGTTGGGAGAGCGCGGCGTTCGCAACGCCGAGGTCGAGGGTTCGATCCCCTTCTCGTCCACCAATTCCTCCACTGCCCTTAATTCTGTAAGGCTTTCCTTAGTTCTGTCGCTTCGGTAACAGGGGACTTGCAGGTATAGTTCTGGCAGACGTAGGCGGCAGGCCTGCCTCCAACCAGAGTCTTGTGAGCCAGCAAGGGAAGGCTATCCAAGCCGGCATCGTCAGGTTGGGCCACGGCCAACACCTTGTTGGGCAAGTAGAGGCTGTGGACAGCCTCAAGAAGTTCACGGGTGCGGGAATCGGATTGGGGGCCAATCACAGCCACCTCCTTAACGGGTCCGAGGCTGAAGTCGGCAGCCTCAAGCAGGTATCCGAACCCCGCAGGAAAACGGGAAAGTGCCAGCTGCATTTGCACCAGGCACATCTCGGCTAGCCGTCGATAGGTGCTGTTACCTGTGAGGAGAGACAGTTTCAGCAGATTAAGAACGGCCACCGAGCTCCCCGCCGGAGTGGCGTTGTCATAGACATCCTTAACGCGGGTAATGAGCTTCTCGTGATCTTTTCCGGTCAAAAAGAAGTTCGATTCCGATTCATCCCAGAATTGTTCGACCATGATGTCGGTCAGTTCCACCGCGTTTTCCAGCCAGTTCCTCTCTCCGGTAGCTTGATACAAGGCCATCAAACCTTCAACAAAGCCTGAATAATCTTCCAGATACCCGTTCAGCTTGGATTGTCCGTCCTTCCACGTGCGCAATAATCGCTTGTTCCGATACAGATTCGCCAACAGAAATTGGGCGTTTCGACGAGCAGCCTCCAGGTAGTCAGCGCGATCCAAAACTGGTGCTGCCTCGGCAAAGCTGGCCAACATCCATCCGTTCCATCCGGTCAGGACTTTTTCATCGCGATGAGGCTTGATTCGCCTCTCACGCTGCTGAAAGAGTTTCGCTCGACCTCGCTTCAGAAGGTCGGAAAGCTCTTGAGCCGAGATTCCCGCTCCTTGCGCAACTCCTTCCAACGAACGCGGGATGTTCAGAATGTTCTTGCCTTCGAAGTTGCCTCGGGGTGTGACGTCGTAGTAGAGGCAAAAAATCTGGCCTTCACGTTCTCCAAGTGTGGCGATCACTTCCTCAGGGGTCCAAACAAAGAACTTGCCCTCCTCTCCTTCGCTGTCGGCATCCTGGGTAGAATAAAACCCTCCATTGGGATCCGTCATTTCCTGAAGGACATAGTCCAGTATTTCCTCGGTCACCTGTTTGTAGAAGTGCTTGCCTGTCAGCTGGTATGCCTGCAAGTACAAGCGGCTCAGTAAAGCGTTGTCATAGAGCATCTTCTCGAAATGCGGGACGAGCCAGTGGTCATCCACGGAGTACCGGTGGAAGCCTCCCCCCAGGTGATCGTACATCCCGCCATGAGCCATCTTTTGGAGAGTCAGCTCGACAAACCGCAGAATGTCAGCCCGATCGGTTCGGCGATAGTGGCGCAAGAGAAAGGACAGGTTCATTGAGTTTGGAAACTTGGGCGCGCCTCCAAATCCGCCGTGGGTCCAGTCGAAGCGAGGCGCCAGATTCTCGAAAGCCGTCTCGAGCACTTTGAGCGTTAGAGGTTCTTTGCCGGCTGGAATCTCACTCATGCTCCGCAGGTTCTTCAATACATCGGATGTCTGGGCTGAAATCTCGTTCTTCTTTTGCCGGTACGCATCGGCAACAGCCAGCAGTAACCTGGGGAAGCCGGGGCGGCCCATGCGGTCGTCCGGAGGAAAATAAGTGCCCCCAAAAAAGGGGACCTGCTCCGGCGTCAAGAAGACGGTCATAGGCCAGCCGCCGCTGCCCGTGCTGAGCTGGACGTAATTCATGTAGATGGTATCGAGATCCGGGCGTTCCTCGCGGTCGACTTTGATGTTGATAAAGTGCTGGTTCATAATCCGGGCGATGTCTTCGTTTTCGAACGACTCGCGTTCCATCACATGGCACCAGTGACAGGCAGAGTACCCAATGCTCAACAGAATCGGTTTGTCCTGGGCTTGCGCTTGCTCGAGGGCTTCACTTCCCCAAGGGTACCAGTCCACGGGGTTATGAGCATGCTGCCTGAGGTATGGGCTACTCTCGTTTATCAGCCGGTTGGTAAATCTGTGACCGGACCTTCCACCATCAGCTTTGGCTTCGTTCATTCGTTCGTCCTTTTGAGCTGGAATCACCGGCACGGGCGGCCTTTGGCCCAGAGCCAGCAGAAACACCAGGAGACTGAGAACTCCCTTCGCCTTCAGCACAGGCCAGCCCCCTTTGGCGCCAGTATGACCCCACATTAACCCGCGCTCCCATCCGGGTCAAGCAGGGCATCCTCATTTGTCAGTCCATCAAGTGCAGTGCGCCCGGCCATGAAATTGCCTTCGCTTCCGGCAGGCGTTTTGACTACACTAGCACCGAGGTTGGACGTAGCATATCTTTTCTGTTTCGAGGCAATCATCATGGACGACCAGTTGAAAATCGCCGGGCGTAAATTTCGCTCCCGCCTCATGGTGGGTACCGGAAAGTACCCCACTCTCAGACAAATGGCTGAGGCATTGGAGCTTTCAGGAGCCGAGGTGGTAACTGTTGCAGTGCGCCGTGTGAACTTAACCGACCGCAGCCAGGAGTCGCTGCTCGACTACATTGACACCAGCAAGTACTTCATCCTGCCCAACACTGCGGGTTGTTACACGGCCGACGATGCCGTCAGGACGGCCCGCCTCGGAAGGGAGGCAGGGCTTTCCGATTGGGTGAAGCTCGAAGTGATTGGCGATGAAAAGACGCTCTTTCCGGACAACGTTGGTCTCCTGCAAGCCACCGAAGTCCTGGTTCGAGAGGGTTTTGTCGTATTGCCCTATACCAACGACGATGTCGTGATGGCCAGACGGTTGGTGGATGCCGGCGCTGCGGCGGTCATGCCGCTCGGTGCACCCATCGGATCCGGAATGGGTATCCAGAATGTCGCGAACATCCGTATTCTCCGGGAACTAATCACCGAAGTTCCTCTCATTGTCGATGCTGGGGTTGGCACCGCTTCGGATGCCACTCTGGCCATGGAGTTGGGCGCTGATGGCATCTTGATGAATACAGGCATCGCCCTGGCTAAAGATCCCTTGGCCATGGCCCAGGCTATGAACTATGCCACCCAGTCTGGGCGGCTCGCCTATCTGGCCGGGAGAATTCCCAAGAAGCTGTACGCTACGGCATCCAGTCCCTTGGAGGGCGTGGTCCGGAACTGAGGAGTCCGGGCGCCCGCGGCAGAGCCATTCGATTTGGGCACTCCGGCTTGATGGCACGCTGGGCTGTGCCCTCACCGGCTGCCCCGCTATCCCCAACGTGCGTTTTTAGCCGAGACACCAGGATCTCATGTACTTTGCGAAGCGGTTGATTGAGGCCCTACTGTCGCCCTTGGGATGGATCGTATGGCTGTTCCTGGTAGGGTTGTTGCTGGCGGCTCTCAGGAAGCCGACTTCGGCTCGACGCTTTCTCATGGCTGGAGCGGGGCTGTTTCTGTTTGGGTACTTCTCTCCTGCCGCCGAATTAGCTATTTGGGGACTGGAGCAAGATTATTCACCGCTGCAGCATCCCGAGAAGCTCGGCAACGTGGACACGGTGGTTGTTTTGGCGGGGTATGGCGAGCGTCACGCCTCCATCCCGATCACCAGCAATCTGTCAGACGAGACCATTGCCAGGATCGTGGAGGGCGTCCGGATCTATCGGGCCTTGCCTGGGGGGAAGATCTTGTTCAGCGGCGGAACACCAACGGGATTAGTGCCGCCGGCAGCCGAACTCATGGCCGAATTTGCTCAAGCCCAAGGCGTCGAAAGAGACGATATTCTCACTGAGATTCGTTCCCGGGACACTCACGAGAACTTAGTGGAAGTACGGAAAATTTTGGGGGTCAGGAGGTTCGTCCTCGTCACTTCTGCCTACCACTTGAGAAGGACGCTGGCGGTGGCACAAAAACTCGATATGAACCCCATTCCGGCGCCTGCCTATATTCAAACCCTTCAGAACTTCCCAGCCACGCTGAGCGGTTTCCAGTTGTGGAGCAAGGTGGCGAGAAGCTTCCTCTCACCCTCCGTTTTCCGGCTGTTCTTTCTGCAGCAGGCTTTTCACGAATATGCTGGGTATTGGTGGTATCGGTGGTCGGGAAGAATATAGCGACCCTGATTCAGTTGTAACAGGGCCAAGCCACCTGCGTGTTCAAGTCGGACAAGGCAAGTCCGATGGGTCGGGCTTGCCTCGTCCGGAGGGCCTAACGTCACTTCTTACGGGTACCGGATGGAGTGCGTCGCGCGGATGTCCTGGCGCGTTTGGGGGGGGTGCCTTCCGCCGGCTCGATCACCATCATGCTGGTGACAAACTTCTTCATTCCATGCAGATCGAAATTTATCGAAGTGTGGGTGTCGTTAGATTCTGTAATCACACCGCAACCATATTGAAAGTGCTTTACGTACTGACCCGGTGCGAGAGCTTTCATTGAAGCCTCCTGGAAGCTATGAGTGGGAACCTGGGGTTCCCACCTGGGGGGTTAAGCAGGTACGACGTTGACAGCCTGCAGACCCTTGGGACCTTTGGTGACTTCGAATTCCACGGCCTGCCCATCGTTCAGCGATCTGTAACCCTCTGCCTGGATCGCCGAAAAGTGGACAAATACGTCTTCACCCGACTCCCTTTGGATGAACCCAAACCCCTTACTGGCATTAAACCACTTGACGGTACCTTGTTCTCTCACTTGTTTCGTCCTCATCTTCAATTAAATAGTGTCTGGTTTGATGGCTCCAGCCGCCTTCGACTGTCAAACAAAAAGGGCCGCAAGTGTTCGACTTGCAGCCCCCTTTTTTGAATGAAATCGAAGGTGTTACAAGAGCAACAAACACGGCTTAAGGATAGCATGACAGCTGCCATTCCTCCCACCAGAATCTTTACGCTCCGTCCCGTCCCCAAAATGGCTCAGCCTTTGCATCGGCTAACGCGTCATCTGATTGCTACCATTCGCTATACGGCGTTCCCTCCGAGGAGATGGCATTGGACCCGCTCTTAACGTCGTAGATGCCAAACTCCGTCTGCTCAGGAAACAAGGCGGCATCCTCCTGGACTGTTTGCCAGGTCTCTGCGGAATTCGTAATCGGGTCCTTGGGAATCGATCTCAGGTAGCCTGCGGTGACCAGATCGTCCAAGGACTGAGGGGCCTTGAGCTTATCAGCCGTGTATTGGTCAATCAGCACCCGCAAAGTCTGCAGATTGCTCTTTAGTACCGCCTCTTTCGCGCGGACGATAGCACTATTGGCAATGGGAATTGCGATGCTGACCAGAACCGAGATGATCGTGAGAACAATCATCAACTCGATCAGCGTAAAGCCGTCGTGCTTACTCCGGGTCACAAGATCCTACCATTCCGAGTACTTTGATCCGTCCAAGGCGGTTCCGTTACTCTTGGTGTAGACGTCAAAGACGTTCTCGCCGCCGTAACTGGTCGAATCCGGGCTGTCCTGGGACGATCTCAATCCCCATTCCGCTTTTCCAGTCATGGGGTCGATCGGGATGCGCCTCAAGAACCGCAACTTCCGGTCCGTTGTGTTCACTTGACTGACGCCCTTGACGAGCGTCTCCAAATCCGGGGGATAGCCGTCTGTGCCCAGCTTGACCTCTATGAAGCCCCGGTCGGCATAGTCCTTATAGCGGTCGATGGCTTCGCGCATTTCTCGCAGCGAGTGCCGGAGTTCTGATTCCTTCTGTCGCTTGATCGAAATCTTGGCGAGCGGGAGGGCGGCCAGGGACAAGATACTCACAATGGTCACGGTAGCGATCAACTCCACCAGCGTGAGCCCGCGCTCCCGATCAAGATGCCTGACGCCTCCTCGAATCGGACGGCGCTTGAAGCAGGCGACATCGAACAGGTCGAACATAGCCCTATTTTACCGTCACCTGAGTGCTGGCGAAACTGGCCGGCAGCGTATTCTGACCAGCATCTCGCAGGTTTGCCTGAGTGAACGTGATGGCGGAAGTCCCTGGTCCTGCGGCTTCAAACAAGAAATTCACGAGAGAGCCGCTCCCGTCGAGACCCGAGCTTTCCGGTGGACGGGCCATTGAAATAACGGCCCGACCTGCCTCATTTTCGATCCGAGGAGCGACAGCCACCATCTTCCCGTCGCTGCTCAGGAATCCCCCGTTCTGTACTTCAACCAATCTTAGAACCTTCGGGTCGAAGGCGATGTTGAAAGACAGGGCGTAGGCGCCCTGCGCGTTCTCGATTGAGGCCATGACACTGAGTCGTGAACCCACCGCGGTCTCAGTCGAAGAAGGAATGAGTTTCACCACAGCCAGTCGGGGTGCAGGCTGATCGGGCCTGGTGGAGGGGGTCGGTGCCACGCCCGGTGGAGCGGCGGCGGAAGGGCTCGGACCCAAAGGGGCCTGCCCGGATGCCGGCTTTCCAGCCAGCTTCTCGGCGGATAGCTCCACCGGTTGGCCCAGGTAGCGCGGGTTATTGCCGGCGCCCAAAATCGCGATTGCGCCGAAATCGTCATCCATGTATTCCGGCAGTCGTACGATATGGGGCGTAATGACAATGATAACTTCCGTCTCGCTTTTCGTTCGAACTTCACGCGAGAACAAATACCGGAGCAGCGGCACCTTGTGCAGTCCCGGTACCCCTGAGAGCGTTACCGTATCAGTATCCTGGATAATCCCACCCAGCAGGTTCGACTCACCCTCTTTGAGGCGAATGTCGTGTTCAACCGATCGCAAGGTCAGAATGGGCTGCTCGATCCGGTTATCGGCACCTCCAAAGGTGACAGTCCCGGAGATTCCGGTGACTTCCACCTTGGTATTCATGGCGACGTCGCGATTCAAAAGGACGCGGGGCGTGATGTCGAGGTTCACACCGACATCGATGTACTGGAAGTTCACCACTGGCGTTCCGCCAATGTTGCCCGCGAAAGTTGGCTGGAAGCTACCTTGGGCCACCGGCTGGCGGGTGCCGACTCGAAGTTTTGCCACTTTGCCGTCTGATGCGCGCAGGGTTGGATTCTGCAAGACCTTGCCGTTAGTCTGGGTGATGAAAGCCTCAAGGCTCGTCGATGGAATCGTGATACTGAAGTTTCCGCTCCCAATCCGGTCTAAATCCTTGATCGAAACCGAGTTGGATGTTCCCCCCGGGGGCTTGGAAAAGGTAACCGCCGACGCGGTGGGAAACACGGTTCCTAGATTTCGGGTAAACCCACGGTTGACTTCAATCACCGACACTTCGATCAAGACTTCAGGCTTGGATTTGTCGATCGACTGAAGGATCTTCTCGGCGATCGCGATTTTGTCGGGCGTGTCTCGCATCACCACAGCGTTCTGAGCTGTGATGGGAGCGATGTTCTGGGACTTGACGATCAACCGAAGCATCGTAATCGTTTCTGTCAAGTCCTGTTGGGTCAGTGAGTTGCCGAGATAAAAGGTCTTGACCACTTGCTCTTCGTATTTTTGCCGACTCTGTTGGTTGTCCGTGGCCACAACGATGGTGTTCTTGTTGATCACGGACCAATACGTGTTGGTCTGCAGCGCCAGAATGTTCAAGGCCTCCTGAACGGTCACGTCCTTGAGGTCCAGGGAGGCCTGAGCCGGCCGTGCTCCCACGTCGGCATCGAAAATCACATTGATGCCGGCCACCTTTCCGATGCTTTCATAGGCTCGTTTGAGGTCACCGGTCAGCTTGAGCGCTGGTATCGAAACACTGCCGGCTGAGCCAAGCGCCTCTCTTTCGCTGGTGATTCTGTTCTTTTCGATGATCTCGCTGAGCCTTTGCTTTTCATCCTGTTGCTGCCGTCGGTATTGCTCCAGGGATCGCTCCAACGCCTTCACTTCCTGCTGTGCCAGAGCATTTGAGGGATCCAGCACGGCTGCCTGCTGGAACTCGGCCAAGGCCTGTTCCAGTTTCCCACTTTCCTTCAAGCGACGTCCTTGCTCAAAGTGCGCCAGAGAGGCTTGGAAACGAGTGCGCTCGTAAGCCAGACGGTATTCGACGTTCCGGGGCTCCTTGCGAAGGGCTTCTCCGTAGCTGAGCAGCGCCTGGTCGAAGTCCTTCGTGGCCTCCAGTTTTCGTCCCCGTTTATAGGCACCCGCACCGCCGCAAGCAGTGAGGACGATGGAGATCACCAAGATGATCACGACGCGCGATTGACAGATGAAGCTCATTTTCGTGGGATAGCCTTTTGGATTAACAAGAGCGGACCACTTTGGAAGGGGATCTGGAAGGATCCATCCGCAATACACCACACTCATTGCCCCGGGGAAACGAGCTGCAGAAGCAGCTCCGGGGTCCTTTCTTCAGGGATTAAGCCCCCCCAGCGACCTGAGCAAAGCGAGCTAAGTCTAACATAGCCGCTCACCTCAGGAAAGCAGCGCCCACCAGAACCCGATCTTCTGTTCGAACTGCCGCTATGGCTCGTTGCAAGCACCCTCCTACAATAGACGGCTCGGAGGCCATTTCGGCCGAAAATTGACAGAGCCTGTCGATCCATATAGACTCATGCCGCTGGTTTTCTTCAATCAGGTGAGTTTCTTCCCAGCGAGATGATTCAGAGGAAGCATCGGATAGCCCGCCTCATTCAAAGTTTCATTGAGTCGGTCATCACTCTCATCTCCTTTCTACTCGCTTACTTCATCCGGGATCAACTTCCCGCGCCCCACTTTGAACAACTCTTTCCGTTTCGGGACTACCTGGGGCTGCTCGCTGTCGTTCTGGTGCTTTGGAACGTACTGTTTGTGCTGTTCCGATTCAGCAACGGGGCAAGCGGTAGCAGCTTCGATGCGGTGAAGGAAGTCACTGTAACGGTCTTGACGGGAAGTGTTCTGATTTCGGCAGCGATCTTCGTCTTGAAGTATGAGTACATCAGCCGCACCTTCATCCTTATCTTTGCTCTGCTCAATTTCCTCTTTCTCTGCTTGTTCCGGCTGTTCGCCCAAGCTGAGATGCGGCGGTTTCGGACGCTGTTGGATGGGGAGCGTAATGTCCTGATCGTCGGCTGCGATGCGCAGGCGGCCCGCGTCGCCGAGGTTTTGGAGGACGCAAAAGAGTCGGGTTATCGTCTGGTCGGTCTCGTTTACGACGACGGCATGGGCCAAATGGATTCGCGCTTGAAGCGTTACCCAACGACGCCGTTGCGTCAACTGCCGGAGGTCTTGCGCAATCACGTTGTGGACGAGGTGATCTTTGTCATCTCCAGAAAGGAACTGGCCACGCTCGAAGAGATCTTTCTTGTCTGCGAAGAAGAAGGAATCAAAACCCGGGTGCTGCTGACATTCTTTCCGCACCTGGCCTCGAAGATCTACCTGGAAGCATTGCATGATCTTCCGTTGCTGACCTTCACCACCACCCCCCAGAACGACTACCTCTTGTTCGTCAAGAACACCTTTGACCTGGTGTTGGCGGCCACGCTCCTGCTGGTCCTGGCTCCGGTGCTGGCTTTGACGGCTCTTCTGATCAAGTTGACGTCACCGGGTCCAGTCATCTTCAGGCAAGTCCGCTGTGGCTTAGGGGGACGCAAGTTCGTCCTTTACAAGTTCCGCTCCATGATCAATGAGGCCGAACAGGTTCGGGCCCAGGTGAAGCATTTGAACGAGATGTCGGGACCCGTGTTCAAACTGAGGAACGATCCACGCTGCACTCCGGTCGGACGGATCCTTCGAAAATTCAGCATCGACGAACTGCCGCAGATTTACAACGTGCTGAAGGGCGATATGTCCTTTGTCGGACCGCGACCTCCTTTACCGGAGGAGGTCGAGCACTACGCACGATGGCAGCGTCGCAGACTACGCATGAAGCCGGGCCTGACTTGTCTGTGGCAAGTGAGAGGGCGAAACCAGATTGACTTCGAAGAGTGGATGCGCCTGGATCTTCAATACATCGACAGTTGGTCTCTCTTGCTCGATGCCAAGATCTTTCTTCAAACGATTCCCATCGTTTTGTTGGGTCGCGGGGCTAGATAGGTTGACCGAGCTGCCGGTGGGTCTTCTTCAGAGAGTGTCGGCCTTCGCCACCACCAAGGTAAAGTCGTCCTGAACACCGAGCCCACCGGAGAATTCAAGGATTCGGCTTCTCACGGTCCCCATGATTTCTTTGGCAGAGAGGTGTCTGCTTTCGCGAACCAGGGCGACGAGTCTCTCGACACCGAACTCCTGTCCCTGCGAATCAAAAATCTCCGTGACACCATCGGTATACATCAGCAGGACATCCCCAGGGCTCACTTCTACTCGCGCTTCCTGGTAGGTTGAGTTCAAAAAGGCCCCCAGGATCAGTCCTCCCGTCTCGAGCGAAAGGCTGCGTCCGTCAGCTCGAATCAGGAGAGGAGGGTTGTGCCCGGCATTGCAGTACGTCAGCACTCGCTCGCTCTCGTTTAGGACCGCATAGAAGGCCGTGACGAATTGGTCCTCGTCCGTGCTTTCCCACAAGAGCTTGTTCACCTTAGACATGATAGTGGCAATGGCATAGTTGTTACGGATCTCCGCCAGCATCGAAGCTCTGAAACTGGCCATGATCAAAGAGGCGGGAATCCCTTTGCCGGAAACATCGCTGATCAGCAATCCCCATTGACCGTCAACGATGGGAATGAAATCGTAGTAGTCGCCACTAACCAAGCGAGACGGCAGGTTCAATCCGGCGACCTCGACCCCTCGAATCGGAGGCTCCTTATCCGGCAGAAAGCTCAGCTGAATCTGCCGCGCAATGTTGATCTCCTGTTCCAGCGTGTTCTTCTCGAGCAGAGCCTGGTGCAGTCGCGCTTTCTCAATGGACAGCGCTGCCTGTTGCGCGAACTTCTGAAACAGCACCAGGTCGTCGCGGGTGTAGACGTCCGGTTCGTCGCTCTCGAAGGTGAACACTCCGATGGTGCGATTGTTGCTTACGATAGGGGAGACCATCACGCAACGGGTGGAACTCCTGGCGTTGACGTCTACGGGGTAGAGCGTCAGGTCTTTCAGAATAGCCGCACTGCCGGTCTTCTCCACCAGTTTCATGGCATTCTGTCCGACATTCAGGATTTTCTCCTGATGAAGGTCGGACGAATAACCATAGACCACCATGCGTTTGATCCGATCCGAGTCCCGGGCCCGCAGATAGATTCCGGCCGCGTCGAACGGAAGCAGCGACCTCAGGGAGTCAATGATCAGATCCAACAATTCATCGAGATCTAAGGAAACGCTGATGCGCTGGGCGACTTCGGCCAGTTTTTGCTCCTGAAGGCTGATGCGCTCCGTATGTTCCGACATCTTGAAGTAGTTGATGCCCATTCCCATCTGGAAGGCCAGCACCGTGAGATACTGCAGCAGGTCAACTGGTCCGGGAGCCGGCGGATTCTTGAAGAACACTTCCAGGATGCCCAGCAGCGTGCCCCGCCTTTCCAGCGGGCACACCAAGATCTGACGAAACTTGATGTGCTGGGCATCGTAGATGATTTTGGAAAGGGGATAGGGATCGATCTCGGAAATGCGAACGGGGGTGCGGCTTAAGGCTACGGCTCCGGCCAATCCCTCGCCGAGCTTCAGCTTTAGCCCCGTTTCCATGGTTCTTCGGTCCGGCCGGAAGTAGGATAGCTCCTCGCGATAGGGATCATAGATGGAAATCAGCAGGGCATCACACGCCAGCTCCTCGCGAATCATTCGGTTCATGTTTCTCAGGAGGCGGTCGAGGTCGGGCGCGGAATGGATGTCTTCGAAGATTCGGACGAGAACGGACGTCTTGACGTCCAGCGGGATCGTGCGCAAGAGCGGCAGCGAGGTGTTTTTCAGACTTGAGTCGCGCATCGTTTACGCCAGGGAAGGCGATAAATACTGCGTCCGATCCTTACACTGGGCGTCACGAAAAGCCCGTTGGCGCTCCCAGCATTTGTTGCAGCGTCCGCAGTGCAGGTTGTCCCTGGGCTGAATGCAGGAAAATGTCAGTTCCAGGGGAAGGTCCTTACCAAGCTGGATCACTTGGACCTTGCTGAGATGCGACAAAGGTGTCAGAACTTCCAAATCGCAGCTCAGTGCTTGGGAAGCCGCTTTCCGAAAGGAAGAAAAGAACGAGGGCGTGCTGTCCGGAAAAGGATTCCCCTGGAGAGGGCCCAGAGTGATGGCTGAAATTCCCTGGAGGGCGCAATAGATCGAGGCTTTCGAAAGCAAAAGCAGGTTCCGCCCCGGAAGGTAAACCGCCTCATCCTCAGAATTCAAATCCGGCACGGAAAGGCCGGTCACGCTCCAATGCGCGTTGTAAAGGTCGGAAACGGGAAGCTCAAGTGTGGCTACCGGTTGAACAGAGGCAGCTGACAACGCCTGAAGAAAGCGCCGTAGCCAGTAGAGTTCCGCTTCTTCCCAAAACAATCCCGAACGGACATAGAGAGGATGGACCAGACGGGACCTTCGACTGATCAGGGCCAGCAGCACGGCGCTATCGACACCCCCACTCAAGAGAACCGAGACTGCCTTGCCCTCGAGCCGATCCAGCTGTTCGTTGAGATGTTGCACCGCGTCGGGCATCAGTTCAGGTCAGCAGAACAGATTGTATTCACGGCAAAGGCTCACAAGTGCTTGGCAAAGACCAGTCCTTCCATCAGTTTTGGATGAAAGTGAGTGGATTTCTGGGGAAGCAGGTCTCCGGACTCGCAGACCGCTTTCACCTGCTGAATGGGAGTGGCATTCAAAAGGAAGGCGCACGGATAGCCCTTACGGTCAGCCAGTTCAACGGCGTCTTCGTGATGGCTGACGTACTCGAGGTGGGACTGGTCTGTCAGCTGTTGTTCTCCGATGTTCAGAAGCCCGTCCAGAATCACCGTTTGCAGCACTGAAACGTCGAGCACCCGCCACGCCTCAGACTTCCCAGGGGGCCAGGTCACCTGCGCCGTCATTTCCTTTCGAAAGGTCAATAGCAGGAAGCGGTGAAGGGCCGGAAGGTAAAGGCCGAAGGCATTTTCGCCGGCCGCTTGCGCCCTGGCAAGTGACTTCATCAGACGGTCCAGGACAGTGAGTTTGTTCGTTGCCTCGTAGGGCAGGTGCTCCGTTCGAAAGAAGGTCTCCAGCCTTCGTATCAGCTCCTCAGGTTCGAAGTGGTCCAGGCTATGCACCAGGCGATGGATTGGGAAAATCGTGATTCCAGCCGACTCCAGCCGTACAAAGCTCATTAACTTGTAACCGTAGAGTCCCCATCGATCATCCTCACGAATCCGCGTTGTGGACTCTTGTCGAAATGCGAGGGCAACTTCGTATCGGTGGTGACCATCGGCAATGATGACGGTTCGATCGCGCATCAGCTGAATCACCTTTTCGATCACACCCAAGTCCGAGACTCGCCACAAGGCATTCAGCTCGCCCTTCAAATCGTACGCCTTGCAGCTTGGTGAACGCTGCGTCACGGTGTCCAAGAGCGATTCAATCTTGCCTTCCGGATCGGAGTAAAGCATGAAGACAAGACCCGTATCGGCCAGGGTGGAGCGTAACAGATTCAGTCGGTCTTGTTTCGGTTTGGCCAGCGTTCGCTCGTGGGGTAGAACGATCCTTTGATCGTAGTTTGTCACCTCGCCGAGAGCAACAAACCCCTTTCGTGTTCGAGTTTCACCTGCCACGGCATAGTCCTGAAAATAGGGATAAATGCTGGGTTCCGGGTCCTGAACAAAAACATTAGACTTCAACCATTCCGCCAGCAGGGCTCGCGAACGCGTGTAGCGATTGTCCGTTGGAGAATCCTCCGGAGTCTCCTTGTTCATGATCAGACGGGCAATGTTATAGGGGTGACGTTGGTATAAGAAGTCGTCCAAGCCCTCTTTGAACTGGTCATACGGAGGGGAGATCACTTCGTCCAGGTTCTTGATCTTATCCAAATTGTATCGATAACCGCGAAAGGGAAGAATCTTCATCGCATCGCTTTCCTTGTATGCATCACATCAACGATCGGAGAAAACGGCTCAATGTCCACTTTCTCCTCAGGCAGCCACATGACGGCATCGGTTCCGCAGATTAACGAAAGAACCCGTCGCTGTCAATTTGCGGCAAGGTGCTGCAATCGTCGGTCCCAATCGCTGGTCGCAGAGGCCGGCGATTGCAGCCAAAAGAGTCGAGCCGCTATTTGTAGCATCCATTGGAAAGTCGATAGATTCGCCGGTTCTTCACTACGTCGTGTCCCAGCCGACATGTCAGGGGTCAAACGGAGTCTTCACGCAACTGGATTGTTTCCTCCAGGCCGAGCAGCGCGCCTGGAAGAACGTCCCTCATTGAAGTCATACTCGGCGTCGTGCCGCCGCGCGAGGGTTTGCCGTTCTTGTTGCCTGATCTCAATACCCAAACGGGCGCACGACTTTGACCTTGGAGTCGGCCAAGAGGCACATAGGTAGGCCAATCAGGCCACCAGCCTTGGTTCACGCTTCGTTCTCACTGCCGGGACTGCCCACAAAAAGCCTGGCTGGTGGCCCAGGGGGGGACTACCGGGCCCCTTCTGCGATGAGTTCATGGGGCCGGATGCAAACCGAATACGACTTGCGTATCCTGGCGACGCTTCTCAGAGCCGGGCCGTCATCTCCAAACGAATGGCGGCATCGATGACGCGGGGCTTCACCAGGTTGCTGAAGTCCTTGTAGCTGACCCGAACCGTGTCCACATGAGTTCCTGCGTTGAAGACAATCTGCTCATCCTGGGAGAGGGACTTGTCAACGTAGACCGGCAGGGCGTAGAGGTTCCCAAAAGGAGCCATGGCCCCCAGTTCGCAATCGGGAAAGAGCGAGGCAAACTCCTTCTCTGTGGCCAACTCTACATGCTTGTACGGCAGTTCCTCGCGGATTCGCTTCATGTCGATCTTCATGGTTGCCGGCAGGACCACCATGGCAAAGCCCTCGTCGACTTTGAGGATGATGGTCTTGGCGACCTCGCGCCCCGGGACGTGTTGCGCTGCCGCGACCTCCTGGGCCGTGTAGGCCAGTCGGTGAGAACAGTGCGTGTAAGGAACGCGGTTCTGTTCCAAATACTCCTTCAAGCGTTTGGCGATGCTCATAGTCCACCTCCCGTTCTATTGAGCTTTGATGAAGAGGTCTCTCACCGGAATGCGGTGAGGTTTTGCTACTGAGGCTCTGAATCAGGGTCCCTGTTTCGGCGGCGGCATCGCCGCAGCAGGGGCAATCCCTCAAGGCATGGCAAACTGCGTATCGGGATGGCGCACCACCAAAACGGGACACAGCGATTTCCGCACCACCCGCTCGGCCGTCGCACCGAGATGAGAATGCTTCAAGCCCGGATGACTGTGAGTCGGGATCACGATCAGATCGGCCTGCTTTTCCCTAGCGACGCGAACGATCTCCAGGAACGGCTTCCCGCGCGCCAGGATCTCCTCCACCGGAATCTGTCGGCGTATCTGGTCCGAAATGACCTTGTGTAACTCCTCACGAATCTTGGCATCCATGGAATCCTGGTACTCCACCAGCGACGGGAACGTGCTGAGCGTGAACGGCGAGTTAAAGCTGATATCCTCGATCACGTGGAGCAACAGCAATTCAGACTCGTGCTCCAGCGCCAGAGATATGGCGAAATCCAGGGCGTGGGCTGCCGAGGGCGAGAAGTCAGTCGGAAAGAGAATCCGTTTGAACTTGATCATTTCTGCCTCCTTTCGATCACGTCGAAAACCGTGGGCAGAAACCGGGCAGGGGACTGAGCTGAGTAAGGAGAAAAAGGCCGACCGTGTTTTGGTTCAGACAGCAACGGCGGCGGATGGCCACAAGGCGAGTAGGTTCTCGAAGTCCTCTACCTAAAAGATATTCTCGGCTCCGGTACACGGTTTTGTCAATCAAGTCTGCAGCGTGGATCCTCTCGGATCGACTGTTCTGTCGCTTGCCGCCGGCCGGGAAGCTCCTCCCGGTGCGGCCCTTCGTCCTCAGCACAGGGCCGGGCCATTGCCGCTCTGAAATGGGTTGCTCGTATCTGCCTTTGCCTGTATAAGGGACTTCTTCAGATGCACCTTGGATCCGCCGCCATGACCCAAACTGCAACGAGACGTGCTGTGGCTTTTCAGGGCGAACCGGGCGCCTATAGCGAACTGGCCGCCTTGTCTTTTTTTGGGCCCAATGTCAAAACGCTGCCGCTGACTGCTTTTGAGGATGTTTTCAAGGCCGTTCAAGGAGGCAAGGCCCGTTTTGGCATCATCCCCATCGAGAACTCGCTGGCCGGAAGTATCCACCAGAACTACGATCTGCTCCTGCATCATCACCTTCATATCGTGGGCGAGTTCAATCTTCGGGTTGAGCACAATTTAATCGCAAATCCTGGTGTCACCATCCGCCGCGTCCGGCGCGTTTTTTCGCATCCGCAGGCTCTGATGCAATGCCAGCGGACTTTACGATCTCTCAAGGGGGTTCAGCTGGTTCCCACCTATGACACGGCCGGCAGTGTCAAAAAAATTAAGGAAGAAAAGATCTTTGATGCGGCTGCGGTGGCCAGTCGGCGCGCCGCGGAAGTCTATGGTATGCGTGTCTTGAGACAGCAGATCCAGGATGATCCGGCCAATTTCACGCGCTTTCTCGTTCTCGCTCGTCACAAGCAAGCAATCGGACGGGCCGACAAAACCTCCATCGTCTTTGCCCTGAGCAACGTCCCAGGGGCTTTGTTTCGCTCGCTCAGCGTCTTTGCCTTGCGTGACATCGATTTGTACAAGATTGAGTCGCGCCCCTTGCACGGAAAGCCCTGGGAGTACTTCTTCTACATCGATTTTGCGGGCAGCCTGAAGGACACAAATTGCCGCAATGCAGTGAACCACTTGAGCGAGATCGCCACGTTTCTTAAGATCCTAGGTTCTTATCAGAGCCACCGGACCAGCCCACAGGCAGGAATGCGCAGCCAGCGCGTGTCGCTGGGTTAGGCCCGTCAGCATGAAGGCCATGACCTCCCGCCGGCAGTTACTTGAATCTGGATGGGCCGCCTGTCTGAGTTGGCTAGCTCCGTTGTTTCAGGGCCCCGCCCGCGGAACAAGATCGAGGATAGATATGAATCTGAAATCCCCCCTCCTCGAGGCAACAGATAACATTTGCGATGTGGGTGGTATTCGGGTGGGCCACTACACGGACAAGCGCCGACCCACCGGCTGTTCCGTCATTCTCATGGACCAAGGGGGGGTGGCTGCCGCGGACGTGCGTGGTGCCGCTCCAGGCACGCGAGAAACGGATTTGCTGGAACCGGAGAACACGGTGGACCGAATTAACGCAATTGTGCTGGCCGGAGGCAGTGCCTTTGGTCTGGACGCCGCATCGGGGGTGGTGCGGTACCTGGAAGAGAAGGGAATCGGCTACCAAACCGGTTTCGCGCGAGTACCCATTGTCCCTGCCGCTATTCTTTACGACTTGGGGATCGGTGACCCCCGAATCCGGCCGGATGCCCAAGCCGGCTACCAGGCCTGTGAGGCGGCGCGTTCCGATGGAGCGATGCAAGGAAGCGTGGGCGCCGGTGCCGGCGCTACGGTCGGCAAGCTGTTCGGCCTCAAGAGGGCCATGAAGGGTGGGCTGGGAAGTGCTTGCTTGTCGGTTCGTGACCTGAAGGTCGGAGCTCTGGCCGCCGTCAATGCCGTGGGCGACGTGATCGATCCGAATGATGGAACGATTCTGGCCGGAGCCCGCACTGCGGATGGCAAACAACTGTTGAACTCGATGGATGCGCTGCGATCCGGCAATTGGCCCGCAGTTCCACTGGCCCAAAACACGACACTGGGAGTGGTGGCCACCAACCTGAGATTAACAAAGACACAAGCGCGGCTGCTGGCACGGATGTCGCACGATGGATTGGCGCGTAGCATCAATCCGGTCCACACACCCTATGACGGCGATACGGTGTTCGGGATCTCAGTTGGAACGCTTTCAGCCGATATCCCGCTGGCCTACGTCGGGGCTTTAGCAGCAGAGGCTCTGGCTCAGGCCGTGTTACGAGCAGTCGTTCTTTCCAAGGGGCTTGCTGGAATCCCCAGCTGGCAGGATCTGTTTGGTCAGTCGCAGCGAGGCTGAGATTGAGCACCCCCCTCTGGATCTTGTTGCTCTACTCACTCCTGTTGGCATTGCTTGGTATTCTCACATCCAGTCGTGTCAAACGGCCCTCCGACTATTTCGTAGCAGGAAGAACACTCGGTCCAGGGTTGCTGTTTGCAACCCTGCTGGCCGCCAACATTGGCGCTGGATCGACAGTGGGTGCTGCGGGTTTGGGCTATCAACACGGTTTCTCAGCCTGGTGGTGGGTGGGGTCAGCCGGTCTGGGATCGATCTTGTTGGGCCTGACCGTAGGCCCCAAAATCTGGGCCATCGCAGCGGCTCATGGTTTTTTCACGGTTGGAGATTATCTGGAGTTTCGCTACAACCGTCAGGTCCGGCTGGTCACCTCAATCCTGCTATGGCTGGGCTCGCTGGCGATTCTGGCGGGCCAGCTCATCGCGCTGGCCTGGATTCTCGCCGTCGTCGCCGGCACGCCAAAGTGGGCCAGCTGTTTGTTAGGAGGTCTGCTTGTCACGCTCTACTTTGGGCTGGGAGGACTACCCTCGGCCGCCCGGGTCAACCTGGTACAGCTGGTTGTGAAACTCACGGGATTCGTCCTGGCAGTGGCCCTGGCGCTTGGTTCCCTTGGAGGCTGGCAGTCTTTCCAGTTAGCGTTGCGGGCGAACCTGCCGCCGTCGGTTGATCCAGCGGCATACTTCCTTTGGACTGGGGCTGGGCCTAGCACCGTGCTGGCCTATGTGCTCCTGTTGGGGCCATCGTTTGTCGTGTCGCCAGGGTTGCTGCAGAAGGTTTACGGCGCTCGCAACCCACCGACGGTTCGAATCGGTGTTCTCTTCAACGCCTTCGTCCTGCTGCTCTTTGCTGCCCTTCCTGTCTTGTTGGGAATGATTGCCCGACTCCATCACCCCGACCTCGCCAACCCCGAGTTGGCTTTGCCCAGCCTCATGGTCAACGATCTGCCCTATTGGATCGGCGTCCTGGCTCTGGCGTCGGTGTTCTCAGCAGAGGTCAGTTCCGCCGATGCCGTGCTGGCCATGGTCACGGCATCGGTGGTGAATGACGGATTGAGGATTTACCTCGGGCTTCACTGGACCGAAGCAAAGGTGCTTCAGACCTCCCGCCTCACCGCTGTCTGTGCGGGGTGCCTGAGTGTCCTGCTTGCGATCTGGCTGCCCACGGTGGTCTCGGCCCTCCAGATTTTTTACAGTCTGCTGACGACTGCCCTCTTTGTCCCGCTGGTCGCTGGACTCTATTGGAAACGGCCGGATTCGGCAGCGGCCATGGCCTCGGTCGCGCTTTCGCTTCCCACCACGCTGCTGGTACACTGGCTTACCGAGGGACGAGGCGCTGGCTGGCTGCCACCGGTGGGATGGGGCGTGTTGGTCGGGACACTAGCCTTGATTCTTCGAGTCATGACAAGCCATGGGAGGGGAGAGTGAGCTTGGCCAACGTTGCTGCTGTGGTTCTCGCAGCAGGAAAATCCGAACGCATGGGGCAGCCCAAGGCCCTTCTGAATTTTCACGGCCGCAGCTTTCTCCAGCATATCTGCGCGGAAATCGCCGCTTCACAACTGACCGAATGCGTCGTGGTCTTAGGTCATCAGGCCAAGATGATTCAAAATCGAGCCGCAGGCGTTCCTGCCCGGTTCGAGTTTAACCGACAGTACGAGCAAGGCCAGCTCTCGTCTCTGTTATGCGGACTTAAGTCCCTGCCGCTGTCATCCCTCGATGGCGCCATGCTCTTCCTGGTCGATCATCCGGAAGTGAATCGGCAGCTTATCGACAGCCTCCTCACTCGTTTCTCTCAAAAACGTTGCGCGCTTGTGATTCCGGTATTTGGAGGACGTAAAGGCCATCCTGTAATCTTCGGGGCCCGAACCTTTGGCGACTTGCTAGCGGCACCCCCAGAGCAAGGAGCCGTCTTCGTCGTCCGAAAATACCGGGACGAGACCGAGTATCTGGAAGTTCAGGAGCCGGGAGTTCTGGTCGACGTTGATACCCCTGAGGACTATCGAAGTCTCTTGGCGGCCCAATCTACGGAGGAAACTACCAAGCCGTGATGTCTGTCTCTCCGCGCCTTTCCCTCTTCGTCTCCCGTCGCCTCGTGGTTCCTTGCCTCGTCGTTCTGGCAGCGACCTGGCTCTGGCCATGCTCTCCGCTTCTACCGGTCACGTTTGATGAGGTTGCTCGCGGCTACGAGTCCATCCTGGAGAGAAATTTGAAATCGACTTTGAATTTCCTGGCCTCCGGACATTTACGGGGAAGGGCGACCGGAACACCGGAATCGGAAGTAACCGTCGCCTACCTGGCCAGCGTCTTCGAAAGAAACGGTCTGAGCCCGGTTGCCAATTCAGAGACCGGTTTCCTTCAAACCTTTCCTCTCGTTCATTCCCTCCCACTAGAGTCCAGCCGTTGTGCAATTGAAAACGAGGAAGGAAACTGGGAACCGCTGCAATTCGGAACCGATTATTTGCCGGCGCCGTGGGGAGCGGAGGCGGAGGAGATCACCGAAGAAGTCGTTGTCGCCGGATATGGACTCAATGCACCTGAGCAACACTACAGCGACTACGACGGCCTTCGGGTAGAGGGCAAGCTGGTGGCTTTCTTCAGCAAGGTGCCCGTTGCGCGGGACGACCGATTCAAGCAGTTTTCCAAGGAGGACTTAGAGGATCCCTTCAGCAAGGTGCTGGAGGCCCAGCGACGGGGTGCCCTGGCAGCGCTGATTATTCTGGCCGACGGAGAGGAGATGCCATACAAGGATGCCTCCTCCATCGACAAGTCGAAACTCTACCTTAAGGACGAAGTCGACGCCATCCGGATTCCAACTCTATTTCTAACCGCTCGTGCGGCCGAAAAACTCGTTCGACCTTCCGGGGCACCGGAACAGCGCAAGCTGGCCGATATCAAGAAGCGTTTGGATGAGACCCTCCAACCGGTCGATCTCGTGCGCGGACGACGGCTCTTGCTGGAAACCCACTACCAGCGGAGGGCCAATCGAGGTCACAACGTGGTTGGACTTCTACCGGGATCCGACGTCCGCTTAAGGGATCAGTACATCCTGATTGGCGCCCATCACGATCACATCGGCGTCAGCGATCAAGAAGTGATCTTCTATGGTGCCGACGACGACGCGTCCGGCACTGCTGCCTTGCTTGAATTGAGCTATGCGTTCAGCACCAATCCCGTTCGCCCCAAGCGCAGTGTTGTGTTTGCAGCTTGGGGAGCCGAGGAAATAGGTTTGTTCGGCTCCAAATACTACGTGCACCATCCGCTTGTGCCGTTGGACAAGACGGTGGCGATGATTCAGATGGACATGGTGGGACGCAACGAAGATCGAGGCAGCGACCCTTCCAACAAATATCCCCCTGAAAAACCGGAGAGCAACGGCAACTCGGTTAACGCGATCGGCGGACCGTTCAGCCAAGGCCTCAAATCGCTCCTGCAGCTGAAGAATGAGCGCATCGGCCTCGATATCCGATTCCGTTACGATTTCGACTATGAAAACCTCATCAAACGCAGTGATCATTGGCCCTTCTTGAAAGAACGTGTTCCTGCGATTCTCCTCTTTACCGGTTTCCATCCCGACTACCACAAGAGCACCGACACAGCGGACAAGATCAACTACCCGAAGCTCCAGAAGATCACCCGCCTCGTATACCTGGTCGCGTGGGATCTCGCCGATCAACGGGAAACCCCAGAATTCCACGAGCAGCCTTCCAAAACGATGTTTTGAAAGAGCCCAAAGGCTCAAGGGCAGTCCGCTATTCCTGTGAAGTCCCCCCCTCTGGGAATAACTTGGGGCTTTGTCGTCATTCCTATGGCGTAGCTCGATGCGTCATGCAGCGAGCCAACACCAACGCCTTGTTGGTCCGCACTCTTTGCTTTGTGAAGTACCCTTGGCTGCCTTTCGGCAGTCGTCCGCTCTCGAGCTCCTCGCACCTTTCAAATAGACATCGTCGTGGCGCGGGAGGAGCCAACATAGACCGTCGCGAGAGAAGGACCCGAACCCCGAAGATCAGAAGATCAGATGTTAACCAAGGCACAGCAGCAACTCGAATTTCAAGGGATTCGAACGGAAGCCGCCCGTTACCGGACGCTGCTCGAGATCAACAATGCGATCGTCTCGAACCTCAAGCAAGACCATCTGTTTCAAGCGATTTCAGTGACGCTGCAGCGTGTGCTCCCCTTTGATCGTGCGGCCATCTTCCTGCATGAGCGGGAGAGCAACGTCTTTCGGTTGTTTGCGCTGACGTCGTCTTCACCCACACCCCATTTCGCGATCGGTTACGAGATCGCGGCGGAAGAAAGTCACATGGGATGGGCTTTTGAACACCGAAGATATTTCCTGCGACACGATTTGTCCCAGGAGCGGCGATACCAGACGGAACACCTTCTTTTCGAAGAGGGGATTCGCTCGATCATGTCTGTTCCTTTGGTGGCCAATGGCAGAAGCATTGGGACCCTGAACCTCGCCAGCATGCACGCCAATCAGTACACCGAGGTGGATGCCCAGTTTTTGCAGGAGGTAGCCAATCAGATTGCTTTGGCCATCGAAAACATGAGGGCCTACGAAAGAATCGAGGCGCTGAATTCCAGGCTTCAAACGCCTGCCGAGCGGTATCGGATTCTCTTGGAGATCAACAACGCCATTATCACGAATCTGACCCAGGCGGATCTTTTTCAGGCGATCTGCACGGTCCTGAAGAAATCCGTTCCCTTCGATCGGGCGGGCCTCACCCTTTACGAACCGGCGATCGAGGCGCTGCGCGTGTTTGCCCTGGTTGGAGAAGTCAACCGATTCATGGTGGGCCAGGCGCTTCCCCTCACTGACCCCCAAACCGGCCAGAAGCTCGATTTTCAGCGGACCCGACTGTTTCGTGACCTCGAAACCGAGAGGAACCATCCCATTGACCACCTGATTTATGCCGAGGGGATTCGCTCATACTGTGCCGTGCCTTTGACTCTGCGTGGTGTGGCCATTGGAACCATCGGGGTGGGTAGCTTCACGAAGAGCCAATATTCCGAATCCGACGCTGACTTTCTTCTCGAGGTCGCCAACCAGGTGGCCCTGGCAGTGGCCAACATGAGGTCCTACGAAGAGATCCGGGCGCTGAGCGCCAAGGAGGGCGCCGCTGCGGAGCGTCACCGCACCTTGCTTGAAATTAACAACGCCGTTATCACCAGTTTGACGCAGGAAGATCTTTTGCGGGCCTGCCGCACTCTGCAGCGCGTCATTCGCTTCGACCTGGCGGCCGTCTCATTCTATGAGGAAGAGCTGGATGCCTTGCGCTTCTTCGCGCTTGAGGGTGCGAGTGCCGCCGAGTACGTCACCAACCAGATGCTTTACCGACACGATAACGGCTCCGGCCAGACCTTGGCCTTTGAGCAACCCCTTGTGCTGCCCGATCTCGAGAACGCGCTCCAGTTCAATTTTGTGCGGCAACTGCACGCTGATGGCTTTCGGTCGTTTTGTGCCGCTCCATTGATCGTCGAGGGCAAGCTGGTGGGCGCCCTGGGAATCATCAGCAAATCCAGAAATCAATACGGGGTTGCTGACTTGGAGTTTCTCCAGGAAGTGGGGAACCAGATCGCCTTGGCCGTGGCCAATATGAAGGCTTTTCAGCAGATCCGGTCGCTCAGTGCCAGGGAGGCAGAGTCAGCTCAACGTCGCCGGACCTTGCTGGAAATCAACAACGCCATCATTACCAATTTGAGACAGGAAGACCTTTTCCGGTCTGTCTTCTCGGCGCTCCAGCCAGCGATTCCATTTAGCAAGGTCGGGCTCACGTTCTACGATCCGGAATCGGATGGTCTGCGCTTCTTCGCTCTTGAGGGCAACAGCTCTCAACATTTCTCGCTCGGCAAAGTGCTCGATCGCAAAGATTGCTGTTTCGGGCGAGCTTTTGACACTCAACAGGCTGTCCTGTGCCGCGATCTGGAACAAGAGCAACGGTACGATACGGATCGTTATCTTCTGGCCGAAGGGCAGCGCTCCTATTGCACCGTACCCTTGATCGTGCAGGGCAAGAGCATCGGTGCAATGAGCGTTGTGAGCACAGAATGCAACCGTTACTCAGAGGCCGATGCCGTCTTTCTTCAGGAGGTAGCCAATCAAGTGGCTCTGGCAGTGACCAACATGAAGTCGTTCGAAGAGATTGCAGCCTTGAAGGCCCGCCTTCAGGCCGAGAACTTGTCTCTCCAGGAAACGGCAGCCCTGATGGGGCGCTTCGCCGCTGCTCTCAGTCATGAACTGAATTCACCACTGGGCGCCCTCAAGAGTGCGATTCAGTCCAGCCAGACTTTAGCCCTGCAGAAAGCGCAGTTGCCTCCTCACAAGCGGGATCGAGCTGAAGAGCTGGAGTGCAAGCTGCGGTCTACCGTGGCCGATTCGGTCGAGCGCTTACACCAGGTCGTGTTGCGCATGCAGCGTTTTACAAACCTGGATCGAACTGAAGTGCTGGCAGTCGACGTCAATTCACTGTTGCAAGATGCCGTACTCCTGTTGGACTCCCAGGCGAAGGGCAGAATTCGTGTTGAACTGGAGTTGAATCCTTTGCCGCCGGTTGTTGTTCGTCCGCAACAATTGAGCTCTGTCTTCCTCAATGTCTTGCAGAACGCATTGGAGGAATCCAATGAAAGCCGGTGTGTGTTCTTAGCGAGTCGTCAAGTTGGTACGGAGATTCAGATCACGATCCGAGACGACGGCAAAGGCATGGACTCTGAAGAGGCTGCCAAGCTGTTTGAGCCTGCATTTAAGGTCAAAGCTGGGCGCGTCACGGCAAGCAACTGGAGCCTCTTCAGTTCACGCCAGATCATCCAGGAACACGGTGGGCAAATCGAAATTCAGAGCGCCGTTGGCAAGGGAACGATTGTCCGGGTGATGCTGCCATGTTAGCCGAAACGGCAGGAGGCAAGCCGACAGCTTATCTCACGGCCGGTTGAACAGGGGACCGGTTCAGCAGACACCAGGGTCTAACTGAGGATATCGCCGTGTTGGCACTCACCAGAACTTAGAACCGCTTATCACTTGAACGGTGCAGGGGGTCCCGCCGGAAAGGTCGACAGCCATCTCCGTTACCCTCGGTCAAGCGAATAGAGCGATCACGCCGGCCATCACACCAAGTATGAACTGGTCAGAGTCGAATTCGGCCCGGTGCTGCGTCAGGTCGACGTTTTTGCTGTACGGCCTCTCGATTTGCTTGGCTTCTCCTGTAGCCGCTCAGGAAAACGTCCCAGGCCCTGCGTCGGCATCCTCGGCCCAGACTCATTTTCTCGATGACGCGACTCGAGGCAAGCCGATGCCGGCCGGAAGCATGGCCACCAACGTTCCTCATCAGATGGTGGGCATCGACAGGATGCCGACCAAGCAAGGCTCCAGCGGAAGGTTGTCTCGCTGGCTTAGAGTAGAATCGGCGATTTTGAGCAGCCGGTACCGATATTCTGAGAACAGCGAAGGTATTGCCACAGGTAATGGCGCGCAGCATCGCGAGGCTTTCAAGGGAAATTTCAACTTTGATTCCAGTGGTCGATATCAGGTTGTCGCGGGAGTCTTTGCGGGCAATGGCATCACAAGGGGCTGGAGCAACACCGGCTGGGGGAGTGGCAGTGGCCAAACGAACGTCTTTCTCAAACAGCTCTACTTCAGTGGCCGGCCCGTTTCAGGTCTGCATCTGGAGTATGGAGGCCTCTACGTCCTTCACGGCGAGTCGACCGAGATCACGAGCTACGATTACCATGTGTATCTCGTGGGCCAGCGAATCAGCCTTCAACGTCCGACACGATTCTTCTTGGACGAGATCTCAATCACCTACGCCTACCTTGGCGATTTCGACCAGCCCAATCTGCTCAAGCGGTTTGACCGACTCAAGAAATCGAACTATCACCAGTATCTCGTCAGCAAAAAACTGGGCCGGCAGATGGTGGTTTCGGCTGACTACACATCGGCTGCGGGTTCCAAGATCTTTCGCCAAGCGTTCAAGACTCGACTGCCGGCACGAGTACCGGTCGATTCGCTGCATTTTGAGAATTACCAGCGCACTGGCTGCCGTCCAGGCTATGGAATCGGGGCCTACCTTGAAAAATTGTTGCTTAAGCGTCTGAAGATCGGAGGTGGATACGCCAGCATCGATCGCAACTATGGAAGCCTGAATTCGGACCACTTTTCCATTGGCAAGCGCCTGTACGCCACGGCCAATCTTGGGATCAGCCCGGGGTTCGGTATAGCGGTCTTTGTGACTCGGTCTGTCGCCAACGATCACCCACTTCCGGTTCGGACTCGACTTGACCTGGTTTTAAGCTACAATCTGCTGGGCCTTGTCAACAGAGCGGGCCTATTCTGATGTCCGGCGGCTTGTTTCGCTGGACCTCAGGTCGAAAGCGGAGGGGGGAGGAGGATTGCTGTGAGAGTGTTCGCGAAGCTGTTGGTGTCTGTGCTGTTGCTCGGAGACACTGAGGTACTCCCACCCGGCAGCCAGCCTTCGCCTGAGGCCGTGCTTGCGATATTAAGAGACGGCAATAGCCGATTTGCGGCGGACCGGCCCCAGTATCCTCACGAGGGGGCTGCTCGCCGTGCAGAAACGTCTTCGGGGCAACATCCAGTTGCAACAGTCATTGCGTGCTCGGATTCGCGGGTGCCACCGGAAATCCTCTTTGATGAGGGCATTGGTGACCTCTTTGTCATCCGCACAGCCGGAAACGTCGCCGGCGTCCACGAAATCGCCTCAGCTGAATATGCTGTCGAACACGTCGGGACGCCGCTCTTGGTCGTCCTGGGGCATACTGCCTGTGGGGCCGTAACGGCGGTCGTGACCCATGCCGAACTGCACGGCAACCTGTCTTCGCTCGTCAGTCACATCAAACCAGCGGTGGCGCTGGCGCGCAAGGAGCACCCAGGCCTGCAGACCCAGGATCTGGTCAGTGAAGCCGTAAGAGCGAATGTGCTTCAAACCATCGAGGAACTCTTCAAGAAGAGCCGCATTATCCGAGAAAGCGTCAACTCTGGGCACTTAAAAGTAGTGGGAGCCGTCTACGATATTAAAGGCGGTCAGGTCCAGTGGCTGGGCACCCATCCACGCCAGAGGGCGTTCGTTTCGAAGTGATTTGAGTGACCTCGCCTCGAGAATCAGGATCCCCCGGCTGCAAAATGCGGGGCGCGGATCCGTTTCTCTCTCGCTTTTCTTCCAGCGGTTGAGTCTGCGGTTGTCCGGTTGTCCCGATTCCTCCGCCTGTTGAGGCTCTGAGTTCTTAGGCCGATCCTCCCAACTTTCGACCGAAATCAGCTCCTGACTCGTGTGTTGGGTCGCCACGAAAGCATCTCTTTCAGGCCTTCCTCAATCTAAAAGGTTATCTTGGGTGCCAGAAAGGAGATGCACTGTGGCCACCTTGCTCCTCCAACGACTCAAGCAGGTTCTGCGCTGGGAAATCAGCCTGGTCGTGGCGACCATCGTGTGCACCCTCCTGAGGGGAATCGGCCTTTAGGGCAGGCTTCTCCGAGTGGCTTCCAGGCCCTGTCAATCCCACTTTTACGGACATCTGGCGTCGCATGAGGCAGTTCCGTTCCCCTGGAGACCAGCCAAAATCCAGCTTCGTCGTGGATGGCCGACGACTGGTCCCGAACCTCTCCGCAAGCCGCACCGTTCAGCGGCAAAAAAGAACCGTTTGAAGTCTCGAAATCCACTGCCTGGCTGGTGGCGATGTAGAGTGGACGCGATGATTCTGAACAGCTTGGCTGGAGTGATTTCGGGTTTCCAGCGCACCGGACTAAACCAGTCAGATCAGCGCCGCCCTGTCGGGCCGCCAGGCTGTGACATGCCGAATTGATCGATCTGTCCAACATTCCGGCAGATCACCACTGACTCTTGTTGCCTGCTCGGGGGAACTATGACACGCAAAGCGCTTCTTATCCTCTTCGGTCTTTCGGTGACTTTGACATTGCCGGCGGCTGCTTTTGCCCAACTGGTGCGTCAGGATATCGGGACCAAGCTTCTGGTCCCGTCTTCCGCCCGCACGGGGGCATTCACTTCATTGCTGGTAGTGCTCAACATGGACACCCAGCCCAACACGGTGGAAATCCGGGCCCGACGACCGGATGGCTCCTCTCTGGGCAACTCCTTGACGGTCGGACTGGCCGTCGGAGGCAGCTTTCGGAGCACGGATATTCTGGGTGAATTAGGCGCGCCTGTGGATGGGGGGTCGTTTGGCCCGATCACGGTGGAATCCCTCAACAACCGGCTCCTGTCGGCCGTATCAGAAGTCTATAGCGCTCAAGGAACGGCAGGGTTTTTCCCAGGCGTCAATGTAGACAGCGCCTGGACGCTGGGATTCATTCCCGAGATCGCAGAGACGGGAGATCGGGGTGTGCCGGGCACTCACCGTACCAATCTGGGCCTGAACACGGTGAGCGGCTCGAGCGCTTCCGTACAGGTCACATTCTTTAACAATGCCGGACAGCCAGTCGGTGTCGTGAACCGCACCGTGCCTGGAAATGGCCTCGACCAGATCAACATTCGAGACAGTTTCGGCTTGAGCGGTCCGCGCACCGGGTATCTGAGGATCAGTTCCGATCGGCCTTTGCTGGCTTGGGCCAGTAAGATCGAGAATTTTCTAAATGATCCCAGTTTCGAAATCGGAGTGGCTTCTGCGGGCGCAGCTATGTCCCAGATTGAACCCACCGCTGTCGTCATCCAGAACCAGTGGATGGCGGCTGGATTGGCCCTGTTGGCAGCCTTCGTAGTCGTCCTGTGGCCAAGCCGCCCAGTCAGGAGTGGCCCCAGTCTCCGGCCCGAACCGCAGCTCGATCCGGCTTAGGAGAGCCCTACCTTGCCGCGAGACCTATTGGACCGCCTACTCCTGGCCAGCGCTATTTTTCTGCTGGTCTTCAGTCCGCTTGCCTACGGAGGAGTGGAGCCTTGGGCGCTCAAGATCGTTCTGTCGGTCGTTGGATTCATGGTCGCGATCTGGCTGTTTCGCGTTCTGGGCGGGCTCCACGAGTTGGGAGTGGGCTTCCGGTCGGCACTTCCATTTGTTCTGTTCTTGCTGCTGGTTCTGATCCAACTCACTCCTTTGCCGGCTCATTGGCGGTCGCTCGTGGAGTTTTCACGGCCCGCGCAAGCCAGTTCCGGACCGACTTCGCCGCAGACAAATCCCGCTGCTACGGAACAGGACTGGGATTCCATCAGCCTCAACAGCGAGCTGACCAGTGCATCTCTCATCGGCCTGCTAGCCTTTGTTGGGTTTTGCCTGGTCGTGGTACAGACCTTCCGCCGCTCTTTTCAGATTCGGTCACTGCTGATCGTGATCGTCCTGCTCGGACTCGGTGAAGCCACCTACGGGCTGTACGAGTACTGGAGCGGCCGCCAGCAGATTTTCTGGTACCACAAGGTCTTCTACACGGAAGACGTCACGGGCACCTACATCAACCACAACCACTTCGCCGGTCTTCTGGAGCTGATCATTCCGTTGGCCGTGGCCTTCCTGGTGCTCGAATACCAGTCCGGGAGCCGGCTCCGCCAAGAGACCAGGGCATTCCGCGGCTGGCGATTGGCAGGGCTGGTCGGTTCGCTTGGAATTCTGTGCACGGCTCTGGTGTTGTCAGGATCACGAGGAGGCATGGCGGCCTCCCTGGCCTCACTGGTCTTCCTCACGGCCATGTTGGTCAGGGGCCAGTCTCCGCCGCTGCGATTGCGACGATTCTGGGCTTCCGTTGTGATTCTGACCGTGGCGGTGGGAATCCTGCTGGGAGAGGCGATCCTGGAGCGATTTTCCTATACCATTCGTGATGCTCCCCAGCGACTCAGCCTGTGGAAGGACAGCCTGAAGATCGTGCGAGACTATCCACTGCTCGGAACCGGACTCGGAACTTATCGAGAGGCCATTGTGCCTTACCGAACCGCCCGCGATTACATGCCGGTCGCTGGACTCCTTCAGCCTGGACGATGGGAATACGCCCATAACGACTACTTGCAGCTGGTGGTGGAATGCGGACTACTGGGAGCGTTGCTTCTCTTCTGGGCGGCGGTATCTCTCCTGAAGTGGCTGTGGCGCCGGATCTCGGGACTGGCACGATGGGAGGATCGAGTTCTGGCCTGGAGTCTGCTGTCATCGCTGCTGGCCATGTTGGTTCACAGTGTCGTCGACTTCAACCTGCATATTCCAGCCAATGCGCTTCTCTTCAGCCTGATCCTCGGGCTCTGCATTGTGCTGGCTCAAGCAAGCCATCCTCCGGAACCCGCTGTTCAGTAAGCATTCCTGCCGAAGCCCCGGAAAAGAGTCAGCCAGAGAATCTTGAAGTCGAGGGTGAGACGCCAATTGCGAAGGTAGTAAAGGTCGAACTCGAGGCGCTTGGGGATAGAGGTATCGCCACGCCAGCCGTTCACCTGGGCCCAGCCGGTAATGCCGCCCTTGAGGTAATGACGCGCCATATAACCGGGGATCTGTTGCTGAAAGATCCTCGCGAAGTACGGCCGCTCAGGCCGGGGTCCTACTAGACTCATATCGCCCTGCAAGACGTTGAACAACTGGGGGAGCTCGTCCAGATTGTTCCGTCTCAGAAAGCGCCCCAGCCTGGTCACCCTAGGATCCTGGGGGGTGGTCCAGAGCAAATCGCCAAGTGCTTCGGGCTGGCAGGTCATCGTTCTGAATTTGTACATCCAAAAGCGTCGCCCGTTCAGCCCAAGGCGTTGCTGACGGAAGAGTACGGGGCCTGTTGAACTCAGTTTGACGGCCAGCGCAATGAGCAGCATGACCGGCGACAGAACGACCAGGAGCAGGGCTCCCAGCAGCAAATCGAGCGTCCGTTTTCCAAGGAGATAGCCAAGCCGGTCGCTGGGGTAGGTCCAAGGATTCGAAATAAGAATCCCATCGAGGTTCTGGAGCCGACCGGACCGTGGCTCACGATGGCCGGTCTTGAATGCGATTCGAACCGGAATAGCACGTGATTCGCAAGCGGCGAGCAGCCGCTGTGCCAAGACCTCGTTTCCCGGCTCGGAGGTAATGATGACTTCGTCAGGTGGACGGCCTTCCAACTCGCGGGAGACCTCCTGCCACAGCAACCCGTTTGTCGCTGTTGGATCGATCGCCGACCTTGGCTCCGTGATCATCTCCACCGTGTATCCGAAAAACGAGTTGTGCTGGATCCTGTCGGCCAGTTCGCGCGTGATCGATCCGGAACCCACAATCAACAGTCGCTTTTGATTGATTCCGCGACGTCGGAGCCAGCGCAAAAAGAAACGCATCTGGATCCTGAGCATCGTCAAGGTGACCCAGCTCAGTAAGGTGAAGGTCGCGAAGAAGGAAAGGTGCTGGCCGAGCAGCGATGGGAAGATCCCCACCAGCAGGACAGCCCCGAACAAGAACCCAGCGAGTAGACTGAAACAGTCAGCGAAGACGGACTGAAGCCGCCGGGAACGGTAAAGGCGAAAAACGAAAAAAAAAGCGACCCAAACGGGCAGGGCAGTGAACAGCAGGTGAAAACGATCAGACTCCGGGCCACCGCCGCCCATGTCACGTTGTCTCTGAATGACAGCCGACATGACGTAAGCCAGAAAGATCACGGCCGAATCCATCACAACGATGAGCGAGTTTAAGGAACGAGTGGGAAGAGGCCACATGCCAAAACACTACTACCAAAAAACGAGGCCTGGCCGTGTCAAATCCTTGGTGGAATGCTTCAATCCGTGAATCGTCGATTAGGCCCTTGGGCGGTCGTTCTTACGCCGGCCAAAGGAGAGCCATAGAGCCAAAGGCGCGAGTACACCCACACCAACAAGAAGACTAAACAGGAAACCGTACCCAAACCAAGCGATCGTGGTTCCCGCTAGCCAGACTGCAACGGCCTGCACGAAAAAGAGGAGGGCATAGCGGACGGACGAGAACATGTTGCGCTCCTCCGTTCGGCAGGAGTCCATGATGAAGTTTTCCAAAGCGGGTTCGCACATCACTTGAAAGCTGAGGTAGAGCAGATAGACCGAAGCGGCACTCCAAACACCACTCGCACCACTCAGGAGTCCCAGACACAAGGCCGAGCAAATCTGCATCAGGGCGATCCCAAGCACCTTGCCCGCCGATTTCACGACCCACGGCATCAGCAGGACTGCCGAAGCCTGTACAATCTGCGACATCGAAAACAGAATGCCGATGGACTCCAGCGTCTGACTGAATTGTCGCTGAAAGAAAACGTTGAAGAAGGGAGGAAAGCTTCCCACGAAGAGACTCCACAGTGCCAGTGGAGGGAAAAGCCGGGCCAGAAAAGACCAGTTCAGTTTCTGCGGGAGAAAAGAGGGGAGGGAAAGGGCAACGGGGAAGGAAATCGCTCCTTCCTGCAGCGCGGCTCGCAGTTTACCTAGTAGCGCAAAGCTGCCCAAGACCAAGGTGCACGCAATGGTCAGGACGAGACGTTTGGTGGCCAGCGGGCTGAGCGTCGACTGGAGGGCTCGGGATCCAAGGCTCACCAGAACCCCGGCCAGAGCCCCCGTCCCGATGGAAATGCCGTAAGTCAGACTGAATGCCCTGGGGCGAAACTCATTATCCGTGAGGGCCGCGATCAGGGGCGGGGCTGTGACCATCCAGGCACTGATCCCCGCGCCGCTCAGAAAGGCAAGCACCATTAATGGGAAAGGTGTCTCAAGCCAGGCACGAAGAAGTAAGGTAGCGACCGTTGCCAGTACGGCAAGGCGAAGCGGCTGCACGAGACCGAAGCGATTGAGAACCAGCCCGGAAGGCAAGGCAAAGGCCAGACTACCCAGCGTCATTGCCGCCGCAATCTGGCCGATTCGGTCCTCGCGCCAATCCAAGTCGAGGAGGTAGAGATTGTAGACCAGGAAATAGGCCATGAGGCCTAGAGACCAGAAAAACCCGGCAATCAGGTAGGCGTAAAAAGGAGAGCGTCTTTCGGGCCAGTGTTGGCTTGGTGTCTTGGTCAGAATTCTCCACCGTCGAGGTGATACCGCGACGCAGAATAGACGCGGCTGGCTGCTTCCGTGGCAGATCCGGAACGCAATTTGAAGCCCTCACTTGCCAACACGGCTTCCAAAGCGTTCAGGAACAAGAGGAGATGGTTGCGCTGGGAGGAGGCTCCCATGAGACCCACTCGCCAGATGCGACCCTTCAACGGTCCCAACCCGCCTCCGATCTCGATGCCGTATTCCTGCAGGAGCCGACCTCGAACCCGGGCGTCATCGACACCCGACGGTATTCGAATGGTGTTGAGACTCCAAAGACGCTCCTCCGGCCGACAAAGCATCTCCAGGCCAATCGCTTCGACGCCTGCCACCAAAGCCTGGTGGTTCAAACGATGCCGGTCCCAACGTTTCTGCAAACCTTCCTCCTGGACCAGCCGCAGAGCCTCGTGTAAGGCATAGTTCATTGAAATCGGAGCCGTGTGATGGTAAGTGCGTTCATCCCCCCAGTACTTTTCGACCATGCTCAAATCAAGGTACCAGCTTTGGACTTTCGATTTCCGGCGGTGCAGGACCGTTGCGGCGCGGGGCGATACCGTTACCGGGGCCAGGCCTGGAGGGCAGCTGAGGCATTTTTGCGTCCCGCTGTAGGCGAAATCGACGCCATGAGCGTCGACACCGACGGGATGGCCCCCCAACGAAGTAACACAGTCCACCAGCAGCAGGGTCTCAGGAAACTCCTGCAAGACCTCGCGAATCCCGGACAGCGACGTGAGCACCCCCGTGGATGTCTCGGCGTGCACCACGGCTAAGACTTTGGGCGTGGTCGCCTTAAGAGCCTGGCGGATCTGGTCCAAATCGAAAGATCGTCCCCATTCGGCTTCGACCCGCGTCAGCCGTCCTCCACAGCGGCCCACAATGTCGGCCATTCGCTCTCCGAAGACCCCGTTGACGCAAACCACCACCGAATCGCCCGGTTCAACCAGGTTTGCGAACGCCGCTTCCATTCCAGCGCTGCCGGTTCCGGAGATGGGGATGGTCAGACGGTTTTGTGTCTCGAAGACCTCACGCAGCAGCGACTGGATGTTGTCCATCAACTTCAGAAACGCGGGATCGAGATGCCCAACCAGAGGGAGCGCCAGAGCAGCCAGGACGCGGGGATCTGCATCGCTGGGACCGGGTCCCAATAGGATTCGCTTAGGAGGAAAAAAAGGCGTCATGAATCATTCCTTTCCAGCAGACCAGCTCGCCTGCTTGATGAAACGGGCAGGCCTATCTCAAATAATCCTGAGTTGTTTGGCAATTCGCTCCAAAACGTCCAAAGCAAACTGGAGTTGCTCCTGAGTATGCGTGCTGCAGACGATGGTGCGAATTCGCGACTTGGCCTCAGGCACGGTAGGGTATCCAATCCCCTGGGCGAACACTCCATTGCGGAACAGTTCGTCGGAAAATCGCATGGCCAGCTCCCCGCTGCCCACAATGATCGGGGTAATAGGGGTTTCACTTTCCCCGGTGTTGAATCCCAGTTTCCGCAAGCCTTCCTTGAAGAAGCGCGTGTTTGCCCACAGCCGGTCTATTAACTCGGGTTCCTGTTCCAGCACTTCAAAGGCGGCCAGACACGAAGCTGCCACTGCAGGAGGATGAGATGTGGAAAACAGGAACGGACGGGCCCTGTGGTACAAGAATTCAATCAACGCCCGGCTGCCACACACGTACCCCCCCAGCGCACCGATGGCCTTCGACAGGGTTCCCACCTGAATATCGACTCGACCATGCAAGCCGAAATGGTCCACCGTCCCGCGACCGTTGCGCCCCAGGACTCCGCTGGAATGAGCATCGTCCACCATCATAATGGCCTGGTGTCTTTCGGCCAATTCCACAATCTCCGGAAGAGGCGCGATATCGCCATCCATCGAAAAGACACCATCCGTGATGACCAGGCGTTTGCCGCTGAAGGAGTCTGTCTCCTTCAAGATCTGCTCCAGAGCCGCCATATCCTTATGCGGGAAAACTTTGATTGTAGCCCGAGACAGCCGGCAGCCGTCGATGATACTGGCATGGTTCAGCTCATCCGATATGATGAGATCGTCTTTTCCCAATATGGCTGAAACCGTACCGGCATTGGCGGTGAAACCGGACTGGAAAACGACTGAGGCCTCCACATTCTTGAAGCGTGCGATCTTTTCTTCGAGCGCCATGTGGATACTCATCGTCCCGGCGATGGTACGGACGGCACCCGAGCCGACACCCAACGTCTCCGTGGCCTTTACCGCCGCTTGAACCAGTTTTGGGTGAGTGGTCAGCCCCAGGTAGTTGTTTGACGACAGGTTAACGACTGTCCGACCATCGAATACCGCTTCCGAGACTTGCCGACCCTCCAGGATTCGCAGATCGCGAAAGAGGCGCTTCTGGCGCAGCGCAGTCAGCTCCTCATCTAGGTACTGGGCGAATTTTCGAGCCATGATCTTCCTGAGTTGAAATGACAGGATGGAAGCAGGGGAGCCGGCACTCTTACGAAATACCCTCGGCCTGAGCCTACGACGCCGCAAGCGTCAGACAGGGCGGAACTCTTCCTCTTCCGAAAAATTCAAGTCGCGGATTTCAGTTTTGATGGTCACCAAGCCCGGCTCATGACGAAGGCTGAGGAGGACCTGGCGGCTGTTGTGTGCCGCGTCAGCCAGGAGCGTGGCGGAAATCTTTTTTGTGATCCTCTGGCCGATGGAAAGAGCCTGTTGCTCGGCAAAACCGCTCTTACAAGCAGTGATCCGGATAAAATCTGAGAGGACCGGAATCAGTCCTTCCGAAAGCTTGAGCGTGAGCCTGATGTCGCCACCCGTCTTGAATTGAACCACTTCATCCATCACCCGATCCTCACTGGACAAAACCTCGTGATGGTAGCATATCCAAAATGGCCACACCAGACCAACGCAGCCCTGAAGCTACCTCATTCTCCCTCGTCATTCCCGAGCGCCAAACAGCAAAGGAGCCATCGCATTCTACGGTTGCAGAATGCTGACGGCACATAATGAAGACCAATCGGAAAAAGATCAGCGGGAAACTACGAACAACGGATACCCGGTGAGCTGGACCGTCACCCATCCAAGGATCAAGCCAACCGGAACCACCGCTATCCCAGAGACGAGGAGCGCGAGCAGCAGAGCGCCGGTGAAACGATAAGTCACCCACGCCGACACAAAGGTTCCTCCCAGCAGTCCCAGAAACGAGAGGACGAATCCTGTGTTGCCGTAGCTGCACCAGGGACAGTGGGGCGGAGCAGGGTGGTGGATATTGCAGTGATCCCCGGCTCCGGACCAGAGCCAGGTGCAGCCGCAGTCAAACAACCAATCGCAGAGTGGAGCCATCACGGTTCCACACACGACGGCCGCCGCTATGGCCAGAGTAAGCAGAGGAAACCGCAAGAAGAAAGACATTGAGGCAGGAAAGGTGACCGGCTGAGCCGGTCACCTGAACAACAACTCGAGAGCTGAGGCGATCAAGACCGGTAATCATCGTTGAAGCCGGCACCAGTCTGGAAGTGCCAACCCGGCTTGACAGCTCAGCTTTTGAGCGAGTTAGTACATGTCATGAGCCGGCGGCGCGGCGGGCTCTTTTTTCTTTTCCGGAAGCTCAGACACCAAGGCTTCGGTGGTCAAGAGAAGGCCGGCGACCGAAGCCGCGTTCTGCAAGGCCGTCCTGGCTACCTTGGCCGGATCGATGACGCCGTCGCTCACCAGGTCAGTAAACTCTCCCGTTTCCGCATTGAGGCCGACGTTCTCCTTCTTTTCCGCCTTCACTCTCTCGACGGTGACGGCACCCTCAATGCCCGCGTTCGCTGCGATCTGACGCAACGGTTCCTCCAAGGCTCGTCGCACGATGTCTGCACCGATCTGCTCGTCGCCTTCCAGCTTCAGCTTAGAGACAGCCGGGACCGCCCGAATAAAGGCCGTTCCGCCCCCCGGGACAATCCCTTCTTCAACTGCCGCCCGGGTGGCGTGCATCGCATCCTCGACGCGCGCTTTCTTCTCTTTTAGCTCGGTTTCGGTGGCCGCTCCAACTTTGATGACCGCCACGCCGCCCACCAGCTTGGCCAGCCGTTCCTGAAGCTTTTCCCGATCGTAGTCCGACGTGGTCTCTTCGATCTGGGTGCGGATCTGCCTCACCCGGCCTTCGATCTCTTTTGACTTTCCGCCACCCTCGACGATCGTGGTGTTGTCTTTGTCGATCACCACCCGTTTCGCTTTGCCCAGATCCTCGATCTTGAGGTTCTCGAGCTTGATCCCCAGATCCTCGGTGATCGCCTTGCCGCCGGTTAAGATGGCAATATCCTCCAGCATCGCTTTTCGCCGATCGCCAAAACCCGGGGCTTTCACGGCCGCTGCGCTCAACGTGCCGCGCAGTTTGTTGACCACCAGAGTCGCCAAGGCTTCGCCCTCAACCTCTTCCGCAATGATCAGCAACGGCCGGCCTCCTCGTGCCACTTGTTCGAGAACGGGCAGCAGGTCCTTCATCGAACTAATCTTCTTCTCATGAATCAGAATGAAAGGATCCTCCAGCACACACTCCATTCTTTCGGCATCGGTCACGAAGTAAGGGGAGAGATAACCACGGTCGAACTGCATTCCCTCCACGATGTCCAAGGATGTTTCCATGGTCTTGGCCTCTTCCACCGTGATGACCCCATCTTTCCCGACCTTGTTCATGGCCTCGGCGATAATGCTGCCAATCTTGCTGTCTCCATTGGCCGAAATCGTGCCTACCTGGGCGATCATCTCCCCCCGAACCGGCTTCGAAAGCCGTCGAATTTCCGAGACAACCTCCTCAACAGCCTTTTCGATGCCCCGCTTCAAGGCCATGGGATTGGCGCCGGCTGCCACCGTCTTTACGCCCTCCCGGAATATCGCCTGTGCCAGAACCGTGGCGGTCGTCGTCCCATCGCCGGCGACATCGCTGGTCTTGGACGCGACTTCCCGCACCATCTGAGCCCCCATATTTTCCAGGCCGTTGGGCAGCTCGATTTCCTTGGCCACGGTCACGCCATCCTTGGTGATGGTGGGAGATCCAAATTTCTTGTGGAGAACCACGTTTCGGCCTTTCGGGCCCAATGTAATCTTGACTGCATCAGCGAGCTGGTTCACCCCCCGCAGCACGGATTGACGCGAGTCCTCGCCCATTACGATCTGCTTCGCCATAGTCATTGCCTCCTAGCGTCAAGGATTTCTGAAAACTCGAATATGAGTTACTTGGTTGTGGACTTACCCTTGGCAGCCCCTTCGATGACCGCCAACACATCCTCTTCCCGCATGATGATGAGTTCCTCGCCGTCGATCTTGACTTCTGTTCCGGCATACTTGCCAAACAGGATCTGGTCTCCCGCTGAGACTGTCAGCTCGAGCCGATTCCCGTTGTCCAGAACCTTTCCGTTTCCAACGGCTACGACCACACCCTCTTGCGGTTTCTCCTTGGCGGTGTCCGGAATGATGATCCCGCCTTTGACGACTTCAGCCGGATCGATTCTTCTGACCAGGACCCGATCTTGAAGCGGTCTGAGTTTCATAGCTTTTCTCCTTTAGATGTAAACGGATAGGAAACTTAATTAGCACTCGAAATGGTTGAGTGCTAGAGTCGGATGGGAGTTATATCTTGCCTGACCCGAAGGTGTCAAGAAGGATCTCAAGGAGCCCGAAGAATTGACAACCCGATGCTCAAATTTTATATACGTCCTGCCGTAAGCCCTTGATGCGGATTTGGGTAGGCTTCCTCCGCAAAGTCAAGTGCATCCAAAAAGTAAAGAGACTTCGGGAAACAAGCCTGAAAGGAAATAAGATGACTCATGAAACCAAGATTGCCGAACCTCAGACCATAAAGCTCGACGACATCGTCCGGTTGCCTGAGGTCATTTCTTTGCTTCCGGTTCGTAACGCCGTCTTGTTCCCGCTGGCGGTTCTGCCTCTCACGGTGGGAAGAGAGGGGTCCATCAAGCTACTGGAAGACCTCTCCGGCGTCGAAAACCGCTTCTTGGGCGTGATCGCACAGCGGGATCCCTCCGTTGAAAGTCCACAGCCGATTGACCTCTTTAGTGTGGGGACGGTGGCCCTGGCCGCCAAGCAACTGCGCGTGAAAGACAACAGCATTGTCGTGGTGACGCAAGGGTTACGGCGGTTTCGCGTGATCGAGATCGTTCAAACCCATCCCTACTACACGGCACGCGTCGAGTACTTGACCGACAGAATGGACCTGCCGGACAAGGAGAAGGTTGAAGCCATGCGGCGCAGTGTGGAATCGCTCTTCCAGCAAACCGTGAGCCTGACGCCCGGCTTGGCTTCCGATCTGGTCACGATTGTCCTGAACCTGGAGGACATTGCTCAGCTGACCGACTTCGTCGCGTCGGTGTTACCTTCGCTTTCAGTCACCACCAAGCAGGAGTTTCTGGAAACTCAGGATGTCTGGAAGCGGCTGGAGAAGCTCCACTTTGAACTGACCCGGGAAATTCAGATTCTCGAGTTGAAGAGCAAAATTCAATCGCAAGTTCAGGATGAGGTTGGAAAGAACCAGCGGGAATACTACCTGCGCGAGCAGATGAAGGCCATCCAAAAAGAGCTGGGTGAGGGAGAGGACTCTTCGCAGGAGATCGAAGACCTGCGCAAGGCCATCGTGGACGCGGGTCTTTCGGAGGAAGCCAAGGCTGAGGCTTTGCGTGAACTCAAACGGCTGGCCAAAATGCCTCAGGCTTCGGCTGAGTACACCGTGAGTCGAACCTACTTGGACTGGCTGGTGTCGCTGCCGTGGCAGAAGCTCTCGGAGTCGGAAATTGATTTGGAAAAAGCCCGCGCCATCCTGGATCGCGACCACTACGGCCTTCGGAAGATCAAGGAGCGAATCCTCGAGTATCTGGCGGTGCTCAAGCTGACGCCGGAAGGGAAGGCTCCTATCCTGTGTTTTGCCGGACCTCCGGGGGTGGGGAAGACGTCGCTTGGCAAATCCGTTGCGGATGCCTTGGGAAGGAAATTCGTCCGACTGTCACTCGGTGGGATTCGGGATGAGGCCGAGATTCGGGGGCACCGGCGGACCTACATCGGATCCCTGCCTGGGCAGATCATCCAAGGCATTCGCCGGGCCGGCGAGCGCAATCCGGTGTTCATGTTGGACGAGATCGACAAGATCGGAATGGACTTTCGGGGAGACCCGGCCTCGGCTCTGCTCGAAGTCCTTGATCCCCAGCAAAACCACAGCTTTAGAGATCATTACCTCGACGTGGCTTTTGACTTGTCCAAGGTCTTGTTCATCACCACGGCCAACGTGCTCGACACCATTCCGCCAGCCCTCCTGGACCGGATGGAAGTGATCCATTTGCACGGCTACACGGAAGAGGAAAAGATCCAGATTGCCGAACGTTACCTGATCCCACGGCAGGCGGCCGAAAACGGAATCAAGTTGGAAGAGCACCTGAAGATCAACCCGGACGCTCTGAAGAGCCTGATTCGCTACTACACCCGGGAAGCCGGCTTGCGCAACCTGGAGAGAGAAATCTCGCGAATTTGCCGCAAGCGAGCCCGACAACTGGTGGAGGGACTCACCACGCCGGTCGTCATCGAAGACAGTGGGCTTGCGGAGTTGCTGGGCGCTCCCAAATTCATGGTCGACGAGCAAATCGACCAGAGGGTTTCGGTACCCGGAGTGGCTGTGGGGCTGGCCTGGACACCCAGCGGCGGAGACGTTCTGTTCGTAGAGGCTAGTCGAATGAAAGGTGAGAAGAGCTTCGTGATTACGGGGCAATTGGGCAATGTCATGCAGGAATCGGTCAAGGCAGCCTTGACCTGGGTTCGTGCCCATGCACTGGAACTCGGTATCGACGAGGAGTTCTACAGCAAGAGCGATATCCACATCCATGTTCCGGCCGGAGCGATTCCGAAAGACGGCCCCTCCGCCGGGGTCACCATGGCGACGGCCCTAGTCTCGCTCCTGACGGGTCGGAGGGTTAAACCGCGCCTGGCCATGACAGGTGAGATCACGCTAACCGGACGCGTCTTGCCGGTAGGAGGCATCAAGGAGAAGGTCCTGGCGGCGCATCGGGTCGGGATTCGGGAGGTGATTCTTCCGAGCCAAAATGAGAAGAACGTCATCGAGGACCTGAGGCCCGAAGTTGCTCAGCAGTTGACGCTTCATTTCGTCAACTCGGTCGAGGAAGTCATCCGGATAGCGCTGGATCTCGAGTTTCGGCCGACCTCGTCGGTTTTGGATCGCGAGTTCGTGGCCAAAGAATCTCGGGAGCAGCAGAGGCGTCTGAGTTTGAATTGAACTCGGACCACCGGATCTCGATATCGAAAAAGCGGATGGCTCTCCACCATCCGCATTTCCCTACTCACCTTGAGGCCAAGGCACTTCGTGCCTACCGAGCGTCGGAGAGACGCTGAACGCAAATCGATGTCGAACCAGTCATTACCTGATATTTTGAAAGCGGTACTGCTTCACCTCGCAGCACACGACAACACCTTTTGCGGCGTGCCAAAACTGGTCTTGACCAGTGACCTGATGTGGTATTAGAGATGTCCTGTTCAACCTGAATAGTCCCCGCAATCCGCGACACCAAGATCTGGAGGGCCTTTTAGAGTTTGGCGACAGAAAGGAGGCCAGCGGCCTGATCGCTGCGGCCGAGGAAGGAGGGCATACCGAGAATGCGCTCGAAAAGGATGGTCCAAGCTCCTTTACTCTGAATGTCTCAGTTAAGTCAGGAGGTGAAGAACATGGCGTCACGGAGAAAACTCATCAGTCTCTCAGTTCTTGGTCTGGCCCTGGTGGTCTCATGGCTTTTGCTCAGATCCCCTGTCGCCTTGTCCCAGTTGGCACTTGTTGTTAGCGATCAAGACACATACGGGTTGAACATTTCATCGCCGAAGGGCAATGTATCACCTACTCTAATCTCTGATCTGAGTTGTACTCTGACTAACAACACGTCAAAAGCGGAAGGGTGCTATGTCCTGTTGTGGACTGTTACCACAGCCTCAGGAAAGCAAATGACGGCTTCGGTGGCTGAGGACAACATGTTCATTGGCTCCGCCGCAAAACTTGAGCCGGGACAGTCGAGGTGACCTGCCCCCAAGATATGTACCAGTGGAAATGTTAGAAGTCCCGAGTTGAACAACAGGATACATCAAGGCAACTCCCGAGGTAAGATCAAGTCACCGGAGTGGGGGGATAGGGCAACGCTGGAGAGCGACCCGAGCGCCGACGCCGGTGGCCGTACCGAGGGGCAGAGCTGCTGGCTCTGCCTTTCGACTTTCTGCCCCTCGGGGGGCCCAGAAAGCGAAAAACTC
>JBFMEW010000036.1:0-74213 GCA_040753175.1 Acidobacteriota bacterium | reverse complement strand
AATGATCTCATCCACATGACATCGCTCCTTGCGGTTCATCTGATTCGCCAGACTTGTTTATTTATGCGATTCGGGAGACGGGTGCTCCTAGGAAATGACGACCGAACCGCGAGTATCGGCTGGTCGTTACTTCACGGTGGTCGACTAGTAGGCCGGCGCAGGCAGCCGCCCTGTTTCTCGAAAGAGATCCTCAGCGTCTTTCAGCTTCCTATAAATCACCTCTTCCCGGGCAGCGTCCTGCGGTCGCTGTAGCTTCAGGTACACCTGGGAGAGGGTATAGTGGACTCGACTCAAGAATGGGTCGATATCGCGACTGGACTCGAGTTCCTGCCGCGCCTCATCGTAGCGGCCCTGACGAAAGAAAAGAGTTCCGAGCAAGTGGTGCGCGTTTGCCGACTGGGGATCGATCTGGAGCACCTGTTTTGACAATACCTCGGCCTCGGCGTGTTCGTCTCGCTCCATCAGGGTGTAAGCCAACCCAAGCTGTGCGATGGCATCCGTGGGATTGCTCTTGAGTGCGGTTCGAAACTCCGATTCGGCCCTCTCGCTGTCTGCCATCTCGAGTAGGAGCTTGCCAAAAGCGGTGTGTAAGCCCGGAAACTCCGGGTGTGAGTCTACCAATGCTTGCCACTCTCCTCTTGCGTCCCGTTTCTCATGCCTCACCAGCGCGATCTGCAACTCGCCGACACGACGATACACTCCTAATCGCTCTGGCGGAAGAAGCCGGGCGGCAACGTCTGGCAGCAACGGTACCCTCAGGATGGCTAGGCCCATGGTGAGAGGCCACTCCTCAGCTTCGATCTTCTGTTTGCGAGTCAAGCCCTTCAAGATGGTTACGGCCCTGTCGAAATTGCCGGTCGCTAACAACGCCATCGCCTGGTTATGGTATGCCGGGCCTACCAGATCCAAGGCTGGCGGAATTCCCAGGGAGAGTCCACGCTGGAGGTGCTGCAACGCCCTCCCGTAATTCCGTGTCTCGAACTCACACATGCCCAACAACGCCCATGGCGCACCCGACCCTGGAACTAACTCCACCAGCTTCTCAAGGGCTTTGCGCGCCACCAAATAGCGACCTGATTCGTAGGAAAGGCTACCCAAGCGCCAGAGACCGCCTTCCCAGCCAGGGTTCTGCTGCAGACCTTGCTGAAGCAGAACGATGGCCTCGTCAGTTTTCTTTTCTTCGATCAAGGCGTCGGCCCGTTTTTCAAGTTCCAGGAACCTAGAAGGGGACGGGACGACCGATTGCGGCGTGAGCGGACCCGCGGACAGTAGCGCAAAACACAATGCACAAAGAGTTGCCCGACAGAGAGAGACGGGAAAGCAATTGGGATTCCTCACTGAAACCCCTTTTTCAACTGGCGTGCGGTCGCGAAGCGGGCTCTTCGATGGGGAAGCTCAAAGTCCATCCGTTACTTGTCCGCCTGCGCCTCATAGACGGCTGCCGGAAGCCGTCCAGTATCGCGGAATGAATTCTCAGCTTCCTTCAGTTTCCTGAAGAGCGACAATTCCCAATTGGCGTCATCTCGCCGTCCCAGTTCCCGATACACCTGGGAAAGTAGGTAGCGTGCGCGGCTCTGGGCGGGATCCTGTGCAAGGCTTGTTTCAAGCTCTTGCCTCGCCTCTTCGTATTTGCCCTGACGGCGGAGGAGCGCACCCATCAAATGGTGTAGACTGGCGGAATGTGGATCAAGCACAAGCGCCGCGCGTGCAACGGTCTTTGCCTCCTCCAGATTTTCTTGCACCATCAGGTTGTGTGCCAACCACAGGCTTGTGGTGACATCCGTCGGGTTGTTTTTTAGCTCCTGGCGGAATTCACGCTCAGCCGCGCTGGTATCGTTGAATTGCAGAAGCAGGAGCCTGCCGAAGGCTAAGCGAAGGTTAGGGACTGCCGGGTTTGCGTTAACGAGTTCCTCCCATCTCCTCCTCAGGTCTTCAGGCCCAAGCTGGTCTGATTCAAGCTGCAGCTCACCCACCCGGTTAATGACCGCCAATCGCTCCGGCGGCAACGTCTGAATGGCAACCTCCGGCAAGACAGGCAAGTGCAAAGTGACCAAACCGAGGGCGATAGTCCATTCCTTCCCGTATACCGCCTGCCGGCGCGACAACCCCTGGAAAATAGTCAGCGCCCGGTCGACGCTACCGGTCGCCAACAGAGACATCGCATAGTGATAGTAGGCGGGTTCAGTCAAACCCAGGGCAACAGGAATTCCTACCGACAAGCCACGCTGGATATGCTCTACGGCCATCCTGTAATCGTGCATCTTGAATTCAGACATTCCCAACAACGCCCAGGCCGCGCCCGACTTGGGATCCAACTGGACCAGCCTCTCCAGGGCCTGTCGGGCCACCGGATACCGAGATTCTTGATAGAAGACACTACCTAGACCCCACAGTCCAGCTTGCCAGTTAGGGTCCTGCCGCAAGCCTTCTTGGAGCAATCGGACCGCCTCTCGCTTTTTGCCTTCTCGTATTAGCACATCAGCGTGCTTCTGAAGTGCCTCGAGATCGGAAAACGCCGCGGTGGCGCTAGGCAAAAGGGCAACTAGCAGACAGAGGGGCAGCGGGCGCATCCGATCGGAGCACTCTCTCAGAAACGACCTAGAAAAGCGATTGCGCATCTTAGCTACGTTTCTCCAGGGCGGTCGGATACTTGGCCACCCTTGGCTCAGAAAATGGGGAAGAGGAGCTAATCCTTTTCCCCATGGTTCTGCAGTGAGTTTACGATGGTGCTCAGAACATCACGCGTAGCTGCAATTGCACCTGTCTCGGGTCATACGTTCCGTACCCGTGACTGCCAGCATTTGGGTTAAGAGTGGGTTGGCCAATGGAATAATTGGTGTAGCCACCCAAATTGAGCACGCCTATCGGTGAGAAGTTCGCGTGGTTCAGTACATTGTACACATTAGCACTGAACTGTAAGCGCCACCCTTCCCCAATGCGAAACTCACGCTGTAGAGAGGCGTCCATAAACAACATGTTCGGGTTGCGGATGTCGCCGTAAGCCATCGCCGCATTCCCGTATTGAAAGACATCCGGCACCCAGGAGCCATTAGGCGTTTGGACCAATTGCCCCTGGAAAGCAAACGGATTGAATTTGACGAAACACTGACCGCATGTAGTATAGGTGTATTTCTGGCCGCTGGGGCCGGGCACAGTAATTTGGGTGGGTTGCCAGTACCAGCCCTGGAGATTTTTTGGGATCTCGACAGGCACTCCTGGAACCCGGTTCGGCCGGTTGTTGATGGTGTTGGCCCCCCCTGCGGTAATTTCCAAGGGCGTTCCCGTCATGTAATTGACCGACCCTCCAACCTGCCAGCCCCCGAGCAATGCCGCGATGAAACGGTTGGAGGCAAGCATAGGCTTGCCCTTGCCGAACGGGAGCTCGTATAGATAAGTCCCAACGAAGCGGTGCGGGATGTCGTTCAATCCGATGTGGCGATTGCCTTCCCAATCGTTGAGGTTGAGCAGGCTCGAATCACCGCCCTGTATCCCACTGAACATGCCACCGTCGTTGTTCTGCCTGAAGTCCGATGTTAGCTCGGTGATGTGCGACCAAGTGTAACTGAGGTCGACCTGCAGACCTGAAGAAAAACTGTGCTGAATCCGAGCGATCATGGACTGGTAATTGGAAAAACCGCGGGCCTGAAAGAGGGAAAGGTTGGGGAAAGTCGGATAGGGCACCAGCAACCGCCATCGGTCGACTGTAGGACCGGACAAGAAACCAGTCAGTCCCTTCCCGTAGTAGGGATTCTCAACCTGTTGGGTCCAGGGCATCGAGCTGCCGTTGCCGGCGATGTATTGTTGGCGCCAACCATCCAGAATTGCAGGAGAAATCCTCTGGAAGTTGTTCTGCGGCACATCCCGGTAAACCAGTGCACCACCAATTGTGGCTGCATAGCCAATTGAGGCAGCCCAGTTGCCTTTCAGCTGCCTTTGCAGGATGAGGTTCCACTGTTGGGCATGACCCGGCCGGTAGTTTTGGTAGTCGAAATTGGAGTTCCAGCCGCCATACCAGATTGGGTTATTCACGTCGGGTGCAACGCCCGGAATGATGGGATTGGCGATCTCGTCGTAGAACCTTCCCACGGGTATTCCATTCGGGTTCGGGCCATAGGTGCCGACGTAGTTTGAGTATGTCTGTCCTGCCCCACCGAACATGTTCCAAACTCCCCCGCCCATGCCATCAGCCACGTTCGTATAGCTGATCCCGTAGCCGGCACGGATCACGGTCTTGTCGTTTAGCCGATAAGCTAGACCCAGGCGAGGGCCGAAGTTGTTGTAATGGGTCTTGAAGAAGTTTCGACCGTAGCCGCTTTTGCCCACAAACACGTAGCCCCCCGGACCACCGAAGGGGTTTTGGCCTTCCAGGTCAAAGGCTTGCAGTCTGTCGAATCGCTCGGTCGGAGCCTTCTGAATCTCATAGCGCAGTCCGAGATTCACAGTCAGCTTTGAAGTGGGGTGATAATCGTTCTGCGTGTAAAGGGCGTAGAACCGCGAAGAAATGATGCCCTTTGGATCGTTACGAATCTGCAGGAATCCGCCACCCAGCAGTGTATTCGCTGCCACGAAGCCATACTGAGCGGGGTCAGGCATCAGTGCACTGAGGTCATTGCCTGTGGCATCAATGTACTCAGAGGTGAAGTTTTGGTTGGCCCACTCGTCGCCAATGCCGAACAGGGCCTGTTTGTAGAAATCGGGGGTGCCAAGAGTGGTGCGGAATTCGGCGCCCGCCTTAATGGTCCACTTCTTGAGGTTCTTGCTGATGCTGCCGATCGCGCTCTGAGTGGTCCCACGATACCTCCCGTTGACCCATTGAGTGCTGCTCAAGCAGCTGTAGGGCCCATTCGGACAGAAGTCTGGCGGCTGCTTGAAACTGTTCGACAGGGCCAGTACCGAGCTTGGAATGGTTGCCGCAAACTGACTCAGATCGAACGGCTGCTCCAAGTCAGGTGCTCCCAGCGGGCTGTTTTGTCGACTGACGCCATAGCGCACGTCCACAACGAGCGTGGGACTGAGGACGATCGTGTCACCGATCTGACCGTATGGGTTGTGATCGCTGATGGCCGTGGCCCAGTTTTGGCGCGGCCAGTAGGGGCTGTCGGGGAGCAGCCTCTCCAGGCTGACATTTCCCGACTGCAGTCCGCCGCTCCCATATATCGAGTGGTTCCGCCAGTGCCCATCGATTCGAACTTGCGTGCTGTCCCGGCGATAGGTCCGAGCCGTTCGCTTGTACCAATTGTTGGTATTGTAGATATCGAAGGGTTCGTGATTCGGTTCCGGATAACTTCTGAAGAGCTTTAACCCGAACGCATCGGGGTTGGGGATGATGGCGTTGGGAATGGGAGCGCGCCGATAGACATTGGGGCCAACCTGGGTGACGCTCCATGGATCGTACACTCGGACTGGAGTGGGCGCATTATTCAGGCCCGGAATCAGCGTCTGGCTGAAGTCTCCCTGGCGTTCACGCGCCGTCGGCACAGTCATCCAGTTTTCGAGCGGCGCGGTGTGGTTGAGGCCCTCGTAGCTGAAGAAGCCGAACAGTTTGTTTTTGAGGAGAGGTCCACCCAGACTGGTTCCCCAGTAATGTGCTTTGAAGTCACCACGATCCACTCCGTAGGCGTTGTTCCCGAAGTAATTCGCATTAAGCCGGTCGTCACGGTTCCGGTAGAACATCGAGCCGTGCACTTCGTTGGTTCCGCTCTTGGTGGTGAACTGGATGACGCTCGTCCCGCGACCATACTCGGCACTGAAAGTGTTGGTCTGCACTCGTACCTCCTGCAGACCCTCCAGATTTGGCATGACGTTGGCCTCGCTGGCCGCGTAGCTGGTTATCGCCACGCCGTCCAATTGAATATCGCTCCCCAAGGCCGTGCCGCCATTGACCGAAACCGCCGACATGGCCTTGCGAGCGTATTGCCCAATGCCGAAGGAGTTCGGTCCCGTAGTGTCCAACATATTCTTCTGAGGGATCACACCGGCCTGAAGGGAAGCATAATACATAGGATTTGAATTGATGTTGGGAATACTCTGAATGATCTTGGTGTCGATAGCGCCCTCGATGTTGGTCGTGTCGGTTTGCAGCAAGGGCGCTTCGGCTTTGATTTCCACCACCGTTCCGAGTTCGCCAACTTTCAGCGTCGCATCGACGCGAACCGTCTGGCTCGTCCCCACTTCAACACCCTGGATTTGAAACGTGGTGAAACCAGCTTTCTCGATCCGGACCGTGTAAAGACCCGGCGTCAAATAGAGAACGGTGTAGTCTCCCGCACCGGTGGTTTGCACTGAAAGGTTAAAGCTAGTACCTTCGTTGGTGACAGTCACCAGAGCATCGGGAATGATGGCGCCACTTGGATCCTTGACCGCACCTGTAATGGTTCCCGACTTGATCTGTGCATGTGCCAGGGGGATGTGAATCAAGACGACGCTCATTGCAAGATACAACAGCGTTCGTTTCATGTTGCCGCCTCCTTTTACTTACATTGATTAACCTCGTGGTAGCACGAAGCACTCGAACAAACTAATATGGAATGCTGTCATACAAATATTGAGAGACACGCCCAAGATTTGAAGGCTTATGAGGTTCAAGGACCAAGATTCTTGATTATCATATTCAATCTTGTCAAGAAATTTTTTTGTGTGTCCCCACTTTCTGCTTGGTAAGGCCAGAATTTGGTGGTATCTATCATACAGAATTCTATCGGTAAGGATTAGAAAGGGTTCTGATTGCTACGCAGGTTAGGTTACGAGCTGATTAGGAGGAGGTGGCAGTGCAATGCTTACAACAGTCCCTCGCGAAGAGACACTTGTCGTTCGAGCCCAGCAGCAGTTGGAAAACCTGATCCTCGACCGCCGACTGCAGGCCGGGGATCGGCTGCCGTCGGAAATGGAAATGAGTCGGATGCTGGGAGTCAGTCGTACGGTCGTCCGAGAGGCCGTGCGCCTGCTGTCGGCAAAAGGACTGGTCGAGGCCAGAACTGGGTCGGGGATTTACGTCAAGGGTCTCAGTTCGAGCATGATGTCGGAGCCGATGGCTTTACTCTTAAAGTCTCGAACGATCACTGCGGATCACATCACGGAAGTTAGGGAAATGCTGGAAGTCAGAATCGCTGGTTTGGCCGCCACGCGCTTCGAACCGGAACAGATTGAAAAGATCGAGAAGTCGATTCGAATGCTCAATAAGAGCAGAGTGACCGTGGATGAAGCCGTGGAGGCGGACTTGGCCTTTCACAATGGGTTGGCTGCGGCAACGGGCAACCCCTTGATATCGATTCTTTCAAACTCGATCAACGATGTGATGGCCCAGATTCACCGAGGTGCCTTCCAGCTGGATCCCCAGGGGTCAATTCGGGAGACGATCTTCCATCACTCAGCCATTCTGGAGCGGGTCAAGGCACAAGACGCCGAGGGAGCTCGCGGTGCGATGCAATCCCACCTTGCGAGCAGCCGTGAGTGGACACGTCGGGTGACAGACAATCTCGGCAGATCCTAGAACATGGGATTGCTTCGGCGTAGTCCAGTATTCTCGACCTCGGATTCAGCGTGCACACTGCTTGAAGGGCTTACCATGCTCGTTTTGCGGGACGTCGGTCTTGAGAGATCAGAAATTCACAATAACGGTCGGCGTACTCTTTCATTCCGGCACGGATGTCACGATAGACGATGCGGTAGCCGAGTTGCTCTTCAACGGGTCGGACATCGAGCACACCACGCATCTTCAAGTCGTATCGTTCGATCATGAGAGACATCTCCTCGCCAATTTCAATGTCAGCGCCAGGAATCATCTCTCGCACGACGTCTGCAACCTGACCGCCGTTCACCAGTGGGTTCATACCACTGGCTGCGTAAAAGACGCGGTCACGGAGGCATCCTTTGGGAACGTTGAGCGCCGCCAGCGCGATGCCGGCGATGTCGTGAACGTGGCTGTAGTCGCGAGCCAGGTACTTACCATGCGGAAGTCGGACCTTTTCGCCACGCAGAGCGCCTTCCAGCATGTCATTCATGAAAATGCTGTTGGTGGTAAAGAAGCCGTAGGCCGCAGACGGACGTAGTTGAATGATATCCAGACCAAACAGCTCAGCGTAAGCCCAACAAAAGGCCTCACTAGATGCTTTGCCAGCACCGTAAATGCCCGAGGCTGGGCCTTCGGCAGCCATGAGCGTTGGATGGTTGCAGTCTATGGGCTCGTACTGCCTCGTCGGGAGCACGCCGATCGAACTGAAGTTTACGATGCGCTCGATACCCCCCAGCAATCGAGAAGCCTCTAGTACGTTGACTGTCCCACCCACCATCTGGTCATAGACCTGCTTAGGATGACTGTCCAAGCTCTCCATATCGATCGAAGCAGCCAGATGGGCAATCTTATTCGGCTGATGTTTCCGCAGGACTGCGATGAGCTGGGTGAGATTAGCCACATCGCCCTTTTCAAACCACATATCCTTCTCGAAGGGCGACATGAACCAGGCGAGTGGACCTCGACGGGGAAAGAGGTCAAAGTTGATCACCCGGCCGCCTTCTTCCACTAGCATGCGGCAGAGATGAGAGCCAATGAAACCGGAACCACCCGTTACCAGAACTGTATCGGCCATAGTCTTGCTTCGGCTCACGGCGCTGTTTGCCCGTCTTTAATGAGTCGTTTGACCGCGCCCACTCAGCCCGGCTTCATTGTGTTCGGAACTTCCGGTTCGATCGTCATATTCCGGGTGAAGCCAGCGGCACTTGCAGATGGTTCGGAGTTTGCTTTTTCAATGCTGAGAATAGCTCCCGCCACAAGCGCTGCAACGATGCCAATGCCGCGCGGCATGTCGATCGACTCGTGAAAAAGAGGAACCGCCACCACAACCGTGATCGCCGGAAACAACTGGGACAGAGGAGTCACGATTGACGCTTTGCCATAGCGATAGGCGGCAAACAACGTCAGGCTGCCGGCACCCATCAAGGCGCCGATCAAAACGCTGACCCAACCTGATCTGGCAGGGATCTTCCAGGTCAGCGAAGGGTCGGTCAGAATCACGATGACATCCAGCAAGAAAAATCCCGCTGCGAAGGCGATAGTGGACAGTTCGCTGGAGATGAAGTAGGTGGCTCCCTTTTGCGTGATGAAGGTGATGCCGAACAGCACCAGCGACAACAGCGTGTACACCATCCACTCTGAAAAAAAGGCGATGGGGGTCGCAGTCCCCAGTGGTGCAGGAGCAGTGTTCAAGAGGAAGATGGCCCCCAGCGACAATCCGATGCCGAAAGCCTGAATGCGAAGGATCTTTTCCTTAAACAAGACCGGCGCTGCCAGGATAGGGATCAGCGGCGCCATGCAGCTAATCGGAAACACCAGAGACACCGGTCCATTGCTTTGAATGGCCTTGTAAACCATGATGTTTCCCGCTCCGCCCATCAGACCTGTGGCAGTTGCCAGCACCAGTCCCCTGCCGAAGTGTGTGGCCTTCTTCAGGTTCTTCGAGAATAGCAAGAGAAGAACGCAAGGAATGAGGCCGGCGCTGGAAAGAACCTGAACCATCGAGCCGGAAAGGTCGCGGGCCGCGATTGGAGACAATAAACTCCACGCTGCCCAGATCAACATCGAGATCATGCAATACACGAGCCATCTTGGCATCACTCACCTCTGAAGGGTTACGCCCTTGGGTTTTGTCGAGAAATCCAGAAAGGCCCGCGTTTGGTCGAATACTTGGTCGTCAAGGCGATCGTCTCCGCATCGTCTGAGTCTTTGAGCGGAGCGGGCCAAGCCACCGTGTTGCAGCATGACAACTGCCGCCCGATAGCCGCCAGTCTTGTCATCACGCTTGCAACAGGGTCCATCCACTCTCCAACCAGTTCCGCTCGAATCCGACAGCTTGTGGTCAACGACCGCTGGCTGCTCGACCTCATGGTCCGAATGTTCCAACGCCTCTCGTTGACTTTCAGCCGGTTCAAAGTGCGTACCTCTGGTAAAGCCTCTTCAGGGTTGAGGTGGAGCGTCTCAATTCTTCCTCCGGATACGAGAGCGTATGCAGCCCATCCGAAAACCAGCCGTGAAAGCCGATTTCTCCACACACTTCCATGATGCGCTCGAAGTCATTCTCTCCCCCCGCAACGACGGCAGGACCGCCATTGCTGTCATGGAGATGAAAATGCTGAACATAGTCCTTTGAATCGCGAATGTTCTGATAAAGGTCAGGGTCCTCAATGAAAGAGTGACCGGTATCGATCAACAGGCCCACGTTGTCGCTTCCCACCCGGTCTATGATCTCGCGAGCCTCAGCGCCGGTATTGATCGTATTGATCTCGAACCGGTTGGTGTATTCAAACACCATCCGCACCTGCAGTTGTGCGGCGTATGCGGCCGCTGCTCTGAGCACCTCCACAAGACAGTCCTTGAACCAACGCATCGGACGGCCGGCAACGGCAAATCCCCTAACCACTCCCACTTGCTGGAGGCAGCCCAACTCGTGACAATGCCGAATGTTGCTTCTTAGTTTCTCAAAAGCAAGCTCTGTATCGGCCTCACTACCATTGACCAGAGAAGCCTTGAGAAGGTAGTAGATGCCCCCAGAATTGATGGCTGAGACTTTCAGGCTTTGATCTTGCAGCAGCCGCTTGAATCTCTGAACATCAAACCGATCGGGGTCACCCATTGTGATCTCGACTCCGTCATATCCCAGCCGTTTGGCGGTTGCAAGAGATTTGTCGTAGGCACCCCCAATCATTTGGCAGCCGCTCACTTCCGGAAAGTCGGGAGTCAACACAAAGACCGAGGTAAAGGCCATGGAAAGAGTCCTTCCTTCATTAAGACATCGACACTGCTCAACACACCCTCTTTGCTCACTTGTGTCCAGCGTCACGTGGAAGAAACAAGACCTCGAACTCTTCGGCGCTGTCTTTCTTGTCGTAAGTTAGCGAAAAAGCTTGCCAACTGCTCGACCCAGGCTGCAGCGAAGCTGTGTAACTGGAGCGCCGCCACCAGAGGTTCAACATCATCTTGGTTGATGACGCGAGGGCAACCGGGTTCCTTTCACGGCCCCCCTTTGGATTGGAGGCGGTAGCAAGTCCCCACCGGCACTGTGCCCGAAACGATTGGAATTCCATATTGCAGTCCGGCGGACAGAAACGATGAAACAAGGGGATGACCGCAGTAGTTTCGGTAGAGTTCACTCGAATCGTGATCTTGTCGTACAAGAGGCCCCCCCCGGGAATCACTGACCACCTGTCCCGGCGCTCCCCGAGGCAGTGATTGCCGCAACGAGGAAAACGAACTCAGGTGCTCGCCAGTCTGGTATCTGCACGACCCGAAAACGCCGCAATCGAATCTGGGTTCATCCTCGTAGCCGAGCCCTTCTCTAGTTCACGATCAGTCTACTGATATTACTGAATGTTATAGTATTACTTATTCAGCGGACCGAATACTAGGGTGCGATCACTCTCACTGTCAATAGCTTTTTATGTTAGTTTCTTATTATTAATTCATATCTGGTTAGTCTTACCTGGCTTTTGACTTGGCAGAATCTTCCCAAAGAAATATGATTGGATGCGATAGCAACGATATGGAGGATCTAGCTTGAAATGCTCACGACGGTCGTTCGAGGGGCAACGTTAACCGAGCGAACCCAGCAGCAGCTGGAGCAATTGATCCTCGACCGACACCTCAAGCCCGGCGACCAGTTGCCTCCTCAGGATGACTTAGCGGAATTCCTAGGAGTCAGTCGAACTGTCGTGCGAGAGGCGGTCCGACACTTGACGGCCAAGGGGTTGTTGGAAGGGAAACGCGGTTCGGGAGTCTACGTCAGGGCCTTAAGCCCCGATCTCCTCCGAGAACCAGCTGAACTGTTGCTTCGATGTAAGGCCTTAACCCGCGGTCAAATTGTCGAGGCTCGTGAATTACTCGAGGTCAAAATCGCGGGTCTAGCAGCCGAACGCGCAAGACAGCAGGATATCGAAGCTATGCAGGAGACCATCCGACGTATGGCAAACGGCACGCTTGACGCTTCCGGGCATGCAGCAACGGACGTGGCATTTCACCAGATTCTGGCCAAAGCGGCTGATAATCCACTGCTCCTAGTCATGGCCAATTCGATTAACGACATCATGATCAACCTTCGCTTCGCCTATGTAAACCGCTATGGCCTGGCACAATCCACCGAGCTTTCTGTGCAAGATCATTCTCGCATTCTGGACCAAGTGAAGGCTCGTAATGTGGCAGGGGCTCGCCGCGCAATGGAAACTCACCTTGGTCATACCCGTAAGATATTGGCGGAACTCGAAGCCACCATCGTTGAGCAGAAGGAACAGTCGTTTTCCACTCACTCAACCGTTCACTCGCTCCCGAGTGAAGGTCTCCGTTGAGTTCCATCCTGGACGACAAATCATGTTGCTAGCTCGGCAATGCAGTGATCACAGGTTCGGTGCCGACAAGAGTTGAGTTGTGAATGATTGAGGAGGCCCGTGCGCTCTTTGCGGTTTGCGATGATCGGTACCGGGTTCTGGGCCCAGTTTCAAATCGGCGCCTGGACGGAGATTTCGGATGCCCGTCTGGTGGCAGTTTGTGATCGAGACCGAGGCCGAGCCGAGGCTGTGGCTCGCCGCTTTGGCATCCCACAAGTTTACGACGATGCGGTCCAATTGTTTTCATCCGAGCACCTCGATTTCGTCGACATCGCCGCGGGGCCTGAAGCACACCCAGCCTTAGTGTTTCTGGCGGCGCAGCAGCGCATTCCCGTCATTTGCCAAAAGCCAATGGCACTCGACCTGCATGCTTGCAGGCAGATGGTGGATCTTTGCCGCAAGGCAGGTGTTCCTCTCCTTATTCATGAGAACTATCGCTGGCAGGAGCCCATGAGGCGTGTTCGGCAGGCGCTCCTGGCAGGACGGATCGGCCGACCTTTTCGGGCTCACATTCAGTTCAGCCATGGGGATATCCGATTGTTTGACAACCAATCTTACCTGTTCAAACAACCACATTTCGCCATGTTTGATATGGGGCCGCATCTGCTCGATTTAGCTCGGTTCTTCTTTGGTGAACCGTTGAGCGTGTACTGTCGCGAGTATCGCATCCACCCGCTCTTCCGAGGGGAGGACATTGTCTCCGTGCTCCTGGGCTACGAAGAGCTCACCTGTCATTGCGAGTTGAGCTGGCGTACGACGGATTACGAGGTCTTCATCGAAGGAGAAGTGGGGACGCTGAAGTGGGACACCCAGAACCGTCTGATCGTTACCACCGAAGCTGGTAAGTCTGTCAAGCCACTGGTGCCCCAATCGTACCATTGGGCCGACCCTCGTTACGGTTTCGCCCATTCCAGCATCGTCAGTGCTAACGCCGATCTGCTGTCCGCACTAAAGGGAGAAGGCCAGGCTGAGACCAGTGGGGATGACAATCTCAAGACCATGCAACTCATGGACTTGGCGCTTCAATCGGCCAGGCACAACCAGGTGATGCCCGTCCCGAACGATGGGGATCCGTGAGGCGGTTTCAAATGTCTCATGCTGCGGAAGGCAACGCGGAGTCGTCGAAGTCGGCTTCCTTGTGCCCTTGAACTCCAGAAACGAGGAGAACGAATCCATGGAGCCCTTGTTGGCTGGACTGCTGACGTTGTCGACTTTCTCAGGGTCGGTGCTATCCGGTCCCGCTTTACCTCTGAAGGTGAGTGAGAACGGAAGCGTTGCTGGATACGACTCATCTCATCGACCAGAACGGCGACTGGCAGCGCCGGCTGAGGATCCTGAGATTAGCGGCAAGCTTCGCGACGGCCAAATTTGCAGCATCTTGGTTCCGGCAAACCTCTCAAGTTTGAAATAGCCTGGCGGGACCGAGTCGAGGAATTGGAAGAAACCACCCATCGTTGGTTTCTTCTGAAAGACGAAGTGCTGTGTTTCCTAAACTCGGGAACAGCTTACTGATGAAGAATCTGAAAGGTTCCCTCGGTAACCCGCATTTTGGACCATCCATTAAGCGGTTCTCAGCCCCTCTAGCTTACTTTCCTCACTGGCGCCGATCTCAGCGCCGCCTGCAAGGCAGCACTCCTGTTCCGGAGATTCTCAGTGTGGGCATTCTCTCGATCCACTCGAAGGCGAAGACGGCGATCAATACCTAATGCGTCGTTGAGAGGACCAACAGATGTGCCGGTCAGGACAAACCCACAACTTGAGTGGGTCATGAGATCGGGCGCAGTGCCTTTCCTTCTGCGGGAATCTCCCCGGTACGGCCGGTTTTCTTTGAAACCAGTTGAATTGAGGGCGCCTGCAAACTAGGATACCAACATACCGCATCGTTTTGGTTAAGGGTTGGACTGAGGGACACCCAGGCAGTCGCTCAGAGAGTGGCTCCATAAACCTTCGCTGGAGGGATGACCATGACAACGACTCGAGGGGGTACCGGCGAAAAGGACCCGGATTGGCGACCGATCACACAACTGGACGTCCTCTGGATTACGGCCGGGCTTGGCTGCGACGGCGACACCATCGCCATGACGGCGGCAACGCAGCCCAGCATCGAGGACGTTCTCCTTGGAGCCATACCCGGAATACCGAAGGTGACACTTCACAATCCGTTTCTGGCCTACGAAGTCGGTGATGAGTTCCTGCGTTACTTCCATCAAGCGGCGGAGGGAAAGAGCGATCCTTTCATCTTGGTGGTGGAAGGCTCCATCCCAAACGAGGCCCTCAAGGAGGAGGGCTATTGGGCTTCGTTCGGGACCGATGCCAGCACGGGACAACCCATCACGACGTGTGACTGGATTGACCGGCTGGCGCCCAAAGCCTGGGCCGTGCTGGCCGCGGGCACCTGCGCGACCTACGGTGGAATCCACGCGATGGAAGGTAACCCAACGGGTTGCATGGGTTTGGCGGACTACTTAGGTTGGGAATGGAAATCCAGGACGGGTATCCCGATTGTGTGCGTTCCGGGTTGTCCCGTCCAGCCGGACAACTTCATGGGAACCTTGCTCTACCTGCTCTATCAAGCTGCCGGGAACGCCCCCATGATTCCGCTGGACGAAGCGCTCAGACCAACGTGGCTCTTCGGCGCCACCGTCCATGAGGGCTGTGACCGCGGCGGTTACTACGAGCAGGCCGAGTTCGCTGACGATTATGGTTCCGTAACATGCATCGTGAAACTGGGTTGTTGGGGTCCGGTGGTCCAGTGCAACGTGGGGAAGCGCGGCTGGATGGGCGGAATCGGCGGATGCCCGAACGTTGGGGGCATTTGCGTGGGCTGTACGATGCCGGGGTTTCCGGACAAGTTCATGCCATTCATGAATCAGCCCCCCGGGTCGCTGCTCTCCGCGAACGCCGTCATGACCTATGGGCGGGCCATCCATGCCTTGCGCCGGTTCACCCAGGCATCTTTGAACAAGGTACCGGACTGGCGGCGGCCCCGACAGTGACCGGATCTCCAGGGGTAATCGCAGCAAGCCAACACAGGAATGAAACCGAACGTCGCGGCCTTAATGGTCGTCCTTGCGGTGCTGCGCCGCCTCGCTCGAAGGCGTCTGGGGTGCTATCAAACGCCCGCAATGACGCGTATACCAGCCGCTTCGACGTCTCGGGAGATGCAACACCCGCCTGTGCGCCGTGCCGTGTGCGGGTTGAAAGAGTGACGAGGTTGAACCTCCCATGAATCGAACTGAAGAGACAGATCTGGGTGTATTTCCTTCGGCAGGTTCGACGGAAGCGGAGTCCGTTCTGCAGCAGCTTGCCAGCGTTTTCTTCCCGCTCGCTTCGATCAGTCAGACCCGCAGAGATCGTGGGCCGATTCGGCAAGGCAGGGAGCGCTTCGAGACGTACCTTCCCGTCGAAGCCCGCTACCGGGCACTGGTGGAGCAGATCCCGGCAGTGGTGTTCATGGCTTTTCTGGATGAGGGCATTGGCGAGGCCTATGTCAGCCCCCAAATCGAGCAGATGTTGGGGTTCACCCAGCAAGAGTGGCTGGAAGATCCGGTACGCTGGTTCCAGCAGATTCATCCGGAAGACAAGAACCGGTGGAGCGCGGAGGCCGCCCAAATGTTTCTTTCGGGGAACCCCCTGCGTTCGGTGTATCGGGTATTGGCCCGCGACGGGCACGTGGTTTGGTTTCACTGCGAAGCAAAGATGGTGCGGGAGCCGGATGGGCAGCCCTGGTTCATTCACGGCGTTGCCATCGACATTACCGACCTCAAGCGCACGGAGGAGGCGTTGCGCGCCAGCGAGCAAATGCTGCATGGCCTTTTTGAGTTTGCGCCCGACACCGTCGTAGTGGTGAATCAACACGGCCGCATCACCCAGGTCAATGCACGGATCGAACACATGTTCGGCTACCGCCGGGAGGAATTGTTGAATCAACCGCTGGAGTTGTTGCTGCCGGAGCGACTCAGAGCCAAACATCTCGTCCACCGCGCAGACTACCTGGCGGAACCCCATCTCCGGCCCATGGGAGTGGGGCTGGAATTGCTGGCGCGCCGCAAAGACGGCAGCGAATTCCCCGTGGATATCATGCTGAGCCCATTGCACGGAAAGGACGGAACCACGGTCATCGCGGTCATTCGTGACATCACGATCCGCAAGCAGGCGGCGGAGGAACTAAGACGAAGAGAGGGAGAGCTGCGTGCACTGAGTTCAAGCCTGCTCTCGGCCCAGGACGAAGAACGGCGCCGCATTGCGCGTGAGCTGCATGACGGGACGGCTCAGAATCTGGCGGGCCTGGCGATGAGCCTCTCCCTCTTGATGAACTCCGCCGGCACAACGCAAGATGCTGCCTGGCGCAAGACCCTGGCAGACAGTTTGGCCCTGACGGAACAGTGCTCGCGCGAAATCCGCAATCTCTCTTATGTGCTCCATCCTCCGCTGCTGGATGATCTGGGGCTGGCGTCGGCTCTGAAGTCCTTCATCGGGGGGTTCAGCCAGCGAACCGGCATCCAGGTCGAACTGGATATCCCGCATGAGTTGGGGCGTTTGCCCTCTGAGGTGGAGACGACCTTGTTTCGCATCGTGCAGGAAGGACTGGCGAATGTTCAACGCCATTCAGGCAGCTCGCAAGCCGCCATTCGAATTCGGCTAAGCGACACCGCAGTCCAATTGGAGGTACGCGACGCAGGGGCCGGATTCCCCTCCAAGCCAGCTGAGGAAAGCAGTTCGGGACCGGTTCGACTCGGCGTGGGGATCTCCGGGATGAGGGAGCGCGCGCAACAGCTGGGCGGCACGATGGAGATCGCTTCCAGCCGCCTCGGCACAACCGTCACCGTGTCATTGCCGCTCAAGAGTCAGACATGAAACCGGTGCGAATTCTCATTGCGGATGATCATGAAATTGTCCGGCGAGGACTGAGGGCTTTGCTGGAGACACGGCCGGACTGGGAGATTGCAGGCGAAGCCGTGACGGGACTTCAGGCGGTGAAAGAAGCCGAACGGCTCGCGCCCGACCTGGTCATCATGGATCTGTCGATGCCGGATATGAACGGGTTGGAGGCGACGCGTCAGATTCGCGAGTTGGTTCCCCGTGCCCAAATCCTGATCCTCTCCGTCCACGATTCGGAGCAATTGGTGCGAGAGGTCCTCGAAGTCGGTGCCCGCGGTTATGTCCTGAAATCAGATGCAGGCCGTGACCTCACCGCCGCCGTCGAAGCGCTGTGCCAACATAAACTCTTCTTCTCGCCCAAAGTCTCCGAGATGGTGGTGGAGGGCTTCTTGAAAGGCGGCGGAACAGACCAACCTAAAGACCCGCTGACGGCTCGGGAGCGACAGATTGTGCAACTCCTGGCCGAAGGAAAGTCCAACAAGGAAATCGCTCCCCTTCTCAACATCAGCGTCAAAACCGTCGAAACTCATCGCAGCCACGTCATGGCGAAACTCAACCTTCATTCGATGAGCGACCTGGTGCGCTACGCCTTACGCAACCGGTTGGTGCAGCCCTGACATCATCCCTTCGCAAATAACTGATTCGTAGGATCGCGCCGGCAGTAACGGCGGAGTCCCCTCGCCCTTCCCGGGCTCGACATCGGGATTTTCCTGATGCGGTCTTGGGAATCTGCTGTATTGACGCTCTCGCAACTTGGCAACAGAATGCCGCCACCGACCAAAGTCTTGTCCGCTTTGCTTGAGGTTGAGGCTTTCTCGACCAAACTTCGTTAAGCGACTTGCAGCCAGCAAAGGAGATGGGATCATGCCAGCAGAAAAAGCTCCCTATGGAAGGATCACTCAACGAGCCCCGGCCGTCTCGGATGTCCACATTGTGTGGATCACGGCCGGCCTCGGTTGTGATGGGGACTCCGTATCAGTGACAGCCGCCACGCAGCCGAGCATCGAGGACGTGGTGATGGGAGCCATCCCGGGGCTCCCCAAGGTCCATCTGCATAACCCGGTGCTTGCCTATGAGGTGGGTGACGATTTCATGAAGTACTGGTACCAGGCGGAAGAAGGGAAGCTCGATCCATTCGTCCTGGTGGTGGAGGGATCGATCCCCAACGAGAAGATCAAGAGTGAAGGGTATTGGGCGGGACTGGGAACGGATGCGTCGACGGGCCAACCCATCACCACCAACGAATGGATCAGCCGTCTGGCGCCCAAGGCCCTGGCCGTGGTGGCGATCGGCACCTGCGCGACCTATGGCGGGATTCATGCGATGGAGGGGAACCCCACGGGATGCATGGGCCTGGCGGATTATCTGGGCTGGGGCTGGCGGTCCAAAGCAGGCATCCCGATCGTCAACGTGCCCGGCTGTCCGGTGCAACCGGATAACTTCATGGAAACCGTTCTTTACCTGCTCTACCAGGCCTCGGGCTTGGCGCCCATGATTCCCCTGGACGACGCGCTGCGGCCGATTTGGCTGTTCGGTACGACCGTCCACGAAGGTTGTGACCGCGCCGGATATTACGAGCAGGGCGATTTCGCCGCGGAGTATGGCTCACCCAAGTGCATCGTCAAGCTGGGATGTTGGGGGCCCGTGGTGAACTGCAATGTGCCAAAGCGGGGATGGATGGCCGGAATTGGAGGCTGCCCAAACGTCGGGGGGATCTGCATTGGCTGTACGATGCCCGGCTTCCCCGACAAGTTCATGCCCTTCATGGACGAGCCGCCGGGCGGCAAGATTTCTTCGGGGGCTTCCAGCCTGTACGGCCGGGCGATCAGCGCGCTGCGGCGACTGACCAACGCCACCTTGAACCAGGAACCGAAGTGGCGCCATGCCCGTCCGGAATTGACGACCGGCTACCACCCCAAGACTTATTGATCAGACAAAGGAGCCATACATCATGAGTACGTTGACCCAAACGACCAAAGATGCTCCCGGGAAGTCCAGAAATCTGGTGGAGATGAACTGGGACCCTATTACCCGCATCGTGGGGAGTCTGGGGATCTTCACCAAAATTGATTTCGAGAATCGGCAGGTGGCAGAGTGCTACAGCACCTCGTCGATTTTTCGAGGTTACAGCATCTTCATGAAGGGCAAGGATCCCCGGGATGCTCATTTCATCACCAGCCGCATCTGCGGAATTTGCGGAGACAATCACGCCACCTGCGCCTGCTATGCGCAGAACATGGCCTTCGGAGTGCGACCTCCAGCCTTGGGAGAGTGGATCGTCAATCTGGGTGAGGCGGCCGAATACATGTTCGATCACAACATCTTCCAGGACAACCTGGTGGGCGTCGATTTCTGCGAGCAGATGGTCAAGGAGACCAATCCCGGCGTTCTGGCCAAGGCCGAGAAAACGATGGCTCCTGGTGCCAACCTTCATGGCTTCCGTACCATTGCCGATATCATGCGGGCCCTGAACCCTTTCAGCGGGTCCTTCTATCGCGAGACTCTGCAAGTGAGCCGCTACACCCGTGAGATGTTTTGTCTGATGGAAGGCCGGCATGTTCATCCTTCCACCCTCTACCCGGGTGGCGTTGGCACGGTACCAACCGTGCAACTCTTCACCGACTACCTCGTTCGGCTGATGAAGTACGTGGAGTTCATGAAGAAGGTGGTTCCTCTCCACGACGACCTGTTCGACTTCTTCTACGAAGCGTTGCCGGGGTACGAAGAGGTCGGCCGCCGGAGGATCCTGCTCGGTTGTTGGGGATCGTTCAATAATCCCGAGATCTGCGATTACACCTATCAGAATATGACCAACTGGGGGCGCGGAATGTACGTGACTCCCGGAGTGGTGGTAGATGGTAAATTGGTCACCACCGATCTGGTCGACATCAACCTGAACATTCGCATCTTGTTGGGCAGCTCCTACTACGACGATTGGGAACACGGCGAAGTCTTCGTCAAGAATGATCCGCTGGGTAACCCTGTCGACCAGCGCCACCCCTGGAACCAGACCACCATCCCCAAGCCGCAGAAGCGCGACTTTGCCGGGAAGTACACCTGGGTCATGTCGCCCCGCTGGTACGACAAACGCACAAAGGATTATCTGGCGCTGGACACCGGAGGCGGGCCCATTGCCCGTTTCTGGGCAACGGCATTAGCTGGTTTGGTCGACATAGGGTACATCAAGGCTACCGGGAACAGCGTCAAGATTTATCTACCGAAGACCGCGTCGCTGCCGGAGGTAGAGTTCGAATGGAAAATTCCCAAGTGGAGCAATGCCATCGAGCGAGATCGAGCCCGAACCTACTTCCAGGCCTATGCGGCCGCGGCGGCTCTCTACTTCGTTGAGCAAGCCTTCAAGGAACTGCATGCCGGGAGAACCAGGACCTGGACGGAATTCACGGTGCCCAGCGACGCGATTGGATGCGGCTTTCACGAAGCAGTGAGAGGAGTCCTCTCCCACCACGTCGTGATCCGTGATGGAAAGATCGCCAACTACCATCCCTACCCGCCGACACCCTGGAACGCCAATCCCAGGGATGTCTATGGCACCCCCGGTCCTTACGAAGATGCGGTTCAGAACACTCCCATCTTCGAGGAAAACGGTCCAGACAAGTTCAAAGGCATCGACATCATGCGGGCTGTGCGGAGCTTCGACCCGTGCCTTCCGTGCGGCGTTCACATGTATCTGGGCAACGGCAAAGTACTCGATACCAGGCATTCTCCCATGTTTGGAGTCGACCTTCATTGATTGGATGACGCAGGCTCAACCGGAGGGGCATGCCTGCTCGGCACGCACCTGAGCGGTTATGGTTCCAACGCGTGAGGAGTGTCCATGGCTGACAAGCAGGAATTCCAGCAACAGCTTCAGCAGATCGAGCAGCTGATCGACAAAATCGAGAGGTCTGCCGACCCGAGCTTGCGGGCCAAGGCTCAGGAGCTGGTTCGCCTGATCATGGCCTTTCACACCTCCAGCCTGGACAGGATGATGGAGATCATCTGCCAGGCGGGAGAGGCCGGCCGTGTCCTGGTTGATCGACTTGGGACTGACGATCTCGTCGGCAGCCTCCTTGTCATGCACGGGTTGCATCCGGTTGATTTCGACACTCGGGTCCGCTCGGCATTGGAAAAGGTGCGGCCCTATCTGAAGTCCCACGGGGGGAATGTGGAGCTGCTCGACATCAATGGGGGCAGAGTGCGTTTGCGGCTGGCTGGAAGCTGCCACGGCTGTGCCTCATCGGCCATGACACTCAAGTTGGCCATTGAAGAGGCGATCTATGCGGCGGCCCCTGACGTGATCGGGCTGGATGTGGAAGGAGTTCGGGAAGCACCGCCCTCCCCCCTCAGCTTCGTCCCCGTGGAAAGCTTGCAGGCCAGCCACCCCAATGGAAGTCCCGCGGTCGCCCGGGACTCCGGTGGCTGGAGAGAAGTGCGGGACCTTGAATCGTTGATTGACGGTTCGACGCGCATCGCCGAAATAGCCGGTCGACCCATCCTCTTCTGCCGGCTCGGAACAACCTTCTACGCCTATGGCTCGGTTTGCGCGGACTGTGGCCACTCGCTTGAGGGAGCCAAGGTGGAGACCGCCGCCCTGGTCTGCCCAAGCTGTGGGCAAAGCTATGACGTGATGCGGGCGGGACAGGCGCTGGGCCAACCTGCGCTTCATCTTGAGCCGTTCCCCCTGCTGATCGAGAAGGGATGCACCAGGGTCGCTCTGCCGGGATGAACGGGCCATCGCATTGAGAGAGACACATGAAGGATATGGATTCTTTGCCGTCGACACCGCAACAGTTTGAAAAACCGGTCCCCCCGTCAGGGCCTGTCACCAGTCTGCGCCGGTTCGCCCAGCCACGCCCATCTGTCGAACACTGCGATCTGTGTGGCACCGAGTTGGGAAGCGAGCATCACCATCTTATGGAGCCCACGAGCCGCAGGCTCCTCTGTGCCTGCCAGCCATGCGCCATTCTCTTTCCGGGGCAGCAGAAGACCAAGTATCGTCGTGTCCCTCAGCGCATTCGCTTCCTCCCGGACCTCCGGCTCAGCGACACACAATGGGAGGCCCTCATGATTCCGATCAACATGGCCTTCTTTTTCCAGAGCAGTCAAACGGGGAAAGTCGTGGCCCTCTACCCGAGCCCAGCCGGCGCAATGGAGTCGCTGCTTCCCCTTGAGTCGTGGGAGGAGATCGTCAGGGTTAATCCCGTGCTGAACGGCATGGAGGCGGATGTTGAAGCTCTGCTGGTCAATCGGGTCAGCCGCTTGCAAAGAGCTACCGCCCACGAATACTTCCTGGCCCCCATTGACCAGTGCTACAAGCTGGTCGGTCTGATTCGCGCTCATTGGCGTGGGCTGTCCGGAGGAACGGAAATGTGGGAACACGCCGAACGTTTCTTTGCGCATTTGAAGGAACGATCGGGCTACAGGAAAGAGGTTTGCCGTGATTGACCTGAGTTTCCAGGTGACTGCCGTCGAGCCCGTCACTTTTGCCGCAGCGCCCCTGCTGGTGTTTAAACTGGGCATCACCGAGGCGTCGGCGGAACGCGCCATCCACTCAGTAGTCCTGCGCTGCCAGATTCAAATCGAATCGACGAGGCGTCGCTACAGCACCCGCGAGCAGGCAGAGCTGGCAGACCTCTTTGGTGAGCCGGAACGTTGGAGTCAGACCCTGCGCAATATGCTATGGACTCATGCCAGCACGGTCGCTCCCTCTTTCACCGGAAGCACAGTGGTTGACCTTCAGGTGCCATGCACGTTCGATTTCAATGTGGCCTCCACCAAGTATTTCTACGGCCTGCAGGAGGGCGAAATTCCACTGGCCTTGTTTTTCAGCGGGACGGTGTTTTTCGTCGCAAGGGACGGGGCCTTGCAGGTGGCCCAGATTCCGTGGAACAAGGAGGTCCGGTACCGCCTGCCGCTGAAGGCCTGGAAGAGCATGATGGACCACTACTACCCGAACAGTGCCTGGCTGTGCCTGCGGCGAGATGTGTTCGAACGCTTATACCAATTCAAGGTCCAGCGCGGGCTTCCCACCTGGGAGGAGACTTTCGAGGAGATCTTCCCACAGATCGAGGAGGGGGTTTATTGATGAACTCGAGCGAGGTGGAAAAAGTCGCCAATGCGGTGCTCTACGAGGGATATCTGCTGTATCCCTACCGCCCGTCGGCGGTGAAAAACCGCCAGCGCTGGAACTTCGGCGTCATCTCTCCCCAGTCTCCCAGCCCAGGTCACGGCGATAGCGAGCCGGCCATGATGCAGACTGAATGTCTGGCTTTGGGTGACGACCACAGCACGCTCCACATCAAGATCAGGTTCCTCCACCTGCTCGCACGTGAAGTGGCTGAGGTTTTGACTCCGACCCCTGATTGGCGCGAAGGCAGTGAATCCGACCTTCGTGTCGTGGAGGCTTTGGAGATCGGGGGCCAGATCTTTCAGACTTGGCAGGAGGCGGTTGACCGCGTGGTTCAGATACCGTCCTCCGACCTTCTTCGGCTTACGGCCAATCCCCTGCAGATCTCGTTCAGTTTTCCGTACGGCCGGGAAACCACGCCTTTGCGTGACCCACAGGGCCGGGTTGCCGGGATCATCGTTCGCCGGCAGGAGTTGGTTGAGGGGCTGGTTGAAGTGGCTGCCCAACAGGTGACGGAACGGCTGTTCAGGATCACTGTACGCATCCTGAATCTGACGTCGCAGGACGATCGCGGCCAGTGCCGGGATGACTCCCTCAGGCGATCGCTGGTCTCCACTCACACGATCCTCCGAATTCAACAGGGCCAGTTCGTGTCGTTGCTCGATCCTCCCGATCCTTTCCGACAGGCTGCGGATGCTTGCCGCAATCTGGGAACATGGCCGGTTCTGGCTGGGGAAGAGGGAGAATCTGACACCGTCCTCTCTTCACCGATCATTCTTTATGACTACCCCAAAATTGCACCAGAAAGCTGCGGTGACCTTTTTGACAGCACCGAAATCGACGAACTCCTCACGCTGCGCATCCTGACGCTGACCGACGAAGAGAAAGACCAGATGCGCCATGTCGATGATCGAGCGCGCCAGATCCTGGAGCGGGCCGAAACCCTGCAGCCCGAGCAGCTGATGAAACTGCACGGAACGCTTCGAGGGCTGGAAGCGGCAAAATCAACCAACCCAGAAAGAGGATTGGACTCATGAACGAATGGGAGTGGCAGCTTCTGGAGGACAAAACCCCGACGCAGTCGGTTTCGGTTTCCGGCGTTGAGCTGAGGCCGGGAGATCGGGTTCGACTGCAACCGAAGACGAGGGGGGACATTCTCGACCAGGCCCTGTCCGGGCACATTGCGATGATCGAATCCATCGAACAGGACTACGAGGGCCGGATCTATTTGGCGGTGATTCTGGACATCGATCCCGGGCGAGATATGGGATTGCTGCGTCAGCCGGGTCACCGCTTTTTTTTCCTGCCCGGCGAGGTGGAGGCCGTTTTTCCGGACAACGGCTCGGGGGTTGGATCATGAAGCAGCCCAGAGTTCTGGTGGCCGGCATCGGGAATATTTTCTTTGGCGATGATGCCTTTGGAGTGGAGGTCGCACGGCGTTTGTCGGCTCGCGAGCTGCCTGATGGAGTGCGGGTGGTTGACTTCGGAATACGCAGCCTGGACCTGGCTTATGCCATTCTCGATAACTACGACCTGACCATCCTGGTGGATGCCACGCCGCGGGGGCAAAGTCCAGGGACGCTCTATGCCATCGAGCCGGAGGTGGAGGAAGAAAGTTGCCAGGAAGCGAACCGAACTGTGGTGGAGGCCCATAGCATGGATCCCGTCCAGGTCTTGCGCCTGGCCAAGTCGATGGACGGTCACCTCACGGGACGCATCTTGCTGATTGGCTGTGAGCCCGAACAGTTCACCGCCGAAGCAGAAGGGCAGATGGGACTGAGTCGCACGGTACAGGTCGCCGCCGACCGAGCCGTTCTTTTGATTGAATCCCTCGTCACAGATTTCCTGAACGAGAATGCGAAACTTCACACCCTGTAACAGGAGGAGAGCAGCTATGGAATCCATGGAGACGATGGGCAACCATCGAGGTTCTAACGAAACGCGAGATCTCTTACTTGCCCTTGGAGGTGTTGCCCTTATGGCGTTTGGGGCAGGTCTGGTCATGTGCCACCCGGTCGTCAAGCGCTATCTGGAAAATCTCGGAATCAACGAAATCGTGGGGGGCGCCATTCCGGATCTTGAGCGGTATTTGAAACTCAGGTCCATGTGACCATGGCGGCGGACACCACATTCCTTCCACCGTTGGTGGAAACACACTTTCATCAGGCGGTGAAACCTCAATGAGCGATAACAACGGACGATCGGCCCTTTACAAGCTCGACCCCGGCCAGAGCAGGTTTCAAGTGCGCGCCTTCGCCGGCGGAATGTTCTCGGCGTTGGGTCACAACCCGACGCTCGCGATTCATGGGTTCGGAGGAGAAGTCCGATTCGTGAGAGAAGCCCTCGAGGCTTCTTCCCTTCAGATGAAGATCAGGCCAGACTCACTCTCCGTCGTGAACGATGTCAGTGACAAGGACCGGCGAGAGATGGAGCGGGCCATGCAGCAGGAGGTGCTCGAAATCGCCAAGTACCCGGCCATTTCCTTTGAGAGCAGCCGGATTTCGGGGAGCGCTTCGGGTGGAGATCGTTATCAAGTGGATATTACGGGAAACTTGTCCCTGCATGGAGTCACTCGCAGTCAACTGGTCCGAGCCTACATAGGACTCAATGGGGAACGGCTGCACGCGTACGGCGAGTTCACCCTCCGGCAGACCGACTTCAAAATCAAACTGGTCTCGGTAGCGGGAGGGGCTCTCAAACTCAAGGATGAATTGAAGTTTTCGTTCGACATTGTGGCGGTCAGAACCGACCAGTAAGGAGCCGCCGATGTGTCTGGCTATTCCAGGGCAGGTTGTAGAGATTCTGTCGGAACGCAGCGACTTCGCCACCGTTGAAGTGTGCGGTGTCAGACGCCGGATCAACATTGGGCTTCTTGAACAGGAAGGAGTGAACCCCGGAGACTGGGTATTGATTCACGTGGGATTCGCGTTGAGCCGGATTGGAGAAGCACAGGCAAAAGATCAGCTCCGAATGCTGGCCATGCTGGGCGAAACTGAAGCCGCCCGGCAAGAGGTGAAAGGCTATGGCTTCGGCGAAAGGGAGAGTGAAAGTGGGAGTTGAGGTCCATGGCCGTGGGGAAACGAAAGGCTGCGGGAGTTGCTCGGATGCGGCCGTGCCTGTGCGCGTCCTGGAAGTCAACGGTTCGCAGGCCGTGGTCGAAGACCGCTTTGGCCGGCGCTCCGAAGTGGCCGTGGACTTCGTGCCGGAGGCAAGACCGGGTGATGTGCTTCTGACTCACCTTGGCGTGGCCATTGGTCAGGCAAGGGAGACGCATGAAATACGTGGATGAGTTTCGCTATCCTCACTTCATCACGCGGGCGGCCGCTGAGATCCGCCGGCTGGCCGAGCCCAGCCGGCACTACCGGATTATGGAGGTCTGTGGCGGGCACACCCACGCGATTTACCGATTTGGCCTGAAGGATTTGCTCCCGTCCAACATTGAACTGGTTCACGGACCAGGCTGTCCCGTCTGCGTGTTACCGATGGGAAGAATCGACGACGGGTTAGCGATAACTGAGCAGTCAGGGGCCGTCTTCACGGCCTTTGGCGACATGATGCGCGTGCCGGGCACCCATGGAAGTCCCTTTGAATCAAAAGCCCGCGGTAGAGACGTCCGCGTCGTTTACTCCCCCCTCGATGCCCTCAAGCTGGCCCAAACCAACCCTGACAAGCACATCATGTTTTTCGCCATCGGTTTTGAAACCACGGCCCCTTCGACAGCGTTGACTTTGATGCGGGCGCGAGCCGGCGGCGTCAGAAACTTTTCGGTCTTCTGCAATCATGTCACGATCATCCCGGCTATTCGCGCGATCCTGGATTCGCCGGACATGCGCCTGGATGCATTCATCGGGCCGGGACACGTGTCCACGGTTATTGGTTGCCGCCCGTACCAGTGGATTGCCAAGACGGAAAACAAGCCCATCGTGATCTCCGGGTTTGAGCCGCTGGACCTTTTGCAATCCATCGTCATGATTCTCCGCCAGTTGAGAGAAGGGCGGGCGGAGGTTGAAAACCAGTACGATCGCGTGGTCCCTTGGGAAGGAAATCGCGCTGCCCTTAAGGCCATGGCTGAGGTGTTCCAATTGCGACCCTACTTCGAGTGGCGCGGGCTGGGATTCATCTCCCAATCGGCATTGAGCATTCATGAGGCTTATGCGGACTGGGATGCCGAGAGGCTTTTCCAGGTGCCCGGGGTACGCGTGACGGACCCCAAGGCCGCCCAGTGCGGGGAAGTCTTGAAGGGCGTTCTCAGGCCACACCAGTGCAAACTCTTTGGCCGCGAGTGTACGCCCGAACAGCCGGTGGGAGCGCTCATGGTTTCCTCGGAAGGGGCCTGTGCGGCCTATCATAGCTATGCCCATCGCAAGGCTGCGACGTCCTGGAGTTAGTATGGTCCATTCCCTCAAGCCGCAATTGGTGGAGAGCAACCTAATGAAGGTGCGGTTTCGCGATCCACAGATCGAGATGTCTCACGGGGCCGGCGGCAAGGCCAGCCGACGGCTGATCGAAGGACTCTTCGTTCCTCTCCTGTCGGCCTTTCCGGGAGAGCCCCTGGAAGACGCGGCCATCCTGGATTTCGAGGGCTCGCGCCTGGCCATGACCACCGACAGTTTTGTCGTCAAGCCGCTGTGCTTTCCAGGAGGCTCCATCGGCGAGCTGGCGGTCAACGGAACCGTCAACGACCTCGCGGTCTCAGGAGCCGATCCCCTGGCCTTGGTCGTCTCCTTTGTCCTCGAAGCCGGTCTGGCCACTGACACCCTGGAGGCTGAGGTGCGCGCCATGGGCGAGGCGGCTCGCCGGGCAGGAGTCCGCATCGTCGGCGGCGACACGAAGGTGGTTGAGCATGGCCTGGCCGATGGCATGTACCTCACCACAACCGGCATCGGCAGGGTGTTTTCCGGCGTAAGGCTCTCCCCACATGCCGTGCGGCCCGGGGATCGAATTCTCTTGTCGGGACCGATTGGCGATCACGGCATCACGATCTTGCTGGCACGCGGTGAACTGGACTTGGAGGCCGATCTTCGCTCTGACACACGTCCGATCACTCCCTTGGTGCGGTCCCTGATCGAAGCAGCCGGCCCTGGACTTCGCTGGATGCGAGACCCAACGCGTGGGGGTGTCGCAACCGCCTTGAACGAACTGGCTCGCGACAGCAACGCATGTCCCGTGCTCTTTGAGGAGAAGATTCCTCTGCGCAGCGGTGTCCGAGGCGCCTGTGAACTGCTGGGCCTGGATCCTCTGCACATCGCCAATGAGGGGCAGTTCCTGACCGTGGTGGCTCCTGAGTACGCGGAGCGAGCCTTGGAGGCGCTGTGGCGGACGGCGGGTGGTGCGGAAGCCGCCATGATTGGGGAGGTTCGGCAAGATCCCGCCTCTAGCGTGCTATGCGAAACCCCCTACGGAGGCAGTCGTGTCATCGACATGCTGGTAGGAGACCCCCTGCCTCGGATTTGTTGACGCCCTTGGGAAGTCAGCCCCCGAGGCTAACTCGGGCAGGCAAACGGTTGCCCTGAGGACTCGACCGGAATCTCGAGCTATGGTTCAGACTCTCAAGCTTGCAGCCACCGTTGAAGAACGGCTACTGGAGAGGAACGAGGTTTCACGTTCGTTTTTCCCCAGGGAATCGCACCGCTTGGCGGAGGCCTGTCAACGCATGTCTGAGCGCTTCCTCGCCGGCGGGCGTTTGTTAGCTTTTGGAAACGGCCCTTACGCGACCGACGCCCAGCACGTCTCCGTGGAATTCGTTCACCCGGTTATCGTGGGCAAGCGGGCCCTCCCGGCTCTGGACTTATCCCCCATTTTCCAGTCCTGGGTGAGAGCCATTGTTCGGCCGGAAGACATCGTGATGGGTTTTGGACCTCCCCGAGGAGACCCTCAAGTCCAGACGGCACTGGATGAGGCTCGCAGCCGTGGATCGATGACCTTCGCTCTCCCTGGCCCGGCGGGAGACTACGCGGTTTGGACAACCACTGAACATCCGTTCATCCATCAAGAACTGATCGAGGTGCTCTACCACACCTTGTGGGAGTCGGTACACGTTTTCTTCGAACATCGGGAGTTGGGACAGGACGCTGGAGAAGCCGGGTTCCTCTACCCCTTTCTGAGCCGGCAAAGGCAGGACACTCAGGCGTTGCCGGCACAAGTGGCTGCTTCGATTCAGGCCAAAGCCCAGGACGATGAGCGGTTGCGCCAGGAAGTGGCTTGCAAGCAAGTCGAACAGATTGCCGAAACCACGCTGGCCATTCATGAGCGTCTCGAGAGGGGCGGTCAACTCATCCTGTTTGGAAACGGCGGGTCGGCTACCGACGCCAATGATTGGGCCATGGATTGTGTCTCGCCGCCTCAGTCCTTTCGATCCATTCCGGCCATTTCGCTGGCCCTGGAGCCCGCCAATGTTACCGCCATAGCCAATGATGTGGGGGCCGACGTCATCTTTCTTCGCCAGCTGATTGCTCAAGCACGCCGCCAGGACGTGGCGGTGGCCATCTCAACAAGTGGTGGTTCGCGGAATATTCTGGCGGCGCTGGAAGAAGCACGGAAACGGGGGTTGTTGACGGTGGCCCTGCTGGGCTATGACGGAGGCGAGATCCGCCGGCGCGGCTTGGCCGACTATACACTGGTGGTCGGCTCGGACTACATCCCTCGGATCCAGGAAGTTCAGGCCTCCATCTACCACACCATTCGAGAGTGTCTGGAGGTGATCGCCCATGCCTAGCCTAGAGTTGTACGGCTCTTCAGGTTGCCCTTACACCAGCGTGTTGCGCGAGTCGCTGGAGTGGCGAGGAAAAGAGTTTGTTGAGTTCGATGTTGAAAAGAACCGAGCGGCTTTGATCCGGATGCTGGAGATCACCGGTGGACAGCGCACCGTCCCCGTCCTCGTTGAAGATGGAAAGGTGATCCAGATCGGGTGGCACGGGCGGGGCTGCCTCGTTGGCTCGGAATAGATTCCATGCTATCGGCTCGCTTGATTCAGGTCCGAGGCGTCGTGCAGGGGGTGGGGTTTCGCCCCTGCATCTATCGACTGGCCAATGCTCATGCTCTGACTGGATGGGTCTTAAACGGAGAAGGAGGTGTCGAAATCCACGTGGAGGGTCCTGAGCAGCAGCTAGAGGCTTTTGTCCGGAGTCTCAGGAATCACCCGCCTGCGGCTGCCAGCATTACCGGAATTCAAGTTCGATCCAGGAAGCTTCAGGGGTTCCGCAACTTTGCCATTCGAGAGAGCCAGGCGCACTGCCGGCCCACCACCCGCATTTCGCCGGATCTGCCCGTTTGTCCGGCTTGTCTCCAGGAGCTGATGGAACCTCGGGATCGGCGCCACGCCTATCCCTACATCAACTGCACCGAATGCGGACCTCGCTATTCGATCATTCTCGGACTCCCCTACGACCGCCCCCAAACCACCATGAGAGCCTGGACTCTCTGCTCGGATTGCGCTCGCCAGTACCAGGATCCTGACGACAGGCGTTTTCATGCCCAGCCTGTTGCCTGCCCCTTGTGTGGACCGCGCTATCGCTTGCAGATAGGGCGCCAGGTTGTGCTGGAAAACGAAGGAGCCATCCTTGAAGCGGCGCGGCTCCTGAAAAGAGGTCCGATCCTGGCTGTTAAAGGACTGGGTGGTTACCATCTGGCCTGTGACGCGCGTAACGCCCAGTCCGTCATGACCCTGCGCAACCGGAAGTTCCGCAAAGAAAAACCATTCGCACTCATGGCCGAGAGTCTTTCCGAGGCGGAGAGCGTCGTTGAACTAGACAGCGCAGGCCGGGCATTGTTGGCGTCGCCCGCGCGGCCTATTGTGCTGGCTCCGGCCAAAGTCCAACTCGCAGGCGTGGCTCCTGAAACAGGTGAACTGGGGCTGATGTTGCCGTACACGCCGCTTCACCATCTGCTATTTGCTCACGGGGCTCCGAAGATTCTGGTCATGACCAGCGCCAACCGCTCGAATGAGCCGATCGCCTATCGGGACGAGGAGGCCCTGGGGCAACTGGCGGAACTGGCGGATGGTTTCTTGATCGGCGAGCGGGCCATCGCGCGTCGCGTCGAGGACTCAGTGGCTCGCGTTGGGGTGTTTGGACCCGTGGTGTTGCGCCGGGGCCGTGGTTATGCTCCCGCGGCCGTCGCCACAATACCGGTCCGACGGCCGGTTCTGGCTGTCGGGGCCGACCTGAAGAACACCATCACGTTGGTCGTGGAGGGGCAGGCCTTCGTCAGCCAGCACATCGGCGACCTAAAACACCGGCAGGCCTTTGTTGCGTTTCAGGAGACGATTCGGGATCTGATGGATATGTATGCCGTTCCCTGGGACGACGTGTTGGTGGCTCACGACGGCCATCCGCAGTACCTTTCGACCACACACGCTCTAACCCTGTTTGGCCGGCAGAAACAGTCTGTCCAACACCACCGTGCCCATCTGGCCTCGGTTCTGGCCGAGCGCGGACAATGGCAGAAGCGCGTGGTCGGCGTGAGTTTTGACGGCACGGGCTACGGCGATGACGGTGCGATCTGGGGGGGAGAGATTTTCATAGGAAGCGTTGAGGAGGGCTTTCAACGGGTGGCACATTTGCGCTATGCCTCGCTTCCAGGTGGAGACGCTGCCGCCCAACATCCCGTCCAGGCGGCGGCTGGGTTCCTGAGCCAACTCGATGATCTGCCGGATCTGGCGGCTATGCCCTTCAACTTCCCTGCCCGTTACGGGCAAGCGCTGCAGTTGGTCCAGAAAGGCGTGAGATCATTTCCCACCTCTTCCATGGGACGGCTGTTCGATACCGCGGCGGCGCTGACGGGATTCGTCCGCCCCCTGACGTTCGAAGGGCAAGCGGCGATCTGGCTGGAGAATCTGGCTCGTACCGCACCTTCCCTCGAACCCTATCCATTCCCATTCGAAGGAAACGATCTCGACTTCCGACCGCTGCTTCGGGCAGTGGTGCGGGATCGACTTGCTGGCCGGGATCCTCGGGAAATCGCGCGGGCATTCCATTTGGGCATAGCCTGCGGCCTGGGGGCTGCTTTGCGTACGCTTTCGTTTCGACACGAGATCGACACAATCGTGCTCTCTGGAGGTGTCTTCCAAAACAGCTTGTTGATGGAGGATCTGAAACGATTGCTTGAGTCGACTCCTCTCCAGGTTTGGACCAATCACGCCGTCCCTCCCAACGATGGCGGGGTCAGTCTGGGCCAGGCTGCCCTGGCAGTCTTTGCGGCGGGAGTGGCGATTCCTCAAGACCGCGATGCCGCTCAAAAGCCGAGGTGACGGATGCACGAGCTTTCCATCGCATTGAGCATTGTGGAGATGGCCTCCGAGGAGGCCGAGCAGCGAGGGGGCGTTCGGATCAGCGCCGTCCATCTCAAACTGGGAAAGCTCTCGGGCGTCGTAAGAGAGGCTCTCCTTTCCGCCTACGACCTGGCCTGCGAAGGGACGCCGCTGGCCGGCTCTCGCCTGGTTGTGGACGAAGTTCCGGTTCTGGCGTTTTGTCCCTCCTGCGAAACGGAGCGCCCCCTGGTATCCATGCAGGCGTTCCGCTGTTGTGTCTGTAATGCCCCGACCTCTCAAATCGTGCGGGGCAAAGAAATCGAGGTGGTAGCGTTGGAGATCGAACCATGAATCCTCTGCCCCGTTTGGTCGAAGTCCGTCAAAACGTTCTCAAGCGGAACGACTTGCAGGCCCGCTCGCTGCGGCAGCACTTCCATGCAGTGGGAGTGTACGTCGTTAGCCTGGTCTCGAGCCCCGGCTCGGGCAAAACGTTGTTTCTGGAGAGCACCCTTTCCGGTCTGGCGCAACAGTATCGGGTTGCGGCCCTGGTCGGAGACCTGGCGACCGACAATGATGCCGAGCGACTGGCTCGCAGCAAGGCGCCAGTCAAGCAGATTACCACTGGAACCCTCTGCCACCTGGAAGCTGAGATGGTTCGGAACGCCCTGGACAACTGGGATGTCGGGAACCTGGACTTCCTCTTTATCGAGAACGTGGGCAACCTGGTTTGCCCTTCTTCCTATGACCTGGGCGAAGATCTACGCCTGGTTCTGGTGTCGGTAACGGAAGGCGAGGACAAGCCGCTGAAGTATCCCACGATCTTCAACACTGCTGACGTCGCCGTCATCAGCAAGATTGACCTGGCAAAAGCGGTGGAATTTGACTGGATGGCCGCGAGAGCCAGCATTCAAGCCGTGCGCCCGGGAATGCAGGTCTTCGAGGTTTCGGCCAAAACCGGCGAGGGGATGTTTGAGTGGTTTCGCTTTCTCATGTCCAAGAAAGTGGCGACCGAGGTTTCCATCATCACCAGGGCTCGTTAACCTGGCCTTGCCCGGCCCCCCCTCCTGCCGACACCACTTCCGGAATCCGTTTCTTCCCCCTTCCCTCCCGCTTGGGGCGGGTAGAGATCTGCAGTTCTGGCACCGGTCCGGTGCGAGCTCTGACAAGAACACCTAAAAGGCCATGAGTGGAAGATCCCTGAGCAGTCAATGATCGGCATATACAGCGGTCCGTTGCGCACTGGCCCAGACCGCTGGATGTGTACCCACGCTCCCAGAACCGCATCGAGCCTTTAATGCCTTGATCGCCTACTGTTCGCAAGGCTCATCGGTTTGATTGGACCAAAGGCATGGTCGCTTCCGCCTCGCGTAGCCACTCGGCGTCAGGCAAGTCCGATCTAGCGCGCGTCGGTTTGCTTCACGAGTTCGTGGACTTTCCGAACGATGGTCTCTTCAATTGAGGAATCGAACGGTCCGGGCTGAACGTAGTAGAGCATCGCCCCGCCGCCTTCGTAGCCGCCCTCTCCCAGGACACGCAGAGAAGGGATGTAGCCGAAGACGTCATTGCAGTAGGCACTGACCCACAGTTGCCGGCCCGCAAGTTCTTTTTGTAGGCGAAGGACGTAATCCACGACCACTTCGCCGGCCATGGCCACCCAGGTCAAGTCGGAGCCGACCTGCCAGACCTGAAGGGGATAAGGGTATTCAGGGGGCAGGCGGCCATTCCGATCCAGAACGGCCAGCATTTTTCGGGCGTGGCTCCGAACGTATTTGTCTTGATCGCTGACTCGGCGGTTCAGGTCCTCTCGCGTCGGGGGCGGGGCAAACCGAACCGGAAATTCCTCCCAGGCGGAGCGAAGGACTCCGTGCAGTCTCTGCATCGAACTTGAAAGGGTCTTGTTCACCGCCTGAGCCAGAGCTTCTCCGTGCTGCTGCGTGATGGCCAAAGAACCACGAGGTTTCGGATTGATGTCCCCGCCACATCCGGCCAGGAACAGGGCCAGCGCTCCAGGGTGGCGCTTCTCCAGCCACTCCTGAGCGACACCCGGATAGTCGCCGTGGAATTGATAAAAGTCACCGTCGAGTGTGACAGCGTGACAGGCATAGCCAAACACGACGGCGCGCAAGACGCCTTTCTCTCCGTCGACGCGCAGGACGGGGACGTCCGGATCGATGGGTCCTCCCGCCTGGCGCCGATTCGCCGCAAACCCCGCCGAAGTGCGACCGAAGCTGAGGCGTGCCGGCGCCAGATTCCGAATGGCCCGGCCCACGACTGCCACGATTCTGTCCTCAAGTTCCTTCGTGTATCGGTCGACTTCCCGCCAATGGTCACCGTTCATGTCGTCGTAGGCGACGGCAAGCATCCTGGCCACCACCGGGCCGCAATGCGTGTGCGAGGCGGAGAGCAGGAGGTCCTTTCTGGCAATGTGGTATTCGCTCCGCACACGAGCCGCCACGCCGTCGCTGAGCACGGCCGGAAATCCCAGCAGGTCGGTAGTGACCAGCACCACGCGATGTCCGGCTGGATCCTCCAGCACCAGGGCCTTGGCGTAGAGCTCTTGAGATGTGCCTTCGCTGGGCCTGACCCGAGCCCCATAGCCCGCCTGCCAGATCGGGCGCTCCGGCGTAATGGAAACCGTGGCCACACCGGCCCTCCACGGCTCGGGAACCGCGGCTGTGAGCGTAGAGCAATCCCCTAAAATCCCTAGCAGGACGGTGACGGCGATGCCTCGTATCAAGGCATTTCTCAAAACTGCTGTTGAGACGACGATCGCTTTTAGCATGGAGCAACGAGCCGCGTCAGAAGGCAGGACTCCCGGCAGGTAGCGACACCTTCGGCCCGGTGGGCCGGGAGCGCCACAACAGAATTGCCTGAACAGATTCTTAGTCGATCGCATCGCGGTTCCTTTCAACTTCGCTCGCCTCTCTCGGCCGTTTCTCTTCCCGGATTCCACCGGTGCCCGAGGGACCCAACGTGGTGCAAATGAGCCATGGCACCTCCGGCTGAAATGCGTGTTGGGCTGCCGCCCTTTCGGCAAGGTCGGTTCTCAAGCTGGAAGCAGCCAAGGAATCCAAACTCGCGCTCATCGTTGACATCGGCCCTGCAAAGATGGAAGCTACTGCCGCGCCGGCTAACCTGTGGAGCGAAAACCTTAGCGGCGTCGTGCGAAACGACCCCGTCGGAGTTGTGAAGCATCGCTCGTAACTCGGGTTGATCCGTATGGTACACCATCCAGGAACAATAGAAGTGCAGTCAAGGGGATGATGACGGCCCCGTAAAACAACAGTCGCTTGCTCGTCTGCTTGGCAGACTTCGTTGTGAAGTACTGCTGGAGTACGGCTTGGTCGGCACTCATGGCTTGACCGCCACAATAGTACCGCCGAAAAAGCATCGCATAAGAGTTGTCTAGCCGATCCACAATAAGGGAGAAACCTGCCTCAATGCCCCGTTTACCTGAGAGACTGCTGAAAGTGATCCTGCTGGAAAGCCCACAATCACGTTAGGGCCCGGATCGTATCAGTCCAAATGATTCTCCCGATACCATTCATGTTTGCGGCATTCTATTCCAGTTGTGACCAACAGATCATGGCTCTCAGCGCTCAAGCACTCGAGGACTTTTTTTATCTTCCCGAAGAATGAGGTCAATCCGCATGCAGAAAACGGAGTTGCTTTACCTTTCTCGCCAGGACGTTCAAACCATTTCACTGCCAATGGTCGAGATGATCGATGCTCTGGAACAAGTGTTTAGGGAAAAGGGCGAAGGGCGCGTGGAGATGCCGCCAAAGCCGGGCATCCATACGCGTCCCGATGCCTTCATCCACGCCATGCCGGCTTACATCCCCAGCCTCGCCTCAGCCGGGATTAAGTGGGTATCGGGTTATCCCGAGAACCAAGCGAAGGGGTTGCCCTATATCAGCGGCTTACTCATTCTCAATGACCCGGAAACCGGATTCCCCCTGGTGGTGATGGATTGCACCTGGATCACCGCGCAACGCACTGGGGCCGCCACGGCACTTTCGGCCAAATACCTGGCCCGACAGGATAGTGCCCGCATCGGAATCATCGCCTGCGGGGTTCAAGGCCGCAGCAACCTGGAAGCCCTGGCTTGTGTGTTCTCGATCAAGCAAGTGAAAGCCTATGATGTCTTACCCCAGCGGGCGATCGGTTACGCAAAAGAAATGGGCGCACAGCTTGGGCTCGAGATCGATCCCGTCTCCGAAGTGGCCCAAGCGGTGAAGGGCATGGACATCGTTGTCACCAGTGGCCCCATCCTGAAGAAGCCCCAACCTGAGATCCCGGCTGGCTGGCTCGCCCCCGGGGCCTTCGCCAGCCTGGTGGACTTCGACTCCTACTGGCAGGGCGAAGCTCTCCGTGAGGCAGACAAGATCGCCACCGACGATCTGGCCCAGATGCGCTACTATCGCCAGGAGGGGTACTTCCACGATACTCCTCTACCGTACGCCGACCTGGGCGAAATCGTGGCCGGGAAAATGCCGGGGCGGGAATCCAGTCAGGAACGCACCATCGCTATAAATCTCGGACTGGCTCTCGAGGACATGACCACCGCCATCCGCGTTTATCGCCGAGCCAAAGAATTGGGCATCGGACAGATCTTACCTTTGTGAACGAGACGGAGGGAACGGCGCGCCCTCCATCGCAGGTCGGCTCGGCAGTCCAGGCGGGAATTCACCAGTAGGCGATGGCCTCGGCGATTTCTCCGAGCGGACAGTTATCCCAGCTGACATCGGCGAGGATGGACAGGGAGTGAGAGGTGAATCGCTTGGGGAAGGCGGCCTTCAAGCCGACCCGAGTCAACCCGCCCGCGGCAACTTCGAGGCTCACTCTAACGGGATCCAAACGCACTCCCGGGACGGATCGGAAGCGAAGAAGACAGGGTTTTGCATTCCGATCGTGGTTCGTGATGCGAACTTCAAAGCTCACTGTTTCCCCCGGACGGACGCGAACCTTGAACGGATAGAACTCGATCCACTGAGGATCCATGCCCCGGTCAGGGATACTCTGATCGAGGATTTGGTTCCAGGTGCCTTGCCACTCGTCCATCCAGTTCCGCCAGCGCAAGACCTTACTTCGATCGAAGTCCACTGCCCCTCCGTGACCGGTTAGCACGACATCTGGAGAGTGTTCAAGGAGCTGGTCGGGCATGTCTCTATAGCTCGACACAGGAGTCCGATTCTTCGGGATGAACGAGTAGATGAAATCCCGGGCTTCGCGGAAACATAGTCCCGAAATGTTGTCGCCGATGACGAGAAACTTCTTGCCGTCGATGTGGAACCAAATCAGATGATGGTAGAGTGTCTGGCCTGGATGCTGTTCAAGGAAGAAAGACGTTCCGCGCCACTCGAATGCTTGTCCACGCTCTACGATCCGGTCGATGGGCAGACCTTGGGGAAGCAAACACGGCATGTTATAGCGCTCCGGATGTTCCACCACGTCCCTGAGCTCAGGAGAGGACAGGATCCTGGTTCCGTATCGGGACCTCAGGGCCGGATAGCCGGCGAGATGATCGTCATGATAGTGAGAAAAGAGGAACCACTCCACTTGCCTGATTCCCAGTTCAGTCTCCAGGCTGGGGGTCAGGTGGTCAATGTAACGATGGGGATTCATGCAGATGGGTGCCGCTGAAGTATAACCGCAATCTATAGCCAGCGCGTGTCCTCCGTCGTCCAGAACAAGGTACGTGTTAGCGAGCGAGTTGGTGACTTCTACCACGTGATCGCTGATGTGGCGGAAGATCGGCTGATAGCCGGGAACAGGACGCGCATAGAAAAGTTCATAGAGCCTTTCGAGTGGTTCTCGCAGATGGTTCACGGCTGACTCCGTGTACGTAAACGGAATCCCATGGCCGGGCAAAATGAAATCGACGCCGAGAGAAGCGAGCGTGGCCAGGCTTTCCAACTCGTTAACATGCCCTTGGAAATCCATGTATTTCCATTGCAGGGAGTAGTAGTTCGCGATTTTGCCTGGCTGTGACATCAGATCGCCGCAGGCTAGCAGCCTTTGCCCATTCAGTTCAAAGAGATAGCCGACCGAACCGAATGTGTGCCCGGGAAGCGGCACCACATGAAAGGTCAGTCCCTGCCATTCCAGCCGCTCATAGTCATGAGCGCAGAGGTCCGGACGTATGTCGTTGAGCGATCCGAAGTAGGGGTAGTAGGAGAGGTAATTGTCAAAAACATCATAGGAAGCCCGCAAGAGATCCGATTCTTCAAAGAAGCGTTTTTCCGCAAAGGGGACGATTAACTTCGCACCTCGGCGACTCCATTCATCGGCAGCGGAACATTGATCGCGGTGAAAGTGGGTAAGCAGCACCTGCTCCACGCGGTCGACGTCGAACTGCTCCAGCTGCAGAGCCGGAGTGTAAGTTCCACAGTCAATCATCAATGCTGCCCGTCCTCTCTTGACCAGAAAGACATTGCAGCTGTCTTGGATCCAGAACAGATTCTCCCCGAGCCGAGACGTTTTCAGGCCGGACTTCGCCGGCGATCCCGCTTTATGCCGATCACTCTTCACAATGAGTCACCCGTTGTTTGCTGTGGACAGCTGGAGCAGGGCTGGTCAACAATCGAGTCCCGATACCTTATGGCTGCTCCCCAGGTGAAAACAGACGAAGTGAGGTGCGCCGCGAAGCGAGGGACTGAAGTGACAGGGCCGGACCCAGCAAAGGTTCGTTAGTTCTTTCACGACCGCTGTCTTTGACTCGGTCATCGCCAGGTTGGAATTCTCAAAGGCCTGGGAGTTTGTCACCCGGATTGGGGTGGCAATCCACAGCTTGTCGAGGCTCACAAACTCAACTGAGCTGGTGGCGCTCAACATGGCGTCGCCTGTCCGCCTTCACCGAACAGAAGGGGTGCGAGCGCTCGATCTTCGTCCGGCGGCCTTCGGATGGTGTTGCGCCAGGCTCTCGTCAACACGCTGCAAGAGCACCTTGGTTTTATGCTTCCGGCGCCGGGTAATTGAGACGACCAAGGCGTCGATGATAGCCAGTTGCGTGATGTGTCCTGCCAGGGGGGCTTGAAAGGATCTCACTTGACTGGGCGTGGCATAGAGTATCAAGTCAGAGCAGTTCGTGATCGGACTCATCATGCAATTGGTGACCGACAAGGTCATAGCCTTATTCTCCCGGGCGATCTCCAGACATTGCACGGGGACCAGAGACCTTCCGGAACAGGAAATGCCGAAGGCAACGTCGCCGATTCGGAGCTGTGTGGCCGCCGCGATTTGCATGTGGGAATCAGCTTGTATGGAGGCAGCTAGGCCGATTAGTCTCAGGGCACTGCAAGCCGCATAGGCGACCGCATAGGACATACCGACAGAAAAGAACTCGATTCTTCGAGCGTTGGTTAGCGCTTGCGACGCCGTCTGAAACGCTTCATCGCCATTGAGACGATAGGTATCAGCCAAGCCGGCAAGGTGCCGCTCGAAACCCCATTCAAGAACTCGCAACGGGTTCTCTTCGCGAGCCTCCCTGTTCCATCCTGGAAGCCCGGCTTGAGCCAGCTCCCTGGCAAGGGTGAGCTTGAGGTTGGTGAAGCCGCTGAGCCCGAGCCGGCGACAAAAGCCGACGATCGATCCCGCGCTGACGCCACAACTGCAATGCATGCCTATAACCGAAGCGGACAGCACGCGATCGGGATTCTCCAGGATATATTCTCCGATCCGCCTGTCGACACGGCCAAGCGAGGGAAGCAAGTGTCGAAGACGATCCAGCAACAGGCGCGGATTAGCTTCATCCAAACTCTGCATGGCTACCCTACCATCGTGCGTCGATTCCTCACCGTAACCATCTGGATCTCGACCACCTTGTACTCCCGACCACCGCTCACGGGCTGACAGGCGTGCTCTCAGGGAGGCTGACCAGTGATGCAATCCCGGAACCGCTAGTGAGCTCTTACCAGCCCAGAATTTGAAAAGAGTCGATACAGAGTCCACATCGAGTGGTCACTGAGGCACCTGCAAGTAATCGCGATAATCGAACGTCTGGTCGTCGCGTTGGCGGTAGGTAACAGGCTTCGGGTCCAGCCACTCCACGATCTTATCCTTGATCGAGAAGGCGAAGAAGTGGTTCCCTCGCGGATTGTAGTGACCAATTAGATACAGTTTGGCGTAATCGCTGTGACTCAGATTGTATTTCCGAAAATCGAGAAGATGGGCTTCGTTCATGTCGAAGTAAGTAAAATGTTCCTTTACCAGATAGTCCACGATTTCTTGGTCATAGCGGGGAGTGCCGGGATTCTTTAGCTGAGCCATCATCACCCTGTAAGGATCGTTGAGCACGATCATGAGTTTTTTCCCGTTTTGGCGGGCAAATGCGTTTGCCTTTTCGAGGATGTACCGAGTCGCTCCAAGAGAGTATCGATCCAGCAGGGCTTGAGCCTGAGATCGCCAGCCAGACTCTTGGCTCCAATCGAAAGTAAAGTTTAGATGTCGGGCCAGTTTGTCAACGAGCTCTCGATTCAGATCCCCGATGTACTCTTGGCTGTACGCATGCAGCTGGAGGGCTACGTCATCCCTCAGGTTTTCCACCATCCATTGAGGATCCGTCATGCGATAGACAGATTCGATGGTAGGAAGGCGACTGTTCTTCTCCACAAAGAGACCGGTGTCCAGATCGATTTCGATGTTAGACCAAAAATTGCCATGGAACATATAAGCGCTTCGTCCCGCATACATCCGATTCATCACCGGGTAGGCCATGGTGCGAAAGCATCGGACCAGGCTTCGGATCGAATCGTTGCCCCAGATGTAGAGAATCAGATACTCAGCGCCACTGGCGGTCTTTTCTTGGCGAATCATCCGGCGGTAGGCCTGGTAGACTCCGTGTCCGCCGACTCCGTAATTCCCAATGGGCTCGCCGAGGTGCGCCGCCAGATACTCCTGCCAGGTCTCCCCATCGTTGACCTGCTGGCACTGGGTGAAGCTGTCGCCATAGGTGTTGATACGCGGCTTGCGATGGGCATACATGAAAGAGGTGCGGGCGCCATTCGCCTGGACCGTTGAAATGGTGAAGCTGCCATCGACACCCTCACGTGGCAGGTAATTCCTGAGCACGTAGCCCACCTCAGGATCGAATTGCATCCAACTGGGTCCCCGGGCGAATTGTTCAAGCTCCGCTCGAGGGGCAACACTCCTTATGAGGTACTCCTCGAAAGTCGGTTTGTCGGTTGGTCGCGTCGGAGACGATGGCTTCAGGGCCCAGGGCCTGGCTGTGACCAACTCCCGTGCCGTTGCCGAATCATTAGGAGAGAGTCGATCCGAATACCGTTGACTCTGAAGCGGCTCGAAACCAGGGTTACCACTTGGTTGCGAGGAGCCCTCGGATGGCCGGCTCGCATCGTCTATTCTGTCTTGAATGTTATGCGTTGATGCAGTGAGCGTAGCAAAAGCCAGCAGAACGCCAAGAGTGACAACCATGACGTAGTCGGAATACCGCATCAGTGACTCCTATCTGGATGACAAGATCGAGCTGAAATGGATTAAGCCGAAAACATCTGCTGAGACCTCAAGGTCACGCTTTAGGGAGGATGACGTAGTTGCTGTTTGTCTAGTGTGCCGTTTTGCACGCCGTGCATGCTCCGGCCCCCCGGGTACTGGCGGGAACAGGCCCCTGGCAAAAACGCTCAGGCTTCGACTCATCTTCCGAAGGAAGTTGACTCCGTCTATCCTGATCTGAGGTTCTTGCTTTCCGGGAAGACCGCCGGGTTACCAATCACCGTCCGGACCAGGACGGCAGGATACTCACAGTAGCGGTAAGCGCCAGCGGGCTTCACGGTGTTCCCTTCACCGGCATGGTATCGTTCGTACCAGAACCCGTCGTCTTTCAGGCCCCTCTGGCAAACCTTGAGTGCTGATTCACGCAGACGCTTGAACTCCTGCATCCGCTGACATGCCAGCACTTCCAAATGCCACACGCGTCCCATGGCCGCGACATCATGTGTCCACGAGTCGTATTCGAAAGGCAACGGTTCAGATAGTTCCCACCGCTTAAAGGTGCGAGGCCGGGTGACCAGGTGGGTTGGCATCCCGCCCCGCCAGAACATCGGTTCCTGCATGAGGATCGGCCAAAGACGCTTGATCTGCTTTTCGGTCGCAACCTCCAACCCGATCGCCGCCCAGTTGACATCCGACAGTCCATGCGTATCCACCAACCCATGTTCCGGATGAACATACTCGGCAAAATGATCGCCTTGCCAGAAGACTTCAAGGAACCGAGCGCGCAGAATATCCGCATGACGGTTCCAGTTGGCTGCAGCATCGCGCCTGTCGAGGACTTGATTGAGTATGGCAAGCTGGCGAAACGCATGAATGGCATAGCACTGCGTAACCCCATCCCATTGGTTGCGTGGTGGGCTTTCGACGTAGAAGCCGGCGCCAGCCATCAAACCGTTGGGGCTGATTCGCGTCAGGAGATACCGGCCCGCTGCCTCCAGCGCCGGGAGCTTTTGTTGCACCCAGGAATCGGATTTGGTGGCCGCAAAGATCTCCGGGCCGAACAACACAAAGCTGATCGGTCCCAGCGTAGTCAGGGGATTGGCCTTTGTCTGCCAGTGAGTGAAAAGGCCGATCCACTTGCGCACACTCATATCGGAGTGCGGCGGCTGGCCCGAACGCGCGAGGGGTTTGTAGGTGTATACGTCTTTGGGATAGTTCAGGCCGCGTAAGTATGAATCCATTCCATTGGGAGGCTTATCGGCCGGGAAAATGGCGAAGGGGATGTTGCCGTCAGGGCGTTGCGAGGCCTGGATGAAATCAAAGCAATCGAGGACCTCTCGGTGCTTTCCCACGAGTAGATAGGCCCCCGCCATCTGCCAGGTGTCCAGGCCGGGCCAGGTGTTCTCCGTTCCGAATACCGCGGCATCCGCGACCACGGTGAAGTGGCCGGGATAAGCCCGCTCACGCAGAGCCGGATAGAGGGTCTTATCCAGAGCCGCTTTTACTCCGGCAACGATGACTTCTGCCCCAGATTCCGTTGGGCGATTGATCGAAGCTCCTGCCCAAGTCGGACATTGAAGTACGGCCGGGACCGTACCGGTGAGTGATAACCTCAAAAATTGTCTTCGTTTCATCTCCCTCTCATGGGTTTAAGCTATTGCGTCAATACCGATCAAAACGTTCGGCGGCCGATCCGATTCCCTCGGGCATGGTCAGCCTCCCACTTCTCGCCGGGGACGTTCTCTCCGAACCCATTCCATGTCTTGAACCGGCTCGCCTTCGCAGTCGATCTCGATCACGCTGACCGGTTCATCCGGTGCCTGCGTCGGCAGGCCTGTGAACTGCACGCGAAAGTCCTCCTGACTGAAGTTTACATTCTGACCGGTGCTGAGAAGACGGGCACTCTTGACCTTGGTGCGCAGTCCGCCAAGTGCCACAGTGCTTCCAGGCCAGAAGTGCACGTGCATATAAAGCCTGTTACCCTTCCGAGTGAACCCCGCAAACCAGGAATGCCAGACCCGGCAGCGCTCGGCTTCATAGATCGTCGGACCAAACTTCTGCATCCACTGGCCCACCACAGTCAGGATGCGCACGGACTCTTCCGGAACAGACCCATCCGGCTTGGGGCCGATATTCAGCAGGTAGTTGCCTCCCCCTCGCGCGCAAGAGATGAGGTTCCGCACGATCGTCTTGGGCGTCTTCCATGCGTCGTCGGCATTGTGGTAACCCCAACTGTCGTTCATCGTCATACAGGCTTCCCAGGCTCGGCCGCCCTTTTCCGGTTTGATCTCCTGCTCCGGCGTGGAGAAGTCGCCGGGCAGCAAGTTGCGATTGTTGACGATGATGTCCGGCTGCAGCTCGAAGACCATCTTGTTCATTGCCTCCGATTCCCAGCCACGGGCATCCAAAGGCCAGGCTACGTCGTACCAAAGGACATCGATCTTTCCATAATGGGTCAACAGCTCGCGGATCTGTCCGTGGATGTATCCCACGAACCGTTTCCGGGCATCCTCATTGCCGGCACTCCGGGCACCGTCGGGATGATGCCAATCCATGAGGGAATAATAAAAGCCGACGCGCAACCCTTCGGCTCGCACGGCGTCCACAAACTCTTGGACCAAATCGCGACCGCATGCCTTTTGGGGAGCGCAGTAGGATGTATGTTTGGTGTTGTAGAGGCAGAAGCCCTCGTGGTGCTTGGTGGTCATGACCACATACTTCATCCCAGCCTGCCGCGCGAGTTTCGCCCAAAACCGAGCCGCTTGGGGCTTCGGCACGAACTGATTCGCTAGCTTCTCGTATTCCGCCACCGGAATGCCTTCCGCTTCCATGGCCCACTCGTGCCGCCCCAAGAGGCTATACAATCCCCAGTGCACGAACATTCCGAATTTGGCCGCGTGCCACCATTGCATGCGGCGCGCCCGGTCGGCCTTTGCGGCTGCAGTTTCCGGATTGTCATCTGCTCTCGGCGACGCCTGCACCTGACCCTGACAGACTGCATTCAGCCCGGTCAGAGCCAAAGTCGCCGTCCCACCCTGCATCAGCGCCAGGCAATCGCGCCGCGTCAGTAACTCTTTTTTCATGGTTTCCCCCCGATCTTCTTGGTTGTCCGATACATACACCTTGGACTCCCCCGAACTCAAGTCCCGGTCCTTGTGCCGATTCGGCCGTGCCCATCAACTGTGCACGGGAGCAACCGAAAGCACCACGGCGGTCCAACCTGGCACGTCCCACACAGCTTCCTGCCCAACCGTCAATAGCTGCTTAACACCTGACGCTGGATGGGTCTCCGTAACTTCAAAACGACTCCCTATCGTGATCCCGATGCTCTCGTGGTCGATTCGGAATCGACTCGATAGTGCCGTCGGATTCGGATTGAACAGAAAGATCAAGCCACGGTCTTCAATAACGTGAGAACTGCCGTCTACCTTTCCAGCCTCTGGCCACTGGGCCAGGTCTTTGCGCACCTGCAAATGGCGAATGTTCTTCCGACCCCAATCGTCAGCACATGCATACATCCGGCCGTTTGCGAATCAGCGCTCAAAATTTGCCAAGGGGCTGAAAGATGACTCATCGAGAGCTCTTCCCCCGATCTCACCGCGCGCTCCCTCCAGGTGGTGGCCGCCGCAAGCCAAGTGATGACAAGCCTCGATCAGGCACAGACGATTCGTCAGAGTGGACAGGCCCCTGTCCGTCACCACGCTCGATAGGGCAGGAACTTCCCTGACATCGTTAGCTTGACGCGATCTCCCTTGGGATCTTCGGTCCGCTCTACATCTAAAGTGAAATCGATGGCGCTCATGATTCCGTCGCCGAATTTCTCCTGGATGACCGCTTTAAGCGGCATTCCGTACACCTGCATGATTTCGTAAAACCGGTAGATCAAGGGATCGGTCGGCACAACCGGGTTCAACCCACCCTTGACCGGGTACTCGACCAAAGCAGCGCCGACCTCCGCACTCAGTCCCAGAGCGGTGACCAGCCTCTGAGCCTCTTCCCTGGAGGCACTGGCCTGCCGGTACACCACCGCGGCCACCCAAACTTCGCTACGCCCCAGCATTCGCCCCAAATCGAGAAATGTCAGATTCTTCTCTTTCTTGGCAGATAAGAGTTTCAACGTGATGTCGTCCTTCGGCATGGAAAGTCTCCTGTGATTGTTGTCGATGTGTAACTGTCCCCCCGAATGATCAGCGGGTTTTAGCTCAGGGTCGGTTCGTGGCACAGCCCCTTGCGCGGCCTGGACCTGACGGGCTGCCATCCCAGGAGCAGCCAAAACGGCTCCCCCAGTTTGCATCAGCACCAGGCAATCGCGCCGCGTCATGCCTTCCTTTTTCATTTTCGCCCCTTGTAGGTTCAAGGTTTTCGCTACCTCCATGTCTAAAGCTTTGACTCAGGACGGAGCCGGAGAACGGGGGCTCGATGGGTGTCGGCGCGGACGGCATTCAGATAAAACTGCTTGCAGGCAAAGGGGGACGTCTCGATTGAGGCAGCAGGGTCCCGCTTAGTTCGGGGGCCAATTCGGTGCGATGCGACTGGTGTAGTGCTCGACGATCGCCCTATGGTCGCCATTGAAGAAGATGATGACCGCATCCTGGTGCGCTGTCTCGCCGGGATCGAGCTTCTTGATCGGAGCCGGCTCGGAATGAAGACAACGAAGAATGGAGTCGTTGTTGTTAGAGAGCTTTTCGAAGTCGCGCGACGCGATTCCCACTGACGCGTCGCCTGAGAAGCTTTCGGCAATAATCAGAGGATGATGCGCGGCTTCGGGCATGTGGGCTGACGGCATCCCTTTCGACGGCACGACGGTTCGCTCGGTCCGTAGACCCCGCCTCAAGAAGCTGACTCGGCGGGGGTCCGGCGACTGGTCGCGCGGGACCTTGTCGGTGGTCATCCACTGGCCGTCCAGGTTGGCCCAGATGCGGCTACCCTGTAGAGAAATGAACTGCGGCGCGTTCACCATGTGGAAGCACGTTTGGGAGTCCAGCGAGTAGAGGGTCTCGCTGCTTGTGTTCCGAAAGCTGTGCCGATACCAGAGGCACCTCCTGGCCGGATCAGGAGTCAGCGTGGTGGTCACCACGAACTGCTCCAAGGTGTGCTTCCAAATCCAGCGGCCGCTCGCGTCCTGCTCGAAGTCCTGGTGGACCCCGCTTGGCTGATTCGTCCAGTTTGCCCAAAAGACCTTATTCACCGGGTCGGGCTCCGGTTGCAGCCTGGCAAAAATCACCTCGGGTATCCACAGTCCGAATTCATTTCCCGGCCACCCAGCCACTTCGATCGCCAGCAAGGTGCAGCCATTCGGGCGGTGACAATCGTACTTGCGATCCAATGCGCGGATCCGGAAGAGGTCCGGCCCATTGGCGGGATGGCTGGATTTCGCAATTGCTCCCGCCCTTCCCTGGCTTGCCAACGATGCACCTACCGCACCGACAGACGCCTGAACGAGCAGATTTCGTCGTGTTAAGAGGTTCTTATCATTCTTCATGAATTCGCTCCAAGTGAGAATGTGGCGACAGGGTGGCAGGCAAGCTTGCTCGGGATCCTGTACAGCTGGTATCGGGCGACTCAGACGTGGCCGGCATCCATCGAATCGGGCTCCTCATCGAACTCAGGGAGATAGCAACAAGCAGAATAAGCCAGCAAGTCCGACCCACTGTTTCACTTTCCATGAGATGAAATAGAGGGTCTGAAGTCTATGCGAAAAAGGGGACGACACAATAAGGCAAGACCGCTTCCCATCAAAAGGCCTTCTGGCTTCAAGACTGTATTCAGCAGGTGAAGTGCAGAGGCCGCTCTCCGGACGGCCTCTGCAGCCAAGCTAAAATATTAGCTTGAGAGCGAATTGGATGACGCGCGGAGTATTCGCTTGACCTCCAATGATCCCAAAATTGATCGGATCATTTGTGTTGGTGTTTGGTCCACCAAAGACTACTCGGTTAAACAGATTAAAGAACTCGGAGCGGAACTCCAGGTACCTGGTTTCCGAGCCGAGGCTGAAGCGCTTAAAGATGGAGAAACCTTCGTCGTAAAACGCCGGCCCTCTCAAATTCGGTTGTCTGCGCGGTCCGTTGCCGAAGGTGAAGGCAGGCGGTTGACTCCAAGGCGTGATGACCAGGTACTTATCTCTACGGGGGTCGAAGTCACCCATGCTAACCGAGCTTCGACCATTTCCAGCCGCCGGGTTCCAGTTGGGTCGATTGGGGGCACCCCCGAAGATGGGGAGACTGGGGCCACCACCAATGGCCAAAGCGGCCGCGGATCTGTAAGTCTGGATCGCATTCAGTTGCCATCCGCCTAGCAGTTGGTTAAGCACGCCGTTTGCGCTGGAGAGGAACCTTTTCCCTCGCCCGACGGGCACAGCGTAACTCCAGGACAGCACGAACACGTGGGTCTGGTCAAGGGGGAGCAAGGCCTTTTCGACGTGTCGGTTGAAGGTATCCATGGTCCCGAAGCCTCCACCACCGAAGGCGTCGCCGAAGGTATCGCCTCCAACAGCCCCGATGTTCTTGGACAGCGTGTAGGACCCCAAAAACGAGAGACCGTCGGAGAATCTCTTCTGCAGGCGAACCTGTAATGAGTGGTAAGTATTGTACCCAGTGGGCTGGTACATGTTGTCGATCCTGGTGTACTGCGGATAGGGCCGCAGCGCCTGAGCGATCGTGGCATTGAAGCCAGGATAAGGCGACTGGACCCCCGCAGCGGCGGCGTTCGGGCATGTTCCCAATCCTAAGCAACTGATATTGGCATTGAGCTCGGTGCCCAGCTTCAGCCAGCTGGGGTGAACCTGGTTCAGGTTTTCCAAGGCGCTCCACAGCCCCGTCGAGTTGGACCCAACATAAGAGGCGTCAAGCAGAACGTTGAACGGCAACTCGCGTTGAATACCGACTGTCCAGGATTGGGTTGTAGAGGGTTTGTTGGCAGAGCCATTGATAAAGGCTACAGGTGAATTGTTGAGCTGGGTCGGATCCACATTCGGTAAGGTGATGTTCGTGGCGGGGAAGCCGGAGTCAAGACTGAACGCCGGACGGATTCCCTGGTCGAGTGATGAGAAGGAGGGAAAGGCCCCGAACCCGTTGGCCCACCAACTGGCCTGGTTCAGGCGCCCATAATTGGGATAGTACCGGAAGATACCGTACCCCATCCGCACGACGGTCTTGTTGTTGAGTTGATAGGCTATGCCTACGCGCGGCGAAAAGCTTTTGCGATAGGTGCCGAACATGTCACGGGTTCCCGTACGGCCTGGTCCATCCCCCAGGAAGATCAACGCGCCCGGCCGCCCGCCGGCTTTCTCATTAGGCCTAGTCAGGCTCAGGTAAGAAATGTTGCCGTTCCTTTCCTTAACGTAGACCGGCAGCTCGTAGCGAAGGCCCAAGGTGACTGTTAGCTTGGGGGTGATCTTGATGGAATCTTCGGCGTAGAGGGCGTACAGCTGGTCCGATAAGAAACGCACGGGCGGATTGATGGCACGCGTGGCAAAAGAGACTTCTCCTAGCAGGAAACTGGCGAAGGAGTTTCCATACCGGGCGAAGTTGGCCGGATCATTTGGCTGCGAGGTAGAGTTCGAATGGAAGTCAAATTCCCCCGCCTCGAAACGGTGATCGCCGGTCTTATAACTTCGGAGAGAAACCAAGCCTCCAACTTTGACTTGATGCTTTCCCTTGACCCAGGTCAGGTTGTCGGCCCAACTGTGATGTTGCACCAAGGTGGGATAAACACCGTTGAGCTGGGTGTTCCCCAAGAGAGGATAGCCGCCATTGCCGAGAAACGCGAAGGCCGAGAATCCGTCGGAATCCTCAGGAATCCCTGGGATCTGGAGGATTTTGTTCCCCTTGCGCTCGTCGCGAAGCATGTTGCTGAAGGTGGTGCTGCTCGAATATCCGTATCCGATGTGGTTCAGCAGCGTTGGGGAGATGGCGTGGGTGTGGTTAAACCGCAATCCTCTGGCGACCACGTGGGTGGTGTAAAAGTTCGGATTCAGTGGGCCGGCGACGGGTCCGTTGACTTCAGATAACAGCCGAGTCTCCCACCACGCGCCGGAAATACGCTGCCTGTCGTTGATGGCGTGATCGATCTTGATGCTCATGCTCCAGTCATTCGTCGGAGAGTAGGATCGATCCACATAGTTTCTGACGTACCCCGGAAAATCAGGGGATGGTAGCAAACCGACCACACGCTTAGCCACTTCACTGATTCGGTTCGGTGGAATGACATTCAGCCTGCCGTTGTGGCTGAACTGCTGGCGGGTTTCAGTGCTGCTACACCTGTGGTCGCCGCATACCGGGTCGAAAATCGGGAAAGGGAAGTCCGAGAAATCACCCAGCCGTTGCTGAGCGGTGGGTAAAGTGATGAGGTTAACACCGGGCGTGCCTCCCCGCCGTTTGAAGCCGGTGTATGCACCAAAGAAGAATGTCCTTCCTTTACTGTCGTAGATCTTGGGGAGGTCCAGCGGCCCGCCGAAGGTGCCGCCGTATTCGTTTTGGCGAAGGATGTTCTTGGAACGGGCAAAGAATCCTCTGGCGTCGAACTTGTCATTACGCAGGAATTCAAAGAGGTTGCCATGGTATTCGCTTCCCCCCGATTTCAGCGTGAAGTTTTCGACTCCCAATCCTCCCCCGTATTCAGCCGGGTAGAGCGTATTTTGCATCTTGAATTCCCCTATGGCTTCATAGGGCGGGGTATCCGGGGCGACAAACCCCGGGGCCCACATTTGCGTCATGCTGAAGCCATCGATGAGAATCTCTTGGGCGAAGCCAGGTGCCCCGTTGACGCTCTTGGACCATTGGTTCCCCTGTACGCCGGGTGTGAGGAATGTGAAATTCTCAATCTGGCGCCGCCCGGAGGCACCGATCGTCGCGCTGCCGCCCAGGGAAATCGGCAGATCGAGCATGGCTTGCTGTGGCATCACGGTCCCAATTTCCACCGAGGTGGTCTGCAGGCCGAGCGCCTCCGCAGTGACGCTCAAAGTCTCGCTCACTTCTCCGACAGCGAGATTGATGTCGAGGGTGATGACGGTCGCGGTGCTGATGAATATCGGCTCCTGCGAGAATCCTTTGAAGCCGGCTTTTGTTACGCTGATACGGTAGCGCCCAGGAGCGACCCCGCTGATCGAATAGATACCCTCAGTGCTGCTGCCCGCCGTAAGTGTCCTGCCACTGTCGAGGCTCGTCAGCGTCACCACGGCTTCCGGGATAGCCCCGCCGGATGGATCGGAGACCCGCCCTGTGACACCTCCAAGATTGGACTGGCACCATCCGACTATTTCGAATGACGCCATGGCAACGAGTAGAAAGAGCAAACAGCGCTTGGTTGTTTCTATCATGAATGGGCGATCTCCTCTCTATCCTATGTTGTATGTGACGAGGTCGGTTAATGCCCCGCCGTCAGAAGCTCAGTTTCAAGCCGAACTGAACCAAACGGGGGTCGTTGACTTGTTGACTGACAATGCCAAAGTCCGACTGCCCGAATACATTGCCGGGCGGGCCGAATTGGGGATGGTTGAAGAGGTTGAAGAATTCGGCTCGGAACATGAGCTTGGCCTTTTCTCCGAGGGAGGTGTTTTTCACCAAGGCCACATCAAAATTGGTCACGCCGTCCCAGCGCAGATTGGGCATCACCCGGGGCACGTTGCCGAAGGTGTAGAGCGGCGGCTGCGAGAAGCAGGCCGTGTTGAACCATTCGTTGACCCGGCTTTGCTTCGAGCCGCTCAGCGATGGACCGTTGGCGCAGGAACGGCCGGCGGCGTCTTTGCCGGTGATGTTAAAGTTGGGCCGCTGTCCGCTTCCAGATGACTGGCTGGTGTCTTGAAGATTTTTGAAAAAGATGGGGAAGCCGCTCTGGATGGTTGTGATGCCCTGCAGTCCCCAGCCGGAAACGAGCTTGTTGACGACACCGCTCGCGTTCGCGAAGAGTTTCTTGCCTTGCCCCATCGGCAAGTCCAGGACGTAACTCACCACCAGCCGCTGGGGAACGTCGTAGGCGGAGTGTCCTCGCTCGCCCCGCAGGTCATGCCAATTCTGCACCGGCCCCGATCCTCCCGATGCGGCCGTGGCCTCCAGCCAGAAAGTCAGGCTGTCGGTATTGGTCAGGTACTTGCTAACGGTATAGGCGGCCAGAATCGCCTGTCCGTTGTTAAACCGTTTCTGCAATTTGAACTGCATGGAGTGATAGTTCGAAAAGCCATTGAACCCTGAGACATTCACGCTGCCGTAATGGGGAAATGGCCTCAACAGTTGACCCTGTCCGATGGTGGGCCCTGAGCGGGGACCCGATTTAATGATCCCAAAGTAAGGATTCGGCACCTGGGTCGACAGCGCCGACCCCATGGACAGGAACTTAGGATTCAACTGGTTAATCTGCTGCGCCTGACCCATCGTCATGTAGAGATGCACGCCTCTGGAGGCCGCGTAAGCGACATCCAAAAGCATCCCACTCGGCAACTCCCGCTGCACATTCAGGCTCCACTGCTGGACGTAGGGGTAGGGTTCGTTGACCAACTGCACTCCCAAGTCGCCACCCAGGAGATTCCTGATGTTGTTGGGATCGCGCCCGGCAGGCTTGGGGATCCCATTGGGAAACGGAGCGTCGAGGGTGTCGCGAGGCGTCCGGTTACCGTCTATGCTGGCGGTCATAAAGAAGAATCCGGTGTTGATGGGATCATTGGCCGGGTTGGTGTAGTTCCAGGCACTGGTTCGCGGAATCCAGAAGATGCCATAGGCCCCACGAATCACGGTCTTGGGGGTCAGCTGGTAGGCCAAGCCAAAGCGGGGAGCCAATTGCCTCTTGACGTTCCAGCCCGTTCGCTCTGGCCTTGCACTCGAATCCACCAGAGTTAAGACTCCCTTGGCCGGCTGCGACGTATTGGCCAGCAATGGCTCTGCAGCGCCAGCATCAAAGGTGCTGATCCGGTCATACCGCTCAGTGAACGGCAGGTCCTGATTGAAGCGGAAGCCCAGGTTCAACGTCAGCTTGCTGCTGACGCGATAGTCATCCTGCACATAAAAAGACCGATACACTTGCTGCATCGCCACTTGATTTCCCTGAATGGAGATACCAACCAGGGGAGTGCCATTCAAGAACTCCGCGTAGCTGTTGCCTCCCTGAAAATTGAGAAAACCTCGTGTGGTATACCAGGGGATCCACACATAGATGCCGGTCAAGCCAGCCGGTAAATACCAGTTCATACGTCCCAGGCGAAAATCCGCTCCAAACTTCAATGCATGCCGGCCCTGGACTATCGTGAAATTCGGAACCAGGGCGCCGTTGTAATCATGGATCCGCGAGATTGTAGAGCTCGCACCGTTGGAGCCGTCCGCAAATCCCGGCATCACGTGGAGGGGCAGGACGGTTTCAGGGAGCGTATCCTGCATTGGTTTCCAGCCCGGACCGAACGTGGTCAGGTCCATGCCAGTCGTTTTCGGTTCCGTGACGCCGCCCGTCTGAATGTAGGAAAGGTTCACGTCAAGCATCTTGCTCGGGCTGAATGCGTAACTATGGTTGTAGACAATTTGTTGTATGGTGTTGTCGCTGGGCGCCCTCCCCCTCGAACCCAGGTGGCTGCCGTTGCCGAAAGGATCCACGGCCAGGTTCAGGAGCTTGCCGACGGTGTAGCGGCCAAACATCCTTTGTTTTTCGCTCAAGTTATGGTCGACACGGATGGTGAAATCGGTTCTGTTTGCGGAATCGCTGGCATTGCCGGCCCAGTTGTCGCGATTGCCATTTTGGATGCCAGCGATGTTGGGCAGCGCCCAGTAGCGGTCGTTCATTATTCTGGCAGTAGGGTTGATGCGTTCCGGGCACATAACGTTCAAAGCCCCGTTACAACTGAACTGCTTCCGAAGACCCGTTGCCGGGTCGTAGCTGAAGGGGTCGTAAATCGGAACCTGCTTTCCCGACGCATCCACCAACCCTCTGAAATCCCCCCTTCGCATCGCCTCGGTGGGGACGGTATACAGGATGGGGACTCCCTGTCGCAGACGGAAATTATCAAGTGTCGCGTAGAAAAAGGTCTTATTCTTCACAATCGGCCCGCCCACCGCACCGCCAAACTGGTTCTGAGTAAAGGCCCCCACCGGTAATCCCGACCGATTGGCGAAGAAGTTGTTGGCATTGAGCACCTTGTTGCGCAGAAACTCGTAAACGAGCCCGTGAAACTCGTTGCTGCCCGATTTGGTCGTGAAGCTCACCAGCCCCCCGGCAAACTTGTCATAGGCGGCCGGCAGGCCCAACGTCTGGACCTTGAATTCCTGGATCGTGTCCTGGGAAGGCACGATCATCGTCGTGTTCAGATAGGAATTGCTGTTCAAAGGCGCCCCATCCCAGTACGCCGCACTCATGTTGGCCTGACCACCGCTGATCTGAAAATTCCCGGAGGCTTGTGCATTGCCGCCCACGGGGGCCTTTCCGGCGCCTCCTTGCGGGACCACCCCCGGAGACAGCGCGACCAGCGCCGCAGGGTTCCGTCCGTTCAGGGGCAGCTCGTTGGCAAATCGACCTTCAATCACCTGCCCCAGCGAGGACGTCTCAGGCTGGAGCAGAGGGGTCTCCCCCGTCACCGTCACAGTCGTCGTTTCCGCGCCCAGCTCCAGCTCGATGTCAACGCGGATCCGGGCATTGGTCAATAGCACGATCGGTTTCCGGCTGAAGCGGGCAAACCCGGTATGCTCCACGTCGACGCTGTAGTCCCCGGGCGGCAGATTTAGGAATCGATAGTAGCCGGTTTCATCGCTTTGTACGGTTGTTTTGACACCCGAGCTCAGCTTGGTCAGGGTCAACGTCACCCGAGGGACCGCCCCGCCCGAACTGTCGGTCACCATTCCGCTGATGGACCCGTTCACAAAATCCTGCGCCCATCCTGGAAAAGAGTCGAACAAGAGCACACTTCCTACCCCTAGCATGACGACAACACATTTCTCGATCATCCTCTGGCAAGAAACCTTGATCGCTGTTTCCATGTTTATAACCTCCTGTTGCCTCTTCCTGGTTGAAAAGGACAGCTGGATGACTGAACTGTTCTCTCTACCCCCCAACGAACGCTTGCTTGGCAACGCCGAGCCGTTCTGGATTGATGTTAGGCGCGCACCATCTCAGTTTTTCATCCTCATATTCTGTGCGCACCTTGAACTCCACAAAACGCTCAGGATCGAGCCCTGAGCATTCAAGAATCTCCGACTTCCACGCCGCGAACTCCTCAAATCGTTACATCAAGGCTCTTCGTTCGGGTTGTCGAAACACCCAAGGCCTCTGATAGCCGAAAACTGATTCGTCTTTAGATCCAAATCTCAGATGTTCCTTGTTGACATGCAGTGTCTAGTGATAGTACGATGTCGGACATCTTATGTCGTATGACTAGAAGCTGTCAACGAGAATTTTGAAATACGATGGTAGTGTTCTCGCAGCAATTCGATAGAAATGTCCTCTTGGATAATGGCCTCCAAGGGAGGCTGGATTGAGAGGACATTTTCTGATGAGTAGCAAAAAGTTGAGGCGGAAGACCTGCTGGACGAAGTAGCAGCAGGAAGACCGAAACTGAGATCGGCAGCGGAAGTGTTGCAGATCAGCTATCGGCAGTGTCGGCGAGTGGACCAACGCGATCGACATCGCAACCGTGGGCGAGAATCGAATCGGAAAATTAAGGCGGAGCGACCAGGATAGACTCTGGTGCGATACCAGCGGCGGGTGTGCGGGATACGTTGCCAGTGAGAGACGTCAGGCAGAGGGATTAGAACTCGATCACGAAACGTTGCTGCGGTGGTTGTTGGAAGAAGGACCGTGGCAGCGACAACGACGGCGGGGGCGCCAGAGACGGGAGCGGTTCGGAGCGTTGGTGCAGATGGACGGCAATCATCACCCTGGTGGGGTGGCCGATGATATGGTCGATGATCACACCGGGCGACGATTTGGGCTACTGCTTGAGCAAGAAACCACCGCCATGCGGACTCTGTGGGGCCGGATCAGCCGTTACGGAGTGCCGCAAGCCTTTTAGGTCGAGTCCAAGACCGTCGCACGGATCGGGAACCGACCTTAGAAGAAGAGCTCATGGAAGAAGGCTCACCAAGAAATTCCAGCTGGAGGCCCTTGATGATCTGCCGGCGGCCAATCCCAGAGATCAAAACCCGTTCGCCAGCTCGGGCCTAAACCCGAGCACCCTTGGCGTCGACTCCGGCTCCCGGGCAGCCCCACCTCGGGCCATCCGACTCAAGCGGAACCGGCCCCTCTGTGATACGATCTACCCCGGGTGAGGAAAGCTCCCCGATTCGCTTCGAGCTTCCGCCACCCGATAAGCCAATGCCGAGTGCGCTTATGAACCTGATCATCACTGTCAAAACTCTTCAGAAATGTTCCTCAGTCTTAACCCTTTAAAAACGTCTCCCGGCTGTTGAGGAGAATGTTGAGGAGGATACTATGGTTGGGCGTGAAAATTTACCCAACAGAATAATCCCGTTGTCGAGGGGTAAGACCGTCACACAGGAAATAGTGCGGCAGCTAAGTCAGCTCATAGCGGCTGAGCGATGGAACCCCGGAGACCGACTTCCCTCGGAATTCGAACTTGCGGAGGAATTTCAAGTTGGACGAGGAGCCATACGAGAAGCTCTAAAGGCGCTTGCGGTAGTTGGATTCGTTCGTGTGAAAAGAGGAAAGGGTACGTTCGTTGCCGATCGATCTGATTTCTTGATTCGGCCAGCGTTGCTCGGTCTCGAGCCGTACAATGATCTCCAATCCTTAATAGAGGTACGTACCTTAATTGAGGTGGAGACCGCGGGCTTGGCAGCAGCACGAGCGAACAACGACGAGATTCAGTCCATTGAGTCCTTCGTCGGACAGATGACGAAAAGCATCCGGGAAAAAAATCTGGTTGATTTCCTTAACTATGACGTGGGGTTCCATTTTGCTGTCGCACGGGCCTCCCACAACCCCCTCCTAAGTCAGTGCGCAACCTTGATCCGGAACATGATGCAGACTTGGATAGCATTGTCAGTGGATAGCCCACAAGTGGCCGAGCAAGCCCATCAGCAACATAAGCGGATTTTGAAGGCAATCCAAAGCCGGAAGCCGATCGCGGCGCGGAATGCTATGAGGCGGCACTTGTTGATCGCGGCCAGCCGTTGGCTGGCCGCGGCCAAGAGACAACGCGAGAGTGAGCGGCCCGAGGCTAACGTTTCAGTAGGTCGCCTAGCAGGCTAGCACGCAATTCTGGTTGTGCCGGTTGGATGGTTAAAGCTCTTCAGTACTCGCGGGCTGCTTCATTGCACCCGCTACGCTGACATAGAAAGTCTCCTGCCAGGCGATGAGGCCAAGATCCGGCAGGGAGAACAGCTCTGTTCCATCGCTTTCAACCTCCTTATCATCCTTTTACAGAGCCAAGAGGGCCTGAACTGGTTCCTCAGTCTCGGTATGAGCGTGCAGTCAATCAGAGCAATACGATGGTGCTAAAGCGGCGCGTGTTCAAATGCCCAAGACCTGGTGCCAGCTGTTCCGGGCACGACGGCATATTGAGGCAGCAAAGCTCAGTAGGTATCGGAAAGCTTTTTGAACTTAGCATGTACCACCTTCGCGTCAGCCTCCCTGCCGCTTGCCAGGTAGATGCGGTAGAGATGGTAGTAGGGGGAAGCATCCGTCGGATCCAACTTAGCAGTCAGCTCCCATTCCAGAATGGCGTCGGCTGCTCGCCCCAAGGCTTGATAGGTCTTGGCGAGTACTTTATGGCTGGAAGCTGTGTTAGGGGCTAATTCTACCGCCTGCTTCGCACTTTCCAAGGCGTCGGCAGGCTTGTCTTGCAGAAGCTGCAACCTTGCCATCCCCTCATATACCAGCGAGAACTTCTTTGGCATCGTTTTTGCGATGTTCATTGACTGCTGGTAGCATCGCTCGCTCTCGGTGATATTACGCCGCGCCTCAAAGCAATAACCAAGGTAGTAGAAAGACTGGTAGTGGTCCGTCTTTCGTTCTATCGCCTTTCGAAAGTATTCGGAGGCCGCATCGAAATCGGCAATCTCGTCCGAGAGTAGGTGTCTTCCGAGGTAATAGTATGGGGCATAGTCTCCAGGCTCCTGACGCATCGCTTCATTCATTTTCATCGTAAAGAGCTTGAACTGGCGAACCGTGTAATAGGCAACCGCCAACGACTTCAGTACCCAGTCAGTTGCCTTGAGTGCCTCAGCCTGGCGGAAGAAACGAACTGCATCGAAGCCGTTTTCACGCTGCAACTCCAGAAAGCCTCGCCAGAAATAACCCTCAAAATTGCCGGGCTGCCGGCGGATGAGTTCATCCGTCAGCGTCAGTGCATCGACAAAGTTACGCGTGGCAATCGATTTCCGAATCGCGGCCACTTGCGGGTCTTGATCGAGATGGGCGGGAGGAAGCAGCCCCAGGTCGTCCTCAGCGGTCGCGGCGAAGCCAATAGCCCCACTGGAGAGGCATAATACCGCAACGAATATGCTGGTGAGGGCCAGCAGGAAGGTTATCTCGAAGTGTGGTCTCCTTTTTGTTTGCATAAACGAGGATTGCATTTCACCTGGAGCGAAGGTTGAGGCGCTCGGTATGAATCACGTCGGAACCCTCCCGAATCGTCACGATTTGGTTGACCTCCAGGTTCCGGAACTCTTGGATCCTCTTATTTACTGGCCAGTACACTTGCAGACGGTCGATTCGCTTTGCGGAGCCCACACCAAAATGTAAACGAAGGTCACTCATGGACATAAGGCTATCACCGCTGTGCACTTCGTCGATCTGCTCCTGACCTGCCGCCAGCACACGCACGCGGGCCCCAATGGCGGTGCGATTGGATCGTGTTCCAATCAGCTTTACCAGGATCGATGAATTCGAGTTTTGCGTGTCGTTTCGCCACAATGAGGGGCGATCGTTCATGTTGGTAATCAGAAAATCGATCCGTCCATCGTTGTCAAAATCTCCCGAAGCATAGCCCCGACTGGCAAACCGCTCCTCAAAAGCCGATCCTGATTGAGACGAAACGTTTTCGAATTGGCCGTTACCAACGTTACGAAAGAGCATGCGAGGCTGCCGATAAGAGCTTCCGACATGGTATCGATCCACCTCGGGATAGACGTGGCCATTGACGTAGAACACGTCCTTTCGTCCGTCGTTATCGACATCCACAAAGCCCACGCCCCAAGAAACCAGGTTGGTGATGCTCGCTAAGCCGGCAGGAAAGGCAACATCCGTGAAGGTGCCGTCCCGGTTGTTACGGTAGAGGTTGGGAACATCATCAGCGAAGTTGGTCTTGAAGATATCGAGCCACCCATCTCCGTCGTAGTCACCGACGGCCAAGCCCATGCCGCCCTGTTCCATGCCGTCATTGTTATAGGCCACCCCCGCCCTATGGCCGATCTCGGTAAACGTACCGTTGCGGCTGTTATGGTAAAGCAGGCTGGGCATGGAATCGTTCGCTACATAGATGTCGGGCCAACCGTCGTTGTCGAAATCGTACGAGACTGCGCCCAATCCTTTGCTGCTGACCTTAGCGATTCCTGACTGTTCCGACACATCCGTGAAGGTTCCGTTGCCGTTGTTGCGATAGAGCAAATTGCTACCGTCTTCTAGGCCTCGCGGTCCGCACAGGACAGGCATCTCCTTCCAAAAACAGTAAGAAGCATCCCCAGGTCTCGGGGCCTGCTTCGGATCAAACTGTAGGTAGTTGGCCACAAAAATGTCCAGAAACCCATCGCGGTCGTAATCCAGGAACACGCAGCCTGTACCCCATCGGATTTCTTCGTGTTTCAGGCCCGCCTGCTCGGTCACGTCACTAAAGGTAGTTCCTTTGTTGTTACGGTAGAGGCGGTCGTGCCCCCAGTAAGTAAGCAGCAGATCCTCCCAGCCATCGTTGTCGTAGTCGCCCACGCAGACGCCGGTCTGCCATCCGGTCTGCGTCAATCTTGCTGCGTCGGTGACATCGGTAAAGGCTCCACCACGGTTGTTGCGGTAGAGATGATTGGTAGGCGTTTGATCGGGGCTAAATCCTTCCAGGCGGGTCCCATTGGTGAGGTAGATATCGAGCCAGCCGTCTTGATCGTAGTCCAGGAAGGCCACTCCATTCCCTTTGGTTTCCAGGATATACCTCTTTTGGGTGATTCCACCCCAAACATTCGGATCTGTTACCCCGGCCTGCTTGGCCATCTCGGTAAATCGAATACCCGCGCCGGCTGGATAGATTGCAGCAGTCGGCCCGAGGGCGTTGCCGAGCCATGATCCCAGGAGCGTCAGCCCCCCAAGTAGTCCGCCTGACCGCATCATGAATTGCAGCATCTGCCCGATTTGGTTTCCTTTCCCTACCCTAGTCAAGCGGAGGCCGGAGTTCCCGCGTCAAAAGGGAGGCGCGAACCTGTTGCCTCAATTGCGCAGTACGTTCAGCGAAAATGGTCCGCAAGGAGTTGTCGCGAGGGCGGGCGCATGCGCGTTGTCATCGCACTCAAGGCCGGGCCCCCCCGCGTTGCAGAGCTCGCAATTCAGCTTCCGCCAGCCGCCGCAGCGTCGGTTCAGTCGAGTCTGCAGCTTTCTGAAGTTCCTGGATGGCACGCGAGGGATCGCCACGGAGTTTAAACAACAGCCCGAGACGATAATGAAGAGCAGGATCCGGAGTGGGCGCCAGACTGACGGCCGCTTCAAATTCCGCAATCGCCTTGGCGGTTTTCCCGTGCTTGTAAGCGACTAAGCCAAGCGCGGAATGTGCCGTGCTGCCCAGGCGGCCCTGAGTCTCCTCCCACCGGACGGGATCAATCCACTTGGGCAGACGGATCTTCTTCGTCGTGGCAATTGCATTTCGAGCGAGTTCCTCTGCGCGGGCGAGCTGCCCTCGCTCAGTGGCGGAGTTTGCAAGAAGGTATGCGAGCTGTGTTAGAACGACCAGGTTGTTCGGCACCTCCTGCAAGGCTAGCTCGCCTGCCCTGATCGCCCCCTCGGAATCGCCGATCGCTCGACAGGCTTCCATTTGCATCTCGTATACAGCTGCCAACATCGCAGAATGCGGACACTTCCGCTCGAACTCGAGGGCCGCCGTGATTCGTTCCTTGGGAGCCGTCCTTTCCACGACCAGGAGATACGCATCGAACTCTTCCGGAGTTTCAGCTTGAGGCTGTCGAGCCCACTGGGCTCGACTACTCAGCGGGGCCCAAATCAGCAACACGGACAGCACCAGCACGCACACCCCACCTGCTGGTGCGGAATCGGTGGTGAGGCGTTCTCTGAGCCTACTCGCGTTCATCTTCGGCAATGAGCAAGGGACTCTAACACATGAGTATGAGGCGGTCAAACGACCCGGGCGATGGCGACGATGGCCTCATCCTCCGTTCCGGTGACTTGATTCTATTCCGCGGAATTCAGGTCGTGTACCATGCAGTTCAACTCGGGAGTTCTAACATTTCCACTGGTACAGCTCTTGGGGGCAGCCATCGGGAGGAATGCTTGTAAATCGGGCAACCAGCGTTGCTGTTCCTGGTAGGCCCACGAGTCGCATGTCGGATTGGTGACGTTGGTGAGGCCTCACAGCACACAGGCCGATGGGTCGGACGAGTTATCCACGCATCGCCAATCTCTGTCACTTCTTCACCTGCTCGAACGGAATCCGAATCATGGGACCACCGAGCCAGAGCCTCGCCACGAGAAAGAGGGTCACCGGCAAGAAGATCAACCCGTCGTGGGACGTCCCAGACTGACTCCACGCCGAGCGCAAGTCGAAGTCGATTTCACCACCGCCGAGTCTCGTTGATCCAATGAGACCTTGCCCTTCCGCCGAGGTCGCCTCACTGTTGAGGCGGGGTGACATCGCCTCCAACGGGATCATCAGGGGATCTGAGAATAGACCAGAAGGGCTAGACCCACTGCTGACCCTTCCTCCCTTGGCGAGCCGCCCACCCGTAGAAAGCGCCGTCGACTTCTGGCTCCCAACATATCGCTCCGAGGCTTTATTGCCGCTCGGTCTGGAAAACGAGACAGGAGCCTGCTCGCGCATTGCTTGTGGTCCGACTTCCGTTGGAGGCACACCAGTCAGGCCTGCTTGAAGGTACTGCTCGTCGGTCTCGAGAACCACGGCGCCGCTGACAGGAGATACAAGGTGATATTGCTTTGCCAAGGTTAAGGCCGTGTCGTGATCAGGCACATCGGCACCAAGCAAGCCGGCGATTCTGTCGCGCGCCCACAGACACGTCATCGGCCACGCTGCGGTAGCACTGGCCGGAGATGCATCGTTCGGTGGATGGATGCCGCTTCGTCGAACCAGGATGCTCTCCATTGCTCCGTGCCTGAAAGCCAAGAAGATCTGCCGCAGATCCTGAGACAGAGACCCACGCCTGGTCACCGATTCAGGATTCTGGGTGTTGTCCAGATGTTCGAGCAACCTGTTGGGTCCAGGGTCGGTTTGAATATCCAGAACGCGCGGTTTTTTGCCGACTTCCCGACAGTGCTCCAGAAATGGTTCTGGAGCATCCGTCGTTTCAGGGATGGGCCCATGAATCCACACCACCATGCCGGCGTCGCTGGCAGCAGCCAGATCCCAGGCCTGGAGCAAAGCCGGAATATTCGATCGCCCACCTTCGCACTGCATTAGCTTGATGCGATCCGCCAGCATCGTCCGTCGCTGCGGCGTCAGAGGTTGAATCGGAGCCAACAACTCCGCTCCGGCGTCCGACACGAGCAGCATTCCTGTTTCCACGCCAGGCGGTAGAGCCTCCAGACTGTCTGCAACTTCAGCCACAGAGGCCGACATGCTGGCCGAAGTGTCCAAAACCAGAATGATCCGCTCCGGTCTTAGAGTTGCTCTCTGTTCCAGGGATTGGTAAACAACCCTATGCTTCTCGAAGGGATTGCGACTCCAAACAGGGCCTATCTTTGCCTCTCGCAAGATCGAGACGATGCCCTGTGTTGAAGACAGTTCCGAGTTCGTCAGTACCCCCTGCCAAGTTGGCGTGGACGAACCGCCATCTTGTGGCACGAGGGCGCCCGAGGTAACCCCTCCCTCGCCTTTCATCATGACTCGAATGAAGTGCACCTTGTGATCTGTGAAATCGAAGTTCCGCTCCGCTAGATAAGGCAGTCGCAGGTAACCCTGAGTCGCACTGTCAAGTTGTAACGGCGCGGCGATGGTGAGGCGGAACTTCATCTCGCCTCCCTCCGGCGATATTGGGAAGCACTGAACCAGCGCACGGTCCCGTCCGCTCAGGGTCACCAGGATCGGGTCGCGCCGCTGCCGGACAACGTCTGTGTAGGCGCGCCTCGCTTTGTCCGCCTCCCCCACAATCCCTTTTCGTTCCTTACCATTTACCCACAAGCTCACGCGCGAGATCACTCCGCCCGGAGGCAACCCAATCTGTGCGCGACCTTCGCCGGTCCTCCACGACTCGTTCCGCATCACCAGTGTCCATTCTATGTTCGCCAGCATGGCTTCGCGGTCGATGGTTGTCTCCATTCGCGATGTCCTCAGCCAAAGGCCTTCGACCATTGGCCCCACCCTCGTTCCACCCAAATCGGGGTCAGAAACCGCCCGCGGGCTCCTGCGCAAAGGCCACGCGCTATCCGTGGACCTTTGCGACCAAAGCGGTTGGCCTGTAACCCGGTAGTAGACTCTTTTCGCCTCCGCTGCACTCACCGGGCGCTCATTGGCCAGAGCGGCACCTAGCCACCCAATTGCCGGGTCTGACTCGCGATGGCAGGACCGCAGTAGTTCATCGTGACTGCCGAACCTCCGCAGCCAGTTTAACCCCTGCTGGCGCCTCCCCCGTGATTCGGAGCCTGCCAGGTGCAAACCATATTCAGTTGCCAGTGCAGGGAGGAATGGCCATCCGAGTAGAAGGAGGGCTAATGTCAGTCCGAACGACAGACCGGGCAACCGGTTTCCTCCTGACTCCATCCTCGTGCCGTGCAGGTAGCCACGACAGGCCAGACAGCACAGCAGCGCCAAGGCTGGAGCCATCGCCCACAAGCCAATCAGAAAGAACGCCAGAACGAGACCCATCAGGACAAGGTGAAGGTACTTGAGCGTGTAGATCAGTGAGACCCCAATGGCCAGAGAATTCAGGTGTGCCAACCACCGAGGTGAGCGAAGCCGTCCGTACCACTGCCGTCGCCAGATCAAGAAATTTGAGGCCGGCACCAAACATACGCAGAGGAGGTGCCAATGGGAGGGAAGAGGATCAACCCCCAGCTCCGAGGGAGGAATAAGAAGGCTCAAGGTGATCACCGACATGGGAAGAATCACTCCCAGCCAAAGGATGAACTCCTGAGGCAGCATGTTGGCCATTTTCTGTGATGGCGGCGTTCGAACCACAGAGCCTTGTTTCGACCTCTGCACCTGGGACGACAACCGTGAGGGCAAACCACCGGCATTGACGGATGCTTCAGCTATCGGTTCCTTGGAAATGCAAAACTGACGGGAGAGTTCATCGGATCGCTGCAGGAAACCACTCCTGATTTCATCAGAGTCTCCCTCCACTCGCAGCCGTTCTGCCGCATCGGGACTTGAAAGTTCCTCGGTTCGGTCATCGACCTCACTGGGGCTAGCCATGAGAGCCTCCTACTGGGCAGGATGTGTTGGTCTGTTAGACACGCACCCCATAGAAAGGTTCCCGGAAGCGGCCGGGTCCCCTGCAGAGCCTGTCGGTTGCCGATGGTACGGTCGGAACCCGAAAACGCGCAACGTCGTGGTGCAGCAGGCGGAGAAAAACAGTGAGGCGCTAGAAGCGCTCAACGAAGGATCAGTTCAAGTTGCTGTGGGGACAGCTTAGCTGTTGTCACGTGATGACATGACCCATTCGGTCGATATCCTCTTCGTGGATGAAGCGGGTCAGTCTCGGCTAATCATGAATCTCGAAGAGGTTAGGACAGCTCTTTCAGTGCTGGCACGCAGGGAGAGATTGATCGTGAAACTGGCCATTCTCTCGGGAATGAGACCGGGCGAGATCCTTGGATTGACATGGGGAGGCTTCAGGGAACGTACGCAGAAATTCGTCAGCGGGTCTACCGAGGTAAGGTGGACACTCCGAAGACCAACCATTCCATTCGCAAGGTGGCGTTGTCAGAGGGGCTGCTCTCCGACTCGAAGCATGGAGAAGAGTATGTCCGGACACGCGACCGGAAGCTTGGGTGTTTCCGTCGGAGAACTCCAAAACTCCCTTGTCCAGGGACAATTGTTGGAGGCGCCGGATTGGCCCCAAGTTAGAAGCGGTGGGGCTGGGCTGGGTTAGTTTTCAGGTGATGCGAAGGTCAAACTCGGATGCGATAGCGGGAGCGGAAACCGATATGTTGATCCGATCAACATACAAAACAAAGGCCACCGCGCACAGAATTGCAACGATCGTCCACCGCTGTCGGGTGGTGTGGGTTGGGTTGTTTACGCTGACGCTCATGCAGGCCAGCCCAATTTCAGATACTGCTTATCAGCGACCACGGAATCCTGACACAACATCACAAGGGCCGGTCCTTCGGGAAGGGCGGCGGGACGGACCCCCGTCGGTCCCAGGCATGAAGAGGTCAGGCCAGGCGGTCCCTGCGCCGACAACCGGGTCGCAGCGACTCATTTCAGGACGACATCCCAGACCTTTGAGCGGCGAGCCTTGCCTCCAGGACCTTCCACATACAACGTCACCACATACTCACCAGGCTTCTCATAGGCATGGATGGGGTGCCTTTCGACAGAGCTTTTATCATCTCCAAAGTTCCATTTCCAGGAAGTAATCTGGCCCTGGGAAAGGTCCTGGAATGCCACCAGCCTGCGATCCATATCCAGAATCTGGAACGACCACTCTGCTGTAATCGGTGGCCGAAGTCCAGATTCGATCGGCATCAGTCGAAACGCACAGAGGTCAGAGGCGTTTCCGTACATGGTGGTTTTGTGAGAGAGATTCCAAAAAGATTCAAAACGGGTGGCGTTTTCGTCGTCGTAGTCTAGAACAGACCAGGAAAGGCCGATCACTTTGTTTTCTCTGAGCTGGGAAACCACAGCACGTCCCGGACCTTCGTAAGGTGCATAGTCAAAGGGGGTAATCCAGAATTCCAGCACCAGATTGCCACTCTCTCCGTGTCGGAAGTTGTAAGAGTAGGCAGCGTTAGCGTAAGGCAGTTGCTTAATCCAAGGTTGACATCCCCAAACCATGGCCCAATCTTTGCCCTCTGCCGGAGTGAAGATGTGATAGTTCTGAGCGTGAATACCGTGGAACGAGAAGTGGGCGTCTGCTTCTCCAAGCTTGGGATTGGGATGCATCTGTTTGATGAAGGGACCCCCTGAAAGATCTCCGTCGACCACCAGCTCGAAGATGTCGTTGTGGAGGTCGGTCTTAATAAAGTCCCAATAATCATCATAGGCTTCGTAGAGGAAATAAAGACGATCAAGTCCCTTGACCCAGCCTACTCGAACGCGAACGTCTACATCTTTGGGGTCAATCTGGGTTCCCCGTCCGCCGACGGTGTCAGAGAGTTGATCTGTACCGATCACATATTCCTTGGGAACAATGTCCCAGTCCTCGGTTTGTCCGTCAATTCGCGGAATTCTGTCTGGTGGGAACTGAAAGATCTTAAATTCGACGTCCGGTCTTTCAATTCCACGAATCGGTCCAACAGCAATCATTAAGGATAGAAGACCTGTCAGGAGAGTTCGAGTCATCGTCATGCGCGGCCGATCCTTTCTTTTTCAGACACAGATTGTAGGCTGAAGTTGGCGGACCACCAAGTTGTCGCCTTCGCCGAGGCTGGAGTCAGGGCAGCGCAAAGACCAACAGCGTCGTACTGGTCGAGACGGCCACCATCTGCTTGCCATCCATTTCATAAGAGATCGGTGAGGAAGCAATTCGGGATCCGGTTTGAAAATGCCAGAGCTTCCGACCCGTCTTAGCGTCCAGCGCAATCAAGTACCCATCCTCCGAAGCCCCAAACAACACACCGCCGGCAGTGCCCAACACTCCCGCCGCATAAGAACCAACATGAAGATCAAAGTTCCACACGATCTCGCCAGTCAAAGCGTTCAAAGCACGGATAAATCCAGGACTGCCAATCCTGGTGTCGATCTGGACTGACCCTCCGCTGTATGACGCGCCGGGCTCCGGAGGTTTCGTTTCTCTGAAATACGTGGCGCAAGACTCAACTCCGGCCACATAGAAAAGCCCCCTGCCGGTGTCGTAAGACGGTGACTGCCAGTTGGTGTTGCCTCCCGCATTCGGACACAGGTAACTCCCCTCGGGAGTGGGATCAGTCCCGGGTTTGACGAGGGGACGCCCTTTTGCGTCCAGGCCCTCGGCCCAGGTCTGGTTTCCAAAAGGCTTGCCCAACAGGAACTCGCCCGTTACCCGATCCAGAACATAATAGAATCCGTTTCGATTCGCCTGAATCAAAAGTTTGCGGGGACGACCCTGAAATTCGGCATCGATCAAGACCGGCGTTTCGTTGGCATCCCAATCGTGGGTATCGTGAGGGGTGAACTGAAAATACCACTTCAACGAACCGGTATCCGGGTTCAGCGCCAAAACACTGCAAGTGTACAGATTGTCGCCGGCGCGCACGGTGCCGTCGTAGTCCGGCCCTGGATTACCGGTGGTCCAGAACAACGTACGTGTCTCGGCATCATAGGTTCCGGTCATCCAGGTGGGGCTGCCTCCGTACTCCGCGGAATCGCCGGCCCAAGTCGCTCGAGCCGGATCTCCCTTCTGCGGAACCGTCCAGAATCGCCACAGTCGGGCACCGGTCGTCGCGTCGTAGGCGTCCAGAAAGCCCACCAGGGCGCACTCCCCTGAGGTGACACCCACGACGATCTTTCCATCAAGGGCCAGCGGTGCATGGGTGATGGAGTAGCCTTTGCGATAGTCGTCGACAGGGACCTCCCAAATGACACTACCGGTCTTGGAGTCGAGGGCCACCAGATGAGAATCCAAGGTGGCCAGGTACAGACGATCCCCCAAGATAGCGACACCGCGGTTGGTCATGACCGTGCAATTGGAGTGAACGTTGCTGGGAATCCGGCGATTGTACGTCCAGACTTTTCTGCCGACCCGGGCGTCCAAGGCGACGACGTCATTCAGGGGGCCGGTGACAAACATGAGCCCGTCGACCACAATCGGAGTAGCTTCGATTACGTTGGATGCTTGATACTGAAAGGCCCACTCGCTTTTGAGAGTCTGCACGTTGGCTGGAGTAATTTGAGTGAGCCGACTGAAGTGTGTGCCCCGATAGTCTCCCCCATACGTCAGCCAGTTGCGCGGCTCCTGGTCAGCATGTTTGATCCGTTCAAACGAAACGTTCAGGTCAGTTGCTGGCGTCCAGAAAGTTCGCTTTCCCGATGTGGTGGAAGCCTGTGAAACAGAATCCTTGAGCAGAAAGGCGACGATGTCTTCGAGCTCTGAAGAGTTAAGCCCGACAGCTGGCATCAGCGAACGGTGGACCTTCGTCACGCGCTTCAGATCCTTCTTTATCAACAGGTAAAGTTTTTCGTCCTCGGCCATCATCTGAAGAGAAAAAGTATCCTGATTCTTGGCTACGCCGCGCAGGACCTTTCCATTGTGGAATTCCACCTCGATAGTTTGGAAGCCGTCACGCAGGCTCTCGTCGGGCTCCAGGATTGCCTTGCGCAATTGGCTGGCGTTTCTTTCGTCCCGGATGGCGCTCAGATCAGGTCCCAGGCGCCCCCCTTGACCACCGAACACGTGACACCGGCTGCATTGAAACGAATCATTGAAGAAAAGCTGCCGGCCCGCCTGAGCATCTCCTGAAGCGGCCTCATTCTCAGAAAGGGTTTGGACCGATCGTAGAAAGCTGAGAATCGCCTTGGCCTCGTCCTCCGGCATGGGAAAAGGGGGCATTTGAGTTCCCGGGATTCCTTGGGTGATGCTCCGAAGGATGTCACGGTCCGCGCCACCCCATTTCCATTGACCTGAAGTCAAATCCGAGCCTCTCCCCCCTCGGGCATCGTCTCCGTGACATCCGGAACAGGACCTTCGAAACAGGGCTCGACCCGAATTGACTTGCGCATCCCCGCCGTGCGGCAACTGATAATGAGGTGGTCCGGCCCACAGCAGCCGGGCTGCCAACCAAAACGCCAGAACTGCCATGAGACAGGATCCTGAAGAAACCTTCATGGACCATCCTTTCCGAATCAAGGCTCAACTTGGACACACATCTCCGAAACTTGCTTGGAGTTCGCCGCAGCGCTCAATCGGCGAGGCCCGCTCTTCACCTCACCGGAATAGTTCCTCCGTGCCAAGGGAAAGCATAGCTCGGTTTATGGGCAAAGCCTTGTGTGCCAACCTCAAGGGTGAGTCCGGTACCAGGAGCGAGTCGTACCTGAAAGAATTTGTGTTGGACCGAGGCCGTCCGGTCCTCCAAGATCGGTTGCCCCCGGGTGAACTCGTCCGGCTGTGGCCGATCTTTATCTACACGGTGGGGGTACTTCACAGTTGTCAGCTTGTGTTCCCCGTAAGCCCCGGCCTGAACGATCACGTTCCGTGCTTCAAAGATGTTCAGATTGACGAGTTCAATTAGAGTGCGTTGCGGCTCCAGCTTTCTGACCAGTGCAGCCACATCTGGAGGGAGGCCTGGTCGACGCCGGTCCGGATCAAAGTAACGCACCCGAGCCTGCAGCAGGCCACCGTTGTAGATCAGCTGCGGCGCTCCCAGCGTCAATTGCACCAGGCCTCAGTTGTAACCGGATTGAGAGTTAACCAGTGGTGTTCATGTACATTGGTGAGGTTGAACCTCGTGCGGTCTAGTTCCTCACTCCTCCTTGGATCGTATTCCAGCAGCAAATCGCCACTGCGTGTATGTTCCTGCGTGTATTTCAAAGCCGCTTGGCTCATGATGCGCATCAGTTCGCGCTCCAGCACAGCCCAGGTGGGCGGTGCCGCTGGAACATTGGACTCGAGGATCACCAGCTGTGAAGTCGGTTCCGATTCGGAGAGATTTGCACCCAAAGCAACGAGAGCGTCTGAATAGGTCTGCGCCAGAAAGAAAAGGCAAAGCCAAATAAACTTCGGTAAGGGAATGGACATCGCCGTGCTTCGGGATCAATGTCTGCCGGTGTTCAACAACAACACTGCTGTGAGCTGCCTGCGTTCTGGTAAGATTCTACCGGTCAAATCAATTGCCGGGGTCATATAAATAACATGAAGTTGAGAGCGTCATCAATCCGATGGCGCGTATCGGCAGTCGCTTATTTCATTCCGCCAGCAGCTGCGGCTCGGCCCAGTTTTTTCGTTTTTGAGGTTTCAACATGAAGATCAAGAAAATTGAATGCCTGCAAATCCGGTCTCCATCGGTTAATCACCGGCCGGCATTTCTCATTGAATGAAGCTCGGTGGTGCAGCAAGACATCGCTCCACCAGTGTTGAAATGGTACTTGCTGCTCTGATGGGTGGGCTTGCCTGTTCTGGTTGTTCAGTAGGCGCGAGCTTCCGTAATCTTCCCTTCGGAAATTCACAAATTGGTTTCGATGATCAAGCCGGGCGTACACGTCCCTGAAGAAATTGCTCTCCTTTCCGTATTTTGGAGGTCCTCTGGCATTGTTTTCTCTCGTGCTGTCTGGACCCTGGGAGGACTGTACTTCTTACTCCTGCCCTGTACCGCCGAAGCTGACAACTTAGGAACCAAACGGGCGAACGCACTTGACTCCTACCAGGTCACTTGGGCATTCCCAGCCGAAATTCCTCCAGTTCAATGCCTCTGGGAAACGGCCACATTGGGCTCAATGTGTGGATTGAAGAAGATGGTGACCTTCTTTTCTACATCAGCAAAACCGACGCCTGGAGCGAGAATGCCCGGTTGCTGAAGCTGGGCCGAGTGCGAGTCAAATTTTCGCCGAATCCCTTTAGTAAGGGCATGCTGTTTAGCCAGACCCTGCGGCTTCGAGAAGCTGAGATCGCTATTCGAGCAGGAAATTCTGAGTCGCCGCTCGACCTCAGGCTTTGGGTTGACGCTAATGAGCCTGTGATCCGGGTGGAGGCTGTTGCCAAACACTCCTTCGATCTGACGGCAGTACTGGAAACCTGGCGAAAGACCGAGCGCAACCTGGAAGGAAAGGAGCTGCAAAGCGCGTACGGTCTCGAGTGAAGCCCGGTTCCGGTCGTTGTCCATCCCGATACGATCCTGACTCCATAGCATGAGTGGATCATCTGGCTGGGCATCGGCGAAACCGCACCATCGGGCGAATCTCAACCATGACCAAAACCGAAGCCCAGGTACAGCTGGCTTCCATCGTAACGCCCCTGAATATCAGGCAGTCCTCAGGGTCGAGGAAAGTCACGGTGCAGTCGGGACTGGAAAGAAGAAAGGAGGCGGTGGACTCGCTGGAATCTGCGCTGCTGAACGCTTAATGGAGTATTTTGGAGTACAGCGACGATCAGAGGTTCCGTAAGTGATTGAAAACATGGAGCGGGAGACGGGGATCGAACCCGCGACGTCCAGCTTGGGAAATGAGCTGTAGATTGAAAATAAACACTATCCAGTCTATGGCGTCGATTTTGGTGCAATGGAACCTCTTGAATCTTCAATATCCTCCCTTGAGTACCTCGTTAACGGAGTATTAACGGAGTACAACTTCATCAAGCCACTGCAGTCCTAATCAGCAGTCCCCCGCTAAGACTTGCCCAACTTACGACTCGGCTAGCCACACCGGTGTCCGCCTGAAAGATTACGGGACGGTGACTCGGGACAGGAATTCCCATTTGCTCACGAGGAGGATCATCATGCCTCACATCTTGACACTCGCCAACGCCAAGGGCGGCTGCGGCAAGTCAACGGTCGCCTTAAACCTGGCCGTTTGCTGTGCCCGCTCCGGGTACCGCACCCTGGCCGTTGACCTTGATCAACAGGGCAATCTCTCCGCCGCTCTTGGAGTCGACCTCAATGGCCTCACCCTCAATACCCATCGCTTGCTTGTCGATCCACAAGCACAACCTGACAACTTCCTCGTCGAAGTTCGTCCCCGATTGAGCCTGCTCCCTAACACCATCGATATCGATGCCGATGATCTCTTGGAAGCCAAGAAGGTCAATCGTGAGCTGCTGCTTCATCGGAAGCTGAAACCCATTCTCCCAGCCTTCGACCTAGTCATCATCGACACTCCGCCAGCCATGCGAGCCGCCACGCTGAACGGGCTGGCGGTGGCCGATACTGTTGTAATTCCCATCGATAGCTCCTACTTCGCCCTCTTGGGACTCAACCAGCTGTTGCACATCGTGGCTGCGGTGCGCGAAGCCCACAAACCCAACATGGTCATCCGCGCCTTGACCACCCTGTTCAACCGTCGGCAGAACCTCGACAAAGAGATCCGAAAACGGGTCGAGCAGTTCTTCGGTCCTGAACTGGTCCTCGAGACCGTGATTCACAAGAACGTCGGCATTGCCGAGGCGGCAGCTGCTCACAAAGCCGTGGTCGAGTATTCCACCCTCGCTTCCGGAACCTTCGACTTCACGAAACTCACTCAGGAACTCACCCAGGAGATCGGTTATGAAGCCCGCTCAACTGCGAACGCTGTCCGAACACCTGAATCGTGCCCTCCAGCCATCTCGACTCAGACAGGAGGCCACCACCCAGGTTCTGGATCAGTTTGATCCCCTCCCCATCCTCCAGAAGTCAACCCCTCAGACCGGTGTCAAGTTGGATACCGGGTTCACCGACACCGGTGCCGAGCTGACACCGGTCCCAAAAGCACAGGGGTCTGCATCCGCTCTGAAGTCCGGCTACCTAAGAGTTCCCAACGAAATCCTCGACCACGTCCTCCCGCGTCTGGATCCCTCAGAAGCCGTCGTGTTCCTGCGACTCTATCGTCTCTCGATCGGGTTCAACCAACCTACCTGCATGGTCGGAATGACTGGACTGATGCGGGCCTGCAACCTTTCCGAGAGCACGTGCCGGCGAGCCCTCAGACGCTTGATGGAGCTTGGCTATTTACGCCAGTTGGGAGTGCTCAACACCCGGGAAGTCAAGGGAACAATCTATCAAATTGAGACCGGTCTCGATTTGAAACCGGTGTCGAACCCAAACCGGTGTCACCCTGACTCCGGTGTCAGGGTGACACCCAATAAAGACGATGATGATCTTGATGACTCAACACATGACAATCATCATCAAACGCCCAAGCCGGATGATGAGGACTTTTCTCATCTGGAAGCCCTCCAAACCGCTTATTCCCAGATCACCGGAAACGAGTGGGTCCCCTCAGACACACAAGCCTACCGGGAGAATCGAATCGCCCAGGTCCCGATCAACAGGCTGGTCGAGGTCTTGCACGGCGTTAAGAACCGGTGTGGCTCTCGGATCAATAGTTTCAACTACTTCGTCAAAGAGATCCTGAGCCGATCGGATCCCAGAAACCGTCAGCTCCAGAAGCGATCTCTGGCCCGAATCGTTCGACGAGTCCGTGAGCTCCACGCCGGGGCTCATGACTACCCGGCCGCAGACTTTGTCTTTGACGTTAAGGAGGCCTGCGCCCGGGAAGGAGTGATCTTTGACAACGAGCTGTTCAACTCGCTGTGCAGGTGAATCAAGCCATCAAACCAAGAGTCAGAACGGAGGATGAGAACCATGAATCCGCTGGAATCGACCGCATTCGCCAAACCAGTCATCGTCCAACGCAGTCTTCCGATCACACACAAAGAACCAGAATCCGCCGCTCGACAGCCGGGATCTCAACACCGCTGCCTACGTTGTCAAGCTGAGCTCCTGGCTGAACCGGAATACCAAGGCGATGACTGGTTTTTGAGGTGTCTCGGGTGTGGAGCCCGTAACCTGCTCACTATTCGGTTCCAGATCATAGGGTGGAGACGATGATCCGGCGATGCCTGGCAGCCGAAGAGGCTTCGAGAATATTTTCTTAAGATTTTGTGTTTTCAAAGCCTCTATATGAGTAGAAGCCCGGATGGTCAGCCTCGCACGAGATGACCGGATTCTGCTGCCTGCCGAGAAAGGACAAGGACATGAGGAAGATCAATTGTTCAAACGTCACAACCCAGGCCCGACTGCTCATTCAGATTCTAAGTTTCACACTTCTCTCCGTGGTTTGGGCACCGGCTCTCTTTGCCCAGGCCGCCTCACCATGGGAGAACGCCGTCAACCTGCTTCAGACTTCGTTCACGGGACCGCTGGCCCGAGGCTTGTCTCTGATCGCCATTGTCATTGGCGGATTGATGTTCGCTTTCGGCGAAGGCCAGTCGAAGAAAGTCT
>JBFMEW010000035.1:0-74291 GCA_040753175.1 Acidobacteriota bacterium | reverse complement strand
CATGAGGTTGAAGGTAGCGGCCCCGACCACCGCGGCGCAGAAAAACAGTTTGCGTTCGACTCCCAGGATGGTGAGGGGGCGATTCAGAGATTTATAGACTCGGTTGGTTCGCATCAAGACTCCTGGTCAATTTCTTGAAAAGAGCGCAGCGTGGAGAGCCTTTGTTCTTGGGGGCATGAAGGGCCTCCTAACAACAAGGGAAACAACCCGCACACCCGCGCCTGGGCTAATCCCTAGCCGCCTAGGCCACGCCAAACAGCCAGGACATGAAGTTGACGGCTCCTAGCGCAATCCCTAGCCCGAACACGATTCCGGCAAAGACTTTCTTCGACTGGCCTTCGCCGAAAGCGAACATCAATCCGCCAATGACAATGGCGATCAGAGACAAGCCTCGGGCCAGCGGTCCCGTGAACGAAGTCTGAAGCAGGTTGACGGCGTTCTCCCAGGGTGAGGCGGCTTGGGCAAAGAGAGCTGGGGATAGCACAAGAGTTAGGAGAAAAAGAGCAACGATCTGGGGCGCCGCTTTGCGGAGACTCTCGGTGTGACTTGGCTTTGCCTTGTGCATGTTGTCGATCCTTTCGTTTTTGGCCACCCTTCAGTCGGCCCTATCATTTAGCCTGCCTTGTTATTGATCGAGAAATGCGCCAGCTCAATGTGCCGAGACCTTGTTCGACCAAGAGTCAACTATGCTGCCGTTTTGCCACGAAAGGACTTGACGACTTTTTTCCAGTGTTCAACTGTCCTACAAATGGTGCACTGGACACTCAGCTCTAGTTTCTTGAGGTATTGGCGAAGCTAACTGACTGGTCACGTTCACTCGTGCCGGACTGTTCTGCTTGGGCTCGTCTCCAGCCGATGAATCTGAATGTGATTACGAACAAGTTCTTGGAACCACATGTATTGCAGCGCAGAAACCATTCTCCACACTCGTACTCAGGTTCTGCGCGCAACAGCGATTCACACCGCTGGCAGCAATGCCGGGATGGAGATTCGAAAGGAAACATGTCGTCCTCCTCTGTGTTGAGTGTGCGTACTCCTTGTCACTGTGACCTGATGGAGTGACCACTACGGTGTCTTGCCGTTCCGTAACGGGCCTTTCGATTCAGGTTGAATCTGCAGTCCAAGGCCAGGCTCATGGATCCTTGGACAGGTACTACCCCGATGAACCAGAACTGGAAGTGCCAAGCGACTGTACTGTTGTGGAGAAGTCCGGCAGCGCGTGCAGGGGCCGATTTGTGAGGGTCCTCTCCTCAAGGAATTGGCTGAAAGTCAGAAACGGTACGTCACGGGCGATTGAGCTTCGCACTTGGCGCCGAGCCGCCTCGGTGAGCAGCGGTGCATTATGTGCAATGCGCTTCCAATAGGTTTGCTGCAGCATTTCTCTCCGCTTAGCCTCAACTAGAACTGTCACTTCGTCCGGGGTGTAATGACTTTGGATATACTGATCCAATGTGACGTCGCGATATCTCATGTAGTCCAACTGCGCAATCGCATCATGCTCGGTCTCACGGGCTTGTTCGTGGCGAGCCTCCTCACGCAATTTCTTGATGCGACTGGACCCAAAACCGGAAGGCGGGATTGCATTTTCCTTAAGCAGGTGAATGTAAAGTCCTGCGGGGTTGCGGATCTGTTTTCGGTTGGGTGAGTTGGCCAACAGGTGGTCGCCCCATTCGAGCTGATCCATTGCGTGTTGTCCGGGTTGAAGGCCTCTGAGCAATGCAATAGCTGCCTTCTCTCTGATGCCTCGTTTCATGAGCTCGTGCAACAAGTCCATGCTGATCTGTCGGTCTGACGTCTGCCTCGCTTCCTCGGGACGGTTCGTTTGGGTGCCCAGTTGTGAGTGGCGACTTTGACTGATAGCGTTGGATCGAAAGTTCTGTCCGTGGCAAAGGATGATCTTGTAATCTCCTCCGTCTACGGTTTCCTGGATTCTCCAGCCAGAGATGTAACCGTATTTCTGCAACTCATCGAGAGAAGGCCCCAGCTTTTCTCGGACCTTTGACATGTGCTTGTACTCAGCGATGTGGAGTATTTGACAGAGATCTCGATAGCGCTTTTCAAAGATGCCAACTTGGAGCGTGGCATAAAGCCACACTTGAATCAGAGGAACCAGGGCCTTTGCGATGTGATTTCTAAGTTTCCGGTAGGTATTTAGGTTAACCGGCAACACGTGGTCATGGTTGATATTTTCAAGCTGCCAATCTGAGAGCCAGACGTAGTTTCGCTCCGCAATCGTGCCATCAGGCAACTCTGTTCCCACAGAAACGAATCTCTCAAACACGTGAAAAGTGTCACTGGCCCAGGTCTTCCGACCCGCCAGGTAAACAACACCTTCAGATGAGATACCTGTGAGGGTCATCCTTTTGCCCCATTCGACAATGTCGTCATAGTGCTTTCCGGCTTTGGTATTCAGGTTCAGAATCCTCAGGAGTTCGCTCGACAGAAACCCTACTGGATTCGTGACTTTTCCCCTGGCACGGCGAATGGAAGTGACGATTTTCTGGAAGGCGAGGTACTTGTCCTGGTCGCTGGTGACTGGTAACCCGTACACAGCCGACGGAAGAATGACAGCTCTTACCTCGATCCTCTGCCCGTTCATCTGGCGGGTGAAGTGGATCGTCTTTGCCCTAACGCCCTTGATGGTTTTGCTGGAGGGTGTGAAAAATCCAAGCGAAGCGAGACTCTTTTCGACGCGCACGAGCTCCTTCGAAGGTGGCGGGAGAGCATGTGAGATCGGCAAGCTGGGGACGGGTCCATCTCCTTGGAGATCGAGGCAAGATACTTTCTCTTCTGTGGGAGCAGATGTTGGCATGATGTCGTCGGTGAACGGCTGCGCGAGTTGAGCCTGCCACGACTCGAAGGTGAAATAGGAAGCAGTCAGTTCGTTGGGTCACGAACCCAACGAGCCGTATCGCGGTCTGAGGAAGGGAATAACTCTGGAACGGCGGAAAGTCGGCCCTAAAAGGGGCCTAAGATGAGGTTTTCTTTCTAACAGATTTTCTAACAAATACCACGAAAACCAGTGACAACCAGTGATAGCGAGGAACTGGGAATGAGAGGTAAGTTGCAGAACAGCAACAACAAGCGAAAATGAATAGAAAGCATTTTTCGATCTCATAACCCAAAGGTCGCGGGTTCAAATCCCGCCCCCGCAACCAACCTTTCGATAATCATCCCAACAACTTAATCCCAGTCAAGGAGCCGACACTTTCGGCCCTTTGCAGAGTTGCGTCTTGAAGTCTCGCATTCCAGGTCTGCCAGGCTGGAGCGGAATCGAGAAAACTGTTCTGGCAGCTCCGATATTGGCGAAGGGCTCACAAAAAGTTTCGAGGTGAATAACTCACCGTCTAACGCCCCCACCGACGGCCGTCAAGTAGACCGCTGGAAGAAGCCTGCCGTCGCCAAGTGTCAGACTACATGCAAAACAGCACCGGCAAACCGATGGACTCGCAGGTTGCAAAGAGGCTTGAAGCGATAACAAAGGGGGAATTACCGGTCGAGCGACACGGAGAATGCTTGGCCGGACGGACTCCGGAAGCGGAGTGATAGGGAAAGAACAGGGGCCTGAAAAACCCCCGCAAGCGGATCAGGATTGCCAAAGGATGAGTGGTCGACCTGACTCTCTGGCAGAAGGAGGCACACACTCAACAATCCTCCCGGTGAACTCGCTTTGTTGTTCACTACATCGTCGAAAACCAAGGCCGACCTTTTTTTGATTGTTCTCTCGTGATCCGTTGGCCGCCGGCTCTTTCTCCCTGAGAGGCCCCTTTTGTTGCTCAAAGTGGGGGCTTCGTGGGGGTGGGGTCTTACAAGGAGAGGAATACTTCTGGTTCCACACCGAAGAATTTCGAAAGGGCCAGAATCTGGCTTTTGCTGGGTCTGCGGCGTCCATTGATCACTTCTGAGGTGACACCCCGCGAGCCAAGAATGCCTTGAAGGTCTCGATTTCGGAGACCTCGGTCCCGCATCAGGTAGCGGATCACTTCGTAAGGCTTGGCATCCCGAATCTGATAGTGCTCGGTGTCGTAGTGTTCGATCAGCAAGGTCAACAGGTTCAACAGAACCACTTCCTCCCAGGAAAGGTCGTCTCCCTTCCTCAGCAACCGGCCGATTTCTGCGTCCACGCGCTCATACTCGGCGTCAGAATCGATCACCGTTGGAAGAGCCTTGGCGAGCAATCGCTGGTACTTAGCCTTGTCGATCTTCCGAGTCCTGCGGACTGCTTTTTCAGCACTCACAATCATCTTTCCATTTGCCCCTGTCGTACTCCGCGTGCGTCATGATGTGGCGTATGTAGACCCGCTGACGTTGGATACGCACAATCAGCCGATACTTGTTGCCAGCAATGTTAAAGACCACACATTGCCCGACCAAATCGGCACTCGGGAAGGCTTTCTTCACTTCTGTAAGAGACTCCCACTTTGCCTTTGCCGTAATCTTGACCCATGCGGCCAGAGAACGTTCTGCGTCCCGGTGGTCACTCCAGAATTCCTTCAGTCGTTTCTTCGAGATGACGTGCACTTAGAATTCCTCTCTTCTGGCCGCACATTAGTTTTGTCTCCTCACTGTTCTCAAAAATACAAATATCGTTCTCGTATCTGCTTCTGTCCTATGGCCCAATGCTCTCAAATTCGAGAGCATTTGTCAATTGAATCCTTTTCCGGACGGCGGGTCATTCTCGATGGTTGTCTCCCAACAAAAAAGAACGGGTGACAGAGATTGAACCCCAGCACTCGTTTGCATAGGACCGCTTCAGTCGTTAACTGGCGGCTGTCCTCAAACGAGCAAATGCGGCGGGAATCGCGACCATACCTGCAATTCTCTCCCTTGAAGTAGACCGTGCCTTGCTTGAAAGCCATGTGGGGCGAGACTTCCATTGAAATCCTTCGCCGGTCGCCCAAGAAGGTGTGCGTGGTTCCCGAACGCCATGAAGTCGGTCGAATCCGCCGAGTCTCCCAAGACGGGCATTTGATCCGATAAGATGATCGGATAGACCCAGATCGTATCAGGGCATGAACTGGTCGGCGTGCTCCAGTTGTACTGACGGTTCAAGTTCTGGATTCCTCTCGACCACGGAAAATCGAGCGGTGCATGAAGAACCGGGCGTTCCGTGCGGCCTTCTGAGTAACGGAGGAAATCAAATCGAGCCGGTCTTGGAGGTCACGTCCCAAAAGGCCGTCAAGCCAGTGGCCATCGTGACTTGGTTGACGTTGGCCGCGAACAACAACCCCGTGAAGGGATCGGCGTTCCCTTTCAGAATCATCCGGTCCTCTTCATCAGCGATGCTCTCCGCCAACAGTTCCATCAGCAAACCACCGACGGCGGCCAGGGAATCCTGACTCAATTTCTGCGAACACGAAGTAAGATAGGACAGAGTTTTGGCGTGAGCTTCACCTGTCCGAAAACCGGGTCCGATTCCGTGATCAGTTGATTCTCCTGGGCCAATAGACCATGGTTCCACTGGTCAGGCTGGGAAGGTTGGAAACGTCCGATTCCATCGGGAGCACGCGAACCAGGTTTCGCATGGTGGCCTGTTCTTCGATAAGCCGGACCAACTCAGGGAAGTTTGGGGAACCAGATAACCCCGGCCGAATCGGTGCCTTCACTCCAGCCCGGTTCAAAACTGGGAATCGTGCTTTCGGGCGTTCCCGAAATGAACTCTCCACCGTTAAGCAGGCCGCCCAATAGGCGAGCCCTGTTCGGACTCGCCCACCTCAGGTTCCCGCTGAGTGCGTTGAAGACGAGACTGACAAAGGGATTGTTGAAGGGCCTGGCCGTCAAAGGGGTTGGGGAGCCCGTCTGGCGAGATTCTGACTGCTCACGCTACATTGAGCCGGCTCTTTGGCTGAGTTGTGAGGAAATGACAGTGGCAAATTGCCTGACGATCTTTCCTACCGCTTCAACTCGGTCGGGAGCGATCTGATTCGTTGTCCCCACCACGCTGATGGCGCTGATCACGCGGCCGGCCGAGTCGAAGACCGGCGCCCCGACACACCGTACGCCGATTTCGTCTTCCTCATCATCCACGGCATAGCCCAGTTCGCGAACGGCGGCGAGATCCTGCTTCAAGCGCGCAACGCTGACGATGGTCCTCTGATTGTGCCGGACGAACGACTTGGCTTTCATGTGACGATTGAGCTCGTCGGGCGGAAGAAAGGCGATCAGAGCCTTTCCGCAGGCAGTCGAGTTAAGATCCATGGCCCGACCTATCCAGGTTCCGATCTTGATGATGCCGGGAGCCTCAATCTTCTCAACGATGATGGCTTGACCGGCCTCCAGCACGGCCATATGCACTGTCAGGCCCGTCTTTTGCATCAGGGCGATGAGAAACGGCTTCGCTTCCTCGCACATTTCCAGGCTTTCGAGGGCGGCCCTGCTCAAGGCCACGAGCATGAGTCCGAACCGATAACGACCCACGCGGCCGTCCTTCTGGACGCAGCCGTTCTGTTCCAGAGCCTTTAACAGCCGGTGTGCGGAACTCTTGGGTATACCTAACCGTCGGCTCGCCTCGGAGATGGTAAGGCCCTTTCTGGACTGCGCCAGCAGCTGAAGCAATTGGAGGGCGCGTCCCACCGCTGGGACGAGGTTCTCTCTTTCCTTACGCATGCCGCCACAATAGCTCTCATCTTAGAAATTTGCGAGAGAAACTTTCGCTCAGAAGTTCTCCAGCAGGCACGGCCAAGACAGGCTCATGCTCCGACCGGATCAGGGCCTCCCTCATCCGCTGTGTACCTGACCACGAGCCTAAGGAGGGCGCGTCCAGCCAGGAATGTTTTGCTTCCAGTGCGCCGTCCCTGGGACCAACTCGGCGAGCCGGCTCAAGATGGAAAGGAGCGGCAACATCGAAATGGTTTCTCCTGGTCATGGCTGGCAGCGTCGGAAACATTCTGTTCCACCTGTGGAACGGACTCGACGGTCGTCATTGACATCCTTGGCTGGCTGCCCCTTAATTGCAGCCACTAAACCTGAGGGAGGATTTGTTCCGCGGGCGGAACCGCCTGCCCTCAGAGATGTGTATCGAGAGGAGGAGTCATGATGCGCTTCACTCGCTGGATTGCTTTGCTGGGAACCTGTGTGCTGGCGTGGGGCTTGTGCTTCCCTGCGCGGGTGGCTGCTCAAGGGGTAGCCCGTGCCAGTATCGTCGGCACCATCACGGATCAGAGCCAGGCCGCAGTACCCAAAGCGGTGGTCACCGTGATCAACACCGGCACCGGCATTCGCTATACAACTACTGGTGAGGACACCGGCACCTACGTCGTGCCTAATCTGCCTGTCGGCGACTATAGACTCGAAGTGGAAGCTTCGGGCTTCAAAAAGTCACTGGTCGAGAATATCCGTCTCCGCGTCGGCGCCACTTTCCGGGCCGACGTCATCCTCACCATTGGCGACTTGGCCACCGAAGTCTCGGTGTCCGCGTCCTCGCCTCTCATTCAGTCAGAGACCAGCGACGTCTCAACTGTGGTCGAGCACAAGCGCATTGTGGACCTGCCCCTGAACGGCCGCGACTTCCAGCAACTGCAGTTGCTCACGCCCGGAGCCGTGGACACCATGAGCCACCAAAACAGCGACGTGTCGGGCCTGGGCGGCGGTGCGGGTGGTGTCGCAACCAACTTCACGATGATTACCTCCAACGGGTCGCGGCCTGGCTCACAAGTCTTCCTCGTGGACGGAGCCAACAACACAAATCGCCAGGGTCGGACCATCATTCTGGCTCCCGTTGTGGATGAGATCGAGGAATTCCGGCTCTCCGGTGCGAACTTCACCGCGGAAGTGGGGTACGGCACCAACGCTGTGAGCGTGGCGACCAGGAACGGCACCAACCAGTTCCACGGAACTCTGTGGGACTTCTTCCGCAACCAGGCTTTGAACGCGCGCAACTTCTTCCAGTTCAGCCCTCCGAAGCTCATTCGCAACCAGTTCGGCGGAACCATCGGCGGACCCATCGTTCGAAACCGGACTTTCTTTCAAGCCACCTATGAAGGGAAGCGGGAGCGCTCGTCCAGACCTTGGCTGACCAGCGTTCCGACGATGAAGATGCGTAGCGGTGATCTCAGCGAGTTGGGGGTGCCCATCTACGATCCGCTGACCTCGCGGTACGTGTGTCCGCAGGCTAACCCGAGCTGCCAGGACAGTGAGAAAGTGATCCAGAGAGATCCGTTCCCCAACAACATCATTCCCTCTGATCGAATCGATCCGGTATCAAGCCAGTTCTTAGCGTGGTACCCGCAGCCTAATCGTCCCGGTCTGGCCGCCAACTTTTACAACGATCCACCTTTCGGAAACTCGTTCGATCAGTACAGCGTTCGCATTGACCATCACTTTTCCGATCGAGACACGCTGATGGGCCGATTCTCACGGCGGCGCGATCGTACTCCACAGCAAGGGCCCTATCAGGGATTCTCGAAGGATAACTACAACCCAGGAGTCGTTGGTGTGGACTTGACCTCGGTCAACGCCGTCCTGTCCTGGACGCACGTCTTTAGTCCGACCACCAGCCTGGAAGTCCGGCCATCGTATTCGCGGCCGCACATCAACCAGTTCTCCGGTCCAAACGTCGGCCGAGATTGGACCGCGGAGGCCGGGATACAGGGTTTCGGTCCGGGTGTGTCCGACGTCTTTCCGACTTGGCCACACTTTGACATCTCTGGCTTTTCGCCAATCTGGAGTTACGTCGGCTTTCGAGTGGTTCACAACAGCCGGGACGTGGCCGCCTCAATGACGATGGTGAGGGGGCGGCATGTGATGAAGCTTGGCAACTCGACGGCCAGCTACCAACAGGCACTCTACATTGCCGGCCAGGGACAGGGCCAGTTCTCTTACATCGGGACCTACAGCGGCAATCCTGCTGGAGCCGGGGGGGGAGCAGGCTTCGCGGACTACCTCCTGGGCTATCCGTTTTCGGGCAGCCGCTACGTTCCCCCAGGCTCTTTCTACATGCAGTTGCGCAACAACTGGAGCTACTTCCAGGATGACTGGAAAGTGAGCAATCGCCTGACGCTCAACCTGGGATTGCGGTACGAGCTGAATTTTCCGACCACCGAAAAGAACAACCAGCTGGCAACATGGGTGCCTGGCGGGCGAGGGGGACGGGGTGCGATCGTGGTTCCCAGCCGCGAAGCCATTACACGCACCGTGCAGTCTTCAGTAGCCCGGAGTTGGCCGACCTACGAGCCTCTGTCCGTCTATGCAGCCGATCTCGGCTTGCCCGAGCGTTCGATGCGCTTCTTGAACAAGAAGCAGTTCGCGCCGCGTGTGGGCTTCGCGTATCGTGCAGCCCAGGACTTCGTTGTTCGCGGCGGGTATGGGGTCTTTTACAACCAGCTGGATGGGAACCGAGAAACGGAGTTTCTGTCGCCACCCTTCCTGATTCGCGAGAGCGGCATCTTCAACACCTTCACTCAAGGTGGGGCCCCGGGGAAGTCGACTCGAACTTTGTTCCCAGCCGGCTCCACGTTTAGTGCCAGGCCGTTTATTTTTGGACACGATCCCTATGCGACGGACTTCGGGTACACGCAGCAGTGGAACCTGTTCGTGCAGCGGCTAATACCAGGACAGATAGCTTTGGAACTCGGCTACGTGGGAACAAAGGGCACACGGCTGCAGAACGCAAGGTCCTACAATACACCGTTGCCGGGGCCGGGATCCATTGACAGTCGGGTACCGTTTCCGGATTTTGTCGGCATCCAGTGGAGCGAGCAAACGGCCAGTTCCATCTATCACGCACTGCAAGCCAAGGCGGAGCGCCGCTATCATAACGGCCTCACGTTTTTGAGCTCGTTTACCTGGTCGAAGGCAATCGACAACATGACTTCCAACTCAGCCGGCTGTCTCAACCCCTACGATTGTGGGGCAGACCGAGGCCTATCGAGCTTCGACATCCCGCTCACGTGGGTCACCAGTGGAGTGTACGACCTGCCGTTTCTCAAGAGCGCCAAGCAGTGGCCAGTCCGGACGCTTTTGGGTGGGTGGGCTTTGTCGGGGATTCTCACCATGCGAAGTGGCATGCCGTTCTCCGTCTTGTGGTCGGGCGATCCCGCCAACACAGGGCGGGGAAGCCGACCGAATGCAGGAGGGTGTAGCGGGAACCTGGCCAACCCGACCGTGAGCCGGTGGTACGACGCTTCCTGCTTCAAAGCCCCCGCGCAGTATACATACGGCAACGTCGGGCGAAACACACTGCGCGCCGACGGCCTGCATAGTCTCGATCTCGGTATTTACAAGGAATTCGCCGTCCGAGAAGGACAGCGAATTCAGTTCCGCGGTGAGCTGTTCAACTCTCTCAACCACGCGAACTTCGGTGTGCCGGGGAGAATCGCAAACACCAGCTCGGCCGGTGTGGTGACAACTGCCGGGCCGTCCCGAATCATCCAGTTTGCGCTGAAGTATTACTTTTAGTTGGGAGCGACCAGTCTGGATTCGAAGTCTTCCGGTTTTCCAACGACTAACCCAGATCGAGCAAGAAATCGTTAGATGGCACGATCAAGAGGTAGCGGGGACCTCTTGGGGTTCCCGCTACAGATACTTAATCAGATGGGTGAGGATGAAATGCCGAATTGGATTCACGTATACAAGCGGCACCGTGACCAGTCTCTGATGCTCAGCGTGCCTTTGCTACTACTCTTCGCGATAACCGGTTTCGCTGAAAGGGGGGACCAGGAGCGACCGAGAAACGCTCACGCCCAGAAGGAGGAATGGACGTTCGAGAGAGCCCGAGAGCAGTGGACGCCGATGTTGCGCCCTGTTGCCCACGTGGGCGTGCCGGGCTATCAATTTCAGGCTGCCGTGCTGTGGGACGGTTCGCTGGTGTTCGGTCCGCTCGGCTTTGAGAATCACGGGGCCATGCAGAGAGAGCTGACGGGACTGGGGCCGCACCGCCTGCACCTTTCGATCGGCTATGGCAGCCCGTTGCGCTTTCCCGACCGGGCATCTCTCGGGAACCCGGAGCTGCGGAGGAATCTGGAGGAGGGACAGTTGCCGATCCCGCAGGTCTCCATGCAGGATGGCGACCTGGCCTGGCAACAAGTCGTATTCGCTCACTTGCTGGGGCGAACGCTCGAGGAGGGAATGCAACCGCGCGAGGACGATGTTCTGGCGGTCCACGTGCAATTCCGTGTCCTCAATACGGCACTGCAGCCGCGCAACGGCTACCTCTGGCTCCACTTCGGCGACACCAGCCAAGTGCGGTTCGGCTATAAGGCCGGCGTGAACCATTTGCAGGCAGGTAACAGCTTGAACCATCGCTTCGAGGCACCGCTTGGTCTGCTCGACGGAAAGGTGCGGTACCTTATCAATGAGCCGTCCCGCGGAACGCTGGTATGGCACGATGAGCTGGCGCCGCCGCGAGGAATGATGGCCGGGCTCAAGAACGTCATTGAGTGGCGTGTGACGGTGGCTTCGGGGGAAGAGGCCACACTACACCTGGTACTACCCTTTGGATTGGTCGATCAGGCCACCGGAACTGCTTTGCAGAAGCTAAACTTTGACCGCGAGCGCGAGGGAGTCCGGCGGTACTGGCGACAGTTGCTGGACCGAGAGGGAACCATTACAACGCCCGACCGCTTCATCAACGACTATCTGGCCGCGGTGCCGAGTCACATGTCACAGCAGGTGGCGTACCGGCATAAAGCGCAGGTCTGGATGTACAAGACCAGCCCGAACCACTATGAGCAGTACTGGCCGTGTAACGCCGCAAAGGCGCTACCCACGTTTGACCTGCGCGGTCTGGCCCACATCTCCCGGCCGGTTCTGAAAAGCTTCATTGACACGCAATCAGAAGACGTCGGATTGCTTGGAGTCAAGTTTGGAACAGAGGAAGTGGTGCAGAGCGAAGGCTGGGCGCGCATTCCCGGCTTCCTGGGCAACTTCGGCCCCTGGACGGCCAATACGCTGCTGCTCAGTCACGGTTTGGAAATGTGGTCACTCGCCTCGCACTATCGCATCACGCGAGACCGCGAGTGGTTGGCCGACGGTCCAGGCTCGCCGCTGCAAGCACTGATTGACGCCTTCGATTGGACGGCCAAACAGCGACGGCGCACCATGCGGGAGGAAGATGGCAGGAAGGTTCCCCATTGGGGGCTGCTTCCTGCTGCTTCCTCCCATGATTGGCTGGCTGGGAACACCATCTCCAACGATGCTTTCGTGATCTTCGGCATGATCGAGACGGTACGGCTGCTGCGGGAAATCGGCCACCCGCGCACCGAGGAGTTGGCACGGGAACTGAACGATTATCGTGCTACCCTCCGCCAGAGATATGAGGAGGCGCGCGACCGCAGCCGACCTTTGCCGATGGCCGACGGGAGTTTGCTACCCTTCGTGCCCCGTGACGTGTACGAGCTGGACTGGACCCGGCCCGATTGGACCTATACGGGATACGGGCCGCTGCGAGCCGGGGCCTGGGGGGCCTTCGATCCCCACGACCAGCTTGTTGACCAGGCGCTGGCGTACGTGGAGGCAGGAATGCCAAAGGGGCAGGGGCAGTACATAAACGTGGCGCGGAACGCCTTCGGCCAGCCGACCGGCGATGAGAATTTTCGAGACATCTCCGATGCGTCGGCCCCTCGCCACTATATGTGGAGACACTACGTCGAGTACGAGACGATGTGGCCCATTGGTGTCGACCTGTTCCTTCAACGCGATGATCTTCCGCGGTTCTTTGAATGGTTCTTTAACAACATGGCTTTCGTCGTGCACCGTGATTTTCGGGTAGGCGTCGAGTCGGTTGACGGTGTACCTTCGAACGCGCCCGGCGATGGTGAGCGTTGGCGAGCCGTCCGCAACATGTTCATTAACGAGTTTGGCGGTTACGACGGTTCGCAGCAGGGGCTGTGGCTGCTTCAGGCTATCCCTCGTTCCTGGCTGAAGCCCAGTGCAGTCCTGTCAGCCAAGGACATGAGGACTCACTTCGGAGGTCGGGTCAACCTCGACATTAAGGTTGCCCCTGACGGCAATTCCGTGCAGGTCGCGGCCAATTTGAAGCTGGCAGTGGCTCCGGCTGAGACGCGGATGCGCCTTCGTTCGGGCGACGGCCGGGCCCTTGCCTCGGCCACGGTCAACGGCAAGAAGGTGCAGGTGTCGAAGGGAGACGTGATCGAGCTTCCGGCTTCTACCAGCGGCGACTACCGCGTCACAGGGTACTTCAGGTGAACGGAGAGAAATGGACGTGGGGATTCTGAGCGGTGCCGATATTGTTGTGATTCTCGGCTCGCTGGTTCTGGTCCTTTGGATCGGACTATGGTCCGCGCGGCATCAGGATAAGACGGCGCGTGGCTACTTCCTTGCGTCCGACAAGTTGCCCTGGTGGCTGATCGGCACCAGCATGGTGGCCACCAGCGTATCCAGCGAACAGATCGTGGGGACTGTCGGGGCTTCGTATGTGCACGGCATGGGCGTAGCCAACTGGGAGTGGTTTACGCTTCCCGTTTACACCCTGACGATGTTCTTCTTTGTTCCCATGTACCTGCGCAATCGAGTTGCTACCGTGTCGGAGTTTTACCACCGCCGGTTCGGCCCGCTTTGCTCCGATATCTATGGCTGGGTGATGCTGGTAGCCTACGTTTTCGTGTTCCTGGTACCCGTGCTGTACGGAGGGAGCCTGGCGTTTGCGGATTTGACCGGCTTCGACTTCTACTGGACGCTCTGGATTTCAGCGGTGTTGGTGGGTTTGTACACGGTGAAGGGCGGACTCGTTTCCGTGATGTGGACCACCTTCCTCCAGTGCGTTCTGCTTGTCGGCGGAGGCATTGTCTTGTTTGTGCTGGCGCTGCGCCAGGTTCCCGGCGGCTGGGCGGCGATGGTGGCGGCCAATCCGGAACGGTTCCACCTGTACCGTCCCGTCGACGATCCCATTGCCCCCTTTCTGGGTCTCGTTCTACTGGCGTTCAACACGGGAATCTTTTATCAGGCAACGAACCAGGTGATGATTCAGCGCCTGCTCGGTGCGCGGACGGTCTGGGATGGAATCATGGGCACGCTGTTTGGGGGTTTTATCAATTTTGCGCGCCCACTCGTGACGAGTTTCCTGGGGTTTGTCGTCTTCTACTGGATCCACTCACTCCAGCGATCTGCACCACTGACTAACCAGGACACGGCCTTTGCCTTCGCCTTGCGACACTTCAGCCCGGAATGGGGACTACGTGGCTTGATTCTTGCCGGATTTCTGGCCGCCGTGATGTCCACCATCAGTGCCTTGGTCAACTCGAGCGCCACCATCTTCGCACTGGACATTTACAAGCGTCTGTTCTCGCCCGAGGCCAGCGAGCAACAGACGGTACGGGCGGGCCGGATAGCCTCATTGGCTTCGTTGGTGATCGCCGCACTGGTTGCGCCGGCAGTGGAATACCTCGGCGGCATTTTTCGTTACTTCCAAACCGGAGTGACCTATCTGGCGACGCCTTTCGCAGCCACGATGATCATGGGGCTCGCCTGGCGTCGTGCCAACTACCATGGCGCGCTCTTTGGCATGATCGGCGGCATGGCCATACAGGTTGTCGTGGCAGGCGGCCTCTGGTCTGCGGGAATTTCACTGCACTGGGCATACGTAGGAGCCATCGCCCAGCTTTTGACATTGGGCGGCATTGTCTTGGTGTCTTCCATCACCGCCCCTCCGGATCGATCCCAATGGGAGCCGTTCGTCTGGCGCCCGTCATTCATCCGGTATTACGATGAGGGAGCAGTACGTCCTTGGTATCAGAATCTTCGGCTCTGGTACGCGATCTACGCAGCCATCTGGGTATATCTTTACTGGCGGTTCTGGTAGCCCTGGGAGGAGAGGATGAAGATCACCGACTGGAAAGTCTACTCGCCGGATCAGCGCTTCCACGTCTTTCTTGAGTTGGAGACGGACGCCGGGATCCGCGGCTGGGGCGCCGCCTACTCTCAGAAGGGCCAAGTTCTCGGTGCCCTGGACTGGTTGAAGCGCTTCGTCGTGGGCGAGAAGGCTCTGGAAACGGAGCGTGTTACCGAGAAACTCCACAACCTCACCTTTTGGGTGGGACGAGGCGGGGCGATGACCCATGCCATCAGCGCCGTCAATATCGCACTTTGGGATTTGGCCGGCAAGGCCTATGGCCAGCCCGTGTCGGTGTTGTTGGGAGGGCGCCACCAAGAAGCCGTGCCGGTATACGGCTCCGTTCTGTTTATGCCGGTCGACACGCTGCCCCAGCGGATCGAAGCGATGAAGCAGCGAGGCTTCAGGACGATGAAGCTTGGCTGGGAGCCGTTTGGCCGGCAAACCCTGGCGGAGGATGAAAAGCTGATACGTTGCGCCCGCAGCGCTGCCGGCGATGAGATCACGCTGCTGGTGGATGCAGGCGGCAGTGCTCCGTTCTGGCCGCTCAAGCTTAAGGATGCTTTGGAGCGGGCCCGGATGTTGGCTGACTACCACGTCTACTGGTTCGAAGAGCCATTGGCGCCGGATGATATCGAAGGCTACGCTCGGCTCACGGATCAGGCTCCGACCAAGATTGCTCACGGCGAAGTGGTCACGCGCCGGCAATCCTTTTCGACCTATTTTTCCCGACGTGCCATGGACATCGTGCAACCGGACGCCTGCAAGGTAGGCGGTCTTTCTGAAATGCGTCGCATTGCCTGGATGGCCGAAGAACGCGGAATCGAGCTCGTGCCCCACGGTTGGAACACGGCGGTGGGAGTGGCGGCCGACATTCACCTTGTGGCCAGTTTGCCAACGCGGTCCTTCGTCGAATTCAACGTCGGCAATCTGCTGGTGGAGGAGCTGGCTGTCCCCGGCTTCCGCTTGGATTCGGACGGTTGCCTGCCGGTGCCCAGTACCCCAGGACTGGGGGTCGAGCTGGATCGTGAGCGGTTGATGCAGCTCAAGGTGTCCGGATTCGCGAGCGAGACGTGGACCTGGGACAGGTGAAAGGAGTACGGAGCAGATGCAGGATCAGGACAAAGAAGGGAAGTTGCGCGTCATGGCGATCGCAGCACACCCGGACGACGTGGAGCTTTTCTGTGCCGGTACCCTGGCACGCTACGCAGACCGGGGTGACGCTGTGACGATTGCGATTGCCTGTCAGGGCGACTCTGCCTCACTGGACCTGAGCCCAGACGAACTGGTGAGGATGAGAAGCCAGGAGGCGGGAGCGTCCGCACAGGTACTGGGTGCCCACCTCATCCAGATGGGTCTGCCGGACTGGGGCGTCGACATTAATCAGGAGACGCGCAAGCGTTTTGCCGACGCGATCCGGCAAGCGAACCCCGATGTGATCTTCACGCACTTCCATACGGACTACGGCAGCGACCACAATAACACGTTCGTGCTGGTCCGCGACGCCGCGCTTGTGGCCACCGTGCCGAGTATCGCGACTCGTCACCCGGCGATTGCTGGTACGCCGGCGATCTTTATGTGGGAGCCACTCGGTGGTTATGGTTTCCAGCCGGAAGTCTTCGTTGATATCACCGCAACATTTGCCACAAAACTGCGGATGCTGGAGTGCCATCGGAGCCAGCGGGAGTGGCTCAGCCGGCACGGCGGAATGGATTTTTCCGAATACGTAGCAACGATCGCGCGATTCCGCGGTTTCCAGGCCGGGGTGCGGCTGGCTGAGGGCTTCGTGCCCTTAAAGAACTGGGCCAATATGCGAGCACGCGCGATTCTTCCATGACTGCGTGTGCCGGAAACGATGGTCGTCTGACGGGTCAGGTGAGAAGGAGAGAAACATGCACAGGTCGGAACCGCAAAGCCAGTTCCAGTCTGATACGGAGATCTTCGAATTCGTTCGTCATAATTTATACGTTGCCGTCGTCTCGGATATCCTCGACTCGCTGGGTTACCGTAACCAGGCCATGCACCCGCGCTTGAGGCCGCTTCTGCCAAGTCTGAAGCAGTGCGGCTTCGTAGGCCGCGCCCGAACGCTTCACTGGCTGGAGACTGACTGTGTCAACGCAGAGGATCCCTATGGCCTCGAGATTGAGGCGATAGATTCGCTCGGCCCGGGCGACGTCGTTGTCCATTCCACGGATTCCTCCCTGAGGAATGCGCCGTGGGGCGAGTTGGTGTCAACGGTCGCGAAGCGAAACGGCGCTGTCGGCTGTGTCTGCGATAGTAACGTGCGCGACTGCGTGCAGATCATCGAGAAGGGATTTCCGGTCTACTGTGCAGGGGTCAAACCAGTAGACTCGATGGGACGCGGCATCGTGGATGCCTTCGATGTTCCAGTGCAATGCGGTGAAGTGCTGGTCCGCCGCGGCGAATTGATTTTTGCCGACTATGACGGGATCGTTGTGGTCCCAACGGAGGTGGAAGAAAGGGTCCTCGCGCTGGCCCTGGAGAAAGTCGGCAAGGAGAACTTTACCCGAAAGGAACTGATGGAGGGCAAGTCGCTGCGATACACCTACCAGAAGTACGGCATCCTGTGAGTGCTTCGCCGCAGCCATCGCGCCACCCTTCGGTTTTATTCACACCTGAGTCCCACACTGCTAAGGGGCTCACCCGCTTTGAGGATCCTGGCGGTGGAGGGGGGCGGGCTACCGCTCCACACGTCCGAGTCACTCGAGCGGCACTCAACTCGAAAATAACGACGTCTGGATGCTGATGGACCTGAAGACTTCTTCCTTTTCCTCGGGATTTATGCGCCATGAAACGCATTGGAATTGCAGGATTCCTGCATGAGTCCAACACCTTTCTCCCCGTTACGACCACCCGCCAACACTTTGAGCATTGCAGCCTGACCAAGGGCGCAGAGGTAATCAAGCGTTGGCAGGGGAGCACTCATGAACTGGGCGGCTTTCTGGAAGGGGCGGGACGGGTTGGCCTGACTCCAGTCCCCATCATGGCAACGTTTGCCATGCCGAGTGGGACCATCCAGGGTGAGGCCTTCGAAGAGCTTTTGGAAGAGATGGTGGCAGGTCTCAAAGAGGCTCTTCCCCTGGACGGATTGCTGGTCGCTTTGCACGGCGCAACCGTGGCTGAAAACTTTCCCGACGCGGATGGAGAAGTGGTGCGGCGTCTCAGAGAGGTTGTGGGAGGGAATGTCCCGATCATCATGACGCTGGATCTCCACGCCAACGTCTCCTCCAAGATGATCGAACACACCACGGCCACCATAGCGTACCGTACTAACCCGCACCTTGATCAGAAGAAGCGGGGCTTGGAGGCGGCTTACCTGATGTCGCGGACTCTGAATGGGCAGGTTCATCCGGTTCAGGCTGTTGAATGTCCGCCTTTGCTGATTAACATTTCCAAGCAGGCCACCTCACAATCGCCCGCTGCAGACCTCTACCAAGACGCGATGGAGGTCAAACAGTGGCCGGGCATTCTCTCCGCCAGCGTGGCCATGGGTTTCTACTACGCCGACGTGGAAGAGATGGGAGTTTCATTCCTGGCTGTCGCAGATAACGACCGGGAGTTGGCAGTCGAAGCGGCCCGCTGGATGGCACGCCGAGCCTGGGAACGCCGCCAGGAGTTCCTTGGTGAGCTCGTTTCTGCGAGAGAAGCAGTTCGCGCGGCCGCCCAGCGTGCGGCCGCACCGATTGTGTTGATGGACGTGGGAGACAACATAGGCGGTGGCAGTGCCGGTGATTCGACCATTCTGTTCGAAGAGGTTCTGAACCAGCAGGTCCGCAATGCGTTGGTAGTGTTATATGACCCTGTGGCGGTGAGCAGGTGCGCCGTGGTTGGAGTTGGGCGAGGAATTGAAGTGGATGTTGGAGGAAAAACGGATTCGTTGCATGGGAAGCCACTGACGATCAGAGGAAGGGTCCGACTGATCGCCGACGGAATCTTTGTGGAAACCGAAGCCCGGCATGGCGGCTGGGGCAACTACGATCAAGGAATCACCGCAGTTTTGGAGACCGCGGATCAACACACCGTCATACTGACCAGTCGTCGCATGGCTCCGATGAGTTTAGAACAGCTCTTGAGCTTGGGAATCCGGCCTGAGCGCAAAAAACTCCTGATCGTCAAAGGAGTGATCGCCCCGCGCGCCGCCTACGAGCCCATTGCAGCGGACATTATCCTGGTAGACACTCCCGGCTCAACCAGTGCCAACCCGGCAAACTTTAACTATAGGCGTCGTCGCCGCCCGCTCTACCCGCTGGAGATGGATGCGGTCTATGGGACCGACGATTGCGGCGAACGATCGACTATCAAGGTTCCGCGTTGAGGCCGCAGCGGCTGTGAGCTCCGCCTTCCGCCGCCGTACCTCAACCGGAAAAGACCACTTCGCCCCATCCCCAATTCGCAGAACTTGACCTACACAACTGATGCGAGTCCTCTTTGCGGCGGCAGGCTCTGTTGTGCGGAAAGACCACGCTTCGATTTGTGGAAGAGAGATCGTTGTGCCCTGAGGCTGAACTCCCCAACCGGCTCTCCTGAGGACAAATGTCAGCTCATCTTCAGAATTTGCCTGGCTCTTCGTAACACAGCTTCATCGACCATCTGACCGTTGACCGTCAGAACGCCACAAGTTCCGCTCGAAAAAGCAGCGAGTATTCGTTTCGCCGTCTCGATCTCTGTCTCAGTGGGAGAGAAGCACTGATTGAGCACAGGAACCTGCGAGGGATGGATGGCCAGCTTACCAGAAAAGCCGAGATTCCGTGCTGCCTGTGCCTCGCGCTGCAGCTTCGCCTGATCGTTTAAGTCCAGGCAGGGGGAATCAATGACCTCCAGGCCGAACGCCCTTCCGGCGGTCACCAGGGCCGAGCGAGCGAATAGCAGTTCAATGTCCCCAGGCGTTCGCAATATCCCCAAGTCAGCACAATAATCCTCAGAGCCAAACGCAAGACTCCCCATTCTGGCGCAACTGGATGAAATCTGAGGGGCATTCAAGATTCCAGCAGCAGATTCGATCAGGGCGTGAACTCGGATTCGACCCTCGGCATCGCTGCGGTCCAAGACCCCTGCCAAACACCGCACCTCTTGTGCCGACTGGCACTTGCTGAGAAGAATTCCAGTGATCGGAAGATCTGCCAAGGCCTGACAGTCTAGTTCGAAGTCTTTACTGCCTGCCGGATTGATGCGGAGGAGGGCTCTCGGTTGGAGGTGTTCATTCTGCAACAAGAAGTTTCTCGTCAGCTCTCTGGCCGCTTTCCGGTGGGAAGGCAGCACCGAATCCTCCCAGTCAAGGATAAAAGCGTCTGCCGAAATCGCAGCAGCCTTTTGAATCTTCTTCAATTCGTTTCCAGGCACAAACAACAGGCTTCGCATTGACCTGTCACCTTCCTTTAGCCGGAGAAGTGGCCCATTTGCCACGGACGTGATGGGCCGTCACCCTGGGTGTAGGAATTTTCTTATCAGTAAAAAAATTGTATTGCAAGTAACATTTGATTGGTCTAGTATCAGAACCGGAATTACTAGCCAAGCCTCCTCATCGCAGTCACTGCACTGTGAGTAATCAAGGGCCAGACAATGCCAGTTCCGGTCATCATTCCCAAGGCTACGCTTTCGATGGAAGAGGGTGTCCTTGCCAAGTGGCTCAAGAATGAGGGTGAGGTCGTTGTCCAGGGAGAACCCTTGTTCGAGCTCGAGACCGATAAGGCAGTAGCTGAGATTGAATCTCCGGCCAATGGCACGCTGTTGCGAATTAGCATCCCTGAGGGGTCCGTTAAGGTCGAACAAATTGTGGCATGGATCGGACAGCCTGGCGAGCAGATTGATGAACTAGCGAGCGGATCACAATCCAGCCAGATGAAAGAGCGGATGGATCTGCCCGTTGGGCATCCGTGCGATCAGGTTGCCGAAAGGCCAACAAAGCCCGCCTCACCTGCGGCACGAAGGCGAGCGAAAGAATTGGGCGTTGAGATCACGGATGTTACAGGTACTGGTCCGGGCGGCAGAGTTACTGCGGAAGATGTCGAGAAGCAGCAAGAGATGCGGGCTAAGGAATCTGCGCCCTCTCCTGCTTTTGAGCAAAAAAGGTCAGCGGTTCTGATTCGCAAGGTCACCCGGTCATGGCAGAGCGCTCCGCACATTCATGTCGCACGGCACATGAGCGCGGAGGGATTGGTATTGGCCAGACCCCTCGCTAAGAGGTTATTCTCTCCAGAGGTGTCTTACACCGACCTCATTCTTTTTGCGCTTTCGAAAGTTGTGCCGAGGTTCCCGCCGCTCTTGACGATATGGAGTGGCGAAGAGCTCGTCGGACAAGACCGGCTAAATCTTGCCTTCGCGGTTGACACAGAAAGCGGGGTTGTGGCCCCGGTTATCCACGGTATCGCCGAGCTGGACATGGCGGAAATTTGTTCGCGCAGGCGACAACTTGCGGAAGCTGCTCGCTCCCGCCAGTTGACAGTTGACCAAGTGGGGGACGGCACTTTTACATTGACCAATCTGGGAATGGAGGATGTGGACTTCTTTGCGCCGATCCTTAATGCGCCGCAGAGCGCGATTCTGGCAGTGGGGCGAATCTCTCAGGAGCCAATTGCGATTGAAGGCAGAATTGAGGTGGGTTGGAGGGTGTGGGTCAACGTGGCTTTAGATCACCGAGTCGCTGACGGAGTCGTTGCAGGCCGTTTCTTGTCCCAGCTTCAAGCTTTCTTTGACACGTTACCTCACGGCCTCCGTCGACCAAGCCACCCCTAGTAGATCGAGTTACCATTCGGAGACGCAGATGAGAACCACCATCAAAGATGTTTGTGCGATTCCCTTGGAAAAACACCTAGCCAAGACCTTTATGGGCGGCACTTATACCATCACCTCACGTTACACCATTGTCACCGAGATTCACTTGGACAACGGGATCATCGGACGGACTTTTGGTGGGGATGAGGAGCGGTATCAAAAAGACATCGTCACGCTCGTCAACGGAACGTTTCGTGAACTATTAGTTGGAGAAGAGGCTCTCAGCGTAGAGTTACTTTGGGAGAAGATGTTTCACTCTATTGCCCCCGATCTGGTCAACCGGGGGATTCACACCTTGGACCTCACGAACAAAGCGATCATTATGCAGGCGATTGCCGGAGTTGATATTGCATTGTGGGATGCAATCGGGAAGTGTCAAGGTGTGCCGCTCTACAAGTTGCTGGGAGGATATCGAGACAAAGTCCCTGTGATTGCAATCGGGGGATATTACTGGGAAGGCAAGGATGACAGGGCCTTTCAAGAAGAGCTGCTCTCCTACAAGCGAGCTGAGCTCTGTGGCATGAAGCTCAAAGTGGGCCGCCTGTCTCCTAAAGACGATGCCGACCGGGTTCGTTTTGCACGGCAGGTTGTAGGCGATGAATTCGTCATTGCCTGCGATGCTAACCAGGCCTGGACCGTTGATCAAGCTGTGCACTTTTGCAAGCAAGTCGCGGATTTGAACGTCCGGTGGTTTGAAGAGCCTCTGGTGTGGTACGACCAGTTCCAGGGCTTACCCGAGGTGCGACGCGCTGGGGGAATTCCGATCGTGGCCGGCCAAGGAGAAATCTCACGGTTTGGCTGTCGTGACCTTATCATGGCCGAAGCAGTCGACATCCTGAATGTTGATGCGACCATCGCGGGGGGTATCACCGAGTGGCGCCGCATTGCCGGAATGGCCAGTATGACCAACGTTTCAATGGCCCACCACGAAGAACCGCAGGTCGCGGTGCACTTGCTCGCCTCGATTCCACATGGCTTGTACGTCGAGATTTTTCCCGATCCTGATCGGGATCCGATGTGGTTTGAGTTGCCGGCCGGACACCCAAAGATTAGAGATGGTTATATGTATGTGCCCGACGCTCCAGGCTTGGGCATTCCCCTGCAGGACCATGTGATTGAGAAATATCGCGCGAACGGAGTGCCCTTGAATTGTAGTGATGCTTAGGTCTGGCGGCAAACCGGAGGAGTGGCTCTCGATGGCGTTTGGAAGGTACTTTGAAGAATTCGAAGTCGGCCAGGTGTTCAAACATTGGCCGGGTCGTACAATCACAGAAGCCGATGACACGTGGTTTAGCTTGCTAACCATGAATCAGCACCCGCTTCATATCGATGCAAATTACGCCACGCACACCCAGCACGGACAGAGGCTGGTCGTCGGTACCTTGGTATTCAGTATCGTTGTGGGGATGAGCGTGGCAGATATCAGCGGCCGGGCCATTGCTAATCTGGAGTATGAGGAAGTTAAGCACCTGGCTCCCGTATTCCATGGCGATACCCTCTATGCTGAAAGCCGAGTCCTGAGCATAAAAGAATCGAAGTCCAAAGTAGACCGAGGCGTTGTTACGGTCGAGACCTTTGGCTTCAACCAAAAAGGCGAAAGAGTCTTGAGCTTGCGGCGTCGAGTTCTTGTCCCAAAACGGCCTTTGAATGGATCTGACAGCATCGGAAATGGTGAACAGGTATGGCCATGATCCAGCCGCTGCCTCTTCAAGGTGTGAGGATCCTTGCGATTTCCCAATTCGGCGCTGGGCCGTTTGCAACACTCAATCTTGCCGATATGGGCGCGGAGGTCATCAAGATCGAAGACCCCAGCACCGGAGGGGAAGTCTCCAGGTTTGTTCCGCCGCACCGGGTTGAAGGAGACAGTCTGTACTTTCAATCCTGGAACCGAAATAAGCGCAGTGTGACGTTAAATCTTCGGAAGCCAGAAGGGCTGCGGGTATTCCACCAGCTGGTCCAAGTATCTGATGTGGTGTTCAACAACTTACGGGGAGACCAACCCGGCAAGCTGGGCCTAACCTATGCCAGGCTGGGAGAGCTGAACCCAAGGATCGTTTGCTGCTCGCTGAATGGCTTTGGTTCCAACAGCTTGAGGTCAAGCGATCCAGGTTATGACTACCTTATGCAAGCATACACCGGCTACATGAGCATGACAGGAGACCCCGGTGGACCGCCTTCGGCTTGCGGTGTTTCCTTCATTGATCATGCAGCTGGCTTTGCGGCAGCCCTCGGAATGGTGGCAGCGCTCTTTGCGGTGCGGCAGACCGGTGTGGGGCGTGACGTGGAAGTTAGCCTGCTCGATACGGCGTACTCAATGCTGACCTACCTGGCAATATGGAACCTCAACTGTGGCTTTGAGCCAAAGCGATACTCAGGTTCGTCTCACCAGACCCTTGTTCCAGTCCAGACTTTTCGAACTCAGGATGGTTTCATCACAATCTTTTGTGGAAAGGAAAAGTTTTGGAAGGAACTTTGTGAGGCGTTTGAGGATCCAAGCCTTGCTGAGGACATTCGGTTTAATTCATTTGAACAGCGTTTCCTGCATCGCGACGAAGTTGTAGCGGCTGTTCAAACGCATTTCCTGCAAAGAACGACAAGAGAATGGTTAGAAGTGCTGACCGGGAAGGTCCCCTGTGCACCGGTGCAGACTTTATCCCAAGCTCTTTCAGACCCGGAGTTGAGGGCGCGAGGCACTATCTTGGAGGTCGAACACCCCGTGTTTGGGACGATTCGCGAAGTGAGCACGCCGGTGCGGATCAAGACCTCCGAGAGAGTCCACCGCCGTGCTCCAGCGTTGGGCGAGGACACCGATCGCATTCTAAAGGAGTGTCTTCATTACTCTCAGGAAGAGATCGATGCCTTAAGAGCCGACGGAGTGATCTGATTCGGCTAGAGGCTCTCTTGCCAGAAGCTGGAGAGGATAGCAGCCTTCCAGGGACAGTACCTAATGGTGGCTTCCTTTGAGGAAACAGTCATGCCCATACTGACAATGAGCCAAGCCATCAATCAGGCAATCGCAGAAGAAATGCGCCTGCAGCCGGGACTCGTCCTCTTAGGACAGGACATTGGAGCCTATGGCGGAACTTTTGGAGTCTACAAGGGGCTCTATGATGAATTTGGTCCCGAACGAGTGCGAGATGGTCCCTTGTGTGAATCCGCGACTGTCGGCTTCGGCATTGGTCTGGCGATCAGCGGAATGCGCTGTATTGTTGAGCTCGAGTTCATGGACTTCACAACCGTTGCCATGGACCAGATCGTAAACCAAGCGGCAAAGCTGCATTACTTCCTAGGAGGTCAGGTAACGGTACCATTGGTAATTCGAACTCCGATCGTGAGCCGAATGGGAATGGGGCCCCAGCATTCGCAGAGTCTGGAGGCCTGGTTTATGCACGTGCCAGGTTTGAAGATTGCCATTCCTTCAAACGCCCTCGATGCCAAGGGGTTGATGAAAACAGCATTGAGGGATCCGAACCCTGTCCTCTTTCTCGAGAATGTGAAGCTTTATTCGAGCAAGGCTGAGGTACCGGAAGAAGAATTCCTAACGCCGTTTGGCCAGGCAAGGGTCTTGAGACCCGGTAGGGATGTCACTCTGGTAGCTATTTCAGGGACGGTTCCGGACGCGCTCGCCGCTGCCTCTGAGCTGGATTCTGAGGGCATATCCACGGAAGTTGTCGATCCACGAACCTTGAGTCCGTTCGATTCCAAAACGTTGGCGGCGTCGCTGCGTAAGACGGGTCGCATGGTGATTGCCCATGATGCCTACCGAACCTGTGGCATTGCTGCGGAGATATCCCAACGAATGATGGAGGAAGCTTTCGACTACTTAAACGCCCCGATTGTGCGAGTGACCGGCTTGGACGTCCCTATTCCGTCGGGGCCTCTGCATCTCGCGGTAGTGCCGGACAAAACCGCAATCGTCAAAGCGATCCGGAACTTGATGGGGTGATCGGAATGAACACAGACCTTGCTCCGCATGACTGCTTGAACCTGTACCATCGCATGATCATGATTCGCGCTTTCGAAGAGAGCGCCATTGATCTTTTCGCCAAGGGGCTAATTACGGGTTCCACTCATCCTTCGATTGGACAGGAGGCGATCGCAGTCGGGGCTTGTTCGACGCTCGAGCCAACGGACAAGATTTTGGCTACCTATCGCGGTCACGGCGAAGCCATCGCCAAAGGAAGTGACCCGAAAACTCTGATGGCGGAACTCCTGACGAGAGTGACGGGGTGTTGTAAGGGGCGCGGCGGATCCATGCACTTGTGCGACATTCAGCACGGAGTCCTGGGAACTAACGCTATCGTTGCGGCTCACATCCCCATAGCGGGTGGAGTGGCCCTGGCCAACAAGCTTCGAAACAACCAGCAGGTAACCTTGTGCTTCTTTGGTGACGGAGCGAGCTGCGAAGGAGAGTTTTTTGAATCTCTCAACATGTCTGCTTTGTGGAAGCTGCCCCTCATCTTTATTTGTGAGAACAACGGCTACGCCATTTCGGTGCCCACCAGGCTTTCCCAGAGTACGCCGGACATTGCCGATCGAGCCAGGGGCTTTGGTATTCCGGTGCAGATCGTGGACGGTAATGACCTCCTGGCAGTCCGCCGCGCGACCAAAGAGGCCGTAGCCCACGCCAGAAGCGGCAACGGCCCGTTCATGATTGAGTGTAAAACGGTACGATGGGAGAGACACAGCGCTTTTTCCGCCGGTAAATATGAGAACCCCGAGGAAGCGCAGCGGTGGAAGAAGGTTGATCCGATCCCACGATTTTCCCGCCAGCTGCTGGAGATGGGGCTGACACCGTCACATCTTCAGGCTCAAGAAGTCTCTGCCCAACGTCTCATACGGGAAGCCGTGGAATTTGCCATTCAATCCCCTTTGCCCTCCCCCGATTCCGTGAACGAAGGGGTCTTTGCCCAAGTCTAGGCATCCAAAGTCCAGGACTGCTGTTACACCCTCTTCGTCATCACGGCTCGGAGAAGACGACGATGTAACGAGCTTTTTGGTTCTTCGGGATTTTTGGACCGTGAGGAATACGGGCGTCGAAGTAGAGCGAGTCTCCTTCTCTGACGGAGTATGTCTTATCTCCCACCACGTATTCCATTTCTCCCTCCAGCATATAAATAAACTGCTCTCCACGGTGGTCCTGCAGCGCAAACTTAAAGGTCCTACCGTCGAGGGTGACGACCATGGGTTGCATGTCTCGGCGCCTACGTCCCGGAGCCAGAAGCTCGTACTGGTAGTTCATGGCGCTGCGACGGCCTGGGGAGGTTTGGCGCTTGCTTTGAGGAAAAAAGACGGTTCCAGCATCCTGGTCACCCTCGAAGAATTCGCTGATCGGTACGTCGAGAGCCTCCGCCAGTTTGGCGAGCGTAGCGATTGAAGGCGAGACAAGCGCGTTTTCGATCTTGGAGAGCATTCCAGGGCTGAAGCCTGCCAATTCGCTGACCTGCTGCAACGTCATGCTCCTGGCAGCTCGGAGGCCTTTGATTCGTCTGGCGAGCCTGTGTTCCGTTACTTCACTCATGGCCGATTCTCCTAGGTTCGATCTGAACAACTTGCATGGTAGTCAAACTGAGGCCTCCGGTCAAAGTCAAAGAGTGAGTCGATGCCCGGCGGAAGTGGAAACAAGCGAGTTCGCTATTTGCCTGACGGGTGCACCCAGAGAGAGATTCCCGCAAGAGACCCGGCACGTAGGAGGTTGGTTTGTCACCCATCCCCAGAAAGATGACAAGATTTCTTATAGCTAAAATATTTTCTTGACAAGAATCATTGCTTGGCTCTAGAATCAGCTCGACAGAAGCATTAGGTAGTAGAGTCCCAGCCATTCGGTGAAGAAAGGCCCATTGTTCATAGACAAGTTCGAAAAGTCGCCTCTATCAAAGAGGTTTAGACAGAGTCAAAAGGAGAGCTGATATGGCGAGCGAGAACGGATTGGTGTCGGCCCTAAATCGCAGTCCGCTGCTTAGAATGACTCCATCAAGCTTGCGATGTATCGGCTTCGTGGGGTTCGTGCTGGTTCCCATGCTGGCATCATGGGCTTTGCCTCAGAGCGTGGAAGGGCTCGTGACGGACCCAACTGGCGGCGTCGTTGTGAGTGCCGCGGTCAGTTTGACAAACGTGGAAACAGGCCGCCAGCTTGAAACGGCGACTAACGAGGTCGGTCGATACATTTTCCCCTCTGTTTCTGTAGGTCGATATTCGTTGAAGGTTTCCGCGGTAGGCTTTAAGACCTTCTTTCAGTCGAATTTCGCGGTCGTAGTCTCTCAGCGCGTCACATTTGATGTCGGGCTCCAGTTGGGTGAGGTCTCTGACACCGTCACCGTGGATGTTGGAGGCTCGACGCCGCTGCTCGAACCCACGTCGAACGAGCTCGGTACTCTTATTGACAGCAAGCGCATAGACCAACTACCGCTCAATGGCCGGAACTTCCTGCAACTGGGATTGCTCGCTGGGGCCGCACAGCCTCCAGGCCCCGGGGGAGACCTGGCAGCAGCACAAGGGGGTCATCCTGATCGAACCATTACCATAGCAGGGCTTCAGCAGGATCTTACCAGCTATAAGATAAACGGCATCTCCACCAGCGGTAGCCGCCTCGGCCATTCCGAATTGAATCTATCAATTGCCGCAATCGATCAGTTCAAGGTGCGCCAGGGCTTCTTTTTACCTGGAGAGGGAGCCAACCCAGGAATTGTGGACGTGGTAATCAAATCGGGAACCAACCGATTTCACGGTGAAGTTTTCGAGTTTTTTCGAGGTGACGAATTGGATGCTCGCGATTTCTTTGCCCTCAGAGATCCTTCCGAGTTTCGTAGAAACCAGTACGGCTTTGGTATCGGTGGTCCGATTCTGAAGGACAAGTTATTTTTCTTTGGAAACTTCGAAGGATTGCGCGAGCACAGATTACGCGAGGTTCAAGCATTCACTCCCACCCAAGCCATGTTCGAAGGAGACTTCTCAGAGCTTCCAGTGCAAATCTTTGATCCCCGCACCTTCGATCCAGTCACCGGAAAACGCCAAGCGTTCCCTGGGAACAGGATCCCTGCAGCGATGATCAATCAGGTCTCCAAGCACCTGCTCCAGTACTATCTGCCTGGATCGACGTACGCAGCCAGGCCGTTCAACCTCCGCGGGAACAGACAGAACCTCGTTAATAGCGATCAGTATACAGTGCGAATCGATAGCAATCTCACCGCTAGCCATGTGCTATTTGGTGCGTTTTCATCGGAAGACTCTCCAGTGACAATTGGTTCGCTATTCCCTCTCTCCGGAACATCCTTTCCTCTTACGACCAGAGTGGCCATGCTTCAGTTGAACTCTAGTCTGAGCTCCATGCTGCTGAATGAGTTGCGACTAGGATGGAGCCGCGGGACGATCAAGGTAGCGACAGAAGAAGAATCTGACATCCAAAAGCGGATCGGCTTGACGAATTCAGCGGACCCCAATGGTGTGCCGGCGATAGGGTTTATCGAGTTTGGCGGCTTCGGGAACGCTAGCGGTAGCAATGCCAATTATGACAACTTATATCAGTTTCACGATGGGGTGAACTACATCAGGAGAGATCATCAATTTCAGTTTGGCTTTGATCTGCGAAAGATGCGCACCGCGCAGGAAAGTGGAAACGGCTTCGCGCGAGGCACGATCACCTTCCAAAGCGTATATACTGCCCAACTTGCGACGAATTCGCAGGGCCAATTGGCCCCAGTAAATGGGACGGGTAACTCCTTCGCAGACTTTCTGTTGGGAATGCCGCGCACTGCACTTTCTGATGGCACACCTCGGCTCTACTATCGCTATACGCAGTTTGAGCCTTATTTCGCTGATACCTGGAAGATTCACCCGAAGTTCACGCTGAACCTTGGTATTTCCTATTATCTGGCAACTCCGCTGGACCCTCAAGGGAGTAGCAGACAGTTGCCGCATAATTTCGACTTCTCCAGTGGCCGTCTACTTTATGCAGCCCTAGGAGATATCGATCCTGCCGTCTATGCGACTGACCGTAACAATTTCGCACCCAGGGTGGGACTCGCTTGGAGAGTCGCACCGGACACCGTGGTGCGTTCAGGATTCGGAATCTTCTATGGAAATGAGCGAGTCCTCGACAACGTCAACATTAGCCTCACGCCCGGGCTTACGACTAGGAACGCTCTTGAAAACCCTCTATTCAATCCGCTGCCGACGTATGTGTTTGGGCAAAACGTTTTTCCACCGAGCCCCATTGTCCCAATAACACGAGAGTTTGTGGACGGAGTTAGGGGTGCCATTAACGCCTTTCCTGACGATCGTCGAACTGCTTATGTTGAGCAATGGACTTTCTCCATCCAGCGCTCCTTCGGGCAGAACAACTTGCTGGAGGCTGCCTATATCGGAAATCAAGCTCACAGGCTCAACCTCCGTTCGAACCTCAACGACTGCTCGGTTCCAGATTCCTTGCGCTGCGATCCGCGGGCTGTCCCGTTCCCCAAGTTTAGTCCCTATATTCTGTTTTACGGTTATTCAGCAAACTCTAGCTACCATGCGCTGAACCTGAAGTTCAATCGCCAGCTTTCACAGGGCTTCAGTTTTTTGGCAAACTACACTTGGTCAAAAGCGATTCAGAATGGCGTTGAGAATGGCGGGAAGATTGTCCGGCGAGGTGCCTGCACCGCCTGCGACCGGGGTCTTGCAGCATTGGACGTCCCTCAAAGGCTGGTTACGAGCTTGCTCTGGGAACTGCCGTTGGGTCGTGGTAAACGGTTTCTGGCGAATTCGGGTCGTCTAGGGAACACGTTGGTTGGAGGGTGGAGCGTGAACAGCATTGCCACATTTTCGATGGGTACCCCCTTTACAGTGTTTGGGCCCGGAGTGGCTACCCTGAATACCCCCGTCGCTGACCGAATTTGCAATGGGCGCGACAGCCTAGGCAATAAAGACCTGCGCAGCAATGGTTTTCAGTATCTCGATACAAACTGCTTCGCCACCCCGCAGCCCGGGTTTTTCGGCAATTCAGGAGTTAACATCCTGCACGGTCCGGGCGTCAACAATTGGGACATTGGAATTAGGAAGAACTTCAAAATCGCGGAAGCCGTGCGAATGGAGTTGGCGGGAGAATTCTTCAATGCCTTTAACCACGCTCAGTTTACGAGCAACCCCGACACAAGTGTGACTAGTCCCAATTTCGGCCGCGTTCTGAACACTCGCCCGAACCGCCAGATTCAGCTCGGGATGAAGGTCACTTGGTAATTCTTAGATCCCCGACGATTGAGCCATGAAGCCTACAAGCTCTTCGGAGAAAATGATGATCTTAATAACAGGCGCAGAAGTAGCAGGACAGGTTGCGGCCCCCCCCAGTCAGCGCCCGTCACCCCTGATCCCCTCGCCCCGCACTCCCCGCGCGCGGCGAGGGGAGAGAACATGCAAGAGTTGTGTCCTCCAAACAGTGCTCGGATCAATAACAATGAACCCTCTTGTGTCATGGCATAGTCTTTTATTACCGCTCTGCCTCCACCTTGGAATGGTCCCTGTGTGGGCTGCCACTAGACCTGGGCCAGAGGAGACAACGTCTAAGGCGACGTCAAAACGGAAAGTGATCCTTATCGGGCTGGACGGTACGATGCCCGAATATATCGACCGTTACAGAGACCAAATACCCGAGTTGGACCGGCTTGTGAAGCAGGGCTTTTTTTCACCTGCCATCGAATCCCCTTATACAGACACAGCCACCAACTGGAATACTATTGCCACCGGTGCCTGGGTGGGTACCCATGGCATCACCAGTTTCAATGCCCACTTGCCTGGAATGCTTCTGGGTGAAGATACCCCTACCTTCAATACGCAGCTAGTCCAGGCGGAATACCTTTGGCATGCAGCCGAACGCCAGGGTAAACGCACTATCTTGATTAACTATCCCACCGCGTTTCCGAAGCTGCTGAAGAACGGGGTGGTAGTTGGGGGTGACGGACTCTCTTCGAAGAATTGGACAGTCCGTTCGGCAGAGTTCATCAGTTCGTTTCGTGAGCTGCCTCACTCTAAGCGTCTGATCATGCAGTCCGCTCAGGAATGGACCAACGTTCCGCGGGACTATAAGGTCCTTCGTGAGGGAGTAGTCCTGCTGGATGATCAGCAGCGTTTTGGATGGGGAGTTGGAGGACTTGTCGATGAGGGAACGCTTAGAGAAGGCAAAGGCGTGCGCCGCTATGTCTTAGCGGTTCGGGTGGGTTCCTCTGTCAAGGTTCTGATTTCGGATAAGCGCGATGCCAAAAAAGCCATCGCTCTTTTGGGAAAGGGCGAATGGAGTGGATGGATCGAAGAAGATTTTGACGGCAAGAAATGCCTGCGTCAGTACAAGGTTCTGGATCTAAACCTCGAGGGAACCGAAGTGACCATCTACGGCACGATGGCAGCCGTGCCTACTGGCTGGGGGTTTCCGGCAGGCGTCGAGCGTCGCGTGATTGAGAATGCCGGCGCCTATGTCGAAGCCTTGGAGCTGACGCCCGACCAAGGCTTGCTCAATGGATGGTTCGGCCGCGATATGGCGCTGGAGATCATGAACATCCAGGCCCAATGGGCTGAGAAGTGCGCGGCTTACCTCAGCAAGAGTGAGGATTGGGATCTCATGGCCGTCCAGTACCACGCTCCAGACGGAATCGCTCATCTCATTCTAGGCGATCTCGAGAGCCCCGATACCACCAAGCGGCAGGCGGCCGATGAGTTCCTTCGCGACGTTATCCGAAGGCTTTTTCAGATGGTCGACACTATCAAGCGACAATGTGCCGACGAGAACACCTTCTTATTCGTTGTCTCGGATCATGGAAACCTTCCCAAAACGAGGTTTATCAATGTCGTGGGAATCATGATGCGAGAAGGTTGGACAAAGTTTGCCAAGGAAGAGAAGAGTGGATTGTGGTTCCTCGATCCCAAGAATTCCCTGGCAGCTTACGGTAATACGGGTGTATGGATCAATCTCAAAGGGAGGGAAAAGGAGGGCGTTGTCAATCCGGGTCAAGAATATGAAAGCCTGCGCAGGAAAGTGATTGAACGGTTGCGCCGAGTAACCGATCCGCTGACGGGCGAGGATGCCTTTTCGCTCATTGGGAAACGCGAGGAATTGGAGCAACTCGGCTTGTGGGGGGAACGTATTGAAGACATTCTGTCGTTTCCAAAGCCGTACCACTTGGCCCTCGCGACCTCCAAATGGGGGATCGGTAACCTTAACGAGGTACCAGAGAAGCTTTTCGCCTTGTATCGTGATCCGCGTGACGTGCTTCCCATGAAGGAAGCGATTGAGGCTGGGTACATCAGGGATCTCAGCGCCGTTCACTGGGGACTGCCAACGGCCTCCGTCGGATATGCTTCCAACCGTGCGATATTCATGCTGTCCGGACCCGGTGTCGAGCAAAATAAGCGTGCAGCGCGAGTGAACCTCGTCGACGTGGCAGCCACCATTTCACACTGTCTTGGGATCCGTCCTCCCGACCAATGCGAGGGACGGATCGTCTGGCAGGCATTCTCGAAGTGATTAGCGCCATCAATTCATGCATGCCGTCGTTCTAGCCTTGTTCAGCCCTGGCAGCCTGTTGGACTTACGCTAAATTCAGCAGAGTATTTGGGCGACTTCCGATCGGAGTACAACCGACCAAAAGGGAGGTTGGGACATCTGGGTGATAGCTGCCCAAGGAGGACTGCTCATGAATTGCAAGAGCCCGGCTTTCTCCCTGGTCTTTTTACCACTCGTCGCACAGCTCTATGCCCGTACCTTGTGCACTGCGAACGGGTCCTCGTTGGGCCTGCCAGTTCGCGGCAGATGATGAAGCTTGTGGTTCGGGGGCACAATATGCGGCAGTCTCGATGGCGACCCAGGCCACATGGCGAATGCAATATTTCGGGGGAATGGGAGAGCGTGAACGAACGATCGTTCCGCGTATCGATGACGACAGTGACATGTTTGGCATGCAGTTCAACCAAACGCTTTACTACAAGGACCGAGTACTGGAAGGTTCTCTGGAGTATGGCGTTTCGGGGTTCGCGGGGCAAACCAACCGGATACGTGGGACGGAACAGAACACGCGCTACCTGGCGGAGGGTGCATGGAAACCTAGCCTGACACCGGAAGAGTTTTATGCTGGTTACGCTCGAAGGATCTTCGGCGAGGCGGCGCAGCAAGAGATGCAGGCAGCTTTCAGAATACTGGAGCAGAACGAGGAATACCTGGGATGGACAGGAAAGGGTAACTTCGGCTGCTGCGGAGTGATTCCTGAAGTCGCCATGGCCAACCGGATCTACCGGCAACCTAATCCGTTTGACGGCCCCACCGACTGGGAGCCTTTTGTCCAGCAGAGTCAGCAAAGGATCGAGTATTTTACGCGTGGGGCGGAGTTATTGCGGAAAGCCCTGCGACATCTTGATGCTGCCTCACCCAAAGTGAGTGACGGTGCCCGCGAGGAGCTGAACTATCTGCGGAGCAAAACGGAGTCGTACGCGTTGCTGCTCGATACACTGGTGAAAGCGAGAAAGGGGTACTTAGGGCTCGAGGAGGCCTTCCGTTTGTACAGGGCAAACGCAGAACGGGCGGATCTGGTGCGGCGGCTTGATGCGAGCTTGGCGATGTTTGTGGAAGCGCGTGAGACGGGGCGACTTACCACCGAGACATTCGCTTTGGTGATTGACCATCCCTCGGATCTCGGTGTGCTATACCGCGCGAACCTTTTTTTGGTGACGGGGTTGGAGCTGGTGGAACAGACGATACGGAACATTGTGAATTATCACCACGGTCGGGATTACACCCAGCTGGTTGCGTGGGACAAGATCTATCGTGAGTTTCCGCAGTTCTCATCGAGACGTTGACCTGTCTGTGCGATGATTGTGGCCGTTTTCCACGCGCTTTCGGCTCACTCGAGGGCCTCACCGTAAGGGCGTTGCGGGGAATGGTTCCGCACTGCAGGCGCTTTAACAGGCGTTAGAGAGAGCGCGCTGATCTCTCCTTCCTAACCTTGCTGGCAGATTTTCGGGTTGTTTGCGTTCCGAGTCGTCTAAGGAGCAATGCAATGGACAGAGCCAATCGAAGGGAATTCCTGAAGACCGCCGGTGGGGCCGGGGCTAGTGGTCTTGTCAGCGCCCTTGCGCCCCGGCCAGCCAAAGCTTCGGCTCCTGCGCTCGCAGTCGGCACCGCGCAACTGGAAAACGGACTGGTGAGTTTCGAGTTCGACGAAAAGACTGGGAACCTGCGCCAGATTACGGACCGCAAGACGGGCCGTCGCTACCTCAACGACCCGCGCGGACACCGGCTTGCAAAACTCATCGTGCCAACGCCTGAACACATCTCGCGGCCGCTTCTGTCGAATGAGGCAGGCCAGCCCGCCATAAGCCGGCATGGCGACCTGCTCGAGATCCGTTTTCCCGAGCTGCAACATCGCGGCGAGAAGGCCGGCGTCTTCTTGAACGTGCGGGTGCGCTTGCCTGCAGGGCGCGCGGAGGCCCTGTTCAGCGCGGAGATACGCAATGATAGCTCCCATCGCGTCCACGAGATGTGGTTCCCGTGGATCGGTGGCCGGCTCAATCATCCGGGCAAGTCGCGAGACCTCGTTACCACCAGCAGACGGTTGTACCGAGACATTTACGCGCAACTCGCCGAGTCTGGGGCGGGGACGCACTCTTTTGGCCATCATCACTTGCGCCGGGGGGAAGACGGGACCCATCAGCTGCCGATGATGGACTTGAGTGATGGTGGGGGCGGGCTATCCTACATCAAATACGAACAGCGTCCCTCGCCCCACATCCTGGTCTTTGAGAACGCCCTCTACATCCGGAGCGAAATCTGTTTGACCTGGACTTGGGCGACTGGCGTCTTTGTCGCGCCGGGACAGACCTGGACCAGTTGTGAGTTTGGAGTCGGGGTCCACCAGGGCGACTGGCACGACACCGCCGACCGGTTTCGCGAGTGGTTGCAGGGTTGGTGGAAACCCTGCGACACGCCGCCCGCAGTGCGCGAGAAGATCGGCCTGTTCCACATTCACACGCACGGCTTCTCAGGCGAGCGCTACCACGAGTTTTCGGAGCTTCCTGCCATTGCGAGAGACGCTATGAAGTTTGGCGTCCGCGATCTCATGATTTGGGACTACACGGCATCGGTCTATTACCGCCCCGACCGCGCGGGGTTCTGGGAGATGTCGCGCCAGCGGGAAGAAGAGCTTCGGCGAGCGCTGGCGGAGCTGCGACGGTTGGGCTGTTCGATTACCTCCTATGTGAATTGGCGCTTGGCGGCAGAGTACAACGAATCGTGGCAGGAGCTGAAGCCTCTGGTGCAGGAGAGTTTGTTCGGCGTCGGGCTGTTCGGTTTCCCGTGCTGCACGATGGACGGTGGCTGGTACAACGATTTCGGCTACGAGATGGGATCTCACGCCGTGTGCTGCGGTGCGGACGAGTTTCTGCCCTATGCCCGGAGGGTTCTCAACCGTACTCTCGACCTCGGCTTCGACGTGATTTCCATGGATCAGGCCTCCGAAAGAAACTATTGCCTCTCGCGTCGTCACGGTCACGCGTCGCCCTGGGAAGCGTGGGCGCGCACCTACGAATGGTATGGCGAAGCGACGCGATCGACCCGGGCGCGCAACCCGGGCAGCTACACCCTGGCTGAGATTCCCGACCTTTACAACACTCAGCATATCGATATGTGGTGGAATTGGTTCTGGCGCGACTCTGCGCAGCAAAACGCACTCGCACCGGTTTTCCGGTATGTGCTTCCTTCGATGCTTCCCTGTTGGTGCATTGACGAGAATCAGCGGGACGTCATCGCCGACGCCTTTGCCACGGGGAGTTTCATGGCCATTGCCACCCGCGACATGACGGGACTGCTTTCCGACGCCCCGGAGCTCGCCGCTCAGGTTTCCCGCCTCGCGAAACTGCGCAAGGCGACCGCACCCTTTGTGAGCCATGCCCAGTTTCGCGACAACCGCGGCCTGCAGGTAGAGGGCGGCAAGGGGTACGTTTATGTTTCGCCCCGCGGCCTGGCCGTCACGCTGGCCAACGGCCTGCCGCAGCCGACCATGTTGAAGGTGTTGCTCTCGCCCGACGCGCTGGGCAAATCGCTTGGTTCGACCTCTTCGCTCTTCGTGGAAGGAGAGCGCCCGAAGTCCGTATCTCCTCAACGGCGTGGCGACAGATTATCGCTCAGCGTTCGCCTGCCGGCCTACGGTGCAGGTGTACTGACCATGGAGTGAAGTAACAGATTCCAGGAGTCCTTCCATGTTCCACTGTCGTTCAAAGACGGCGGTGCTAGGATGGCGTCCCTGGCTTGGTATCATTCTCGTCCCAAGCTTCGTGAAGGATAGAAAGGAAGGATGCAAAGGTGCGTACCATCATCGTGCCCGTACATGAACCAAAGCATGGACAAGCTCTCTGGCGGCTCTTAGTTACGGGACTATGCTTGCACGCGATAAGCTGCGGGTCGTCAAATCAGACCGCCTGCTTGGAGAACGACCAGCTCAAGGTATGTCTGGATAAATCCAGCGGGCTGATCGCTTCGCTGGAGAGCAAGACAGGATCGGAAAGCATTGGGATTCGCGAGGAGCGTTTTGGCGTCGAAGCGGTAGAATTTGTCCTAGACTCCCCCTCCTTGAAACTCCAGTCAATCAAGGAGCCCTCTAAGGAAGTCATTGAGGTCCACTACAAGAATTCGGCGGGCGATGCGATGGTCACCGCAAATTATTCTCTCGGTGCCACCAACCACTTTGTCGAAAAAACCATTCGGATTCAGTCGAGTCGTGACTTTGGCTGGAAGAAAGCAAACGTCGGAACGTTCAGTTTTGCCACCTCGAACCTGAGTTTGGTGAAGTACGGCCATCAAAAGACAGTAACTTATTTTGGGCGGTCTTCACGAGGAGGCGTTTTTTTGGGCGTCGAGAAGCCGTTCGATCATTCGTCCTTGGAAAACAGAACGGTCAGCCTAGAGTATGCCCCCAGCCTAAAAGTAAAGGCCAATGAAGTAATCGAGTCAGAACCCATCTACCTTGGAGTCTACAACCGAAAGCCCAATGAATCCGAACAGTCGGGACTCCCACTGCGATCGGAATCGGACGCCATGGTTGCGATGACCTCTCGACTGTTGGGACCTCCACGTCACGGGTTTTCGCCTACCGCTTGTGGATGGTGGTGTGAGATGGAACACCACAGTTACAAGGACGCCGCATCGCTCAAGTCAGACCTTCGCTCTCTCGATTTTGTACGAGGGCTCGGTATTGAATGGATCTCTGACAACCACCCCTGGGGAGGGGAAACAGAACGTATGAATGCCCTCCGCGAGACGGACGGGTATTCGCCCGGGCCGCTGGCCGCCCAAAAATACGAATATGCGAGACGAATTGATTTAAAAATGGTCTTCTGGCCCACGATGAACAACACGAACCCATTTTGGCCAGAACAGGGAAAAGCATTCCTTGAGCACAAGCCCGAGTGGTTGATGTATCCAACGAAACGAACGATCGAGGGAGAGATGCTTTCAGGGAAGAGATTCAAGAACACAGTGCAGGGTAACTGTATCGCCAATCGGCCCTTCCGGGACTGGATCAACCGACTGAGCCTAGACGGAATGAAAACGGGCTTCTTCCCCGGTTGGGTGATGGACGGAGACTTCTTTGGGGGTGGAGGAGTGGTCACCCCTGTAGATTGTCCAAGAGATGATCACGACCATTTGCCGGGAGACTCAACCTATGCCTGTGAACGGGCGCTGGCCGAACTGATCCGGAACGTTCGCAACCTTAATCCCAACGTTTTTGTGTGGGTATGTCGACCGCCGATGGATTTGGGCGTTTTTTCGCAGAGAAATGTGGACGCCGTGTTCACAATTGATGAGTTTGGTGAACCTGAAGCACTACCGGGGATCAAGAGCCAACCCATTAACATGATGCTGGGAGACAAGGTCCGCCGCTGGTCGCGGGTACGCGTTCATCACCATTTCTTCCCACACTACATCGATCAACCACAAGTCTTTGTCGGGCCGAAGGGGATGGGAGGAAAATATGGGCGCGATTGGCCCAGCGGCTCCATTGACTACTTGATGCTGAGTGCTCTTTCTTCCTCTCCGAATCCACTCTACTACCTGCCGACGAAGACGGGAATGCCAGAGAAAGACAAAGCTGAAATTCGAAAGTGGATAGGGTGGGCAAGGGATAATGAAGAATATCTTATGGTACGCAGGGACCTTCCCGACTGGCCTGCTGCGGGAAAGGTTGATGGTAATGCCCACATCGTGGGAGATAGAGGGTTAGTCTTCCTATTTAACCCAAATCCAGAGGAACTTGTGGGTCGGTTTCGTCTCAACGAAGAATCCATTGGGCTGGCAAAGGGAAATCGTTTCGAAGTGAGCCAGTCATATCCTGCTTCGAAGCTGCGGCATGAATTTGCACGCGGTGAAGAAGTTTCTTGGACAATTCCACCGTCTACGGCAGTTGTGCTAGCCGTGGCTCCCGTCTCGAAGTAGCAATGCGGCCAATCACCTTCACAGACGGCGATCTGTTCTCTCGAAGGCTGAGCGCATGGCAAACTCGGGCAAATGCTTTTTTGAGCAGGTTGATTACTTTGCCGTACAAGACGACAGCTTGTGAAAGGCTTTCCCATTCAATTTGCTATCTTCATCCGTCCCGCCCGACCGAAGCCTCGAGATCGAGAGGCTAGAACACTTTTCGAGAGAAACCTATCATTGCTTGATTGGATATCTAATGGAATGGAAATGTCTGTGATCTGCATGAGGAAGGCCGTTTTCAACACCGTTTTTTCCCGCTCTTGATGGAGCAAGTGAAGCGCCGATAGTCTTTAGTAGAGCAATATCCGATGGTGCCACAGCAGACCACGCAGGTGGTGAAAATAGGACGACGGGAATCAAACGTGAAAACTAGTCAGAGCACCGGGTCCGGTTTGATATTCAAAGGAAAGTTGGGCGTGTGGGTGGTATTGGCTGTAGCTCTGCCCTGTTTGGCTCAGTCATCACGACCTGGACCTAAGTTTGCGAAGTCCACTTCACCTGTCGTGATTGTTGTGGGCAATTCAGCTCCGAGCCTTCATCGATTCGCAGCAAGTGAACTGCAGAAGTACTTCGAACTCCTGTCAGGTACGAAGATAGGGATTGTGACTGCCAGTCAAGTGTCTGGTGGTACCAACAGCGCTGACCTGATCCTTTTGGGTGGTCCCCAAGTGAATCAACTGGTTCAGCACGCAGTTGACCTCAATGTAGTCAGCATTACTGATTTGACAACAGATGGTTTTGTGCTGTGGAAAGGTAAGGTCACAGGAAGAAACTGCCTGATCGTCGGTGGTAACGACGAAGCTTCAACGATGTACGCAGTGTATGACCTATTGGAGCGTTTAGGCGTGACCTTCCTTCTCAACAGGGACGTCTTACCGGAGGAGATTGCTGACCTTCAACTTCCAGAGGTAAATGTGCGTGTCGAAACGCCGTTTTCGCGTCGAGGACTATTCATCTCAAACATCTACCCTAACCGAGCCATCATGGACCTATCGGAGGTTAAGAAACTTATCGACCAAATGGCGAAGCTGAAGCTGAACTACCTCCAATTCTTTTGGTTCGAACATGAGCCCTGGATCGAGTTCGATTACAGGGGAGAGGGTAAACTGTTAGGTGATGCGACTCAGAAGGAAACCGGCTACCTCATGTGGCGATACCACTATGATTCCTACATGACAAAAGATCTTCCAGTTGGGCAGCAGCTCTTCAATGGTCGCTCGCGCATGGCCCCCGCAGAGTTTCAAAATGTGGAAACACCGAGGCAGGCCTTTTCGATAGCGAAAGGCTTTTTGACCGAGATCATTCACTATGCCAATAACAAGAAGATCAAAGTGTGGCTATGCGTGGACCCGACGACACTTCCGGGCAACCTGGCTCGATTCGCCGAACGTGCCTCGAATTTGATGTTGCCGTTTCATCCCATCTTGGGAACTCACATGTGTCCCTCCGCACCAGAACTTCACGAGATCAACGAGAATCGGCTAAAGGCATTGGTTTCAACGTACCCGGACGCGGAAGGATACTTCCTATATATGCCGGAGGCTTACCCCAGCTGTTCAAGCGAACGGGATCGATCACTTCTGTCTGTGGAGCGAATCAAGTACGGAGAACTGGTCCAGTTCTTACCGAAGCCGTTCCAGTGGGGCGGCTCGGATTTCATGAAAGACCCGACGGCAGTTCTGAATTCTATCGCAGGATCTGTGCACATCATCAAGAAAGTCTTTGCAGCACGGGACCGGGTGGCGCCTCACGCAAAGTTAGGTATCGGTGGCCTAGGCCACGCTTACGTCCTACCGTTCCTGGATAGGATATTTCCCAAGGACGTGCCGTTTACAGATATGGAATCAAGAGCTGTGTGGACACCGGATGGTGTGCCAATGAAATTGTTTGGTGGCATGGGCAAGCGGGAACGGACCTTGGTGCCGCGCGTGGATGACGACGGTTCCATGTTCGGGATGCCATTCAACGTGAATCTCTATTACAAGGACAGAGTTCTTGAAGGATCCCAAGAGAACGAACTTGCTGGCTTTGCAGGACAGATCAACCGGATTCGGGGAACTGAACCTAACTACCGATACTTAGCTGAGGGTGCCTGGAGGCCAAGTCTCACACCGACGGAGTTCTATGAAGGTTATGTGCAAAGAATCTTCGGCAAGACAGCAGAGAAGGAAATGTTATCGGCTTTTACAGACCTGGAGCAAAATGAAGAATACCTGGGTTGGAGAGGGCAGCGCAATTTTCAATGCTGCTCCCCCATTCCCGAAGTGGTAACCGCGTATCGGCTATATAAGCAGCCAAACCCATTTGATGGTCCGTCTGACTGGGGAGAGTTCATCAAGCAGAGCCACGAGAGGATTCGCTATTTCGCTGGCAGCGTGGAGTTACTAACGAGAGCTCTAAGGTCTTTGGAAAAGGCTGTGCCCCGGGTAGCTCCACAAGGGCAGGAAGAATTGAATTACCTGAGGAACAAAACGGAGTCCTATGTCTTGCACCTGCAAACCTTGATCTTGGCGCGACGCGCTTACATAGCTTTCGAAGAGGCATTTCAATTGAGACCAAACATGGAACGCCAGCAGTTTGTCCGGAACTTGGACAAGAGTATGGACTTGTTTTCCGAGGCGAGGACAATGGGTAGGAGAGCTACCGAGAAGTTTGCGGAACTGATTGATCATCCTTCTGACCTGGGAGTCCTCTATCGTGCCAACCTTTTCCTTGTGACCGGGATGGAATTAGTCGAGCAAACAATGCAGAATGTGGTGAATTTTCATCATGGACGGAACTATGTGCAACCTGTGGCTTGGGACAAAATCTATGTCGAATTCCCCCAGTTTTCGCCCTCTTGGTGAGTACCAGACGCAACTGGAAAGTCCAGGCTGTTGTTCGAAAAAGCTAAGTCGCGGGGGATACACATGGGAGGTTGAAACCGCCATAAACCTTTCTGGACGGTGTCCTGTGAGACGGGCTGCGGTGACCAAACCTCTTGGTTAAAGCGCCGATCAAAACCCAAGCAAAGGAGCATGTGGCATGCGAGCTGCCTATCTGTTGACTATCAAAGCAGGACGGGAGCAAGCCTATCGCGACGCCCACAAGGTGGTATGGCCCGAACTGATCCGAGAGGCCAGCCGAGCGGGCATTCGAAACCATAGTTGTTTTGTACACAACAGTTGGGTGTTTGTTTATCTGGAGGCTGACAACGTCGATGAAGCCTTAGCAGAGCTCATGAAGAAAGAAGTTAAGCAGCGATGGAACAGGCATATGGAGGAGTACCTGGACGCTGAAGCCATTCCCCTAGACGAAGTGTTTCACATGGAGTAAAGGATGACAGGCTCTGCAAACTACTTGGCCGGATTTCTGGCGATGATGGTGGCTGGGGTTTCGAATGGGTCTTTTGCGGTTCCAGCCAAGCGCGTTGTCACCTGGCGTTGGGAGCATATCTGGTTTGTTTACTCCGTCTCGGGGATGGGTATTCTTCCCTTATGTGTGGCATCGTTATGGGCCCCTGGGGTCCTGGTTGAAGTGATTGCCAAGAATTCCTCGATGGCGCTGCAGGTGAGTGGTTTTGGAATTTCGTTTGGGGTCGGCGCGCTGCTGTTTGGTTTGAGTCTCGCACGGCTGGGTTTAGCAATTTCTAATGCAATGGTTAATGGGATCGTTGTTTTGCTTGGGAGTATCTCGCCGCTCATGATTGGGGCTGCCAAGCTGGACGGCTCAGGAAAGACTCGCCTGTTTGCCGGCTTGCTTCTTCTCTCGACCAGCATTGTGTTGTGTGCAGCTGCCTCGCTGGCACGCGACAAAGCGCAGGGAGGAGGGGGGCAACACACTACTTCGATCAAAGGGTCACTACTGGGAATCTTGATTGCTACGATGTCGGGTGTTCTCTCCGCAATGCTCAACACGGGGTTTGCGTTCGGCGGACCATTGATCGAGAAAGCTGTTAGCCTTGGACACTCTCCGCTGTTGTCGAGTCTGGCGGTATGGATTCCGGTGTTGTCGGGAGGTCTGGTTATCAATGTGACCTATACTTCCTTTTTGATTCACCGCAGCAAGAGCTGGCAGTTGTTTTGGAGTGGAGAACATACCAAGAGTTGCTGGACGCGATGCTTTGCGATGGGCTTGCTGTGGTTCTCCGCGATCTTCATCTACGGCTATGGCGTTTCTCTCGTTGGAAGCATCGGCTTGGTGTACGGCTTTGCGGCGATTACCGCGGCCTCCATTCTGACGTCGAACGTTTGGAGTGCGGTTACGGGAGAATGGCGGGGATCAGGTAACAAGCCTAAGCTTATGATGGTGGCGTCGACTCTGTTGTTACTGACATCATTTCTGATCCTGGCCATTCAGCGAGCGCCATCGTAAGGTCCATCATGATACAGCCTTGAATGCTGCTGAGGTTCCTATTGTTGGAAGATGTGTAATGTCTTTATGATCAAGAGGTCGCTTTTCTAGCCTGGTCCTGGCAAGGAATTACGAAAGTGAAAGGGTGAAGCAATGTTACGAGCAGGGATTTCGAGAGCCACCATAACCCCACCCGTGGGTATGACTATGGCTGGATATGCGGGGCGAGAAGGGGTTGCGAATGGAGTCGACAGCGACCTGACGGCAACAGCGCTTGTGTTGGACGATGAAAAGAGGAAGGTAGTTATCATAGGACTCGATTTGATTTTCGTGGTGACTCCGCTGAACACGGCACTGCGAGAAAGTGTCGCAGAGCGCCTCGGGATTCTCTCAAGTCAGGTGCTGCTGAATTGCAGTCACACTCACTGTGGTCCAACCCTATGCGATTTTCACTATGACGACGATCCGGAGCAAGATCGGTTGCGGCAGGCATATGCTGAAAGACTCAGCTTTGTCATTCCGGAGTTGGCCTCAGAAGCAGCGGCCCGTCTTGTCGCAGCTCGAATCGGGACCAGTGTGGGAGACGCCAGGATTGGGATCAACCGGCGTGAAGTGGATATGGATGGGAGCGTGATGCTTGGACGGAATGGTGACGGGCCTGTCGATCACGAAGTTCGGGTGGTTCGAATTGATGACTTGTCAGGAAAGCCAATGGCGGTGGTCTTTGCACACGGTTGCCATACGGTGACGATGGGGCCGAAGTGCCTAAAGTGGTCTTCAGATTACGTCGGGCCGGCCCGGGATTTGATCGAAAAGACACTGGGTTGCTTAAGCGTGTTTCTGCAGGCCAACGCGGGCGACATCAATCCGATTTGTGGAATCGGAACCGCTGAAGACGATTGCTCAGAGAAGAATCGTATCGGCTGGATCCTGGGTGGGGAGGTACTGCAGGTCCACTCGAGCATTTACACGGAAAGCAGACCGGGGCCGCGAGCTTTCTTTGGCACCCTGTCCAAAGCCTCCATTTACCCTCGAATCAAGTTGGAAGGGGGGCAGGAGGGCGATATCCAGGCAGTAGAAGAAGAACTCTGGCTGCCTCTGCAGAGGCTTCCCGGCCGTTGTGAAGCGGCCGAAATCCTGGAACAGTGTGAAGCTGACCTGAAAGCGCTCTTGCTTGAAAAAGCCCCGGAGGCGCGACTTAACGTAGCGCGACGCTATCGTCACTGGGCCAGAGCGTTGCATGAGGCTGCGAGCAGAGGGGAAGAGGCTGTCTTAAAGGGGAGTGTGCAAGGGATTCGAGTCGGCGACTTAGGGATTGTCGCATTTCCCGGAGAGACCTTTGCCGCCCTGGGGACACAGGTCAAGAACCGTTCACCGATCTCGAACTCCTTGCTGCTTGGATACAGCAACGGTTGCCTGTGCTACATTCCAACCCGTGATGCATTCCCCAAGGAGGGGTGGTCCGTTCACAAACGCTACCATGTCCCGGACATGTTATTTCCCGCCTACGCGGTGCCCACGGCGTTGACTCCGGATGCAGGCGAAAGGGTCGTTGAAAAATCGCTGAAGATTCTGGCGGAGCTGAAGGGGATGCGGAGCTGAGGCATGGCCAAGATTCGAATGGGAGTGATTGGAACTGGTTGGTGGGCGGTGGAAAACCATATTCCGGTTCTAAAGACCTTTGAAGATGTGGAGCTGGTTGCTGTCTGTCGCCTTGGTGACGAAGAGCTACGAAGCGTCCAAACCCGATTTCAAGTGAATTACGCTACAGAGGACTACCAGTCGCTCCTGATGTACCCGGGCCTCGATGCCGTGGTGATTAGCTCTCCCCATCATTTACATTACCAACATGCGTCCGCTGCGTTAAAACGCGGGTTACATGTCCTTTGTGAGAAGCCAATGGTACTCCACACCTCGGAAGCTGACGAGTTAGCCTCTCTGGCGGAGTCCCAAAGACTACATTTCCTCATCCCGTATGGCTGGAATTATACCGATTTTGCGCTGGAGGCACGGAATAGACTTCAAGAGGGAGCCGTTGGCGATATCCAGCACGTACACTGTCACATGGCTAGCGCTCTCCGAGACCTCTTTAGCGGAGAGGAACCTTGGTTTGCAGGGGATGCGTTCTTCAAACCCGATAGCAGAACCTGGAGTGACCCGACCATCGGGGGAGGATTTGCCCATGGGCAGCTGACGCACGCCCTCGCCCTGATGTATTGGATTACGGGTTTGAAGGTCACCGAAGTCTTTGCGATGATGGGCATGAGCAAGACGGAGGCCGACCTCTCGAACTGCATATGCTGTAGGTTTCAGCAAGGAGCAACGGGGATGCTTGGAGGGACTGGCACGATGCCGCCCCATTCCATCTACCAGGTCGATATCCGAATCTTTGGAACACATGGAATGTTGCTGCTGGACGTTGAACGCCCACGTCTTGAGATCCGGCGAAACGACGGAAACCACTTTGTGATGGGGACGACTCATCCACCCGGCGAATATCGGTGTGTTCAACCATTGCGGACCTTCATCGACCTGGTTAAAGGTCTGCCGGTTGAAAACCGCTCCTCAGCCGAGTTGGGCAAACGAGTTGTTGAAACCTTGGCTGCCGCGTTTGATTCAGCCAGAAACAAGATGGTGCAATCGATTTGAGCTGGGTCAACGCGCTGCTCAGCTTGTGGGCTGACAACGCCTGCATGGAGGCCGCTTGAACGCAATACCCTTGGCTTGTGCCGACTTCAGTTTTCCGCTGTTGCCTCACGATCTGGTACTTGACTTAATCGCCGGGATGGGAATTGAGGGGGTCGACCTGTCTCTCATCATGGCCAACTCTCATCTGCCCGTTGAAGATCTCCTTCAGGATCCATCGGGGTGGTCAAAAGCTATTAGGTCAAAGATGTCTCAACGGGGTCTTGCGATCGCGGATGTCCATTTCCATCCCGGAATGGACTTTCAACGCCTTGGGATCAACAACCCGGATCTTCCGTTACGTCGAGAATCAGGGGAGTTGTTTAGACGCGCGCTGGAATTTGCTGCATGTTGCGAGGCCAGACACATGACCGTGTATCCCGGAACCGCATGGGAAGGGGAGGACTCCGATACTTCGAAGAAAAGGAGTGCCGACGAGCTGGCTTGGCGAGTCGAAGAATGCGCAAGCTTAGGAATTCGGCTGGCTGTTGAGGCGCATGTCGGATCAGTCATTCCTTCTTCAACGGATGCGCGCCGCTTTCTTGATATGGTTCCAGGATTGACCTTAACGCTGGACTATACCCACTTTGTTTGTCAGGGGGAGTCGGAAGAAGTATGCGAGCAGCTGCTGCCTTTTGCCTCGCATTTTCACGCCCGAGGCGGCCGGCTGGGTCGGCTTCAGTCCTCAATGAAAGAAAATACCATTGATTACGGGCGTGTCATCAAGACAATGAAAAAGCTGGAATACCAAGGCTTTTTCGAACTGGAGTACGTCTGGCTTGATCGGGAGCATCTCAATGATGTTGATGTGCTCTCAGAAACGATTTTGCTGCGGGATATTGCGAACCGATTTCGATGAGTGTCTTTCGACTGGATGGCAAAGCTGCAATCATCACCGGTGCTGCCGGAGCGATTGGTTCGGCTACCGCCAAATTGCTCTCGCAACAAGGTGCCAAGCTCCTGCTTGTAGACATTTCTTTCAAAGGAGCTGAGTGCCTGGCCGATTCGTTGGGGACGAACGCCCTAGCCTTGAAAGCGGACCTTGCACTCGTTGCGGACTGCCAGGCCGCCGTGGCCAAGGCAGTGCAACACTTCGGGCAGCTGGATATCGTGGTGAATAACGTAGGGATTTGCCCGCGCATTTCGCTTATGGATTCCACCGAAGCTGATTGGGAACGCATTGTTGCAATCAATCAAAAGAGCATGTTCTTCTGTTCACAAGCGGCCGTGCCCCACCTTAGGAAGAGCAAGGGCCGAATCATTAGTCTAGCGTCCTACGGAGGACGCGCCGGAGCGGCAGCGAACGCAGCCATTTACAGCGGAACCAAAGGAGCCATCATCGCCTTAACTAAATCGCTAGCCCGTGAGCTGGCACCAGACGTCTTAGTCAACGCGATTGCCCCGGGGGCAATAGACACCGGCTTGGTCAGGAGTTTGCCGCCGGATCACCTCTCAGCCCTGGTGGAGACCATTCCACTGAAGCGATTGGGCACACCTGAGGAGGTAGCCGCCGCCGTTTTGTTCCTGTCAGCCCAGGAGTGCGGATACATGACCGGCGCAACCATCGATCTGAACGGGGGGTGGATGATGCTGTGAGACGCTTAGGAATGAGTGAAAGTAGAAAAGGTATGCGCTGAGCAATGGCTAAGGTGTTTTCTTCAGGCTGTTCTAATTTAACAAGATGTGGTGAGCAAGTCGATGACAGGCTTGGCTTGGTAGCTCTATGAAAATCAGATCTGTTTCGGCTCATCCCCTGCAATATCCGGAGCCTCACGACCACAACAAACTTCGTTATATCACGCTTGCCAGAGTTGAAACTGAGGATGGCACTGTCGGATGGGGCGAATGCATCTCGCAGTTTCCTGAATCGGCACTGGCCGTCAAGATGGTCATTGAACGTGGCTACTCGCAGCTTCTGGTTGGGGAGAATCCACTTGATGTCGAACGTCTCTGGCACAAGATGCTGGATCGAGTGTGGTGGTATGGACCGCAGGGAATCGCGGCCTTTGCAATCAGTGCTGTTGATATGGCGCTTTGGGACGTCAAGGGAAAACTTCTGAGTCTGCCTGTGTGCCAGGTGCTAGGCAGCCGGCTGCTCGACAAGGTGAGCGCGATGGCTTCCATACACCTTGACATGGATAATCTGGATTGGACCCTGAATGAGTTTGCCTGGTTTCGGGAGCAAGGCTACCGGATTGTGAAGGGAGGATGGGGCAGGCGACCGGACTCGGTATTCGGGCTGAACCGGCAGAAAGACATCGAGTTAACCCGGCGCGTTCGGGAAGCCATTGGTGACGACATGGAATTAGTCTTGGACGTGCTAGGTGCGCAAGTTAAATGGGACGTGCCGACCGCGATCCAGCGTTTTCGCGACCTTGAACCGTATGCCCTGAAGTGGATTGAAGAACCCCTCCCGCCTCACGATTATGCGGCGCATGTGCGCTTGCGGCAGCGCGTCGGCATCCGCATCGGAACCGGAGAACAGGAATGGAGCCCAACAGGGTACTTGCGCATGATCAAGGCTGGTGGGGTTGACGTGGTGCAGATGGATCCTGGACGGTGCTTGGGCATCACCGGATGTCGGCACGTGATTAAGTTGATTGAGGCCGAGAACCTTCGTTTCAGCGCTCATACCTGGAGCAGCGCACTCAATACCGCAGCCAGCGTCCACCTGCTGGCTAGTTCGACCCATGGCCTTTGCATGGACTTTAAACCGCATGAGTCTCCCATGCAGCATGAATTGGTTCAGGACCCTTGGGCTCAACAGAAGGGCTATTTGGAAGTGCGCGATCTGCCCGGATTAGGTGTCACCGTTCGGGAGGATATCGTAACGAAATACACGTACTCCTGGTGAACGTGACCAAGCCTGGTCGGTTCAATCTTGAAAGAGCCGATGGGCTGGTCATTAGGGCCGGGCATTGGTTCGCCTGCTTGGGTCCAAGGTTCAAGAGCAGGGAACTGGTGACTGGGAGGATCTGATGTTGCGGAGAAGGCAAACGCACTTTGCTGAATGAATTCGGCGAGTCCTTAGCCTTTGGGGTCAGCTGATGCTTGGAGTCTGGCTAGGAGTGAGAAGTGGCTGCGAACCGATCTCGCTTTGAACGGAGGCTTGGTCCTTGCATGAAGACTGCGCTGGTGCCGTTGTATGTCGATTACTACGAGAACATCGTGCCCGGTTTGAAGAAGTCGAAAGAAGCGCTGTATCGGAAGGTTGTCGCGGCGCTCAGATCGGGGGGACTTGACTTGACCTGCTATGACCCGATAACCGATTTGCATAGCGCTCGGAACGTACGCCAGAGACTCGATAAGGATTCAATCGAATGCCTGGTTGTGCTTCCCCTGGTGGCCACGTTCTCGGCCCTGAGCGACGAACTTGCCAAAGGATGGCGTGGTCCGCTTGTGTTACTAAGTTCCATGGCCGGGACGACTGTCCCCAAGACCATGACTATGACAAAAGCCGTGGCTGAGAGCCAGGCGTTTGGGTCCCAAGCGATTGCCAACGGGTGGATGCGTCAGGGACTGAAGTTCCAGGTGGTCCACCATGTTCCAGGCACGCACCCCGGGAACCAAGCAATCTTGGAGTTGATAAAGACGATAGAGCTCGGCAGGGCATTACCCAGATTGCGGATGGGGTTGATTGGTCAGGTTTTCGACGGAATGACGGACGTGCTTTTGCCATCCGATGACTTGGCCAGAAACGTTGGAGCCCGAATCGTCAAAATACCCATGCGGCGGATCCATGACTTGATGCAGAAGACGACAGCAGCTGAAGAGTCTGCCCTGGCGAGGCAATTGACCAAACAGTTCGTTATTGGGCCATTCTCCGCGACGGAAATGAAGCTCTCGTTACGAGCGGCCTTGGCGATTCGAAGGGTGATCTCTGAAGAAGAACTGGACTGTGCTGCATTCAACAGCCACGGTGAAGATGGGCTGAAAAGCCGAAGGCTAGGAATCATGTGTGCGCTGGGGGTGACCTTGGCTACCAGCGCAGGATGCCCGCTTTCAGAGGTAGGAGATCTTTGCACCGCCTTGGCCATGTGGCTGGGCCGGAAATTGGGCGGAGCGAGCTACTACACCGAGCTGGACTCAGCCTACATCTCGCCACACGGGTGGCTAGTGCTGAATTCCGGAGAATACGATCTGGCGTGGCTGCGGTCTGGCTCGAAGCCTCGGCTGGTCCGCAATACAAACTTCAAAGGAGTCAACGGAAGAGGAGCTTCTGTCTGTGCGCCGCTGCGGGTTGGGCCGGCTACACTGATCAACTTCTCGCCGACGCCAACTGGAGACAGGCCCTATCGGATCCAGTACTGTGAGGGCATCATTGGTAAGAAATGGAATCCCGAGATGGGAGTTGGTAACGCACGATTTGAAGTTGCGGGAAACGCCCTTACCCTCTATGAGAAGTGGCTATCTGCCGGCCCCGTCCATCACTCGTGCCTATCACCTGGTCACCTGGGTAAGCGCCTCGAACAGTCCTGCCAACAACAGGACTGGAGCTGTGTGAGGGTCTCTTAGGGTTTGAGCAGAACGGCGTGTGGCTACTCTGGGGAAGTTAAGAGCACCCGATGACCCAACGCTTGATTCGCAATGGAATAAGGTGGCATGGTCCACAGGCAGCCTGGGCTATGACGCCGCTGACAGCGGCCTCCCGGGTCCGCAGCCCTGGATTCTCCCTGGTTGTCAGAGCCTCTCTGGTTGCCATTATTGCGTGGCATCTGACGACAAAAGGCGAGCAAGGAGCGGTCATGATATGAAGTACGAAACGAGCATTCTCGTTCCGCGTAGCGATGTGCGAGATGCGTGACTTCGTTTAGAAGTTGCGAGCGGACCAGAAACTGAGCCGATTCGGTTCAAGCGACTGAACAGGCGAAGGGCTAAAAAAATGTGATAGACACCTGCATGAGTCCGCTCATACTGGGGTCACGGGAGGCTGAGGCATGCGAGGAGAGGGACATGACGCAGCATAGTGCCAAAATCGGTTGTGATTCTAACAGCGGGAGCACTCTCTTGAAATGCGACCACTGGTGGTTACCGATAGCTGCCTTAGCATGCCTGCTGGTCGTAGGTGTTGGTCGGCAATCGATTTTTTCTGAGGTTTCTCGCTCTAGCTGGCTGAGAAGTAGTCCGGTTGTATCCCGGTCGATCGTACCATTTAAAGGCACACGCGCTAGCGAGCAGGAGGCGACGATGCACGCCGCCTGGGGCATCGCTGTGGCTAGCGATGACGTCTTGAAGTTGTCTGCCCAGTTGGGCGTACGGAACATCGTTATTTACGGCGGGCCGGGTTGGGAATTCGATCATGGTTCATGGGGCATGAGGGGCGGGCGTAGAAAGAACCAACCGATTGAGAAGCCACGGGCCGGTTACAAAGACTATCTGGCGCTGCGGAAGCGTGTTGAGTCGTATGGTCTGCGCATCGCCGCAATTGAAGGAGGATTCGTTCACCTGCCAAAGTATCAAGACTTGGTCTTCGGTGGGCCCGAGCGACAAAAGCTGATCGAGGAATTGATCGCCGAGATCAGCGATATGGGTCGGGCGGGAATCCCGATCTACGGTTATCACTGGATGCCGGGTTTAGTCTGGCGCACGCAGCGCGCATCAATCCGAGGCGGGGCCGTGTCAACTGCGTTCGATTACGATGTGGTCCGCCGAGTCGATAGTATCGAATCGTGTGAAGCTGCCCAAGCCAAGGATGGATGGCAAATTTTCTGCGATTACTTGCCCATTACCCAAGGACGGAGTTATTCGGAGGAGACCCTTTGGCAAAACCTGGAATACTGGATTAAGGCTGTCACCCCAGTCGCTGAGCGGGTTGGGATCAGGCTTGGGATCCACCCTGATGATCCGCCAGTTTCCCAACTGGCGGGTATCCCACGACTTCTGCGAAATCATGCTGCCTACCGCAGATTAGTAGAAATCTATCCGAGTGATTCCAATGGTATCGAGTTCTGCCAAGGTACCTTCTCTGAAATGGAGGATGACGTATACGAAGCCATCGAATACTTTGGACGACTCGGCAAGATTCTGTACGTCCACTTTCGAAACGTCTCCGGTCGGATTCCAAGATTCCATGAAGAATTCATCAATACGGGGTATGTGGATATGTACAAAGCCATGAAGCTGTATCAACGTGTCGGATTCGAAGGAGTTTTCATGGACGATCATTGCCCAGATATACATGGAGACAGAACGTTTCAAGGAAGAGATGGAGCCGGGGGATATCAGTCCCGTGCATTTGCGCAGGGATACATTCAGGCGATGCTGGACGCCGTGCAGATGCAGGATAACGAAGGCCGAAAGTGACACCAATTCAGCTTTCAGCCAGATGAGCTTACGGTTGTTCCTGAGTTGTCTGTCACGGGCTCCCAGATACTCCTCGCACACAGCGGTGCTGCTCTCAAAGCGAGTTGAATCTGGGATGGACACTCATTCGACGGCAGTCCTCGGGCAAGGCTGTCCCCCCATCCCTACGGTCCGACTCGCAGGTTGTTTTTCACGGAGAACACGCCGGGAACCGTATTTGCCTGAATATTCGCGATGTTCTTGTCCGCCTCGCTTGAAACCACTCCCTCCAGCGAGACGTTTCCGTTCTTCACGATAATGTGGATCGGCGGCACGGCACGAAGGCCATACTGCTGCAAGGCGCTTTGAGAGTAGATGGCACGGTATACGGCAACACGGATGCGGTCGTCGTTGGGTGAAACGGGCAGGACCTCGATGTTGTTAGTGACCCTGTCCACCCCCTCCACGTTCTTTACCACTTTCTCGGCACTACTCTTGAGCGTTGGGCGAACGACCTGTCCCGAAAGAATGACGTGGGTTCCGTCCAACTGGAAATTCAGATTGTCGAAGACATCGTAGAACGGCAGCATGACCAGCTCGTGTCTGACCTCCCGTTCCAGCCACCTTCGCATTTGCTCCGGGTCGCGTTTGCTCTTGAGGCGAGGTTGTTCCTTGGCGCTCTCGGCCGGCGCCATTCCGACCAGCGACAACATCGCAAGGACACACAGTACCCCTTTTGGCCATCTATCCTTCATCTGACGTGATTTCATAAGGTCCTCCTTTGATGCTTTGCGTTATCGATATTCCCCCAGATAATCCCTTCTTCTTTCACGGATCAGTCTCGGCAAAGCCGTTTGAGTTCTTCGCGGTTGAGCCTTCGTTTGTTCTTTCCTCCACATTTCCCACTAGCTGCCATTCTTGACCACCCATGTTAAATCCATTCGAGAGCCCGATTCATTCCCCATATCACCTCCTTTGGGAACTCGAAATGAATGGCTTTTTGGAATCCAAGCGAAGGCAGTGCTCGTGCCTGGCTTGGGGCTGGAAAGGAGTTGGGCCGTCGTTCCAATCGCTGGGGGAATTCTGGAAAAGGGGAAGAATGAAAGGAAGAGGCCGGACGGAAGGCGTTGGTTGGAGGTAGAAGAGGTCCACGAAGCGGCCGGCATACCAGCACCGGAGACAGTCGCTCAGTTCGACCCGTGTCGACTTCCCAAGACGAAGAAGCAACATAGAGGACCAAACACGCTTGAATTTCCCTGGGACTTAGCGCCACTCGACCAGGTCACCGAAAGTAGTCCTCTGAGACGGCGATGGCTTGAACCGCGCGAATGGTCGCGGTCCTAAGGGGAGAGGAAGCCCCGGCTGGCCCACGTGCGGGCAGCACCTCGACACCGGAACCGGCGGTTCTGGCCAGCTCCACGGCTCGCTGTGGACTGGCGTGATAAGCATATCGGACCAAGGCAAACCTCGTTACCGTGGTCAAAGAGGGACCACCCGCCGCCGAAATCCTGTCATGATAAACCTTTAGCATCGCGGCGAGCGCGAGCAGTGCGGTTGGCCCATCCGCAAAGGTGTAACCCGGCATGTTCCGACCTTGCTCGTTTTGGAAAATGTTTCCGGAACGCCGAACCCGAATCCGGCCTACGCCGGGTATTCCACTAGCGAGCACCGAGTGTTGCAGCGTATCCCAATAATCGAGGCCGACTTCGTCGTTTTCTACTGATTGCGAGGAAAGATAAATGGTGGTGCCATGCTCGGCGATCGCATTCACCACGAGCAGTCCCGGATCAATCCCCACCTCGTTGGCGATGCGCGCTACCAGCCGGCGAAAACGCTCGCCTTGCGGCCCTTCCATCGGTCGATGGCAGCCAAACAGCTCAAATCGCCGATGGCCGGGAATCACCAGGTAGCGATGTGCCAGCTGGCTGGCGTCGGTAGAATCTGACATGGTTTATTCTCCCCGATGGATTGGAGGGAGGATGGACGCTGAAAACCGGGACACAAGCGCCGGCACATTCGTGAAGGTGCCACCTCCGACGAATAGGTCAGCCGGCGCTCCGCTCTGTCTCCAGTCACACCACCCGACAGAACCTGAGTTCCGGACCGCTGTCTCTCACTCTGAGTATTGTCTTTGGGTATTCCTATCACAGGTCATCCGACGACCACAACCCCATCCTTTCTCAGACTCAAAGCAAGTGCAGTCGATTCCCCGAATAGCTACCGAACCGCCGTCTGCCACGAATGTCCGCCGAGTCCGTGCAGGTGCCGAGCGGGGTGGGCCATCTGGTCCAAACAAGCCGGCCCGAGAACTCTCACGAACCATGAGTTTCGGTGCTTATCCCTCCGAGAATTCAGGGTGGAACGAAGGCACCAGCGAGATGGACAGCGAACCGTTTCACTGGCTCCCACTGGAAGCGGATGGGGCCTGATGTCGCTGTTCGTTCTGAATGTGAAAGCGGGTGCACCACGATCCTGCTGAAGACTTTTCCTGGTGGGTTGATGGCCGAAGGGCTGTGGTCTCTGATCAAAGTCGCGAGGGTCGGTGCGGGAAGCCGCCCCCCGCGAGTACAGGGAGCTCGAAATATTTTGTCTTGACACTTTTCTGACCAGTGTTTATTCTCTGAACGGTGGTAGCGTTATGGGCGTGAGAGAACGGAAAGCACGGGAAAAAGAAGAGCTGCGGCAGCAGATCTTGGACGCGGCGCGGCAACTCTTTGTTCAGGAGGGGTACGAGAACGTTTCGATGCGCAAGATCGCAGACCGAATCGAGTACTCGCCCGCCACGCTCTACACCTATTTCAAGGACAAGGACGAAATCCTGGACTGCCTTTGCCAGGAAACCTTCCTCAAGTTGCATGTCGAAAAGCTGGCTGCCGCCCACCAGTCGAAAGGCGACCCTTTGCAGGCTTTGAAGAAGGGAATGGAAACCTACATCCGATTTGGCCTTGACCATCCCGACCACTACTTTGTCACATTCATTCTCAAGACGGCACCCTACGGGGGCGGCTCAGTGCGAATGCCTCAGACCTTGAAAGCCAAAGCCGGTCTCCAGTGTTTCGGCGATTTTCGAAACATCGTTCATCTCTGCATGAAAGAAGGAAAGATCAAGAATGCCGACTTGGAAGAGACCAGCCAGGCGCTGTGGGCGGGCATTCACGGCGTCACGGCTTTACTGATCACCCAGCCGAAGTTTCCATTCGTCGAACGCGACCGCCTCATCAAGCGCGTCATCGAAATCCTGGTTCGGGGGGCGAGCCTGGATTGCGGGTGAGGAGGTTTTTTTTGCTTGCAGACTGAACGATGTTCAGTGAATTACTGTTGTTCAAGCGAGGACTGCGATGAATTACGTAGCCTGGAAGATGCTGACCGGAGACCGAGCCAAGTATCTTGGTCTGATTTTCGCCATCGCCTTTTCATCGTTTCTGATCGCGCACCAATCCTCGATCTTCGGGGGCATCATGGACCGCACGCGCAGCCAGATCAAGGATGTCACGGATGCCGAGATCTGGGTGATGGATCGCCACACGCAATACTTCGATGAAGTCAATGCCCTCACCGACAACGACCTGTACCGCGTCCGCGGGGTCAGCGGAGTGAAGTGGGCGGTGCCGCTCTTCAAAGGTCAGCCGCGGGCCAAGGCCCCCGACGGCAAGTTTCGAGTCGCCATCCTGCTGGGACTCGACGATGCCACCCTGGTGGGGGCCCCGCGCAAGATGATTCTGGGATCGGCCGAGGATCTGCGACAGCCGGACGCCGCCATCATCGACGAAGCCGGGTACCGATTCTTTTTTCCCGATGAACCCCTCGCGCTCGGGAGGACGCTCGAGCTGAACGATCACCGCGCCCGCATCGTCGGCATCTGCGACGCTTCGGCTCCCTTCACCACCTTTCCCGTCCTTTTTGCTCGCTATAGCCAGGCGCTGAGGTATGTAGGCCGGGAGCGCAACCTGCTGTCGTTCGTACTCGTCCAACCGGAATCCGGCGTCCCCGCGGCAGAGCTGACCGACCGCATCATCAGGGCTACGGGGCTGAAGGCCATGAGTGGCGAGCAGTTTGGTTGGGCGACTATCGAGTATTACCTGCGTAACACCGGCATCCCAGTGAACTTCGGCATGACGGTGTTGATCGCACTCGTTGTGGGCACGGTGGTGGCGGGCCAAACCTTTTACCTCTTTACTATCGAGAATCTGAAGCAGTTCGGCGCGCTGAAGGCCATCGGAGTGACGAATCGCCGCCTTGTAGGGATGATCCTGTTGCAAGCCCTGATTGTCGGCGCCACCGGATATGCACTGGGCATGGGCATGGCGGCGACGTTTTTTGCGATCTTTGTGCACCGCATGGCGACCCGCGGGATCATCCTGATTCCCGAAGTCATGGCGGGAACGGCAGTTGTTGTGATCCTTATCGTGCTGGCGGCCAGCCTGATGAGTATTCGAAAGGTGCTGGTACTCGAGCCGGCGGTTGTTTTTCGAGGTTGACTATGAAACAGGCCAATGAAAACGCGGTCGTTTGTCGTGGTATCCAAAAGTGGTTCGGGCAGGGCGACGCCCGAGTTCACGCGCTGCGGGGTGTCGAACTGGAAATCCGGCTGGGCGAGCTGGCCATGTTGGTGGGACCCAGCGGATGCGGGAAAACCACCCTGCTTTCGGTAATTGCCGGCCTGCTGGATAAGAGCGACGGTGAGCTGGAGGTCTTGGGCCGGGCGCCCGACCAGATGAGTCAGCAGGAGCGCATCCTCTTCCGGCGCCAAAACCTGGGCTTTGTATTTCAGCAATACAATCTGCTTCCTGCGCTCACCGCCGCCGAAAACGTTGCTGTTCCGCTCTTGACCGCAGGCGTGAAGCGGGAAGCGGCCGTTGCTGAGGCCGCCGGCCTGTTGACCCAGCTGGGCATGCAGGACCGCATCGGCTCATTTCCGTCGCAGCTATCAGGCGGGCAGCAGCAGCGGGTGGCACTGGCCCGGGCCCTGGTCCACCAGCCTCGGTTGGTTGTGTGCGATGAACCCACCTCAGCTCTGGATGCCAAAACGGGGCACGCCGTGATGGAGTTGCTTTCCGAAGTGGCTGTGCGTCCGGACCGGGCCGTGGTGGTGGTGACGCATGACAGTCGTGTTTTCGACTTTGCCGACAGCATCGCTCATATGGACGACGGCAAAATTCACACCATCCAATCCGGGGCCGCTCGCGCCGGGCAGAAGTCGCAGCCGGCCGTGGAGCTGTCCGCCTGATCAGGAGGAGATTATGAAGAAATTTGCCATTCCATTCCTTGCCGCCATCAGCCTCACGTTTGCCGTTGCCTGGACCTTGGGATCCCGGCCCGTGCGCCGGCCGACCGCACCTCCATTGCAACCACCCATCGCCGCAGGGGACCAAAGTGTGGCGGCGGTGGGCCTGGTGGAGCCTGAAAGCGAAAACGTCGCCCTCAGCTGTGCCGTGCCCGGGCTGGTGACGGCCGTGTACGTAAAGGCCGGCGATCGAGTTCAGGCCAGCCAGCCGCTCTTTTCGGTTGACGATCGAGACTTGCAAGCCGACCTGCAGGTCAAGCGAGCCGCCCTCCAGGCCGCGCGAGCGCGCCTGGCGAGGCTCCAGGAGCAACCCCGGCTCGAAGACATCCCTCCAGCCGAGGCCCGCGTCCGGGAAGCCGAAGCCGGTCTGGCCGATGCCGAAGTCCAAAAGAGACTGATCGAAAGCGTTACGGACCGGCGGGCGGTACGCGAGGAAGACGTGCAGCGCCGGCGCCTGGCGTACCAGGCCGCTCACGCCCGCCTGGCTGAGGCACGGTCCCAGCTGGCCTTGCTGAGGGCGGGTGCCTGGGCCCCCGACCTGGCAGTGGCGAAGGCCGAGGTGGTTCAGGCTGAAAACGAAGTCCGGCTGCTGGAGACCCACATCGAGCGCCTCACCGCGCGCGCGCCGATCGGCGGACTGATTCTGCAAAGCAAGGTCCGATTGGGTCAGTACGCCGCTTGTGGTTCGTCCGACGAGCCCTTGATGATTCTCGGCGGCGGCACACACCTGCACGTTCGAGCCGATGTCGACGAGAACGAGGCTTGGCGCGTCCGTCCTGATACGCGGGCAGTTGCCTATGTCCGCGGCGATGCCGCCCAAAAGTACTCGCTCGATTTTGTTCGCTTCGAGCCCTATGTCATCCCCAAGAAATCATTGACGGGCGATACCACCGAGCGGGTAGACACTCGTGTTCTGCAGATCATCTACCGCGTCAGCGACCGGACAGCCCCGCTCTATGTGGGTCAACAAATGGACGTCTACATCGAGACGCCGGTTGAGTCCAGCCTCTTTCGCCATCCGGCCCACCCGGCACCAGGAGGTCAACCATGAACCGCTTCCTCTCCATCTCAGTCGGTGGGTTGCTAATCGTACTGGCGGGCTGCACGGTGGGGCCAACCCATCAGCGGCCTCTGGTATCGGTGCCGGAAAGATGGACCGTCGAGTCGACCCGCGGGACGTCAAATAAAGCGGCCGAAAGCGAGGCTTGGTGGTCCTCATTTCAAGACACGACGCTGGACTCACTGGTTCAGAGGGCCATGAGTCGTAACCTGGATTTCAAGCTGGCGATCGAGCGCGTCCGGGAAGCCCGCGCCGCGCGGGGCGTCGCCCGATCCGACTATCTTCCTTCCCTCGATGCGGAGGCGTCTGCCATTCGATTGCGCGGCGGAATCAATCAGGGCGTGATTCGGGCCGTGCCGTCTTCCTCACGGCCCGACGCGCGACCCAACCTGATCTCTCCGTTTGAGACCAACGTGTTTCAGGGGAACGTGAGCGCTCTTTGGGAGCTGGACGTGTTTGGCGGAGTCCGGCGTGGAGTGGAGGCTGCCACAGCCGATGTGGCTGCGGCCGAGGAAAACCGTCGGGACGTCCTGGTGATTGTGGCCGGCGATGTGGGGCAGGCCTATGCCCAATTGCGGGGCTTCCAGCGCAGGCTGGAGATTGCCAACCAGAACATCGATACCCAGCAGGAAACGCTGGAACTCACTCGTGCCAGAGCCCAAGCCGGCCTAGCCACCGAACTGGATGTTTCGCGGGCCGCCGCCCAGCTGGAGGCCACCAGAGCGGTGGTTCCCTCTTTGCTCAGCGGGATCGAGGTCGCGATTCACCGTCTCAGCGTCTTGCTGGGAGAGGAGCCGGGCGCCTTACGCAAGGAGCTGGAGACCCCGGGAGCGATCCCCACAGCGACTCCGGATGTTCAGGTGGGCTTGCCATCCGACCTTCTGAAGCGGCGCCCCGATATCCGCCGCGCCGAAGCGCAGCTGGCGGCCGCCACCGCTCGTGTCGGAGAGGCCAGGGCGGAGCTGTTTCCGCGTTTTGTTTTGACCGGCACCGCCGGCCGACAGGCCACCCAACTAAGCGGCCTAACCTTAGGACTGGGCAACTTCTTCTCGGTGGGACCGGGAATCCGCTTGCCCCTCTTCAACGGCGGACGCATTCGCTCCCACATCGCCGTGCAGAGCGCCCGCCAGCGCGAGGCAGCAATCCGCTACCACTCGGCCATCTTGAACGCGCTCGAGGAGGTGCAAAACGCACTGGTCAACTATTCCCAGGAACAGGAGCGGCGCGACCGGTTGAGTGAGGCGGTGCAACACAGCCAGTTGGCCGTTCATCTGGCCACGGAGCAGTACCGCGCTGGTTTGGTGGATTTCTTGTCGGTGCTGGAAGCGCAGGGGCAGCTCTACGTCACCGAAGACCAGTGGGTTCAAAGCCAAACCCGTGTCACGAGTGATGTCATTGCCCTCTACCGCGCTTTAGGCGGCGGCTGGATCGCCGCTGAGACGAGTTTGCTGAGCGGTCAGGCACGGGCAGAGTTGAGGTGAACCAACGTGCCCCAACCTCCCGCCGCCCGCGCAGCGACCGCCGCCGAGCGGTGGGGTCAGGCTCGCTTTCCTTGATCCTCGCCGCAGACTCAACAGGGGATGCGAGGAGCGTGTTCTTCTCATCCCCCACGCCCCCGCCAGGTCCGAAGCATTTTTCCCTGACTTAAGCCCACGCCAGGCGAACCGCAGTAAGAGGTTGAACCCATGGCATTCAGCTACGTATTGCTAGTCGCTCGGCTAGCGTAAGCCGCTTTCCGTTATGGAGCGAAGGTCCTGGGCTGGATGGATCTGAGCGAAATGAATGAATTTAGTCCGCGTTCCGGGGTGGAGCAGGCGGCCTGGAGCCGGGAACCGGCCCTAGATGGGGCCGCGGCCTCCTCCGCAGCCAAGGCTGGCGCTTGACAAGATCCGGACAGAGTTTTATTTCTAACGGTGACCCATTCCACTTTTGAGGGGATGCCTATGAAGCGATTCATGGTCTCGATGGTTACACTCACTCAGGCCGGAGCGGCTCAGGCGAAAAGCCAGCCTGCTGCACCGGACCGGCCATCTGTGGAAGCCATAGAAAAGGTCGGTGGTCGGGTTGCCACAATCGCCCAAAACGATCCTCGTCTGGAAGTCGATCTCCATCTGCAGGGGCAATCGGTCACGGACGAACTGCTTGCGCATGTGAGCGCCTTGAAGGACGTCATCCATCTGAATCTCGGGAAAACCAAGGTCACTGATGCCGGGTTGGAACAGATCAAAGGCATGACCAGCCTCACCCGTCTGTATCTCGACGGGACCGCCATAACGGACAAAGGTCTGGCGAGTCTGAAGGGCCTCACCAACCTGACCTACCTGAACCTCTATGGCACCGAGATTACCGACCAGGGGCTGTCGCATCTGACCGGCTTGACTCAACTGAAACGCCTCTATGTATGGCAAACGAAAGTAACGAACGCGGGAGTCGAGCAGCTCAAGAAGGCACTGCCCAACCTGGAAATCGTCACGGGGTGGGAAGAACAGGCAAAGGAGAGCGGCGAGGGCCCAGACAAGGCCAAGCAGTGATCGGCATGACGAGTCCTCGACTTCGGCGCTGTTCTTGAGCACTGCAGGCTATCGGTTGGTCACGCCGACCTGCGTCCTGGGGCGGGACTCCGGGGAGCGGGAGCGCTGGGGGCAGGATCGCCCGCATCCATTCGATAGATCAGGCACGGTCTTTTCCGGCTGGGTGGTGCGATCTGCACGAGGCCCAGCGTCGTAGCGAAAACCGAAATCGCCGTAAGGGCTGATCTGCCTGGAATTCAGGCGGAGCAAACTAGTTGGTTGCTTTGAATGAACCTGATGGTTCAGCTTCATCTTGCGATGAGCACATCCCATTTTGTTCTGGAGGTTGAATCATGAGAATGTCGGGTTTCTTGTCTGCAGTCTTGCTGTTCTGGATTGGGGTTCATCCCCTGGTGCTTCGGGCGGAGTCGTTTTTTGCCGACCCCAACCTCGATGCAGCCGTGAAGAAGCAGGTGTTTGCCGGGGATAAGATGACTGAGGAAGATCTGAAGAAGCTATCGGTCCTCAAGGCTACCGGAGCGGGTATTCGAGACCTGAAGGGCTTGGAAAAGTGTATCAACCTGGCTGCCCTGGACCTGGCCGATAATCAAATCGTCGATCTGACACCCCTGAAAGACCTAACCAACATTCAAACCCTGACCCTTTCGGGCAACAAAATTCAGGATCTTGGCCCATTGAGTGGCCTGACCAGGCTGCAGTATCTGGAATTGTCACGTAACGAAGTCTCCGACCTTGGTCCGCTCAGCAAACTGACGGAGATGAGCGCCCTGTATCTTTCCAAAAACCGGATCCGTAACCTCAGTTCCCTCCAGGCCCTTACCAAACTGTCCTCGCTCTATCTGGATGGCAATCAGGTTTCAGACCTTAAACCGCTGGCCGACATCCAACACCTTTCCTGCCTGGACCTGACTGGAAACCAGGTCGCCGATCTGTCGGCCCTATCTAATATGACGGACCTGCGCTACTTGATTCTGAACAACAACCGTCTGAGTGATTTAAAGCCGTTGGTGGCAATGTCCAAAAAGGACTTCGAGGGAGAGAAGAGTTTCGCTCCTTATTTGTTCCTTTACTTAAACGGAAACCCCCTGAGTGCGGCCGCAAAGACAAGCCAGCTGAACGAACTCAAAGGCTATGGGGTCAGGCTTGAGTATGGAGAGGGCGGGGCCGATCGCAAGTCCGCCGGGAGCCAAAAGCCGACCGCGGCTTCCAAGAAACCGGCTGCGCCGGCGCAAAAGTAGGGTCGTTCTGTGGCCGAGTGCGCTGGCGGTCTTCCAGCGGAGAAGGCGGCGGTTTGCCGGACTCACTTCCCAGAGCGTGTCATCGAGATACCTGGCCTACCTCGGCAAAACTCTATTCCTACACGCGGACAGCCGATCCTGCCATCCTTCAGGACGCGATCCTGGCTGTCCGTTTCTTTGGATTTGCCTTCGGTGCCGGCATCGGGCGCGCCCCCTTGCCGCGTTCCCCAAGGCTTGCGCCCCTATCGAGCACCTCATACTCCACAAGACCGGCCGCCACCTCTTCTTGGGCGATGCGAACCGGTTTCTTCCCGCAGCTTGGAACCAAAGGCTTGGCTCCTGCGTGCAGCTGGCGGGCCCGTTTCGCCGCCAGAATGATGAACCGATACTTGCTGTGAATGACCCCCAGATCCACTGCTGCTCTTCCTCCAAACAACCTCAAACCCTGACGAGCAGGCTTCCTAATATCCCGCCCTCGCGCATGTCAAATCTCACGGTGACCTGGAGAACGAATCGGCACATCAAGGTCACGCCGGAGGAGTTCCCGCGGCAGCCCTTCCGACGCTAGTGTCGATTGCCGAATTTTCACTCACTGACAAGGTCAAACCCGTAAGCGAATCCTCCTGCTTTTTCTCGTCTTTCCCTGGTTTGACTTCTGCCCTTCGGGTTCTTATAGACGTGAGCGAATCATCTTGACGGAAGGAGGAAGATCAATCATGACCATCAAGAACTTGGTTCCCCGAAACTGGGGAAGGAAGAGTATTCCTGTCAGACGGGAGGAAGAGCGCCCCTTCTACTCCCTGCAGCGAGCGATCAACCAGGTTTTCGACAACTTCTTTGAAGGCTTTGACCTGAGTCCGTTCAGCTTGGAGGGATGCCTGGGAAGCTTTACGCCCCAGATCGACGTGACCGAAACCGACAAGGAGTTTCAGATTACCGCCGAACTGCCTGGCCTGGATGAGAAGGACATGGAGATTTCGCTGGCCAATAACCTCCTGACTCTGAAGGGAGAGAAAAGGGAAGAAAAGGAGGACAAGCGCAAAGACTACTACCGCATGGAGCGTTCCTATGGGATGTTCGAACGAAGCATCCCTGTTCCGGCAGGTGTGGACTTGGACAAAGTCGAGGCCTCTTTCCGCAAAGGCGTCCTGACGGTGACGCTTCCGAAGGCTGCCGAGTACCAGCGCGAGAGGAAGAAGATTCCCATCAAAGTTGCATGATGAGTTCCTGATCTCGTGCCTGCAGCATGCGGCTGCTTGAAACTGGTTGACGTTACGACTGGTCGGCCCAAGCCGAGACACCTGCCACTCGTCTTGGGCCGTCGTGTTCAAAACGAGTGCAACTTTCCGGTTGGTTGGGCCAGGGAACCGGAAAGGCAAGACAGGCTTCATCACCCGCGCGTTGGCCAAGCCCGGCAAGGAGGGATAGATTCGATTGAACGCTGAAGAGCGCGGAAGGTCATCTGGCTTGCTCGTCGTTTCCCGCCTCAGTTGGCGAAATGGTCAGTCGAACGGACGTCTGGACGACAGAGGCGATGGTTGATGGTGATCCGGGCCTGAGCGCGAGGTCGGCGTACGGTCTATCGAAGCTTTCACCGGCCGTTGGGGCGGAACTCCACCGGCAAAAATCAAACTCAATCTTCGCGTTGGTCCTCCGGAGATCGTTCCTCCTCGGTTCTCCAACGCTCGGTTCCCATTCGAAACGCGGCTCGGGCGATGGCATGGGCCGAAACCGGCGTCGTCAGAAAGAAGAATGCCACAATCAGCAAGGCGCGAGCCGTTACGGCGATATCCCCAAAGTAGATGGCCACACCCAGCATCGTGGCTCCGACACCCAGAGTCACAGCTTTGGTCGTGGTTTGCATTCTGGTCAGAAGACTGGGCATCCTCAGAACTCCCACCGCAGCCAGCAGCATGGAGGCCGAGCCGATCAGCAGCAGGAAGATCACCGTAATAGTCTTCATCTGTCACTACCTTTCTCCAGATAGTGAGCAAAAGCAATGGTTCCAAGGAACGCCACCAGGGACAGAACAATTGCTGCATCCAGGATGACGGGCTGGCCGGTGACGATGGCGTAGTTCGCGATGACTCCCACCGATAAGACCAGGACCAGATCGAGCGCGACGACACGATCCGGCAAGCTCGGTCCCCGGATGACACGAATCACCGCCAGCAGCACTGCAACACTCAGCACGACGAAGATCAGATCGATTACAGCGGTCATGACTTCGAGCTCCAAATGCTCATCTCAGCAAGCGGAGCAGCCGTCGCTCCAGGCCCTCTTTGATCTCCCGGCGCGCCTGTTCCGCATTCGTCACATGCAGCAAATGGACATAGAGCACTCTTCGGTCCCTCGAAATATCCACACTGAGTGTTCCAGGCGTCAGGGTGATGAGGTTCGACAGCGCCGTGATCTCGGCATCGGACTCCACGTCCAAGGGAACCTCGACTACCGCAGAATGCAGCCGTGCCGTGGGACTCAGAACCTCCCAGGCGACACGGAGATTTGCAACCATCAGTTCATACAAAAAATAAAAGCCGAAGCCGATTCCCCGCAGGACCCGGACGTGATAGGCAGAGCGATCATGGGCGTCTCGGACGAAGTACAGAAGCGCGTAGCCCAGCCCATATCCTACTGCCAGGCTTCGAAGGGAAAAGACTCCTGTAAGGCCCGCCCAAGCCACGGCCAGCAGTAGATTCCAAATAAAGAGCTTCATCTGACCGCCCCCAAAACAGCCTGCCTGTAAAGGGTCGGGTTTGCCAGTTCATTGCCGGCCTCCCGGCAAAAGTCGAATAGCCATTGAGGTGTCAACCCAATGAACAGTGTGATTGTTGCCAACAACACAATCGGTACCCAAAGGCCTGGTGCACTCCACGAAGGGTTGGTCCCCGGTGGTTCCTGCGGCGGGGCAGGCTTCCAAAAAACCTGCGTCCAGATCTTCATCATGGAAAATAGCGTCAACAGACTCACCAGCAGCGCAACAGCGACAATTGTGTAGCGCTCCACCTCCAACCCGGCCATGACCAAGGCGAGTTTGGCAAAGAACCCTGACAGCGGGGGAACCCCCGCCAGCGACAGAGCTGGAACGAGGAACAAGATGCCCAGGACGAATCGATCTGCGTAAAATCCACCCAATTGTTTCAAAAGGCCGGTTCCGGCCAGGTGGCTCACGACGCCACTGATGAGAAAAAGATTGGTTTTCACGACAATGTGGTGAGCGATGTAAAAAACAGTACCGGCCAGAGCCAGGGGCGTGAATAAACCCAGCCCCAGGATCATGTATCCGATTTGACTGACGATGTGGAACGACAGGATCCGGCGAAAATCGTCATGGGCTGCGGCACCCAGCACTCCCGTCACCATGGTCAACCCGGACAGCACCAGAATCAGGCTGTGGGTATAGCCGGTGTCTTGCACGAACAGCAGCGTAAAGACTCGAACCAGTGCATAGACCCCAACCTTTGTGAGCAGGCCCGCGAACAATGCCGAAACGGCTGCCGGCGGCGTGTGGTAGGAGGCCGGTAGCCAGAAGAAGAGAGGGAATACGGCAGCCTTGATGCCGAAAGCCACCAACAGCAGCACAGCCAGCGTTACAGAAAGGCCTGAGTGCTCCGAGTGACTCAGTTTCAGCGACAAGTCCGCCAGGTTCAGGGTTCCAGCCGTGCCGTACAGCAATCCCACCCCAGCCAGAAACAAGACCGAGGACATCAGGTTCAGTGTGACGTACTTGAAGGCGCCTTCGACCTGCTGGTGCTCGCCTCCTAATGCCAGCAGCACAAAGGAGGCGATGAGCATCACTTCAAACCAGACGTAGAGATTAAAGATGTCTCCGGTGAGAAAGGCTCCGCATACACCCATGAGTAGCACTTGCTGAAGTGGATAGTATCCATACGACTCCCGCCTTCGATCGACCGTGGCGGTCGAATAAAGTGCCACGGTGGCGCCGATCAGTCCGGCCAGCACCACCATGATTGAGGCAAACACATCGGCGACGAACGAAATACCGAAGGGCGCCGGCCAGTCTCCGATTTGCATGACGCGGATACCCTGGCGCCGAACGGAGTCCAGTAAGGCCACACCAGCCACCAACAATGCCGTTGCTCCGGCAACACCCATCCAACGTTGGGCAGTGCGACTTCGCCAAGCCAGGAGCGACGCGGCCGCTGTCGCCAGCGGGATCAGAATGGGAAGGATCACCGTCATTGATCGGTTGCCTTAATTTGGTCCAAGTCGTCGGTGCCGACTGCGGCGTAAGTGCGATGAAACAAGGCCAGGGCAAAGGCCAGAACCCCAAAACTGATGACGATGGCGGTCAGCACCAGGGCCTGTGGAAGTGGATCTGCCACCGCTGCCGGAATCGCGCCGCCCTTGGCGGGCAACAAGGGTGGTTGCCCGCGAGTCAGGCCGCTGACGGTAAAGATCAGCAGGTTTGCAGCGTGACTCAGCAGGATGAAGCCGATGATCAGCTTTACGAGACTCCGGCGCAGCATCATGTACAGACCTGCTGCATACAGCGTGCCGACCACAACCGCCAGGACGATAGTCACTGGGAATCCTCCGCGAGGGTAAAGAGGATGATCAGGACCGTACCGAACACGACGAGATACACCCCGATGTCGAATAGCAGCACCGTTCCGAGTGGTACGACGCCGGTAACAACCCAATAACCCGTCATGAACGGCCGGTTAAGGACGAGAGAAATAAGTCCACTGCAAGCCGCCACCAGAAGTCCGGCACCGATCAGGATTTGTGGTTCGACTCGCAGGACGCGGCGGGCCGAAGCGAAACTCGATGTGATTCCCTGAAGGGCGAAGGCCGAAGCCGCCAGCAAGCCACCGGCGAAGCCGCCGCCCGGTTCGTTGTGTCCTCGCAACAGGACAAAGATGGATACCAGCAGCAGCAACGGTTGCAGCAGCTGCGTGGCAGTCACCAGGATCAACGAAGTCATTTTGTCCTCACAGACGACGGCCTCAACTTCAAAATGGCGTATACCCCGATGCCCGCCGTCGCCAGCACCGTGATCTCGCCCAGAGTGTCAAGGCCCCGGAAATCGACCAGGATTACGTTGACGACATTTCTTCCGAACGCGTGCGGGAGGCTGTTCTCGATGAAATACCGGGACACGCTTCGCTCCAGTTGAACCGACTGGGCGGCCAGGATCAATAAGGTCATGACGGCACCTGCCCCGCCCGCCACGATCAGGTCGCGGATTCGCTCAGCCTGGCCCACCAGCCGGCTGAAACGGGGAAGGCGATACAAAACCAGCACCAGAAGGATTACAGTCAGCGTTTCCACCAGAAACTGCGTCATCGCCAGATCCGGGGCGCCAAAGAGGGCAAAGATCAAAGCCACGCCGAGACCCACGATCCCCAGAGCCGCTACGGCGGCCAGGCGGGATTCGGACCGGACGGCCGCAGCCGTGGCTGCCAGGATCACGGCTGCCAACACCGCTTCATGCATGCGAATGTCAGATAATCCGGCGAAGTGAGGTAATACCCTAAGGCGCCACATCGTATAGCCAGCCAGCACCACCGTCGTAGTGATGATGGTGAGCAAGTAATATCGAAGGTACCCGCTTTGAAGGATGCGGGTCTGAAACAAGGCCAGCCGGTTGACCCCCTGTAACGTCCAGTCGTACCAATGTGAAGGCCCCCACCCTGGAAATGAGATCTTGCCAACCCTGCTCCCCAGACCGGCTCGTATCCTGAACGCAACGAGTCCGCCGGCGATCGTCAGGATTCCAAGCAGCAAAGCGGGACCCAGGCCATGAAAGAACTTGAGGGGGGCATGGGGCGTCGATCCGGTGATGGACGAGACCGCACCGCGGAGAAGCGGCTCCACCGATGCGGGGACCAGGCCGAAAGCCAGCCCGAGGCCGGCCAGGATGACCGGGCCCAGCCACAGCCGCCAGGACCCCTCATGCGGGGGGATCGCCGTTTCGGGCGGCTTGCCGACAAAGGGCCGGACGCCCGCCGTGAGGGCCACCGAAACCAGAAGAATGCTTGCCCCCAGGCAGGCCACCGTCACCAGAACATGGTGAAAACTTCCGTGCCAAGCGGCCTCGTAGATCAGTTCTTTGCTGTAAAAACCAAGCAGCGGGGGAATGCCGGCCATGGAGAGCGCGGCCAGGGTTCCGGCCGACGCCGTAACGGGCATGACCCGGCGCAGCCCTCCTAGGCGCTCAATCTGGCGGGTACCCACGGCATGAGCCACCGCGCCGGCCACCAAAAACAACGCTCCTTTATAGAGTGCATGGGCCACCAGATGGACCATCATCGCCCCGATCGCCAGCTCGCTTCCCAGTCCAGCCAACAAAGTCAGGAAGCCGAGAGCGCTCACCGTGGAATAGGCCAGGATGCGTTTCAAATCCGCCTCCAGGTAAGCCAGGAAAGCCCCTGTCAGCATGGTTGCGGCTCCGACTCCAACGATCGCAACCACCCACATTTCAGTACCACCCAGAGCAGGATGCAGACGGGCCAGCAAATAAATCCCTGCCTTCACCATAGTGGCGGAGTGAAGATAGGCACTTACCGGTGCGGGAGTTTCCATGGCGTTCGGCAGCCAGAAGTGGAACGGAAACTGCGCGGATTTGGTGAATGCCCCCAGCAACACCAAGATCACAACGGCGGGATACACAGCGTGGTTCTGGATCAACTCGGGTCTTGCCAACAGCTCGGAGATTTCAAAAGACCCCACCGCCCGCACCATCAACAGCAAGCCGCTCAGGAGCGATAAGCCACCAAAACCGGTTACCAGCAAGGACTGAAGTGCCGCTTTCCTTGCTTCCTCCCGCCGATGCTCGAATCCGATGAGGAGGTATGAACTCACACTGGTGAGTTCCCAGAAAATGAAGAGCAAGATAATGTTGTCGGAGAGAACGAGCCCCAGCATTGAGACCATGAACAGCAGCAAGAAAGCGTAGAACCGAGGCAGGTGAGGATGACCGCGTAGATAGTCGCTGGCATACACCAGCACCAGGCTGCCGATTCCACTCACCAATAACGCAAACAGGAGACTGAGACTGTCGAGCCGAAACCCCAGCGCAAGCCCGAAACCAGGTGCCCACTCAAATCGGCCGACAACCGTCCTTCCGGCGACAACGGAGCTGGAGAGCGCTCCGAAATAGACGAGGAGAAGAAACGGGACCGCGGCCAGGACCCAGGCCGTGATCCCGTGGGACGTGACGGGAGAGCCGCGATGGGCCTGTTTCATGTCGCCGGGCGTTCCAGTACTTAACCTCACGGCTGGCCCTCAACGAGAGACCGAATCAGGTCCTGACGCGTAATCATTCCAACCAGACGATCATTCTGCAAAACGGGAATGTGTTTGACTCCATGTCGCACCATCAGGCAGGCCACATCTCCCACTTCCTGGTCGGCCTGAGCGCAAACTACAACTCGCGTCATCACATCCTCGGCGGTGTGGTGGCGGGACTGCTCGTAGATTTCTTCGATGCGGTCCGCATCAACCCATTGTTGAAACAGCGTTGGGGCTTTGACCAGGGAGAACGGGATTCCCTTCTTTTTGAGAAACAGATCGGTTTCCGTCACGAGCCCGACCAGTTGGCCTCGGTCATCCAGAACCGGAACGCTTCCGATGCGGTGTTTACTAAACAGCCCCGCAATCTCCTTCACCGTGGTGCTGGGTTTCACAGTGATCAGATCTGCCGACATGACCTCTTTTGCTTTCATGGTAAGGCCTCCCTCTTCCCCTTGACGACTGACGACGCTGACGACCCAACTTCCCTGGCCAGGCATTCCCGTCCAAACGAAGGTTTTCGGCTCACGGCCACCGGCGTTGGCCGGCCACAGCAGGGATACGGTTTTCTGGTCTAACCAGCCGGCGTCCCTCCTCACCCAAGTTTGCACTCCGGTAGGGCAGAGCCGCATCAGAAGGACGGGTGAGGGATGGCTGCTGTGATGGGAGGTAGTCCGCACCGCCGGGTCGGTTCCACCTCTTGGTCTCCTTTACGCCGCGTAACCGGTCGGCCGGGGTAAAACCCTTGCCGGGCTACCTTGGCATGCGCTTCTGGCTTGTCCCTTCAGCGGCATCAATATCAGCTCTTTTCCGATTGTCTGGTCGGACTTTGGCAGGTTTCTCTGAACGGTTGAACTGCGGCCAGCCGGTTGTTAGGGGAAGTCCTTGCTCAGCCGCAGTCTCGAACCACCGTCAGGTTACCTCCCCTATCATAGCCTGCCCACGATTCGAATGGCCATGACGATTGGAGCGTGAACGGACGATTCTAGGACCACCTGACCGCTCGGTCCCGCTGCTCCTTCGGGGATCTCAATCGAATCGACAACGTCGCCTAGCCGAGAATCTTCCAGGCAACTTGGCAGCCTGGGATCCTATCCAAGGTGATTGTTGCTGGAGCGGAGACGCTTCCAGCAGTTGCGATAGCTCTCAGCCGGGTGCCGGCCCCGGCCGCGAGTAAGGAAGACCCAGGATGAAAACCGAGGCGCAAGCGGGACTGTTCGATCCGGTTTGGCCTCTTTCAGAGATGAGTCCAGATGCACCGATCTCTTTCGGCGGCGTCCTGACGATTGGAGGATATATGAAGACCCAGATCAGAATGCTGTTGCTGGTCCTGCCGGTACTTGGAATCCATCTCCTTGGGGAACCGGCTTTGGCGGCGTCAACCGTCCCTCCAGAGGGACAACGAGAACTCATGACCGAGAGACAGCCGGCCCAAAGTCAGCGGCGAATGGAGCAGGAGGTACGGCATGAGCTGCTGATGCTGCCCTACTATGGGGTGTTCGACAACCTGACCTTTCAGGTGAAGGACGACCGCGTCATCCTCTCCGGCCAGACCAGTCGACCTTCCCTAAAGTCTGCCGCCGAGCGGGTGGTGAGGAACGTGGAAGGAGTGGCGGGCGTGGTGAACCACATTGAAGTCCTCCCGGTATCGTCTTTCGATGATCGCATTCGACTGGCCGTCTACCGAGCCATCTACGGTCAGAGCGCCCTGCAGCGTTACCAGCTGCAAGCCGTGCCTCCGGTGCATATCATCGTGAAGAACGGCCACGTCACGCTCGAGGGCGTCGTGGCCAATGAGATGGACAAAAACATCGCCACCATCCAGGCCAACGCCGTTCCGGGAGTTTTCTCCGTCAAACAAAATCTGGTTGTAGAAAACTGACGGAGCAAGGCGATACTCCGCCGACGAGAGTACATCGCGCCTGAAACAACCCCAACCGGTCGGCCGGCAATCCCACGGGAGGCTTGGGACCTGAGACGGAAATGGCTTCGGGTCCTGAATCGTTCGTGACCTCGGACCCGTTGGCCCTCACGAGAGGCCGAGAAATCGGCCTCTCCTGTTTTATTCCTCTCCGTAGCCCCGGTCGCTCCCTCCCGCGTCGCTTGTCTCCGGACGCTTTGTCCCGCAACAGAACCGCCTATCCGAGGACGTCGAGGCGGTCCCAGACCTTCACCAGCAAATGGTCGCTTGTTCGGCGTAGTCGAGACCAGACGGGGCGGCCGGGGCGAGGGAGGGAAGAGTGTCGCAGCCTGGCGCGGCCTCGACAATCTGCAGCACAACCTCAAGCGGGGCGGGTAACAGGGGGTTGAGTCTCGCTAACCCGCGTTGGCCGCGGACCCTCCCGTTCCCGACCTCTTTCGGACCGAGCCTTCACTCGAATGATCGCCCCATCGGCGGCAAGCCCATGGCCCTGCGCCAAACCGAAAGCTGCCCGATGTGATTCGCCGAATGCGCCACCAGCACCTGCGTTAACGCGTGGCGAATAGAGGGGAAAACGTCGCGGTACGATTCGTCGGGAAACGGTTCATCCAAGCGAGCGCTATCCAATTGCTCGACTGCCTGAGTGATTCGAAGCTGCGCCTGGCGGAGCATGGCCAGAGCCTTGTCTTTGCTTTCATATCGTCCGACATCAGCGACCGGCATGCTGCCGGTATCGAAACGCCTGACCCAGTCCTCCGGCAACCATTCCGTGACTCCGATGACGCCGCCCAGCTTTTGACACGTCACCGTCAGGTGTCCGATGACCCAGGCGGGGTGATTCCGGATGCCCTGGGGTTGGGCGGCCATGTCGGCCTCGGCAACGTCGGCAACCTGTTCACACAGGAAGTCGAAACAGTAGGCAAAACTGTGCAGGACGGCTTCCATGGTCATCGCAGTGATCCTCTAGCAAAGAAGGTGGTTTCAAAGGCAGCCCGGCCGATCATCCAGGCAAGGCCTTCCCTTGATGAGTGGCCGGCTTTGTCAGGAACGAGACTTCCTCGTGACCTACCCAAACCGGCAAGGGACGGCATGAACCGCTATTCTAATGGTCGGTCCTTCTTTCAGTCCAGACAGTGCGCCGATTCCACATTGGATATGGCCTCCGGAACATCGACTCCGCCTGTTTCCCATGCCGGCCTGCTGCCGCCGCGATTTGCTGTGGCGGACCGGAAAGCTGTCAGCCTCCGGCCATCTGTCGCTGGTAGTCCTCAGCATCGAAGTATCCCGCTGATTCCGCAACCAGACCGCCGTCGGTCAGGCGCCAGCACTCCCAGCCACTGACCTCGACTCGATGCCCCGTGCCATCCGGTGCAGTATGGGTGCCCAGCAAGGTCCATAGGTATACGGCATCTGCTCCTGAGGTTCGAATGCCATCCATCTTGACAATCAGATCGGGAAAAGCGCTGAAGAAGCCGCGGGCCATGTCTGCGATGGCCTGGCGACCTTCATGGGGCTGGCCGTCGTTGATGACGATCCGTCCAGTTTCGGCAAAGAAAGACGCCACCGATTCTGGAACGTGAGAACACCATGCCTCGGTATAGCGACATCCCATTTCGCGTGCTTGTTCCAGTGTGAGTGCCAATGAGTCTGACCTCCCTCGCGGTGTAGTAGGGGTGATTCGTTGTTGACCCGTAGACCAGAGCACACCACAAGATTTCGCTGTACTTCCACTCCTTGAGAACCTGCCACAACTCACACCAGGTTTACCAAGTGTCCTCTGACCTTATTATTCCTGCGGACTCAAAAGGCTCCTTTGGCTCAAGTCCGGCCATGCTCTCCAGGGCACCGGGCCCAGGGAGCTGTCAGGACTCCTCGGGTTAATTGCCATAACAGTCCTGGGGTATGCCTTTGCTCGAGCATATCCACGACGTAGCTCGTTATCAGGCTCATTGAGATCATTTCGCCACCGTCCTCAATGAGATTCATGCCCCTGAGCGGCAGGGCAACATGTACCATGTCAACAAAGACGCCGAAGAATACGAGTAGTCCTAATAGCAAAGCCAGATCTTTTGTGACTTCCTTAGCGCTCTCAGTGGAGTGAAGACAAAAATACGCGATCAGCACCAGGAAAACAGAGCCACTTACTGCAGACATCCCAAGCTCCCCGAGGTCCTGCGCTCGTAAGGCGAGGGTATGAACATTATTCCAGTGCCTTGCGAATGCCTCTCCCACTCTCTCGTGAATAGTCAGTGCGTCATCACACAGCAAATAGGCAAATAAGAGAGCCCAGGCGCCATAGATCTTTTCTCGTGTACGCCAAGCCACTGCGAAAAGCACAAGGACGATCCAGTATTCCTTGATGTATTGGAACAGTTCTGAATATCCCCCGTCTGTGTCCAGACGGAGGAGCTCGTTTCCAGAGAGCCACAGTCGGTTGAACAAATGAAGGATACAAAAAGCGACATCTGCAAAAAACAGTAACACCAGTATAACTGGAGTGAAAACTCTGCTGGTTTCGTCAATCTGGTTTGGCCCCTTTTGATCATCTGATTTGGCCCCACCCTTGTAACCGGGTTTATGGTTTTGGCTATTACTTGAGAACCTGCTCCGTGTTTACAGCCTCTTTAAAGCCGAGG
>JBFMEW010000034.1:0-75342 GCA_040753175.1 Acidobacteriota bacterium | reverse complement strand
ACCGCGTAGTTCTCATCCAACTCAGCCCACTGCCGCACCTGAGCTGCTTGCCGCTTCAGCCAGCGCGTCATCCGCGCCACCACGATGTAGCTCAGTCCCCGCTCTTCCAGAAAGCTCAGCAGCTTGTCGTCGAAAAACCCGGAGTCCGCACGCACTACCCGAATCCGGTGCCTACTCCCCAACAACTCCAGCCCTTCCTTCAAAAACTCCACCACCCCTCGTGCCGAACTGCAGTTGCCACTGCGCAACCATCCGTGCAACACAAACTGAGCCTCTGCCATTACCGCCAGCAGCGGATGATGGCTCGGTCGTCCATGCTTTCTCGGATTGTGCCCTCTCAGCGCCCCTTGCTGCCGACCGTAGCGTTCAAAGACCGTTGAGTCCAGGTCCAAACTCCAACCGCCGACCCGTGGCTCCAGCCGCCTCAACTGCCATTCCCACAGCTCCGAGTAAAACCGATACACCGCTCCCTGATTGAATCGCTTGAACAAATTCCGGATCGTGTCGTCGGTCGGAAACCGTCTCAGCCCCAGTACCCCGTGCAACGCTTTGTCCGCTTTCACCAGCCCGGCTTGGGCAAACCGTCTCGCTCCCACCACCACCGAAACCACAAACGCCGTGAAGGTCTCTACCGCCGGAATCGCATTGGGTGACTTCAACTCAAACGGCATCGCACCCTTCACCTGCTCGGCAAACCCTACCTCCCGCAAAAACTCCAAAAAAACGACCAGCCCCCCAAACGGTGTCACCGCCTTCACCGTCTGACGCAATTCCACTTTCCCTCCACCGAAAATCGCGCTAATTTCTCCCCGCACTGTTTTGTCCCTCCTCAGTTATTCGATATCCCACTCCAAATTAACTGACTTGGTTCAAAACAGTGCCTCCTTCTTTATCTCAACTTCGGAATTCAGGCTTAAACCACCTGGCTAGTGGTGAGAACGTCACGGCCTCGACGCAGAACCAAGCCTTCAGCGCGCTACGCTTCCTGTACCGCCACGTCGTGAAGAAGGAGTTGGGAGAAATCGAGGGTGTGGAGCGGGCGAAACGTCCGTCACGCCTCCCGTTGGTCTTGACGCGCGCCGAGGTTAAAGCGGTCCTGTCGCACCTGAAAGACACGGAATGGCTGATGGCCAGTCTGCTGTACGGTGCCGGACTGCGGCTGATGGAGTGCCTCCGCTTGCGGGTAAAGGATCTCGATTTCAGTTATTACCAGGTCGTCGTGCGAGATGGGAAGGGACAGAAGGATCGCGTCAGCATGGGGACCTGGAGGCACCTTTGCGGTGCCATCTGGAACGCGTCCAGGCGTTTCACCACAGCCACCTTCGCCGCCGCGGCGGAGAGCTTTATTTACCCTACGCCTCAACCGGATGACTTCCCGAACCGGGTCCAGGAGCTTGACCTCTTCACAGAGGGTGGCCAGGGTGTTCGCAGTCCTTTGGATCTCCTATAGCCGGAGAAGGGCAAGCCCCAGCCGCCTGCCGCGCTGTGTCGCTCGCCGGGACGGGCTCAACCGAGGAGGAAGGGCTTGCCCGTGCTTACACCGGGGAACCCTTTCGCGCAGCCAGCCCCTCCGACAGGTAGGGTCCTTCCAGCAATGAGCGAACGCTACCCCGCTTTCAGTAACTTCCTCCGGCGATGTAGTGCTCCAGCTGCTCAATGACGAACTCCTGATCGGAAATGATGGCTTTCACCACGTCTCCGATCGAGATCAAACCAACCAGCCGGCCGCCATCCAGGACCGGCACATGCCGGATATGCTTTTCGGTCATCAGCTGCATGCAGGCGCGAACGGAATCGTCAGGGCTGACGGAATCCACCTTGGAGGTCATGATTTCGCTCACGACCATTTCCTTGGACGACTTCCCCTTCAGTATCACTTTGCGGGCGTAATCCCGTTCGGAAAAAATACCCAATAAGCCTGAGTCGTCGAGCACCAGCAAAGCCCCAACGTTTTTGTCTGCCATGACCTTGAGCGCGTCATAGACGGACGTCTGAGGTGTGACCGAATAGACTTCCGTCCCTTTCACATTGAGCAACTGCCTGACAGTCTTCATGGCTTCGCTCCCTCTCAGTCGCCGGGACCAATTCCTCCTTCCTGATCCCACGCCGGATGATCCTGCCCTGATAAAAGGCCCGGTTTACTTAGAGCGACTGCGGTAATGATATTTGTTCCACGCATTCTAAATCCTTTGGGATCACATTACAATGGAAAATGCTATGCTGCAGTCGGAGTCAATCGAGCTGAGGAGCCAGCCATGAATCGGAGTATCGAAGCCTACGATGAGCCGGATCGAATCGCCTCCTACGACAGCGATATGGAGGTGATGCATCCCAACCGTTCCAGGATGGCCAGGGTGGCCCTGGAGATTCTTCCTTTTGATCGGCAGCAGCCGCTCGTTGCACTTGACCTCGGCTCAGGGACGGGCTATTTCACGCACCGCTTTCTGGAAGAGTTTCCCAAGGGCCGGGTCATTTGCGTAGACGGTGCCCAGGCCATGATCGACCTGGCCAAGGTCCGGCTGGGGACTCTAGTTTCGCGAGCGGATTTCCGTCTCGGCGACTTCCGGGGACTCGGTGACTTGCTCCGTCCCGACGAAACCGGCTTTCTGGCTTTTTCCTCCTACGCTTTGCACCATCTGGACCCGGCTGAGAAGCGCCATGTGCTCGAGAGGGTTCGGACGTTTCTCAGGCCGGGCGGTTGGTTTTTGAACGCGGATCTCATTGCCGCCGACGATCAGTTGCTCGAAAACCAGATCCAACGTCTGCGAGTAGACGGGATCGTTCGAAGAGCCGCCGGGAAGGACCCGCGATTCATCGATGCCGATTCAACCCGCCAGTTCCTGCGGCACATTGAAACTCGAGACGGGGACCAACCGGTCTCAGTCTTGCGCGATCTGCGCATCCTCGAAGAGGCGGGGTTTCATCATCCATCGGTCTTGTGGCTGGAGTATCGCGAGGCCGTCACAGCGGCGAGAATCGAGGACTGAACCCGAGCGGATATCACCTAGGAGAAACACCCATGCCCTTTGTGGACGTTTTGCCGGCCAAGCGCTTTTCTTCGGAGAAGATGCAAAAGGTCAACTTCTTCGAAACCGACCATCTCTTCTGTGATCTTTACTGCCTGCTGCCAAGCCAGTCTCAAAAACCGCACAAACACGAGGGAGCCGACAAAATCTACTACGTGCTGGAGGGGACAGGCACGTTTCTGATCGGCGAGGAGGAGAGGGTTTTGGGGCCGGAAACGGCAGCGCTGGCCGAATCCGGCGTGGCTCATGGCGTCACCAACAACGGTGCCGCCAACCTCTGCTTGCTGGTGATCATGGCGCCCAATCCCAATCGCTCCCGGCCGCTCGGGGAGTCGCAGCCCTAATCAACCCAGCCTGCATGCCTTCCGCTGTCGGGGAGAGTCGCCACAATCGTGAAACGCTTGGTGGCGACCCGGAACAGAAGAGCCGCGTGCCTGGCCGCGACGGAGACCCGTCCGCTCTCTGCCCGCTACGGTGACGGTGAAAGGCCCCACACGTAGTAAATGTAAAGGGGAGTCACGATGGCCAGCAGGATGTTGAGTGGTCCGCCCACGCGAAGGAAATCCAGAAACCGGTAGCCACCCGGTCCGTAGACCATGGTGTTGGTTTGATAACCCACGGGGGTCGAGAAGCTGGTGGAGGCGGCAAACATGATGGCCAGAAACAGCGCCTTAGGATCCAGGCCCAGAGCCTGAGCCGAAGCGCCGGCCACCGGCATCATGACCACCACGGCGGCATTGTTGGAGATCAACTCGGTCAGAAACATGGTGATGGCATAAAAAGCACCCACCACCACCACGGGCGGCACGTACTCGGCTGTTTTCGACGCCAAGGTGGCCAGCAGGTGAGCCCCCCCGGTATTTTCCAAAGCCAATCCCAGCGGAATGACGCCCGCCAGCAGGAGGATCACATCCCAGCGGATCGCTTCGTGCAGCTCATTGACCTTCAAACAGCCGGTCACGACCATCAGAACGCAGCCCACGATTGAGGTAACCAGGATTGGTATTCCCAAGGCGGCTACCACCACCACGCTGCCGAGGATGGCGAGCGCCAGAGGAGCCTTCTCGGTTCGAAACGATTTGAGCTGCACTTCTTCCGTTACGATAAAACCCGGTTCGCGCTTAATCTGTTCCAAGGCCAGCGACGCGCCGCGCAGCAATAACGTGTCTCCAAATTCGAGACGAACGTTGCCTAAGCGGTCTCGAATGACGGCCGGCTTTCTGCCGATCAACTCGCCGTGCTTCTGAATGGCGATCACGGTGCAGCTGTACCGGTAATGGAAGTTCGTGCTGGCCAGAGTGCCTCCGATCAAATCGGAATTGGGCCCAATGACCACTTCCAGCAGCCGGCGATCCTCGCGCTTCAGCTCCTTTTGGGCAAACCGGACTTCGGGGGCAATGGCCAGGCCTTCGATGTCCTTGATCTTGAGCAGCTTCTCGGTGTTGGTGTTGATCATCAGGATATCGCCGGCCTCCAGTTGCTTGTTGGCCAGCGGATGCTCGAGTTTCTCTCCTCCACGGAGAATTTCATACACATGGATGTCGAACTGTTCGCGAAGCCGGCTGTCCATCACTTTCTTGCCAACCAGTGGCGAGTCGGGCATGACGATGGCCTCGCTCAGGTATTCCTTAATCCGGTAGCGATCTCCAATTTCCTCTTCGAACGGCCTTCTGGGAAGCAGCCTGCGACCGACCAGGAAAATGTAGAGGGAGCCGGTCCCGAACACCAGCAGGCCGATCGCTGCGAACTCAAACATGCCGAAGGCACCGTAGCCCTGGCGCTGCGAGATGTTGCTGGCCAGGATATTGGTGGACGTACCGATCAGTGTAATCACCCCGGCCAGCTGCGAAAAAAAAGATAGCGGCATGAGAAGCTTGGAAGGCGCCCGCTTGTGCTCTCGAGCCAGAGTGATCACGGATGGCAATAGAATCGCCACAGCGGCCGTGTTGTTGATGATGGAGGAAATGGGGCCGACTACCAGCATCACGGCTGCCAGTTGACGGAACTCGCTGGGCCCGGCAAGACGCACCATTTTGCGCGCCAGCAAGTTGATGAGGCCGGTATGGTAAATGGCCCCGCTCAATACGAACATCGCCAGCACGGTGATCGTGGCCGGGTTGCTAAAGCCGGAGATGGCCTGTTCTGGAGGGACTCCCAAGACCGGTCCAAGCACCAGAATCAAAGCCATCAGAGAGAACGCGACAAAGTCGATCGGGAACAGCTCCAGTGCAAAAACCACCAAGCCGCCCAGCAGGATGGTAAAGGCCAGCGCCATTTCGAATGTCATCGGTTTCTCCTTTGAGCGGACGACCCATCTTCGGGGAGGGATTCCTACTCTTGTTCCCCCCACGCACGCCCGGTACACGCTGAGACCAGCGCCGTTTCTGGCTTTTAGAAGACTATCCGGTTGAGCTGAGTGGCTGCGAAATCTGTGGGGCTCGTTCCCGAAGCGAAGCCCCGAGGACAAACCAACTCCTTGAGTTTACCATTGGACTGGTTGAAATCTCCTCGGCAGAGAAGGGACAACGAAGTCCAATGCCCTATTCAGAAATGCAGCTCGGTGGCGGCATAGAAGTAGGTTGAGTGGTTTGTTGGGGAATCCGGCAAGCTCCGAGCGAACCGGCCTTTTTGAAGATGAGCGACACCGGTTTCAAACAAGAGGTGGTCGCTGGCCAGCCACTGCACCCACGATTCCACCTGGTTTCCCAGAAATCGTCCGGATTGTCCCTCTGGGTCGCGGAATCCGGAGCCCACCCATTCGTCACGGGCCTGCGCCAGCCACCAAGCCCGATGAGCTGCGCCCACGCGGACATTCTTGGAAGGCGAGAGGGTGAGTCGATAGCCGGGTCCAAGACTGTTCGATCGGGAGAAGGGGCCCCAAATGCCGGTGGGCCCCAGTTCAGACCGACGGGAGCCGAACAAGGGGACGAACTGCCCACTTTTGGAATCGGTCGGATCCCGGTCGCCGCTTGCGTAGTCGAATAGTCCTTCAAGGACGGGTACCCAGTTCGAACGGAAAGTATACCCTCCCTGGAGATGCTGGAAGTGGGCGAAGTGGTCGAGCGATGCATTTTCGCCGAACTGCCAGGCCGACTCCACTTCGTAGTGGAAAGCTCCGAGTGCGGGATCTTTGAACAAGCGGCCACCGAGTGTCGTGAAGCGTCGAATCAGATCGGAGTTGGGCGTTCTCCCATGAAGCCCAAAGTAGTAGATTTCGATCCGAAAGGCAGAGCGCCGGTGGTCTCCGGCCTCGAGGCCCCAAAACCAAGTCGGCGGATCAAACCGATCCAGTCTATGAGTCTCACGACGAACCGGCTTGACCGCAAAGCCGCGTAGTTGACGGCTATCTTCTTTTCCCAGGCTCCACAAAACGCCGTCAAAGGTATTGGTCGTGTTGCGAAACCTGTTTCGGGCGATCAACCGTCTGTTGCCGAAGTCCATGGTCAGTCGTCCCACCTCGATCGAAGCCGGGGGACCGCCGGCTAGGAGGTTTTGGAGGTTGATGTCCAGCCGCATTTGAAGGAAATCCAGCGTGTTCACATAGGAACTGTTCGTCCGAAACCGTGCGTCGGTGGCGTGGACCCGGGCATCCTCCAGCTCGACCAGAAAGCCAAGCGGCCGGTTGTGCGTATTCACTCCGACCCACACTCGGGTCCGCTGAGCCAGCTGTTGGTCGCTCCCGGGCAAATCCTTGCGAAAGTTCTTGTCATAGGCCTCATACCGGCTCCGGTGCTCCAATCCAAAATCAAGCCAGCGCAGCGGCCTACCTTTCGATCCGGAACCTGGAGGTTGAGTTGGAGCAGGCCGGGTATCGGGTGAGGCATCGACTTGGCTGTTTTGCCACATCCGCTTGAGAAGGGGGGCCTGTTGGCGGGGCTCGAGTTGAAGGTCCTCTTCTGATCCGACTCGCCGGCCACGCCGGGAACATGATTCCCCCGCCACCATTGAGTCGGAACGGCTATCCGCCGCCGTTCCTTGGCGTGAGCCATCGGCTCTAGGTCCTGTTCCGGACCCCAAACTCTTGCCGACCACCGCTTGTCCCAAAAGGCTGATTGGCCCGCTCGAAAGGAGGACAATCACGAGGGCGCTTGTCAGGTTGCGGCTGTCCAATAGAGGGCATCCCATGTTGAGGCTCGTACGCAGACCGCAGACTGGCTCCAGTCGCCGGACTGGAGTTTCAGTCCAGAACAGGCAGGCAAAGAGCGCATTATGGCGGATTATCGAAGGAGCGGCAAACGAACCAAGGGATACGAAATTCGAACTTTTCAGTGGCAGGGCTTGCGATACGAGGTTTCGGGAAGGAACCAGGAGAAACCGCGGCTAAGGGCACAGAAGCCTGAACAGTCGTCTCAGCCAGCACGGACGCTCGTGATGGATCCGCATCCAGATTTGGTCCTTCAGATCATTCGGTGCCGCCTCTCGATTTAAGGCTTTCTTCAATCGGATCTTCAGATCCCCACGAGCCCGACAGACCTGAAGGCATTCGGGACAGTGCTCCAAATGATTGGCGATCTCCAGCAGGGCGGCTCCGGCGAGCTGGTGGCTCAGATAGGAATCGAGCTGCATCAGCACCTTTTGACAATCCGCCTTTTTGAATTCCGCACGATTCACAGTGGCCCCGAGCGTTTTCGATGCTTCTCCCGATTGCTAAAGGTGAAATCCCACGGCTTTTATTCCGGGGAATCGAAGGTGGGGACTGATGTGACTGGCCGGTCAAAGGATTGTCACTGGCAAGACTCCGACAGGGAACGACCACGCCGATTCCTGAGGCATGCCCGGGAGAACCGGATTTCCACTCTGTAAATGTCGTAGGGGCGGATTCGTCGGACGCCTGGTCGGGGCCGCCGTGGCGTGTCGTTAGGAGAGTCCCAGGAAGGTGCGATGGCTTTGGATAGCTTCTTTCAGGTCCGAAATCTGTCTGCCAAAGAAATGTCCTGCTCCTTCCAGTAGGACCAGTTCCTTGGGTTCGGCAAAACCGGGATACCGCTCCAACAAGTCACCTGTTGGGCAGATGTCATCTTGGGTTCCCTGCAAAAAGAGCTTGGGGAGAAACAATTCCCGGAGAAAGTCAGGTTCGAAATGCCTGAAAGGCGGAGCCACCGCGGTCAAGGATGCCAGTGCCGTCTCCTGACGGGCTACCTCCAGGGCGATCCAGGCACCGAATGAGAAACCGGCTGCATGACAGGGAAGGTGGGGATGCAGTTGCCGCAGGAAGCGGATTGCTGCCAGGGCGTCTTCGATTTCTCCACGGCCATGGTCGTACCTTCCGGCACTCAACCCCACGCCCCGAAAGTTGAACCGAACAGTCACGCAACCCAGACGGAAGAAAGCATCCGCCACGGCAAAGACGACCTTGTTATGCATGGTGCCCTGGTGCAGCGGGTGAGGATGGCAAATCACCGCCAAGCCTCTCGGCGGGTCTCCGTTGTCGAACTTTACGAGCGCTTCGATGCGCCCGGCAGGGCCGGGAAGGAACAGCGACTGGACTTTGGTCATGAGGCGTTCAGAGGGCAGTCATCGAAAAGCCACCGGCTGGAGTTGAAATAGTTTGCATCCCTGCGGATCACTGGATGGCGGAGAGAGGAAAAGAGCTGACAATAACCCGTCCGGCTGAGATGAGTTTCTTCGCCCTTGCCAAGGTCCTTCTACGCCCCAGTACTGTTTCCAGGGCTGCGGACAATAGGATCGGTTTTACCGGGCCGGTGAGTCAAGCCTCCAATGACCGAGTGTCATCGCTGGACGCTCGAGATCTGGATGAGCATCGTTTCCTGAGGATCCCGTCTGGTCACATTCTCCAGTTTTAACACGCCGCGAGGGCAGACCTCCGCACACAACCCGCAGCCGACACAGCTCGCTCGAGCAAAGCTGGTGTTGGACTGAGCATAAGAGCGCACGTCGATTCCCATCTCGCAGTATTTGCTGCAAAGCCCACAGGAGATGCACATGTCTCGTTTGACGGCGATACGGAAGCGACCGAACTTCTGAACCAAACCCAGCATCGCGGCCATGGGACAGAAATTCCGACACCAGATTCGTGTTCCTCCCAGGGGATAGAGCCCCACTCCCACCACCCCGGAAAGCATGGTGATGACGATCAATCCGTAAAGATGCTGGAAACGATAGGTCCAGTGCGCGAGTTGAGGATACTGGCCTCCTACTCCCCAGGTGGCAAACAGCAGTGCTGTAAGCGCCAGGCAAACGGCCAAAACAGTATGGATGGCGATGCGTTCGAACCTCCAGGCAGCATGGGATTTGCTCGTGAGATGACGCAGGGGATCGCCGGCCGTGTTGGCCAGCCCTCCGCAGCCGCAAACCCAGGAACAATACCAGCGTTTCCCGAACAAGAGGCCCAACAGCGGTACCATCAGAACGGAACCCAGGAAGCTGTAGAGAATGAAAGCAAGGGGCATCTGAAAGATCGTGCTCGGGACAAAGTAGTCAAACTTAAGCGGCCAGAGGTAACTGAAGTAGAGCTCGGGCTGATGGAAGAACTTCAGGATCTGCGGAATCGAAAAGGCGAAAACGACCTGAACGAAGATGACAACACTTGTGCGCACCACCTGGTAGCGGTTGTGACGGTATTTGCGAATCACATGAATGCCACCTGCGACAATGGCCATGGTATAGAGCAAGCCGTAAAAGCCCCATTTGTCGCCCAGCCCCAGCCAGCGGCCCACGGGGCCGAAGGCTTCCGTGAAATACAGCACCAGGTAGAAGGCCGTCAGCAGAAGACTGAGCATCCAGGCGCTCACTCCCCGATGCGTCACATCGTGCTTCAGCCGATTTAGTCGCCCCTCTTTAATCATCCTCTGACCTCAATTAAGAACGGTCTTAGAGTCCTGGAGCCACCCAGCCTGTCGGGGCATTCGGTACCCGGACTCACGAACGAGCACGCCGGTAGGCCGCGTAATCCGACAGGACTGACGAAAGATCCTGTTGCCCAAACTCGACGTCGAACTGGGCTTCCGGCAAGCGTTTCATGACGTAGTCCAGATTTCGCCGCTCCGCAATCCAGGCTTCCAGCACATTGTGATTCCATCGGGAACCCAACATGTTGAATCCGATGACAGCTCCTTCGTGTTCCACCACGCGGATGCTCACTTCCCGTCCTGGAAGACGGCTGTAGAAGTCAACGGCACCGGTAGGAGCTCGGGTTACGATCCCCACGGTCGTGTATTCAATCTCGAAGAATTTGGAGCTGTTGAAGAAGATCGGTGGACGATAGTCCACCGAATCTCCGAGCATGGCCCGGGCCGCCAACTCACCCTGGCGCTTCGCCGAATACCAGATCTGTTCCACAAAAGTGTGATCGCCGTTGGGCTGAATTTCCGCACAATCACCGGCGGCCCAGACATCGGGAAGTGAGGTCCGGAAGTCTGGCGTCACCTGAATTCCTCGGCCGATTCGAGGCGGTGTTTTGACCGATCGCAACCACTCTATTGTGGGATGGACCCCGATGCAGATGCCCAGCAGCTGTCCCACATACTCATTTCCTTTGACGGTGCGGACTCCAGTGACTCTTCCGCTGGAATCGGACAGGACCTCCCCCACCTCTTCCTCAAGCCGGAGGTCCACACCGTGGCGGCGGATATGATCGGAGATCATCCCCGCTTCCAGTCCCCCCAGAGCCACGGGCCAGTAATAAGGCTCGAGGATTAGGAAGGTGACCTCTCGCCCGTGAAAGCGGAGACACTCGACCAGTTCAACGCCGATCAGGCCACCCCCCACCACGATAGCCCGTTCTGTGGAAGGCACGAGCCGTTCACATCGTTCTAGATCCTGCAAGGAGACAAAATGCACTACCCCTTCTCGGGCAGCTTCCAGCCCGGACCAGGGGACGCGATTGGGACTCGATCCCGTGGCCAGCAACAAACGATCGTAGGGCACTTTATGGCCGGACCGCAGCGTCAAGACATGCGCCCCGGCGTCGAGGTCTACGACCCACTCACCAACTCGCGCGATTCGTTGCTGGTCGTACACCCGGCGTTCATAGGGCTCCAGATCTCGCAGGGAAAGGCGATCCATAAAGCTGTACATCAAGGCCGTCCGCGAAAAGAAATACTCGCTCTCGCCACTGATGACGGTGATGGCAGCTTCCCGATCCCTTTCCCGAATTTTAAACGCGGCCGTGATCCCGGCCACGCCATTCCCTACGATGACAAAACGCAAGAGGACCTCAGTGTCCTTCCATCAAATCATGAGTCTGATGCCGAGCTGGTCGATCCAGCCGGAAAGTCCCAACCGGAAACTCTCGGGCGGAGACACCCTGTTTCCGGTCCCGGGCAATCCCCAGGCACGAAACCCGCCGCCTTTCAGATTGCATACCTTGCTCGCCGCAAGCTATTCCCAAGGCCACCATTTTACTCTGGGCAAGCCCAAACGCCGTGAAGGAAGATCGACTATTCCGGCATGCCGGATTGGCTCAACAAGAGGGCATGTCCATCGGGGTCGCGGACCAGCAGGGATTTGCTGGCGTGTGGACGAGGTGTGGTCACGGGTTCCGAAGAGATGAAACGGGCCCTTTCCTGACGAAGCGCCTTGTCGGCAGCCGACAGGTCTCCTGACTGCAACCGAACCTGCCAGTGCAGAATGTCATTGGCGCGTGCATCGGACGGCAAGGGACGGCCGTCCCGGGGCGTCAGATATTCGAGAAACTCGATGCCTGGGCCTGACGCGGCCCTCACCGCGGTGATCCGCAGGCGGGCCCCGAACACATTGTTCAGGTGCTCCTGTTCGGTGCCGTAGTTCTCGCTCTCACCGGCCACCCGAAATCCGAGTACGTCACGGTAGTAACGCAGGCTGACCTCCGTGTCCATGACCACAATGGCAGTATGGTCGATTCCCAGGAAAAGCCGCCCGGCCGAACGGGCCCACTTGGGGTCTCCTTTGCCGGCGGGAAATTGCAGGATTTCGAGAAAATGACCGTCTGGATCGCGAAAATAGAAGGCCTGGATGCCTCCCGCATTGGGATTCCAGTCAGGCAGGCGCTGTGGCCCGGAAGAGGCATGACGCACGCGGTGTTCGCGAAGCCGCCGGTAGGCTTGATTCATGTCGCTGGTAATGATGGCGATGTGTTGGAACCACTGGTCGTTGCTCTTTGTGTCGGGAGGGTAAGGACGCCCCTGGGGCGCGAGGTACTCAGTCAGCTCGATGAATTCATCCCCAAGTCGCATAGTCACGATTCGCATCCGCAAGCCAAAAACGCCTTGCAGTGTTTCGTAATCGGGTCCGGCAACCTCTACGTCCGACACTTTCTCGAAGTGCAGGACCTTGGCATAGAACTCAGCTGACCGCTCCACGTCGCTCACCGTCATCCCGATGGACTCCACAGCGCTGATTAGAGCCGAACCGGCCAGCAGATTCCACGACCAGGCTAGACCGATTATCGTGACCAATAAAAATCGTCTTCTAGGCCCGAGGCCGCCTCTTGTGCGGCCCTGGGGTGTGAAAGCGGCTACCGCTTTAGATTGATCTTGATGTCCCATGACAGGGTCTCCTCCTCGCGAGTTTGCCGGCTGTCCGCGGCTCAAGACACCTCGACCCCGCTGATTCCCCTTGCCATTTGGGCAGGTGCGCCAGCCAGCCTTGGTTGGGACAAGCTGGCGACCCGAAAGGCAGGCGTCCGGCTCACCTGAAAGCACCTCCAAGAGGTTTCTTTCAAGTGAGCCGACTCCTGAAGGTAGGGTTGCAAGGTGGGGAATCGGGCGAGAGTCAACGTGGCGTTGACCGTTGGACTGGATACATCGTTTATTGAATCGTTGATCGCTGACATCTGTAATTACCGTGCGAAAGAGTTCTGCCGAACATTCGCTTGGGTCGATCAATTCTTGCGTCCTTTGAATCGCCGCAATGGAACGGTTTATTCCAGACAGGCCGACCTGGCGAGTCGGACCGCCCGGAGCACTCGGGTGCCAGGCCAACAGCCCCGGGAGAGGCATGGCTGAAGCGGCTGGAAACGGCAGGGGCCTTCTGTGTGGCTGAGGTTAATCTCGCCGCGCCCGTTCCCAGTGGGACACGGGCTGGCATACGGCATATGCCGGATGGAATATTTGCTGCTTTGCCCGGTATTCTCTCTTTGGCTGCAGCAGGAGCGGTCCCAGCCCTTCATCACTCGAGCTTTGCTGACTTCACTGTTTTGGAGAATACCGATGTCCATCCGCGCTTCCAGCCGTGCCGTGTTGCAGGACCGCAATTCGCTCGTGATCTTGGGACTGGCCGCACAAAGCCGGTCCACCCGGACCAGCGTTCGCTCTTCCGGCGAATTCGAGATGCTCCGACAGGCGCGTGCCGGCGATGGAAAAGCAGCCAGCGAGCTCTATGAAAACTTCCTGAAGAACTCACGGCCCATCATGGCCCTGCTGCGGAGTTCTTTCGGTAACGAAGAGGACCGCCGAGATACCCTTCACGACGTCTATGTTCAACTGGTGTCTGGAAGAAACGATTTTCGAGGGGAGTGCCGACTCAGCACCTACGTCTTTCAGGTGGCCCGCTTCACGATCTATCAGAAGTACCGCAGAGAGAGCACCGAAAGCCGAGGAAAGGCATTGCAGGTCAACTGGGACGAATCGGTTGAAAACAGCGTTTGCAGCACGGAAGGGGACCCCGAAAGTTTGTATCAGTGGAAGGAGACGCGCGAGGTCATTCATCGCTTGATCGGCCAGATCCCGGCCTGCTATCGCCACCCTCTGTTGCTTCGGATGATCGAGGAACTCTCCTATCGAAAGATCGCAGAAAGACTTCACATTCCGATCAAGACTGTTGCGACCCGGATTCACAAAGGCAAGAAACTGCTGACCGCACTTTTGCAGACCTCCGGTCGGGAGGGGACGTCGCGTGGGCACGTGACTCAGCGACGCCCGGACAGAGCCAGGCGCAAGGAACTCATCGTGTTGGCGGGCAGGGCGGAGCCTCTCCGGTCGGTTTGGCCGGCCGCGTTTCGGCCGGCGGCCCACCAGGCCGCCCGCCCCTGCGCCTGACCGGCAGGCAAGAGAAATGTCTTTTCGACCCTAACCCAACGATTCCAAGGGAGGTTCCACGATGCACCTCGAGCTCCGTCTTCTGAAAGGCAGCCAGAAATCTAATCCGGGAAAACGTGTCCTCAGCATTGATTCCGATCCGTCCTGCCAGCGTCTGTTGCGAGCGTCTCTACATACCTTGGGTTGTCAAGTTGAAGTGATCAGCGCCTCGGCTGCCCGCTCCGAGTCGATTCCTTTGGAGGAACTGGATCTCGTCATTTGCGATGCCGATGGCGAGCCGGGATTTTGGAAAGAGATTCTGCAACGGATTCGCAGGCAAAAGGTGGGAACCCAAATGATTCTGGTCAGCCAACAGTATACGGAGTCTGAGTGGATTGAGGCGCTGCAGGTCGGGGTATATGACGTCTTGACCAAGCCCTACTCGCCCAATGAAATCGTGCGCATCGCGACCAACGCCCTGGCGTTTGAGTACGGCCAGAAATTTCGGTCGGTCTAAAGACTCAGCGACACCCCACTCCATACCCCTTGCGCACGCGGCGACGGCAGGTCTTCTTCGACCAGGCTAGGACCCGAGGCCAACGGAGCTCTGCCGATTGCCATTGCATGTGGCGCACGGACTCCGCCTGGCTTTTGAGCTCTGGTTCCTTGCCCCCCTAAAATTGAAGTCGCAGCCCCAGCTGAATTCGACGGGGCGGCAGTGAGCCTGTGGCTTGCCCGAAGAACGGGGAACTGAGGGCTCCCACGTAGTTCTGGTAGTTCACCCGGTTCAACAGATTGAAGGCATCCACTGAGAGGGTTAACAGGGGACTCTTCTCTTGGGCCGACGGATTGAGCCTCAATTCTCGAAACCAGCGCAAGTCTATCACGGCCGCCCCAGGTCCTCGACCTTGGTTGCGATTCACACCGGGCGGTCGGTCGTTGGCCATCCCGTCTCGATTGTCGTCGTGCCCGGTCGTTATGTTAAAGGGAGGTCCCGACAGCAGGCCCACCGATGTTCCCAGATTCAGCCAGGGGTGAAATCTGCCGGTAGCGAGCAGGTTGAACTGCTGGCGCCGGTCGCTGTCGCTCCGCCCCCACTCCCCCCTTGGATCAAAACTGTCGGCAGGAAACCAGTTGAGTCCACCGGTGTCGCTGGCGGTCTTTCCGTAAAGGTATTGTGCCAGCCCTGATATCTTGGGACCAAGGTCCCCAGTGATCGTGACCTCCAGGGCATTACCCTCGAAACGGCTGACCGACTCAATCACTCGCAAGACATTCACTTGTGAATTGGGACGAAATGCAAAGGCAGGGGGGAGTGGGGCATTTCCGTCACGTGAGCGGAACTGGTGGCTGCCACGTGTTCCAACGTAGTTCACCGCCAGCACCGTTTTCGCAGCGAGCTGGTGTTCCATTCCAAGATTGAACTGAATCAGTTCAGGCAACTCGGTTCCCTCTGCCAGTCGGGTGAGGCCGGTCGGCAGCGTCGAGACCAAAGTCCTGACCCCGGATGCCTCGAAAGGCGGGTTGTTGACGAGGTAGCGGCGAAGCCGTGAACCGTTGTATCGAAGAACGTCAAAGATTGGGGCGGGTCCCGAACGGTCATAGAACACGCCGGCCCCACCCCGAATCACAAAGTCTCTTGTTCGGGCTGGTGCATAGGCAAAGGCCAGGCGGGGTGCCACGTTTTTGGAATCCCCAAAGTAATTCTGCCAGTCATAGCGAACGCCCACGGCGATAGACAGATTCTCTTTGATTTTCCATTCATCCTGTAAGAAGGCTCCCAGGTTCTTCTCGATAAACACAAGGCGCGGGTCTCCAGCCTGTACCACCGCCGCAAACGGCTGTGAGAGCCCAAAGTCTTCCAGTGATGTAAACGAAAACGTGCCAAGTTGGTTTGTTCGGTCGCTCAGGCCCCGACGGCTCCAGTCCGGCACGTTGACCCCGTACTTTAGAATGTGACGGCCAAGAGTTTGCGTGAGGAGCCAGGTCATGGAGGTGTGCAGCTCGGTCCGTAGTGCGTCGGCTTGCGCTCCTGCTCCTGTGAAAGCATCCACAACCACTACGCGCGGCTGATCGAAGTTGCTTCGGGTGGGTGCCCAATACCGTCCCAACAGGATGCGAAACTGGCTGAGGAGATGCGGTGTCAGCGTGGCTCGGTGGTTGAAGATGAACTCGTCCTCCCGAAAGCGGCTCTGGGCTCCCGCCTCAGGTAGCACGGTTCCGCCGACTCCAACGTTGTTCTGCCAGCGGTCCTGAAAGTTAACTTGCCAGAACATGGCGTGGCGATCGGTGGGTTGATGGCTGACCCGCAACGAAAGAAAAGTGTTCTGCTGGGGAGTCGGTGCGTTCGCAGCGATGAGCCCGTTTGGGGTTTGAGCGAACACCACGGCCTGCAGATCCTCGCTTTCGCGCAACCCTGACAACAAGAAGGAAGCTCGTTTTCCGGAACCCATGGGACCAAAGAGGCTTCCTTCAAAAACCCGGCGTTGCTCGGGGGGACGCTTCACCGCAAAGGCATCCCGAGCGTTCAAATGGTGATCACGGAATAGGAAGTTGAAGGTGCCGTGGTAGCGATCCGTGGCGCTTTTTGTGATCACTTCGATGCGGCGGCGGCTCCAGCGCGGATACTCAGCTGTGTAGGGGTTTTCATTAATCTTGATTTCCTGAATGGCCGAGGCTGTCACCCCGACATTGCGGGCTTCCATCCCGTCAACAATCAGAGAGGCCCCACTATCGGGATTGGACGCATCCAGGAATCGCGACAAGGCGGCGATCGGATCCAGGTCCAGGATCGGTAAAGCCTCGAGCAGCCCCTGCTCAACGGAGATCGCATTCCGATTCTTCGTGACGTCCGATGTCAACCGCTTCGGGTTGTCCGAAACGGAAATTTCTTCCTTAATCGCCGCCAGTGTCAACCGAATGACCAGCCTTTGCAGAAACCGGGTCCGGAGATCGACTTCCCGATCTACGGGGGAAAAGCCTGGGACCATCGTTTGCACGCGGTATCTTCCGGGTAGCAAACCCAAGAACTGGAAGCTTCCGTCTCCGGAACTCTCGCAGGCCTGGTTCCCTGATGGGCCCCGTAGCACGAGCCTAGCCCTGGGAACGGCGCTGTTGGAGGGATCCACCAGCTTTCCCTCGATCCGATGGCCGGCTTTGCCAGGCTGGGGATAGGCGGACGCTCTGAGAAGGAGAATCGCCGCCACGGCAGCGGCGGCAGCCAAGGATCGCTTTACCATGAAATAGGCGGGCCGACAGACTCCAGCTTGCCGAATAGAAAAATCCCGATAGCCATGTTCAGCGGAGGCGATCATTATTTAGGCTCTCCGCATAGTCGGCGCTGACATTCGGCATAGAGGGCATCGTAAACGATGAACTCTCGTGACAGGATGGCACGATCGCTCAATCCCAGTGCGCTGAAGCCGTGAGCAATCCAACGCAGACCCTTCCCCGCTGATTGAGCAGTCGCACGTGAGGATGAGTGTGGCTGTACCCGTGTCAACTTCGATCACCAAAACTTGCTTAGCTCGCTAGACCCCGCGAGTCCGTGGGATCCTTGAGATTGGCATCATAAAACTTCTCATGGCCAGAGGATAAGTGAGATTCACTTGAACTCGTTGTGCCTGACTGCTCCGCAAGTGACTTTCAAGACACAGGCTCCACGAACATTGTTCGGTGAGCCGGCGAGCTAAGTTGGCAGAACTCCACGAGAACCGACGACAATCGAGACTCGCTGTTCGTGACCCTACTTGGATCCAGACATTGGTATACTGTGAGTAATGTTTATGGGTCTTGTCTCCTCAAATCCGCGCGTCTGGGTGGGCTTGTTCCTGCTGGTCGCGATTTTCCAATCTAGTTGCGCTTCCAGGACGGGTGCAGTCGATCCAGGCAAGAAGAAGATCATGGTCCTGGGGATTGACGGGATGGATCCCAAGATCCTGGGCCGCCTAGTTAACGAGGGCAAGCTGCCCAACTTTGAAAAGCTGATCGCGGAGGGCGATTTCAAGCCACTCCAGACCAGCATGCCTCCGCAGAGCCCCGTGGCCTGGTCGAACTTCATCACCGGCATGAACCCGGGAGGGCACGGGATCTTCGACTTCATTCACCGTGACCCGAAGACCATGGAGGCTTATTTCTCGACTGCCCGAACGGAAGAGCCTTCCCGCGTGTTGAGCTTGGGAGATTGGCGAATTCCCTTATCTGGTGGACAAGTGCACCTGCTGCGACGGGGCAGGGCCTTCTGGGAGATTTTGCGGGAGCACGGCGTTCCCGTCACAGTCTTCAGGATTCCGGCAAACTTCCCACCCGTCAAGACCAAAGCCCGCCAGTTGTCAGGAATGGGAACGCCCGACGTGCAGGGGACCTACGGCACTTTCTCCTATTTCACGGAGGAACCGATCGGTCGCTATGAGGGCCTCTCGGGCGGAGAAGCTTTTGCGGTCCAGCGCATTAACCAGCGGATCGAGGCACGAATTCCCGGGCCTCCCAACACCTTCCGTAAGGACCACCCGAGAACTTACGCGGACTTCACCGTCCTGATTGATTCTGAAAATCCTGTCGCCAAGATTCAAATTCAGGACCAGCAGATTCTGCTGAAGGAAAAGTCCTGGAGTGACTGGGTCAAAGTGCGGTTCGATGTGATTCCGCTTTTACAAAGTGTGGAGGGGATCTGCCGCTTTTACCTGAAGGAAGTCCATCCGCAATTCAAGTTGTACGTCAGCCCGGTCAATCTGGACCCTTCCGCTCCGGCTTTGCCCATTTCCAGTCCGGAAGCGTACAGCGAGGAACTGTGTGAGGCGATCGGCCTGTTTTACACGCAAGGGATCCCAGAGGATACCAAAGCGCTTTCGGCGGCGATTCTGGACGACGGGGAGTTCCTGCAGCAGACGCGGTTGGTCTTTGAAGAAGAAGTAAAAATGCTGGATTACGAACTAGCGCGCTTCCAATCAGGAGTGTTGTTCTTTTACTTCGGTCGAGTTGACCAACTGGGTCACATGTTTTGGCGGACCATGGATGAACGCCATCCGGCTCACGAGACTCAAGCCTATTCTAAAGTGATCGAACAGACCTATCGGGAAATGGACTCCGTCTTGGGCCGGGTGCGAAAGCGAATCGGAAATCAGGCAACCCTGCTGGTGCTCTCGGATCATGGGTTTGCGCCGTTCTATCGGGCTTTTCATCTCAACTCCTGGTTGCGCATGAACGGGTACGTCTCCCTTCTGGATTTTTCGGAAGGATCCATGCTGAACAACGTGGATTGGGCTAATACTCGGGCCTACGGGCTGGGGTTCAATGGCCTCTACGTCAACCTGAAGGGCAGGGAAAGGCAGGGCATCGTGGAGCCGGGCAAGGAGAGGGAATCGTTGCTGGCGGAGCTTACCACCAAGCTTCTGAACCTAAAAGATCCCAATAATGGTGAGCCTGTGGTCACCAAGGTTTATCGCGCGGAGGAGATCTACTCCGGGCCGTTCTTGAAAGAAGCTCCGGATTTGATCATCGGCTATAATTCAAGCTATCGTGCTTCGTGGGAAACCACACTAGGTAAGTTTCCGCGGGAACTGTTTCGAGACAACAATGAAAAGTGGAGCGGAGATCACCTGATCCTCGCCGACTTCGTACCCGGAATTCTGATTTCCAACCGGAAGATTCAAAGCCAGTCTCCAGCCTTGTTCGATCTGGCTCCCACCTTACTGGCGGAGTATGGCATCGCGCGGGAATCATCGATGGTCGGAGCCAACGTATTCTGAAGCCGGATGCTCGAGGTCTGTGCGATCGAAAACAGGTCCTTGCGCTTGTCGATCGAGACGGGCCATCGGTGGACATCGGGTGCCGGCGGACCGCGGATGTCTCCAGCCCTTCGGGGCCTCGGAATTCGGCACACTCAGCATGGGGGATGAATTCATGTTTGGTTCAAAAATCAAGATTGACGAGGAACTGCTGAATCGCTGCCGCAAGCAAGCTGAAGTGCTGGGATTCAGTTCAGTAGAAGAGTACGTGAGTCATGTGTTGGAGAAGGAGCTGAGGGCTTCGGGTGCCGGCGGAAATCAGAGTCAGGCCGATGAAGAGGAAGTCGCCCGGCGCTTGAAAGGACTGGGTTACATCGAGTAGCGCATGGGTTCGGTTATTTCGACTTTTCAGGGGGGCGTAGACGGCTCGTTGAGTCTGGTTTTTGGTCTCTTTGCCGGGTTGTCCCCGCTCTGGCCCCTGTTGATGATGTCGCTCGCCACGGGAATCTTTGCCCTCGTGTTGTTTCGCTTCACCTCGAACCAGCCGGGAATCGAGGGCGCCAAGAAGCGCATCCAGGCTCATCTCATCGAGATCCGTCTGTTTAAGGAATTCCCGGCTGTTCAATGGAACTCGTTCAAGAGCGTCTTCTACCAGAACCTGCTGTATCTCAAGTTTGGACTGCGGCCTCTCCTGTGGCTCATCCTTCCGCTGGGTATTCTGTTGCTTCACCTGGACGCCTGGTTTGGCCATCGTTCGCTGAAACCCGGAGAATCGGTCATCGTGTCGGTGAAGCTCCAGGACTCGGATTCTTCTTCGCTTAAGCTTGTTAAGCTGGCACCTTCTCCCGGGGTTAGCGTGGAGACTCCCGCTTTGCGATTGCTTGACGAGGGCACCACTGAATGGAGTGTCCGTGTTGTCGAAGCTGGGGTCCATCAGCTCAATTTCAGTGTGGGAGATCAGCCCGTCACGAAATCGGTCGCGGCAGGGTCCGATCTTCGACAGCTGACTCCATCGCGGGTCCGCGGAGGCCTCTGGGCTCGGCTCCTCCACCCAGGGGAGCCTGTCCTTTCGGAGTCCGTGCCGGTGGAGGAAATCACGGTCGCCTACCCCCAGCGCTCCATCGATTTGCTCGGGTGGCAGATTCACTGGCTGGCGGTTTTCTTTGTCGCATCGACCGCTTTTGCTTTCGCACTGAAAGGCCTTTTCAAGGTTCAGCTGTAGTCGTTTGTCATGTTGCCGGCGGGATGGCTTAGCGGATGGATGTGGTTCTCAGAGGGGCTTGACTACGATGAAGACACTTGTTATCGGTCTCGATTGCGCTGCCCCCGAATTGCTCTTCGGAGACGAACGGCTCAGCCACGTGCGACGCCTGATGGCTCAAGGTTGCTACGGCCGCCTGGAGAGCGTCATTCCCCCCATTACGGTGCCGGCTTGGATGTGCCTGTCCACTAGCCAGGATCCGGGCAGGCTGGGCGTCTACGGCTTCCGGAACCGAAAGGACCACTCCTACAGCGGCTTGGGCTTTGTGACGTCTCAGTCGATCCCCCACCTCGCGATTTGGGACCAGATCGCGCGTCGTGGAGGAAGGACCCATGTGATCGGTGTGCCTCCGTCCTATCCCCCGCGTCAGGTCAATGGGGTCTGCATAGGTTGCTTTCTGACTCCCGATCCGGGTCGCAATGAATACACCTTTCCGCCGGAAGTCGGCCGGGAAATCCATCAGATGGTTGGAGACTATCCTGTGGACGTGAAGGATTTTCGAACGGACCGCAAAGACTGGTTGAAGGATGAAATCTACGCGATGAGTCGAAAGCATTTCGAAGTGATCCGGCACTTAATGAAGCACACCCAGTGGGATTACCTCCAGTTTGTGGAGATCGGTCTGGACCGCATTCATCACGGCTTCTGGCAATATCACGATCCTCAGCACAGGCAGTATGAGGCCGGGAACCCGTATCAAGAGGTCATCCGAGACTATTACCTGTATCTGGATGACGAGATCGGCAAACTGCTGGCTCTCCTCAGCGAGGACACCACCGTGCTGGTGGTCTCGGACCACGGGGCCCAACGCCTGGAGGGGGGATTCTGCGTCAACGAGTGGCTCATTCGACAGGGCTGGTTGGTGCTTCGCGAGTATCCAGAGGAAGTGACGCCCTTCGCAAAGCTGGAAGTCGATTGGAGCAAAACCCGGGTGTGGAGCGAAGGTGGCTACTATGCCAGAGTGTTTCTGAACGTCAAGGGTCGGGAACCGAACGGGGTGATCGAGGCCGGAGATTACGAACGGTTTCGGGATGAGGTCAAGGCTGCGCTGGAGGCCATTGCCGACGATCGGGGACAGCCCATGGGAAGCCTGGTCTTCAAGCCGGAAGAGATCTACAAAGCCGTACGAAACGTCGCCCCGGATCTTGTTGTCCACTTTGGAGGATTGTACTGGAGATCCATCGGTAGCATCGGTCGTCCCACCTTGCATATTCAAGAAAACGACACCGGCCCTGACGCCTGCAATCACGCTCAGTTCGGTGCTTTTGTTCTCTCTGTGCCCGGACGTCCCCTACACGGGGAAGTGCAACAGGCTCACCTGTTGGACATGGCTCCCACCCTGCTGGACGCCGCGGGCCACGACATTCCTCCCGCCATGCAAGGCAGGTCCTTGTTCTCGAAATAAGAAAATGTAAAGGGTACGGCTGGTGGGTCCAGCTGGCTGGTGTCCCAACGCTCGGAGTGTGGTCAAGTCTGGGAGGGCGGGGAGGCTCAAAGACGCCACTGGAGCCGCCAAGCTGGACTCAGCTTGACGAAGCCGCGTGTTGTCTTTCAGCGGCCCAGGCGATGTTCCGGTTTAAACCGGCGAAGATGAGCATGTGGAGCGGGTACAGGGCCCACCAATACAGATGACCTGCCAGTCCACGCGGTTCGAAATAAGCCGTTGATCGAAAGCGCGTTGGACGGTCTTGACCAGAGAGGGACTCAAACTGAAGCCAGGCCCGGCCGGGTAGTTTCATTTCCGCGCGCAGGCGGATTAGACGATCCGGCTCGACAGCTTCGACACGCCAAAAGTCAACCGGGTCGCCCGGTCGCAAGACCCGGGGGTCTCGCCGCCCGCGACGCATGCCGACACCTCCCAACAGACGGTCCAGACCTGCCCGCACCCGCCAGAGCCAATCTCCATAGAACCATCCCCGTTCTCCTCCGACTTGCGAAAACACCTGAAACAGAGTTTGGCCGGACGCCTCGACGATCGACTCCCTGACTTCGATGACCATGCCTTCAGTGGTTAGGAGTCGAACTTGGGGTGGCGTGCGGTCTTCAGTGGAAGAAAAGGATCCGGACCAAACACTCTCCAACGTGCCGGCACTGAGTCGCTGCAGTGCCAACCGAACTGCTTCTCGATACTCCATGGGGTGGATTGAGGGGAAGAGTTCTCGGGCCCGATCGTTGAGGCAAATCACCTCGTTCTTGAGGCCTTGAATCAGGGGCCGACAAATCGAGGCAGGGATAGGCGTTACCAGGTCTACCCAATAGGACGACAACTTGGGGGTCAAGAAAGGGACATGCAATAGGTATCTGCGAAGCCCACGAAGCTCAGCGTAGGTCAGCATCATGCTGCCATAGGTCTCGATCGTAGCTCCTCCGATGTCGATAACCTGTCCTATGGACTCCGGCTGTTCCAGTGCCGCCACCAGATAAGACAGAACATCCCGGATGGCGATGGGCTGGCAGCGTGTCTTGACCCAACTGGGACAGATCATGATCGGGATACGCTCGGTCAGATAGCGAATCATTTCAAAAGAGACGCTGCCTGAGCCCACAATGATGGCGGCGCGAAATTCGGTAACCGGTGGCCCGAACTCGCGGAGCAGATCGCCCGTCTCCTGGCGGCTCTTCAAATGCCGGGACAGCCTACTTTCGGGTGCGCCCAATCCGCCCAGATACATGACCCGCTCGACTCCAGCCTGACGGGCCGCTTCAGCGAAGTTACGGGCTGCCAGCCGGTCTCTCTTTTCGAACTCGGCGCCGGCGTTCATGGAGTGGATCAGATAATAGGCAGCCTGTACTCCCTTCATGGCCTCCTGAAGGCCGTCAGATTGGAGAACATCTCCTTGGACGAATCGGACGGCAGGACTCGTTTGGGCTGGAACCCGCGCCAGGTCGCGGACCAGACACACCACCTCATGACCGCGTGACGTTAGTCGAGTCAACAAGCGCGATCCGATATAGCCGGTTACTCCTGATAGCAGCAGCCTCATTCTGGTTTCATTGTCGGCGAGAGCCCGGCTCGAGACCAGAAACCAGGCTCAACCACAGTTCAAAATACCGGAGGACCAGGGGGCTCCACATTCAACTAAATCCTTTTCGGGAGGAGGGTCTGGAGTCGTCAGTGCGCCGGTTCCGCAGCCGGTTCGATCACGGCTGCCATCGGTCCTTTGGAGCGGGGAAGGCGGGGATCGGGACCGAACGCGTGAATCTGATCGCGGGCAAACTCCGCCTCTTGAAGTGAGCAGGTGATGAGGATCGTTCTCTCCATGGTGTCGACCTCCACCGCATGCTCGTAAGCCTGCTGCCACGAGAAGCAAAAGATCTTTTGGAGCATCTCGATCACGTAATCGTAGGTGTGATCGTCGTCGTTCAGCAAGACCACGTGGTAGAGGGGTTCCAGCTGCTCTGCGGATTGCCCCGCAACATCAGGTTGATTCAGGGTCTGCGGCACGTTTTCCTTCTCCGGAGGAGTCTCTTGCAGATCTCACTAATCATAAAGCAGCCTGACAGGGAGGTAAAGAGTCCCCGGCCTTCAAGGCCTGCGCTTTGCTAGGGGAAACCCGACGCCGCCTGTTACCTAACGAACCGCTCTGATGTCGCCATAACTCTAACAGAAGGTGCTCTGTGACAAATGTAGATAAGACATCTTCTGTTGATCGAATTGGAGCAGACAGGTCTTTTTTTCTTTTGATGAAAACCGTCGGCCCGAAATGATAATGTCCGGTTTGGCCAAAGTAGAAATGTCCTCTTGAAGGGATCCACTCTGTTGGCTTTTTCGAAAGAAGAATAGGTTGGACGGAGAGGGGTTACTAAGGATCAAAGGTGAGATCAAGCGACTGCACCTGCCGGGGTGCTGATACTTGCAGACACGACATTTCTACTTTGGTGACCGTCGGACATCGCTATTTTGGGTGGACAGCACAATCCAGTCCTGCCCACAACTTTCAAGTATGCTTCCATCCTGGTCATTAAACTGCTTGTTCTTGCTCTGGTTCCTGTTAAGGTTTCATGAGCGATAAAATTGGTGTTCTGACTGTGGTGATTTCTAGTGTCAACTGCTTCTGAGCAACTTGAAAAGATCTCGAATACCTCGGTTGGTAAGGCCCCCTGCTGGCCCAAACCGGCGATTCTGGGTCGGCGGGAATGGGTGATTCTTGGTCTGATTCTAGTCTATGGTGTTGCCGTCCGAGCCTGGCGAATGAGCGACCCTCCGCTTTGGGTGGATGAAGCGGAAACCAGCATCAACGCTCTAACCATCCTGCAGCGCGGTATCCCAAGTGATCACTACTTGGGTCTGCCGATCTTTGAGAACACTCTGACTCGCTCTTGGCCTGAAAGTAAAGAGTACGAGTTTAGAGACACCAGCTATTCTGACAAGGGTTTGGCTATCTATCATGGGTGGTTACCGCTCTATGGAGTGGCCGCCAGCTTTCTACTTAACGAAATCGTTCCTGACAGGGATCCCACCTTGAGGCCGCGCTATTCACAGGAAGAGATGCGTCGTCGCACTCGGGCGGCCCGCATTCCCGCGCTGTTGTGGGGTGCTGTTTTTCTCGCGCTGGTTTTCTTTGTTGCAAGGCAAGTTTATGGGCTCGATTGCGCCTGGGCAGTCATATCGGCCGCGACCGTCAGCACCACCACCATCATGTACGCCCGACAGGCGCGGTACTATTCTGCGACACTAGCCATTATGACGCTTTGCTGTTTGCTGATGTGCCTCATTCTCAAACGGGGTCGATGGCGCGACTTCATGTTGGCCGCCGGCTCGTTGATCCTGCTCTTTCACACGAATCTGCTAGCCTTCCTGATTGTCGGTACGGTGTCGCTGCTCGTCGTGCCCTTCATGCTGGCACATTCCCAAATCGGGATGAAACTGGCGACAGGCGTCGGCGTCGTAACGGCTGGGGTCCTGCCATGGATGTTATGGACAGGCTTCATTACAGCGGTGGTCGACCGCCCCATGGCACGTTCTCTCCTTTCGGTGCATGAGATCCTACGCTATCCCATGGAACGGTGGCCCTACGTATTGCTTGCAGGCGCCACCCTCGTATGGCTATTAGTTGCCGCTTACTTCCGGGAAAAGATCTCACACCGGTTTATTGAACCTTTTCTGCCATACCGAGGAACATTCTTTTTTCTGGCAGCATGGGTATGCATCGCCTTTGTTTCGTTCGTGTGCTTTGTTCCTGCCGCTAGCTTTTTTTACTCACGGCTGACTTTGGTGCTGTTAGTTCCTTCAATCTTGTTCGGCGCCATGTTTTCTGCCGCCGTAGCCCGGGTCATCTCCCCCCGACGATCCTCACTGCTGGCTGCCACCATGCTCGTAGCGTTGCTGGCCTGGTCCGGAAAGACGACACTCTGGTGGCCCGAAGCCAGTCTCGACGATCCCCCCGTCTTCCAGCTCATCGATCACTTTCGAGAGCTGGGGATCCCGCCTGGCACCCGCCTGTATGCCGATGCTGGCGACAACCTGATCCTCAGGTTCTACACTGGAATGCCGTTTCAAAGTGTAATGCCGGTTCGGAAGTCGTTCCTCGAAGGGTATGAAGGGGAGGTGTTCATTCTCGAAAGCCCCCGCTTCGAGTGGCTCGATCCCAGCCAGATCCAAAGACTGCTAAGGTCACGCGGGACGCATGTGAGTGATGCCGAGGCCAGAGACTTGGTCAGAAGGGCCTTCGAAAATTTGATCAGGGAGGAGTTGAAAACTAGGGTAGGGCAGGCATGGCCCACTGTTGAATCACCGCGCGAGTACTTCCCGGAACTGCTCACCTTGCAACGGCAGAAAACCCACCAAGGAGTCACCCGCACTGTGACGCTGAGCGGCAACCCCATGTTCAGGGGGTATGATATTCGTGATTACACGGAGATGTGGCAGGTTTTCTTCTTTCGATTCGTACAGCCCGAATCCCGTATGGGAGCCAACTTGAATTACGCGAACCGAATCGGTGATGCGGAAGCAGTCCTATTACCTGGGGGCTGGGTGCTTTTTAAATGTTCTGCAAGTCGAACCCGTGACTAGAGCATCGTCAAAACTAGTTGGTGGATGTTTCTTCGATTCTTGGAAGCACGACTTCCTCACCGCTTTTGGCCTGCCGGCCCAGGCTTTCGGCCACGTCGTGCAGCGTGATGATTCCCAACAAGCGGCGGCTGTCTTTCCGGCTGACGACCGGTAATTGAGACACTCCCCAGCGTCCCAGTTTGATCATGACGGTATCCAGAGTGTGATCCGGGTGGGCATGGACCAGGTTGCGGCTGGCGGCCTGCGTGACACTCGCGTTTCCGCGGCCCGCGGCCAGCGCTCGCTTGAGGTCGTTGAAAGTAAACATCCCGGCAAGTCTGCCCTCTTTGTCCACTACGGGGTAAGCGTGATGATGGACGGGCAAGGTCTGAACATGGGCGAAGGCCTGCGAGACGGTGAGGGAGTCTGAGACCGTAACGACCTCGCGACTCATCGCCGAGCTAACGGCCATCTCCTTTAAGATGTGCCTTTGCTCCTGTGGAAGGTGAATGCCATCCTGTTTCAATAAAGCGTCATAGATCGGCGTCGGATCGAACTTGGAAGCCAGCACATAGCCCAGAATGTTGGCTACCATCAGCGGCAGAATGAGGGAGTAATTGTTGGTCATCTCAAAGATGATGATGATGGAAGTCACGGGAGCCCGGACCACTCCGGCAAACATGGCTCCCATGCCGACCAGGGCAAACGCGCCGGCCGCGGTATGCGCATCGTGGAGAACGAGCTGGGTAATCAGTCCTACCGCCCCCCCAAGCATTCCCCCGATATACAGCGATGGGCCAAAAATTCCTCCAGATGAGCCGGAAGCATAGGAGACGACGGTGGCGGCCAACTTGAGAGTGCCTAGGATCACCAGCATACCCAGGGGAAGCGTGCCTTGGAGTTCAACCGAGAGCTGACTGTATCCGACCCCAAACACGCTGGATGAACCGGTCAGAAAAAGTCCCGCGAGGCCCAAGACGCCCACCACAAGTCCCCCCACACCAGGAGTAGCCCAGGCTGGAACGGATCGTTGTTCGAGAAAAGCCTGCCTAAGGCGCAGCAATCCTCGATTAAAGGCGGCTGCGGCCAGGCCGGCGACCACTCCAACCAGGGCATAGAAAAGCAGCTCTTCGGGTGCGTTCAATCGGTAGTCGGGGACGTTGAAGATGGACTGATCGCCCAGCATCGAACGTTCAATGACGGCGGCGATGACTGAGGCAATCACGATCGAGCCCAGCGATCTGGCCGAGGTGCTGCCCAGAATCTCTTCCAACGTGAAGGTTACTGCTGCGATGGGTGTGTTGAATGCCGCGGCGATGCCGGCGGCGGCTCCAACCGGGACGAGACTTTGCAGCCTTCTCCGCGAGATGGCAAACATCCGGCCCAAGAGCGAAGCCAGCGCCGCGCAAATCTGGACAGTGGGGCCTTCACGTCCCAGGCTGGCGCCCGTCCCAATGTTGAAGGAGGCCAGCAGCATCTTGGCAGGAATGACCCGGGCCACGATGCGACCACTATCCAGGTAATAGGCTGCCTTGATTTGAGGGATTCCGCTCCCCCGGGCCTCGGGAGCGAAAAAATGAAGTCCTGCGCCGGCGACCAAACCACCCGCCAGAGGCAGACCCAGAAGCAGCGGGACCCTCCACCACTGCGGGATTTCAGCCGCCCGGTAGATCAGATGGTGCTGGAAGTAGTCCAGCAGAAAGTGAAAACAGACGGCCGCCAGACCACATACCGTCCCGATCAGCAACGTCAGAACATAAACCTTTTGGTTCTCTCGCAGCGGAATGCGGTTGAACAACTCGCGGGAACGAATCTGCAGCTGGTACCAAAGGTTGGGCGGTTTCATCTCACCTCAGGATGGAGAGGGCGGCAGTGTGGTCCAACGCTGGAGGCACTGGTCGACCTGACGAGACTTTCATCTTACGGATACGAAAGCATGACCGCAATGCATCTTTTGGCATGGGCCTGAGGTTGGGTCGTTTTGGGAAACATCAGCCTGTGCCGTGATCCCACATCTGCAACATCCTGCCGGCTGGAATTCAGGCGTATGACAATGGACGAGACCCCAGGGATGACGTCGGAGATGGTAAAAGCAAGGCCATCATGGGCTGTCCTGAAACCGTGGATGTCTCTCGCACACTCGGGGCGGTGGTTTTCATTCAGCGGGCAGCTCAGATATTCCACGGGACCATCCGTGCCGATAGCCCTCCGACCGGGGCAGGCCCTACCGGTCGGAGTTCTAAAGGTGAGACGATAGCGTCATTTGGGTTTGGAGACAGGACGGCCATAAACTTCGATCCAGTCCAGTCTGGAGCAGCCGGCGCTGGCACCCCCGGTCATGAGATCGGTCCATCCGATTTCTTCCACCTTGCTGAGATCGGGATGGGGCTCCCATGGGCCTTCCACCACGGTTTTGATGTCGAGGCGGCGCCAGCGAACGTCAGCCAGGTTAAACTCGCGGACACGCCAGTCCTCTGACGCCTCATCGAACTGATCGCTCACCAGCCAGCGGCCGTCCGCCAGCTTCAGAACGATCCTAAGCTGGCGGAATCCTGCCTGCTTGGTCCGCCAACGTACCTTGGACTGCCCCGTGAGATCAACCCAAGCGGCTTTGTGTTTCAGGGTCATGGCCCAATTGCCGTCAGCCGTGCCGGACCAGATGTAGTAAGGGTCATCGGCAGGCTGGTCATGATGGCTTTTTTTGATGCCGGCTTCACCCGGACCGTAGCGAGTGACCATCAGGTCAGGATTCGCCACGTGATCTTGTGTGACAGGAGTAGCCGATGGCGTTTCTTTCCAATCCTCGCGAAGAAACAGCCCGGGCCGCTCTTGGGATTGCAGGGCCGGCGAGGAGAGCAGAGAGGCTGCGAGCAGGAGAACAGATCGTCGCGTCATGGTAGGGCTCCAGTGAAGGTTATGTCGCTAATGAGGCCAAAACATGTTGGGATTCGGCGGGCCTGACCTCTTTCCAGTAGAGCTCCCTCTGCGGGCTGAGCGGTGAGTCGTGTCGCCTTCCGGTCAGTCGTGCTGCGAGACAAGTTCCGGACTCTTCGAGGTGATGACCAGCTTCCCGTGTTTAACACCCTTGGCGGCGATCAGGCCATCCGCGATTTTCTGAATCTCCTTGGTTTTACCCCGCAGAACCAGGACCTCGAGGCAAAGATGAGCATCCAGATGAACGTGCATCGAAGAGACGATGGCGTGCAGGAAGCGATGTTGGTAGTTGGTCATCTTTTCTTCCAATTCACGCTGATGATGATCATACACTAGTGTCAGCGTGCCCACGGTTTCGGTGTCCCCCCGCTGCAGCTCCTCGTCGATCAGAACGTCCCGGACCATGTCGCGAATCGCCTCAGACCGGCTGGCATAGCCCTTCCGGGCGCAAAGGCTGTCGAAACGATCCAGCAAGCCTTCCTCCATCGAAACCCCAAAGCGTTTGAGTTGAGTCACATTGATCATAATGCCCATCCTACCAGGGTGAGACCGGAATCAATGAGAATGCCGGTGACCGACGATGTGGCTATGCCGATGGCGATGGATCAGGCTGCCGTGGTGGTGTGTGTGTTCGTGGATCAGGTTGGCTTTCAACATAAGTTCCTGGTCCTCCAAAATTCGTTCCACTGGCCCGTCCGCAGCCAGCCTGTGATCTTCTCCTAGTACGACCGCGCGAGTGGCGATTTCATCGATGAGGCTGAGATCGTGAGAGGCAGTGACCAGGGTTTTGCCGCTCGCCCGGAGCTGCTGCAGAAACTCCACCAACCAGGCCTGTGTCCGAGGGTCGAGACTGCCGGCGGGTTCGTCCAACAACAAGACCTCCGGATTCATCGTCAGGACTGAAGCAATGGCTACCTTCTTCTTTTCTCCTCCGCTCAGCTGAAAAGGTGCTCGATCGCGTAGGTGGGCAATCCCCAGCAGCTGAAGGACGCTTTCGCATCTGTGGCGAACCTCGGGCCCGGGCAAATCGAGTTGCAGGGGGCCAAAGGCCAGTTCTTCCCAAACCGTTGAGCAAAAGAGCTGCACGTCCGGGTTTTGGAACACCAGGCCCACACGACTCCGGAAGAAAGAAGCAAAACGCTCGCGGTTCAGTTTCTCTTCAGTCACCTCTTCTCCGAAGGCGTAAAGCGAGCCGCTGGTGGGTTGCAGCAATCCAGCCAGAAGCAAGAGGAGGGACGACTTGCCGCACCCGTTGGCTCCCAGCACAACGATTTGTTCACCCGGCCGGATGCACAAATCGATCATCTCCAGGGCCGACCTCTCCCTCTGATAGAGGAAAGAGACCTTGTCCAACTGGAACACGGCAGCATCGGTGGGGTTCATACTGAGCATCCTTAGTGTTCGGAGACCACCAGAGCAATCGAAACCAAGGTCGTCGCGAGTAGAGCCACGGCATCCGCCGCGCACCAGCGGAACTCCTCGATCACTTTGGGCTCCCCGCGAAAACCTCGCGCCAGCATGGCGCTGTAAACCGCCTCCCCCATGCTGTGCGAGCGCCTGAAGAGATACCCCATCCGTGAAGCGACCCAGGATTGCTCTTCTCTCCAGATACCCTTTCGCAGTGTCCGGCCTTTCTTAGCCAAGGCCGACTCGAGGAGGATGAGCAGAATCAGGTGAACGTAGCGATAGGTCATGGCCAGCGTAAACACGAAGAGCTGGGGAATCCTGAGCGTCCTGAGCGCCCGCAGCAGCTTCTGCCAGGGCGTGGTCATGGTCACGAGTGTTACGACCGAAATGCAAGCCCCAACGCGCGTCACAAAAAGCGTCGCCGCTTCCAGTCCGGATTGAGACACCGCCAGGACAGCGGGCAGTTCCAGGCGACCAAGGCTAATGGGTTGGCCGAAATCGTAGATTTCCAGCACCACTGGGCCGGGCGTAACCCAGCTCAGCGTGGCAGGGAGCGCAGCGACTGCGGAGAAAAATGGGATCACGGTCCAGACTCGTCCCAGGAAGGAAAACAATGGAAGACCGGCTATCAACACGACAAGAACAATGAAAGCATGGAGCCAAACCAGGCTGATTAGGTGGTGGAGCAGCGTCGCCGAGAGCAGAAGCCCCAGTCCAGCCATCAGCTTGGCCCGAGGGTCGAGGCTCTGCATCAAGCCCTGTCTTTGGGAGAGCCGGTCGTAGAAGAAGATGCGCTCCAGTGCGTGCAGCAGCGAGTGAAGTGTCCGGCTGGCGCTGCCCTGGATCCGCCGGTCCGACGAACGGGCCGAGCGGTTTTGGGGCCGACGCATCCATTCGGGAATGGGGTTAATCGCCTCCTGAGACATCTTGCCCTCCCTCTTCCCGACCCGATGCTAACCAGCGCCCCAGACCCAGGCAAATCGCCGCCACCAGGCCCACACCCAGCGCTCCCGAGAGAATATAGCTCAGTCCCGTCTGCCAGGCCCCCTCAACACCCGGTAGGGTGTAGTCCGGCAAAAGGGCGGTCCACAAGCTTTCCAGTTTTTGCAGCTGCTCAGGAGCGAAGCCCAAAGTCTGCCGAAGTTCGTCAGCGGTCCACTCGCCCCAGGCGCTGCCTCCGTTCAGCATGGCTGGGAGGATCAATCCCAATGGGCTCAGCAGCACCAGCGCCCCCAGGCCCAGCCAAAGCTTACGGTATTGATCGGGAAGCCAGCGCAACAGAGATGGTCCTCAAGAAGTTTTCAGCGCTGCAGCCTCGACAGAGTCGGCAACACTCCCCAGCGACAACATCGCCAGGTCGGATTTCTGGAAATAGCGCAGGATGAACGCCGTAACGAAAGCCTCAATCAGCCCAAACAGGGCCATGTGGCTGATGGTCATGGCCGGAACCGCCACGCTCAGTGGGAAGGGCGAGTAGAGTGGCACGCCCGCTGCGCTCCGGGCAATCAGAGGCTGGATGCCAAGCTCCAGGGCAGTGAACAAAGCAGACGCATTCAACCCGGCGTAGCCTGCAATGGCGCCTGCCAACACACGACGGCTCGACTGGAGAGGGGCCCCGCGAGAAATCCAGCGGTAAAGAAAATGCGACACCACGGGAATCACGACAGCAATGTTGAAACAGTTTGCTCCGATGGCGGTGATGCCTCCATCTCCAAAAAAGAGGGACTGGATGATCAGCGCCACCGACACCGACAGGATAGCCGCCCACGGACCCAGCAGGATCGCGATGATCGTGGCTCCCGTTGCATGGCCGGAAGCCCCCCCAGGGATCGGCACATTGAACATCATGATCACAAAGGAAAATGCCGCACTTAAGGCAAAAAGCGGAACATGCCGTCTGCGCAAGGAGCTTTGCAGATGCTTGGAAGCTTTGGCCCAAATCGGAAACATGATGCCCCAGAGAGGAACATAGGTTTGCGGACTGAGATAGCCGTCTGGAATATGCACTGCGCACTCCTGATCAAAGGGGTCAGGGAAGGACTGAGGAGAAGCCAGCCTCAGGCCGGATCCAGATAGAAAGCCCTTCCGGGCTTTCCCATGACTGACTTCTAGAGTAGCCGAAAATTGGAATTCGTGCTACCCGCTGTTCTCATAATCCCTTTCCGGAACGTCCCTGCGTTAATTACCTTGCCCCCGACAGGTTGATTTGAAGAATGCCGGCAGACACGAGCGATTGCACGGCAATGATCAGTCCGAGTCCGGCTACCGCCAGAGCCGAATACACGGGCAGCACGCGCCACACCCGGCCGCCGCGGCTCACTCGCTCAAGCAGACTGCGGGCATAGATCATTAGAAGTCCAATGGCCATGAGAACCAACGCCAGGCCCAGACTGAAGGCCAGGATCATCAGCAATCCCAATCCAACGCGATTGATCGAAATGGCCCCAAGCAGAACGACCAGGGCCGAAGGACAGGGAACGATGCCACCGCTAACCCCTAAGGCGAACAAGTCGCGGAATCGCACCACCTGACTGTAGTCGTGACTGTGAGTCACCCCGCCGTGAGAATGTACCAGACGACCATGGGAGTGAAACTGAGCCTGATGCTGTTCATCATGGTGATGAGGGTGATGGTGCTCATGATCGTGGTGAGAATGAGAATGGCGGTCGCGATCATGATCCTGGTGTGGGTGAACGTGAGGATGGCTGTGGGCCTGAGAGCCGTGCGAATGTGCTGGGGATTCCCCACGATGATGTTCATGGCTGTGACTGGCCGACTGAGAGCCAGGTTGATGAAGTGCCCGGTAGCGCTGAAGGAACAAAGCCAACCCGATGACTACCACGCCCAGCCCCGAAAAGAAACCGAGCCAGGGATACAGTTTCTCGGGCAGAATGTAGTGTGACGCATATAGCGTCACCAGCCCCAACACGAACACGCCGAACGTGTGAGTCACGGTGACAATCGCACCCAGCAGAATCGCATGCTTGGGTGTGCCGCGCGTTCCGACCAGATAAGCGCCCACCAGGGTCTTGCCATGCCCCGGTGACAACGCATGAAACGCCCCGAGAGTGAAGGCAATGGCCAGTGCCAAGAGAATCACACTCAAGCTCAGAGAGGATCCGCTCAACAACTCCTTCAGTCGCTGATGTTCGCCCGACGAGTCAGGGGACCGAAAGCCACCAGGAGGGCCGGAAGAAGCTGGGGAGGTCGGCACGCCCGACACCGTTCCGGTGTCCGATTGAAAAAGCACGTGAGCGGTTAATTGCTGAGGCAACACACCGGTGTCTTCCGGATATTGACGGAGCTCTTGGCTCTGGTCATTGGCCGGCACCGAGGTCTCGACGAACGAGATACCAGGTCCTGACTGGGCCACGACCTCCTTCCAGCCGGCGCGGTCGGGCAGGTTGTGGTCCTCAAAGGCAAGCGTCCGGGGACCGGGCTTGGACGAAGGCGGTACCGGAGCGGAAGCCCGAATGACAACCCGCATCGTCGGAAGATTCATGCTACCCGGCAAGATTTCGATCTGACTTGACGCCGCTTCGAGTTTCAGAAGCTCGTCGTCGATTCGTACTGTCAATCCCCCCACCAGTTCCGGGACTTTCGCGTTGAGGTAGGCCGCGCGCTCAGGCTCATCGACTTGGCCATCGCTGTTCCGGTCCAGGATCGGTTTCTCCTGAAACGTCGGAATCTCCGCCATATCGATGATGTAGAGAAGCTTCAGCTCCTCGTTCGACACAAGGAGCTTGCTGTAGTGACTGACGGAGAAATTCCCCATGGGGTGTGCCAGGCCGGCTGTGCTAAGGCAGAGCCCCAGGAGCGTCGTTGAAACCACATGCATGAAAAGGCGATACATACCCGTGACTGAGAGCAAGGAGTCTGCCCCGGCAGCGCATGGTTATTAAACCCGCCCTCGCGGGGCTGATTCTAGCTGTCCGCTTGCCGTACCCGCCTCTTGCCTCTGGATCAGGAGGAAACCAGACTTGGCTTTTGGAGTACCTGGCAAATATGCTTAATGATCACTTCTCCATGGAAGCGTCCGTTTTCGATGAAAACCTCATTCGTTAGCATGCCTGCCACAACAACGCCGGCGAGATAGACCCCTGGGATACCGCTCTCGTAGGTGGTTGAGTTGAAGTCGGGCTTCTGAGTGGTGGGATTCAGATGAATTCCGATGGATTTGAAGAACTCCAGGTCGGGACGATAGCCCGTCATGGCAAACACGAAATCGTTTTTCAGGGACCAGGTTCGACCGCTTGGATGGTGGCGAAGCAGCACGCTTTGGGGGGCGATTTCAATGGCTTCCGTTTCGTAGAAACAGGCAATCTCTCCGTTCTTGATTCGGTTCTCGATGTCCGGCCGAATCCAGTACTTGATGCTGCCGCTGAGCTCTTTGCGTCGATGAATGAGGGTGACTCGAGCCCCGTGTCGATACAGATCCAGGGCAGCGATCGCGGCCGAATTCTTGCCTCCGATGACGAGCACATCCATGCCGTAATAGGGATGTGCCTCCGTGTAGTAGTGAAAGACTTTGGCGGAATCTTCGCCGCGGATCCCCAGATAGTTCGGGATATCGTAGTAGCCTGTGGCCAGTACGATCTTTTTCGCGTGATAGTAACCAGCCTCTCCATCCTTCCGGCGAGTATGGACGCGGAACCGGCCATCCTCGCCCTCCACACGGAGCACGGTCTCGTAAAGGTGGATCTTTAACTGATAGGTGTCTGCCACACGACGGTAATATTTTAGGGCTTCGATTCGAGTTGGCTTTTCGTAGGAACTGATCATTGGCAATCCGCCAATTTCGAGCAGTTCCGGCGTGGTGAAGAACGTCATTTGCACCGGAAAATTCTGGATCGAATTAACGATGCAGCCCTTTTCGATGACTGTGTAGTTCAGGCCGTTCCGCTGGGCTTCGATTGCGCAAGCCAAGCCGGTTGGCCCTGCCCCAATAATCAGAACGTCTTGAAGGTCGGTTTCCATGTCTGTATCTGCTAGTCGAAGATCTCGGCTCACATCGCAGCAGGACTTTTGACACAGCCTGCTCCTGCAGGATTATCGCCGATTTGCAGGCCCGTTTTGAACCCCCTATTCGGTTCAACCTCGGCTGGAGCCGTCAACACTGCGGTTGATCGGGCCAAACCGACCTTCCATTTTCTCCGGACAACGAAAGTCGCATTCCCTGCAACCAAGGCGTTATGGCTGCCGCCGGGAATAGTTGGGTAGCTGCCTGGCATGAGATCTTATGAGTTGGTGCGAGTGCCTTGAAAGGCGATGGAGAGGTAGCATGCAACCGGATAAACCTTCAGCCAAACAAGCTCTTTTGGAAGATCGCTTGTCCTTTGAAATCAAAACCGTACCGCGTTGGCGCGCATTCTTCGGAAATCTGAGATACCTTTTCAAGAAGGTTGCAGCATCCAGTTCAGAAACCCGATGGCTGCTCGATTCCGGATCCCGGCATCGTGCTCTTTTAGAGAACGTGAAGGCCTTGCTCTCGCGAGGTGCGCGACCCGAGGTTTCTGTCCAGCCTGTTGAGAGTGCCTGGCTCCTGCCGTCGCGGCCTCGTTTGCGCAACATGCTGGATGACGTTAGAGCCTTGGTCTCATCCTCCGCCAATCTGGGGGCCGTCACGGCAGCACCGGTTCAAACCGACTTATTACTTGAAACGCCTCCTTGGTTCCAAACCGTGTTCCGAGAGCTGTTTCTTTGGGCGAAAGGGGCCCACTCGGTCGAATGCACGGTAACCGCTGTGCCCGTTCCAGTCCCGGAGCTTTTCAGGGAGCACCGATTTCGCAAGAGTTCCATTTTGCTGTCGGTTGCTGTTCACGGTGGACTGCTCGTGTTGGCATTAACCCTTCCGGCATGGTTGAGGTCCGGCTCAGTTCAGCCCACTCAGGCGCGGGAAATTGCGCGGCTGGATACCACACCTTTGGTGTTGTACTTGCCTCCCAAACCAACTCGCGCAGGCGGAGGAGGGGGCGGCGGACGGCGCGAGACCCTGCCGGCTTCGTTGGGAAGACTACCGCGAGCGGCTGACCGTCAGTTGACTCCACCCACTCCCAAAATCGTCAATCCCGATCCGAAGCTCGTGGTGGAACCGACTGTCGTGGTCCAAGATCTTGCCAAACTGCCTTCGATCGACCTGCCTCAGCTTGGCCTCCCCACCGGCGTCCAGGGCCCCCCGTCCAGTGGGCCGGGAACCGGCGGTGGAATCGGCAACGGCCAGGGAGGTGGTGTGGGTCCCGGCGAGGGGCCGGGAGTAGGGCCCGGCAGCGGCGGCAACATTGGAGGCGGACCCATGAGGGTTGGAGGCGGCGTTCTTCCGCCCACCGTCTTGTACAAAGTGGAACCCACTTACTCAGAGGCCGCTCGCAAAGCGCACTACCAAGGGACGGTCTTGTTGTCGGCTATCATTCGCAAGGATGGCACGATCGAAATCGTCAAAATCCTGCGCGGCTTGGGGTTGGGTCTGGATGAAAACGCCATCGACGCCTTGAAAAGGTGGAAGTTCCGGCCCGGTACCCACCTGGGTGTGCCGGTGGACGTGGCTCTCAGTATCGAGGTGAACTTCTCACTCAGATGATGTTCCGTAGGAAGAGGGCGTGGGAAGGCAATAGAGGAGCCGCCAGGGGCCCGATCAGACACCGGGGATTCGTTCCCTGCGGCCCGACTGTGCCGACTTGGCAAGGGTATCGATCACGATCATATTGTTCAAGGTATCCTCGAGCGTGAGATGGGGCTGCTGATTTCCGAGAATACAGCGAGAGAAGTGATCGATCTCGAGATGGTAGATTCCTCCTCCGTTTCGAACCGCTACGCGCCGGCGGGTCCCATCTGATTCCACAAAAAATTCAGCCGTCTTTGCCCCCGGCTTCCAAGGTACCGGCAGCTGAATGCGCCCTCGGCTGCCCACAATCTCGACAGAGGTATCCAGCGCAGTGCAAAAGCTGGAGTTGAACAGGGCCATGCCACCACCTGGAAACTCCAGTATTCCCGCGAACATCGTGTCCACCGGACTGCGGTTTCCCTTCGAAGAGGAACCACGCACGGCAATGGGTTCGCCGCCGAACACGGTGCGGGCCAAGTTGACGCAATAGCAGCCCACATCCATCAGACATCCCCCACCAGCCCGCTCTTGGAGTCTGACGTTTTTGGAATTCTCCGCGAGAGTGAAGCCGAAGGAAGCGCGGACAACTCGTACCTGACCGATGGCTCCGCTGTCGAGGATCTGCAAGAGGCGGCAGGTCTGAGGATGAAAGCGATACATGAACGCTTCCATAAGAAGCCGGTTACTGGTTCGGGAAGCGGCAATCATCTTTCGACATTCGGCAGCGTTGAGGCCGATCGGCTTTTCGCACAGGACGTGCTTGCCCGCCTTCAAGGACTTGATGGTCCACTCGGCGTGAAGCCAGTTGGGCAAAGGAATGTAGACCGCTTCAATGGCCGGATCGGCCAGAAGAGCTTCGTAGCGGGAATAGCTGCGGCCGAAACCGAACTCTGCTGCAAAGGAGCGAGCCTTGGCACGGGCTCGGCTGGCAACGGCATAGGCTTCGGCAACCTGGGAGTCACAGATAGCCGGGGCCACAGCGCGGGCGATCTTCGCCGCACCCAGGACTCCCCATTTCACTTGTCTGTTGGCCATTTTGGCTAGGACGGAGATAGCACTCAAGCCAGCGCTTTGAGACCGATTTGCGCTGCCTTCTTTTGAGGAGTTTCTGCATCGCTGGCGCTCACCGCGCGGTAAATTTGGCCGGCGGCAGCCTTGTTGCCAGCGAGACGCAGCGTCTCGGCCAGACGAAGTCGAGATCGGTAGGCCCGATTCTTCTCGGCAGCCGACCCCGAGTTTGCAGCTTTGATGATGAAGACATCGTTTTCGGCGTCGGGGAAGTTGGCCAGGGCTTCGGCGGCGGCCACCCGGACCTCGGCGTCGCGGTCGGAGGTAGCGCGCTGCAGAGCAGCCAACACCTCATCCGAGCGGCGCTTGGACAAGCTGTTTACCACGCCCACCCGGAATTCGGGACCTAGCTGTTCCAAGGCATCGATCAAGGTCTGGGTGGCTTCCTTGGAGTCATTGCGCTCCAGCGCGTAGCGAGCCGCTTCGCGAGTCTGCAGGTCCTTCAATGCTTCCGCCAGCGCCGGGACCTCTTCCGAGGTGCTCAAATAGCTCATTAGGTACAGGATCCGATTTCGCACGGCGGCGCTGTGCTTCAGCCGGGCAGGCAATTCCTTCCCCTGACGGTCCTTTTCGGCAGGCAACGTGGCTGTCAGTTCCCGGGCCAGATCGGATGCCAGTGACTTTCGATCTGCCTCCATGCCCGACTTGGTGGCACGAGTGGCCTTCTCCAGCAGCACATGATTGGCGTGGAAGGAAACAGCCTGATCTCCGTCGGCCAATTGCACGAACAAATCTTCTACGGTTGGCATGGCTAGATCCCCACTCAGTTTTCGGTCGGTTAGAAGTTCTCGCAGCCTGAGCTGGTGCGGCCCAACTCACGAGATGGTGGCACCGAAGCCTCTCTTCATCAAAGATGCCATGGAGCTCTCATGGGCTTGCGGCACAACTGCTGCGCCGTCAGATCTCCAACGATCTGCTCACGGACCGGGTCCCACTTCAAGGGGCGGCCGAGTCGCATCGAAATATTACCGAGGTGGCACACCGTGACGGACCGGTGCCCGATTTCAACGTCACAGATGCAACGCTTTCTGGACTGAATACAGTCCAGCCAGTTGGTGTGATGGTCCTCACTTTCATAAAGCCGAACGTCGCCCGGGCCCGGCTGGAGCTGCAGAATGCCTGGATCGGATGCCAGAATCTTCCCGCGATTAACGAAGATCCAGCCCTCCGAGCCATAGAATTTCACTCCATTCTCGCCTTCTGACTGACAAACCAGCTCCACGCCGTTCGCGTAGCGGTAGGTCACCTCAAAGTGACCCGGAATATCATGAGGGCCGACTTCATAGAATTCGCCGTGGCCATCGATCTCGACCGGCCCGGACTCGTCAGCGCCCAACGCCCATTGAGCAATATCGTTGTGGTGCGCTCCCCAGTCCGTCATCTTGCCGCCTGAGTAATCCAAGAACCAGCGAAACTGATAATGGCACCGGTTAGGGAAATAATCGGCGTAGGGAGCAGGGCCCAACCAGAAGTTCCAGTCCAACTCCGGGGGTGGGGTTTGGGCCGGCTGCCATTGTCCAGGATCGATCCCCCCGATGTGGGTCGTGATCTTCGAGAGTTTGCCGATCTTTCCGTTCCTGACCAACTCACAGGCCTGACGAAAGCGCCGATCCGATCGCTGTTGGCTTCCGGTTTGAAACACACTGCCGTACCGACGGGCAGCCGCCACCATGGCCTTGCCTTCTTCAATGGTAAGGCTGAGTGGCTTTTCGCAGTAAACATCCCGGCCGGTTTCCATTGCTGCGATGGCGATCAACGCATGCCAGTGGTCGGGGGTAACGACCATGACCGCATCGAGGTCCCGTTGTTCGAGGAGCCTTCGAAAATCCGAGTAGACCCCAACGCGGCGGCCCTGTTCCTGCTGCACCATCATGGCCGCTTCATCTCGATGGTTTCGGTCCACGTCGCAGACGGCAGCCACCTGGATACGAGGATTAGGGAGAAGTTTTCTGGAGAGATGATGGCGCCGACCCAAATCCCCGCAGCCGATCAGTCCCACGACCACACGATCACTGGGGGCAGGCTTGTCCTGGGCTCGAGCCACAGAACTAGATGCCATCGTGGGACCGGCGGCTGCAAATGCCAGGGCACGGGCGGAGTGCTTGAGGAACTTGCGGCGATCTGGCAGGGAGGATCTGTCCACAGAAAGGCCTCCTGATGTCAAAGCGACTCGTTATGGGGAATGTCGCGACTGCAGATAGAAGGTGCCGAGTAACGCATCGAGCGGGAAGTGTCCAGGCTGGAGCCGGCCGTCCTGGGATTCGACACAGTGAACTTTTGGAGATGCCAATCAGCTCGGGATCTCACCGACTCTCGCTATCGCTATGGTTTGAGATACTTCTCGGGGTTGGAGGCGAAGGCCTTACGGTTAGCCTTGGTGGCGAAATAGTAAGCGCTCCCATCGATTCCGTAGATAAAGGCGGTCGCCTTGTCCACGGCTTTTCCCGAAACAGGATCCTTAGCCTGAGTGTACTTTTGAGGCTCGTTCTTAATCTTATCGCGGCACATCTCACAGCAGCCGTAATAGGTCTTGCCCTGATACTCGATGGCGATACCGGGCTTGGTCAACACCATGTCCTGCATCATGCACACGAATTCAGGTTTCTCGACGTTGCCAGTCGCTGCCAGCAGGAAGGGCACCGCCAGAGCGATCGTTAGAATGCTACCTAAGAAGGTCCGTCTCATGGATTCACCTCGGGGTTCAAGTCTCCAACCTCGGCATTGTATCACATGGATTGACTGGAAGCTGTGCCCGGGGCGCTGGCGGGCGGGGGCGGCGGAGGCGTGGAAGGATGCGATCCCTGCCGGATCACCGTCATGGCCGCAGCGATCATCGAACCCAGGTCGCTCAAATTCGCCGGGAGGATCAACGTGTTCCCCACGCGGGCCAGATTTCCGAACTCGGTGATGTACTGCTCCGCCACGCGCAACTGCACGGCTTGGTAGCCACCAGGAGCCTGAATGGCCTCGGCCACCTTGCGGATTCCTTCTGCCGTGGCATTGGCCACCGTGAGAATTGCGGCGGCCTGGCCCTCGGCTTCGTTGATCTGCTGTTGTTTCTTGGCTTCGGAAGCTTTGATCACCTGCTGCTTTTCTCCTTCGGCCCGGTTGATGGCCGCATCCCGGACACCTTCGGAGTTCAAGACTGTGGCACGCTTTTCGCGCTCCGCTCGCATCTGTTTCTCCATGGCATTGAGCACATCCTTGGGCGGCGTGATGTTCTTGATTTCGTATCGCAGGACTTTCACGCCCCACGGCTCCGACGCCTTGTCCAGTTCGCTGACCACGGATACGTTGATGTTGGTCCGCTCCTCAAAGGTTCGGTCCAACTCGATTCGGCCAACCTCGCTGCGGAGCGTGGTTTGAGCCAGCTGCGTGATGGCGAAAGCGAAATCGGCGATTCCATAAGAAGCCCGTTCCGGATTCAATACCTTGAGATAGAGGACACCATCCACTCCAACCTGAACGTTGTCGCGAGTGATGCAGATTTGCTCGGGGATGTCGAAGGCCATCTCCTTGAGGGAATGGCGGTAACGAATGACGTCCAAGAACGGCACCAGAATGTGAAAGCCGGCGCCCAGAGTGCCGCTGTAGCGACCCAGGCGCTCGACGATGTAGGCGCTCTGTTGGGGCACCACAACCGCCGTTTTGGCCAGAACGATGATGATTAAGACAGCCAGTACCAGGACAACGATCAATCCCCCTGTGATGTCCATTCCCACTCTCCTTTCCAGGTCGACACTCGGGGCAGGAGTGAGACCGAGACGCGTTCTATTGACCTCGTACCCACAGCATCAATCCCTCCACCTGCTCCACTTTGCAGCGCTGTCCCTGCTTCAAGACAGCCCCACCGACGTTCCGGATCGTCCAAGAGGAGCCACGCAGCTCAGCCTTGCCAAAGCCGTCAATGTCCACGTCCTGGAGGGCTACCGCAACCTCCCCTACCAGGCTGTCGACTTCTTGTGGCTGGCTGGTGGGGCGTATCCGCTTCATCAAGGGACGACGAAAGAAGACCACCGTCAGGATGGACAGCAGGGAGAACCACAACCACTGGGCCCAGTCCGGTCCGGACACCTCAGCCGCAGCCAGCAAGCCCACGATTATTGCTGCCACTCCGAAGAAGAGCAGATACAATCCCCCAGGAGTCACCAGTTCGATCAGAAGCAGAAAGAAACCCAAGACGATCCAAATCCACCAGGTCATGGTCCCGATCTCCCAATAAGACGTTCAGCCTGCCTCCAAGCTCCGCGGGTTACCGATGCATTCCAATAGGGGTCTTTTTCTGTGAGGATTTCCGCCAAACGAACGGGAATCTAATGCTTTTGTTGAAAGAAAAACAGCGGAATCTTATTCTGAACCCGATATGAGCTCAATCCCAATTTAGCTGAGGCTGGCGCTTTCGTGTCAGGGAAGCACCCCCAGGCCGATGAGAGGTATCGCAATGGATGCAGCCCGGTTTGCCGCAGCCATCGCGGCGATCGACGAAGCCAATCGCAAGGATCCCAATTCCGTGTTGGTTAACGGGGAACCTCAACCCTCGGAGTGGCTTTACTCCGTGCGTTTAAGCCAGTGGGTCAAACGCCTCAACCCCCTCGCTTCGGAAGCGCTCTTGCTCGCGGCACGGTGCCAGCACATTGAGCGTTGGAAGCTGCCCCGTGCCCAGTACCCCAGGGACCGGAAGGGATACCTGGAATGGCGCTCGGCTTTGGCCCGTTTTCATGCCTCGCGTGCACAAGAGATCCTGACGGCAGTGGGCTATTCTGACGATGTAATCCGGAGAGTGCAGGAGTTGAATCTCAAACAACACTTGCACACCGATCCCGAAATGCAGGTGCTGGAGGATGCGCTATGTCTCTTGTTTCTTGAAACTCAGTTTCTTGAACTCAACGCTAAAACGGAGGAGGACAAGATGGTGCAAATCCTGCAGCGAACCTGGCGGAAGATGAGCCCGCAAGGCCGACAAGAAGCGTTGAAGCTGGAGCTGGCTTCGGAGGCGCGTGAAGTCCTGAGCCGGGCTCTGGGTGGCTAGCATTTGACCGGCCGATTCAGATCCGCCATGAAAGAGACCACCGTTGGGTGTTGTAAATGCGCATGATTGGCCCGAACCTCAAGATTATCTTGACCAAGCTAGTGGTCGCCTGCCTCGCCGCGGGCTTGTCTTTGACTCGCGCGGTTTGGGCACAGGATCGGCCGGCACCACGTATTTTGGTCTTAAACTCCTACCACCATGGTTTTGTTTGGACGGATTTGGTACTCAGCGGAATTGAGTCGGTCTTTGAAAGCGACGGTGCCCTGGCAAAGCTCTACGTTGAATTCATGGATGCTCGCCGCCTCAAGCGGCCTGAGTACCTGGAAGCTTTGTTTCAGTTGTATCGGGAAAAGTTCCGAGATCTGCGGTTCGATGTGGTGATCGTTTCCGACAACCGGGCGTTTGAGTTCCTTCTACGGCATCGCGATGAGCTTTTCCCCGCAACACCGGCAGTCTTCTGCGGCGTGGGAGGACTCGAAGAATACGATATTCCCCTAAACAACTGGCTCACCGGCATTGTGGAGGCGACTGACACGGAGGCCACTGTGGAATTGGTCCTGAAGCTGCATTCCGATGCCAAGCAGTTTGTCGCCATTACCGACTCCCAGCGAACGTTTGAGGCCGTGAAGCGCCAGCTTTCTCACAGCGATGGGAGACGCGGTCTGGACCTGGTGCATTTGGACCCGCAGAAGCTGACCTTGACCGAAATCCTCGCGAGACTCAAGGGAACCCCCTCCGGCGCGGTGGGTTTTCTGGAAGCCTTTTTTCGAGAGCGACTGGACGAGACCTATCCGGGGGAAAACACGGCTCGGCTCATCACGGGAGCCTGTTCTTTCCCGGTTTACGGGGTCAATTCGAATGTTCTGGGCAAAGGCATTGTGGGTGGCAAGCTCAACGACGGCTACGCCCATGGAGTCGAGGCGGCTAAGCGGGCACTTCAAATTGTACGTGGCGCAAAACCGGGGGATCTTCCGATCCAGCGAGACAGTTCCAACCGCTACATGTTTGACTACAGGCAGCTGCAGCGCTGGGGAATTGACAAGTCGGCCCTGCCAGCGGACAGCCTGATCGTTCATCAGCCCGATTCGATTTACGCCCGCTACAAGGGGATCATCTGGACGGCCATTGCCTTCATGTTGCTGCAAAGCGGCGTGATTTCAGTGCTGGCCTACAACATCGCCCGGCGAAAAAAGGCGGAAGCCTCCCTGCGGGAGAGCGAGTCGAGCCTGGAACGGGCGCAAAAGGTCGCCAACGTGGGTAGTTGGGACTATGACTTGAAGAACAATAAATTGTGGTGGTCCACCGAGACGTTCCGGATCTTCGGATACCAGAACACTTCGGTCTCGATCTCCCGAGAGTTTTTTTACGAACGTGTGCACCCGGAAGATCGGCACAAAGTTCTCGCGGCCTCGGAGGAAGCGAAAAACAAGGGGACGCCCCTCGTCGTGGAGCATCGCATCCTGCGTCCGGATGGCTCCGAGAGACTGGTGGAACAGAGGGCGGAGGTTGTCACAAACGCGGCGGGAGATGCAGTTCGCCTGATCGGAACCGTTCGAGATGTGACGGACCGGCGGCGGCTGGAGGAGCAACTCAGACAGTCGCAGAAAATGGATGCCATCGGCAAACTGGCCGGAGGCGTCGCGCATGATTTCAACAATCTCCTGACCGCCATTACCGGGTACAGCGAGCTGACCCTTGCCAGACTCTCTCCAGAGGACACGCTGCGACCGGACATCGAGGAGATCAAGAGAGCCGGCGACAAAGCCGCCGCCCTCACCAGGCAGCTTCTGGCCTTCAGTCGCAAACAACTCCTGAAACCCGAAGTCCTCAGCCTGAACGCAATTGTCGCCGAGATGAACAGCATGTTGACGCGAATCATAGGAGAGGACATCCAGCTCACCACACACCTGGGTGCGGATCTGGGGATGGTCAAAGCGGATCGTACTCAGATCGAGCAGGTCATTCTCAATCTTGCGGTCAATGCGCGGGACGCCATGCCACGAGGTGGGAATCTGACCATCGAGACCAGCAACGCGATGCTGGACGAAAACTTCCTTTCCAGCCAGGAAGGCGTTGGGCCAGGACCCTACGTCATGCTTGCAGTCACCGACAACGGTTGTGGGATGGACGAGGCCACCCGTGCCAGAATCTTCGAGCCGTTTTTCACGACCAAGGAAGCAGGGAAGGGCACCGGTCTTGGCCTGTCCACCGTGTACGGAATCGTCAAGCAAAGTGGTGGAACCATTTGGGTCCACAGCGAGGAACGGAAGGGAAGCAGCTTCAAGGTCTACCTGCCGTCAGTGAATGGAAAGGCTCCTTTAGGGCAATCTGAGCTGGCCGCCCAACAGGCACAGCCAGGCGCGGAAACAATCCTGCTGGTTGAGGATGAGGCCGTGGTGCGCAGCTTTGTCCGCAACGTTCTGGATCGGCACGGTCATAAAGTGTTGGAGGCTGCCAACCCCAATCAGGCTCTGGACATCGCCCGAGCCTATCTTGCCCCGATCCATCTCATGGTAACCGATGTCGTGATGCCGGAAATGAGCGGCAAGGAACTCGCTGATCTGTTGGCCGTCGAACGCCCGGAGATGAAGGTTCTTTTCGTTTCAGGCCACACCGAAGGCGCCATCGTTCAACATGGCGTAGTCGACGAACACATTACGTTCCTGCAAAAGCCGTTCACCGTCGAGAGGTTGGTGGGGACGGTCCGCGCAGTCCTGGATCAAGGGGATCCAACCTGAACGCAGCCATTCTTCCTCGGCAGCGAGTGGCCCTGGGCTCCCCATCATCTCATCTCTGCCCTCTGCTCGGCACTGGTCGTGGGTGTCATGCAGGGGAGCGGTCTTGCACCAACCTCCAGCAAAGTCGATATTGGGGCGCTCAGCCGCTTCGATTGACGATTTTCCGCTTCAGAGTTTCATACTCCTGAGCGGAGATGCTCCCATCTGCCTTCAGCAGAGCCAGTTCTTTCAACTCCTCGACCTCGCTGCGAGTTGACACCGAAGGGGCCTGCTTCTGTTGCTTCTTGAATTCCCGGACCTTTCGATTAATGAGACGGACGAGTTCTTCGGCCCGAGCCATGTAGGTTTCGGAGAACTCCGACGTCACGCCTTCGGTTCGTCGCAGCGTGCAGTGTCCAAAATTGAACAACCTTCCGAACAATCCAAACGTGTAGTAAGCCTCGAACACGGTGTCAATCGGAATTTCGAAATGAAGTTTTCGCCAAGGCAGCCAGCCCCTCTTGATGACCACTTGTTCGTCCATGACGGTCCATGAGAAGCTTCGCAGGTACAGCCACTTCGCCAACGCCCTGATCAGCAACACAACGACAATCAGAAAGACGAGTCCCGAAAGGTTCCGTTGCACATCCGGGACGGTCAGTGCGCTCAGGCACAACAGGACGAGTAGCGCTGTTGTGAACGCCAGCCAGAGATAGACGATCTTGTGTTTTCTGCCAACACACTGTGTGGATTCCATGACGATTCCCTATTTCCGGACTGATTCGGCTTCGCGCGATAGATTGATGTGGAGACGGCTGTGGAGCGCGAGAATGAACGGGTGGTCGTCATTGTAATGGGTTGAGCGGGATCATTCAACCCCGGGGTGTCTGGAAGGGCATGGCCTCAGCCTGAAACCCGGACGGGACGGGGCTTTCAGGGGGAGGAATGAGAATCCTCTGGCACCTTGAGCTGCACGATCGTGGCTCCCCATCCACCTGCCTCGGGTGTGGCATCGCGAAAGCGATGCACGGCCGGGCTTTTCCCGAGAAACGATTGAACCATGCGGCGCTGCACTCCCTGACCTTTTCCGTGAATCAAGCGGACTTCCCGGAATCCCTGTCGCTGGCATTGGTACAAATACTCTTCCACAACTTCGAGGATCTCTTGAGGTCGGAAGGAGTGGAGATCTAAGAAGTCCTCGATGGGAAGAACCACCGCATCGCTTTCGTCGAGATCGTGTAGCTTCTCGGGATCCTGCGGCATGCTGCCCTCACTTGAAGCTCTTGGAGTCCAGACCGTGACGGGTGATCATCTGCTGGAGCAGACTGCGATTGATCCCGGCCTCGGCCGCCGCTTGCGTCACCCGCCCGTTATTGCGGGCCAGCAGGTTCGAAAGAAACAATTTCTCAACCTGGTCGCCTGCTCGTTGGCGCGCGGCAGCCTTTGCCGTTTTCAGTTCCTCGTTGGTGCGCGGGATCGCTTCCACGGTGCCGGGTGCTGGGGCTTCCCGAAGGTGAGCCGGCAATTCGGCGGGCGTGATCCAGTCGCCCTTGACCAGAATGACGGCCCGATGAATGATGTTCTCCAACTCGCGCACATTTCCCGGGTAGGGGTAACTCAACAGAAGCTGTAAGGCCGCCGCGTCGAGGCCACGAACGAACTTGGAGCTCTCGCGGCCAAACTTGCGGACGAAATGGTCGGCGAGAAGCGGAATGTCCTCCACCCGGTCTCGCAGCGGCGGTATCGCCAGATTGATCACGTTCAGCCGATAGTAGAGGTCCTGGCGGAACTTGCCCTCCTTGACCCACTGGTGCAGGTTACGGTGCGTGGCCGCCACGATCCGCACATCGACCTTGAGGTGCTGGTCGCTGCCCAGACGTTGCACTTCGCCATCCTGCAGGACCCGCAGCAGCTTGCTCTGAATGACCAGGCTCATATCGCCGATCTCGTCGAGAAAGAGCGTACCATTGTGGGCTGCTTCAAAGCGCCCCAGCCTCCTCTTGAGCGCCCCGGTGAAGGCGCCCTTGTCGTAGCCAAATAGTTCGGATTCCAGGAGGGACTCTGGTATGGCCGCGCAGTTCAAACTGACCAGCGGTTGTGTGCTGCGCAGGCTGCTGTAATGCAGCGACTTGGCGATCAGCTCCTTTCCCGTCCCACTCTCGCCTTCGATCAGAACAGGAGCATTGGTGGGTGCCACCTGCTGCATCATTTCCAGCACCAGCCGTAACTGGGGGCTGTTTCCGATGATTCCGGGTTTTCGGTATTTTTCGGCGGTCTCTCTGCGGAGGGCCTCGTTCTCTTCGCGCAAGAGGGCCTGGGCGGCTTCCAGTTCGCGATTCAGAACCGACAGCGCCACGACTTTGTCTTCCAGTTCGCAGGAGAGCGAATAGTAATCGAGGGCTTGCTTGACGGTCAGGCGCAGTTCCTGGTTGTCCCAAGGCTTGGTGATGTAACGGTAAACTGATCCATTGTTGATGGCGTCGATCGTGTCCCGAACGTCGGTGTAGCCGGTCAACATGATTCTCATCGTGCGAGGATGTGTCTGTTTGATCTTTGCGAAAAATTGAATGCCGCTCAGTCCCGGCATACGTTGGTCGGCGATGACCAGTGCGATGTCGTGTTCGGACATCAAACGCAACCCTTCCTCGCCACCTTGAGCGCACAGAACCTGGTAATCCTTGCGGAAAGTCAAAGACAGCGAATCCAAAACGTCAGGCTCATCATCAATAATCAGAAGTTTGAAGGGCTTCCTGGAGTCCTGGTCCTCAGGTAGCATGTTGGGTTGCTCTGTGTTGGATACGCTCATGGACTTACTGAGGGGCAACAGGATTGACCAGATCCCTGGCGGCATCCTTCCCGTTGGCGAACTCCGTTTCCCAAATCAATTGCCTTCTGACCGGGATTTTCAACGAAAAGGTGGATCCTTGTCCGACCTCGCTCTTCACGGTGATAGAGCCGCCGTGGTCTTTGGCAATGCCGAAAGCGATGGACAATCCCAGGCCCGTTCCCTTGCCCGGTTCCTTGGTAGTGTAAAACGGATCGAAAATCCGCGATAACTGATCGGCGGGAATGCCCGTGCCATTGTCTCGAACCGAAACCGTCAACACCTCGTCCTCAACCCTCGTCTTCACCCAAATTTCTCCCTGATTCGGTATAGCCTGACAAGCGTTGGAGATGAGGTTCATGAAAACCTGGTTCAATTGGCTGATATTGCATTCCACCAACGGCAGCTCGCCGTAGTCCCGATGGACAACAATCCGATCCCGAAGCTGGTTGCCCAACAGGCTCAAGGTACTGTCCAGATTCTCATGGATGTCGGCTTCTTTGATGACCGCTTCGTCCATACGAGAGAAAGTTCGCAGGTTTTCCACGATTTCCTTGGTACGCAGGGCCCCGCACCGGCAACTGACACCCAGACGTTCCAGCGTTTCCAGAACGAAGTCCAGTTCCAGTTCCTCTTTCTTCTGGCCGACGCGTGCGCACCGAATCGGATCGTCAGCCACCAGTTCGTCATAAAACTGGATCATGTTCTTCACATCCTTCAGAAAGCCGAGGAGGTGTTCCAGATTGCTGCTCAAAAATCCAATGGGATTGTTCAACTCGTGGGCCACGCCGGCCACCAGCTGTCCTAGAGAGGCCATCTTGGCTGAATGAATCAGCTGACTCTCCGTATGTCGCAGCTCTTCATAGGACTCCTTGACTTTTTCGAACAATCGGGCATTGTCCACTGCCACGCCGATCTGATTTCCAATCGACTGCAACATCTGAACTTCCTGGGCCGAGAACAGCCGCTGACGGCAGGAAGCCAGCTGCATCATGCCGAGGATTTTGTCCTTGGACTTGAGCGGTACAAGGGCCAGTGTCTGAATGCCGAAGCTCTCGATCGGTTTCATGGTCTGAGACCAGGGCACGGTGCAGGAGCCCTGAAGAATACTGACCGTGTCCGGAACCGACCTCGGAGAAATCGCCACCGAACCTTCCGCGAACTGCTTCTGACAAGGAGTCCGGCTACTGGAGTCGAGAAGAGAGTGTTGTTTCCTCAACTCCAGCTGACGGGTTCTCTCATTGATCAAATAGACCGAACCGAATTCCATCTGGACCAGCTCCAAGACCGTCACAACCGCGTCCTCGACGGTTTTGTTCAGGTCCAAGGAACGATTCACGGTCGCGGAAATCTCATTCAGCACGGCCAGCTGTTGGTTCCGTTGATGTAGCTCCATCTCGGCCGACTTCCTCTCAGTCACGTCGCGGACAATGGACTGGATCACCTTGCGCCCCCCATAGTCCACCAGAGAGGCACTGACATCGGCCGAGAACTTCAACCCGTCGTGGCGATAAGCACTAAAGGTGCCCATCTTCACTTTCCCTTCCCGCACGATCGTGCCGAAGAATTTAAGAAAAGCATCCCTGTCCTCGGGGACGACAAAATCGACGGGGTTCAGGGCTCTCATGGCCTCGACGGAAGCGCCCATAAACAACTCCGCTTCCCGATTGGCTTCAATCACCGTTCCGCTGTCCGGATCGGTAATGAAGATCGCATCGCTGGCGTTGTCGAACAAGAGCCGATACTTCTCGTCAGACTTGCGTTTGCTCAGCTCCTCCAGGCGCTTCCTTGCCGTGATGTCCTTGGCTATTTTGGTGACCCCAATGATCTGGCCGGAAACCGCCTTGATGGGTGAGATCGAGAGGCTGACGTCCACCAACTGCCCATCCTTCTTCTGCCGAACCGTCTCGAGGTTTTCGATGACTTTGCCGTCACAAACCAACTGACAATGGGTGAGGAATTCATGCTTTCTGTCGGCAGGGAGCAGCAGATCTACGTGGACCCCTTTCACTTCCTCAGCAAGGTAACCAAATATCTTTTCCGCAGCGCGATTCCACGAAAGGATCCGTCCCGAACAGTCCAGAGTGATGATCGCGTCGGCCGCCATGTCGACGAGACTCTGCAGGTAGTTTCGAGCCGAGGTGGCCTGGTCATACAGCCGGGCGTTGTGAACGCTGAGGCTGATCTCGGAGCACACTCGTTCCAGGATCTCCATTTCACCGTCGTTGAAACCGAGAGGGTCTCGCCGGCCCAGATTCAGAGTGCCAATCACGCTGCCTCGGGAGAACAAGGGAATATTGACGGCCGAGAGAATTCCGAAGCTGAGGAGAATGGAGTCCTCCTCGTAGTGTTGGTCACTCTTGTCGAGATGCGTGGTGGTGAGGGCCTTTCGATCCAACACGGCCTTTCCCACCCGGGAATTTCGAACCGACAATCGAGCTCGGCGACAGGTATGCTGTTCGGTGGTGGGGCTGACAGCCACCAGTTCGAGCATTTCCTCAGAATCGTCGAGAAGCGTCAGGCTGATCCGATGAAACGGGACCCAGCGGGATACCTCCTTGGCGATCGCGTGAAAGATCTCCTCCAGTTCCAGCGTTGAGCTGGTACCGCGCGCCAGGGCACGAATGCGGTCGATCGAACGCCGCTTCGCGGTGGTTCGGTCAATTTCCTCCGCCGGTTTCAATGGGTCGTACTTCCCGGGAAGATGCTTGGTCATGGCCTTCTCCTGAGCAACTCGTACTGGACGGTTGGATGAAATTATACCTCTGAAACGGCTATGACCAGGGCCCAGACTCCCTCAACCACTGTCATTTTCCAGTTGCTTTCTGGGCATTTGTTAGGACAGCGATAACGAAAGTGCTTCTCAGCTAACAGCCAGGAGCCCCCGATCAAGATGTTGATGCATCAGGCCTTACTTGCTGGATCCAGGCCTTCTCGACAGCCTCTTCACTCGAAATCCCTAACACACCCTCCTCCCAAGGCGTTGGGCCACCCGCTCGGGATCTGCTAACCGGAAGCAATGAAACGAGATCGCACAAAAGGCCGGCGAGGACCTTTCCGATGGTGGTCTGATTGCTGCGCCTCGAAAGAGAGCAACAAACTATGTGCGCAAAACGATTTCGAATTTTTTGTTTCCAGCGGGTTTGGCCACCAGGAGAGGTGTAGCGTGCACGCCTTAAGACTGACTCCTCAGCAGTCAGCTCTCATTCAGCGCTGTACCGGCAAGCTGGTTGAAGAACTGGACCTGGAAACGTGCTTCAACCGGCTGACCGTGGCACGGATTCGAGTCTCCGACCCAGCGGGACGTGTCGAGAATGGATCTCTGGTGATCGAGTTGACCCCAGAGCAGCAGGAGTGGATTCAGAAAACCACCGGCCGCTGTGTGAGCGAACTCCGGGTGCAAAGGAAGAAAGATTAGGCGCTCGGGATGGTCCGGAGTTTCCGGGAATGGACAGCGACTGAGTGGCGGTGAGTCTCCGCTCCCCAGCCCTCTACTTTCGACCGTAGCGATCCTCGAGTCTGACGATATCGTCTTCGTCGAAGGCCCCGAATGAGATCTCAAGCCACCGACTTGGCCGGCTCCCAACCCCGGCCATGCGGTGCTTGGCGCCGCGCGCGATGAAGATTTCCTCGTAAGGTTGTGGCTCCCACGTTCTACCGTCGAGGGTCACTTGCAAGCCAGGATCGAGTGCCACCCACAGCTCGTCGCGTTGGTGGTGGTACTGAAGCGAGAGCACTTGGCCCGGATTGACAGTGATGATTTTGACGGTGCTGACCTCATTGTGGGTAAATCGCCGGAATCCTCCCCAAGGTCTTTCCTCTGCATAGACCCGCTGCCTGGGATCCGCATGGGGTTCGGGCATGTTTCTTTTCTCCTGTCCTGGTCTATTTCAAAACTCTAATGGAGCGGCCCGCGCTTGCGGAGCGCTTTCAAAGACGACAAACTTCGAGTCACTTCTTCTTTCTCTGTCGGTCCTAAGGGCTGCTGGCCGTATCGCGTTCGATGGTAAATCTCCGTGATATGGACCACCTCCCGGCGTACTTGAGGATTCGCAATGCTTGCGGCGAACTCGGTAGCAGTCAACCAATCGGGCTTCGGCTTTCCACCGGTCTTCAGCACTTGGAGCATTTCGCGATAGATCTGTGCTGCCACCTGTGTGGTGCCCGGAAAGCCTGCCGCCTCACCCTTCCGTCGACCAAGGTGGCGGCACAGGACTCCAACCAGAAGTGCTGCAAAGGCTGCTGCGAAGGCCACTCCGACTGCCAGGCGCTCTGCTCCCCCAACCCGAAAGAGCACCTTTGCCTGCTCGATCGCAAACACCGCCGCTCCATAAATGGAAACCGTGATACTGTCCGTAAGACGCGATGATTTGCTTTGCAGGTCCTGAAACAGGCTCCACTGAGTCAAATCGTCGAATCCCAATACCCATTCACCCCAAAATAACTCGAAGGCATCCACGTAATTGTAGAGCGCTTTCAGCCAGGGGCCCCGATCCCCTTCATTCCCTACCGGGGGAGTCGGGTCGAAACTTCGCCAGCCCCTCGACACATAAGCCTCCACCCAACTGTGGGCATCGCGTCCCCGGATCACATAGTCCTCGCCGACCTCGTTAAATTCTCCTTGCTGGAATCCATTGACGATGCGCGCGGGAATGCCGATGCTCCTCAGCATCACAACCATGGCCGAGGCAAAGTACTCGCAGTGTCCCGTCTTGGTGTTAAACAGGAAGTCCGACAGGGGGTCCGAAACCTCAGTCTGGCTCGCCTCAAGAGAATATGAGAATGATCGGCGCAGAAAGCTCTCGATCGCTTTGGCCTGTTCTTCGGGAAGGACAGGGTTGGCGGCGATGGACTGAGCCAGGCGGATGATGCGGTTATCCAGCGGCGGGAGCTGCAGGTACCCGGCTCGAGCTCCCGGTGGCAGACGCTCGTTGCTGGACGATTCGGGACCCGGGCCTACAACCGATTCCGCTTCATAAGCGAGGCGACGGAGGTTCTGAGACACAAGACGGATCGAGCTATCTGATGGATCGTAAATCAGATGAGGCAGATTGCCTCGCAATCTCGCCAGGCCGGCTAGGCTGAACAGGTACACGCTGGAACGGGGTTCCAGCAGTACTTCATAGCGCAGAACAGGCTCGTCGGGGGCTAGTTTCCTGATTTCATAAGAGGCACTTGGGCGAAGCGAGATGGCCGCGCCGCGTACCGTCTTGGACCAGTTGCGCCCGTCAAATTCATCCAGGGCCACACCACGCACTCTGGTCCCTGGAGGGAGACGCAACCCCTCGGGAAGTCGCAGGCGCATGACCACCGAATTGTCCAATTGAAGTCGCCCGATAGCACCCAGACGAATCCGGTCTGAAAAACCACTCAAGCGCGAGGTCGCGTTGACGCGCCGGTGCCAGTAACCAGCTCCAAATCGGGGGATCGCAAAGAACAAAGCCGATCCGAGAAGCGAGATCAGCAGCAGCGCCCCCAGCGAGAACAGCAGAGTCGCCTGCACCACCTGCCGTTGTTGCCGAAGTGAAAAACGGGAAACGGCCGGAACCGCGGCTCCTTCTTCAAGCGGAACACCGGATTCGGCGACCGCCCAGGCATCGAGGCCGCGCTTCACTTCAAACCCAACCAGTGCCGCAACACCGATGAAGATGAACAAGACAAAACAGAAGAGAAAGATCGGGCTGACGGTCAGAGACGAAGCGGCGAGCACTTCCAGAAAGGCCAAAATGATGAGATAGAAGTAATCCCGATTCTTTCTGGGTTGGTAGGTCTTGATGATCTGAACAAACAGAATGAGGTGCAGGGTTGCGGGAACGAAAGATCGGGATAGATACAACATGTCCAGGGCGAAAAAAGGAAGGTAAGCCCAGGTTAAGACATTGGCGAGACGCCGATTCAAGGGAAACCGCTGCAGCCAGCGCGGATTCAGACTGACCAAGAAGAAGAAGACAAACAAAAGCCGAATTGGATTGGAGATTTGGCCGGCAAGAACCAACATCAGAAATCCAGCGCCCATCAGGCCGCTGATAAGGGCTTCGAAGAAACGGAGGAAAGTTGAGTGGGTCACGGGAACTTGGTTCATATCGGCTTAGTGCGAATACCCACCACACGCCCGGGCTCCAATTCGTGCACCGGGATTCGATCCGGTTCGGAGGTGAACACCAGTTTGAAGGCCCTGTCCCCGGCAAATGCCTCCAGTCCACTGGGCGTCCCCTCAACCACTTCAATCAAGGCTAGAATTTTGAGCGCTTCCAGGAGGCCCTCAGCAGACTCAGAGAACGGAGTCTCAGCCGCCGGTGTCGCGAGGCGGATGGCACAGCCCAGATTGTGAAGGGCTCGAGCCGTGTTGGCACAAAGTTTAACCGCCTCTTCAAAAGCCTCAAAATCGGGAGGCTGAGGATGGGAAAAGCGGTTGTCCAGGACAAGGGTACACTTGCGTTCTTCATCCAGAGACAATTCCCGGACCTTCAGAACACTGGTTTTGGCGGTGGCCTTCCAGTCCAGGAAGCGGGCATTGTCCCGCTCCTGGTAGTCGCGAATGGAATAGAGGTTGGTACCGGTTCCTCGACGAAGGCTCTCAAACGCTCCCGCTAAGGCTGGAAGTCCTGCCCCCATAGCGTTAACCGGCGACAGAGGCGGCAACGCAATGACTTCGAGATCGACGACTGCACGGGTGCGCTTGCGCACCAATCCGAAGGGGAAGCCGGAGCTGATATGAACAGCCGGCTGGCGGTACCGGCCTCGTCGAGGAAGGCAGACTCTCGTGTGGCGATAGGACTGAGTTCCTCCCGGGAGGAAAGGGTAATAAGCGGCCCTTCCCCCGCCGAAGATGGATGCGAAATCTGATCCGGTGAAAAGGATTCGCCGTCTATCCGGGGATCGCTCCCGGTATTCCATCGACACTGAGAACGACGGCAGCCGGGGCTTGAGGTTTTTGAGGTGGAAAACGGCGTAAAACGGTTCTTCCGCCACAGCCACCGGCGGCAGATCGACCTTCAAACTCAGTCTGCGCAGATTGAGGTGCGAAGCCAGTTCGGAAACGAACAATGTGGCCAACACTGCCGCCAGAACGATAAAAATCAGATTATTGCCGGTGTTGAACGCAGCGGCTGCGATGGTCAAAGTGAACAAGACAAATACCCATCCTTCGCGCGTAATGCTGAAGGACCAAACCGGCCACTCCCGGCGAACCCGTTGCAGCAGCCTGGGGACTGCGGTGAGAGCGATCACACCGGCCAGGAGCAGCGCAAAGGCGGCCAGCAGCACCGCCGTGCCCAGGTTGCCTTCCCGGGCCGCGACGGAGGACGCTAAAGCCGATCCCAGGGCCAGGCCTAAAGCGAGCGTGGCCGCGAGGCTGCGTCCGACTTCGCGCCAGGACAACTCAATTTTCCAAAAACTGGAGAAGCCCATCACTGATATGGGGGAGAAGACGGGGCCTTCGCCGGATCGAAGCTTGAAGAATCACGAAGAGCGCGGTTCCAACCGGGGGACCTGAGATCCTTCGAACTCCTAAATAGGGACCTCGACCGTTTCAAGGATTTCGGCCAGTACCGCCTCGGCCGCCTCATGGCGTCGTTGTTGGGGATCGAAGCGGGAGTTCACCACGATCCGGTGAGCCAGAACCGGGGACACCAGCTTTTTGACATCGTCCGGAAGGCAGTAGTCCCTACCCTCGATATAGGCCATGGCTTGCGCAGCCCGCAACAGCGTCAGGGAACCGCGGGGACTTACCCCCAGAATCAGGTACTCCGATTGGCGAGTCTTCTCCACAATTTGCAGCGCGTAATGAACAATCGCCTCGTCCACGCGGATGTGGCGAACGCGATCTTGTATGCTCAGGATTTCATCACCGGTGAGAACCGGGCGGACCTGTTCCAGCGGATCCGAATCAATGCGGCTCTGGAAGATCGCGACCTCCGCTTCCAGCGCGGGATATCCCATGCGGATCCGCATGGCAAACCGGTCCAGCTGCGACTCCGGCAAGGGATAGGTCCCATGATGTTCTACCGGGTTTTGAGTGGCCAACACCAGAAACGGTCGAGGCAGTTCAAAAGTCTGGTTGTCCACGGTCACTTGACCTTCGCTCATCGCTTCCAACAGCGCACTTTGCGTCTTGGGAGTGGTCCGATTGATCTCGTCAGCCAGGATGACGTTGGCAAACACCGGACCGGGCTTGAATTCGAACCGTTGCTCGGACTGGTTGTAGATCGAAATACCGATGATGTCGGAGGGCAGGAGATCGCTGGTGAACTGAATGCGGCGAAACTGCCCACTCACCGTGAGAGCCAGCGCGTGAGCCAACGTGGTCTTGCCTACTCCCGGCACGTCCTCCACCAACAAATGCCCGCCCGAAAACAGTGCGATCAGAGAATGCTTGATGACTTCTCCCTTGCCTTTGATGACTGTCGCCAGAGTCTCCGAAAGGGCATCGATTTTCTGTCTGGTATCAACTTCGAGCGGCAAGCGGGTTTCCTTTGGTATGGGGAAATGGTTGTCGCAGGGCCTGGAATGAAAGCACTCAGAGACTCACGAAATTGTATCCAGCAATGTTGTAGTGAGGCAAGGACGTTCGCTCTCAAGCATCCCGTCGACTGAGGGGCCAAAGCCGAATCCGCCACCGGCTTCGCCCGCCCGGTTCCGTGCTCATTTTGTCCTTGTCAGTATTTGTGAGGCCGTGCTACAAGTGAAGTCCGCTTTGGGTTGGGCGCTTAACTCAGCGGTAGAGTGCCATCTTCACACGGTGGAAGTCACAGGTTCAAATCCTGTAGCGCCCACCATCCCCTTCGGTTTCAGGCCGCCACCCTTTTGAACTCGAATCGGTTCCAGCCAACGTATCCGTCCGTGCGATGCAGACCTCGTCTTTGAATTGAAAAGGAAGGCAGGTCGAATACCGGGTCTGAACATCGCCGTCGAAAAAGGGGAACGACCAGACTACGAATCGGGATGGTGGAATGGCCTCGGGAAAATCACCCCGGCCCGTATTCCCCATCTTCCATTGCAGGGCAGTGTAGGACCAATCGATGAGGGATTCTCCGAGGTCTGCGTAGACCTGTTCCAGGATCGCCGCCAGCTGTTTCACCGACCATCCGCTAACCTGCCGATCCAGCTCGTCGATGACGCTTTGCGGATCCGCTGCATTGAGCAGGCGAAGCCGGGCGACTGTGGCCTGGTCAGAGCCGTCTGACATCGTTATTCTCTCCTTATTCCCAGCCTATCGTCTCGAAACGGAGGCCTCATTAGCCCAATTACAGTCCAGCCAAAAGCGCAGCCTGGTGGGGCGGAGTGAACTGGCGCCAAGCGGCAATCCCGAACGGGCCACGTAAACAGTCCGGTGAGTGGCAACGATAAGCGAAGGATTTCAGCTCTTAGTTGGTACGGTGGGACTTGCCTTCCGACTGGTGGGAAAGGAGCGGGATCAGACTTTGCAGGTATCGAGCCGAGGGCCCAAGTGATTCATCTCGCCAGGGAGAACCAAAGTGTTTGGAAGCGTTGGCGTAATCCTGGATGAAGAAGTAGTTGTAGCCGAGCAGAAACTTGGCACGCTCATCGTTGGGATGATCGCGGACAAACTTCTCCAACTTGCTCAACTGGAGGTCGAAGTCTCTGGGATTACCGTAGAAATCCCGCCGATTGATCACCTGTTCGGCATACTGCGGATAGATTTCAAGTCCGCGGACAATGGCTTGTGCCGCCTCGTCGAATCGGCCCAGAGCAAAAAGGGCATCGCCGTAAGCGATATGAACCACAGGCAGGCTCGCGTTGGTTTCAATGACGGTTTGGAAAAGGCGGGCCGCCATCCCGTACTCGGAGTTCTTGAACAAGGTCGAACCTTGTTGAATCAGCTGGTCCACCGGCAAGCCGGTGGCTTCCGACCCGGCGGGGTTTGTGGGAGGGCGCGTGGAAGCCGCGGATTGCAGCTCCTTCAGGAAATAAAGCGAAAGGAAGCTCTTGCCGTCGATCTCAAGGGCTCTGGAAAAGGCTTCTTTGGCTTCTCCCAGTTCATTGGCGAAGAACTGGATGTAGCCCTGCAACACCAAGGCTGATACGTCGGAATGCGAGCGCCCGCGCTCTCTCAGGTCTCCCAGGACGGGCCCCGTAAAAAGGGGGTCTTGGAAAAAATCCATTGCCGAATGATCCGCAGCCCAGTTGGGGTAGATCCGAAGGGCCGATTCCAATACCCGGCAGGCCTCCTCATATCGGTGCAGGTACAAGAGGCTGTGTCCCTGACCGAAGGGAGCCAGAATCAATTCCTCTTCGATTTCCAGCTCCTGGGGAAGTTCAACCCTGGCCTGCTGCGAAAGCTGCTGATTAAGACGGTTGGTCAACTCCCGGTAGTACTTTTCGGAAGCCAGGAAATTGCGGGTGCGAAAGGCCCTATCCGCCTTGGACAAGAGCTCCTCGTTCGAAAACCGGCTCAGGTCGGTGGTCTTGGCGGAGTTCGGCTCAGCCCTTCCCGCCGGTACCGCTCCGATCAGGAGAGCCAACGACAGAACAACACCCGCCTTCTTTTTTCTAGACTCCAACATGCTCGTTTGACCTGTCCGGAGCATCCCTCTTTCGTGCAAAGGCCTGTGCTTGTGGTTGAGCGAAAAGTCGAACCTCATTGCTGCCAGGCTCCGTCACTCTGGCTAACGAGAGGCCCTGACTTCCAGCGGAACCACGACTTCTTCCACACTGCGACTGCAATACTTCTCAGCCTCGGAACAGTAGAAATACACAAACTTTCCCGATAGCTTCTGTTGCCCCGGAGAAACTTCGGTGCCGGCACTGACTTGCAGGGATAACGGCTTGATCGCGCCGAAATATTCCGGATCCTTGGGATGGCCTCCTTCATCCAGCCCCAAACTTCCTCTCACTTCCATGCCCTCCGGTGCCGTGAGCTGGAGCTTCGGCGAAGGACGTTTAGCGATCTTGAATCCCGGCTTGATCTCGAAGGCCAGAGTCACCACACTCGGCTTCCCCCGGACGATGGGGTTTGCCTCGGGGCGGATCTTCAACACGTTTGCCGGACCCTGCTGCCCGTACACTGCCACAGCCAAGGCAACAACGAGGGGCACGGCGCAAACCCAACACCTCATTTAGATGCTCCCACTGAAATGACCCGACTGAACAGGAAGCGCTATTTCGGGTCGGCTCGATCAGTATCTTCTCCCCGAGAATTCCAGATTTCGAAACCAAAGTCAAACACACCTTTCACTTGGGTGGAAACTCTGCAAAGATGGTTGTCGGCAGCGACCCTTGCTACTCTCCGTCGATAGGTCGACGGAGGGCTCCGGATCGAAACCGCGATTTGCCTGGGCTCTGACATCTCTGCGCCCCCTTTTGGACATCTCAGCTCTTAGCCAGCCCTGGGAGGAGCCGATGAAACTACGAATTGCAGCCTGCGCCAGCTTGTTGCTGGTTGCAATCTCACTCGCAGTCCGTTCAGCCAGTCCGCAGACGGAAGAGTCCGCACGGCAGGAGTCGCAAGACGATTCGTTCACGCTGAAGGTTGATGTCGATCTGGTCAACATCAACGTTGTGGTTGCGGATGCTTCAGGGGGTTATCTTACCGACTTGAGCAAAGAGAAATTCAAGCTCTATGAAGACAAGGTGGAACAGACGATCACCAACTTCTCTCCTGTGGATGCCCCTTTTGCCGTGGCCTTGCTGCTCGATACCAGCCAGAGTACTCGTGGCAAGCTGGGCCAGATTCAGGACGCAGCGGTTCGGTTCGTTCAGCAGATTCATCCCGATGACGAAGTGATGGTCATCTCCTTCGATGATGAGGTGCACCTGGACACGGATTTCACTCGCAACAAGCGGGCGGTGGAACGAGCCATCAAGATGACCCGGTCCGGCATGTCTACCCAGCTTTATGAGGCGGTGTACCTTGGACTGCAGCAGAAACTGCGCAAACGGCGGGATCGCAAGGCCATGGTGCTGTTTACGGATGGGGTTGACAGTTCCAGTCCCACTTCCTCTTCGGGGGAGACTTTGAAGGTGGCGCGCGAGGCGGATGCCCTCATTTTTCCGATTTTCTTCGACACCCGTATGGACCTCCGCCAGATGTCCGGAAGTCCGATTCCACCCTCCAACAACCCGCGGTTTCCCATGCCGGGCCGGATTCCCGTGGATACTCGAAGTCCTCGCCAGCGCGACCAAGATGAACGCCAGATCGAGATGGAGTCCATGCGCGGCCGGCACTACCTCAGCGACCTGGCTGACGTGACTGGTGGCACTCTTTACGATGCCGCAGACATGGATGCCCTGGACAGGGCCTTTGAAAAGATCGCCCAGGAGCTGCGCAGCCTGTACAGCCTGGGATATGTTTCCAGCAACCGCAAGAAGGATGGCAAGTTTCGGAAGATCACCATCAAGGTCGATGTGCCAGGGGCCATCGTCAAGACCAGAAAAGGCTATGTGGCGCCAAAAATGTAGCGTTGCCGGCGCGGATCTAGCGGGCTTGTCGGATCGATCGGATCATGCCCCGAGCTTTGTCCAACAGCGTTTGCTCCACCTGGGGAGCGAAGGGAGCGGGCATCCCGAAGTAAATGCCTGAGTCCACGGCCTCGTAGCCGCCCTCCTTCAGGATCTGAGACGTGGGAACATAGGCAAAGAAATCGTTGGCATAGGCGATCGGCCAAAGGGTCTCCTCTCCGAACTCCCGCTTGAGCTGCAAGCCGTAGTCCACCACCGTTTCCCCGGAAAAGGCCACCAGCGTCAGCGACCGGCCCAACTGCCACACCTGTAGTGGGGCTGAGTAGGACCGCGGCAGCTTGCCTTTCTGGTTCAATGATTGCAGCATCAACCTGGCATGCCGCTGGCGGAATACACTCGGGTCGTTCAGACGCTGTTCCAGCTCCGCGCGGCTGGGTGGATCGCTGAGCGGCAGCTTTACGCGACTGAACTGGAGCCGCAGTCCTCCTGAGATCTCCTTTTGCTGCGAGCCCAAGGCCGAGCTGACGGCTTCGGCCAAGGCCTGCCCGTGTTCTTTGGCCAACTCGACGGTTCCGCGGGGATTGGGGTTGGCATCCGCTCCGCAGCCCATCACAAAAAGGGCCGTGGCCGTGGGGTAGCGGGACTCCAGCTCGGCTTGCGCAAAACCGGCATAGTCCCCGCTGAACTGATAGTGCTCGCCTGTCAGAGTGGTGTTGTGGCAGGCATAGGCCATCACGACGGCCAGCAGCTGGCCGTCCAGCGACTCTGCCTTCAGGACCGGGACCGAATGGTCCACCGGTCCTTCCGGGTTCACTCCAATTTTGACTCCCTCGGGAGTGAACATCCGCCGATTGACCGCAAAGTTCGCCTTGCCCAGGTGGAACGACAGTCGGGCAGGCACTAGGTGCCGAAGAGCAAACTCCGCGGCGACCACTGCCTTCCTTTGCAGCTCGTTGCTGTAATCGGCCACCGCCTCCTCGTCTTCGGCGGAAAGGTCGTACATGATCTGCAGCGATTCCTGCAGTGCCGGACCCGTGTGAGTATGTGATGACGTCAGGAGGACCTGCTCACGCTTGAGGCGGTCGCGCTTGCGAAGGTTTTCCGCAATGTTGTCTGCCAGAGCACCCGGGAAACCAAGCAGGTCGCTGGTGACGAGTACGGCTTTGTTCCCCGCCGGATCCTGGATGGCCAGCGCTTTCAGATACAAGTCCTGCAATTTACCTTGCGAAGGCTTCTTGCGGCTGGCATACCCGGAAAGCCAGAACGGGGAGGCTGGGGTGATGACCACTTTGGCTGTCCCAACTTTCCAGGTTGCCACGATTGGCGTGCTTGCCGAAGTCCCCCGTGAAGGGGGCAGGGCCAGTCCCAAAGCCAAAAGCCAGGCGCAAATACGCAAAGTCAGGAGCATAGGGATATCCTCGGTTCGAGTGTTCGCCAGACTATACACTGACTGTCACCAATTCGTAGCGATTTCTTGTTTTCATCGACCTTGACCGCGACGCCCGTTTCGAGCAGGACGACCTCCCCAAGCCTGACCCCAGGCGCCGAGTGTGGTTCCATCTCGCAGTCTCTTGGTCAGAAATGATTTGACTTCAAAACCCGGGGTGCCTATTCTTTTTCGGGGTTTCGCTGCTGTGAGCCTTCGGCTCCTCCAGTCTTCAACGCAGTGCAATCTGACTCGCTCGAATTCTTCGACCCTATCAGCCATTCCAAATTGACATCTTGAGAAAGGAGTATCCGCCCATGCGCAGAGATTCGACTGTTTTCGTTGTGCCAGGCCTTCCTCACAAACATCGGGTCCTGGGCTTAGGTTTGGCCCTGGCTGGTTGCCTGGCTCTGAGCGCCTGCGGTACCGGTACGCAGACCGAACAAGCTCCGCCGCCCCCGGCGGCTCAGGGGCCGGTGCCATACAAGCTGGTTTTTCCCCTCGGACTCGATGCCCAGGCAGCCATCATCCCGGCCGACAATCCCCTGACGGAAGAGAAGATTAAACTCGGCAAGCGACTCTACTTTGAGAAGGCATTGTCCGAGGACAACTCCATTTCCTGCGCGTCCTGCCACATTCCAGAGAAGGGGTTTGCGGATCCGGCCCAATTCTCATCGGGAGTAGGCGGGAAAAAAGGCGATCGCCAGGCCCCCACCGTCATCAACCGTGTTTTCAGCGCCCGCCAGTTCTGGGACGGGCGAGCGGCTTCACTGGAAGAACAGGCTCTGGGTCCGGTTCAGAACCCGGTGGAGATGGCCATGCCGAGCATGGAAATCGTTGTCGAGCGGCTGACCAAGATGCCGGAATACGTGGAGATGTTCAAGGCAGCCTATCCTCCCGACGGAGCAATCACCGCCGAAAACGTGGCCAGGGCCATGGCCTGTTTCGAACGCACGGTGATGTCCGGCAATAGTCCCTTTGACAAGTTCATTGCCGGAGACAAGACGGCCATGAGCGAGGCAGCCCAGCGTGGATACGAAATCTTTAAGAACGAGAACAAAGGCAACTGCGAGACTTGCCATGTGGGCTTCAACTTCACCGATGAAAACTTCAACAATCTGGGCGTCGGCATGGCGGCCAAGAAGCCGGATCTCGGTCACTACAACGTCAGCAAGCTCGATGGCCACAAGGGGGCGTTTAAGACTCCCACCCTGCGCGAAATTGCCAATACTGCGCCCTACATGCATGACGGGTCCCAGAAAACGCTCGAAGAAGTCGTAGACTTCTACAACAAGGGCGGTCACAAGAACCAGTGGCTGTCGACCAAGGTGAAGAAACTGAACCTGACGAAGCAGGAACAGTCGGATCTGGTGGAGTTCCTGAAGGCCCTGTCCGGCGAAGTGACCTGGTACGGGAAGGAACAGGAAGCCAAGACGGTGTCTGCGAAGTAACGGCGGATATAAACCCTTCAGTAATGGTTGTCCAACTCCCCCGAACGGCAATCTGCGGTAGGCAAGGTGCCTGCCGCGGAGCCGGGAATGAAATCGTGCCGGGGTGAACTCGGGACAGGCAGGCTCACCTACCCAGTCGATTCTTCCTTCCGCCCCTGGCGCCAAAGGACCGGGCCCTCGAATTGCGACCGGTGCCGTGGGCCACAGCCAGAAGATGGGTGCCCCACAAACAGTCCGCCTCAAGTAGAACGGCTGCTAAGACGCGGCCGGCCCTATGTCATCTTCGGCTGCCTGGTCGAGCGGCTCAACCGGCCCGCCCCCTCGAGCCAAGGATGCGGCAGTCGTGCTGCCAGACAAGTTGTCCGCCTCAGTTGAGGGGAACAGCCTACCCAAGGCCGCAGGAGGTTGCTGCAAATGCTGCCAAATAGCGTTCTGGGGCACAGCTTTTGGGCCTGAGAGGGAAAGCGAAACATCGGCCGACAGCTTGGTTTCTGCGCAGGGGGCTGATGGTGCATGCAGGAAATGTCCCCCTCGGTTGAGGGGGACAGCCGCCGAAGGCGGCAGGGGGTTCTGATTCGTCACGACTCGGTGCTCTGCATCACCCAACGGCTTTCTCGGAACACGGAGCTTGACTTCTTCGTATGTTAAGGCATCCGGGTTCCAAAAGGAGGCGCCCATGGTTGATCTGATTCTGCTTCCCTTCAAAGTTCTGGGATTCCTGATCCTGCTGCCCTTTCGAATTTTGGGATTTGTGATCTTCTTCCCCCTCAAGCTGGCTCTTTTTCTCGTATCCCTTGTGCTTCTGGTTCTGTTGATCCCTCTGGCGATTGTGGCAGTGCCCCTCATTATTCTGTTCCTGCCGATCCTGTTAGTTGTGGGTGCCGTCAAGGTCGCCACCAGCTGATGAGACCGGAGAAGATTGCCAGAGGAACTGTCCCCTTCACTGGAGGGACAGCCATCACCGGCGGCGGGGGGCCGCTAGTCCGGCGACGTTGGGGCGCCGGTCCCGACTCGAAAGTACTGAGTGGCGACGGCTTACCACACAGGAACTGTAGAGGAAGAGGGTCGTAGGCGAAGGGTGCTCCCAGACAAGAGTCCCCTCACTTGAGGACAGCCGCCAACGGGGCGGAAGGGTTACATTAGCTCATCCGAGGCTTTGAATCGACTTCAAGCGGATCAGCGCTTGACCTGCTGATTGCAAGACACGTATAATCCAAGCCGGTGACGCGGGGTGGAGCAGTCTGGTAGCTCGTTGGGCTCATAACCCAAAGGTCGCGGGTTCAAATCCCGCCCCCGCAACCAACTTTTCCGCTTGTACTGTCACCCCTAATTCAAGCCCCATCATCACATTACAGATCAGTTGACTCTTTCCGTCGAACGTCCCTCTGACTCAGCCTTTCCCTCCTTTTCTAACATTCTTCTAACAAACGGGCCTTTTCGCCCCTCAAGCATACGATTTTCGAACTTGCTTGCAGCCTCGGCTTTGGCCTGAGGAAACAAGTGTCCGTACGTGTCGAAAGTAATCTGAATACTGGCATGTCCCAGCTGGTCGCTGACATACTTGGGACTCTCGCCCTGTGCGATGAGCATGGAAGCAAAGAAATGGCGCAGATCATGAAATCGAATATCGGGTAAACTAGCGTTCACCCGAATGGGATCAAAGATATGATCGTCAAAATAATCTGGCTCGATGAATGAACCCTTACCATCAGTAAAAATCAGACCGTTCGGGTTTGGCGCCGACTGTCTCAGGCTCGAGAGCAACTGTAACACGTTCGATGTCAGCCCGACTCGTCGGTTCGACTTCTTCGACTTAGTTGGCCCGATTCTCCAAACCCACTTGTGGACTCCATCGGTTGCCGGAAATCGGGCGATAGATTTGCTGATGACCAGTTCTTTCTGAAGCCAATCCACGTCGTCAAAAGTCAGTGCGAGAATCTCACCGCGTCTGAGTCCGGTAAATGCCGCCAGGTAGACCATACCGTAGCCCACACTCCCCATGGCGGCCGCCGCATCAATGAGCTTCCACACACTCTCCACCGTCGGCGGAACAATCTGCCTTGCCTCAGACGGCGGCAATTCCACGCCCATCAACGGATCAAGTCGGATGTAACCCTGCCTGAGGGCACTGGAGCCCTTCGAGCTTGCCAGCATAACTCTGAGCAACGTCACGCAGTTCCGGAGTGTCTTGACGGAAACCTTTGGTGCAGTCTCGGCTACGAACTGGTTGACGTGTTTCAAGCGAATCTCCTGAAGTCTTAGCTTGCCAAAGAAAGGCACGAGGTGCTTGCGAATCATCGAGGCATAAGCCGAACACGTCGAGCCACGAATGCTCTGGCGTCCGGAGAGATAGCTTTCGGCGAAATCGCTAAAGCGGATCGGTCTTGGTTCGGTGTAAGTCCCGCAGCTGATCTCCACCAGAATCTCGTTCAGTCGGGTACGTGCGGAAGCTTTGTTGGGAAAAGGACCCATCCACTTCTGCCTCTTCTCCAAATCCCTGAAGACGATGTAGTGGGCTCTTCCTTTCTTGACTATCGAGCCCCTCTGTCTGCGCATCCAATTGCTCCTTGCTGACCTTAGGTTCAGGGCCTCGGGAATACATTCGAATGATTGCCGCAAGGTCGGAATCGGTAAATCGAATGTGCTTACCTATTTTTCGGTGGGGGATGGCCCTTTTCCGTGTTCGCTGATAAAGCCAGATTTCCGCCACCTGAAGAAACGCAGCCGCCTCCGAAACGGTGTAAAGCGGCCCCCTGACCGACTCTTGAGGTATGGCTTCACTCCCTGCAATCGTGACAAGCTTTTCTTCGTTCATCATCGAGCTCCTCTCTCCGTTGAAGAGTGCCTAGCTACGCACCTTGCCCGAGCATGAAATCTGCGGCACGAAATCGACTAAGGCGCTTTTAGCACAGGAGTCAAACACGCGCAACGAATCGACTGGATTTCGTCGGGCACCGGCAACAAACAGCTGTTGTGTAAAAGGTCTTTGAAATGCTCTAAGAAGCTTTAGCAGGTCCCAATGCTCTGAAGATAAGAGGCTTAAGTGCACAATTCTTCCCTTGAATTGCGGTTGCTGTTCCCTTGAGATACGGTGTTCCTTCCTTCGGATTACGGTAGGGCTTCCTTCGAAGTACGGTCCCTTCCCTCAAAGTACGGTTCCTTTTCCCTCCGAGTACGGTCCGTTTTCCTTCGGAGTACGGTCGCAGTTTGGCCGCAGCAAACGCAGGCGGTCAGTCAGACTGTTGATCTGCCTCTGATCGATCGGCCGCTCTTATTTCCTTGTCTTCTCCCAGAAGAAGGATCAGCCACTCCAATCCTGCGCGGTTCCAGCGGTAGACCGGAGCCTGCTCTGGGTGCCTACGCCAGAATTCCAGGAACTGCTTCTCGGATATTCGGAACGTGTCGTACCGGCGGTTTTTTCCAGAGCAGTTTACCTTCAGTTGTCCACGTTGAATCCACTTTTGGATGGTCCGCGGGCTACCGCCGATGAGTTCCGCCAGCTCGTTCTTGGTCAAGCCTTCACGCACGCGCACGCTCGACCAACCGAGTCGTCGCAAGCGCATTCTTGCAGCTCCAATCGAACAGCTCAGTTTCTTCGCGATGAGATGAACATTCCGGGTCCTAACTAGACTCATCAGCAACTGGTCGTCGGCTCTTGACCACCGACGCTTGGGAAGTCGATGGCAATTCAAGCCCAGTTTGCGAGCGCGATCCCAGCAGGCTTGACGAGACCAGCCAGTCAAGCGAACGATCTCACGGATGGCTGCTGTCTTGCGAACTGGGCCCTGTCGATACCCTTCCTCAAGTACTGCGTCCAGTTCCGGCGTCCACCGGTAGCTCCGACGCCCACTCCGCGCCTGACTGACCGAGTTGAGTTTCATCCTGGCGGTCCACTCCTCACGTTGGCCACCGGCTCACTTCGAAGGCACTGTGACAACACTCCTCCGAAGAAGAGGCCTGTTCACATACCACCCATCGACGGGAATCTTGCTTCCACTTGAGGTTCTCATTTCGCACTCGGGCCTCTTCGGTCGTCATTTCGCGGTAGGCCCCCAACGATCCATCGGTACTGTTGTAGAGCTCGAAGATTTGCATGCAGCTGCTACTGTTCACTGGTCTTCATCCGCCTTCAAAGTCTTAAGAGACTTGATAAGGCTGCCTTGTTACAGGCGGGTCATCGGAAATCCCAAGATGATGGACACTGGAAAACACGGACTGCGCCTGCAACCTTCGTCCGGCATCAAGTTTCTTTAGTCGGAGGTCCCTTGAACCAGACTGGACCAGATGCTGCTATCGCCAGACCAGTCGATTTTTCATTTCGTCTGTAACATTCTGCCGGTCTCATGTCTCTTTATAGGTAGCTGCTGGATTCGATCCTGCCGAAGAGGATAGCTACGCATGAACGTCCGGACCTCCGCACTCTTTCCAGATTCCTCTCGTCTGCTGCGGGACAATTCCTCTTGTTTTGTCGTCTGCTTGCTCGGATTAGTCGTTCTGGCACTGTGGAGCCTATGGTTCTTTCTAGTGCCCATCACCCGGTTTGAAGCCTCCACCATGGCGCGCATTGAAGTTGACCAGGCGGCACATCTCATTCAGGCTCATGTCTCGGGACGCGTCCTTCGTAGCCACCTGGTGGTTGGTCGGGAAGTGCGGTTGGGAGAAGTCCTGGTAGAGATGGAGCAGGAGGCTCAAGAGCTTCGACTGAGCGAAGAGCGAGCCAAACTGGCGGCTCTTGTTCCCCAGATCGCTGCGCTGCAGAGAGAGTTAGTCACAGCCGAGCAGGCTCGGGAGCAGGAAAACCAGACCTGGCAGCTGGGTGTGGCTCAGGCCCACGCCCAGCAGAAGGAAAGCGATGCGCTGGCTTCCTACGCCGAGCAGGAAGCGGAACGGGCTGTCCGGTTGCATTCGGAAGGACTACTTTCTGAACGCGATCTTGTGCTGGGCAGAACCGAAGCCAGCCGGCGCCGGGCAGCAGCCGAAAGCCTACGACTGGCTGCCGCGCGTCTCGATCAGGAAAGAAGTCAACGCTTCAAAGATCGGCAAGCCCAGTTGGATCGTCTACGAGCCGAAATCATTCAACTTCAAGAGCAGATCCCTATCCGCACGGCAGTTATCGATCAGCTTCAGTTTGAGTTGGGACGAAGAACCATCCGTGCCCCGGTTGATGGCAAGCTGGGGGAGGTCGCCACCCTCAGACCCGGCTCCTTCCTTCAGGAGGGACAAGGCCTCGGGGCCGTGGTGCCCCATGGAAATCTCAAAATCGTGGCTGAGTTCCTCCCTTCAGCTGCTCTCGGTCAGATCAAGACCGGACAACCAGCCCATCTCAAACTCGAGGGCTACCCTTGGGCCCAGTACGGGATGGTACACGGGGTGGTGACCAAGGTGGGCAGCGAGGTCAGAGACCAGACGGTGCGAGTGGAGTCGAGCGCCGATCCTCTGGCGAGCTCCAAGATTCCCATGCAGCACGGCTTGCCCGGCACTATTGAGATCGAAGTCGAGCGAATCACACCAGCCCACCTGCTGCTACGCCTGATGGGCAAGGCCCTCTCGGAAAATCCGGCCAACGCCTCAGTCAACAATCGGATGTGACAGGAACGAGCGCGCCAACGGCCACGCTTCCACCCTATGTTGCTCAAACACTGCGACCGCCGCTTGTGGGTTCCGGAGGTTGTCCAAACCTCGGACATGGACTGCGGTCCCGTCTGCTTGGCCAGCCTGTTGCGAGGATTTCATATCCCGGCCAGCTATGAGCGGCTGCGCGAGGCCTGTCACACCGGATTGGATGGGACATCGATCGACACTCTGGAGGATATGGCCAATCAGCTGGGTTTAGAAGCTGAACAGGTGATGCTGCCGCTGGATCATCTTCTGCTGGCCGGCGCCAGCCTCTTTCCCGCCATTGTGGTGGTTCGGCTGGAACCTGGGGAGAGGACACACTTTGTGGTGGCTTGGCACAAGCATGGCCGGTCCATTCAGCTCATGGATCCGGCTGCGGGACGCCGATGGGTGTCGCACGAATCTTTCCTGAAAGACGTCTTTGTACATCGAATGCGAGTCCCGGCAACCGTTTGGCGGGCTTGGGCTGAATCGGAGGAGTTTACCCAGGCTCTACAGCAGCGGATTGGGGCCCTGGGAGTGCGCAAGAAAGAGATCAGGGCCCTGATCGAAAGGGCCCAGAGTGATGCCACCTGGTTCAGCTGGGCGGTGTTGGATAGTGCCGTTCGCATGATGACCTCTCTGGTTCGTTCCGGCGGCTTAAAGCGTGGTTCCCAGACCAGCCGTTTGCTGGAGGTCCTCTTCCAGCAAGCTCAACAAGAACGCGGTAAAGATCCTTGGACCATTCCGGCCCAGTACTGGTCAGTTCGAGGAGAGCCGCAGGCCACGGACGATTCTCTCATCATGGAAGGAGCTGTTCTGGTGCGGGTGAAGGGGCACAAGCCCGCCGGAGAAAGCTCAGCGGATACCTGCCTGTCGCCGGAACTGGAATCCGTTCGTAACACGCCCAGACTCCGTCCCGCCGCCGAACTATTTCGAATGCTGAAAGAGCGTGGGGGGGCAACCTTGGCCGCCGTCACCTTTGGTTTGGGAACTGCTGCGGTCTGCCAGTTGACCACAGCGCTGTTGCTCCGGGGGTTCCTTGAAGTGGGTCAGGAGCTGGTGCTCAGGGAACAGCGTCTGGCAGCTGTCCTGGCCATCTGTGCCTTTGTGGGAGCCGTGATCATCGTTGAGTTCCCCATCCATGCGGCACTGCTTCGTCTCGGCCGAAAGTTGGACTTCACCCTTCGGACGCTGTTTCTGGAAAAAACCCGAACATCGGGTGACGCTTTCTTTCGCAGCCGCTCCAGTTCGGATCTGGCCGCCCGCATTCACAATATCCACTGGATTCGCCAGCTGCCGGAGCTGAGTGCTCGATTCATTCGAACCAGCTCCGAGCTGATCCTGATCATGGCCGGCATTGCCTGGCTGGAGCCGCGCAGTGCTGGCATCGCTCTGCTGGCCGCAGCAGCCTCGGTCGGCCTGCCTCTCTGCTTTTTACCAATCCTGATGGAGCGGGATCTGCGAGTGCGGACCCATACCGGGGCATTGTGCCGCTTCTATCTGGATGCGCTACTGGGCCTCTTGCCGATTCGAGTTTCGGCTGCTGAGAAGGCCATGCGCCGGGAGCACGATGTGCTGGTCAAACACTGGGCCAGCGCCTCCGTGCGTCTGCACGTCGGTGCTGCCTGGCTTGAGGGTTGTCAAGCTCTCGTCGGATTTGGCTTTGCTGTTTGGCTTGTCGCACGGACCCAGACTCAACCCGAGAGTGCCGGAGTCCTGTTGTTGCTGGTCTATTGGGCGTTGTGCTTGCCCCAACTGGGTCAGCAGCTGGCATTGCAGCTTCGGCAGATCCCCTACTTTCGCAGTTTGGTTCTCCGTTTGTTGGAGCCATTGCAGGCATCTCCGATAGGGCAGCCATCACCGACGCTACCTCGTTTTGCGTCAGGTTGGCAGGATCTCCCGCTAGCCCAGTCCTTGAATACGAGGAGCCACGAAGTGCAAGGAGGGCTGGAGGGGCCGGGCTGCTCAATCCAGTTGCGGGATGTTCAGCTTCGAATCGGCGGTCAGCCGGTTCTTGGAGATATCAGCCTGTCCATTAGAGCAGGAGAACACATGGCCATCGTCGGACCGTCTGGAGCAGGGAAATCCAGCCTGCTTAGCCTTCTTCTTGGATTCAACGCCGTCACCAGTGGCGAGCTCCTGGTTGACGGAGCGCCACTGAATGACACTCGCTGGACGACCCTCCGGCGGGACACAGTCTGGATCGACCCGGCAGTACAGCTTTGGAATCGATCTGCATTTGCCAATCTCTGCTATGGAGCAAATTCCACCCAAGGTGTCCAGTGGGATCAGCTGATCCGAGGGGCTGACCTTGGTGGCGTTTTGGAGAAGCTGCCCGAAGGTTTGCAGACCCATCTTGGCGAAGGCGGTGGGCTGGTGTCCGGAGGTGAGGGCCAGCGCATTCGGATAGGGCGGGGATTGGCCGCTTCAGATCCCAGACTGGTCATCCTGGATGAGCCTTTCCGCGGGCTGGATCGCGAACGGAGAAGAAAGATGTTGGCCCGCCTGCGGAGCCAGTGGTCTCAAGCCACGCTACTCTGTGTCACCCACGACTTGGCCGACACGCTCGACTTCAACCGGGTACTGGTTTTAACGAACGGGCAAGTCATTGAAGACGGTCAACCGGAAAAACTCCTGGAACTACAGGATTCGCAATACCGAAGGCTGGTGCAAGAGGAAGAAAAGTTGCACAAGATATTCCGGTCGAGTACCTGTTGGCGTCGTCTATGGATGGAGGGGAAGACGCTGGTTGAAGAACCAACTGACCAAACTTGCTTCCAAGCGGCTGCCGGTCAAGAGGAATCATTGCCGTGAACGACCGTCTCAGCAAGTTCCTGTGGCCGGCGGTCCACCTGGACCAAGCTCTCCGGAGACTCGCCGCCTGCCACAGGGCGCACAAGGACCTCGATAGAATCCCCCGCTTAAGTACCGCTGCTGATCAGGACACGATCTCAGAGTGGATCGAGTCAACGGTTTCTCATTTGGGCTTCGAAGCGATCTACTCGACACCAGAGTATGGCCAGCTGGACGAGCTGCTCTCCTCCTGCGGGGTTGTTTTGATTCAGGTGGATCTGGAATCGGAACGGCGGTTCCTGGTCCTCCTGCGAGGCGGAAAGGGATCCGTTACCGTGCTTGGCCTGGATCAGCAAGTCCACAGAATGAAGCGGCAGGCTTTGCGCGACCGGTTGGTTCAGGCCGTCGAGAAACACCACCTGTCCGCTATTGAACAAACGCTGAAGAAGGCTGGTATCAAGCCCACAGACCGGTCCTCCGTCAGTCGGTCTCTGCTGCGAGACAGGCTTTCGCGGAAGCAGATGCCTGGCTGGTGGTTCCTGCAGATTCCTGTTGGTTCGAGCCTACCAACCCTCCTCAACACCTTCGGTCTGGCGAGAGAGACCGTGTGCTTCCTCATCGCATACTCCCTGCAGGTGACGTTGTGGGTGAGCTCCTGGTACGTGATCGGCTATGCCGGCCTGCAAGGGCACCTGGGCATGGGCTGGATCACTTGCTGGGCGCTTTTGCTTTTGAGTGCGGTTCCTTTGCGAATTTTGACAGCGCGCCTGCAGGGAAACATTGCCGTGAAGGTAGGAGTGCTTTTTCGCCGTCGATTTCTGAACGGCGCCATGAGCCAACGGTTAGATAACCTTCGTCGGCAGGGCATTGGGCAACTGTTGGGACGAGTGATTGAATTCGAAACGGTCGAGCTGCTTTTTTTGAGTGGTGGACTCACGGTGGCTGTGGCACTGGCTGAGTTGGTGTTGGCGGCAGCCATCCTGATGCGGGGTGGAGGAGGATTCCCTCAGGCCTTGCTGCTGGTTGCCTGGCTGGGATTCACTACCGCACTGGCACGGCAATACTACCTTCATCGGCGGGGCTGGACAGAAGATCGCTTGGAGATGACTCACCGTTTAGTGGAAGACTTAATCGGTTACCGCACTCGCTTGGTTCAGGAGAATCTCATCACGTGGAATGAAGTTGCTGATCGAGCTCTGGAGAGCTATCTGCGGAGGGCAGACCGCATGGATCAGTCGAGCGTTCTCCTACGCGTGATTCCGCGTGGATGGCTGCTGGTGGGGCTGCTGGGAGTGGCTCCTGCCTTTGTGGCGGGTCAGCAGGCCTCAAGCCGGCTGGCGGTGGCCCTGGGTGGCACGTTGCTTGCCTTGGCTGCCTTTGAATCGTTGGCAGTTGGATTACCTCACTTGGCCAGCGCTTTGATAGCGTGGAAAAAAATACAACCTTTGCTCCAAGCCAAAGCAGATCCTTTACCCTCGCCGATCTTTTCATCGGTCAGTTCCACAGCCCAACCCAAGAGTAATCGACCACATTCGACGCGCCGGCCTCTGATTGAGGCCTGCAATCTCTCCTTCGGTTATCGCCGGGAAGACGAGGTCATCCGCGATTGCCAGTTGACGATCCACGAGGGAGATCGGATTCTCCTGCAAGGGGTTTCGGGCGGCGGGAAATCGACTCTGGTTTCATTGATTTCAGGCTCCAGGGTGCCCTCGGCGGGTACTGTGTTGCTGCGTGGATTGGATCGTAACACGCTGGGATATGTCGGATGGCGAGACCACATTGCCGCAGCACCGCAGTTTCACGAGAACTTTGTGTTTGCGAATACCCTGGCTTTTAACCTGCTTCTGGGGCGCCAATGGCCGCCCTCGACTGCAGATTTGGAAGAGGCCAGACAGGTCTGTCGTGAGTTGGGGCTCGAGAACCTGTTGGAGAGGATGCCTGGTGGCCTCTTTCAGCCGGTGGGCGAAACGGGATGGCAACTTTCGCACGGGGAGCGTAGCCGTCTCTACATCGCCCGGGCCCTATTGCGAAACTCCGATCTCGTGATACTGGATGAAAGTTTCTCGGCCATGGACCCTGAAACGCTGCAGTATGTTCTCGGCTGTGTCCTCGAC
>JBFMEW010000033.1:0-77826 GCA_040753175.1 Acidobacteriota bacterium | reverse complement strand
GTCCCAAGGCAGGTCCCATCTTGAAACCGTGACCCGAGCCACCGCCGACGACCCAGGCATTCTCCAGACCTGGAAGTCGGTCGATCAGGTAGTGACCATCCGGACTATTCTCATATTGGCAGACGTGTGCTTCGAGCAAAGGGGCTCCTTTGAGAGCCGGGAATCGGCGCGACAGGTAGGCGCGAGCCGCAGACAGCTCTTTAGTCGAGGTCAGGCGGTCTGCGTGGGTCGGGTCGAAGTCCGGCCCACGGGTGTCATCGGCCACTTTGAACCCCCTCCATCGGTTGCCGGGGATGCCGTAGAGGAGAGACTTTCCGTGATCAATCCAGGCGGGCAGGTGCTCCTCGTCAAAACGGCGATCCCCGGCAGGGGAACCAAAGTAAAAAACCTCCTGCCTCGTCGGTTGGACCCACTTACCAAGCCCGGAGGGAAGGAGTGTCCGCAGCCAAGGTCCGCCGGCGAAGATGAATTCGTCGGCGGAAAGAAGGGACCCCTCCGAAGCCACGACTCCGCTCACCCTGCTACCGCGGGTTTCGATTCTGACCATCGTCTGGCGGAATTCGCCGCCTTCGGCCAGAAACCCGTCGAGTACGGCTTCGCAGGCCAGGCGAGCCGTTAGGTAACCCGCATCGGGTTCGAACAGGGCCCAGCGCACACCACTGAAATCGATCTGAGGATAACGTTTGGCGGCGTCCCGCGCGCTGAGGTCCTCGATGGGCAAGCCCGCCTCGCGAACGGCGGGAATGGTGGCCCGTGCATAGCGATCGTGGTCACCAATCATCCACAGGACGCCAATCGGATAGAGGAATCGCCGATGCCACTGGCGTTCGTGCTGGCGCCACAAGCGAAGCGCTCGGGCCACCAACGAAACGTACAATCGGTCGGATCCATAGCCGGCCCGAATGACCCGAGTGTCACCGCCCGAACTGCTTCGCGAGTTGCCGGGCCCCCAGGCATCAACCAGAGTGACGCGTGCGCCACCCCGCAGAAGGTAAAGAGCCGTCCAACCGCCGAAGGCACCTGCTCCAACCACTAAGATGTGCCGCACTCTCCGCGCGGACCTCGGACTCACGGTACCTCCCCGGAGGGCATAGACACTGGGCGATTGCGATTCGATTGGCGAGGCTTCGACCTGGCATTCGTGCTGGGCGCCAGGAAGACGTCGGCTCCGCGAACTGGCCCAGGGCTGTGTTTGACAACTCTAGCGCAGATCACGGCCTCCGTTGATGTCGAGGGTAGCACCCGTGATGAAATCGGCGGCCGGGCTCGCCACGAAGACAATGCACCGGGCAATTTCCTCCGGCGTGGCAAATCTCTGAGCGAGAATTTTGCTCTGAGCATAATCCGCCGGCAGAGCTTGAATGGTTTCCCGTCCCATTGGAGTCAAGGTGATGCCAGGTGCGACGCAGTTGACTCGTACTCGGGGAGCCAGCGCCCGGGCCGCACTCTTGGTCAGATTAACCAAGCCGGCCTTGGCGGCAGCATAGTGGGCATGATGGACCGCCCCCGTGTGTGCGGCCACACTGGCGATGGTCACCACCGATGCGCGCTCGCTTAACAAAGGCAAGACCGCTTGCAAAACATAAAAGGGACCATTCAAATTGACTTGAATCAGGTCGTTCCAGTCGTCCGGTTGGAGTTGTTCGAAGGGGGTGATGGCGTTATGCCCGGCGCACAGGATGAGGACGTCGATGCCAGTGACTAGCGACCGCAATCGCGACATCGCAGTGGCCACCTCGGCAGGCTGGCTGATATCCATCCGGCACAGCCAGGATCGGCGGCCGCGGTTCCGAATGAACTCTGCAGTGCCGGCGGCTCCCGCCTCGTCTCGAAAGTAAGAGACAATAACATCCGCCCCTTCCTCCGCAAACAAGCGAGCAGTGGCCGCCCCGATGCCGTTCGAGGCGCCCGTGACCAGCGCAATCTTGTCTGTCAGACCGAGATCCATTCTACTTTTGGTATTCCTTCATTCCAGGATCTGGCAGCCATCCGCTCCTCCGTCAAAAACGACAACTCACGACAGGATCGCACGCTGGAAGCAGGCGCAGACCTCAGCCTGAGTCACTCGATAACCTCCAGTCATCCTGGGGCGATGACTGCGGAAGAAACTTGCGGAATTGGCACATGCGCGGCGGTTGAGGGCGCATCGCGATGATGCAGCCCTTCTGTCGTTCGAAGGTTCAAGCCAGAAGTTTTGGAACCACCTGTCCGGCGACGTCGGTCAAGCGGAAGTCCCGACCCTGGTGCCGGTAGGTGAGTTTCTCGTGGTCGAATCCCAGGCAATGCAGAAGCGTGGCGTGCAGGTCGTGAATGTGAATCTTGTCTTCGACGATGTTCAATCCAAAGTCATCGGTCCTGCCCACCACCTGGCCGCCCCGGATGCCGCCGCCAGCCAGCCAGAGACTGAAGGCAAAGGGATGATGGTCGCGGCCTTCGTTTCCTTTAACCGGACTGCGGCTTTCCACCAGGGGCGTCCGGCCGAACTCACCGGCCCACACGACCAACGTGGAGTCCAAGAGTCCCCTCTGCTTGAGATCCCCAAGGAGAGCTGCGGTGGGCTGGTCGGTGATGTCGCAGTTCTTCCTGAGGCGGGTGAGCAGGTCGGCATGGTCATCCCAGCTGGCGTGCATGATCTGCACAAACCGCACGCCCCGCTCGACCATTCTGCGAGCCAGAAGACAGTTCATGGCAAACGGGCGAGTCAGTTCGTTTTCAAATCCGTACCGCTCCAACGTGGCGGGTGATTCTCTGGAGAAATCCAGCAGTTCGGGTCCGGCAGTTTGCATCCGAAAGGCCAGCTCATAGGAAGCGATGCGGGAAGCGATTTCAAGATCCCCGGTCTGCGAATAACTCATCTCGTTAAGATCTCGAATAGCGTCCAGAGTCGAGCGTTGAATCTCCGGGGTTGCTCCGGAGGGACTGGAGAGATACAGGACCGGGTCTCCCTGGTTTCGGAAAGGCACGCCCTGAAAGGTAGACGGCAGAAACCCGCTGGACCAGTTGCCACTGCCGGCACTGGTTCCCAACCCGGAACTGAGAACCACGAAACCCGGCAGGTTCTGGGATTCGCTGCCCAATCCGTAGTTGACCCAGGAACCCATAGAAGGTCGTCCAAGAAGAGGCGTGCCGCAATTGAGCATGAGCTGGCCGGGATGATGGTTGAACTGCTCGGTGAACATCGATCGGATCATGCAAATGTCGTCTGAGCAAGTAGCCAGGTGCGGCATGAAGTCCGACCAATCCATCCCACACTGGCCGTGGCGAGTGAACACGCGGGGGCTGGCCCAAACCTTGGCGTTGGGTTTGATGAAGGCCAGACGCAGGTTCTTCGTCATCGACTCGGGCAGAGGCTGCCCGTCCCACTTCTGCATTTCGGGCTTCGGATCGAAGAGATCGAGGTGGCTGGGCGCCCCTTCCATAAACATGAAGATCACGTTTCTGGCTTTGGGAGCGAAGTGGGGAGGCTTGGGCCGGAGCGGATTGATGTCCGGCAAGCCTCCATTCACCGCTGTCCTTCCTTCGATTTCGAGAAGATGGGCCAGCGCCATGGTGCCGATGCCGCCGGCACACCACTTAAAGAAGTCGCGCCGTGTCTGAATCCGCTTGAACTGGAGCAAATCCATCGCTTGTTTCCCCGCTGGCCTGACCGAGGTGCCGGCCAGCATCCCCCTTCTTCTTTGGTCGCTTCAACCTCGCGTTATGAACTCATCCAGATTCAGCAGAACGCGGCTGACACTGACCCAGGCCGCTGCTTCCGAAGGATCGACGCCTTCAATCCCATGCGCCGGGTAGAGTTGGGTCGCCGCTTCAGGATGCTTCCCCAGCAGTTCCCGCTGTTGCCGATAAAACGAAATCGTCCGTTGCAGCTCGTCGGGACGGGACGCCCGTCCGAAACACAAACGGAAAGCATAATCCAACCGCTCCTCGAGGCTTCCTCGGTTTTCCCGCAAGACCCGGGTAGCCAGGCCTTGGGCAGACTCGAAGAAAACGGGATCATTGAGCAGGTTGAGCGCCTGAAGCGGCGTCGTGGAACGTTCCCGGCGGCTGCAGGACAACAAGGAGTCAGGCTCGTCAAAGTTCGTCAACTGCGGATAGGGAATGGAACGTTGAAAGTGAATGTAAAGACCCCTCCGGTAGCGGGCCGGACCTTCGCTCTCCTTCCAGCTTACGCCGCTGCCAAAACTCAGGTCTGTGATGCCCGGCGGCAAAGGCGGACGAATGCTCTCGCCACCCACTGTGGGATCCAGCAGTCCGCTGGCCTGAAGCGTGCAATCCCGCACCAGCTCGGCCGCGAGACGCAGACGATTCTGCCTCGCCAGCAGCTTGTTGTAGGGATCCCGACTCTCCAGGTCCTTTCGGGCACTGGAAGACTGCCGGTAGGTTGCCGAAGTGACGATGAGCCGATGCAGGCCCTTGACCTGCCACCCCCTGTCCCTAAACTCCACCGCCAGCCAATCCAGCAGCTGAGGATGCGTCGGGAGGTCTCCGCGAACTCCGAAGTCTCCCGAGCTCCCGACCAATCCCCGTCCGAAGAATTCTTGCCAGATGCGATTGACCATGACCCTGGCAGTGAGTGGGTTTTCTTTGGAAACCAACCACCTTGCCAGTCGGAGTCGGGCGGCCTCCGGTCCTGGCGGAAACGGAGGGAGCGCGGCCAAAGCTCCCGGCTGGACTTCGATTCCGGGCTGGCGAAAGTCACCCCGAACCAGGATATGAGTTTCCCGCGGCACCGGGTTCTCCATCATCGTCTGGGCCTCGGTAAGTCCCGGGTATTGTTCGTCCAGAGCGGTCAACTTCTGTCGAAGCTCGTTGTACTTCAGCTCCTCGTAGCGCTCCTTGCTAACCACCAGGCTGTACCATCGCACGAAGAAATCGATGATCTTGTCCTGTTCCTTCTGAGTGCGCTGATCTACCGGCTTCCGCAGAATCTCATGACCATGGTCGACCATCTTGCCCAACGTGTCCCAGGCGATGTCGTAGGGAACGTCTATTCCGGGATGGTCGGCTGCTTCCAAGACCTTCCGCTCCCACTCTGGAAACAGTTCAGCAATCCGGTACTCATTCAGCAGAGCGCGACGTTGCTTGTCCCTTTCCGGCTTTCCACTCAGGTATGGCCCGATCTCACCCAGCCGGGGAGCTTCGATGTTGACCTCCTTGGCGGAATTGAAACAAGCCACAAGCTGGTAGAACTCCCGCTGACTGATGGGATCATACTTGTGATCGTGACACCGGGCGCACCCGACTGTCAGACCCAGCCAGACTGTTCCAGTGGTGACGGCCCTGTCCAGGACCTGCTCCATCCGAAACTCCTCCAGATCGATCCCACCCTCACGATTCGTCAGCGTGTTGCGATGGAAGCCGGTTGCAATCTTATGTTCTACCGTGGCATCTGGAAGAAGATCGCCGGCAATCTGCTGGATGGTGAACTGGTCAAAGGGCATGTTCTGGTTTAGCGCATCGATCACCCACTGGCGGTAACGCCAGGCGTAGGGGCGTGAATTGTCCTTTTCGTAGCCGTCGCTGTCCGCATAACGCGCGAGATCCAGCCACTGCCGGGCCCACTTTTCACCGTAGTGAGGAGAATCCAGCAGGCGATCGACCAAGCGCTCATAGGCGTCCTTGCGGGAATCAGCCACAAAATCGGCCACCTCCTGCGGGGTCGGAAGCAGTCCCGTGAGATCGAGGCTCACTCGCCGGATCAAAGTCACGCGGTCGGTCTCCGGAGAGGGCTTCACCTTTTCCTTGCGCAGCCTGGCCCACACAAAGTTATCGACGGGATTGCGGATCCACGAATTCCGCTTCCGCGGAACTTTCGGGCGCTTCAGCTTTGCGAAGGACCAGGGCATTTTTTCAGCAGGGAGTTTCTCGACCCTGCCGGAAGTGGCCTCATTCGGCCAGTGTGCGCCCTGGTCAATCCAGGCCCGCAACAGACCGATCTGGCTTGGCGAGAGTTTGTCTCCTTCGGGGGGCATCAATTTGTCGGGAACATGTCCTGCCACCATGAGAATCAGCCTGCTGGCGGCACTGTTCCCGGGTTGGATGGCCGGTCCCGAAACTCCCCCCGACAGAGCGGACTGCCGCTGATCCAACCGTAGGCTGTTCATCTGCAGGGCCGGACCATGGCATTGAATGCAGTTCTGGCTAAAGATCGGCTCGATGTCGCGCTTGAAATCCACTTTGACTGCAATGGGCGTCGGAAGAGCGGCTTTTTCGGCGGCAGGAACCGAGTGGAAAGGCAGATGTGCTGCAGCAAGAGCCAAAACGAGCCGTTTCATTCCTGGAGAGCCGAGTATCATCAAACCACTCCTGCCTGTGAGTAGCTTCGGTCGACTGGAAGACGGTTGGACTTTGTTCCTGGACTCCGTCTGGGCACAAACTGATCCCTAACCAGTCCGCCTGGGAGTCCAACCAATGAGACGTCAGATGATGCTAGCAGTCTAAACGAGTTCGACCCGACACACTACCGAATTCTGGGTGCGTTATCGCCAGTGGTTTGCGCGGGCTACTCCACCGTCACGCTCTTGGCGAGGTTACGGGGTTGATCGACATCGCAACCCCGACGAATGGCAATGTAGTACGACAGCAACTGCAGGGGGATGATTTCCAGGATGGGCAGGAGGAAATCATTGGTGGGAGGCACCTCGATGTGGTAGTCGGAGGCCTCGATGGCTTCCTTGTTAAAGGGAGTGACCAGCGACACCACGATCCCGTCGCGGGCTTTGACCTCCTTGACGTTGCTGAGCGTCTTCTCGTAAAGCTGGACTGATCTGGGGTTGTTGATGTTGCTGGTGGCGATAACCACCACGGGCAGCGATTCGTCGATCAAAGCGTTGGGGCCGTGCTTCATTTCCCCGGCCGGGTAACCCTCGGCATGGATGTACGAAATTTCTTTGAGCTTCAGGGCGCCTTCCAGGGCCACGGGATAGTGGATTCCCCGACCCAGAAAGAGAAAGTTGGAGCTACGAAAGAAATTCTTGGAGAGTTCCTCAAGGTACTCCGTTTTCCCGAAGATCGATTCGATTTTCTGCGGCAGTCGAGCCAGATCCTCGATCAGGTTTCGCACCTGGTCGAGATGGAGGGTCTGCCGAACGGTGGCCAGGTGAACCGCGAACAAATAGAGCGCCGTAAGCTGGGTGGTGAAGCTCTTGGTGGCCGCGACTCCGATTTCCGGACCGGCGTGAGTGTACACGACACCGTCGGCCTCCCGAGTGACCATGCTCCCCACCACGTTGCAGATGGCGATGTTGCGCGCTCCCTTCTGTTTCACTTCCCGTTGGGCGGCCAGCGTGTCGGCGGTTTCGCCGGACTGCGTGATGACGATGGCGAGCGTGTGCGGAGGGACCACCGGATCGCGGTAGCGGAACTCGGAGCCATAGTCCACTTCCACTGGAATCCGGCATAGGTTCTCGATCATGAATTTTCCAGTGAGCGCGGCGTGCCAGCTGGTTCCGCAGGCGATGATGCGGACGTTTTGGACGGCGGCCAGCTCCTCATCTGACAGCTTCATTTCATCCAGGATGACCCTTCCGGTATCCCGAGAAATGCGGGCCAGCGATGTGTCCCGCACGGCGCGCGGCTGCTCATGGATTTCCTTCAGCATGAAATGCTTGTAGCCGCCCTTTTCAGCCATGATGGGGTCCCAGGTGATTCTTTGAGGCCGGCATTCCAGAGAAGTTCCATTGGTGCTTAGTATTCGGACGTCCTTGGGGGTGAGTACGGCCAGCTCATCATCGCCCAGGAACACGACCTCGCGAGTGTGTGCCAGGATGGCGGGGATGTCGGAGGCCACAAACCGTTCCTGCTCACCTATTCCGATAACGATGGGGGGCCCCGAACGGGCCGCAACAATCTTATCGGGGTCATCGGCGGAAATGATGGCGATTGCGTAGACTCCGTTCAGAACCTTCAAAGTCTCGCGCACAGCATCTTCCAACACCTGTCCTCGACTGTACTTTTCCACGAGATGGGCAATCACTTCCGTGTCGGTTTCGGTGACGAAAGTGTGCCCTTCGGCCGCCAGGGACTTCTTCAAGGCAAGGTAGTTTTCGACGATGCCGTTGTGCACCACCACAATTCGGCCGCGGCAATCGCGATGGGGATGGGCATTTTCTTCCGTAGGCCGCCCGTGCGTGGCCCAGCGGGTATGACCGATGCCGAAGGTACCCCGGCACGGGTTGACGGAGAGGACCTCCTCAAGGTTGTGCAGCTTGCCTGAGGCGCGTCGGACCTGCACCTGTGAGCCATCGACAACCGCGATCCCCGCGGAATCGTAGCCCCGATATTCGAGGCGTTTCAGCCCCTCCAAAAGAACGGGGACCACCGGCTTGTTACCCAGATATCCAACAATGCCGCACACGCCAGATCACTCCTTACGATAGCTTTCTCGTCTTCTCTTGGCCCAATGCTGTTTGATCAGTTGATGAGCCCGGGCAATGGCCAGAGCATCCTCGGGAACTTCCTGACTGATCGTCGAACCCGCCGCGATGTAAGCCCCACGCCGAACGACAATCGGAGCGATCAGTTGCGAGTCGCTGCCCACAAAGACATTGTCTTCGATGACGGTCTTGTGCTTTCGTACCCCGTCGTAGTTGCAGGTGATGGTTCCGGCACCAATGTTAACGTCGCGGCCAATCTCGGCATCCCCCAGATAGCTGAGATGAGCCGCCTTGGTCTGGTCGCCGATCTGGGTGTTCTTGACCTCCACGAAATTGCCAATGCGGGCCCTACTTCCCACCGACGAGTGCTGCTTGAGGTGGGCGAACGGCCCGATCTGTGAGCCGGAGCCGATTTCACTTTCGGTAATGACGCTGGAGTCCAGTACGGTTACGTGATCGGCCAGGGTCGAATGGCTGATGCGGGCGTTGGGGTAAATCCGGCAGTGGGAGCCAACGCTGGTCCGCCCCTCCAGAAAGACATTTGGATAAAGGATCGTGTCCGCACCGATCGACACGGTTTGGTCCACGTAGGTGGAAGCAGGATCGAGTACCGTTACTCCTTCCGCCATCAACTCCTGCAATTTGCGCTGCCGCAGGAGCTGTCCCGCCTCGGCCAATTCCGCTCGACTGTTGACCCCCTTCATCTCCTGCGGATCGTCTGCCACCCGGGCCATCACTCGTCTTCCATTCTGCCGAAGCAAGTCAATGCAGTCGGTGAGGTAGTATTCCCCCTGAGCGTTGTCGGCCGAGAGTCCTCCAATCACCTGCACCAGATCTTCGGAGTTAAAGCAGTAAATGCCTGCGTTGATCTCGTTCAGACGGATCTCTTCGGGACTGGCGTCCTTCTGCTCCACGATACGTTCGACTTCTCCATTCTTATTGCGGACGACTCGGCCGTAACCCGTCGGATCGGCCAACCGAGCCGAAAGCAGGGTCGCGCTGGCACCTCCCTGACGGTGGACCTCCAGAAGGGTTTGCAGGGTGCGAGTGGTAATGAGTGGAACGTCCCCAGACAAGACCAAAAGGTCACCCTGATGGGCCGACCACAAGGGTTTGGCAACCTGAAGGGCGTGCCCCGTTCCCAACTGGGGGACCTGCTCCACAAATTCGACCCCTGCCTTGTCGAGATGCGCTTTGATCTGATCCGACTCGTGTCCGACCACCAGGCAAACGGTCTGGGGCCCAAGGGGGCGGGCCGCTTCCAACACCCACTCGATCAAGGTCTTCCCCGACACCTGATGAAGCACCTTGGGCAGCGTCGACTTAAACCGGGTGCCCTTGCCGGCGGCAAGAATGAGAAGGAACAGACCATTCATGAGGTTTCAACCAACCGGTCTAACCGCTGGAGCATTTCAACGCTGGAGCACTGTGCGGCAATCTCCAGGATGGCCAAAGAGACCTTCAGCGGATCGTGCCGGACTTTCTCGTCGTCGGCCAGAAGGTCTTTCATAACCACGCGAGTTCCGAAAGATTTTAGGCTCTCCACGTCGTTCTCAACCTGCACTGCGTTATCCTCGGCGTAGGCCCTGGCTTGGCCTACCGAAACCGGGGCCAGGTTGCAGAGCACGTAGTCGAACGGAAAACCGTCACAGTGCTGCTCGATAGCCGCCAGATGGTCGGAGTTGCGGAACCCGAAGGTCTCTCCAGGCTGGGTCATGATATTCGAAATGTAGATCCGGCATGCGGTGGAACTTTGCAGGGCGGACAGGATCTCCGGCACCAGCAGGTTGGGCAGCAGGCTGGTGTAGAGCGAGCCGGGCCCCAGTGTGATGACATCCGCCTGACGGATGGCCTGCAGAGTCTCAAGCAAAGGACTGCAAGACGCAGGGGAGATGCCGATACGCCGGATGGCGACCGGCGACCGTCCAATCAATGACTCGCCATACAAGGAAGCCCCATTCTCCAATTCAGCCACCAAGCGAATGTCATCGGTTGTCGAAGGCAGAATCCGCCCCTGAATTGCCAGGACTTCACTGCTCAAACGGATGGCCTCCAGAAAATCGCCCGTGACGTTGGTCAGGGCGGTCAGGAACAGATTGCCAAAGCTATGTCCCTGCAACTCGCCGGCTCCCTCAAAACGATACTGAAAGAGCCTGGCCATCAGATGTTCATCTTCAGAGAGGGCGACCAGACACTTGCGGATGTCGCCCGGAGGCAAGATCTGGAACTCATCCCGCAACCGCCCTGAACTGCCGCCATCATCCGTGACCGTGACAACCGCTGTGAGGTCGCTGATAGGCGGAAGAAGCCGCTCAATCAGCTCCTCCGAGGGATCCATAGCCCGAACCGGGGGAGCCACGAATCGTTTCAGCCCCGAAAGCAGTTGGGCCAAACCTGTCCCGCCCCCAATTGACACCACTCTGACTGGCTTTGGTTGGGTGATCACAAGCGCCTTTTCGGAACTGAATGTGAAAGCTTTAGATTGACTTCCTGGGACCTTATCAGTCCGCTTCACTCCGTGTCCCTTGAGGTTGAGGTGATTGGACGCGGTCCGGAAAGACCATCGATATAAATCGGGAGTCGTGCAGGAGAGGTTCAAAATCCGAGTCCTGCTGGGCCAGGAAGCGGTTCTCCGGCTTCAGTCGGATGGCGGTTTTCAGCTGGTTGAGCGCTCCATCGTAGTCTCCGGTTCGGCAGCTGGCAGCTGCCAGGGCATAGATCACGTACTCGCAGTTTGGATTGGATTTGAGGGCCTTGTGCAGATGTTCAAGTGACTCTTGGTACTGTCCCTGGTTCATGAGCGCCACGGCCAGATTGTAGTGATCCTCAGTACTGCGGGGGGCCGGTGGACGCGGAGCCATCCGCTGTTCACAGAGCTTCAAAAGGCTCGTGGCACGTTCAAGGATCTCCTTGTCATCTGGGTAGGTCTGCATCAGCTTTTCGAGCGAGGCCTTGGCTTTCTCGAAGTCTTGGGAATACACCTGTTTAACTGCCAATTCATATTGGCGGATAGCCGCTTGTTTCTGTGAACTCAGAAGCCGGGCCCGTGCGGCCGCCTCCTTCGCTTTTCGACTCGCTTCAGCCTTGGCTTTGGCCCTGACTTTGGCCGGGGTTATCCCCTTGACCACCTTTGACTTCTGGGATTTAGCTGCAGTCCTTTTCTTCTCGGATCTCTTGGGAACAGTTGACTTAGTGCGTACAGAGCCTTGCTTTTTCCTGGCTTTTGACGGAGTCCGAACGGAGGCCTTTGCGACACGCTTACGCTTAGCCACGGGCTTGCTGACCCCTCGCACGGCGCGACGGACACTCCGACCTTTTGTCTTTCCAGACTTCTTGGTTGCGGTCGAGCCTTTTCCCATTGCTCCTCCTCTACTATGTCCTTTTGGAACAAGGCCCTGGAACCAGAGCAGTGCCGCTGTTCAGAAACCAATCAAGCTCTTTGGGCAACGTAGGGACTTTTGGGACCGGGCTGAATCAAGGGCCAAAATCAGCCCAAACAGAAACTTACGTATAACAGGAAATCTCCCGGACGTCAAGACTGGCGGGCGTTCTCACGCTCTAGACAAGGGTTTTGGCGGATTTGCCCGTCTCGGATCGTTGCGATCTCCGCAACGGAACGCCAAGGATCGTCTCCGTCTCCCTGTTCGTGCTTATTCCAGCTCCTGTCCCATCATTTTGGCGGCGTTCCAGGCGAGACTCCGGTGCGGGGAGGAAGCCGAACCGAAAGCAAATGTATGCCTTAGGACCCAGCAGATCGACCGGGTGTGGTGATTAACTTGGCCGGAGCAAGGCCTGACCTTTTGGGGTTGCGCCGCGATCTTTCGCTTGCTATCGTCTTCGCTGCCTAGTTCTGGCGCACAGGAACCCGTGAATTTTGAATAAGCCGTTCGCTGACCCTGCCAGCTCATTTGAGCGCGAGACCATTCGCCAGCTCGTTGGTCGTGAGGCTCCGTCCACGAACCCGGGGGGGAGTCACAACCTCGGGCCCGAACTTCCGGAGCGCTATGAACGAGACCGTCTCGTGCTAATGGTTCAAAGCCCATTTTGGATATTTGCCTACTGGGAAATCACGCGGGAAAGGATCCTGCAGGGGCTTCACGGCATCCAGAAGTCGGACTGGGAGCAGTTCCAGTTAGGTATCCGGTGGTTCGAATGGGACCGACCGGGACCCTGGCTTGATGCCGGAGGAACTTGCCAATGGTGGTTCCTGGCCAAGCCCGAGAGCCGATACCGGGCCCAACTGTGCATCTTCGCACCGGAGTATGGGGTGATCCCCCTGGTTGACTCCAATAAGGTGGTCACGCCCCGCTTCAGACCGGCGCCACCCTCTCTGGGGTCCGCAGGGGTTTTGGCGGAATCGAATCTGGTGCAGCGCTTGGTCGAAAGGGGGGGAGTTGGAGAAGCGGTTCCTTCGGCCGCCCCCTTAGACCGGGACGTTTCTCTGCCTGCCGCCACCGTGCTGTCAGTGGCGCAGGTGGTCCCGGAGGAACCGACAGTGGATGAACCCAGTGTACCGGATCGGATTTCATCTCCCGAAAGATCGGAGCGACCTGCGCGATCTTCCAGCGCCTGGCCCTCCAGCCCAGTGAAAAGGTCTAAGCCAAGTACTGAAAGAGATGAACCATGAGAGACCAAACGATTGAACACGAAATTGATCGTATTGTGCATTCGGAGCATTCGGATCCGTTCCATGTCCTCGGCATTCATCCCATCGAGGTTGCCGTTGGCGAAGAACAGACTGAAAGGGCGGTCGTGGTGAGAGCATTCTTGCCGGAAGCCGCCCAGGCTTGGGTCCTCAAGGACGAGGCCGGGGCGGATTATCCTTATCCCATGCTGAGGATTCGACCCGAAGGTTTCTTTGAAGCATTCTTCAAAGAGCACGAGGAGGTCTTTCCCTATCGTCTTCGAATCTGTGACTACAACGGCGTTACGGTTGAACTCCTGGATCCTTACTCTTTTCCACCCATGCTGTCGGACTTCGACCTGCACTTGATTGGCGAGGGGAGCCACTACAAGAACTATGAGAAACTCGGTGCCCACGTGGGCGAACTGAATGGCGTCATGGGGGTGAAGTTCGGTATTTGGGCTCCCAATGCCAAGCGGGTGAGCGTGGTCGGCGATTTCAACCGGTGGGATGGAAGGCGCAATCCCATGAGGGTGAGGGGAAGCTCGGGAATTTGGGAATTGTTCATTCCCGGGCTCGGCGAGGGCACTCTCTACAAGTTTGAGATCAAATCTCGTAATCACGATCTGCTGTGCGAAAAGGCCGATCCGCTCGGGTTCTATTTCGAGCGCCCGCCACGGACAGCTTCGGTCGTTCACAACATCAACCAATACCGGTGGCGCGATCAGGAATGGATCCAGCATCGCAGCCGGTGCAACTGGCTGGACTCGCCCATCGCCATCTATGAGGTTCACCTTGGATCCTGGATGCGCGTGCCGGATGAGGGGAATCGCTACCTGACGTACTCTGAGCTGGCTGATCGCCTTATCCCGTACGTTCAGACAATGGGGTTTACACACATTGAGTTGTTGCCTGTCACAGAACACCCATTCGACGGATCGTGGGGATACCAGACCGTCGGCTACTTTGCTCCCACGAGTCGATTTGGTCCCCCTGAGGAATTCATGAGCTTCGTGGACCGATGCCATCAGGCCGGAATCGGCGTGCTGCTGGACTGGGTCCCGGCCCATTTCCCCAAGGACGCCCACGGCCTCGCCTATTTCGACGGAACACATCTCTATGAACACGCCGACCCGCGGCAAGGCGAACATCGCGACTGGGGAACATTGATCTTCAATTACGGCCGAAATGAAGTCCGTAACTTCCTACTGTCGAACGCGCTGTTTTGGCTGGAAAAGTACCACATTGACGGATTAAGGGTGGATGCCGTGGCCTCCATGCTCTACCTGGACTACTCGCGGCCGCAGGGTGAGTGGATCGCCAACGAGTACGGAGGAAACGAGAACCTCCCCGCCATCGATTTCGTCCGAAAATTTAATGAATTGGCGCACCAGAACCACCCAGGCGTGTTGACGATCGCCGAGGAATCCACGGCATGGCCCGCGGTTTCACGCCCGACCTATTTGGGCGGACTGGGATTCAGTCTTAAATGGAACATGGGCTGGATGAACGACATGCTGGTGTATTTCGGCAAAGATCCGGTTCACCGGCGCTTTCATCACAACAACCTCACTTTTGCCCTGATGTATGCGTTCACTGAGAACTTCATCCTCCCGCTGTCTCACGATGAAGTGGTCCACGGCAAGCGTTCGCTGTTAGACAAGATGCCGGGCTACTTTCTCGAAGACCGCTTTGCCAACCTTCGTCTGCTTTACGGATACATGTATGGTCAGCCCGGCAAGAAGCTGCTCTTCATGGGTGGGGAGTTTGCGCAATGGCAGGAATGGAATCACGACCAGAGTCTGGACTGGCACCTGTTGGAATGGGAACGCCACCGCCAAGTGCAGAAGTACCTGCAGGACCTGAATCGTCTTTACCTGTCTCAGCCGTCGCTCTACGAAATCGACTTTCATTACACGGGATTCGAGTGGATCGATTTCCACGACAGCGATAGCAGCATTGTCAGTTTCTTGCGACGTGCCAAAGATCCAAGCGACTTTACGGTCTTCGCCTACAACTTCACGCCCGTCATCCGCGAAGGCTACCGAATAGGCGTTCCGGAACCGGGGTTCTACCAAGAACTCCTCAACAGCGACTCCGAGGGGTACGGCGGGAGCAACATCGGTAACATGGGGGGCGTTGATGCGGTTGAAGAACCTTGGCAAGGACGTCCCTTCTCGATCCGGATTACCTTGCCTCCGCTGGCAATGATCTGTATGAAGCTCCGTCGCTGACGGGGATCTCCCAGCACGATGCACCCAAGTGTGAGTCTCTGATGCCCCCAGAAGGTTATCTCTCGATCGTCCTTCACGCCCACCTACCGTTCGTCCGTCATCCGGAGCTCCCGCACTTTCTGGAAGAGTCGTGGTTGTTCGAGGCGGTTGCAGAAAGCTACATTCCCCTGATCCTCCTGCTCCGCCGATTGGAACTTGAGGGAACTCCTTGTCGTCTAACCTTATCGATATCTCCAACATTGGCCGAAATGCTGGCCGATCCCTTGTTGCAGGAGAGGTGTGCTCACTATCTCCAGCAGCGGGTAGAACTCTCGGAAAAAGAAATCGAGCGTCACCGCCCGCATCCCCGGTTGCGGGAGCTGGCCAAGCGGTATTTGTCTTTCTATTCCCAAGGTCTGCGCTTCTATGAGGATACCTGTGGCCGGGACTTGATCCGTGCATTCCACAAACTTAGGGAGGCCGGGCTGCTTGACCTCATGACCTCCTCTGCAACACATGCCTTTCTGCCTTTTGTCTCGAACGCGGAGTGCCAGCGAGCCCAGCTGGTGCTGGCACAGCAGACCCACGCCAGGCACTTCGGGCGAGCCTCTGCCGGGCTCTGGTTGCCTGAATGCGGCTACCAGCCTGAGCTGGACGAGCTGGTACACGAAGCCCAGTTCCGGCACTTCCTGCTCGACGCGCATGCCGTGCTTCTCGGGAATCCCCATCCACGTTTTGGCAATTTCGCACCCGTCCAGACGCCGGGAGGAGTCGTGGCCTTTGCTCGGGACACGGCTACCAGCCAGCAGGTGTGGAGCAGCCGCGGCGGGTATCCGGGAGACTTCGATTATCGGGAGTTTTACCGAGACGTAGGGTTCGACGCCGACTACGACTATGTGAAGCCTTATTTGCAGTCGGATGGTTCACGACACAACCTGGGCATTAAGTACCATCGCATCACAGGTGAGGGCGATCTTGGGCAGCGCGAACTTTACGACTGGGAACAGGCGGAAGCCAAAGCCAGAATGCACGCGGATCACTTCGTCGGCAGCCGATTGAATCAGGTGAAAGAGTTGGCAGAACCCGGATTCGCCCCACTGATTGTGGCTCCCTACGATGCCGAACTGTTCGGGCATTGGTGGTTTGAGGGACCCGTCTTCCTGGAGTCCGTCATCCGATTGATGGCCCGAGAATCAAGGTTACACCTCGTGACCCTGGAGGATTTTCTGAAGGTCCAACCCAAGCTTGAACGGCAGCAACCCACCGGTTCAAGTTGGGGAACCGATGGCTACAATCTCGTCTGGCTGAATACCCGAAACCAGTGGCTTTACCGCCACCAACACTGGGCGGAGCATGAAATGGTTGGTCTAGCCAATCAAAACCCGGAAGCAACGGGATCCCGAAAGCGAATGCTGAATCAGGCGGCCCGAGAGCTCCTGTTAGCACAAAGCTCAGATTGGGCTTTTCTCATCAGCCAGAACACAGCCGCCCCCTACGCCGTCCAACGGTTTCGTACCCACCTGGAAAGGTTTCGCACTCTTCGCGAACAACTGCTCAACAGCAGGTCCGCTCCTCCGTGGTTGGAACAGGTGGAGGCCCAAGACAGTATCTTCCCGGAGCTTGACTATCGCCTCTTCCGGTCCGACTGCTCCGCCGACGTTTCGTTGGTGTCATCCAATAACGAGACTTAAAAGAACCAGGCCCGTCATCTTTCAACTGGTGGCTGAGTCCACGTCGTTCTCGGACGAATCTGCGCCTTGTATTGACGCTCTTCGCCGGGGGTGAAGGGAGGCCGGAGAGTTCGATCAAAGGCCAATTAGAAACATTGCGTACGAAACGATGCCACTCCCCAAGGCCAGGTAGCCCCACCAGCGCGTGTGAGGAATCTTCCACCACATGTAGATTCCCGTAGCAACCCACGTCAGAATGGACAGGCAAACCAGATCGACAACGACACCCCACGCATCATGCAGGAGGCTCTCCTGTTCAAAACCACCGCGGGCGTGCATGCCGGTGAGGAAGTGATCCCAACGAAAGCGCTGGTCCTCAACCAACAATCGTTTTTGATCCACGAAGTAGGTGATTCGGGTGGCTTTCCAGAAGCTGAAGGTGTAGATATCGAGCTGCTGGGGTTTGGAACGGTAGGCTCCGAAAGCTCCTTCCAGCCCATTATCCTGGAGCACCTGCGCCCCCAAAGAACGCAGGTCATCCTGCGGTGGGATCTCAAGCTCATAGGGCCGATCGATCCGGACTGTCCAGTCAGGGGTCCCGTCATCGTAGAACCCCTTGAAGAATTGACCATGGCTGAATGGCAGCGAGCTAACGCCGTAAACCAGGAACCAGGGCAGGAGGAACATCGCCAGGTAGAGGTGGGTCCGTCGAACGAGAAGATTTACAGACATTTTGGTCATTTCTCCCGGTGAACTTTTGCTAACGCAACCCTCGGCGCTTTTCTGGAACAGGACGTGACGAAGCTCCTGTCAGATGAAAATCAAGAAGAAACTGAAAAGTGAGAAACCTGCCAGGGAAAACGCCGCTCCCCATAGTCGTGTCGAGCGCAGTTCCCACCACATCCACAAGCCAGACAGAACCCAAAAAATCATCCCAACGATCACCAGATCCACAGACACACCCCAGAGACCGTCCAGCAGGTAAGGCTGCTGAAATCCACGACGCCGATGCATGCGTTCCAGGAACGAAGGTGTGCGGAATTGCTCCCTCTCGATGACCAGCTTCTGATCGGCGGGCGAATAAGTAATCCGGCGAGGTATCACGGGATCGTTTCGATAAATCATGATTTGCTGGCCTTGTTTTGAGGCGTTCACGCTATGGGCACCCTCGAGTCCGAGGTCACCAAGGATCTGGATCGCCTTGGCCTGGGGAGTGGCGCCGGAAGGAAACGGAGTCGAGTAAACTCGTTCGCTCTCCTTTTCGAACAACGAAGTAGGCCCTCCGTAGTAGTGCCGAAACCACTCGCGATGATTCATGGCCATTGTGCTGAGAGCATAGATCAGCATCCAAGGGGTGAGAAACAAGGCTAGATACATGTGGCTGCGGCGAACGATTTTGGAGAACATTCGGGTCCCTTGGCCTTTCTGGCAGAATTGAGTTGAACCGAAATGGATTTGGTTGTACTTTACGGCTCCGGCTGGCTAACTTAGCCGGTTCACGCAGCATCTAACACGGCCACAAAGCGGACGAGCGACCGGCTCTCCGTTAAACGCCCAGGAGGATAGGAACCGTATGAAACCATTTCAGATCGGGGTTGCAGTCATCGGTCTAGGCATCTGTCTTTCCGGTTCAGCCCTACTAGCGGAGGAGACAATTGACGCGGCGGCCTTGTACAAAAAGCATTGTGCCATGTGCCATAAGGCTGATGGCAAGGGCTATCCCGCCATGAAGACGCCTGACTTTACCGATAAAGAGTGGCAAGACAACCACACGGACGAGGAGTTCTCGGAAGCCGTAACAAACGGCAAAGGCACCATGCCCAAGTTCGAAGCCAAACTCAAGCCTGAGGAAATCAAGACGATCATTGCAGAGGTAGTCCGCAAGTTCGTCCAGTAATGGCTCCCAACATGAGCTGGGGTTCAGGCGTGGCCACTCCACGCCTTTTTTATTGGCCTTGATCTTGGGAGATCATCGCCCGGAGCTGATGGGGGGTGTATTTCCCGGGCTTCTCGCCGTTCTCCGCCATCCTCTTAGTCAGTTCCAGCAACAATGAGTTGAGGGGCGTGGGAAGCCCGAATCGCGTCCCCAGCCGCTCGATTTCACCGTTTAAATAATCTACCTCCGTCCTGCGTCTTTGGAGATGCAAGTCCTGCCAGGTGGAGGGGTAGGTGCGGGCCCTCGGACTCAGCTCCGGACCCAAACCGAAGCTTCCCTGCCGCAACTGCTCAATCATTGTCTCAATATCAGGCTGTCCCGAGGGTGCCTGTAGCGGAATGCCTGCAGCTCGCAGCACACGCAAATCCTCATCAAACAGATCCGCGGTGAGAGAGGACACCTGAGGATCGTTCCATCCCTTCTGGAGCCAGTATCCTAGAACTGCCAACAGAGCATTGTTGGTATTCAACACCAGTTTCCACCACTTCATGGCCATGATTCGATGGGTGCGCTCCACCAAAAACCCGGCTGATTCGAGGTGGCAGGAGACTTCCTCGACCGTTTCGTCGAACCCGTCGGGAAATCTGCCCAAGGCCACGTAATTGTTGCGCGTCCACTCGACGACACCCGGGGTCAGAAAGTTTCCGCTGAACTCCACCAATGCACCGTAGACCCGCTGGAAGTGTCGGCTCAACAAACCTTCATTGGCCACCGCATTCTGAAAGGAAAAAACCGGCGTCGACGCACCATAGCATCGGGCCAGCTGTGTCGTGACTGTCTCGGTGTCCTGGCTTTTGGCCGTGACCAGAAGGCAGTCGGCAGGGCGTGCTTTAAGTCGATCGACCCGATCCACAGCGTTGATCTTGATCGAGCGTCTTTGGGTTGGCGTCACCAGCTGCAACCCGCCCCGTTGAATAGCCCGAGCGTGGGCCGCACGACCTATCAGACAGACATCATGACCGGTGCGATAAAGTTGAGCTCCCAGGATGCTGCCAATCGCGCCGGCTCCGCAAACGATGTATCGTGGCATGAGGCCAGAAAACCTACCAATACAGTGTCTTCACCCAGCTCCCGGCGGTGACTCACGATGCGATTCCGGCTGCGATGCTTGGGCCGTTTTGCTCACCCGTTGGCAGCCCGTTCGTGGGTGTCAAGCCACGGGATCGGCAAGTCGAACTGGTTCAATTTGGCTTCCAACTCGCTTCGTTCCCGGTTCTTCTTCAAACCTTCGGGGCCATAGGAGAGAAGGCCAAACTGCCGGGCTAATGCGACAGCTTCGTTCACTTGTCCCCCTGCCACGGCTTTGATGATTTGGCTTTCCAATCGGGAGAGAGAGAGGGAATGAAATCGATAGTCGAGAAAGGCTTCCCAGGCGAGCGGGCACCATCGGCTCACGATTTCCTCTCCGATGATGGTGGCATAGCTCCGGATTTCCAGCTGTGCATGTTCATCCATTCGCAGGGCCAAGAAATGCAGCAGGTTGTGCAGGTCGATCTTCCAATACGCCTCCGTATAAGTGGAAAGCGGAAGGTCCTTGCGCGCCTGTTCGCGGGCTACGCCTGCCTGCAACCGCTCTTCATACAAATCCCGACTTAACCTCTGCAGTTCCTGTTCCTTTCGGGACAATTCAGACCCCACTTGGGCATTGAGCACTCCACCGCTGCCCTGCCGGTTTCCGGACGCTTGCTCCCGCCACTGGGCTTCGGGCGTGCTCTGGGCCGCATCGATAGCCTCTGAGTAGCGTGTTGAGTATTCGTTGACGCTGGCGGTCCGATGGCGAATCCACTGTCTCCAGCAGTCCATAGGAACCCGCACGTGCAGCTTGATCTCACACATCTCAAACGGGGTCGTATGGCGGTGCCGCATCAGGTAGCGGATTAGCCCTCGGTCCTCGTGGACTCGTTTGGTGCCTTTGCCGTAAGAGACGCGAGCCGCCTGCACAATGGATTCGTCGGCGCCCATGTAGTCGACGACCCGCACAAAGCCGTCGTCCAACACCTTGAAAGGAACACCAAGAATCGCATCCAGCGCAGGAACCTGAACTCGTTCGATTTTGTAGGATTCCGTCATGGCCACCCCTTAGAGTGCCTCCAACACTTCTTCAATGTGGTGCGTTAGCTTCACCTTTGGAAACACCTGCTTGATTCGGCCGTCTTTGCCAATGATGAAAGTAGTCCGCTCGATGCCCATGTACTTCCGCCCATACATGTTCTTTTCTTTGTAGACTCCGTAGGCCTCCACCACCTTTTTGTCCGTATCGGCCAAAATCGAAAACGGAAGCCCGAACTTCTTGGAGAACTTCTGATGGGAGTTGACGTCGTCGTTGCTAACCCCGAGAACGACTGCTTTCTTGGCCTCGAACGACTTCCAGGAGTCGCGAAACCCGCATGCCTGTTTGGTGCAGCCGGGAGTATCGTCTTTCGGGTAAAAGTAAAGGACCACCGCGCTCTTCCCCACGAAGTCGCGGAGGCCGACTCTTCTCCCATTCTGATCGGGCAACTCGAAATGCGGGGCCTGGTCTCCGGGTTGGAGCATGGTCTGGACCTCCTGAAACAGTGTGCTTGTCGATTGCCCGCTCGGGTCCTGAGTAGCGGTCCGTTGGGCTACCGCCCCCTGGGAACTCAGTGGGAGACCTTGGTTGAAAGCTACCGGAAGCCGACCCGGGGGCGAGGCGCATCCAGCCCATCAAACGGGCTTGACCCTCTTCATCATGCGGATGATCACGGCGCCAAGGCTGATGGCCAAAACCAGCAAAGATCCCCAGAAGAGTGCTGGCCACCTCTCAGTCCAAGGCTTGCGAGGACCAGAAGGGTGAAAGCGTGGATTGTCCCTCGCCGCGGCCAATTGTACTCTAGGTACCTTTTCCAGATTCACATAATTCTTCACCTGTTCCAGGTCGTAGCGGGGAGTGCTTGCCTGGTCGTTTCCGTAATACAGAAAATAGCTTCTTCCCGGACGAGCCTCGAAGAGGATGTCTTTGTCGATGCCCTGAACTTCCACCTTTTCCAACCGGAGTGGTTGGTCGTCGTAGTTGAAGATCACCAGCTTGAGATAGCGGTGCCGGGCTTCCGGAAACTGAAGACTCCGCCTCTCCACTTCGTATCGATTGGTCCGGAATCGGTAGATTTCAGATTGAAGCTGTCGCTGCCAGCTCTGAAGATCGTTGCTTCCATGAATCTGGATCAGCCGGCAAAAATTGTCTTCCGGCGTGGTGATGTTCACCTGGTCCCAAGGCAGATGACGGTAACGGAGGTCAAAGATGGAGACGGTTGCCTTGGTCTTCGGATCCTCTTCCCGGGACAGCGCATCACACAACCGAAGTTGACGGGGAGGGGTCTGGATCTTGACAAACGAGATCGTCGCACGGTCGATCTCGAGGGGGTGCTCACCTCCATCCAGAATCTTAACCAGGAGATAGCGAAAGTTGTTCTCAGGATATTGCAGCGTGGTTAATTGGATCTTTTGGTCTCCGCTGAAATCGACGATGTAGCCATCATCCCGGACGATGACCCAGTCATGACCATCCTGACTGCCGGAGATCTCGACCTTTCGCTTGAAGTTCTCTGATGTTGTATGAAGCGTCAACCGGTTGTTGTACAGCGACTGTCCGAGATCCAAGGTCAGGGTGGAATGGCTTCCTCGCACCACACCTCGATTGAAGACGCGCGCCTCATACTCCTGCCTGTGGGTGGTCTCTTTCTCCTCAATGAGAACGTAGGGGACTTCCTGTTGTTGATCGTTGACCATCCGCAGGTCAGCCAGCCCCGCCTTCGAGCGGTCGAAGACCTCCCCATCCAGAGAGAAGCGCACCAGCCCTGACTCTCCGGAAGAAAGGCCCTGAATAGGCTTGAAGTGCGGCCAGCCTGTCTCGTGGAAGTCAGCTGAAAGATTCAGTGGGAGGAGGGAATAGAGCAGCAAAGCCATCAGTGCGTGCTTGCTGCGGCCGATCATCGAACAATCCGGAGTCCGAATCATTTCATGACGAACTGGTTAATCTGCTTTTGGTACTTCTGATACATGAAGGAGACAGCCAAGAGCACGATGCCGAGGCCAATGAAGGAAATGACGCGATAAATCCGCTCCACTTCGGACAGGTCCACCAAAAAGACCTTGAGGATCGTCACACCGAACAGAACAATGGCCAGTAAACGCAATGGCTGGTACCGGCGTACGATTCCAATCGTCACCAAAAAGATGGAGTAGAACGCCCACAGAGCCGATATGGCCAGTTGTTTTTGACTGGCCACCTCTCGCTTCAGCGTGTAGGACGAGATCCGGTAGTTCCACGCGTCGAAGTAGGCAGCAATCTCAGTGGTCAGGAAAAACAACAGCAGAAGGTTAGCCCCCAGTACCAGGCCAGCGATGAGCCGATGTTCCAGGACGTTGCCAGGCCCGGTCTCTGTTGTGGCCGCCAAAGCCAACCCGGCATCACGATGTCTTGCAAAAAGAAGAGCCACCGTGAGAATGGCCCCGACAGCGACCGCGAAGGTCAATCCTCTTCGGTTCAAGAACCAGAGAACATTCTGGTTGAGGAACCCTGGTTGGTCGTAGAACAGCAGTCGGAGTGAAACCAGCGCCAGGATCAGCAGGGCTGCCAGCCGGGTTCGTTTCTCGTTCAATCGGAGCCCGATGACGGTCAAGACCACCGCTTCCATCGACCATCCAATGGTGATCCAGTTCTGCTTCAGTTGAATCGGAATGGCCAGGGTGATAAAGGTCAAGCCAAGACCCAACGTCACTAGAAACAGGTAGGTGTCCTGCTCTGCCCGTTTCCGGAGGAACGAAGCCAGGCCGGTATAAGCCGCTGCCATGAGCAAAGCGAAAAAACCAAGAAGGTGAAAATATTTCCCCTCCAGCAACCCATAGGTCCATAGGAAGTAGCTGGAGCCATTCAGGCTGATGAGCGCGAGGTCCGCAAAGCTTGACTTCTCTTGGTGCACCAAGTTGTACAGGAAGGCAAGCAGCGCAAACACCAGAAAGAAAACCGTTAGAAAGGCCTCCGTACGCCAGAGCTTCTCCTGGGAGTAGAAGCTGCTGGCCCAAGCGAGGAACAGCACGTGAGTGAAGACCAGAGCCAGGAGATTCAGCTTGCGCCAGTTCTTGAAGTAGGCCAGCCCCAGAACTCCAAGATCGAGAATAAGAATGTAGCAGAACAAGCCAATTTGATTGTCCCGCCCGGTGCTGAGCATGGCCGGCGTGAGGAACCCACCCACGATGCCCAGGAAGGCGACCGTTCGGGAGTCGTACCGGACAGCCATGGCTACTGCCGTCACGGTAATCAGGAACATCAGCAAGAAAGCTGCTAACTGGGGCAGCAGCACATAGAGTTGAAAGGCGGCAAAGACGGACAAATACAGGACGGCGATCCCGCCCGCTGACACCGTGAGTCCGTAGTTCCGAAACCCCCTCTTATGCAACAGCTCTCCCCACCACAAAAAGCCGAGACCGGTGGCAATACCCAGGACCACGCGCCCCATTTCTCCGATCCACTCGTTCTCGATGGCATATTTCAGGAAGTATCCCATTCCCAGAACGATGGCCGTCACGCCGATCTTGTTCAGCCAGCTTCCACCTATGCGAGCCTCCAGTCCCGCGACAACAGAAGGCTCTTCCGGAGCCGAAACGGCTGGTGCGGGCGGCGAGGCACCCTGTGCCTGTAATGATGGGGATCTCACCAGTTCTGGAAGGGGTGGAGGAGAGCTCTCTTCGAGCGAAAGACCGGGGGGAGAAGGCTCAAAGCCAGAGTCGCCGGCGAGTGTCTTCTCAAGAGCATGGATTCTCTGGATCTGCGACTGAACCAGATCTTCCAGGTTCCGTACACGCAGCGACAGTTTGTTGAGCAGTTCTTGGATTGAAGCTAGGTCGTCCATTGGAACAGAGCCATCTCCGCAACAAAGCCCGGACCAAATGCCACCATCAATCCTCGGTCACCCTCTCTTGGTAAACCGCTTCGCTGAATTTCCTGCAGGACAGCCAACACCGTAACACTGCTCATGTTGCCTTGGTGAAACAAGACGTTGAGCGTAGGCTCGATCTTCTCACGGGACAGCTCGAATTGCTTTCCAATGATCTCGACGATCCGGCTGCTGCCCGGGTGGAGGATGAAGTGCTCGACCGCATTGGTGTTCAACTCACACTCTTCCAAGAACGCGCACACGGTAGGACGGATCTGCCTGCGGATGAAGGGCGGAATCTCAGGAGAAAGAACGATCCCAAGTCCCTCGTTACGCAGTTCAAATCCCATGTAACCCAGCGTTTCGGGAAAGAATCGGGTCCGGCAACGCTGCATTGCGGGCAGGCACTCCGTTGTCTTGAGATTGGGCGAGATCACCGTGGCCGCCACCCCGTCCCCGAAAAGAGTGGAGGAAACGATGTTGGTCATACTGAGATCGTTCAGTAGAAAGGTCTGGGAGCAAAACTCATGAGTCAGCAACAGAACCGTCCGATTCGAATAGGCCCGGCAGTACTCCCAGGCCCGCATGAGACCCACCGCGCCTCCCGCACAGCCATGCTCTGTCAGGATCATTCGGGCCGAGTGGATCCCCAGACGGTTCATGATGTGGGCATCGACTCCGGGAATGGTGAAGCCCGTGCAGGAGACGCTGATGAACATGTCAATTTCCTTCGGATCAACCTCGTTCCGCTCCAGCGTTTGCCGAACGGCGAGGGTGCCGAGTTCGATCGAAGCATTCACGTACTGGGCGTTGGTCGTGTGGAAATCGCGCGGCGTCATCACTTCGTCAGGGGGTAGGAGGATATAGCGTGACCGGATCTGAGTCTTGGCCAGGATGGTGCTTAGTTTGTGAGCCAGCTCTTCGTTCCGAGTGCGCTCTCTAACCCAACGTTCCAGGTAGGCCCGGCTTGTCTCCGCTTCGACTTTGTAGGGGGGGTGGACGACTGAAACAAGGCCGGTGCGCGCGTTTGTCAAGGGAGATCCCTCCAGGAATCGGGCAGGATTGCGTGAAGTCAGACTCCAACGAAGTTGTAACTATACCGTCACTGGAGACGTTCAGCCAACGGTTTTAGGGGGCCTAGGGAACCTTCTTCCTGTCGCTATAGTACCCTTCGCGGGCCCTGACCAGATAGGAAGGGTTGTTGACTTTGACCTGGATCCTGCGCAGGCCGGGTGAAAGCGGCGAAGACTTGGGATAGTAGCCCAAGTAATACTGGGTTCGAAGTTCGTCACTGATCCGCTCAAAAGAGCGACGGGCTTCAGCCTCTGAGTCAATCTTGAAGAATCGTCCACCCGTCTTCTCAGCGATAAAGACCATGGCATGCTCCCCGCCAAGATTGCGACCGGGCTCACTCTTGATGGGCTGGACAATCAAGGCGTAAACAACGGCCTCCGAGTCCACTGCCATCCTGAGGGCCTGATTCAGCCGCGTTTCGCTGGTGGTGTCGGTTCCGTCTGAAATCACGACAATCACTTTGCGTCCCCGAACGGGCGCCAGTTCCTCAGCCGAAAGGAAAATGGCGTCGTACAGCGAAGTTCCGCCTCGGGGCTTGATGGAACGAATCGCCTGAATGATGCCGTCCAAGCGGCTGCTGAAACGGACTAACTGTTCCACTTCGTCGTTGACTTGGAACACCGACACTCGATCCCTTGGTCGAATGACCTTCTGCAGAAAGGAGATAGCCGCCTCCTGCTGCGTTCTCAGCTCACGCGCGATGCTGATCGAGCTGTCGAACAACAGACTCAGTCTCAGCGGCTGGTCCGATTCCTTGCCAAAATACGCAATTTCCTGCCGCATTCCGTCCTCGTAGACCTCAAATGCGTTTTCCTTGAGGTCTGAAATCAAGGCCCCTTCGGGTGTGGTAACCGTGACCAGGATCCCGACCAGTTCCACATCGACCACGAGCTTGAATTCCTGATTCTTCTCGCTCTGACCCGAGAGGAGCTGAATGGGCAGGACGACAGCCAAGACCCAGATGCTGAGGCGGGTGGCCACCTCGATCCAGCGCTGAACCTTCCTGCAAGTCTGGCGGTTAAGATCGAATTCCACAAGGAGCCTTCCATTCGTCACACCAGGAAGGGTTGGATGAGGATAGGGGCCTGCCTGTTGCCGCCGATGAGAGGAGAAGCTACTCTGAGGGAGACCGGGGCGAATCGGGAGGGAGTTCGCCTTCCACCCAAATCGCTCCATCGGAAAAGAACTCCTTCTTCCAAATCGGGACTGACTTCTTCAGCGTATCAATGGCATATTGGCAAGCCTGGAAGGCAGCGCCTCGATGCGGAGAGGTGACCACGATCAGGACGCTCGACTCGCCGATTTTCAGATGTCCGAGTCGATGGACAATCCCCACCCGGCCGACGTCCCACCGGCTTCGAATCTGGTCTCCGATTTCCCTCAGTTTCCGCACCGCCATTGACTCATAGGCGTGGTACTCCAGATAAACGGTCCGGCGCCCCTTGGTATGGTTTCGAACGATTCCCGAAAACGCGGCAACGGCGCCGTCCTCAGGCCGGCTGAGCTGGTTCACCAAGTGTTCCATCCGAAGGGGTTCCTGTACGATCTCAAAGACGTCGCCCTTCTCATTGCCGGGGTAAGCTGCGGGCATCTCACCCCCGCTGACAGGGGGAAAGATTGCCAGTTCGTCGCCTTCTTTCAAGGGGGTTTGGAGGTCGGCAAACTCTTGGTTCACAGAAAACAACAATCTCCCCTCAAAAGGCGCGATCTCCGGAAACCGGGTACAAAGGAGAGCCCACGCTTCGCCGACGGTTCGACAGGGCTCGTCCAGCCGCACCCTTTCGCTGCCGATCAACTCCCGCATTCTTGCAAACAACAAGACATCCTGAGCCATAACCGATAGCATGCCACCTTCAACAAACACGTCAAGAGTAAACAGCGGCTTAACGGTGGGCAGTTAGGTTGAGCCGACAACCCTCTCACTGCCGGACCGCTTGTGCCAATAGGAGGCCAAGGAGGCCAATGAAGGGGTTGAGTTTTGAGACGCAGGTCCGGTAAGATTGTTTTCTACGCAATCGTTCGCCCTTGATCACGAGCCTCTGCCGGTTAGGCTCTGCGCGCAGGTGATGAGCCTGAAAACTCTGCGCAAGAGCTGAGGGTGTTGCAGGAAAGCGGGCTTGGGTCAGAAAGCCACTCCGGTGGAAGTCTGAGGACTCCTTGTCATTCATGCCTACCAGCCAATCGATAGGATACCTAGCTGCCGGCAGAGCAGCGCTCTGCGTCATTTTTCTGCTGTTCCTCATCGAGGAGCCTTGCGCCGAAGCTCAGAATGCCGGGGTCCGGTCAATCCAGTTCAACCGGGACGTTCGCCCGATCCTGTCCGACAAGTGCTTTGCTTGCCACGGTCCCGATAAGGCAAATCGTAAGACTGACATGCGTCTCGACACGGAAGAGGGCATCAAGGCAGTGCTTGCCGGGGGGGAGCAGGTCGTAGCGCCGGGGCAACCGGATCGGAGTGAACTGATCCATCGGGTCACCGCCAGTGACGAAATGAGACGGATGCCGCCGGCATACCTGGGGTATCCGAAACTGACCGACGCCGAGATTACCACCTTACGCAGGTGGGTGGAGGAGGGAGCCCAATGGCAGAAACATTGGGCCTTTCTGACACCCACCCGGCCCGCGCTCCCTGCGGTGGGGAAGCGGGACTGGCCGCGAAGCCCCATCGATTACTTCGTCCTCGCACGCCTGGAGCGCGAAGGCCTCGCACCCAGCAATGAGGCCGATCGTGCCACCTTGATTCGCCGTGTCACTCTAGACTTGACGGGACTCCCTCCCACACCGGCTCAGGTCGAAGCCTTTCTGCAGGACCAGTCGGAGACAGCCTACGAAAAGCTGGTGGATCGCCTGCTCCAGTCGCCACGGTACGGTGAGCGGATGGCGATTCGATGGCTGGAAGCAGCCCGCTACGCCGATACCAACGGATACCAGAGCGATGGGGTTCGGAGCATGTGGCGGTGGCGGGATTGGGTCATCGACGCCTTCAATCAAAACAAACCGTTTGATCAGTTCACGATCGAACAACTGGCTGGGGACCTTTTGCCCCATGCTTCGCGCGATCAGGTCATCGCAACGGCCTTCAACCGCAACCATCGCACCAACGCGGAGGGCGGGATTGTGGACGAGGAGTTCCGCGTGGAATATGTGGCCGACCGCGTTGAAACCACCTCCACTGTCTGGCTGGGCTTGACGGTGGGTTGCGCGCGTTGTCACGATCACAAATACGACCCCATCACCCAAAAAGAGTTCTATCGTCTCTTCGCTTACTTCAACAACGTGCCGGAGCGGGGCTTCGTCTTTAACTTCGGGAATGAGGAACCCTATATCAAAGCTCCCACCCCCCAGCAGCAAGCAGTGCTGAACGATTTGGATCGCCAGATCGCCGAGGCCGAGCGCCAATACGCCGCTCTGCAACCCCAACTCACTCGAGCACAAAAGAACTGGGAGCAGTCGCTGCGCGAGTCTGCCCCGGTGGATTGGACCGTCCGTGACGGGCTGATCCTGCATTACCCCTTGGATGGTTTGTTGGCCGCGGGTTGTCATTCCGGACGGCCGGTGGCGCAGGGGACTCCAGACTGCACGCTTCCGTTCGTTCCAGGCAAGGTCGGCCAGGCTGCAAGCTTTGATGGCACACGCTTCCTGGATGCGGGAGACGTTGCCAACTTCAATTTCGAGGATGCATTCAGTCTGGCGGCCTGGATCTTTCCGACGTCCCTGGATGGCGCCATCATCTCCAGGGTGGAGGACGTTGCACAGGGGGAGGGCTACGGGCTCTACTTGAAGGAAGGCAAGGTCCGGCTTCACATCACGAAACGCTGGACTGATCTTGGAATGAGGCTGGAGACCGAAACTCCTGTCCGACTGGACACCTGGCAGCATGTGTTGGTGACCTATGACGGCAAGCGAAAGGCAGCCGGCGTCAGGATCTACCTAAACGGGGAACCTCAGCCGATCAAGGTTTTGTTCGATCAGAACCTGTGGCCGATCGAAACCAAGAACCCCTTTCGCATTGGCGCCGGCGAGGGACCGAAGAATCGCTTCAACGGCTCCATCGACGAGGTCAGGATTTTTGATCGGGCCCTCACGCGAGAGGAAGCCGGGGTCGTTGCGCTCCTTGACTCCGTGAGCGAAATCTCCGCTATCCCAGAAGAGAAGCGCACCTCGGCACAAACATCCAAGCTGGCTTTTTGCTTTCTGGACCGATTTGCGTCCAGCAAGATTCAGGAAATGCGCTGTCGGCTCCGAGATCTGCGGGAGGATCGCCGACGAGTGTACGAGGCAATTCCTACCGTGATGGTCATGGAGGATCGACCAGGCATCAGGAAAACGTTTGTTTTGAAACGCGGTGCTTACGACGCTCACGCAGAGGAAGTCTTGCCGGGGGTGCCCGGGGTGCTTTCTCCGCTGAGGTCGGACGAAAAGAACGACCGCCTGGCCTTAGCGCGGTGGCTGGTGGATCCGCAACACCCTCTGACTTCCCGAGTCGCGGTCAACCGCTTCTGGGAAATGGTGTTCGGAATGGGATTGGTGAAAACGGTCGACGATTTTGGCTCCCAAGGCGATTGGCCGATCCACCAGGAGCTGCTGGATTGGCTGGCCACGGAGTTCGTGCGAACCGGGTGGAACGTCAAGTCTCTCCTCAAAACCCTCGTCACCAGTTCGACCTACCGCCAGTCCTCCAAAGTATCTCCCGATCTTCATGAGAGAGATCCAGACAACCGGCTCCTGGCCAGGGGTCCCCGCTTTCGACTTCCTCCTGAAATGATTCGCGATCAGGCCTTGGCCGTGGCTGGACTGCTGGTCGAGGGAGTGGGTGGGCCTTCCGTGAAGCCCTATCAGCCGCCCGGTCTCTGGGAGGAATTGAGTTTTGGAAATCTCCGTTACGAACACGAGAAGGGTCAGAACCTCTACCGGAGGAGTCTCTATACCTATTGGAAACGCACCATCGCTCCGCCGTCGATGATCACCTTCGACAGTACCGATCGAGAGACCTGCACTGTCAGAACCAAACGCACCAATACTCCCCTTCAAGCGCTGAACCTGATGAACGACGTGACGTACCTGGAAGCTTCACGACATCTGGCGGAGCGCATGATCCGGGAGGGTGGCTTGGCGGAGCAAGCCCGCGTCGATTATGGTTTTGGCCTTGCCACCGCCAGATTACCCTCGGCTCAGGAACGGCAAATCTTGTGCAACGTTTACCGCGACTTCAGGCTGCGCTATGAGCGCGACTCAGCGGCGGCCCTTGGACTGCTGGAGGCGGGTGAGTCTCCCCGGGACAAAACCCTGGATCCCAGGGAACTAGCCGCTTGGACAACGGTTGCCAGCGTAATCCTGAACCTGGACGAAACCATCACGAAGGAGTGAGTATGGATCCCCGCCTTGAGCATCGGCTTCTCATCACCAGGAGACACTTCTTTGGCCTGAACGCTGCGGGCCTCGGCACGGCCGCTCTATCAGTTCTGCTCGGAAGAGAGCTTGCCACTGCCGATGCGACAGTCCAGGCGGCCACTCGGTCGTCCAAAGGCGGATTGCCGGGCGTCCCGCATTTCAAACCAAAGGCCAAGCGGGTGATCTGGCTGTTTCAATCCGGCGGGCCGTCTCAGATGGAACTATTCGACTACAAGCCGACACTGGAAAATATACGTGGCTCGGACCTGCCCGATTCGATTCGCAAGGGCCAGAGATTGACCGGCATGACGGCCACGCAGGACAAGTTTCCAGTGGTGCCTTCGATTTTCAAGTTCGCTCGCCATGGCGAGTCAGGCGCCTGGCTCAGTGAGTTGCTGCCCCACACGGCTGCGATCTCCGACGAGCTGTGCTTCATCCGATCGATGCACACGGAAGCCATCAACCATGACCCGGCAATTACGTTCTTTCAAACGGGCGCCCAGATCGCAGGCCGGCCCAGCATCGGTGCCTGGCTTGCCTACGGCTTGGGTAGTGAGACCGAAGTACTCCCGGCCTTTGTGGTCCTGATTACCCAGGGAGGCGGCGACCAACCACTGTACGACCGGTTGTGGGGCAGCGGCTTCCTGCCGACCCAGTACCAGGGAGTCAAGTTCCGCTCAGTGGGGGACCCGGTGCTCTATTTATCGGATCCACCGGGCTTCACCACTCAGGACCGCAGTCGTTACTTGGAATCCCTCAGCAAATTAAACGAGATCAAACTCGGAGAGTTCGGAGATCCGGAAATCGCAACGCGAATTGCCCAGTATGAGATGGCCTTTCGAATGCAAAGTTCGGTGCCCGAACTCACGGATCTTTCCTCCGAACCGGATCGGGTCTTCGAACTCTACGGGGAAGATGCCAGGAAGCCGGGGACGTTCGCTGCCAACTGTCTGTTGGCCCGCCGGCTGGCAGAGCGTGGTGTGCGCTTCATTCAGCTTTTTCACCGAGGTTGGGATCAGCACGGGAAGCTTCCCCGCGATCTGGCCAAACAATGCCAGGCCACCGATCAGGCCTCTGCGGCATTGGTACAGGACCTTAAGGCGCGGGGAATGCTGGATGAGACCTTGATCGTGTGGGGCGGCGAATTCGGCAGGACGGTTTACTGCCAGGGGAGACTAACCGAAGACGATTATGGTCGGGATCACCATCCTCGTTGCTTCACGATGTGGCTGGCCGGAGGGGGCTTCAAGCCGGGAATGATTTATGGCCAGACGGATGACTTCAGTTACAACATCACACGGGATCCCGTTCACGTGCACGATCTTCATGCCACGATTCTTCACTGCCTGGGCATCGATCACACGAAGCTGACCTTCAAGTACCAGGGACGCCATTTCCGTCTCACCGACGTCCACGGAGAAGTCGTTGAGAAAGTGCTGAGCTGAGTAGTGTGGAGGTTCAGCTGATCTCGATTTCGGGGCAAAGCTTAGTTTTTCAGTGAGAGTAGCGGATAAGCCGCTGGATCTCGCTGTAGTCAATGGGTTTTCTCAGGAAGTCGAGAGCCCCCAAATTCATCGCCACAATGTAGGGTTCAACTTCGTAGTAAGCCGCCAACACCAGAACAGGCAAGTGAAGATGGGTTTGTTTGACACCCTCCAGTAAGGCCAACCCGTCAACTCCATCGCGAGAGTGTTCTGTGATCACGAAGTCGAAAACTCTCCGCTGCAGGAATTGGAAGGCTTGAGCCGACTCCGCGCACGTTGTCACTTCGTGTCCTTCTTCCCCCAGCAGCAGGGCCAGGATAAGGCGACAACTCTCATCCGAGTCAACCACCAGAACTCGTTTGCATCTCTGGGGAGGATAGCGAACAGCGATCGCTTGGGAATGCGGCTGCAACGGCTTCATGCTGACCTCCACCTCAGGCTGTGAACTCCAAATATCAGGTCGAGAGAGATCGGTTCACGAACAGCCCTGTGTTCGTTAGAGCCGTGGTACAGATTCAGAGCGAGCATCGATCAGGCTCGCAGCCAGTTTAGCAGAGCCCCCGTGAACAAGCTGTTAAAGGGAGATGAAATCTCTGGAAAGGGCGCTGGGTCTGGGTTTGACGTCCGGCCAACCGGCAGCCTCAGTCGGGCCACTCGCTCTTTGGCCGGAAGTTGTAACGCAGAAAATGCTGGTTGATGGTGGCACTGTTCCAGCGACTCACTTTGATCATCTGGCGTGCCTGCAAAAGCGGTGTGGGATCCAATTCCACTGGAAAACTCGAGAACTCCTGGCAAGTCCCGTCGAATTTCCTTGGCCAAGATCGACCCAAAGGGTGCTCCTGCATTCGGCGACCGTCCTGCTGCAGCTTTCGGCAGGTCCCTTCCAGGTAACGCAGCAGCGATATAGAGCGTCCGACAGGATAGTAGGAGGATTCGGAATCCGACGAATCGGCAACAATACGGAGTTGCTCCCATCCGAACGGCATGGAACCGTGTTTACCCCACTGGACCAAAACCCTGGGCCGTCCCTGGTTGGCGAGCGCTTCGGCCACGGCTACGGGATCGCTGCGCAGGAGGCGTCCATGGAAGTAAGTAATGATCCCTGTCAGGCTGGACTTGTCGGGATCGTACTCCACCCACACAATCTCGTGATCGCAGGGGTCGTTGTCGTCGGGAAAGTCGATATCATCGTCCCAAAAGAGATGATAGGCAATCAGGTTGCGTGTCGGATGCAGAATTGCCACGAAGTCCTTGAGCTCGAACGGCTCATTAGCAGTAAGAAAGAGTCGAGGAGCGAAACGGAAGGCCATCTGTCTCTGCCGGGGTGTTGGATCCTCAGGCGGCTCCAGCTCGAGAGTACGAGCATAGGCTTGGCTGGCTTCCGTGAGGCATCGCTGGCCATGCAATTCGACTCCCTTCCGATGTTCGGTCTCAGCAGTGGTGGGCTGATGGGCAATCTGGTCGGGGCCCAGGGCACCCCCCAAGACCACGGCAACAAGGATCGGTGCAATTCGAATCAGGTAAGAGCGCATAAGCCACCAAAAGGGGAGATCCTGGCCATCAGGGTCGCCCAAGCCTGTCTGAAGCCGAGGGAGTATAACACGCACGCGACCGCCCCACTGTCCTTGTGCCGCTTGTCGAGGGCCACGGCCAACCGAATGTCAAAGTGCAGTGTGATTTGTCAGCTGATTTTAGGGAATGTCCTGCGGCGTCAGCGTGACGTGTTTGATTCGTTTGCGCTGCCAGGTGTAGACGACGTGAACGGCATCATCGGACGACTGAATGATGGCGGGATAAGAGTATTCCCCCGGCTCTGTTTCAAGATCAGCAAATCGCTCCCAGGTTGTTCCGTCGTCCCGAGAAACGGCAAGATTCAACGGCGAGCGACCGGTCGTCGCATGATTGTAAACCAGAACCAGGCGACCGTCGCGTAGTTTGACGGCGTCGATTCCGCTGTTAGGGTTAGGCAAAGACAGAGGGGCAGCGTCGGTCCAGGTCAAGCCGCCATCGCTGGAATCGGCATAGCACACCCGGCCGATCGCGGCGGTGGACCGGACGAACATTCGCAGGCGCCCGCCTCCAAGGTGGACGATTGCCGGCTGGATGATTCCCTTCGCGACTCTTGGGACCACGATAGGTCCGTGTCGAGTCCAGCTTCGGCCGGGATCCACAGTCCGTTCAACCCAGCAAGCCCAGGCTTTGTGGCTCTCGACGGAAGTCCCCGCAACAAGAGTTCCGTCAGGAAGGAGAACCGGCTTGTTCTTGATGGGGCCGTAAAGACCGGCCGGCAATTGGAACGAGGCAGACCAGGTCTTCCCTTCGTCGGCAGAGGACTTCAGGGCACCCGTCCAGCTGGTCGGGCTGGGTCCGAACTTGTAAGACAGCCAGAGAACTCTATTCGCGCTACGGAACAAGACCGGGTTGAAGGTAGCCACGCCGTCTTCGCGCGCCACAACCTCTGGCGGGGTCCACCCTTTGTGAGTTTTCCTGGACATCCAAATTGCGACATCCGGTGCTCCCTCCACACTCCCCCCAAACCACGCCGCCAGCAATCCTCGGTCCTCTGTTTCAACGAGCGTCGCTGCGTGACACGAGGCAAAAGGGGCTGATTCGAAGACAAATTCACTGTGAGGCGCACTCAGTGCAGAGGGGAAAGAAAAGCCAGTAATGGTCAAGACTGCAAGCAATGTCCAGCCTCGGAGACAACCCCAGGGACTGCCATAACTCAAACCGTAGCGGAAGCCGATCACCCAGTAACCCCCAGCCCTTGGCCCGTCAGTACACTCGTGCCCAGCCGTCCGTCGCGAATCACGAACATCGTTGGAAAGCGATTCCTCCAGGCCTCATTCGCAGCCGGAACGTATTGGCGGCCGTTGCCTTCGATCGTCTGGACTCCCGGCACGTGGCAGGCAAGACCTGCAGAGTGCAGAAACGAAGCTCCGGGGCAGGTGAGGTCCTGCACGCAAACAAAGGTCCGATACTTCTGAGCCAGCGCCGCATTGAGAAGCGAATGGGTTTGTCCTTTACAGGCTTTGAGAGCCACCCCGGTATACCCCTGCCGGCGAGCCAGGTGAAACGTCTCCGTGTCGACCAGCGACTCATCTGCTACGATCGGAACGACCTTGGCCGCTTGAAACATGGTGTTGTCCGGATGGGCTTTCAAATCCCGGGCGGTCGGCTGCTCGATGTATTGAAGTCGCCTCAACACCTCGGGAGAACGCTCCTTGACTTTCGAAAGGAACGACATAACGTAGTGCACATCCTTGCAGCGTTCGTTGAAGTCGCAGCAGTACTTCCACTCCTTGATGCCGCGGCGCTGCTGCGCTTCGACGCTGGCACGCTCGATTTGGACAACCCGTTCCACATCAGCTTCCAGGTCTGCGCCGTTGAGCTTGATCTTCAAATGAGTCAGTCCGTCGGCCTCAATCCACTCACCCAGGGTCTCCGGCAGGCCGTCGCCAATTCGCTGGCGGATGTCACTCGGGAAAATCGGATCAGATGCACCTACCGAATGGTACAAAAACAGGAACGGCGCCGGATGCCTGAGCACATAGCGATCCAGAAACTCCCCCTTGAACTCAGAACCAAGGTAGTGGCTCAAATCCCGGCGCAGAAATTCCGGTCCGTAGGCGTGATAGCAATTGATCCCGTTCGCCTTGCCGAAAGCGTCGTGGATTGCGGCGTCAAAAGGACTGGCGGTGACCAGAGTGCATAGCCTGGGGATGGGTTCCGCCAGCTCCATCTCTTTCGACAGCGTTTCAGCCTCCGCCATGTAAAGCGGTTCAAGGTCCCAATTGATATCAATAGGGTGCGCCTTCTGATCATACTCAGCAGTCACTCTGCGAAGCCTGGCCGCAAGCCGCTTCATGGCGTCGAGCGAGTCATCAAAAGAAACCCGCGAAGACAGGAAGGACCAAGCGTTGCCCAAGGGCATCGAACCGAAGCCTGTTGCCTTCTTTCCGGACCGGGTCTCGACATGAACCCTGACATTGAGCAAAGTCACCTGGTCAACGGTCCTACCCCCAAATTGATAAGGAGTTCGGTACAGAAAGTCCTCGAACTCAAAGGACACGTCCTTGATGGCCACGTCGGAAGGCAGACCGCCGTCGGGGGGACGCCCAGCGGGCCCATGGGGCTTTCTATGAGCCGCAGTCAGCATTTGGGCGAAGGCCGGGATCAGACTGGAACCAATAAACGCTCGGCGATTCAGCGGTCGCATGGAGACTCCCTCAGCCGGGAATGTCCCGGTGAATGACTTTGGTGTTGTACCCCTGGGTTGCGAGGACACGGTTGATCTCTTCGGTAATCATGACCGAGCGATGCTGCCCGCCCGTGCATCCAACCGCGATGGTGAGGTAGCTTTTGCCCTCCCCGATGTAATGAGGGATCAAAAAGAGCAGCAGCTCAGAAACCCGGCTCAAAAACTGATCCGTCTGAGGAAACGAACGGACATAGTCGGCCACCTCTGGATCGTGCCCCGTCTTGCTCTGGAGGGTCTTGACGAAGTTCGGATTCGGCAAAAACCGAACGTCAAAAACGAGATCGGACTCCAGCGGGATGCCGTGTTTGAAACCGAAACTCATCAGGGAGATGAGCAGAGGCCTGTCTGAGTTCTGCTCGTGAAATTTGTCGGCAATGTAACGCCGCAGCTCATGAACATTGAACTTCGAAGTGTCGATGACGATCTCAGCGAGCCGTTTGATCGGCTTCAACTGCACACGTTCTTCGGCCAGCGCTTTGCCGATGGGTTTGTCCTGAGTGAGCGGATGGGGCCGCCTCGTTTCGCTGTAGCGTCGAATGAGCGCCTCATCCGACGCTTCGAGGTACACCAACCTCACATCCATTTCATCCCTCTGCAGACGCCGAAACAGCCTGGGGAACTTGGCCAGCCCGATGCCTTCCCGTACGTCAACGACGATGGCCGCCTTCCGAATTTGGGCGCCCGCACGGTTGCAGAGTTCAGCGAATTTTGAGATGAGTTCGACCGGGAGATTATCGACGCAGAAGTAACCCAGGTCTTCAAAGGCCTTGAGGACGGTTCCCTTCCCCGAACCACTCAAGCCGGTGATAATCACGAAAGGGGTGGTCCGGGATTTCGGGGGTATCTTCATGCGACGAGGCCGGTCTAAGGTTCACTTCGACTACCAGCGCCAAACCGTTGCGACGCGAGCACTCCGCAAGGGAGAGCCCCCTGCGTCAACTTCGTGATCGAGACACCATCACGGCTCGATCAAGCCGAAATTACCATCCCTCCGGCGGTACACCACGCTGATTCTTTCGGATTCAGCGTTTCTGAACACCAGGAACTCGTTTTGAGACCCCGTCACCTCCTGAACCGCCTCCTCGACCGTCATCGGCTTGGCTGCGAAGGAGCGGCTTCGGATGATCCTTGGGGGCTCGGAAGTAGCCTTGGTCTCCAGTAGCGGTGAGACTGGAAGGTTTCGGAGAGAGGAATTCCCTGCCTTTCGCTTTCGCGCGATCTTCTTCTCCTTGTGTTTCAAGGCCTGACGTTCGATTTTGTCCAAGACCGCGGTGATCGAAGCGTACATGTCATGGGTCTGTTCAATACCATTGATCTTGAAAGTGCGGGACTTCAAGTTGACCTCGGCAATGTGTCGGTGTTTCTGTACCGTAAGAATAACGTGAACTTCGATGATCTCACCCAGAATCTTGCGGATCTTCCGGAGGTGAGCCTCCGTGAACGTTCGAATTGCGGGAGTGATCTCGATTTGCCTGCCGGTGTAGTCAACTTTCATGGGGCCTCCCTAAGAGTGTGGATCGAGCCATTCTTGACGAGAAGCGCCGCTCCAACTGAGCGGCATGGCGGAAGGATCAGGGTTTGTTCTTATTTGCTCGGAGGGGGCGAAAGATCTCCGGGACTCTTGATCTTCACTCTTCTCTGATGGGTACTTGGAATCTTCATGTCTTCCCGGTATTTGGCGACTGTTCTGCGAGTCACCATGATGCCTTCATCGTTCAGTATCCTGGTGATCTGCTCGTCAGTCAAGGGCTTGGCGGGATCTTCATCGTCGATCAACTTCTTGACTTTGCGTTTGGCTGTGATGAGAGGGATCTCACTACCCGCCGGACCCTGCACAGCCTCGGAGAAAAAGAAACGCAACTCGTACACACCTTGCGGGCTGTGTACGTACTTGTTGGCAACTGCCCGACTCACAGTGGAGGGATGCACGCCGACCTCTTCGGCAACATCCTTGATCATCATCGGGCGCAGGTAGTCGATCCCATGATTCAGGAAGTCCGTCTGGCGGCGCACGATCGCTTCGCACACTCGAATGATGGTCTGCTTTCTCTGTTCGATGTTCTTGATGAACTGCAAGGCTGACGAGTAGCGCTCCTTGACGTAATCCCGCACATCCTTGGAGGAGCCGTCCTGATCGATCATGCGCTTGTAGGTCGGATTGAGGCGCAGCTGGGGCAGATCGTCTTCGTTCACCGCAACCCGATAGCCTTCTTCCGTCTTGACGATGAATACATCCGGCTCGATGGATCTGGCTTCCGTCTTGTTGTAGCGCTGCCCTGGGCGAGGATCGAGCCTTTTGATCAAGTCCACCTGTGTCAGAATGATGTTCAAGGGCCGGCTCAAGGCTCGGGCGATTTCCTGGTACTGTTTGTTCTGCAGCTGGCGGAGGTGGTGGGCAACGATCTGGGCGGCGACCGAATCGTCCTCACCGAGGTGTCGCAGTTGAATGAGAAGACAGTCGCTCAGATCGCGAGCCCCCACGCCGGCGGGATCGAAGGTTTGCAGCAACGACAGGCCTTCCTCAAGTTCAGTGAGTTCGTGCTCACCGGAGGCCGCGATTTCCTCGAGAGTTGCCGTCAGGTAACCATCTTCGTCCAGGTTTCCAATCAAGGAGACAGTGGCGTTGGCAATGTTCTCCGGAACAACCGACAGGCTCAATTGCCAGTGTAGGTGATCGTACAGCGTGGTCGGCTTGGCAAGGAAGTTCTCGAAGGTTGGCTTTTCGATTATCTCGCTCGGCATCTGGGTGCGGAAGCCCGGGTCGAGGTAATCGTCGAAGAACGAACCGTAATCGATCTGTTCGAACGGGTCGGAGGCTTCGCCTTTTTCGGTGGCGCTGTTCTCAATGATCTCTTTGTCAGCCGGCTCGCCCGCTCTCTCTTCACGTGCCTGGGCCTCCTCGATCGTGGGGCCGCTCTCCACCGCTTCCTCGAGAACCGGGTTTTCCATCAGCTCCTGTGAGATCATCTCGGACAGTTCGAGCTTGTTGAGGGCCAGCACACTGACCATTTGAACCAGGCCAGGCGTTAGAATCTGCTTCTGCGCCAGCCGAACATTAAGCTTCTGCTCTAAGAAAGCCATAAGCCATCCATCACTCGAGTCGAAATCCCTCTCCCAGGTATAGTTTTCTCACTTCCGTATCAGTGGCCAGCTCACCGGGCGTTCCCGTCCGAAAAATCTTTCCTTCATGGATAATGTAAGCTCGATCCGTCACCTTCATGGTTTCACGCACATTGTGGTCCGTAATCAAGATGCCGATATCCTTCGACCTAAGGTGATTGATGATGCGCTGAATGTCAAAGACAGCGATCGGGTCGATACCGGCGAAAGGCTCGTCCAGGAGGATGAAGGATGGAGAAATGACCAAAGACCGGGCAATTTCCACCCGGCGCCGTTCCCCCCCAGAAAGCATGTACCCCTGACTTCTCCGGACATGACTTAGACCTAACTCCTCAATCAGCTCGTTCAGGCGGTCCCTTCGCTGTTTGCCGTTAAGCGGCAAGGTTTCCAGAATCGCGAAGATGTTCTCTTCAACTGAGAGCTTGCGGAAGACCGAAGGTTCCTGGGGGAGATAACTAATCCCCTGCCGTGCCCTCATGAACATCGGCAGATGGGTGATGTCCCTGCCGTCCAGGAACACCTGACCTTCGTCGGGCGAGGTCAAACCGACGATGATGTAAAAGGTAGTAGTCTTGCCGGCACCATTGGGACCGAGCAGACCGACGACTTCGCCCTGCCGAATGGCAAGCTCAACACCATTTACAACGCGACGGCCTTTGAACGACTTGATGAGGTTGACCGTCCTCAAAGTCTGCATCTCGGCTCATCTCGTCACGCGCTGTTGTGTCATAGAGCGAGTTTCGGTCGTACTTTCGACCGAGATGCTACCATCATCAAGATGCATTGTCAACCGAGCCCCGGTCGTCGAACCCCGCACGGAGTCAACGACTTGGGGCGGTCCACCCGTGAGAACCACCCTTTCTTCATTCCGGAAATATTCGGCTCTTTCCGAGCGCGCCGTCCGTTCAGGCTGAGCAATGCGCACCTGTTGCAGAGCCACCATTCGCTCCATCACGCGCTTTCCTTTATCGTCCAGTTCGAGAAAAATCTCCAACTTTTCACTCTTCATCTCACCCAACTCCCCGATCATGTGCACGCGCGCCTGATACGTCACCGTGCCCTTCTGTTCGAGGTAGGTCATCGATTGCGCCGAGATCGTTGCCGGGCGACGCTTCGTTCCCTCATCCACACGGTGGTCCTCGGACTCGAGATGGAGCAGACTGACCACATCACCCTCCGCCACCAGTTTCCTCTCCGATCGATCGAGCCGGATGGAGCGGGCACGAACCACCTGGTCCTCTTGCCACAACTTCGCCCGTCCGCGGTAGTGAGCGACTCCCTGGGTGGTATCGGCGTCCATTTCGTCTGACGACGCATAGACAGGCGATCCCGCGGAGAAAACGCCCGCCGCGGAATTGGGCTCCCGATTGTAGAAAATGGTGCGCACGTGCCCCTTGGCCTTCAGCCGGCCTTCGGCTTGGTAGAATTGTAGAAGTTCCGCCGTGGTGCGGGTTTTCGCATCACGCACTTCCGGGCGGCCCTGCAAAGTCACCAGCTGACCATCGCTCGCATAAGTCCCTTCCTCCGCTAAGGCTTGCTGCTCCGCTTCCTGGTACCGAAACTCACCGTACTGCCGGATCGTACGAATCTCACCCGTTTCGGGGTTCATTTGAGCAGCCAGGTGAGCGCTTTGCGTGGTTTTAATCGGACCTCTTGCCGGCTTGATCTCTACCTTGACTTCGCGGTGGGCGTCCAGCTTGCTCGCGCGTCCCGAAACAGGATCGAAGAAAACAGTGATGGCCTGTGCAGAAAGCTCTCGACGATCGTTGCTTGACTGGGATGGAACTTCCACCATTCGGCTGGGTCCTTGCGTATCAAGGCGAGAGGGGTGCCCTCCGTTCCTGTCAAATGTGAGGGTGACCTCTGGCGCCTGCAACATCCGATCACCCGGTCGTGTTCGCTGTCCTTCCGGAGATTTGAAAGGCGGGGGCGACGTGTCGGCAAGAATCACCTCCACGTTGCCTCGACAATGCACGTCGCTTATCTCATGACTCTTGGGATTGAAGCGGATATCCATTCGCTGCGCCGAAACATCGCGCCTTCGCTCCGGATCCAGTGAGCGCGCCCTGACGGCACCCTGGGCTTCAACGTGGGTCAACCAACGTCCAACCTGATCGAATCGATAGTCAACCCGCTGGGCGTCTAAAACCATCTGAAATCGGGGGTCCCGTGAGGCGGAATGCACATTTCCCCTTGCTTCGATCCGCTGGAGATGTGAATCTTCCGAGTCCAGCCAAGCCGTCATGGTGTCGGCTGACATCTCATCGAGATCTCTCTTTACAACCACGTGGGAACTCATGTCGATTCGATTGCCAACCTTGTCGTAGAGTAACGAGTCGCACCACAATTCCAGGGGACGGTCATCCGGCGCTTCTGCCTCGGCAACGATTTCAACCTGCGAACGCAGGTGCAAAGTCTGAGCTTTAGAGTCATAGGTCAAGCCACGGCTACGCCCGTGAACGGTTTTGGTGCGAAAATCAACCAGATCATCTGTATCAGCAATGCCGGTGCTCTGGCTGTATTTCATGCGGTCCATTCGGATGGTAGTCAGCCGATTGCCGGAGACTGCTCCGGCTTCGCGCCGTGCCTCAGCGTCAAGCTGGTTGAGGGTGATCAATACGTTATCCAGAAACAGAACCTCGCCGCTAGCTTGATCATATTCGCAGCGGTCGGCGCTGATGGTGTCATAACGTTCCCCTCCCTTCCCAAACACACGGGCCTCAACCTTCTGAAACAGGTTCTTTGAATCCTTGAAGCCGAGATTGGCTTGGGCCTTGATTTCAAAGGTGGTTTGGCCGTTGGTGGTGTCGAAGTGAAATCCCGAGAATCCCTCGGTCGAGGCTGTGATATCGGCCGGGAGAAGAGCCGGCGCCGGCTCTGCATCTTTCGACGAGCGGGAGTGGAACCACAGACTGGACAAGACTGCTACCACGACCGCTACGAGCGCAGCCAGTAACAAGTTGCGACCTATCTTGATCGATGAAAGTCTCAAGAGACTCCAGCCTGGGGACTGCTAGGGAAATTGAATGTCCTTGACGACGAGCTGCAGTGATTTCATCTGCTGAAAGGTGTTGAGGGCCAGCGCGAATGCAAGAGAAACGCCGCTCTCCGGCCTAAGCCGGTCGCGGTAACGGTCATAGAGGTTCCAGCCCACTGCGTCCATGGCCTTGCCATCCTGCTCCACTCGAAACTTCAGGTGTTTGCCTCGCAACGACCGTGGCTCCGCAATGACAGTCAAATCGCGTGCCGCAAAGGTGGGCTGCGGGTTTCCAGTGCCAAAGGGCGATAAGCGGTCGATTTGACGAAAACAATCCTCATCCAGATCAGAGAGGCGAACTTCTGCGTCAATCTCCACAACAGCCTGCAAATCGGCGCTACCAGCCACGCCGCGTGCGTAGGAGTTGACGCGTTGACGCAGCAGGTCGATGGACTGCACGGGAATCTGAAATCCTACTGCCTGAGCATGCCCTCCAAAACGGTCGAACAACGTGCGGCAGTGATCCAGGGCCTCCAGCAGCGGAAACCCCTTGGGGGACCGACCTGAGCCGTAGCCGATTTGGCCCTCTTTGGCGATCACCAAGACCGGCCGATGAAACCGCTCCATCAGCTTGGTCGCAGCAATTCCGATCACACCTCGGTGCCAGTTCTCTCCATCGATCACAAGCACGAGATCTTGTTCGTGGGGAGGCTGCGTCTGCAACTGCTCGTCAATCTCCTTCAGAATCTGATCCTCGATCTGCTGGCGTTCTCGATTCAGCCGGTCTAATTCAACTGCCAGCAAACGCGCTTTCTCTCCGTCGTTGGCTGAGAAGAGTTCGACGGCCTGGTCCCCACCACCCATTCGCCCCACCGCATTGATTCGGGGGGCCAGGCGAAAACCGACATCAGAGCTGGTGATGGGTCGCCCCTCGAGACCGGAAACCTCGATCAGCGATCGCAGGCCCGCATTGACAGGAGCCTTCAGCCCCTCCAATCCCAACTTGGCAAAGATACGATTCTCCCCGATCAGAGGCACGGCATCCGCGATGGTCCCTATCGCCACAATCTTGAGAAAAGGCTGGAGGTACTTCTCCTTACCTGTCTTCATGAAAAGCGCTTGCACCAACTTGAACGCAACGCCCACCCCGCACAGGTTCTTGTTGGGATAGGGGCAATCCGGCCGTTTTGGGTTCAGCACAGCCAAAGCCCGCGGCAATCCGTTTTCCGGGACATGATGATCTGTGATGATGCAATCGAGCCCGAGTTGGTTGACTTTTTCGACGACCTCAAAGGCTTTGATGCCTGTGTCGACACTGATGATCAGCCGAACTCCGTCAGCAGCGGCCTGAGTCACCACGTCTTCCTGCATCCCATATCCGTCAACCAACCGGCGAGGAATCCAGTAGGAGGCCTGAAGGCCCAAGATCTCCAAAGCCTTCCGCAGAATGACCACAGCCGTCGTTCCGTCTACGTCATAATCACCGTAAATCAGCACCTTCTCCTGGAGCCGAACCGCCTGAAGAATGCGACTGACAGCCACATCGAGACCTGACATCAGAAATGGGTCCTCGAGCCCTTCCAGCTGAGGATCGATGAAACCTCTGGCCGCTGCCATGTCACGCACGCCCCGGTTGACCAACAGCGAAGCCAGGAGGCTTGGAACATTGAGTGCCCGAGCTAGCTCCCTGGTGAGGTGCGGATCTGGGTTAAGGACTCGCCACAGCATGGTTGACGCACTCCCTCTTTCCCGCTCATTGTCACTAGTAACGGAGTCAAATACAAGTCTCAAGAAGCGCCCCAAAACGCGTCTGAAGCGCACCTTCAAGAAGTTTTCAAGTCTAAGCTAATCGCGCCACCCGCCGATAGACACACAGTGGATGAGGGTCCTCTTTTGGATGTAGAAACTAAGGATTCGGCTGTGCCAGTTGCAGTAACACAAAGGTGCAGCCTCTGGTTCCTTCCTGTCTACGGGAGCGGTCCATGAGTAATTGAAGTCTCTATACTTAGGCTTTCTTTTTCGTTATGATTTTTTCAATGTTGACCTCGGACCAGATCAAGGAACTAGAAAAGAAGGTTGAGGAATTGTCCATCTTTCACCAGGTGGGCAAGGCCCTCACCTCGACCCTTGATCTCCAAGAGGTTCTGACCCTCATCATGGGCAAGATCAGCGAACTGTTGCGGCCCAGCACTTGGTCTCTCCTGCTGACGGACGAAAGAAACCAGGAACTGCACTTTCAGATTGCGATAGGCAAAAAGCCGGCACCAGTCAAAGACCTCAAGATCAAGATCGGCGAGGGTCTTGCCGGCTGGGTCGCACAAACCGGAGAGATCGCGATCGTGAAGGATGTGAGACAGGATCCCCGTTTCTCTCCGGACGTGGACGGGCTGATGCATCAACAGATCCGCTCCGTCGTGTGCGTGCCGCTCAAGAGTAAGGAGAGGACCCTCGGCGTCATCGAGCTTATCAATTGCTTTGACGAGTCCTTTCCGCAGGAAGACTTGTCGATGTTGACCTCGCTGGCGGATTACGCGGCCATCGCCATCGAGAACGCGATGTACGTGAAACGCATCCAGGAACTCACGATCACCGATGACTGCACGAATCTCTATAATTCTCGCTACTTCAATTACATGCTGGATGCGGAGTTAAGCCGCTCAAAGCGGTACAACTACCACTTTGCCCTTGTTTTTTTCGATTTGGATCGTTTCAAGATGGTGAACGACACGCACGGGCACTTGTGCGGCAGCCGCATGTTGCGTGAAATCGGCGACCTGATCAAAGCTCACCTGAGAGACATAGATACCGCATACCGCTATGGGGGCGATGAATTCATCATACTGTTGCCGCAAACGAACAAGGAAAACGCCGTCCTTGTGGCACGGAGGCTGTGCACCCTTCTGAGCCGAACTTCCATCAGGATCGAGGATGGACTGACCATCAACGTGACCGCGAGCTTCGGCGTCGCCTGCTTTCCTACCGACGCGACCACCAAGGTCGAACTGGTGCGGCTTGCGGATCAAGCAATGTATCGCGTGAAGAACCGTACCCGGAACGACGTAGAAGGATCCTAGCCACCGCCTGCCGACGCTTTCATTGGTCAGTCAGCCGTTTGACAACACTAGAGTGCTCTCCTAAGATATTCCTTGACGGACTTTGCGAGAGGTTCCTATAATCAACGGTTTTTGGCGATTGAAAGGGCACCGAGCTGTCCGGCATAATCTGTGGCAGTGACCCACAACAGCCTTGAGTTTGACGATCTGAAGGGAGTCATCAGCGAGTTTGCTGATTCAGCTCTCGGCCGCCGCTTCCTTCTCGAGTCTCGTCCAACAAAGTCTAAGACACTACTGGAAAAGGAGTTAAGGAAAACACAAGAGGCGCTCGAGACCGTAACGGCTGGAAGAGATCTGCGGCTGCGGGAGTTGCAGGACCTTTCGGCCCTGTTTGAAATGGTATCCCTGGAAGGATCGGTTGTGACGCCGGAGGAGTGCAGGGACCTTTTGAATTTCTGCCGGTGTGCACGGTCGACCAAGTCGGCGTTAGTCGGCGGAATGCAGGGGCACTCTCCTGAACTGGAGTCCCTCGGGCAAGAGATTCCGAACGTTGGGTCTCTCATTAGTTCGTTGGAGACGAAGGTCGACGATTCCGGCGCAATCCAGGATCATGCGAGCCCCACGCTGAAGAGAATCCGCGGTGAGATTGCGGCATTGCGGACCCGCATCTATAACTCGCTGGAGCGGGTCCTGGAACGGCACAAGCATTCTCAGGTCGTCCAGGATGAGGTCATCACGATTCGGAATGAGAGATACGTGCTTCCGGTTCGCGCAGACAGCCGGAAGGCGTTTGCCGGTGTCGTGCATGCAGCCAGCTCAAGTGGTGCAACCCTGTTTATCGAACCGTTCGAGTGCCTGGAGCTGAACAACCACTTGGTCGGGTTGCACTACAAAGCCGAAGAAGAAATTCGGCGGATTCTGCGAGAACTATCCGACGCCATTCGAACGCAATTGGAGCCACTTCGGCGTGCGCTCAACCTCCTCGCAGAATTGGATTCGCTCTTTGCCAAGGCGCGTTTTGCTGTGAAGCACGAGGCCGTGATTCCAGCGATCAACGAAGATGGCGTTCTGTCGCTCGTTGATGCCAGACACCCGCTCCTGGACAAACGCTTAAGAGAGGCAGGCAGTTCGGTTGTTCCCATTTCCATTGAAATGAGCCGGTCCAGCCATGTTTTGGTGATCAGCGGAGCCAATACAGGAGGTAAGACGGTTGCGCTGAAAACCATTGGGCTGCTGGCCTTGATGGCCTTGTCTGCCTTTCCGGTAACTGCTTCATCTGCGAATGTTTGCTTGTTTCGGGAAGTGTATGCAGACATTGGCGACCGGCAGTCGATTGGAGAAGATCTCAGCACGTTCTCCTCTCACCTGGTCAACATCCAATCAATCCTGGAGTCGGCGACTGCGCCGGCGCTAGTGTTGCTGGACGAGCTTGGGACAGGCACGGACCCCTCGGAAGGGGCTGCGCTGGGCGTGGCGATCGTTGAACGCTTTCGGGAGAATGAAATTAGCTTGGTGGCGACTACTCATCATAATGCGCTAAAGGCGTACGCATCTCGAACGCCACGGACAGCCAATGCAAGCGTGGAATTCGACGAAGAGCGTCTCCGCCCAACCTACCGACTGCTGCACGGGGTACCGGGGAACAGCAGTGGGATCGAGATCGCGAGGCGTTTGGGCTTGGATGAAGGTCTGATCAGAGCGGCATCCGAACGACTCTCTCGGGAAGAGCAGGATTTGGTGCGCTTCTCCGCCGAGTTGCGAGACGAGAGCGCCAGGGCCGCCCAGCTCCGTTTGATCTTGGAGCAGGAACGGAAGGCGGTAGAAGCTCTAAAACAGCAGGTCGACAAACACTATCGGGCGCTCCAGGAGTCCAGGATCCGTGAACTCGAGGAGGCTTTTAAGAGGACGATCGCCAGATTCGACGAGGAAGGTCGAAAGTTACTGTCTGAAGTGAAGGATAAGTATGCTGCCGTGCGGGTCCGACGGGAACTCGAACGCAAGGCCGCAAAGCTGAGGGCAAGCCTGCGGGAGCAGGAACTGACGGTTGCCTCCGATCCGCTACGGAAGCAAACAGCTGAAGAAGCAGCGGAGGTCGGCCGACCTGCTCCACTCAAGATCGGCATGAGGGTTTGGGTACCCCACTTTCGCCGACAGGGGGTGGTAACGGAGTCGAACAAGGACGGTTCCATCGAAGTTTTGGTGGGGAACCTGAAGTGCAATTTGTCGCCGTCAGAGGTAGAAGTAGCGGCAGCCGGAGAACCTCCAGGAGCACCACAGCCAGTGAAGTCTCAAATCTCGGTTCGTTTGAACGGCCCGGAATTGACGGGTAACGAGCTAAACGTTGTGGGCTGCACGGTCGACGAAGCGATAGGCCAGGTGGACAAGTTTCTGGACCGTGCCTACCTGGCAGCCATTTCCCCAGTGCGGCTGGTTCACGGCAGCGGGATGGGGGTTCTTCGTAAGGCGATCGCCAAGTGGCTGGCCCAACAGCCGTCCGTCGAGAGGTTTCACCCGGCTGACGCTACGGAGGGGGGCAGCGGGGTTACGGTGGTCTCTTTGAAGGTGTGAGCGTTGAAAAGTTGATGAGAGCCGATTCTGGAATCATCGATCAAATCAAATCATCAACCGACTTGGTACGGTTGGTTTCGGAGTATGTTCGCCTTAGGAAGGCCGGGGCCAACTACGTCGGGCTGTGCCCATTTCACACCGAAAAAACCCCGTCGTTCCACGTGCACCAATCCCGACAGTTTTACTATTGCTTCGGCTGCGGCGCCAAGGGTGACGTCTTTAAGTTCTTGGAGGCCATTGAGCGGCTGTCGTTTCCAGAAGCGCTGCGCCGGCTGGCTGATCGGAGCGGAATTCCCCTGAATAAGGCTGGTGGAGCCATTGAGGGCGATGACCAAGCCCAAGAAAAAACCCGGCTGTATCAGGTCAATGAAGAAGCGGCGAGGTTGTTCCGGCGCCAGCTTCGTCACTCCGACGAGGGCCAACAGGCATTGAACTATCTCTACGGGCGCGGCTTGAACGATGATACGATCGAGCGATTCGAGATCGGGTACGCGTCAGGTCGCTCTGATTGGCTCTTCCAGAGACTGAGAGGGAACACTCCACAGGATCTGCTCATCAAGGCCGGTTTGGTCCAGCAGAGAGAGGATGACTCCAGATGCTTCGATCGATTTCGGCGCAGGGTGATGTTTCCCATTCGGGACGAGGCCGGGCGTTTGGTCGCTTTTGGAGGAAGGATTGTAGGCGACGGACAGCCAAAGTACCTGAACTCTCCCGAGACTCCGGTCTACTCGAAGAGCCGTCTTCTGTTTGCACTGAATCTGGCCCGGGAGCCGATTCGGCGCCGGGACGCCGCCATCCTGGTGGAAGGCTATATGGACTGCATTGCCCTTCACCAGAGCGGTCTTAACAATGTGATCGCTGTTTGCGGTACCAGTTTAACTGAGCAACAGGCACGCCTGCTCTCGCGCTTCAGCTCGAACATCGTTGTGAACTTCGATCCGGACGCGGCCGGATCGAAGGCCACCTTGCGATCGCTTGAAGTCTTTTTGGATCAGCATCTCGCGGTACGGGTTCTGACACTTCCTGCCAAGCAAGATCCGGATGCCTTTATTCGGCAGTGTGGAGCGGATACCTACTCACGACTTCTGAAGGAAGCACCGTCCTGCTTCGACTATCTCCTGGCAAGGGCCGCGCACGAGTACGATTTGCAGACGGTGGAAGGAAAGGTTGCTGCAGTGAACCTGTTGCTGCCTTTTCTGGATCGGGTTACCAATCGGATTGAGAAATCCGAGCGGATTAAGGGAGTTTCACAAGCGTTTTCAGTGGACGAATCCATTATTAGGGAGGAATTAAAGAAGGTTCGAACCACGGGGAACCGCGAACAACTTGGGGTCGATGCGGTTCGCCTTCGGACGGACTTGAATTTGAATGAGAAGTACCTGCTGAAAGCAATCCTTGAGGATGACTCGGTGGCTGAAACAGTGCTGTGCGAGTTGGCACAAAGCAAGGACTACCTTGGATTCCAGTCGGAGAGCATCTTCCAGGAGCTTCTGGGGCTTTACCAGGAGCAAGGCCGAATCAGCCTGTCGGTACTTCAGGAGCGGTTGACGCGTCAACAAGATCGAGACTACCTGAACCAGGCGCTGTTTGCTGAGTTGCAACCTTTGGAGCCCGCCCACTATCTGGAGAAAATGCGGCAGAGAAAAATCGAACAGGAAATTAACCTGTTACAGAAACAGATTAAGGCTGCCGAACAATCTCGGGATCTTGAGCTGCTGAGTTCTCTCCATTCCAAGAAGGTTGCGCTTCGCAAATCCTCGTCGTTTTGAGCAGTTTCGGGGATTCCATCTTTGGATAAGCAGTCGCTTCAGCCGCATTGATTAAAAAATCTGGAAAAAAGGGAATTGGGGAGTATGTCTAATATCGACGACAACGAAACACTGGACAACCTGGAGCGAGGGTTAGACCTGAGCCTCGACGACAAGTACGACGAAGTCAAGCAACTCATTGATATCGGGAAAGAGAAAGGGTACCTGCTCTACGAGGAGGTCAACGACCTTCTGCCCGCCGATGTCACCTCCTCGGACGAACTCGACGATATGTTTTCCATGTTTCGAGCTCAAGGGATTGACGTGGTTGACGGTGAGCCGCGGCCGGTGGGCGGTGAAAAACCGGCCGAAGCTGGGGAAGAATTGGAGTTGGACCTGACGCCGGGCGCGTTGGACAAGACCAACGACCCGGTTCGTCTATATCTCCGTGAAATGGGCACGGTGCCGCTGCTGACCAGAGAAGGAGAAGTGGAGATTGCCAAGCGCATCGAGCGAGGCCAGCTCAGCGTGCTAAAAGCGATGTCGCGCTCCCCGATCGTGATCAAGGAAGTCATTGCTTTGGGGCAGCAACTTCAGCGTGGCGAACGGCCAGTCGGCGATGTCGTGATCTTGAGCGACGATCTCATCACCGAGGACAAGGTGGCGGACCGGCTCAAGGAAACGGTGCAGTCGATTGACGAAATTCAGAAAATGCAGCGGAAACAAAATCAGCTGCTGCAGAAATTTCTGTCGACGCCAAAGACCAAAAATCCGAAAGCCTATCGCAAACTGCGTTACGCTCTGGCGAGACAGCGGGTCCTCATTTCGCGCACGATTCGAGCCCTCGAATTCACTGATTCCGAGCGCAACCGTTTGATCGATCAGATCCGCCGCGTGTACGAGACCTACAGGTCCCTCGAGAAGGAATATCTCAGGCTGGAAAAGAAGGTCGAGAATTCGAGAAGCGGTAAGAACGCTGCCCAGCTCAGGAAAGAGCTTCGAACAGCCAAAGAAAAGATCGCGGCCATCGAGGCTGAAAACCAGATTCGCGGTACGGATCTAAAACGGACTCTCCAGACCATTGACAAAGGCAATCTGGAAGCCAATTACGCCAAGCGGGAACTGGTTGAAGCTAACCTCCGGCTGGTGGTGTCGATCGCCAAGAAGTATACCAATCGCGGACTCCAATTCCTGGACCTGATTCAGGAGGGGAACATTGGATTAATGAAGGCAGTGGACAAGTTTGAGTATCGCCGCGGCTATAAGTTCTCCACTTACGCCACGTGGTGGATTCGTCAGGCGATTACGCGGGCGATCGCCGATCAAGCTCGCACGATTCGAATCCCCGTCCATATGATTGAAACCATCAACAAGCTCATTCGAACCTCGCGGAGCTTGGTGCAGGAACTCGGTCGTGAACCGACTTCGGAGGAGATCGCCGCGAGGATGGATATCCCGGTTCAAAAAGTCCGCAAGGTTTTTAAGATTGCCCAGGAACCGATCTCCCTGGAAACTCCGATCGGTGAGGAAGAGGATTCCCATCTCGGCGACTTTATTGAGGATCGTCAGGTGGTATCCCCTGCCGAGGCGGTGATCAACATTAACCTGAAGGAGATGACTGAGGCTGTTCTGAAAACGCTCACGCCTCGCGAGGAAAAGGTGATCAAGATGCGGTTTGGGCTGGACAACGGCAGTGACCACACGCTGGAGGAAGTCGGTCAGAATTTCGCCGTCACGCGTGAGCGCATCCGACAAATCGAGGCCAAGGCCCTTCGAAAGCTTCGCCACCCCTCTCGAAGCCGCAAACTGCGACCCTTCCTGGAGGGAACGTCAAACGAGTAACAGCCCTTCCGCCGATAGGAGCAGCCTGCGGGCAGATGACGTCAGGCTGCCTTGCTTTCCTTAGGTTCAGCCCGGCAGCCGCCTCGACAACGTTTCCAGCCGCATGTTATATTGCGGGCGCGTAATTGGGCCCATAGCTCAGCGGTTAGAGCCCCCGGCTCATAACCGGGCAGTCCTAGGTTCGAATCCTAGTGGGCCCACTAGTCTTGATGTTTGAAGGATACAATGCGAGTCGACCTGGAGAGACTGATCCAGTTGCAGGAAGTCGAAGCGAACATGAAGGAGTGTTCGGAACGAATCGAGTTTCTGCCTAGGCAGCTGGCGGAGCTGGAAGCGAAACTGTCGAAGACACTCGATCAGCAGAAAGCCCTTCAGGAACGAATCGCGCGGCTGGGGTCAGGCAAGAAAGACTTGGAGATGAGCATCCAAGACTTGGAGCAAAAAAACTCCAAGTACCGGGGACAGCTGTTCGAAGTCAAGACAAACGAACAATACCGGGCCTTGCAGCACGAGATCCAGTACAACAATGAGCAGATTCGCAAAATCGAGGATGACATTCTGCTCAAGATGGAAGAGGAAGAGCAACTCCGTCAAGAGGTACGCGAGATCGATCGTCAGCTACAGCGGGAACAGACGGTTATCGATACCGAAAAGAAAGCCGCCGAAGTGGCTGTCGAAAGGGATAAGCACACGTTGAATGAACTGAGCAACAAAAGACAATCCCTGATCGAAGCCATCGCCCCCGATCTCTATGAGAATTATGTCCGCATCGCGAGCTTCAGAAAGGGCGTGGCCTTGGCTCGAATTCAGGACGGGTCCTGTCAAGTTTGTCACGTTCGCGTCCGACCGCAGGTGATGTCCCTGGTGATGGCGGGAGACACCATTCTCACCTGCGATAGTTGCAGCCGCATCCTTTACTGGACATCCCCAGCCCCCTATGAGGTCGCCGAATAGCGGACTGCTCAGCAGTTGTGCGTTGGTGTCCCATTATGCGTCGTGATTCCCGCCTTTCTTGGCCTTTCACCATTAGAGGAGTTCGGATTTGAAGTGCGGTCAAGCTTATGTTGACGGCGGCTCTCGAGGCAACCCGGGGGTTGCTGGATATGGGGTGTTGCTGCTGGATGAAGACGGCCAGGTGCTAGCTTCAGTGTCGGAAGGCATTGGAATTGGGACCAACAATGTCGCAGAGTATTCGGCCCTCCTCGCAGCTCTTCGGCTGGCCCAGTCGCACGGGATCCGAGCGCTGCAGGTCCTCGCTGACTCAGAGTTGCTGGTAAAGCAGATCCAAGGGCTCTACCAGGTCAGGCACCCCGGTCTGAAGCCCCTCTTTCAGCAAGCCCAGTCTCTCATTCGAGACCTTGATTCCTTTTCAATCACACATATCCCTCGAGAACAGAATCGCGAGGCGGACCGCCTGGCCAACCTGGCCATGGACCGGTCAAAAGGCGTTCCTCAGAAGACGTCGTTGCGCCGAGTCAGAGCCGTTTTCCAGAACGGCGTATTTCGGCCCGAAGACCCCCTGGATCTTCCAGAGAACACCAGGTGTTTTCTCGAGGTCATTCTGCCCTAGCCTGTCACCAATTTGGCATCAGAACGGTCGTCTCTGCAACCGTCCCTCGCGGCAACTATTCCGAAAGAAACTCAAGCGGTCTCTCTTGGTCCGTGAGACCCCATTCGCGGGCCAACTGGTAGAAGAGTTTCAGACCCTCCAGGTTGTCTCGCTCGAGTCGATATTGGATGTTCTCCGTCAAGTACGTCCGAATCTCCGCTGCGGACAGTCCCAGCTTCTGGGACTGCTCCTCAACGATCAGGCTGAGGGAATCCATTCCGAACTGAAACGACGAATGGAAGGGAGTGGGATCGGTCAGGCAGGAGCCGGCCCGAACCGCCCAAAACGCAAATACGAAAGGCTTCCCCGTCAACTGCTGCCATTCACTGGCGAGATCATACACGTATAGGCCGACCGTCTTCGCCTTAAGGGCGACGTCGCCAATGATCAGGGCTGCGTCGTGCCCATCCAACATTCGTTTCAAATCGGGCGGGCAGGAGCGAACGATCGGCGACCGGTTGTACCTGACCCGCAGCAAAAGCTGAACCAGACAGACCGACGTCCTGGACGAATTGTCAGCGGCGAGGGCCTGGATTTGCGGGACCGGTACCTTGCTCACAAGCAGAACGGACCTCACTCTGCTTCTGGCGGATACCCCAAGACCGGGGACGACGCGGAGGGAAGGAATGGTTTGATACTCGATGACAGGAATCAGCCCACTGTCGACAACTCCTTGTGCGAGCAGGTCAGCGCACCGAGACGGGGGCGAAAGGTCGATCTCGAACAGCTCTCGCTGGGGACCCCGAAGAAATCCCCAGGACAAGGGCAAAGCGTTCAGATAGTCAACGATTGAGACTTTAGGCAGTTTCACACGCGCTCCAGCTGCCTGACCGGAACAAATCCTTTCTGAAAGGACGGCTATCGCTGGGCCACCCCAACGAACAATCCGGCGTTGGCTTCATACCTCTGAGGGGCAAGGGGTCTTCCTTCAGCAAACTCCCTATAAGAGCCCGAACGCGGTCTGTTGGCGTGGTGAACCAAGGCCTCCTGGTTGCTTCCGAGCTGTTGACAGGGTGGGTTTGAAAGAGTCTCATTGTTCCCTCGTCCCTAACATGACGACCTGACCCAAGGGTTTTTCGGCGTGAAGGTCTCCAAGAGCATAGAGAAGCTTCAGCTCCCAACCCGCCGGCATCCGCACCCATTCAGTGCAATCATCCGGCAGGCAGAGGCGTTCCATTGTAGCGAATTCAGCGAGTGATCGATTTTGAAATCGACAATGCGGGAGATGCCTCACCTGACTGCACCAATTTCAAATTCGTGCGACGGATCACAATCTTTCCTTGACGGGACCGCCAGGGTGCGGGTAGCTACCCGTAACCTGAAAAGATCACACGCCAAAAAACGCCTAAGGACGAATTCGATTGGACCGAAAACTGATAAAGCCCTCACGTTGGATTCAACAAACCCGGCGTTTCGGCTAACACTCCACGGCAATGACTCGCGATCCCCTTGAACCTCAGCTGCAGGCCGGGCCAGAAAGGTCCTCAGCTGATGGAAAACCACAGGCCTCGAACCATGGCGTCCCATCAGACATACTGGACGAGATTATCGATTCCCTCGATCTGGCGTTGGTAGAGGACCGTGGTCCAGCAAGCGAGCGGCCCGCCTCCAGGATGGAGTGGACAGCCCAGGTGGCCAGTGAGGTCCAGGACTTGTTCGCCCAACTGGCTGGCCGACACGTCCGCCCTCTGGGTTACTTCGTCCTGGCCCTGCAGCTGGGCGCGTGCAAGAAAGGCTGGATTGAATCCTGTCGATCCGTTCTTGCGTCGGTCCTAGCGGGGGCCACGACCCTAGAGATGAAGCAGTTGACAGATCAGTTGATCCAGCTCGATGAAGCCTTGGCCTCCGCCAAACAGGCCGGCGGCACGCTTATCGAGGACCGTGACCAGCTGAAGATCGTGTCTTTGTGGAATTCCTTGCTTCAGCACCTACCGGATGCCTATCAGGAATCCAGCCACGACGGGATCCGAGAGAGTCTCATCTTTGAGTCGGTGGTGCGGGAAGCAAAGGGTGTGCAAGGCAAACACCTAGCCCGACTCAGGGCGGGTGGCATCCACCGGCTCAGCGACCTCTCGAAACGCGCTCCGGACGAAATCGCCTCGGTAACCGGGATCCCCCTTCCTATCTGTGTCCGTGTCTGCGACTCAGTCGCTCGATACCAGAAGGAACTGGATGAAATGCTCCAGGGTGATCCATGGGCCAATCAGCTCAGTCGGCTGTCGACACTCGTGAACGAGCTTTGTGCCCTGCAGGAGTCGTCCGCACAGGCAAAGAGCGCATCGATCAGCCGTAGCCCAAACCGAGCGTCTCTTGGACAGCGCAGGAACCGCTGTTCTCTCAGAATGGTCAGGATCCTGTCCGAAATTGGAGAGGTGGATCTGGCACTACGCCTCCGAAGAAACACCTCAGCGCGCAGAATCGAAATATTGAAGTCCCTTCTGACTCGATTCGAGACCCCAAACTGCTTCTCCTGACTCTGCTGCTTTGAGCGGAATTTGGCCTCCAGCCCGGTTTTGGAGGTCTCTTGCCAAGCTGGCTAAGCAACTTTAAACCAATCAGATCGCCGGGCTTTCGTGTATAATTCCTACTTAACCCAGGCATGAGGCCCGCGGGGAGGAATGGATGAATTACCGCAACAAGTTTGTACTGATTCTGTTGTCCACTGTCTTTGTTTTCTACGCCGTTGTTGGTGGTCTTCTGGGACGAGTCACGGCCAAGGAGGGAGCGTACTCTCAGCTGAATGTCTTCAATGAAGTCTTGTCCCGGATTCGCAGCAGTTACGTGGAGGATCCTGATCTGACCGAAGTGATGCACGGCGCCCTGCGTGGTCTGCTCGAGTCGCTGGATCCCTACAGCACATTCCTGACTCGCGACGAATACGAACGCTACAGGAAGCATCTCACCAACGGCAACGGCGATCTGGGTTTAGAACTGTCGAAGGAACGGGTACTCGGGTACGTCTACGTTATTCACCCGATCGAAGGGGCTGCCGCGAATCAGGCGGGAGTTAAGGCCGGAGACGTGATTGAGTCCATTGAAGGGGTTTCAACGCGCGACATCAGCCTCGTCCAGGCAAGTTACTTGCTAACCGGAGAGCCCGGATCACCCGTAAAACTTAAGATCCTGCGCCGAGGTAGTTCTGACCCGATTGAGTTGGTGGTGGCTCGCCAGCCCACCAAGGTGCCGCCCGTCAGAACGGCTATGATGGAAGGGCGAATCGGGTACCTCAAGGTCTACCGGTTCCTGCCTGGAAGTGGCGACGAAGTGAAAAACAAGCTGACCGCGTTGATGAAGAACGGAGCCAGCAAAGTAATCCTCGATCTCAGAAACTGCGCTGGCGACACTTTTGAAGAGGCGACAAAGGTCGCCAATCTCTTTCTAGATCATGGGATTATTGTTTATACACAGGGTCAGAAGTCGCCGCGGGTGGAATACGTCGCGGATCCTGCTAAGGCAATCTGTAAATTACCGCTGGTCGTGCTTCAGAACTACGGAAGTGCAGCCGCAGCTGAGATCGTATCAGCAGGGATCAAAGAAAACAGGCGGGGCGAACTCGTGGGTGTTCGGACGTTTGGCAAGGCTTCGCTCCAGAAGCTGATTCCCCTTGAAAGCGAAGCAGCCATTCTGCTTTCAACAACAAAATTCTATTCTCAGTCTGGAAAGGTGATCCAAGGCAACGGCATTAGTCCGGATCATGAGGTAAAAGACGGCCTTGAGGCAGCTCAGGAGTTTGAGGGAGCTGAAGACAGTGCTCCGGACTCGGAAGCGGCCCCCCCCTCCCAGGAAGACCTCCAGTTGAAGAAAGCAATCGAGCTGCTCAACACGGAAGCGGTTGAACCACGAAAAGCCGCCTGAACTGCGGTAAGTAGCACCCTTGTGATACAAAAAGGCAGCGAGAGACGCTGCCTTTTTTTGTGTCTGTCGCGCTGGGAGCAGCCCCCCGAACGAGTAACTGATCTTATGCTGATCGGACTGAAGGATGTTGCAAAGAGTTTTGGGAGTGTCTCTGTTCTGGTGGAAGCTTCTTTACAGCTGAACACGGGGGAGAAGGTGGGCCTCGTTGGGCGGAATGGAAGCGGCAAAACGACCCTGTTTCGTTTGATCGCCGGCGACACCGAGCCCGATGCGGGGCTGATTTCCCGCCATCCCGGTCTAAGGATCGGTTGGATGCAGCAACTGGCACCTCTCGAAGGGGAGTGCAGCCTGCTGGATGAAGCCCTTTCGGTATTCGCTTCAATTCGGTCGATGGAAGAGGAGCTGGAGCGACTGGAGTCTGAGATCGCCAGCCAGAAGGACCACGCTCAATCGCTGTTGGATCGCTACAGTCAGTTGCGGACACGTTGGGAAGCCGAGCAAGGATACTCTTGTCGAGCTCGCGCCGAGAGTGTTTTGTTCGGACTTGGATTCGACCAACACGATCTGCAGAAAAGTGCGACCAAACTGAGCGGAGGCGAATTGAGCCGGCTTGGCCTGGCGAAATTGTTGCTGTCGGACCCCAATCTCCTCCTCCTGGATGAACCCACCAATCATCTTGATGTGGCCGCCATCGCTTGGCTGGAGAACTACCTCCGAAACTGGTCGCATGCGTTTATCGTCATTTCCCACGACCGTTACTTCCTGGATGGCACCACAAGTCGGATTCTTGAGGTATCGGATGGGAAGGTGGAAGCATACCCCGGCAATTATTCCAGCTTTGCTCGGGAAAGGGAGAAGCGGCGAATAGCGCGGCAGAAAGCCTTCGAGGAGCAACAGGCCTTAGTCGAGAAAACCCAGGACTTTATCCGCCGCAACCTTGCCGGTCAAAAGACCAAGCAAGCGCAGTCCCGTCGCAAGATGCTAGAAAAGCTGGTGCCGCTGGAACGGGCGCCAAGCTGTTTGCCGACTTCGAGGTTTGGCTTTCGGACGGATGCACACAGCGGTGCCGTGGTGTTGCGCACTGACGGGCTCGAGGTCGGCTATCCTAAGCGAACGCTGGCGGCCAACTTAACCTTGACCGTGTGTCGTGGCGATAAACTGGCCATCATCGGGCCAAATGGCTCAGGCAAGACATCCCTGCTAAGAACCTTGCTGGGACGATTGGCTCCCCTATCGGGTGAAGTGGAACTCGGCCAGAAGGTATCGATCGCTTTTTTTGATCAGCAGTTGACTGAACTGGGGTCCGGTACAACGGTTATCGAGGAAATGCGCTCAATTGCCCCACTCGAGACAGATCAGGTGCTACGGGGATACCTAGCTCGCTTTCTGTTTGTGGGAGATGAGGTGTTTCAGCCTGTGAAGAGCCTGAGTGGCGGTGAACGAAGTCGGCTTGCGCTAGCCAAACTGGTCTTCAGCAACGCCAACACACTGGTTTTGGACGAGCCGACCAATCACCTGGATATTCCTTCCTGTGAGGCGCTGGAAGCCGCGCTGCAGCAGTTCCCGGGAACCCTGTTGTTTGTCTCGCACGATCGGTACTTCGTAAACCGCGTTGCGACGCGGATACTCGATTTGGACGGCACCGGACGCTGCCACCAGTTCGATGGAACGTACGAGGACTACCTGGCTTCATTACAGCGAAGTGAGGCATGCCAGCTGAACACGACGAAACCCTCCATCACGTCTTCGAAGGAAATCGACGAGCCAGCTCCCTCCCCAACGCCTCAGAAATTGAGCAAGAACGAAGTGGCCAGGTTAAGAGCTCAATGTGAGAATTTGGAAAAAGAAATTCATCAAGTTGAAGCTGAGATAGACGAAGTCGTCGCTCAAATCGGTGATCCTTCGATTGCAGCTGACTTTGTTCAGGTCCGAGAACTCGGTTTACACCACGAGCTGCTGCAGACCAAGCTGGATGGGCTTTACCGAGCCTGGGAAAGGTCACTGGAACGCCTGGAATCAGAGGTTAACCCTGTCTCTTAATCGTGGCGATGAGCGACGTCAAGTCTGTGTCGGCCTGTTGAAACAGCCGAATGGCAGCAACCCCTGCTGCTCCCTGTTGCAGGCACGACAGGTAGTTCGCTTCGGTGATTCCCCCCAAGGCGAAGACCGGGACAGAGGCAATTTGGACGGCTTCCCTCAGCTTTGCCAGTCCAGCCGGCCGTCCGTATGGGGCTTTCGACGGAGTGAAAAAAACCGGTCCGAACAGCAGGTAGTCGACACCCCCGGCACAGGCTTCCTCGACTTCCTCAAGGGAGTGGGTTGAAGCACCGATCAATACCGGCCCTCGGCCCACGACACGGCGGACCTCGCTGGGCTGGAAGGAGTCGCGGGCGAGATGAACTCCTTGCGCTCCAGTCGCGAGAACGACATCCAAGCGGTCATTCACAAGGATACGAGTCCCAGATCTCTTGGCTAACTGAACAGCGGCCCTCACCAGAGCTACCAAGTCCCTGCCAGATAGGTCCTTTTCGCGAATCTGGACATATTCGACGCCGGCCTCCACGACAGCCGTGATCTGTTCCAATAATGGCAAAGCGCAGGACTGGCGGTCTGTGATGTAGTAAGTGAACGCCACTACCTTTGACCGAGCTGGGCCACCGCCAACCGGAAGTGAAAGGCTTCCCAGAGTCCCAAAGCGATATCCACGATCCCCAAGCCGGAGACCGCTCCCCTGAAGTAGTTGTTCAAGACCAGTTCGCGGATGGAAGGAAGGTAAGAGAGGAAGAAGTTGTTTTCCCAGTACTCCGACCAAGGGAAGATCAAGAGGAAGAATCCAAGCTCAAAGCAAAAGAAGATAAAGCCGGCAACCAGGAGTTTGTTGGCCATCAGACCACTTTTTTGAGGTTATCAATCTTCTCAGCGACGTCCCGATAATTGATGTTGACGCCGTAGACATCCAAAAAGGCCTCCAACGCCGCCTTGTGATTGCCCGCCTGCTCATAGGCACAGGCCAGATAGTACCGCAACGCCTGATAAGTCTCCTCGTCGCAGCCTGGGCTGGCCAGAGCCTTGCTGAACCACTTGACACCGACCTGTGGCAGCCCTTTCTCCACGAAACAGAGGCCCAGCATGTTGCAGCACCGCACGAACTCTTCGCCGCTTCCGTCGGGAGACTGCCCTTTCAGTGCCTTCTGGAACTCGGCGATCGCCTCTTCAAGCAGGCCCATTTCCTTGAAGGCGATTCCCAGATTGTAGTGGGTCTCGTAGTCACCCGCTTCTGAATCGTCCTCCAAGTCTTCTTTGAATTCGGCGAAAATGTCCTCCAGACCCGTCGAGTCCGTCCCTTGCCGGCTGCCCGAATCAGCGGGTACCTCAGGGCCAGGCGGAGCTGCGGCCGCAGGTTTCTCAAGGATGGAAGTCTCAAGTTCTTCATCCAAGTCGATCATCATCTCAGCAAATGGCTCCGATAAGGAACGTCTTGGAGGCTCACTCTGGGGGATCTCCTCGTGAGACGTGGGTTCCAACTCGGGCAACCGAGACACTTCCGACGGCTCCTGCTCAGTCGCTTCAGGTGGCGAAACCGTGGTCGACTCGAACTCCGGGAGCTCCTGGGCACCGACCGACACCTCGGCTTCCGATACTTCTTCGCGGTGGTCGTCCGTGGTCGTCGGCGAGACTCGATTCAACGCGTCGTAACGCTCGAGGCGTCCGGATAAAGCATCGTCAACAGGACCCAAGCGCAAGTACTCATCGATGCAACCTTTGGCTTCACTCAGGAATTGCTGGTCCAGGTAGAAATCGATCTCCTCCAGCAGCTCCTGCTGCCTGCGCGCTTCAGCCGTTGTCCGCGGGCTATCGTCTGGAGCCTCTTCACCCTTCTGACCGGCCCCCAGGATGGGCTCCTGGTGCAGGTTTGGATTGTACTGGTAAGCCAGGGTGAAGTTTTTCTTCGCGTTGTCGTGGTCCTCGCGACTGGTGTAGATCTTGGCAAGCACCAGGCAGTGCTCTGCCGCCCGGCCAAGCTCTCCCAACTTCGCGTAGGTGTCCCTGATTCTTTCGTGAAGCTCCAGATGGTTCGGTACCAGATCCAGCCCCTTCTTGAACTGCTCCACAGCTTTCTGGTAAAGCCCATAACCTACGAACAGATCACCCTCCACAAGGAGACTTTTGATCTGGTCTCTATAACCCGACTCACTGTCGGCAGCTGGGCTTTCTGGGGATTCCGTATCGTCCGGAGAAATGGTGGCCAATGTTGGCTCTGAGACGAATTTTTCCGCGAGGAAACTCATTTCCGGGAGCAACCGCGGAAGGTCGATAGCTTCGCCTCTCGGTCCCAAGCGCTCCTTGATTTGCCTCAGGTTCTCACGGTGGGCTGGGTTGGCTGGCTCCATCGCAGCCAGGTCAGAGTATATGCTGGCTGCCTCAACCAGCTTGTCCTGATTGATGAAGAGTGAGCCCAACCGTTCCAGCAGGGCGGGAATGTTCTGTATTTCTCTCGACTGGTTGTATAGCTTAACCAAGGCAAGCAGGCTGGGGACGTGATTGGAATTGAGCGCCAGGATGGCTTTGAGTTCGGATTCTACCTCGGAGGCCGCGCCTTTCTCCACAGCAGCTGGAACGGACTTACTCAGTTGTTCTACGGCTGCGTTGAGGTCCCCCGCCTCAGCCAAGCGTTTCCCCAGCGCCAAAAACGGCCTGAAGTAACCAGAGTCAACCTCCAGAAGCTGGTTGGCGGTTTTTTCCGCATCGGACAGCTGTCCAGACTTAAGGTAAATTTCAAATGTTGTTTCCAGAGCCTCGGGGTTGAACTCCTGGAACTGGATGCCGCTCACAACGGCGAGCGCCTCGCTGTGGTTGGATAGGTCGTTCAAAACCCGGGCAAAGCCCAATACGACCTGTTGATTGCTCCCATCCAACTGATAGGCCTGTCGAAGACAGTTCTCAGCCTCCTGCAGTTGGCCCTTCTTACGGTATATCTCGGCAGCGGCAGACATGCTGCGCCCGGCCGCTTCGGTTTGGCCCAGCTTGGAATAGGTTTCGAAGAGTTTGAGGTGGGTCAGGGGGTTCTCAGGGTCGGCCTGAACAGCCGTCTTTAGGGCGCTGACGGCGTTCTCCTTGTCGCCTTTCCTGAGATAGTAGTCGGCAACCAGAACATAGTGTGCGCGGGCATCGCTAACCAGGCCTTGGCGAAGATAGAGGTCTGCCAGCCTTGAAAGAGCTTGCACCTGGCCCGGATCGATCTTTCCGACCTTTTTGTACATGGCGATGGCACGAACCACAAAGCCACCGTTATCATAGCTCTCAGCCAGTCGGGTAAAGCACTTTACCGCCTCTGAAATGTTGCCAATCCGAACGTAGAGATCGCCAAGTGTGTTGACCAGAGGCAAGTCGGTCGGGTCCTCTCTGATGAGCTTCTGGTACTCAGAGATCGCACTACTGATCTTTCCCTGGAGAACATACTTCTCCGCCAGCTTCAAAACTTTGGCCTTGTTTAAAGCCATTCCAGAACCATCTCCACGAGGGCAGAATCGGGATTCAATCTAGCATTCGGGTATACCCCTGTCAACTTTGAACACCCCGGAAGCTCTTGCGGTGCAAGGGAGTTGCGCCATGCCTCCTGAGCGCCCTGAGGTGCTTTGGGGTCGGATATCCTTTGTTGTTCGCCAAGTCGTACTCTGGGTATTGGAGTGCCAAGCGACTAATCAGCAGATCTCGTTCTACCTTGGCAACGATGGACGCTGCTGCGATTGATTGCGAACGGGCATCTCCCTTGATAACAGATCTCTGGGGAATCGACGTGTCGAGTCGCAGCGGACCATCGCAAAGAAGATAATCCGGAGCGGTCTTCAGCCTCGCCACGGCAAGTTTCATAGCCTGTCGGGTAGCTTCCAGCACGTTGACTTGGTCAATCACCTCTGCTTCCACAAACGCGACAGCAAAATCCTCGGCCAATTCCTTTATTCTTTCGGCTAATTCCAGTCTTTTCTTAGCACTGAGTTGTTTGGAATCGTTGATTTCGGCGGGGATGCGCGAACGGTTCAAGATCACGGCGGCCGCACATACCGGTCCAAACAGGGCTCCTCGGCCAACCTCATCCAACCCGGCTATCCGATGGAAACCTTGCTCGAATCCAAAATTTTCAAATGCGAAATCGCAGACGAGCGCCGTCTCGAACAGCCTCGTTTGGGTGGGTTCGGCAGACATTCCGGAGAAACAGGCTCACTAAACGGAAAAAGGTTAGCCCTCAACAGCAGGAGGGCTAACCTTTCCCGAAAGCTTGATGCAGGTTCAATAAAGTCGGAAGTTACGATGTCCTGATTTCCTTGATTCGAGCAGCCTTTCCTCGCAAGCCGCGCAGGTAGTAGAGCTTCGCTCTTCGTACTCGACCTTTCTTAACGAACTCGATCCGCTCGATGATTGGAGAGTGCAAGGGAAAGATTCGTTCCACCCCCTGACCAAAAGAGGTCTTTCTCACCGTGAACGTGGAGCGAACGCCCCCTTTCTTGCGAGCGATGACAACGCCTTCGAAGACCTGTATCCGCTCCTTGTCGCCCTCCTTAATCTTCACGTGGACACGAATTGAGTCCCCGACACTAAATTCTGGGTGGTCGGAGCGAATTCCAGTCTGGTCAATCAGGTCAAGTGCAGGCATAAGCTTCCTCTGAGATTAGGACTGCGCGCTGGAGTCGGTCCCCAAAAGCGTCCGATCCTCTCGCGACAAAGCCCCATAGTTTATTAGATCTGGCCTATTTTTCAAGGTCTTTTCGAGGGACCAGCGGCGGCGGCACTGCCGGATTTGCTGGTGGTCGCCCGACAAGAGAACCCGTGGCACCCTCATGCCACGGTACTCGGCGGGACGAGTGTAGTGCGGGCAGTCCAAAACAACATAGTTCGCCTCGGCCTGCTTTCCTTCCGCAGGCTCTGCGAAGGATTCGTTGGCAATGCTGCGAGAGTCGTTGAGAACCTCCGGCAGCAAGCGAGTGACACTTTCAACCACCACGCAAGCCGCGACTTCGCCGCCATTGAGGATGTAATCGCCGATGGAGACTTCGTCGGTCACCAGGTGCTGTACCACTCTCTCATCGACGCCTTCGTACCGGCCGCAGATTAGCGTGATCTGGTCGCAGCCAGCCAACTCGAAAGCATAACGCTGGTCGAACTTTCGACCTTGGGCAGACAGCAGCACGACGCGTCTTCGGGACCCGGCGGCAGTTGCATGAATGGACTCCACAGCACTGAACAGCGGCTCGGGCTTGAGCACCATGCCTTCTCCTCCGCCGAAGGGTCGGTCATCCACCGTTCTGTGACGATCCTGGGCGAAACCCCGCAGATCGTGCACTCGCACCTGCACCAACCCCTTCTTAACCGCTTGATGAACCATCCCCACAGATAGAGGCCCCCCAAAAAAGACAGGGAAGATCGACACGATGTCGAAGGTTAAGGTACTCATGGGAATAAGAGGTCAGAAGAAGAGTGTACCGGGAAACTAGAGGTCGGTAAGGCCTTCAGGAAGGTCGCAAATCAATTCTCTTCCGGGGACGTCGATCCGCTTCAACAGGGCCTCGGCAAAAGGCATTAGGAATTCTGCTTCGCCAGAGGCCACTCGCAGCAGGCAATTCCCTCCAAAATCGAGCACTTCAGTGATCTTCCCATAGTCATGACCAGAACTGCTTCTTACGGCACACCCGACCAGTTCATGATGGTAGTAGGTGTTGGGCTCCAAAGGCATCAATTCGTCCCGGGGGATTTTGACCTCAAATCCCCTCAGTGCCTCAGCCTCTGCGATGGTGTTGATATCTGAGAACTTCAGAATGACTCTCTGCTTGTGCAGCCAGCTCTTTTCCAGCTCCACACTCCTCGCCGGTCCACCTTCCGGCTCCAGCACCACACGGTCGAGCCTGGAGAATCGGTCCGGGAAATCTGTCAGAACATCGGCAGCCACTTCACCTCGGTTACCCTGGGGCCGAACAATCTTCGCGATGGTCACCAATTCGTCTTTCACCGAATCCCAGCTACTCCAGGATCTCAAGCGTGAACCTTTTCTTCAGCTTCATTCCTGCGGCTCCCAGAATGGTGCGAATAGACCTCGCAGTGCGACCCTGCTTGCCAATTACCTTGCCTAGATCGCTGGGAGCCACCCGCAGTTCGAGCACGGTTGTCTGCTCACCTTCGATGGGTTTCACCGAGACTTGGTCAGGATTATCCACTAACGCTTTCGCGATTTGCTCGATTAGCTCTTTCATGGCTGCCTCCTCACGATGGTCTGATTCCGAAAAGGAAGTGCTCCAACTCGTGCTAACAGGACCTAGAGCTCCACGCCGAATTTAGGTGATTTTTTTTAGGAAACTCCTGACTGTCTCACTGGGCTGGGCACCTTTGGCCACCCAGTAATCATATTTTTGCCGATCCAAGCGGACGTCTGAAGGGTTCTTCTTGGGGTCATAGTGCCCCAGCACTTCCAGGTATCGTCCGTTTCTGGCACGCGACTCCTCAATCACTACTACGCGGTAAAATGGCTTCTTTGTTTTTCCTATCCTTGTTAATCTGATCTTGAGCAAACAGGTCTCCTCCCGCCATAAGTTATCTCAGCGCCCTAAATGATTACGGCACCTTAACGTGTCGTGAACCGACAAGTCTTCATTCAAGCAAATATAACAAATGTATGGGAAATCCATAAGCGAAAAATCGGCCACTATCCCCAGCTGTTCCTTCGCACATAACCATCCACGTCAACCTTACGGCGGAGACGTTCACCGGACATGTACCGAATAGTGCCGAAAACGGGTCGTTCCCGCCAGGGGCGATCGTGTAGTCCAAAACACCACAGGATTCCCGTCCAGGAGTTTGGATCCCTGCCGTCCAGCGCGTATTGGTTGTTGAGATAGATCATGGTCTCCAACGCCTCGGCATACGTTCGACTCCATTCAATAATCTTCTTGCCCCAGTACATTCTCATGTATCCATGGATCTTTCCATTCCGCAAGAGCTCATGCTGGCAAGCATTCCAAATGGGGTCGTGAGTGAGGGCAGCTTCGAACTGCTCCAGCGTGTACGTCCGAACCCGACGATCTCGTTCGTGTCGAGCCAGGTTCTTCTGGACCCAGTTTGGCAGACCTGAAATGGATTCGTAGTCCGGATTGAACTTGGTAAAGTTGAAGGACAACTCCCGGCGCACAATCAACTCCTCCAGATAAGCCTCAACCGATTCGGCCCTCTTCCCGGAGGACTTGACGGCCAGAGCCACCTCCAAGGCCGAAATCATTCCGAAGTGCAGATAAGGGCTGAGATTTGAGGTACCGTCAACCGAAGGCAGGTTGCGATCCGAGGCATATCGATCCAGCTTGTTTTCAATGAAAATCCGCAGCTTGTCTCTTGCATCACAACAGCCACCTCTGAAGGTAGGCGAGCTCTTGATACCGTGATTGATGTCGCACGCCGCCGTCAATTCTTCGATTTTCTGACTGCTGAGTGGCGTATTTTGGAAGTCCAGCTTGAAGCCGACCGAGTCCCGTTCGACTGGCACCTCATCGAAGCTCGTCAGGAGTTTCGGCAGGAGAGCGCGTATCTTGGGCCGAATCGTGCGAGCCGCATACTCCTGCTTGTTGAACGTGGCCAGAGGAACGATTCCACTGGAATCGACCACAAAGAACGGTATCCCGATTCGGGCTCTGACACGCTGATTGTGTCTCGGAACGATGAACGCCGGGAAGTCGTCGCTGACCAGCAGCGCGGCATTGCTACAGAGCTGGAGAACCGTGGGCGCCCTTTCCCTGCGGTTTCGCTCCAGCCGAAAGAGGTAGCAGATCCCCTTCTCCTTGAACCTCCTCTGAAGTTCCACCGAGTTTTCAAGGATAAACCGGTGAATGCGGTCACAGGCATAGGGATAGTAGTACTTTAGTCCCTCGTACACTACCAGCGGCAGCTTGAGGCTGTTTGCCTGCTCCGCTGCAAAGCGCAGCGCGTGGTTGTATTCGGAACGCTTGCTCATCTGCATCCAATAGAGGACATACTGCGACCCTTTGGGAACAGCAACGTCCTTCAAACATTTCACCCGTTGATTCATGACTTCACTTTCGGAGCCGAACCAGCAGCTTCTGGAGGCACACCCGCCGCTGGCGACCTCGGTCCAGTCAATTCTGGGTTCAACCAGACATCCTCTCTATAATTGACATGCGGACGCGAGAATAGCAAGGAGGCTCTCTTGAACGACGCTCAGCATTGGACCGGACGACTTCGGCAGTTCAAACGATTTGACGAACTGAGAAGGTCGAACTTCTACCAGACAGTGCACTCGCAGCTTCGCACTTTATTGGATACTCCGCAGCGGTTTGCGCAATCGAATTGTCGACCGAGAATTCAGACGTTCACTCGGGTCGTCTTTTGGAATATTGAGCGTGGCTTACGCCTTGCCCAGTTGCTGCGGGCGTTGCAGGAGCACCCAGTTCTCCAGCACGCGGATCTGCTTTTGATCAACGAAGCTGACGCCGGCATGCGGCGGACGGACGACCTTCACATTACCAAAGAGCTTGCACGCGAACTGGATATGCATGCGGTCTTTGGTGCGGAGTACCTGGAACTGACCAACCAGCCACTGGCGAGAGCTCCTGTCGAAAGCGAAGTCACTCTCCCGCTTCACGGAAACGCCATATTGAGTCGATATCCGCTGGGCAAGACACGCGTAGTCAGCCTACCCTCGTGCTTCGAGTTTTTCGACTATGAAAGAGAAAAACGCTACGGACGGAGAATGGCCTTGTTGGTGGACGTGCACACGCCGCAGGGACCTTTAACGGTAGTGACCGCTCATCTCGAGGTCGTTGGAACACCGGCGTGCAGGGCCAGGCAGATGAAGGCTATCATGGAATCCCTGTCGACGGTTTCTAATCCGGTCATCCTTGCGGGCGACTTCAACACCAACACCTACAAGCGCGGTACTCTCTGGCGCAGCCTATCTGCTTTGGCTCATCTGGCCACCGTTCGTCGAGATTCGTTGCGGTGTCGTCTCACTCACGTTGAGCCCTTTGAACCGCTTTTTGAGGTGCTGGCAGAGTACGGGTTCGCTTGGCGGGACCTGAATGATTACAAGCCGACCATTCAGTATAGTCTGGTCGACTTGGAGGACGCCTCTTTCCTCGGCGGCAGTTTCAAGGCACTGTGTCTGTACTGCCTGGCTGTCGAAAAAAGGGTTCTCAAGATGCGATTGGATTGGATGACCGGCCGCAAGGTTCTACCCTTGCAATCAGGAGAGCGCAGGGATCCCAGTTCGGGTCAAGCCTCCACCACAGCAACGACTCTGACGGATGTAAAGGCTTCAGACCATTTTCCCATTGTTGCTGACGTCGTCCTCAATCCGGACGCCCTGTCGCAGCCGCTCAAACGCCCAACAGGCGAAGAATTTCGTTCTTTTCGGGTTTGATCTTTACAGGAGGGTTGGCGTAAGTGGAAATGATCTTGTCACGGCGATCCACCAGGTCGTTTTGGTAGGTTGCCATCTCGTAGAGGGAATCGCGATGGTAGTTCACGGTGTAGTCGGGATCCTTCAACAAATGACCGGTCAGAACCGCAATCACTTCCTCATTCTTATCGATTTCCTGGGTCTCAACGAGCTTTTTGATGCCAGCCACTGTCGTGGCAGAGGCCGGTTCACAACCGATACCGTCGCGGCCAATAACCGCTTTCGCATCGGCAATCTCCTGCTCGCTCACGAAATCGCACCAGCCTCGCGTCCAGTCCATGGCTCGAACGGCTTTCTTCCAAGACACCGGATTCCCAATCTTAATCGCTGTGGCCAAAGTGTGGGCTTCCATGGGAATCAGTCGCGGTGACTGATCGATCAACGTCTGGTAAAGGGGATTGGCCCGTTGCGCCTGAATGATGGTTACCATGGGCATCTTTTCGATGAAACCCAGGTCGAACAGTTCCTTGATTGCCTTGCCAAAAGAAGAGCTATTGCCGAGGTTACCGCCCGGCACTACGACGCGATCGGGTACCCGCCAGCCCCGCTGAGCCAGCATCTCGATAATGATGGCTTTTTGGCCCTCCAGGCGAAAGGGATTGATGGAGTTCAACAGATACACGTCCGTTTCTTCCGTGATCTCTTTGACCAGCCTCATGGCCTGATCAAAATCTCCATCGATCTGCAAGGTCAGGGCACCGTAGTCCAGGCTTTGGGAGAGCTTTCCGAATGCGATTTGTCTGTCGGGAATGAAAATCACGGCCTTCATTCCGGCACGAGCGGCGTAGGCGGCCATGGAGGCGGAAGTGTTCCCCGTGCTTGCGCAAGCCACCACTTTGGATCGCATCAACTTCGCCTGAGTTACTCCTGCCGTCATGCCATTGTCCTTGAATGAGCCGGTGGGATTCAGACCCTGGTGCTTCAAGAGCAGGCGTTCCAACCCCGCGTACTCGGCACATCGTGGCGCGTCATAGATGGGAGTGTTACCCTCCTGCATGGTAACGACAGCGGAAAGATTGGAGCAAAAAGGCAGGAGCTCACGATATCGCCAGACGCCGCTTAAGTCTACCGGGTCGTTCGACAAGCGCCGATGCTGGAACGTTTCCTTCAACTGGACCGGGTCCGCAATCTGAAAGTCATAGGTCACATCCAAGAGCCCACCGCAAGCCGGACAGACATAGATCTTGCTGGCTCCGGGACTTCTGTGCTGACAGCTCTGTTCGATGCAGACCAAATGGGCAGACATAGATCAGCTATTGCTCGTTCATGGGAGTTTGGGAGTCAGGCCAGTTTCAAGTTCACGTCGGCATTGAGCGTGAGATCAGCAAATTCGCCACGGAGAAACTTGGGGTAGCCCGCGGCAGCAATCATAGCTGCGTTGTCGGTCGAAAGTAAAGGCGAGGGAAAATGAACCGGAATACCCACCCTACCAAATCCTTGACTGAAGCGCTCCCGTAACCATCGGTTGCAGGCCACGCCACCCGAGACCAGGATTGACTTGGGGAACTCTCTCTCTGCAGCTCGGAATGTGGTCTGGAACAGGGTCTCCACGACGGCCGATTGAAAGCTGGCCAGCAAGTCATAAACTGGCTGCGGAAGATTGTCGTGAAAACCCGGTGTATTTCGATGTTGGCGCAAGAACTCGCTTTCAGCTTGGAACGCTGATTGCACCTGCCGTAACACTGCGGTCTTGATGCCGGAGAAACTGAAGTCCAGGCTTCGATCCGAGATCTTGGTGGCAGGCAGGCTTACCGCTCCAGGATCGCCGCGAGGAAAGAGACGATCGATGATCGGGCCGCCGGGATAGCCGAGAAACAACAGTTTGGCGACTTTGTCGAAAGCCTCACCAGCAGCGTCATCCCGAGTTCTTCCCACCAGCCGATAACGCTCCTGCCGTTTACCGCGGTACCATAGCCCGTTGACAACGTACAGGCTGGTGTGTCCGCCTGAAACAACAAGCGCCAAGGCGGGGAGCAAGTGATCCCAATCGGAGCGGGGCTGTGCCCCCCTGTCTTGCTCGATCCGCGCTAATTCCAGCGGAACCGAGAAGATGTGCCCTTCAAGGTGGTTCACTGCGATCAAAGGACAACCGAGTACGTACGATAGAGCCTTCGCGTAATTCAGTCCGACGAGAAGCGAACCGACCAGCCCCGGCCCTTGGGTGACTGCGATCGCATCAAGGTGCTGTTTTCCCCTGTTCGCCTCTAAGAGGGCCGACTCTACGGTGGGAACGATACTCTCGAGGTGATGGCGGGACGCCAGTTCCGGCACAACTCCACCGTATTGCCTGTGAACTTCAATTTGGGAAGCCACAATGTTGGAGAGCACCCTAGTACCGTCTTCGAGGACAGCGGCAGCGGTTTCGTCGCAAGAAGATTCAATACCGAGTATCAGCATTGACGGCAAGGGCTACGGTTTGCTATGATGCTGTGCTTTTGACCGAACGGAGGACGGGATTAATGGCGGCAAGATGTGACCTTTGTGGAAAAGGACCGCTCTTTGGTAACAACGTCAGTCACGCTCACAACATCACCAAGCGACGCTGGAATGCAAACCTCCAGCGGGTGCGAGTGATCATCAAGGGTGCCCACAAACGGGCTCGGGTTTGTACAGCCTGCATCCGATCCGGCCGCGTTGTGAAGTCCCACTGATCGTCGTCTTCCCCCTTCCATGCTGGCGTTTCGGGGCATCGTTCTCACTGTCTCCCCAAGTTCAAAATCACCCTAGGGCTGCGATCCAGTCAATCTCGATCAGGGCTCCCTTGGGAAGCCTCGACACCTCGACGGTCGAGCGCGCCGGTGGGCTCGTCGTAAAATAGCGGGAGTATACCGCGTTGAACTTGGCGAACTCCTCCAGATTCTGGAGGTAAATCGTAGCCTTCACGACTTGGCTTAAGTCGCCGCCGGCAGCGCTGAGAACAGCTTGGAGGTTTTGGAGCACTCGTTCCGTCTGTTCTTCGATCCCACCCTGAACCAGTTGCCCGGTCTCCGGACTGATTGCAATTTGGCCCGAGAGGAACAGCCACTCGGATGCCGTGGAACTCACGCCCTGCGAATAGGACCCGAGAGCTTGAGGCGCTGTTTGCGTCTGAATAATCTTCTTCATGAGTGGGGAAGCACCCCTGGCGACCTCATTGCCAGGCGACTTCGTTTACTCCCTTGATTTTCTTGAGCGAACTGACCGCCCGTTCCAGATGTTTGAGGTCTGCAATCTCGATGGTGACATGAATGAGCCCACGGTGGTCCTCGAAAGATTGGGCTTCAATATTCTTGATGTTGGTCTTGATTTCAGAAATCGTGGAAGTGATCTCCGCCAGCATACCCTGCCGATCATCAACCGAAATGGAAAGCTTCACCGCGTAAGAGTGGTCACTGGAGCCGTTGGTCCACTCGACGTGAATCTTTCTGTCCGCCTCATAGAGAAGATTGCCGACGTTTGGACAACGTCTGGCGTGTACGGCGACCCCCTTCCCACGCGTGATGTAGCCCACAATCTCCTCACCGCGGATGGGATTACAGCACTTCGCCCGATAGACGAGCAGATCGTCGACGTCCTTGACCTTGATGGCGGCATCGGAGGAGATCCCGAATACTTTCTTGACGGCTGACGTGAACCGGGAAACTCGCTCCTCCACCTCTTCCATCTGGGCGGCCGGCACCACTTTGCTCAGCAGAATCCTGGCGGAGATCTTGCCAAAGCCTAATCCCGAATACAGGTCCTCGAGCTTGGTGCATCCGTACTCGGGCGCCACCTTCAGAAGTGTCCCCTCTTCAGTCAACTTCTTCAGGTTTACCTTGAACTTGCGGGCCTCCTTCTCCAGGATCTTCTTGCCTATTTCGATCGAGTGTTCGCGCTGGCTGACATTGATAAAGTGACGAATCTTATTGCGCGCTTTGGAGGTTTTTACAGAGGACAGCCAGTCCCGGCTGGGTGTGTGCCCGGGCTGGGTCTGGATCTCCACGACATCCCCGTTTTTGAGCCTCGACTTCAAAGGGATGATCCGACCATTTATCTTCGCTCCGACGCAGGTGTGTCCGACCTCAGTGTGAATCGCATAGGCAAAGTCAACGGGGGACGCGTCACGAGGCAGGATAATAACCTTGCCCTTGGGAGTAAAGGTGTAGACCTCCTCCGGATAAAGGTCGATCTTGAGGGTACTGAGAAAATCGTTCGGATCCTGCATCTCCTGCTGCCACTCTACGAGCTGACGAAGCCACACGAAGCGCTGGTCGTCCTTTTCGTCCACGGCCCGACCCGTCTTGTACTTCCAGTGGGCAGCGATTCCCTCTTCCGCAACCCGATGCATCTCGGTGGTTCGAATCTGCACTTCGAATGGCTGCCCATGGGGGCCGATGACGGAAGTGTGGAGAGACTGGTACATATTGGGCCGCGGAATCGCAATGAAGTCCTTGATGCGCCCCGGTACCGGTCTCCAGATGTTGTGGATGATGCCAAGACTGCCGTAACAGTCTCTCACAGTTCCGGTTATGATCCGAACGGCCAGCAGGTCATAGACCTGCTCAATGGGTATCCGCTGGCGTTTGATCTTCTGATAGACGCTGTAAATCCGCTTGATCCTGGATTCCACAGAACAGGGAATCTCGTGCTCCTGGAGCCTTTGAGAAATGACCTCTTTGACTTCTTCAAGGATCTCTTGTTTGACCTTTCGCTTGCTCTCGATTTGTTTCTTGATTTCCTCGTAGGCTTCAGGCTCCAAGTGACTGAAGGCCAGATCCTCCAACTCTCCACGTAATTTCCCCATCCCGAGCCGGTGGGCGATCGGCGCATAGATCTCCAGTGTTTCCTTGGCAATCCTGCGACGCTTCTCCTCCGAAAGGTAATGCAGGGTCCGCATGTTGTGCAGTCGGTCGGCAAGCTTGACCAAAACCACGCGGATGTCATCCACCATCGCCAGGAACATCTTTCGGAAGTTTTCCGCCTGCTGTTCCTCTTTTGAATCGAACTGGTACTTGCTGATTTTGGTGACCCCATCCACGATGTGGGCGATGTCTTTCCCAAAATTCTGTTCGATTCGCTCAATGGGCGTCTGAGTGTCTTCGACGATGTCGTGGAGCAAACCAACGCTCACGCAAACCACGTCCAGCTTCATTTCCGCAAGGATGTCCGCCACGGCCATGGGGTGATTCAGGAACGGTTCACCGGACCTTCGGATCTGCCCCTCATGTTCCCTGGCGGAAAAGTCGTAGGCCCGTCTGAGGAAGCCCATATCATCGGTCGGATGGTGCTTCTGGACCTTGGCCACGATGTCTTCAATCCCAACCATGCTTGCTATGTTAATCAAATGCGCTTCCCGCCTGCAACTGGGCCGTTGGGTATGCGGTGGACTATGCCCACTCGGAGGCAGACGACCGAATCAGGAGTCCTCAAACAAAAAAGCCTCTCGAGCAACGAGGTCTCGAGAGGCTGGTTTTGGGGGGAGAGCAGAGACGGGGAGACCTACCTTGAAGCGTCAATGACTCCCGTGGTTTCCGCCTTGGCCTCAACTTGCTTCTTGATGGCCATGGCTTTCTCAAAATTCTGGTCGGCCGTGTTGAGGTGTTGCTCGTACTCGGCGTAGCGATTCGGGATACTCCTTTTCACGAGGGAATCCAAGGCTTTTGGATCCAACGCCGCAGCAGCAAACTGATCCTTCTGCCGTGGATTCTTGTCGACAAATTCGTCGATCACGACTTGAGCCTTCTGCCGGTGCAGCAGGTTGATGTAGAAGTATGCGTTGTAGTAATTCGGGTCCAACTCAACCGCCTTGTTGAGTGCCTTCAATCCCTCTTCGATCAACTCGCTCTTTCTGTCCGGAGGCAGGGGGTTCTGCTTGTCGTAACAAAGCACCCAATTGACATTGCCAATGCTGTAGTACGGCTCGGGATTGTTCGGCTCGAGCTCGGTGGTTCTGAGGTAGTACTGCTTGGCTTTCTCAAACTCACGCATGTTGAGGTAGATGCCCGCGATTCCTTTCACTGAACCCACGTTGGTAGGATCTCTCTGAAGAACCGTCTCGAACGCCTTGATCGCTTCCTGGCCCAGCCTTTTGTTCTCGTCGGACTCGCCTCCAGGCACATACTGCGCGGCGTAAGCAGTTGCCAAGTACAGGTGGGCATTCAAGAGATCAGGATCCAAGTCCACCGCAGACTTGAACCGTTCTACAGCAGTTTCATACTGGGCATCCTTAAAGGCGCGAACACCCTTATTCAGCTCGTCCCGAGCCTTCAGCTTGGTGCAACCAGCCAGAGTCAGAGTAGACAGTACGATAAGACAAGCCGCCGCCACTCGGTTATGCGACTTCATTGAATTCCTCCGCAGAGCAGAATGATTTGGTGAGACTCGAACACTCGGTCCCTGGCCGAACGCTCAGCAGGGCAGAGTGCCGGTCAGGCGCGCCGGCAGCGCGTCATTGGCCGGACTGAATCTTTTCGGTAATCAGCCCGATCTTGTCTACTCCCGCCCCCTTCGCAATGTCGATGATCTCCACGACATTCGTGAACAAAAGCTCGGTATCTCCTTGAATAAACATCGTCCTCTCATTGCGTGTCTTGAAGATATCGGTGAGGCGATCTCCAAGATTCGACTTCATCACGTCTTCCTGATTGACTTTCAAGCTCGTGTCGCGTGCAATGGAAACAACGATGGTCCGGTTCAGAGTATCCGGGTCCGGGGGTGGCGCGTTGGGAGGTGGAGGCTGCGGGACATTGGCATCCAATCCCAACGGTATTGTTGGTGTAATCACCATAAAGATAATCAGGAGGACCAGCAGCACATCAATGAGCGGGGTGACGTTGATATCCGCTCTGGCGCCACTTGCTCCACCAGCTGACATAGCCATAAATATCTGCCTCCAAGAGATGCTATTGCACTGTCTGAGGGCTCTTCTCGTCGCGAGCAGTCAGCAGGCCTAGAGTGTCGACGCCAGAGCTGCGAACTGTGTCGACCACATCCACCACTTCGCCGTACTTGGCCCGCTGATCACTCTTGATATAGACGGTCTTGTCCATTTTCGCTGCAAGCAGGTCCTTAACCTTTTCCGATAACCGCTCTTTTGCAACCTGGTCGGAGCCGAGGAAGATCTTGGCATCGCGAGTCACAGCCACCACCACCGCATCATCCCGATCTGCCTCTCTCATTTCTCGAGGGTTCTTGGTCTTGGCGAGGTCGACGCTGACCCCCTTTTGCAGCAAGGGCGTCACGACCATGAAGATGATCAACATGACCAGCATGATGTCCACCATGGGAGTCACGTTGATGTCAGCGATCGCATCGCCGCCCTGGGGTTTCCCAGCTGACATTGCCATTTACTTCTTCCCTCCTCTCTTCTTCAGGAAGTAGTCGATCAACTCCGAGGACGAGTTATTCATCTCGATGCTGAACGACTCGATCTTGGTATTGAAGTAGTTGAACATCCAGACCGCAGGGATGGCCACGAACAACCCGAAGGCCGTTGCAATCAAGGCTTCCGAAATCCCGCCGGCCACTGCGGACAGACCGGTTGATTTCTCGCTGGACATGCCTTCAAAGGCGTTGATGATGCCGACCACCGTTCCGAACAGTCCCACGAAAGGAGCCGTACTGCCGATGGTTGCCAGACCGCTGACGCCTCTCTTCAACTCCGCAGTCGTGATGGCGGTTGCACGCTCCAGAGCCCTCTTCGAGGCTTCAATCACTTCGCCGGGAATCTCTGCACTAGCCTGGTGCGCCTGGAATTCCTGGAGACCAGCCACGACAACTTTCGCCAAGTGACTCTTCTTGTTTTGTTCGGCAACGTTGATGGCTTCATCGATCTTTCCTTCTTTGAGGCAACCGGCCACGAGGGGCGCGAATTCCCGAGACTGCTTTCGGGCGGCAGAGTAGGCCAACAGCCGGTCGATCATGACGCCAATAGACCAGGCTGACATGATCGCCAACACGATCAAAACGGCCTTCGCTGCAGTACCGGACTGGTTCCACATCGAGCGCAGATCGAAGCCAACTTCGGACTGCAAAAGAGTCACTGCAAGCATATTGAGCTTAAAGAACAACATACAAGGAAATCCTCCTTAAATTGGGTTTTTTTCGATAGCGAGGGTCGAATACCGGGCAACACAGTGAAGAGCGGTCGAGGCCTCCCCGACCGCCACCAAATAGCTTCAGCCGCTGAGGTTGAAGTTCACGGTTATCTGGGTCAAGACCTCAACAGGTTCATTGTTCAGCAACGTGGGCTTGTATTTCCATTGCTTCACAGCATCGATCGCGGCTTGGATCAGCAGCGGGTGGCCAGTGATGACCTTCAAGTTGACCACATTTCCCTCTTTGCTGATGATCGCTTCCAGAACGACGCTACCCGAGATGCGCGCCTGCTTGGCCAGAGGGGGATAGGGTGGTTTGACCTGTCGAATGAGATTGGCCTGCTGGACGTTTCCACCGACTTTGACGCGAGCCGGAGGCTTCGGCGCTGCAGGGGGAGGAGGCGGGGGCGGCGGAGCCACGGGCGACGGAACACCTCCAATCACGCCACCGATGACACCTCCAATCTGCCCTCCGGGAACGCCACCAGGCACCCCACCCACTACGCCGCCAACGGCGGCTTCGGGAGGAGGTCCTTCATCGACAATCATTTTGACTTCTTTCGGAATTTCGACCGGGGCGCGGAACGTACCGTCATCAACCACCTTCCTAACCACCTTCTGAACCA
>JBFMEW010000032.1:0-81295 GCA_040753175.1 Acidobacteriota bacterium | reverse complement strand
TCTGGATGTCATAGCCGTCCCCGAGCAGGTACGTCGCAACGAATGCCGCAGTGTGGGGGGCCTCAGTCATCTCGGCGGCATGCCGTCTGCCATGAAACAGAATAAACCCCCGCATGCAACCGACCTGCTTCGAGTTTTGGTGCAGAACGCCGGTCGAGTCCTCACGCACCGCCAAATCCTGCGTGAGGAATGGGGCCCCAATGCCGTTCAACAAAGTCATTATCTTCGCCTCTACATCGCGCATCTGCGAGCGAAAGTCGAGCTGGGCCCAAATCGACCAAGGCACATCCTGACCGAGCCGGGAGTGGGATACCGCTTGCATCCAGTCGCGTCCTGAAGACCGGTCGAGCGGCCTCGACGATACCTTACCTCGGTGCTGCAGTAGTCAAGCGCCAGCGGTTCTTCCGCACAGTTGGAACAAAAGGAGTGACAAGCCCGTACTGATAAACGATAAAAGAGGGAATAACTAAATCTTGTATCCTGACCCACCAGAATCCGAGGAGACTGACATGGAACGGCACATCAAAATCCTGGCCATACTCAACATTGTCTGGGGCGCCTTCGGGGCCTTGGGTGGCCTCATCATCCTGCTGATATTCGGAGGGGCTTTCGGCATCGTTGGGACGGCGGTCCGCCACGACCCCGACGCGGCGCGAGCTCTGCCCATCATCGGCCTTGTGGGGGGCGCCATTGCGCTTCTGGTTCTGCTGCTCTCGGTGCCGTCGATTGTTGCTGGAGTCGGGTTGCTGGATTTGAAACCCTGGTCCCGGATTCTGACCATCATCGTTTCAGCTTTGCACCTGTTGAACATTCCGTTCGGAACCGCATTGGGGATCTACGGCCTGTGGGTGCTCTTCTCTCAGGGAAGCTTGCCCTACTTCACGTCGCCCCCGAAACAGGCCTCCTACCCCAAGCTCTGACAGGAGTGGAGAGGCGACGGAGGTCCTTCCCGATGCTTTCGGAGCTGGGTTTCAAGTTGCGCTCTGAAGCTCGTAACGCATGATGGGTCGAGTCGGGGACCGTCGGGCTACTTCGACAAACCCCGCCCTTCGAAACGCTGAGGCCAGCCCGGTCCAGGCAAAAGCGTCGGCCATCTGCCCAGCGCTCGGTTCAACAGGATAGCCCTCCAACACGCCAGCTCCTGCTTTGCGCGCCTGTTTCACTGCAGCTTTCAGCAATTGCACCGAGATGCCCTTCGACCGATGTTCCTTGCTCACGAAGAAACAGACGATCGACCACACCGGCCGGTCATCGACCGGCTTGAGAACCCTGGATCGGGCCAGGGTCGAGTAATCTGCTCGCGGACCCATGGCGCACCAAGCCACCGGCAAGTTCCGGTAATAGGCCAGCAATCCGGGCGCTGGGCCGGTAGTCACGATCTTGCGAAAGCGCGCTTTGTTTCCCGGTCCCTTGCCTGTCTCAAACTCGGAGCGTTTCAACCTCCAATACATACACCAGCATCCCCCGCAGGCACCCTTCAGGCCGAATAGCCGTTCGACATCGCCCCAGCGCCGCGCTGTCAGGGGATGAATGGTCAGTTCGATTCTTGCCTCCTGATAGGTTGGCTTCACGGAGACCCTCCTTGCCTGGCGACCACCCTCCCGCCCTCAACGGAGGGTCATTGTAAGCCACAGGACATCGAACCCGGAGGTTTCGTAGCCTGAGATCGCGGATTCGCTCGGTTTTGTGTGTTGGTTAACCCCTGTCGGCGTCGGGCCTTCGCTACCGGGCAGGCCCGAATGTGGGGCGTACTCAAAGTCAGATTGCCAGTTTCAGCCAAACTGGCCTGCGCAACTGCGAAACGAGAAATCCCACAAATGGTTCGAGGATTGCAAAAAAGTGTTTGGAATTCAAGGTTGACACATGTCAGGAGGCGTCTCTACCTGTCAGCCAGCAAAGGAGTTGCCCGCTCAGTTGCGGAATGCCCCAGGGAAATGCTTTGCGCTGGTCTCCAAGCTGGATGACAAAATCACGCTTCCGGGAACAAGGTGGTTCGCATGTCCGAGCAGATTGAGCTGTTTGAAGAGACGCCGTCCCCGCAGCTTCGATTTGAGGAGCTCTTTGCGAATGCCCCGTCGAGCAGCGCTGAAGCCAGTACTTCTCCAGATGGGGAAGAAGCTGACCGTGTCCGGAGTGTCTCCTCGTTCGAGCCGCCGCTGAATGCGGCCCAAGACGAGGAAGCGTTGTCCGATGAGACCATTGCCGAGCTCCAGCGACAGATCCGGCGAATTCGGGAGGAAGTGGAGGATTTGGTCAATGGCAGCGATGGCGAGCAAAGTCCCTCCCTGGCGCCATCGTCGGATCAGACCGGTTCCCCTGAAGCGCTTCAGACTCATGTTTCGGCCGAGGATGTTCCAGGTGTGGGTGTGCACTGGATGGTCGACCAGGCTCGCCGATGCTTGGAGTCTCAAGACTTCGAGTCCTGCATGAGTCTCATGAATCAGGCTTTGAAGCAGGTCCCCGATCATCCGGAGGCTCTGGTGCTTCTTAAGCGGGCTCAGGCCGGATGGGAAGATCATCATCTCGAAACGGAGTGGAAGAATCATTTGGTTCAGGTTCGGGCCGAGGCAATCTCCCAGTTCGAACGAGGAGAATATTCGCAGTGCCTTTCGAAATTCCGCACGCTTTGTGACGCTCAGCCGGAGGATCGGATTCTCCGCGAGTTCCTGGAGGTTTGCGAAGAGCAGGTCGAAAAGGCATTGCATCCTCCGATCGTCGTTGCCTCCGTGCAACCCGACCAGGAGGTGACGATTGAGGAAGAGGTCTCCGGCTCGCTGACTCTTCCCAGGAGTGAAGTTATATCGGAGTCTTCCACACTTGCGGCCGAGGCCGAAGGGGGACCGGAAGAGAAGGTGGAGCCACCAGTCGAGTTCCTCCTGGAAGAGAAGGCTAGCGATCCGGACCTTTCGGACCTGGTCCGGGACGAAACTCATTCGGGGCCGCCCGAACAACCGTGGGCAGCCCCTCAGGCCGTCCCCCCGACAGAAGAAGCGGAGGAGGAAGCCCCAACGAAAAGGTCACTAGCCGGTAATCTGGCCGTGGCAGCCCTGACACTATTGGCGTTGGGACTAGGTGCCTGGGCGGGGAAGTGGTTGGCTCTGGGACCACGAGCGGAACTGGCTTCTCTCTCCATCCAGTCTGCGCCACCTGGAGCTGCGGTTTTGATCGACGGCGTGCAGAAGGGTGTCACCCCGTTACGGCTGGAGGCGGTAGCGTCCGGGAAGTACTACCTCCAACTTAGTAAACAGGGTTATCAATCCAGCGGTCAGGAGATCGATTTAGTGCCGGGGCAGGCTTTGACGCTGTCGTTGCCTTTGAGCGCCCTGGTGGTTCCGGTCTTACCTTGGGAGGAATTGAAGCAGCAGGCCCAGACCCTGGTCGACGAGGGCAAACTAATCGAAGCCGTGGAAGCCTGCAATCAACTTCTGTTGTCGGACCCAGGCAATGCCTTTGCGCTGAGCACTAAAGAAAGAATTCGCGCCGAGTTGCTCGAACAGAGTCAAGAGGCCATTCGGAACAAACAGTGGGATTCTGCCCGGCAGGTGCTCAACCGATCCTTGGGACTGTTTCCAGGCGATTCGGAGGCCCTTGGGATGCTGAAGATGATCCGACCCAAGCTGAAGAAGCCTGTTCCCACCATCGATGCGGCCGAAAAGGAACGCCACGCTAATATTCTGGCCCTTCAGCAGAGAATCACGACGGCTTTCGAATCCGGAAACTACTTCAGACCTGACGGAGTGGTAGGACTCGTCCGTCAACTGGAGGAAATTTCACCGGGTGACGTGATCGGCAGAGGGACCATGGATAAGATTCACCGGATGATCGTTGATCAAGCTGAACGGAAACTCCAGCGGAAGGACTTCGCGGGCCTCAAGAGCGAGATCCGCCAGCTCGAGGACCATTTTCCTTCCAGCCCAGAGTTGGTTCGAATCAGCGCCGCCGTTCGGCTTGAGGAGGGCAGACAAGCCGCAACCCGCAGTGCCTGGTTGCAGAAGGCGGAGACGGCTTTTTTGGCCGGGCACTACCTTTCTCCCTCCGACGACAACGTGGTGGTGCACGCGAATCGTGTGTTGAGCGTGGATCCCCAAAATTCTAAGGCGCTATCGCTTAAGAAAGAGAGCCTGCAGAAAGCCCTCGATCAGGCGCGCGCCCTGGTCCAGGCAGGTAAATATGACGAGGGCCGAGATTCCTACGCAGCTCTATACTATCTGTCAAAAAGCGACAGCCTGGTCCCCGCCGGCAGTCAGCAGCTCAAGGCCGAGGTCGACCGGTTGGAGTTTCGAGCCTATCCGGTCAGTCATGACCACACCGTGGGACACTGCACCGGCCGCCTGAGATTCAACGCTTACACGCTGGTGTATTTGCCTTCGGCTGGATCCAAAGACGGCTTCAGCTGCAAGTTGACAGACGTCAAGGCCGAAGCGGGAGAAAAGCTGAAGATTCAGGCGAACGGTAAGACTTACCGCTACGACTTAAACAATGGCGGAAGCAAGGACGCGCGGCGGGAGAAAATTCGAGAGATTCAGGAAGAGATCGGCAAACTATCGATTCGCTGAGTGAAAGCTAGCCAGCCTCAGATCCCTTACGGCCGTGGCTGGCTAGACTCCCTGCTGGACTGGGATTCCCTTAGATTTTCCAACCTTTCCGATATTTCCCCTTGACCCACTTATTGGCCTCTGGAGAGTTGCTCACTTTCATGCGAGAACTATCCCAGAGCAGTTTTCCTTCAAATCGCAGCGACAACACACCCAGCAGCACCCATTCAGTGAACGGTCCCGCATAGTCGAAATTCGAGCAAGCTTCGACTCCACCCTTACAGGCACGGATCCAGTCGCGATAGTGGCCGGGCGAGCGCGTCAGGAAAGGTTCGGGAAACTTGTAGTCCTTCATCTTTTCATCCGGAACAAGACGCGTCTTTTCGCCATAGGTGCCGGTTGTAATGATGCCTTTCTCTCCGATAAAAAGTGAACCATTGTCGCCATCACCCAATTTGACGTCGGGGCTAATTCCCTCAGGTCGCGGAGGCATCTCCCCGCCGTCATACCAGTACACTGTTACGGGAGGCATGGAGCCACGCGCCGGAAATTCAAAGCGAATGACGGACTTGGTAGGAAAGGTATAAGGGTTCTTCCCCTCTTGCCGCACGCACTCCACGCTGACGGGCGCATGCAACTGCAAGGCCCAATTGGCAGGATCCAGAATGTGGCAGGCCATATCCCCCAGGGCGCCGCAACCAAAGTCCCACCAGCCGCGCCATTTGAAGGGGGCATAAGCCGAGTTGTACGGTCGATTCTCCGCCGGGCCCAGCCAGACATCCCAGTCCAATGTCTCCGGCACCGGCTCACCTGATGGGGGGCTGCTCATTCCCTGAGGCCAAATCGGCCTATTGGTCCAGGCGTGGACTTCTTTGACGTGGCCGATCTCTCCTCCCCAGATCATTTCGCAAAGCTGACGGGCTCCTTCGTTGGAATGGCCTTGGTTCCCCATCTGGGTCGCCACCCGATATTTGCGAGCCGCTTCGGCCAGCTTGCGCGCCTCCCCGATGGTTCGGGTGAGAGGCTTCTGCACGTAGACATGCAAGCCCCGTTTCATGCACTCGATGGCGGCCACGGCGTGCGTGTGATCGGGAGTAGAGATGATGACGGCGTCCAGTGTCTTCTCCTTATCCAGCATCTGTCGAAAATCTTTGTACCGGGCTGCCTTGGGATATTTCTCGAACGTTTTGGCGGCCCGGTTCCAATCCGGGTCGGCCAGCGCCACGATGTTCTCGCTCTTGCAGCCATCGATGTCCGACGCCCCCTTGCCTCCTGCTCCAATGGCCGCGATGTTGAGCTTCTCAGTGAATGATCGGTACCCGATCCGCTTGAGTGAGGTCGGTCGGGCAAAAGTACTGCCGCCGGCCGCCAACGTTGCGGCACTGCTCACCAAGAAAAAGCGCCGCGAAACTTTGCTGCTCATAGCTTCTCCTCCTTTGAATGATGAACGCAGATCAGCGTAGGAACACATCGCTTAAATTCCGCTCAGACAGTAACAGAAGGAAAGCTGCCTCTGCAAGGAGAGATCCGGACAGGAATCTGCCAAGGAGGAAGGGCGCGAGACCGAGATCTGGTCAGCGTTTTTAGGGAATGCCTTGAGCGCCGGGGGCGAGTGCGGAGTGATTACTTGCCTGCAAAGTCCAACCAGCTACGGGAGAGGTAGTCGCTCAGGGTGATGGCGATGAGAATCAGAAACCAGATAAAACCGCCGGCGATCACCAGTTTTGTGAGCGTGTCACTGTACTTGACGTGCATGAAGAACAGGATCACCAGGAAAGCCTTGACCAGGGCGATGGTCAGCATCACAACGGCGTTCATCGGGCCCAAGTCGAAGGAGGCGACTGCCACGGTGAGAGCGGTGAGGACCATCAGGGCACCGAAGATGACCAGGTAGATCTTGACAGGTACGATGTGGTGTTCGGACATGGTTCCCCCGGTCAGTGTGCGTTATGAATGTGGAATCCGATCAGGTACAAAAGCGGGAACAGGAAGATCCACACGATATCAACGAAGTGCCAATACAATCCCATGATCTCGATGGGATTGTAGTACTCGGGTGTATAGCGGCCCTTGAGCGCCAGGCCAATCAAAATAGCCAGAATCGCGATGCCAATCACCATGTGCAGCGCATGCATTCCTGTCATGGCGAAGTACAGGCCGAAGAATAGCTGTGCCTGCCGGGGACTGGGTCCATCGTATTGAAACGTGGGTCCTGGAACCAGATGGTGCTCGAACTTGGCGCCATATTCCACGGTCTTGATCCCCAGGAACACCAGGCCCAAAAGCAGGGTCAGCACCAGGAAAATCACCAGGTTGCGACGGTTTCCCACCTGGGCTCCGTGGACCGCCAGAGCCATCGTCAGACTGCTGGCGATCAGAACAGCGGTGTTGATGCCTCCCAGCAGAACATCCAGATGATGACTGGCGTTGGCAAAAACTTCCGGATAAGCAGCACGATAGACGACGTAGGCCGTAAACATCCCGCCGAAAAACATGATCTCGGTAACGAGAAAGATCCACATCCCGAGGGAAGACGCGTCCTTTTGCTGAGCTGCGTCGTCAAACTGGTGAGCCACTAAGGCGTGAGCATGAGCGTCAGACAACCTTGACCTCCCGGATCGAATAGTCGTAGGGGCCGGTCGTTACCAGGGGAGTCTCTTTGAAGTTCTGGGTTGGAGGTGGCGAGTCCGTTTGCCACTCGAGGCCGGTCGCTCCCCAGGGGTTTGCCCCTGCCAATGGACCGTACTTCAGGGACCAGACGAGATAGATCATCGGAATGAGATAGCCGACCCCCAGGATCGAGGCCCCTGCGGTGGACATGACATTGAGTACCTGGAATTCCTCCGGGTAGGCGTGGTAACGTCGCGGCATGCCCAGATATCCCAGAATGAACTGAGGGAAAAAGGTGAGATTGAATCCGATAAAGACCACGAGCGCCGAAAATTTGGCCCACCCTTCAGGATAGAGGCGCCCGGTGATCTTGGGCCACCAGAAGTGAATCCCGCCCATATAGGCCATTACAGCGCCTCCGACCATGATGTAGTGAAAGTGCGCCACCACGAAATAAGTGTCGTGAACGTGGACGTCGATTCCTAGACAGGCCAAGAACAAACCCGTCAGTCCACCGATCGTAAAGAGGCCGATAAACCCGAAGGCATACAACATCGGCGACTGGTAGGAGATGGAGCCCTTGTAGAGCGTGGCGGTCCAGTTAAAGACTTTGATGGCTGAAGGAATGGCCACCAGAAAACTGAGGAGAGAAAAAATGATGCCTGCGTAGACCGATTGTCCGGCAACGAACAAGTGATGGCCCCAAACCAGAAAACCGAGCACTGCGATGGCCAGGCTCGAGAACGCGATAAAGTGATACCCGAACACATATTTCCGCGAGAAGCAGGAGATCAGCTCGCTCACCACGCCCATGGGGGGCAAGATCATGATATAGACCGCGGGATGGGAGTAGAACCAGAACAAGTGCTGAAACAGTACGGGATCTCCACCCAGCGCCGGATCGAATATCCCGATGTGAAACGCCCGTTCCAGAACCAGGAGGACGAGGGTGATGGCCACCACGGGCGTGCCGAGCATCATGATGATGCTGGTGGCGTAGTGTGCCCAAATGAACAGCGGCAGGCGGAACCACGTCAGTCCCGGAGCTCGCATCTTGTGGATCGTCACCAGGAAATTGAGGCCGGTCAAGATCGAAGAGAAACCCGTGATGAAAATGCCCACGCCCGCCAGAATGACCGCTGAATTCGAGTAAGTGCTGCTGTAGGGCGTGTAGAACGTCCAACCGGTGTCCACTCCGCCCATCAAGACAGCCGCCAGAGTAAGCAGCGCGCCTATCGTGTAGACGTACCAACTCAGCAGGTTAATCTTGGGAAACGCCAAATCGCGGGCGCCAATCATCATGGGTACCAAGAAATTGCCGAGCACCGCCGGAATGGACGGGATCAGAAAGAAGAAAATCATCATCACCCCGTGCATGGTGAAGAACTTGTTGTAAGTCTCGGCCTGAACCATGTCCCCGCTTGGCGTGAGCAGCTCCATTCGAATCAGCACTGCGAAGAAACCCCCAATGAAGAAAAAGAAGGTGATGGAGGCGAGATAGAGCAGAGCGATTCGCTTGTGGTCAATGGTGAGCAGCCACGACTTGATGCCGTAGTCCACGTTTAAGTAGTGTTCCCGTGTCTCAACCGGAACCACAGGTGCAGTCTGAGTACTCATGCGCTTAACGTTCTTCCTTTCCTGCTGGTATCGCGAAACTTCATGTCCTTTTCTAACCCTCCCTTACTGACGCCCGCCGATCGTGGCGGAAGGAATGGCCGTTGGCGTGGCAGGCCCCCCTTGTTCGCTCTGGGGGGTCAGAGACCGAAGATAGGCCAGAATCTGAAGGATACCCTCTTCGCTGATCAGCCCCTGAAAAGTAGGCATGACCGGTTGATAACCTGCCACCACTTTATTTCTGGGAGTTAAGATCGACTCTCGCAGGTAGTTGTCGTCAGCGATCACAACCTCACCGGTTTGCAGGGTAACCGGCTTGCCATAGATGCCCTCCAAAACCGGGCCCCGCCCGTTTCCATCCGGACGATGGCAGGTGTGACAGGCGTGACTCTGGAAAAGCTTCTGACCCTGACTGACCAACGATGCGCCACTGGCTCCTCCGCTCAGCCAGTCTTCGAACTCAGCCGGCTCCATGACCACCACCTGCCCAATCATGCCGGAGTGCTTGGTGCCACAATACTCCGCGCAAAACAGATGGTAGGTGCCGGGCTTTGTGGCTTTAAACCAGGCCGTGGTGTAGCGGCCCGGAACCACGTCCATCTTGATCCGAAATGCCGGGATGTAGAAGCTATGGATGACGTCCTCAGTAGCCAGCGTCAGCTGCACCGAGCGGTTTACAGGCACGTGCAGTTCGTTGATCTCGCGCTGCCCGGTGCGGTGTTGCAGCTTCCACATCCACTGCTTACCCACCACGTCGATGCGCATGGCATCGGAAGGGGGTCGCGAGAGCGTGAAAAACACCTTGGCGCCCCAGCCGAAAATGATCATGACCAGGATGAATGGAATCACGCTCCAGACGGTTTCCAACTTGGTGGAGCCCGTGATGGGCTGCGGAAGCTCCAGCTCCGAGCGCCGTCTAAAACGCAGCGCAAAAACGATAATGAGGCCGGCAATCAGCAGGGAGAAAAAGAGCGTGAGCAGGAGGAGAAACAGAAACAATGCATCCACTTCTCCGGAGAAGGAAGAGGCCTGCTCCGGGAAAAGGGGCAAAGTAAACGACAACAAACTGAGTAGTTTGAACATGGCAAAAGAGTGAAACGGTTGTTCAGCGATAGGCTTCAGAACCCCGCAGGCCCGAACCGGCCGCTCGTTCGCGGCGCAAGAGAAGCCAAAGCGATACTCCCAACGTTATGATGAACAGGGTCCCCACGATGCGGATCGCGCTCATGATGGCAAACCCGTATTTTCCTTGCACCGGGTCATAGTGAAAGCAGAACAGCAACACTTGGTCAGCCAACGATCCGATGCGGTTTTGGGCCGCTTCCACCAGCGCGAGGCGAAGGTCGCGGGGTGCAAACTCAACACCGTAGAAGTAGCGCGACAGGCGCCCTTCTGGAGTGACAACCATAATCCCGCTGGCATGGGCGAACTGGTTCTTTTGTGCATCGTAGTTGTAACGAAAGCCCACAGCCTTGGTCAGGCGGTCGATGGAAGTCTGATCCCCGGTCAGGAAGTGCCAGCCTTTTTCAGCCGACGGCCGGGAGTATCTCTTCAGATAAGAGGTCTTGACCGAGCGAGCTAATTCCGAGTCTTCCCGGGCATCGAAACTCACGGTAACCACCTGGAACTCCTGTCCAATGCTGAAAGACAGGGCCCGCAGGCTGGAAACCAGACCGTTGGTGATCTCGTTGCACAGCATCGGACACTCGTAGTAAACCAGGGACAGGATGACGGGTTTCTCTCCGAAGTAGTCCCTCAGGTGGACCAACTGACCGGACTCATCTCGAAACTCTGTGTCCAAGGGCAGCATCTCGTCCAAGCGCTGATCAATGCCGACATTTCGGATCGGCTCCGGCAACGTGCTCTCGGCACGTCCGGCCTCGACCGGAGGCCAAACGGCCAGCGCCATCAGTCCCCATCCCAGACTTCGGCGCAGGAGCCGGCTGATCCAGCCGTTTCTCCAGCGCTCCGGGTTAGGCTGCCAAGCTCCTCCGAGGTGTTGACATATCTTCAGCATCCGACTCCCTACCGTTCTACCGAGTTCGAGACCGGCTTGGTGTTTCGGTCTTGACGGCGGCTCCCTCGCGTACGGGCAAGCCTCTTTGAGCTGTCAAGGCCATGGCCCGTTCAATGGGAATGCGCACCACTCCGCCTGCTTCATTGACCCAACCATAGCTATTCAAGATTGCGCTCTGACGCGCCTGGATGTCCTTACGGATCGTGGTGGGATCCACCTCCAGCCTCGGGGCCGGAGGGGTCTGCGGTCGCTCGGCGGCCAAAGGGGCAGGGCGAACGTCCTTCTTTTCTTCCTGTGATTCCAGCAGTCCGAAAACGCCACGGCTCACTGCAAAGCCCAGCACGATGAGAAACACCAGGGCCACGCAAAACCAGAGAATCGGTCGGGTTGAGACGTCCCGAAGCTCATGTCCCCTTTCCTGACTCCGCGGGTCGCCCGGATGTCCGTGACCATGGTCAGCCATATCTGTTCCTCTCCCTTGCCGGCGGGTCATACAGCTCGGCAGCAGCTTCCTGAATCTCCACGGGACCGAACTCTTTCAGCCTAGAGTTCGGCGTCTTCCAAAGCTTCCTCCAGGTGGGGATCATGGACCGGCAGCAGGGGCATCTTCGACAGGTTTCTCAAGTAGAAGGCCAACCACAGACCACCAATCCCAACGGGAGCCGCCAGATCCATCCAGTAAAGGTGAAATCCACCTTCATGGTGCAGGGCCGGTGTTACCACCCAGAACAAGTCCACGAAACGCATGACCACCACCAATAAGGCGATCAGCCAAAGGCGCCGAGCATCTCTTTTAAGGCTCCGGGACAGCAGCAGCAGGAAGGGCAACGCGAAGTGGAACAGCACCAGAACCAGCGCGACCCATTTCCAGCCGCCTTGCAGCCGTCTCAGGTACCAGGGGGTTTCCTCCGGCAGATTTCCCGCATAGATGATCAGAAACTGCGAGAACGCCAGATAGGCCCAGATCATTACGAAGGCGAGAAGCAGCTTCCCCAGATCGTGAAGGTGACCCGCGCCAATGACGTCCGACAGAGGCTTGCGTGAAGCCAGCAGAATGAGGGTTGCGGTTACGAAAGCCAGAGCAGCCAGCGTCTGTCCGGTCATGAAGAAAAGTCCATACACGGTGGAGAACCAATGTGGCTCCAGCGACATCACCCAGTCCACTGAGGAAAAAGTGATGGTTGCGCCAAAGACCACAAGGCCGGGTCCGCTCAGCGCTTCGAGACGTCTGGAGAAGGTCGGGTCGGCCGTGCGATCCTGCTCGGAAGACCACTTGTTCAAGAAGTAAGCCAGTGCAGCCCAGGCCACAAAATAGAGCACCGCGCGACCCAAGAAGAAGGGAACGTTCAAGTACAGCTGCTTCTGCTGGAGAATGGGGTCGCCGGCTACGTGATGCGGATCGGCCCACTCATAAAGCCGAGTCACACCGAACGCCAGCGGCACAAACAGAACCGCCAGCAGTGGGATGGTCCGCGTGCCGGATTCCAGGAAGCGACGGGTCACGATCCCCCAACGCCCTCCAGACAGATGCTGGAGCATGACAATGGCCAGACACCCCAGCGCAATGCCGGCCCAGTACAGGTAGCCCAGCAGGTAGGACCGGAAGAACTGCTGGAGGTCTGAGAAGGCCCCCACCCCACACAAAGCCAGCCCCAAAACGCCCACCAGCAGGGCCCTTTGCCGGTACCGTTGCAGCTCCTGGGGAGCAGAGTAAAGGCTAGCGTTCACGGCTGGACTTCCCCCTCAAGCGTTCTAACTCTTCCGGCGGCGTGTCCGCAGCCGAGGCGTTTTGGCTCAGCTGCAGGGCCCGGATGTACGCAACAATCGCCCATCGGTCCTCAACCTTGACCTGGGCGGCATAGTCCTGCATGGCGCCAAACCCGTTGGTGATGACGTCAAAAAGGTACCCGGCGGCCGCCTTCCTAAGTCGATCGATATGGAAAGAGGGAGGCTGTTTAAAGCCCCTGCGAACCACCATCCCTTCCCCGTTTCCCGTATAGTCGTGACACGGAGTACAGAAAATATTGAATCGCTCGCGCCCCCGCTCCAGCACCTCTTTTGTCACCGGGAACGGAAAGGAATCCACGAATTCGTTGTTGACCTTGCCGGTGTAGAGCTGAGGGTCGTTCCGCAGCTGTCCACGAGCCACGGTGCCGGGCACCAGCGGACGGGAGGCCCGCCCGTCCGGGAAAAAGGAGCTGGATTCGAGAGCTTCCAGTTTCGGTTGGTCATGCATGTCTTGTCGGCAGGCTGAGACGCTCACCAGCAGAACTGCCAGAGACATCATCCGAACCAATCCGGAGCTGAAGACCAAGCGGCCGGAGAGAAACCCGAACGGCATCAGCCGGCGGAGGTTCCGTCGGCGTCGAGTCAGCAAGAGAAACAGGATCAGAAACATTGCGTGCTCAAAAATGAGATGAGGTCCATGCCCTCAGTGGGGGACCTCGGATATACTTCGCGGGTCCAGGCTCTTCAAGAAGTCCGTGGTGGCCTGCGAATCGAACTGAGAATCAGTGGCCTCGATACATAAAAAGAAGCGGTCGCGCGAGGCTAAAGCGAACCGCTGTACGTTGAACACCGGATGATAAGGCATGGGGAGCCCGTTCAAGGCCAACATGCCCAGGACCGCGGCCAGCGCCGCCAGCAGGACGGTGGTCTCAAAAGTCACCGGGATAAACTGGGGCCAACTGTTCAACGGCCTGCCCCCAACGTTGTGGGGGTATTCGATTACCGAAATCCAATATTGAAGTCCGAAACCAGCCGCAGCGCCCAAGAGCCCTCCCAACAACACAATCATCGGGAGCCAATTCCGATGGTGACCCAACGCCTCGGACAGCTCTTCGATCGGATAGGGGGAGTAGGCATCCATCTTCCGGTAACCCTTTTCGTAGGCTTTCCGGGCTGCGGCGACAAGCGTTGTGGGATCCTCGAATTCGGCCATCAGACCGTAGATGCCGGTTGCGTGCTTCATTCCTCCTCCTCCTTCACTTCTGCCTGAGGCAGGATCGTTCGCATCTCGAAAATCGAGATCATCGGCAGGAAGCGAACAAACAGAAAGATGAGGCTCACAAACAGGCCAATGGTGCCGAAGAACGTGGCAAAGTCATAATACGTCGGATGAAACATGCCCCAGGACGAGGGCAGGAAATCGCGATGCAGGCTGGTTACGATGATGATAAACCGTTCCAACCACATGCCCACGCTGACGATCAGAGAAACGACGAAGAGCACCGGAATGCTGGTCCGCATCTTCTTGGACCAGAACACTTGCGGCGCCAGCGCATTGCACAGGATGAGCAGCCAATAATAGAATCCGTAAGGACCGGTCATCCGGTTCTTGATCATGTAAAGCTCATAGGCATTGGCGCTATACCAGGCCATGAAGGCTTCCATCATGTAGCCGTAGGAGACGATCAGTCCCGTCACCAGGACGATCTTGGCCATGTTCTCAAGATGCCGCAGCGTGATGAAGTCCTCCAATCCGTAAAATGCCCGAATCGGAATGGCCAGGATCAAAACCATGGCAAACCCGGCAAAAATGGCGCCCGCAACGAAGTAGGGCGGGAAAATGGTGGCGTGCCAGCCAGGAATGATGCCGATGGAGAAATCGAAGCTGACGATGGTGTGGACTGAGAGCACCAGCGGCGTCGAAAGGCCGGCCAGGAGAAGATAAGCCGTTTCGTACCGATGCCAATGGAGCGCCGAGCCGCGCCATCCCATGGCCAGCATACCGTACAGGAATCGGGGGATTCGCTTGGTCGAGCGATCCCGAAGCGTGGCCAGATCGGGAATCAACCCCACAAACCAGAACATCAGCGAGACCGTGGCGTAGGTCGAAACGGCGAACACATCCCAGATGAGCGGACTGCGGAACTGCGGCCAGATGCCCATCGTATTCGGATAGGGGAAGAGCCAGTAGATGGCCAGCCAAGGTCTGCCGGTGTGAATAATGGGGTAAACGGCCGCACACGCCACGGCGAACAACGTCATGGCCTCGGCGAAACGGTTGATGGACGTCCTCCACCGCTGGCGCAGGAGCAGCAAGATGGCGGAGATTAAGGTGCCGGCATGACCGATCCCGATCCACCACACGAAGTTGATAATGCCGAAAGCCCAGCCCACGGGGTTGTTGTTGCCCCAGACTCCGACACCTTTCAGCAACAGCACCGCCAAGGCGTGGAGCAACACCATGACCAGGGTGAAACCGATGCCGAAACCCAGAAACCAGCCACGCGGGGTCCGGTGGGTCAGCACCACGGCGCTGATCTTGTCCGTTACGGATCCAAAAGTATGGCCCGGCTCGATAATGCGGGAGGAATCGCTCACCTGGTTTTTCGTTGTCTCTTCGATCTGCATGAATGTCAGGTGGACTTCATTTCTGGATTGGGATTGCGCAACGTCGCGAGGTAAGTGGTGCGTGGTCGCGTGTTCAGTTCTGCCAGGAGCCCGTAGTTCAGCTTGAGCCCGCGCAAACCGGAAATCCGGCTCTTGGGATCGTTGATGTTCCCAAACACGATGGCCTGGGCCGGGCAAGCCTGTTCACACGCGGTTTGAATCTCACCGTCTTGAATGCTGCGATCTTCCCGCTTGGCTTCAATCCTCACTGCGTTGATGCGCTGTACACAGTAGGTGCATTTCTCCATCACGCCCCGGCTGCGTACTGTCACGTCGGGATTGCGGCCCAGCTGTAAACTGGGGGTATCCCAGTCGGCATAGAGCAGGTAATTGAACCGGCGAACCTTATACGGGCAGTTGTTGGAGCAGTAGCGGGTCCCGACACACCGGTTATAAGCCATGTCGTTCAGCCCGTCCGGACTATGAACGGTGGCTGCCACGGGACACACGACCTCGCAGGGGGCATCCTCACACTGCATGCAGGGAACCGGCTGATGGTACGTTGCGGGATTGTCCAGCCCTCCCTCGAAGTATCGGTCCACGCGAATCCAATGCATTTCCCTTCCGTTGGCGACCTGGTCCTTGCCCACGACCGGAATGTTGTTTTCCGACTGGCAGGCAATCGTGCAGGCGTTGCATCCGGTGCAGGCGTTCAGATCGATCACCATCCCCCACTGGTCCCCCGTGTAAGTCTGCTCGGGGTACAGCGACGTGCCGACAGGTACTTCTCCCATTTCGTGGACGAACTCCGGATGCTGGAGATACTGCTCCAGAGTTCCCGCTCGAACGGGATTGCGACCCTCCATGCTGTGGTGGTGCTGCGTGCAGGCCAGCGTCATGCGGCGGCCCAATTTTCGCAGTTCGACGCCCGACCGACTCCAGAAATGATTGGAGTGGCTCAGCGCATAGGCGTCAAAACCAACCCCGGTGCCAACTTCTCCGGCTCGTCGGCGCCCGTATCCCAGGTGAACTGCGATCGAGTCTGCCGGCTGCCCGGGCAGGATCCAGACCGGACCCGTGGCCAGGCTTTCACTAACCTTCAGCTCCACCACGTCGCCGTTGGACAAGCCCAACTGTTCAGCCATCGCCGGGCTGACCAGCACTGCGTTGTCCCAGGTCAGGTGGGTCATCGGCTTGGGCAACTCCTGCAGCCAGCTATTGTTGGCAAATCGGCCGTCGTAGACGTGCGGATCCGGATGCAGAGTCACTTCCACGCCCTGAACCGGAGTGACCTCCACGGACGGAAGCGCGCCCGCAACCACACTCCTGTTCGAGAACGTGGTCCCAGCCACCACACCGTCATGGAGCGAAGTCCGCCAAAAAGACTCGAAGTCGGAAGCCGATCGCTGGGTTCGCCAGTAATCCCGCACCAAGTCGTAACCGCTGCGGTTCGGGTTTTGGGTGAAGATCGCCAGCACCTCGTGGATTGACTTGCCGGCGTACAAGGGTGCAATCAGAGGTTGAATCAGGCTGACCGTTCCGTCGAAGGCTCGCACATCACTCCAGCTTTCCAGGAAATGAGCTTGCGGGATGTGCCAGTGGCAGAGCTCCGAAGTTTCGTCCTGGTGCGAACTCAGATGGACCCGTAACTTCACTTTCGACAGCCGCTCGGGGAATCGCAAATCCGGCGGGGCGTTGTAAGCAGGGTTGCCACCCAGGATCAGCAGGAGCTCCACGGTCCCCGAATCGATGTCGGAGCTCAACTGCCGGAGCGAGTTCAACTGATCGACTGATTCGAACTCCACCGGATCGGTATAGACGACGGTTTTTCCGGCGTTGCCGAGCGCTTGGTTGATGGCGTGGCACAGCGCGTGAACGCGCGGCGACTGATTGTCGCCGGCCAGGACGATGCCCGCGCCTGCCCTTTGTCTCAGATCCCGGGCTACCGGCCCAATCCAGTTCGACCAGCGCGGGTCCGTCGAGGGATTGGAGCCCCCAGCGACGCCCAACTCCGCAGCGAGCGCCTGGACAAACCGTTCGATCTCTGAGGCCCGCAGCGGAAGCCGATGATCGGCCATCGCGCCCGTGTTGGATGGGCTGCTCTCTACGACGTAGAGCCGAGCCATCTCGGTCCGGCCTTCTCGCACGCGCCTGCGCGCCGAGAAGTCTCTCGTGTATCGGATGCGGCCTGGCCCCTGCGAGAGGAAATCCGCGTCCAAGGAAAGCACCACCGAGGATTGGTCGAAGCGATAGACCGGCTGGACAGCTGTCCCGAACACCATGAGAGCTCCGGCCCGCACATGGTCGCGATTGATGGGGTCGTACTGGTGCCAGCCGGCCTCCGGATAATCTGCCAGGATCGAACGCAATTGGTGAGCCAGCGTCGGAGAAGTAACGCCTTCCGTGAGAATCCGCACGCCGGCGCCTCGTTTGGTCCGTTGTGACTCCAGAACTTCTCTCACCTCTGCCAGGAAGGTACCCCAGGAGCTGATCTCACCCAGCCGCGTCACGGTCTGCGAGCGGTCCGGATCGTAAAGGTCCAACACCGCAGCCTGGGCCTGGGCGTCCGTGGATCCCAGACTCGCTGGATGATCGGGGTTGCCTTCGATCTTGGTTGGCCGGCCCATGTGGCTCTCGACGAGCAGGCCGAGGGCGCCGCCTCCCACCGGCATCGCCGTGGCAAAATAGAGCGGCTTTCCGGGAATGATCTCCTCGGGCGCCCTCACGTAAGGCACGATGGTCTCGCGCGGTTGCTTGGTGCAAGCAGTCAATCCGGCGAGCGCCAGGGAAGCGCCCATCAACTTCAGAAAACGCCTCCGGTCCGAGGTTTCATCCCATTCTGCGGCGCCTCGCGGAAACTCGCGGTGCAGGTATTCCCGAAACTCCGGCGTATCCGCCACTTCTTCTAAACTGCGCCAGAACCGGGGGCCCTGCGAAGCCTGAAGCCGCGCCCGGATTGCGCTGAGATCAACGGGATGGTCTTTGCGGTTCATCGATGACAGATAGAGCAGTTGGTTAGGCTCTGAATGTTGTATTCCTTAACGAGCCTGGTTCCGAGATCGAGCTGGTTGGAAGGGGGGCGGTAGTCCGGATTGAAGACCTCTTCGCGCGGACGAACGTAACGCTGCGGATGTCGATGACAATCGAGGCACCACTCCATTTGCAGCGACTGTTCCTGCCAGACCAGCGGCATGTTTCCAATCGGACCATGGCAGGTCGTGCAGCCGACGCCCTTTTTGACGTGTATGCTGTGGTTGAAATAGGCAAAGTCAGGAAGATCATGCACCCGGGTCCACTGGATGGACTTGTCAGATCGAAAACTCTCTCGCACAGGCTCCAGCATCGGACTGGTGGCCCAGATCTGCGAGTGGCAGTTCATGCAGGTCTTGGTCGGAGGAATATTGGCCGACGCGGCCACCTCCACGGAGGTATGGCAGTACCGGCAATCGATGCCAATGTTTGAAACGTGATGCTTATGACTGAACTGAACGGGCTGTTCCCGTGCCACCCCGGCTTGTGTCACGTAGCCCGAACGGTTAATTGCCACAATAACGGCGAGAATTGCCGCGATGATGAACAACGCTCCAAAAATGCTGAGCTTGGAAAATGTGTTGGTACTACGATGGAAAATCTGGGACACGAATCTATATCTTCAGTCTTTCTTAGATTCTCTTCGGGGAGAGTGTGCGGGGCGGAGCTCGCAACTTTTTTCACAAGCGCGGGAGAAAATATCACCGGATCGGCATCGCGTCAAGGAGCTTTTGGGTACTTGACAAGCAAGAGTTATCCTGACCGGTACGGATTGCCCCGGAAAGCCCGTTTTGCAGTGGCGCGCCCCTTGTGGCGCCGCAACCATCAAACCCAACCTGACCTGACAACCCGGCCCGCCTTCGCGGCAATATTGTGTGAAGACCAGCCAGAGTCTTGCGGATCGGCCCCGAGGCCTCGAAAACGAAACAGGCATTTGTTCCCAATTCCATCAAAATCTCTAAAGTTTTCCCTAGAAAAAGAGGATTTAATCTAACATGCACAGGGGAGGAATCAGGTTGATCTAATTCCTCGACGAGCCAAGGCTCGAAGTCGAGGCCGTTTAATTCGCACCTTTCTTCCTGTCAGGCCCGGAAGTACACCGTACAGAGCTGAGAGATCAGAAAATCGTCATCCGGGGCCGAGGATTCTCGAAAGGTTGCAGGGCTCGTCTGTTGTGGTTTGAATGCCAATTGGATTTTAGTGGAGGGTCAGACAATGAAGTTAGGGTTTCAATTTCTCAATCGAATCTGGCTGGCGGCGGTGCTGCCGATGTTATTTATGTCAGTCCCCGGCCAAGCTCAGCTGGTTCGCGGTTTCATCTCCGGAACGGTTACCGATCCCAGCAACTCGGTGATAGTTGGAGCAGAGGTGACGATCGCCAACAAAGCCACGAATCTGGAGACCAAAGCGCAAACCAACGAGATCGGATTCTACCGGTTTGTGGCGGTGGAGCCAGGCCAATACATGATCACTTTTTCCGCGCCTGGATTCGAGACGGTCAAGGTCGGCAATATCCAGGTCGCAACGACCCAAGAGGTCGTAGTTAACCAAGTCTTGAAGCTGGGACCTGAGGCGACAGTGGTGGAGGTGACGGACGCGCCTCCTGGCGTGGAGTTGGCTAAAGCCACCGCCACCATCGACCAAAAGCTGGACGGAAAATTCGTTCAGGAAGTCGCAATCGTGGCTAACACACGAGACGTCACTCGCCTGGCGCTGCTGGCACCCACCGTCAATCGGGCTCCCGGGTCCAACGAGTTCGCGGCCAACGGACAGCGTGCCCGCAACAACAACTTTCTCCTGGACGGCACCGACAACAATGATCTGAGCATCACGCTCATCTCCAACCGGATCATTCCCGAAGGTGTCGCGGAGTTTCAAGTTCAGACTACTTCCTATTCAGCCGAGTTCGGGCGCAATAGCGGCGCCCAGGTGTCCGTAATCACTCGAAGCGGCACCAACGTCTTCCACGGAGAAGGCTGGAATTTCTACCGCGCCAACTGGATGGAGCCTCTTTCCCTGGCCAACAAGCGCAGCGGGATCAGCCGCACGCCCTGGTACGTTCAGAATCAAGGAGGCGGCTCCATGGGCGGACCGATCAAGAAAGACAGGACGTTCTTTTTCGGACTGTTCGAAGTGAACAGCCGCCGGGAGAAACCCGACGCCGGAAACGCCACCTCGGCGAACATTCCCACCCCGGCCGGGTTTGCCGCGCTGCAGACCGTTCCTTTACGCGACGGCCAATCCGTCGACAGTCGCCAGGCTGTTCTGAAGGCTCTCGGTTTTCTGCCGGAGATCCATCAGCAGGTTACCAACTACACGAACATGCGCAACGTCGTGATCAATTCGGTTCCAATTGAAGTCGGCAACATCCGCATCCCGCTGGCCAATCCTCACCGTTTCTACTACGTTCAAGGTCGAGTGGATCATCGCTTGACCAACAACGACAGCCTGAGCTACCGGCTGCAGCTCGACAAGCGTAATCAGCCCGATTTGGTGAGCAACCTGGCCTTTGGCAGTAAGTGGAGTGGGGCCCAGACGGTTTATGGTCAGAACCATGCGCTTAGCCACACGCGTAATTTCGGCGCCCACTTCATCAATGAATTTCGCGGAGCCTACGTTCGCCGGAACCTCAACTTTCCGGAGAACGATCCGGTCAGCTCGACCGTCGGAATTACCGGGTTCTTCACCATCGGCGGATCTTCCAATTTCCCTCAAGGGCGCATTCAGAATACCTATCAGTTCCAGGATGTGGCCACTTACATTTCGGGGCGTCACTCCTTCAAGTTCGGGGGGGACCTACGCAGGAACCAGCTCTTTAGCCGATCCGGTTTCGATTCCAAGGGTACCTGGACGTTCGGCAGCCTGGCCGACTTCCTGAACAATCGGGCGACGCTGTTGCGCCAAGCCGTCAACGAGGCCACGTTCGACGCCCGTCAGACCAACCAGTACTACTTTTTCCAGGATGACTTCAAGGTCACCAGAACCTTGACTCTCAATCTTGGGCTCCGCTACGAGTTCTCCGGGGTCCCCTTCGGTTTCTTCGGTGCCGCCAACGACCAGATTGCGGCGGCAGGTGTTCCGCGCAACACTCGGCCCGACAAGAACAACTGGGCTCCGCGCTTAGGGTTTGCCTACAGTCCCAACGGCTCAGGTGGCGTGTTCGGGAAGTTGTTTGGCGAGGGGCAATCCGTGATTCGCGGCGGATTTGGGGTGGGCTACGACGTGCTGTTCTTCAACATCCTGAGCGTCAACGCCAACAACTACCCGCGAGTCGTGAACAGCGACACGACCAATCCCGTGGACCTCTTTCCGACTCTGGCTCCCAAAACTCCAACGCTGCCGCCGTTCAATCCCTTGTCTGGGTTCGTAAATGCTCCCGTCGATACCCAGAATCCGACAACGCACTTCTGGAGCCTCTCGTTTCAGCGTCAGTTCCGGTCCAGCTACGTGTTCGAGCTGGGCTACACGGGGAACCGTTCCTACCACGGCATCCGTCAAGGTCAGGGGAATCCGCCCATCCTGACGTCCCAACAAGCGGCGACCGTGATCGCCACCCGAAATCCCAACAGCATTCCGACGGCCCAGCAACGACGCGTCAACCCGGCCTGGGGTTCGCGGACTCTGATCGAGGCCACGGCGCTGGGGGAATATCACGCCATGGTTCTGCGCTTCGACCGGCGATTTTCAAGAGGTCTGGTTGTGGGCTCCAACTATACCTGGAGTTCGAACTTTAGCGACAACGACGAGTCCCTGGCGGTGAGCGATATCACGTTGTCGAGCCCCCAGGTTCCTCAGGATTACTTCAACTTCCGCAACGAGTGGAGCCGCTCGGTCTTCGATCGTCCCCACCGTTTCGTCGTCCACTACCTGTACGAAATCCCATGGTCGGCGGCCAATTTTTCCAGGCACATTCTAGGCGGATGGCAGGTGGCCGGCTTCACTGAATGGCAGTCAGGCCAGCCCTTCACCATCCGCACGGGAGTTGACTCCGTCGGAACCGCCGCAGGCGGGACCAATCCTCCGGGTCGCCCGAACTACAATGCGGGCGGCATTCTGACTCGCGACCCGGTGGAAGGAAACTTCCGCACCTTCTCCACGCCAATCGACGGCACGGGCATCGTGGTAGCACCATTGACCGCCGGAGGCATTCCCCTGGCTAATTCAATGCCGGGCGGCGGCAGCCTCGGTCGCAATACCTTCCGCGGTCCTTCCTTCAGCCAGTGGAATTTCACGCTGATGAAGACTGTGCCCTTGTGGGAGCGCGTCAAGCTTCAGCTGCGCAGCGATCTGGTCAACCTGTGGAACCACAACAACTTTCAGAATCCCGAAGGTAGGATGAACAGCCCCACCTTTGGTGCCAACACGGCCACATTGATTAGCGACAGCCGCACCATGTTGGTGAGCGCCAAAATCCGGTTCTGAAGGATCGCTCCTCCTGCAACAGCAGGACATCGAGGGGTGACAGCCCGAAAAGGTTGTCACTCCCGTTTCCCTCCATCAGGTCCTTTTCCACTCCTGCTGCCTCAAGCCGTGCTGACTTCAAGTGCAACAGAGCTGATAACGAACGTCGGCCGGCGATGAGGCTGTTGCCCTCGTACGCCAAAAGCCTGAAACGGAACCGAGCCCCTCGCTCCAGCATGTCCCATTGCACGCCGTTGTTGGAAATGGGCATCAGTCCAAGTATCTGCCTTCCGAGGAAGCCGCATCGATAGGCGGATGCCGGCTCTTTCTGAAACAGCGAGATGGCTGAATTGTTGCGAAGCTCAGATCCTAGGACTTCCCCACCATTACTGTGGCGTCCTCCGAGTTGGGAAGAGAATCACGTTCAGGGGAACATCCGAACGCTACCATGCGGATGCGCGATCACGCATGTCGGCTTACTTCAGTAGACACTCACCTTTGCTACTTTGCCGTTGAGGAACTCCAGCACCCAACGGCGGCCGTCTTTCAGGTAGAACCAAGTTTCCGAGAACTTGCCATCGACAGAGTCGTTTATCTTTTTTTGTTCGGGATCGCCAAAAGTCATCAAGACCAATTGATAGTTCATGCCTTCCTTGACAGTTCTGGCATCGATGGCGGTCCTGATCTCTGGAGGTAGCTCTTTCTTAGTCAGTTCGAAGCGAATACGGCTCACGTCGAGAACCCTCTCCATGAAACGTAAGAAATTTTCGGGAGCGAGGTCGGTCTCGTTCAGATCCGCCTGGTAGCGAAAGTTGATGCGTGATCCTCCAGCCCGCTTGACCGTGGGACTCACCTTGTTCGCATGCTTGCTGCCTCTGCGCCCTTGCCCACCGCCACCGATGTGAACTTCGATCTTGTCCTTGCCAATCTGGACGTTGGTAATCAGCTCCCACTCGTGGGCTTCAATGCCGACTCCTTTTTCTTTCAGCCACTTTGTCAGGTCTTCAAGATCGATGCCCCGCTCATCGATCCGTTTTCTTTCAGGGGGTACGAAGTAGATATCTGTACCTTCTTTGGTCGCCGGCAAATCGACCAGAGCTTGAACCTCTTTGCCCAACAACAACTGAATCAGTCGCTCCCGGGCAGCTCCATGCCTGTCTGCGGCTCGGACAGGGCCGGTCCTCACCAGGGTCATCAGCAGGAGTACCAGGAAAAGCCTTTGTTCTCGAGCTCTCATGTTAGCCTCCTCAGCTCAGAACGTTGCGACCGAGAACCCGCACGGTTCGCTGCGTCCTAAAGTGACCAGCGTTATTTCCCTTGCCTGCTCACTCACCGAAGGACCGAAGCGCGGCGCTTGGAACCGCTGGGCTGGCTTGAGGCCGTGACGGCCTCTGGAGGGAGGCCAGGTATTGCTTCGATTCATGTTCCCCGGTATCGGGCAAAAGACGGGAGGAGAATCAACACCAATCAACCGTACAGCGCAAGACCTTTCTCGTTTCCTTGATCATGCGAAGGCATTTATAATGACACCCGATCGTTTCGCTAACTCCTGAGACTTAAGCTGAAGACATCCTGGATACAAGACGCGTCGAATGGTTCTACTTCTGTCTCGTGAGAGACTCTGTTCCCACACTGCCTCCCTGCGAATCATTGGGACGGCAAACTCGCTTGGGCCGTTATGCACGACGTTACGATGATTTGGCTCTCCTTTGGGTGGAGGAGACGTTCCTACACACGCTATGGAACCCGCGACGGAGCGCCCGTTACACATCGAATATCAAGTGCAAGCCCTGCCTAGATCTCACTTCTCCTTTCGCCATTAAGGCAGGTTTCCGTCAAACTCCAGGCTGAACTTGGTTCGCAAGAAGGTCGCGGCTTTACCGGCCTCGATGGAGTCTTTCCGCGGAGTGGAGAACAGAAATAGTGCGTATTGTTCCAATGCCTCGTCAAAGTTGCCCGCTGCTGCCGCCGCTTCGGCGCGCTCGTAGAATTTTGCCGCGAGACCACGGCAGTACTCCAAGGTCTTCTGGACCAGTTCTTGCTGGACCTGCTGCTGCAGCGAGCCGAGGAGCTGCGACTCATCAGGGATGCTCAACGGGCGATTGACGATATTCTGCAGGTCGCGCGGCATCGCATCCAGGATCTCGACCCCGCTGCCGGTGTCCGCTTTCTCAATGAACTGTTGCATCATTCGCTCGCTCGTAAGGGAGTCTACAAACCGATAGGAGACCTTGACGGAGGCTTCCACGCTGGCCTGGCGTTCGTTATACGTGTAGGGACGGATATCCTGCAGGATTCGAGGAACACCGTCGCGCATTCTGGCGAAGTACTCCTTTTGGGTTCGGTAGCCTTGGCAGGTGGGATGGTTGTTGCCCAATTGCTTGCGGCACGCATCCCATTGTGAATCCCAGTAGTCGGACTGGTTCTCATACTCGTGCCACTTCTGGTTTTCCCATTCGTTAGCGATGTAGCGAGAACGGCGCTGAATCGTCAGGTTCCTGGAACGGCAGCTGTTGACAAGCACATCAGCAACGACCAGAGCCACGGCCCGCTGCAGATTAGGCACGGCCTCGTCGGAAGAGAGTTTCTTCATGAGCTCCAACTCGCTCTGAAGTTCCGGCAATGCGTCGCGTTCGACCACTGACACACCAGGCAGTCGGGCGTTGACGAGTGCGCTGGAGATACCGGCTTCCATCTGATCTGCGAAGCTCGTGCTGTCGTTTGTCCGCGCTTTGGAACGAATGCGAATCGCTACAGGCAGCGTGGCCTTCTTCAGAAAGGATTCCCGAGCTTGCAACAGCGGCTCGGCCAAGTCATCTCGAGTAGGGTCGTAGAATTGCGCCCGCTCCAAGAAAAGATAGCTGGAGCCAAGGCCAGAGCCGCGCGGACGGGCAGCTGCCCGTTTGGAAAGAGCGAGATAATAGTCGGAGAGGCGCCGCTGCGCCACTTGTAAGTCCTGCAGACCCTGGTCATTGGGAGCCAGTCGGTTAGCTTCCTGCAGCAGATTGAGGGCTTCCAAGTGCCGGGATTCCGCTTCGCGTGTGGTGATGGAGACAGGAGCCGGCTTGGTCGCCGGACGGACAATGCGACCTACCGGGCCTTTTCCAGGAGGCTTGGCGGGGGCCGGCAGATTCAGCAGCTGACGAGCCTGCTGGTGAAGCTCTTGACCGCGTGCACCTTTAACTTTTCGGATGAGTTCAGACAGTCGCGAGTCGGAGGGATACTCTTTCGTTAGCTGTTCCCCTTTGTCGAGCGCGCTCTTGTAGTCTTTCCGGTCGAGCAGGGCCTGCGTGTCGCGCAAGCCAATGCGGATGTGCGCTTCTGATAGCTCCGAGCGGGTTTCCGGGTCCTGCGGCAACCGGCCGGCGGCAGTTTCGTACTCCTTCAGTGCCTCTTCCAGTCGATTGGCCTTCATCAGTTCAGCACCCTTCTGGCGATGCTCACGATTGCTGCCTTGGAGAGATTTTAGGTAAACATCCCGGAGGGGAAGGACGTCCGTAGCGTATTTAGTAAAAGGGGACAGTCTGTCGATTGCCTCATCGAAAGCCTTGTTCTCGAGCATGTTGGATGCGACTTCAATGGCCGACTGAAGGTCCTTTTCGGCCTTGTCTAATTGGACTTGGAAGTCCCGGTTCAGTGGGTTACCGGGTAAAACACCCTCGGCCTCCCGAAGCAGCTCCCTGGCCCGACCAAGTTCCGGGTAGCTCCCACTACTGAATTTGCCAAAGGCTTCGCGGGCAGTTGCCAGAAGGCGGACGTGGAAGTGCTGGTGAGCCTCGTTGGCCCGTTGCGAAGCGGAGAACGACTTGAAATAGGCTCGCCAGACTTCAACACGGTCTTCCTCCCGACAGTGGCGGTAAGCCACTTCTTCCAAGGGCGCGCTTTCGGTTACAAAATAGACCTTCCAGATGGCCGATAACGAGATAGCCTTTTTCCCCTTCGGAGTCTCATCGCGTCCTTCTCCTTCGAGAAGGCGGCCTGCAAGCTCAATGAGCTTAGCTGACTGGGCCTTTCCGAAATCGAACCCGTCCGGAAGAGCAATAAGCGCCTTATCCCCTGAGAGGTACAGACGAGGTACGCCACGCTCCAGGACGATTCTCGTGACGGCTTCCAAGCGAACTTTGTCGGCCTTTTTGTAGACGTCCTTGAGGACCGACGCTTCCGGCCCGTCCAAGCCTGAGTGTCTTTCTAGAACTCGGACCTCGGATTTGCCATTGAGTTTGAACTTCTGCAGGGTGACGTATTCGCATTCACCTGGAACGCCTCCCGGAAGCAGCACGACTGCCTTCATCTTCTCAGCGCCAGAAAGATTTCGCACGCCGCCCAGCAGCGCAGCTCCGCATAGCAGCAAGCCCATTCCCGCGCGGTTCCAATGAAATCCGGACCCCACGAAAGCCAACCAAGTCTTCGACCTTTGAAATAGAGTTAGTGGATCGAATGAGACTTGACCGGAGACGGCGCGATTCCTGATATGCAAGGTGTCGTTTGAAAGATGCGTTTCCATGGCTAGGCGCTCCTCGTACTAAAAGACAAAGTCGAAAGGAAAGGAGGAAGTGGAACAGCACAGCCCCTGTCCCGTCCTGTGCAGCGAATCCATAAGCTATTTTCGAGGCCTTTGTGGTACGGTTTCTCCAAAGGACCCGCTCCCCGTCTGACTGAATTCCCTGCAAGTAACGCTTCCTACTTAGCGCGTGTGGTCCCGGCTAGCGCAAGAGCGGTTGAACGGGGCATTGTCGGGGGGCCATCGGGCATCGACCCAGCGGCTGATCCATCCTCGATCATGTTCGCCTGCAGCGGCGGAAGACGCCCGGATGGAACGGATGAGTCAGACATTAACCTTGCTCCTTTGGAGGTAAGGTCGCTTCAGTGAAAGCCCCCGTAGTCAAAAACTAACGTATGATGTCTAAGGAATCGGAGACGGTCTCGATTCAAGGCGACTCATTCCCCAAATGGGAATAAATCATTCCTCTTCTCTTGATCACTTCACGGCATATATAATTACACCCGATCGTTTCGCTAACTCCTGAGACTTACCTGAAATAAAGCTGAAGACATCCTGAATAAAGGAGGGTGGTGTGTCGGCTTTGGCAAGCAAGACATATTGCTCCCGCCTTCGACTTGGCCGTTTTGTGCTCGACTTGGAGCGACATGGGCTCTATCACGGTAAAAGACGGATGCCTCTGAGTGGAAAGCCCCTCCAAACTCTCATTTATCTGGCGAGGAACCCAGGCCGCGTGTTGACCAAAGGATTGCTCCTGGAGGCCATCTGGTCCGGCGTTTTCGTAACTCCGAACACCGTAGAGCATGCGATTGCCAAGATCCGGCAGGTTCTGGGGGACGTGAAGAAAGATCCCCAGTTCATTCAAACCGTTCCGGGATTAGGCTACTGCTTCATCTCAGCAGTCGAAGAGCTGGGTGACCCCGGCCGACAACCGGTCACAAGGCCTCAGTCGATTGCGGTGCTCCCCTTCGGAAGGGTTGAAAAAAAGGGAAGTTCTGACCCTCTTGGATTGGGGGTAACTGACTCTTTGATCACGCGGCTCAGCAATTGCCGAAACGCTAGTGTTTTCCCCACCGCCTCGATTCTGCGGTTCGTGGACCAGAGCAAGGATCCGAGAGAGTCCGGCCGGGAGTTGGGCGCGGATCTGGTGCTGGCGGGCATGATTCAGAGGCTTGGAAAACAGGCTCGGGTGAGCGTACAACTGATTCGAGTGTCCAACGGAGAGTCACTTTGGGGAGAAACGCTGGACTGGAACTTCACGGATCTCTTCTCCGTGGAATCAGCCATCTCCAAGAGGATATGCCACCGGTTGGTGCCGTGGCTGTGCGGCTGTGCCGAACCGCCTGAGCGGAAGTCGCGCCAGAAGGCGTAATGCCTGTCCTGCCCTCATCTCGCAACTCGGTGTTAATCGTCGAAGATTGGCTCGACCGCATGCCTCTCATAAGGCTTCCCGAGCTCCAGGAGCCAGGCTTCCGGCCACAAAAGCATTCGCGATCTGCCAGACTCGATTGGCTATCGGGACCAAGGACGTTGCCCCTTTTTTCCAATATGAGAAGCTGCCCTCACCGCTCGGCGGTCGGGCATGAATTGATGACGCCGAGCTTAGGGGCGAAGGCGGGTACTAAGCGTAAGCACCCCAGACAACGAGAGTAGACTTCCCATTCTTCAAGAAACAGAACGCCAGATTGCTGGGTTCTCTGGGAACCCACGAGGAGGTGTCACAATGAGGAGACTCTGCCTGAATCGAGGTTCAAGGTTCTGTGGAATGTTGATGCTGGCTTCTATTGTGGGTTCGGCCGTGCTCCAGGCCCAGAGCGCCAGGATGAAGGTGATTCTCGACACAGACATCGGGGACGACATCGACGATGCCTGGGCCCTGGCATTCGTTTTGGCCAATCCTCGCTTCGAGCCGCTCGGCGTGACGATAGCGCATGGCAACACGCCGGTGCGGGCGCGGATTGCCTGCAAGATGCTTCATCAAACCAAGCGGGATGACATTCCGGTTCTGGTCGGGCGCAAGACCAGTGACCATGTCAGCCACCAATACACCTGGGCTGAGGACTTCGACCTCGTCAAGCCGGCTGCTGCCAAGGCTGCGGACTGGATTGTGGAGACAGTGAAAAAGCATCCGGGTGAGGTGACACTGATCGCGGTAGGACCGCTCCAAAACGTGGCCGATGCGCTTCGCAAGGAGCCTGAGCTGGGCCGTTACTTGAAGCGCGTGGTGCTCATGAGCGGCTGCGTGTATGGAACGGCCGGCAAGCCGAAGCCGATTCCGGAGTACAACGTTTACTCATCTACCGCGGACGCTCAGCTGGTCTACGCTGCTGGTCTTCCCTTGACGATTGTGCCCTTGGACGCCACCACCCACGTTCGTTTGAGCGACGAGGAGCGGGAGCAGGTGAAAAAACACGACTCCCCGCTCACCTTTGCACTGGAGTGCCTGTATCGTCTGTGGCTTGATTCGCCGAGTGCCAGAATGACGCTGCACGACCAGCTGGCGGTAGCCGAGGCGGCCAGTCCGGGCGAGTTTTTCGGGAAGGTTGAGACGCTGTTGCTGCGGGTGGACGATGAGGGCTTCACGCGGATCGACCACGACAAAGGAAAATCAGTCGCCGTCTGCCTGCAACCCCGACGCGATGCCTTCATGCGGTACTACATTTCCTATTTGGTGGGGCAGAGCCTGGGAAAGTGAACAGGTCGGGTGTTGCCTGCCGCCTTGCTTTTACCAGCCCACGGCGCAGCCGTCTTTCCGCGGATCCGAGCCGGCCATGAGGACTCCGCTGGTCGGGTCGATCAGGATGGCTTGATAGCCTCCAAACCCACCCGATCCCGGCACAATCCGGTGTCCTTTGCTGACCAGTTCGCGCCGAACGGTCTCACCGATCCCGGACTCCAGAGCAATTCCCTCCTCGAAGTGGCGAAAGCGGGGCGCTTCGCCGGCCAGTTGCACGTTCATGCCAAAGTCCACCAGGTTCACCAGGACTTGAACATGGCCTTGCGGCTGCATATCTCCCCCCATCACGCCAAACACCAACCAGGGCTTCTCGTCTTTAAAGGCCATAGCTGGGATGATGGTGTGAAAAGGTCGCTTGTGAGGTTCGAGGCGGTTGGGATGTTTGGGGTCCAGCGAAAACAAAGCTCCTCGGTTTTGCAGACACACGCCGGTGTTCCCGGCTACAACCCCTGAACCGAAACCGTGGAACAGGCTGTTGATGAACGACACGCAATTCCGATCTTTGTCGACCACAGTCAGGTAAACCGTGTCCCCCTGCTCCAGCAGGCCCGGCGAAACGGACGAGGCCGCCCGGTTGGGATCGATGAGCTTTCGTCTTTGCGCGGCGTACTCTCTGGAAATCAGCTTGTCCACTGGGACGTCCACCTTGTCCGGATCGGCGTAGTAGGCATCACGGTCGGCAAAAGCCAGTTTCTTGGCTTCGATCAGCAGGTGCAGAAAGGCCGCCGAATTGTGCCCGAGCGCTTTCAAGTCGAATCCCTCGAGGATATTCAGCATCTGGAGAGCCGCGATCCCTTGGCCGTTTGGCGGGAGTTCATAGAGGCGCACTCCGCGGTAGGTGGCGGAAACCGGCCTGACCCAGGTGGAGTGATGGTCCGCGAAGTCCTTCAGGGTCAACTGGCCTCCCAGGTCTTGAAGCGACGCGACGATGTCGCGTGCAATGTCTCCTCGGTAGAAGGCATGGCTGCCTCCGGCTGCGATCATTCGAAACGTGGCCGCCAAATTGGGCTGCTTGAAGATTTCGCCGACCTGGGGAGGGCGGCCTCCAATCAGGTAGGTGCGGGCCGCATCAAGGTTGCCCTGGAGCTTCGCGACGCTTTCCGACCAGGAGTCAGCGATCACTTCGGAGACCGGAAAGCCCTGTTCCGCGTACTCGATTGCCGGGTGCAGAACCTCAGCCAAGCTCATTGTTCCGTATTTCTTCAGCAGGGTTTCCCAACCATCCACCGCCCCAGGTACGGAGATCGAGTAAATTCCAGTCATTGGGATCGAACTCATTCCCTTTTGCCGGAAGAAATCGATGGAAGCCTGGTAGCCGGATCGCCCGCTCCCGTTCAGACCCACCAGTTCGCCGGTCTTGGACCAATAAACCATGGCAAACATGTCGCCGCCGATACCGGTCGACATGGGTTCCACCACGTTCAAGACCGCAGCCGTCGCCACGGCGGCGTCAATGGCATTGCCACCCTGCATCAGGATTTGCAGACCGGCCTGCGCGGCAAGCGGTTGACTGGTAGACACCAATCCGTTCTGGGCCAGCACCGCCGAACGAGTCTGATGCAGAGCTCCTGCCGGACGATCCGCGGGCATGAGGTCACCTCCCATTACAAGCAGCAGAACCACAGACGGGATGAACGATTTCATTGCGGGCCTCTCTTGTGTTTGCGAACCTAAAACCAGATCCGATCCAAGCCGACAGTCAAAAACAGGAGAACGCTGACATAGCCGTTCACAGTGAAAAATGCGGCGTTGATCCTGGAGAGGTCATTGGGACGCACCAGAGAGTGTTCGTAAGCTAAAAGTCCCCCCACCAGCCCAATGCCCAGGAGGCTCAACCATCCCAGCTGCTCCATAAAAAAGAAAAGGACCAGCAGGAAGACGACTGCTGCATGCAGACTGCGGGAGACCATCAGGGCACGACCGACACCCAGCTGTTTGGGTAAAGAGAAGAGGTTTTGGCGCTCGTCGAAATCCACATCCTGACAGGCGTAGATGATGTCGAATCCGGCTGTCCAGAGCAGAACAATCAAGCAGAGCAGCAAGGGGGTGGGCTGGACATCGCCGCGCACGGCGATCCAGGCGCCCAACGGCGCCAACCCGAGACAAAGTCCAAGGAAGAAATGAGAAAACTGGGTGAAGCGCTTGGTGTAGGAGTAGAAGAACAAAATGCCCAAGACCGGGAAGGAGAGCCGGAAGCATAGGGGGTTAAGCTGGAAGGCTGCCAGGACAAATAGGAGACAGGAGGCCAAAGTAAAGAGGGCCACAAAGCCGACACTCAGCTGTCCGGCAGGCAGCGCTCGGGTTTGGGTTCTGGGATTCTGCGCATCGATCCGGCGGTCTGCCAGCCGATTGAAGGCCATCGCAGCACTTCGCGCGCCCACCATGGCCACAACGATCCAGAAAAGCTTGCCTCCTTCGGGAAGGCCTTCAGAGGCCAAAACCGTGCTGAGCAGGGCGAACGGGAGGGCAAAGATCGTATGCTCGAACTTGATCATTTCAAGTGTTGTGCCCAAGCTGGTCAGCAGTCTCATGGGAAGCATTCCGTAATTGAGTTTTCCTCTTCCGCTCGCCCGTGGCCAGCAGAGTGCGAATCTCCGGATCGAAGGAACCAGTGTTCCTTCACTCTTCGGAGCTGGGACGAGGAGGCTTTCCTTGCCATCGAAACGTCCGCTCCGGATTCAGACCCAGGTGAGACATGATCCTGAAGAGGAACTGATCCACAGCATCCTCCAAAGCGCTTGGACGATGGTAAAAGGAGGGGATGGCCGGAAAGATAGTGGCACCCGCCAGGGTCAACAGCCTCATGTTCTCCAGGTGTATCAGATTAAAGGGGGTGTCGCGAACCACCAGGATCAATTTACGCCTTTCCTTGAGGATGACGTCTGCGGCTCGCTGAATCAGGTCACGGGAGATGCCGTGGGCAATGCTGCCCAGCGTACCCATCGTGCAGGGGATCACCACCATGGCATCGACCGGGTCCGAGCCGCTTGCCAGCCGGGCGCCAATGTCGTTATTGTTGACCACAGTGACTTTCTCTGCCTGAGTGCCCGTCAGCTTCTGAGCGATGTTGTTCAAGGTGAGTGGTCCCGAATCCAATTCCTCGTTGAGAACCCGAAGCCCCGCGGCGGACGCGACGAGATAAACTCTGGTCACGCCCGATTCCGAAACGAGATGATTCAGAAATCGGACTGGATAAATGGCCCCACTCGCACCGGTAATAGCTACCGTCAGTTCCATGAGAACCGGCCCCCGCAGTTGTTTGCCGCCGGCCGCCGGGAAGGCGGGGCAGCGTCTTTCTTGTTTCTGCCTCAGTTCAAGCTTGGACCGCGCTGCAGCCGTTTAATGCTACACTAAGCGCGACTCTGAAGAAAGCTTGCCTCCGGCTGGGACTTGGCTGTTCGGGTGCGGGCATCGATCCAGATGACTGAGACAGAAATCAGACAGTTGTTGGCGGCGGTCAAGACGGGTAAGAAGTCGATCGACCAGGCCATCGAAAGACTGAAGCACCTTCCCTTCGAAAACATGGGATTTGCCCGCATCGACCACCACCGAGCCATGCGTCAAGGTTTTCCTGAGGTCATCTTCGGGCGAGGAAAGACGGCGGACCAGATCTGCGGGATTGTGACCCGCATGCTGAAGAATCAGCACAATATCCTGATCACCCGAACCGACGCAGCCGTTTTTCGAAAAGTCAAGAAGCTGACGCGAGCGGCCAGGTTCTTCGCAGACTCGGGATGCATTGTCGTTTTGAGAGACCGCCAGCAGCGGGGGAAAGGCCAAATTCTGGTGGCCTGCGCCGGCACGGCGGACATCCCGGTGGCGGAAGAGGCCGTGGTCACCGCTGAAGTCATGGGGAACCAGGTGGAGACGCTTTTCGACGTGGGTGTGGCCGGCATTCATCGTATTTTGAGTCAGCGCGAGCGGCTTCAGCACGCCCGCGTTATCATTGTGGTAGCCGGAATGGAGGGAGCGTTGCCGAGCGTAGTGGGTGGATTGGTTTCCGTTCCTGTGATCGCTGTGCCCACCAGTGTGGGCTACGGGGCCAGCTTCCAAGGAGTGGCCGCGCTGTTGGGCATGCTGAACAGTTGTGCATCCAATGTCACGGTGGTGAACATTGACAACGGTTTTGGCGCGGGTTTCGTCGCCAGCCTGATCAATCGGTTGTAACCATCCTTCCCGTCGCTTTTTTGGGAACCTTATGATGAACGAATGGATCCCGATGAAATGGCCCGCGGGGCCTTTGGAGATACGGCTTCGTGAAGGGGCGGGCACTCTGACCTCCGAAACGAGACAACTATTGACGGACTGGGAGAAGCCCGAGGCCCTGGACTTTCTTCGTGGTTCACCGATCAATAGCTTGGTTGTGACTTGGGCTGCAGGACGACCCGAGGATGCCCAACAGCAGCGCGCTCTTCGGGAGTTGATTCAGGCTGGAAGCAAGTCCGGACTGAGTTGTTTCGGTTTGGTGGAAGGATCAGCCGATCTCGTCGCGGCTGCGGCCGAGGCCCACAAGTGCGGTTTGAAGGCTCTGATTGTGGAACAAATTCCCGAAAAGGAACTCCCGTGTGAGGTCGTCGCATCGTCCAAGTCTCCCTCGGTTCACAGGGGCAGAGCCGGCGTAGCCCAGTTGATACGTGGCTGTAAGTGGCCGGAGGTCAAAAGCTCGGTGGCCGATAACGACATGGCGGAAGCAGGACCGACAGGACTGCCGTGGCTGGATTCGAATGGGTGGCTCATCAGGCTGGCCCAGGCGGTGGGTGGTCGGGAAACGCGGGTGTGGATTGAAGCGGAACCAAAGCCGAGACTGGCCCTTACTGGCCAGGCCTACGCAAGGGCCGTGGCCGACTCGGCTGCCTTCGGGGGACAGTGGCTGATCTCGCTCGACCAATCGCTCAGGAGCGGCTTACGAAATCGTGAGAACGCGGCGCTGGAGACGTGGCGGGAAATCGGTGAGCAGGTAGAGTTTTTTCGTCGGCATTCCGAGTGGCAGAGCTTTCAAGCCATTGCGGAACTGGGTGTGCTGTCTGATTTTTCAGGGGACAATGAATTCTTGAGCACCGAGTTTCTGAACCTCGCCGGACGCCGGTTCTTGCCCTTCCAGATTGTTGAAAAAGCGGCGGTGAAGACGGATTGGTCTTCCTTGAAAGCAATTCTCTGCATCGATCAGGGCCGTCTGGAGGAGGAGTTGAGAACGAAGCTGATCGGTTTTGCGAACTCAGGTGGATTGGTGATCGTCCCCTCTCATTGGAAAAACCTGCCGCTTGGGACTCGCCTGGAGTCTCCCGTGAGTCGATTTGAAGTCTGGCAGATGGGGCAGGGGCGGGTTGCTGCAGGCCGAGAGGCCTGGGAGGATCCCTACCTGCTGGAAGTGGATACGCACCTGCTGGTGAGCCATCGCCATGATCCGTTTCGGATTTGGAATCCGGCAACCGTCGGGGCGTTCTTCACTGCATCAACGGATCGAGCCAGGTGCGTTTTGCACTTGGTGAACTATTCCTCCTCGGCGCAGCCTCCCTCGACCAGGATTTCGGTTTGGCTCCAGGGAGACTGGCCTTCTGCAAGGCTTTGGAGTGCCGGAAGGGCGGAGCCAACGTCTCTCAAGGGAGTATCAGAGAGGGGAGGTCGCGAGTTTCATCTTCCCCCTCTGACAGCCTACGCGGCCATCGAGGCCGAGGCTTCTTAAGGCTTGACAGGGTCGGACGACCCTTGGAAAGGCGGATACGATGAGCTGCACACGATTGACTCGAAGAGAATGGTTTGGCTGCACGGCCAAGGCGGCAGCCGGTTTGTACCTGGCTAGACCACGGTGGGTTCTGGCGTCGCGGGCTCCTGCGGCCCCCGTGGCCATCGCAGGCTGCCGCAGCTACGGTTCGGAATTACTGCCGGCCATGGAACGCATGTTCGACCAGTTGGGCGGCCTGGGAAGGCTCGTCAAGGGCAAAACCGTTGCCATCAAGCTGAATCTGACGGGCAGTCCCACCTATCGAATGGGCTACGTGCCTCTGGGCTTGGCCCAATGGGTCCATCCGCGTGTGGTCTCGGCCACCGTTCACTGCCTTGCCCGGGCTGGAGCCCACCGCATTCGCCTTCTGGAGTCTCCCTGGGCCACCACCGAGTCACTGGAGGAGTTTATCTGGCAAGCCAACTGGGATCCCCAAGAGATTCTCTCAGCCGGACCTCGCGTCGAGTTCGAGAACACGAACTACCTGGGACGCGGGAAGCGCTACTCCCGCCTGTGGGTGCCGAACGGGGGGCACATGTTCAAGGCCTTCGACTTGAATCACTCCTATGAGGACTGCGATGTGTTTGTCTCTCTGGCCAAACTGAAGGAACACCTAACCGCCGGTGTGACGCTTTCCATGAAGAACTGTTTTGGCATCACACCCTGCACGATCTATGGGGTAGGCTCCGGAGAAGAGGAGCCGAGCCTGGAACCGCAAGGGGGCCGAGCCCCCTTCCATGACGGCTCCCGCCAGCCATCCCGAAGTGCGCTGCCTGAGAACGATCCGAAGTCGCCGCGCGAGGGAGGTTACCGGGTGCCAAGGATTGTTGCGGATTTGGTGGCGGCCCGACCCATCCAGTTGGCCATCATCGACGGAATTGAGACGATGGCAGGCGGTGAAGGCCCCTGGGTTCCGGGTGGGCAGGCTGTGAAGCCGGGAATCATGGTGGCCGGTACCAATCCTGTGTGCACAGATGCTGTGGCGACCGCCCTGATGAATTTCGATCCGATGGGCGACCGAGGCACGCCTCCCTTTGAAACCTGTGACAGCACGCTGCGGCTGGGTGAGGAACATGGCATTGGAACGCGGGACTTGAAACGGATCGAAGTGGTGGGAGGCCGCATTGGGGCGCTCAAGTTCGACTTCGCCGAACTGCGCCTCCAGAGGCAGCGATCCCGGCAGAATCAGTCGAGTTCCTAAGCGAACACACTATGCGGAAGGCTCATTTTTTGCGGAGGTCAAGCCGCGCCGTTCCGCTCCTGTCGTGCCTTTACATCGAAGTCAGATTCTGGTAGCCTTGCCCGTGAGGTAAGGAGATAGCCATGTCAGGTCATTCAAAGTGGCACAGCATTAAACACAAGAAAGCCGCGGCCGATGCCAAGCGCGGTAAGGTGTTTACCAGCTTGATCAAGGAAATCACGGTGGCGGCCAGGATCGGCGGTGGGGACCCGGATGGAAACCCCCGATTGCGCACGGCGGTGGCTGCTGCCAAGGCCGTGAACATGCCCAGCGACAACATCAAGCGGGCGATTCAAAAAGGCACCGGCGAATTGCCGGGGCAGAGCTATGAAGATGCCCTTTATGAAGGGTACGGTCCTGGTGGGGTGGCCGTCTTGGTGGAGGCCGTGACGGACAACAAAAATCGAACGGTGTCTGAAGTCCGCCATCTCTTTTCCAAGCACGGTGGAAACCTGGGACAGAACGGCTGTGTGGCTCACATGTTCCAAAGGCAGGGACTCATCTTGGTGGATAAGACCAAATGTGATGAGGATGAGTTGTTGGCCACGGCTCTGGAAGCGGGCGCCGAAGACATGAAGGATGGCGGCGACAACTTCGAGATCTACACCGCACCCGGCGACTTCGAAGCCGTTGTCGAGGCGCTGAAGCAGAAGAACATTGAGATGGCTTCATCCGAGTTGGCAATGATTCCCATCAGTGCGGTCAAGCTGGAGGGCAAGCAGGCCCAGCAAATGCTCAAGATGATGGAATCTCTCGAGGAACACGACGACGTTCAAAAGGTCTTCGCCAACTTCGACATTGACGAAGCCGAAATGGAAGCTGCGGCCTCCTGATTTCTTAATAAGTCTCCCAGCCCCCTGCCCGCCGTTAACCCCCAATTTGAGTGAGCTTCATGCGCGTTTTGGGTGTGGACTGTGGTTCCCAGACGACCGGCTACGGCATCATCGATAGCGACGGTCATTGCCACCGGGTGGTTGATTTTGGGGGGATTCGAACCAAGCGTCAAAACGACTTTGCCCAGAAGCTTCTATCCATCCATGAGCGGCTTCGGCAACTGATAGAATTGCATTTGCCCCAGGCCGTGGCAGTGGAGGACCAGTTTTATCTGAACAACTTTCGTAGCGTCCTCAAGCTGGGCGAAGTCAAGGGCGTGGTACTATTGACAGCAGCACAGGCTGGGTTGCCTGTCTTCGAGTACAGCCCGCTCGAAGTCAAGAGCGCTGTGACAGGCTACGGTCACGCAGCCAAATCGCAGGTTCAGGTGATGGTACGAAATCTTCTCAATCTCAACGATCTGCCTCATCCGCACGACGCGGCTGATGCGCTGGCTCTGGCCATCTGCCACACGCTTCACCAGGCTACGAACCGTCGGCTGAAATCCGCCTTGGATCCCCGTTGCAAATGATGCCATTGCCATTACGAGGTGTCCCCATCGGAAGGTTTCTCTACTGGGCCGGCTTGGCGTGCGTGCTGGTCAGTTGTGCCTCGGTGTTCGCAGCGGAGTCCGACCGCGACTCCAGAGTGAAGATTGCGTGGCAGAAGGAGCGAACCCAGGGAGCGATTGAGTACTATCGAATCGAACTGGACGAGGAGGGCAAGGGGCGATTCCGCTACAGACAGAGAGAGCAGGAGCCGCTGGAACTCGACCTGAAGTTGACCCAGGCTACCGTCGAGTCCCTGATGGCTCTCTTTGTTCGGGCAGACTTCTTCAATGAGAACAAAGAATTTGCCAGTTCCCGGAAGGTGGCGGACCTGGGACAGAAGACCATCACATTCGACACCGGCCTTCGCAAAAGGGACATTGTCTTCAACTACACGGAAGACAGGATCTTACAGGACATCAACAACTTCTTTGAGAATCTGTGCCTGCAGGAACGCGCTCTTTTCGAGATGCAGCTGGCGTTGAAGTACGATCGATTGGGAATTCCGAAGAAACTCGACGAGCTGGAAAGAAGTCTCGATGCCAAACGAATTGTGGCGCCCGAGCGGTTCGCTCCGGTGCTGCAAAAGATCTACGACGATTCGTCTCTTATGAATCTGGCCAGAACCGAGGCCAAGAAGCTTCTCGCCCGAATTGAAAAAGCTCAAGTTTTTAAAAACTGAGTTTCTCGCCGCAACTTGCCTTCTTCCCGTTTGATACTCCCGCCTAAAGACCAAGTCGCCGCCTAGTTAGGGATTGACAAGCCTTTTGAAACCGGTGACGATCAATACGTAAAGAGAGGCATTGAAAGACACTCCAACCTCTCGGGAGGTTGCCATGCGGAGCCAAAGAACGCTGTTGCTGATTGCGATGGTGGTGGTGGGATCCGCAGCACTGCTGGCCAATGACTCCCCTCAGCCGCGCTTGTCCAGGCTCAGCTTGATGGAAGGAGATGTGACGTATCAGCGAAGCGATTTGGACCGCTGGATCGATCTGAGCGTCAATACGCCTCTTCTGGAGGGAGACCGTGTTTGGGTCGGTGACGAGAGTCGCGCCGAGATCGAGTTCGACGACGGCAGCACGGTCCGTCTCGGCTCCAACACGATCCTGGGACTTGCACGGATGGGCAGCCTGGACGGTCCTCGCACAATCGAGCTGGATCTGCATCGCGGACGAACTTCCATCCAGGTGCGTTCCGACGAGTCCGAATTTAAAATTCAGACCCCTCTGTTTGTGGCGGCGGCTCGCAACGCGGCCAATTTACGTTTGGATGTAGATCCTGCCGCCACTGCCCGGCTGGTGGTCTTTGACGGTTCGGTGGAAGTCCAAAGCCAGGCCTCCCATCTGTTTGTGAGCCGCGGCGAGTCCGTTCGCTTTCAAGCAGATGATCCTGATCGCTATTACTTAGCGATCAATTACGTCGAGGATGAATGGGACCGATGGAACGCCGATCGAGATGTGTGGCTCGCTGAGCTGAGAGACCGGCGGACGACGGAGTACGTGGACGGCTGGAGCGCGGCTGACCTGAATCGGTACGGAACCTGGTACGCTGACCCGACTTATGGCTCGGTCTGGCGACCTCATGCCGCGGCCGACTGGGCACCTTTCCGGGAGGGCCGCTGGTGTTGGTATGACCAGTTCGGCTGGACGTGGATTTCGTATGAACCCTGGGGGTGGTGGCCTTATCACTATGGCCGCTGGAATTATTTCGGCCATTTGGGCTGGGCTTGGGTACCGGGCCGGCGTCTTGACCGGTGGTGCCCCGGGGCGGTGGGTTGGATCCATGGGCCGACTTGGGTCGGATGGGTCCCTCTGGCCCCTTTTGAGCCCTGGCAGGGGTTGGCTGTGTCAGTAAACGTCTTTGCCTCCAAGAATTTTCGTCATCGTCATGGTGTTAGTTTTTTGCCCCACGATTCCTTCCTTCGCGATGGGCGGAGAGACCGAAACTTCAGGCCCCCGCACGACCCACTGAGGAATGGAGGAGTGGTCGGGGGACCGCCGGGGCTGAGCCCTACCTTAGCCAGCCGGATGCCGGTGGCACAGAGCATCTCCCGCAGATACACGAATTCTGACCTCGAGGCAAGAAGGGCGTTGCGTGAGCAGCTGGTGGAGTCCACGGTGCCCGCTGCCGCGTATAGCACGTCCGGTCCTTCAGGCGAACCGCACAGCTGGGTGCAACAAAGGCGTTCCATGGCTCCTTCCGGTTCACCTCCGTCTTCAGGTGCCGGTACGAGCTCGCGCGTCACTGTGATTTCTCCCAGTTCCGTGCCTTCCCGGTCTGGGGATTCAACGCTACCGTCAGCCACACATCGCGAATCGGTTCGGGAATCGCAGCAGCGAGTTTGGAGGGTACAAAGCGGAAGCAACGAAGGGAGCTCCGTCCTTGGAGGGGATCGCCAGCGGGTTTGGCAAACTCGGGTTCCAACGGCCACCGCGCCGGCCCGTCCGCTGCCATCGCAGAGTGCTCCGGCAGCCGCTTCCGAACCAGGGAATCGCCAAATGGACCAACGTGGCAGCATTTACCGCCAAGCCTCGCCGTGGCCATCCCGAACGCCGCCGCCTTCAACCCACTCGAACCCCAGGGTGAGTTCGCCGCCTCCCTCTTACCCCGCACCTCCTTCCTACACTCCACCTCGGCCGCAGCCCGCGGCTCCTCCGAGTTCGCGATCGGTCGTGAACCAGTCGCAAGGGGGCCGCGCAGGGGCAGATTCTGCGGATCGCTCCGCTCGTTCAGCGGCGCGGGGCAGCGCCAACCGCTGAGTCGAACTTTATCGCAGACGAGGCTAAGAGTCCTTCAGGAGTGAACGGCGATGCCGGCATACCCAACGACTTCCTTGAGATTGCCGCTGATCTCGCCCGAGGTGGCATATTTCACCAGTTCGGCCGAACGGTGAGGGAAGTTGTGGCCCGCGCACAGCATCGAGATTGCAGGGCCATAGCCGCACATGCTGATGGATTCCTTGCGGATGACGTCATACAGGCCTTTGGGGTCCAGCGCGAGAATCCGATCAATAGCCTTCCGGTCTTTCTTTCGTGTGATCTCTTCCGACTCGTAATGGTTCATGTCGCTGCTGGCAACTACCAGGATATCTTCTCCCAGTTCCTGGCGGGTTTCGGCGATGCTCTGGCCCAGCCTCTCGATGGTGGCGTAGCGGGAAGTTCCGACGGTGATGGGCACGAATTTCAGATCCGGTTTCAAGAAGAAGAGAAAGGGGAGTTGCACCTCCAGTGAGTGCTCAAATTCATGGGCCTTGTGGTCCTCTGCCAGGAGGTGACAATGGCGCATCAGAACCCGGGCAAGTTCGGAGTCGGTCGCGATTCGACCGAGAGGAATTTCCCACTCGCCGGACACCATGATGGAGAGCGGTTCCCCCAATCCGGTATGGTTGGGACAAAGGATGATGACTCGAGAGGGAATCTCGATGGAGGCATACACGGCGCCGGCCACGTGCCCCGAGTACATGTATCCCGCATGGGGTACCACGATTCCGTCTGCCTTCTTGGTGGGCGAAGAGATCTGCAGGAAGGATTGCAGGTCTCTCTTCAGAACTTCCGAGTCGGCGGGATAGAAACGGCCGGCTACAGCGGGTTTGCGAATCACTTCGACCCCCTTTCCGGGTTCAAGGTGACCCCAAAGACTTCCCCAGCGGGCGACCCGATGGCTGGAGAATCCCCGTCCAGGTTGTCAACCCTTTGCGGCCTGGTAACCTTCCTTGGCCCGAACGTTCAGGTTCTTAACGTTGTTGCCGTTTTCGTCGACGACCTCGACTTTGATTTTTCGGAATTTCCCGTCTCGGTTGGAATTGGAAGACACATAACCAAGACTGTATTGGTTTCTCAGTTCAATCCCGACCTGCTGGAGAATTCCCGGGTACTCCCCAATGAACCTGGGAAACCAGGCCCTGCCGCCCGTACGACGGGAAAACGTATTGAGCTGATTGTCCGCTTGAAGGAATGTTAGCCGGTCGATCCCGGATAGGTAGCCGCGGGCGTCAAAATACTCTCTCGCCAACTGCGCCAGACCGATGCAGTAAATGGTGCTGTCCGTCGTCCCCACTCGCTTCAGCATGGTGTCAAAAGTGATCTTGCTGAACGTGTCGATGCCGGAGCTGATCAGCAGAACCGCCTTTTTCCCGTCCACTTCGTCCAACCGGTCCAGGGTGTCTTTGAGGGCATCGAAGAGATTGCTTTCGCTGAAGGCAGGGATTCGCATTCGGTTAAAGGCACCGTAAATGTCGCGCTTGTCTTGAGTGAAGTCTGCCAGGATTTCGGGACGGATGTCGTAAGCGACGACGGCGGCCCAATCTCCCGGTCGTAGCATCTCGGTAAACTGCGCCGCAGGCAAGACCACGTCATCGAACCAGTAGGCAAAGGTTCGACTGAATTCGAGCAACATCACCACCGTGAGGGGCGCCGAGGAGGGAGCGAAGTTCGTAACCTTTTGTTCGACCTTATCTTCGAGCACCCGGAAATTCTTGGGCCCGAGATTGGGGATGAAGTTCCCGTTCTTGTCGGTCACGACCACGTCAAGGTTGACTACTTCGACTTCAACCGCCAGTGTGAAGTCCTCGCCGGGGGCGTCGGTTGTCGGCTTCTTGGGGGTCAAGCGACGTTTTTTGGGAGGGGGCGCCTTCTTGGGCCCGACTATGGTGTCCGTTTCTTCTTTCCGGGGGCCGCCCTGTTCAACCTGGGGATCCTTCTGTTCTTGGGGCGGTCTGGCCGAGGTGAGACTCTCCAGCATGGGCACCATGCCCAGCAATGCAAAGAGAGTGAGGAAGAAACCTGTCATCGCTCGTCTTAGTCCAGCCATCGTTCATTACTCCATGCTGTTTTTGGGGTGACTCGCCACCTTTCAGGCTAAGCCAAGCCCCACGTGCTGTCAAGCGGCACTCATGCGAGAGCCCAATCGTCGGGCGCGACACACGCTTCCTCACCCAGCCGGATCATTCAGCAAATCGAAAATCAACCTCCCCGACATCGGCAAATGCCTTCCGCATGTAACTCTTGATCTTCTCGATCAGCTTCTTCTCCGACACTCGGATGGCTTCTCGTGTGACGCCAAAACGATCGGCAATCGCCTGTAGCGTTAGCGGTTCCTCGGCAATCAAGCGCTCCCTGAGAATCATCTGGTCCTTTTCGGAGAGCGTCGAGGCGAATTCCCGAAACTTGTCTTCGATCAGTGTGCGCAATTCCCCGGCCGCCAGTCGCTCGTCGATTAACTCTTCAGTGGAGGAGAGTGTCTCCAGATAGTCGGTATCCGAGTCGTCGGAAACCTTCTGGTTGAGGGAAAGGTCGGGCGCTTGAATCGTCGATTCCACCGCTACCACATCTTCCTCGCTCACGCTCATGGCGTTTGCCAGGAGTCGTGGTGTCGGGACAATGCCTTGGGCTTCCAAGCGCTGCTTTTCCTTGCGGAGGTTCATCAGGATCTTGCGACGATCGTTTGTCGTTCCGACTCGGACAATGCGAAAGTTGTCCAGAATGAACTTAATGATGTAGGCCTTAATCCACCAGGCGGCATAAGTTGGCAACCGGGTGCCCCGATCCGGATCGAACTTTCGGACCGCCTGAATGAGCCCGACATTTCCCTCTTGGATCAGGTCCATGAGGTTGGAGTAGACCCTGTTATACAGGTAGGCGATTCTCACCACGAGCCGGAGGTTGGAAGTCACCAATTTACGCCCCGCAGCCAAATCGTTTTCGTCCCTGAAAAGCCTGGCCAGGCGCTGCTCTTCTTCGGGGCTCAAGGGTTCGTATCTGCTGATTTCGAGCAGGTAATGGCGAAGTGGGTCGTAGCGGATCAGTTCGACCCGATCGGCATCGCTGACCACCGGTTCCGAAGGCTCAGGTTCCTCGTCTTTGGGAACCAGCATTTCCTCGAGAAACTCGGTCGTTTCTTCCGCCTGCTCGCGAACTTCGTGACGATCTTTCATGAGGCCATCAACAAGTCTGAACTCCAATTTTTTGACCGGCAAATTATAGCATGGGCTCTGGAGGCTGCCGCCTCAGGACCACGCGCTGGCGCTGGGCTGCGATGTCGCGAACTGGCGGCCTCGAAAAGCTCCTGAATACTTTGACTTTTTGTCACTCCATGCTTAGATATAAGGGGACTTGACAGAGAGGAGAAGGAGCACTTTCCAACCATGAGAAATACACTCAAGACTTTTGTGCTGCTGGCCGGCCTGACTGGGTTACTGCTGGCCATCGGCAACGCGCTGGCCGGTAGGGGCGGATTGATGATTGCCTTGGTGATGGCTGGGGTGATGAATCTCGTCGGATACTGGTTCAGCGATAAGATCGCCCTGTCGATGAGTGGGGCTAAGCCGGTTTCGGAGACAGAGGCCCCGGATCTTTATCGGATGGTGCGTGAACTCTGCATGCGCGCGGAATTGCCGGTACCTCGGCTCTACGTGATCCCCTCGAGCACTCCAAACGCCTTTGCCACAGGCCGGAACCCGGAACACTCCGCTGTAGCTGTGACATCCGGAATCGTCAGCATGCTCAGCCGGGACGAGCTGGAAGGGGTGGTGGCCCACGAGCTGGCTCACATTAAGAACCGCGATATCCTCATCAGCTCGGTGGCCGCCGTCATTGCGGGAGCCATCAGCCATTTGGCCACGATGGCGCAATGGGCGATGATTTTCGGCGGAATGAGCCGCGATCGAGATGAAGAAGGGGGTGGGGGGCTGCTTGGTTCCCTGGCCATGATCATTGTCGCGCCCATCGCCGCCATGCTGATTCAGATGGCGGTCTCTCGCAGCCGCGAATACCAGGCGGATGCGGTTGGGGCCAGGATTTGTGGAAGACCCCTTTCCCTGGCCAACGCGCTGCTCAAGCTGGAGCGCGGGAATCAGCGACTGCCCATGGACATCAATCCAGCCCAGGCTCAAATGTACATCGTCAACCCTCTTACCGCCAGAGGACTTGCCCACCTCTTCAGTACGCATCCCCCCATTGCCGAGCGTGTCAAGCGGCTTCAGGACTCGGCCCTAGCCGGAGTCTGAAAACGAAAAGGGGGCTGCCGCAAGCAGCCCCCTTAGGTTATCCGCGCCGTACAGCGCCTCGTCGCACTCAGCCCTTCGCCCGTTACAGTTTGTGGTACTCTGACTCGATCGACCGGTAGTGATCCTGTTCCTCGTCCGCGAACTTCAGGAAGATCTCCTTGCCCTTCGTATCGTCGTTGAACTTCTCGGCGTATTCCTTAAAGAAGTTGTAGGACTCTTTCTCCATTCCCATGGCCAAGGCGAGGGCTTGCTTCTCGTCCAAGTCGCTTTGCAGCTTCTTCTTGAGATCCTCGCGAGCCGGAAAGATCTTCTTTAGTGCGTCGTAGTCGAAATGGAGGAACATGGGAGCCTTCAGGATGTTTTTGTTTTTCTTGATCAGTTCCTCCCACTCGTGCTCCAGTTCCCGCAGGTGCTTCTTCTCTTCTTCTGCAATTCTCAGAAAAGTGGACCTGCTGGAAGGGTGGGTCGCGGCCTCGGCAGCGGACAGATAGAAACTGACCCCACTCCTTTCGGTCTCCAGCGCGATCTTCAAAGCGTCCCGCGCAAATACCATATCGGGATCAAAGGTGTCGGATGCTCCCGGGCGCTGAAGCTGGCAGTCGTAACAGATTCCAAAGATCTGCAGCTGATGCCGAACTGACTGAAACTGATAGCGGGCCACGATCTGTTCTTGAAGGTGCTCCAGTTCGGGACTCAAGAACTCGATCGTTCGGTTGCACTGAGTGCAGACTATGTGGTGGTGATGAGGACGGCTATGGAGTGGTTCGAAGCGGGTCCTGCCGTCCATGAGATCCGTCTCCCGGGCAAGCCCACACTCCTTTAAAGATTTCAACGTTCGGAATACCGTCGTGAACCCCACGCTGCTGACTTTCTTCTTGACGATCTGGTACAGCTCGTCCGTGCTGACGTGCCCCTCGGACAACAGGAAGCTCTCCACGACAACCTGTCGTTGTCGCGTCATTTTTAGGCCGTTCGTCCTCAAGTAGTTCGAGTAGACAGCCAACTGCTTCGAGATGTCTTTCTGGTTGGCTTTCATTTCTTGTAACAGTGTCCGGGACTTACTCCATGGCACTCAGAATGACAGGGCCATTTTCGGTAATCGCAACGCTATGCTCGAAATGGGCCGAGCACTTGCGGTCCTGCGTCACCACCGTCCAGCCGTCCTTCAACACCACAACCTTGTCGGTGCCTTGATTGACCATCGGCTCGATGGCCAGGACCAATCCCGGTTTGAGCAAGATCCCGCGCCCGTTGGCGACGTAGTTGAGAACCGCAGGTTCTTCATGAAGACTTCGTCCCACACCATGGCCGGAAAACTCTTTGACCAGCGAGAAGCCTCGGATCTCCGCATGAGCCTGGATGGCCGCAGAAATGTCGGCTAGATGGTTTCCCGGCACCGCCTGCTCAATTCCCAGCATGAGACACTCTTTGGTGGTTTGCAGCAGAACGTGAAGATCTTGCGAGACAGTGCCTACCGGGATGGTTAAGGCCGCATCTCCATAATAGCCCTTATAGCAGACTCCGTAGTCGACGCTGACAATGTCTCCTTCCTTGAGAACCCGCTTCGACGGGATACCGTGCACCACTTCCTCATTTACGGAGGTGCAGAGGGTACCAGGGAATCCGTGGTAGCCCTTGAAAGCCGGACGTCCCTTATGTTTCAGGGTCAGGTCTTCAGCTACCTTGTCCAGTTCCAACGTCGTGATTCCCGGCCGGCATAACTGGGTCAGGGTCCTGAGCACATCGGCTACGATCTGGTTACACTCTTTCAGAATGCTGATTTCTTGCGCAGATTTAAGGTGAATCAATCGAAGGCTCTCCTGAAGCGATCAACGAGGTTGCATTCGAACTTTGTCACAGATTGCGATGGGACTTGCCGAAAAACTCTCACAGTCGAGGTCCACTCGATGGGGTGCGCGTCCCATCGAACTCCTCCACATCCGGCGTCACAGAAGGACATCGCCACTTTGTGTCGTCGACTGGCCAGTCCCTCACCAAGATGGCATCCAACAAGCTGTGAGATTCCCAAACCGCTCCGATTTTTACGTCGCTTGACTGACTTACTGCGAACCCAGCTGGGCGGCTTGTGCCCACTCCCCCTCCGGGCGCCGTTTTCATCTTTGGATAAAGGGAATTCCCTGTCAAGTGAGTTTCCATTGGGGCCGAAGCGCCGTCGGCTGGTGCCCGAGCGCGTCACTCTATTGAATCGGCCTCCAACCGGACTTCTTCACACGGGATACACTTGACAATTTCCGGGATGGGGTCAAAATGAGAGGGCTTTTGGGGCCGCACGCGATGCGGGAGGCGGGCTACCTCAATCCTGCAGAGCGAGCAGAGTGGACGTGACGGCATCCAAAGCGGACAACCTTGACCGGTTGTCAATTCTTGCAACGAAGACCAAGGAGTGCTTCGATGGCCGGCAATCTTTTTGAATTCACGGATGGGAATTTTGATCAGGAAGTGCTGAAGGCGGAGAAGCCCGTACTCGTCGATTTTTGGGCGCCCTGGTGTGCGCCCTGCCGCATGGTGGGGCCGATTATTGAGGAATTGGCCGGCAGTTACGCCGACAAAGTAAAGGTTGGAAAGTTGAACACGGATGACAATCCCAACATTGCCAGCCGCTATGGCATCATGAGTATCCCCACCATCCTTCTGGTGAAGAACGGAGAGGTGGTGGATCGCCGCGTTGGAGCCGTTCCCAAGAAAGAGTTCGAGAAGATGTTGAATGCCCACGTGTGAGGGGTCCTACGACGCTGGCCGCAATCCAGAGCTCAGCCTTAACGGAAATCAATGAGAGAAAACAACCGCGAGATGTCCGGCCGGAGAGGGGACGACGTTCAATCGATCTCCGAACCTCTGCGGAGCGCGACAGAATATCCTGTGGCTCGAGATATCTCGGAGTATTGCCCGCAGTGCGGTCTGCACTTGAACGCTAACCACTGCAAGTTACTGTGTCCGCAATGCGGATACTACATGTCTTGCTCAGACTATTACTAGCGGTCAACCGGATCGATGTCATGACGTCAGGACCAGGGCTCAGCCCTTTCGCCCCCTGCCACGGAGCAGCTGCCAGAGCAAGGCTTTGCACCCGCCATTCGGAATCCTGCCGAGACCAAGCCTGTCGTGCGTGAACGGTTTCAGTCGAGCCGGTTGCTATTGGCACTCGCCGCGATTTTGTTTATCCAGATCTTTTACCGCCTGGGCGGGCTCGGATTGACGGGTCCCGATGAGCCCCGCTATGCCCAGGTGGCCCGCGAGATGGTTGACTCCGCAGACTGGATTACCCCCCGCCTGCATGGCAAACCGTGGTTCGAAAAACCCATCCTCTACTACTGGCTTGCGGCCCTCGGATACCTGGCTTTTGGGGTGAGTGAGTTTGCCGCCCGTCTGGGTTCGGCCCTGGCCGGAGCCGCTGGAGCGTGTGCCGTCTTCTGGGTTGCGCGCCGTGTGTGGGATGCTCAGGTGGGCTTCTGGTCGGTCTGCGTGCTTCTGACCTCCATGTTGTACTTTGCGCTGTCGCGAGCGGCATCGATGGATGCACTGCTGACTGGCACCTTGACCGTAGCGCTTTGCAGTCTGGCCTTGATGCTTGCCGAGGAAAAGAGCCCCTCAGAGTCCAGAACAAGGGGGGGCGACTCCTGGGCGTGGGTTCTTCTGTACTTGTCGTTGGGATTGTCGACCCTTGCGAAGGGGCCTGTGGGCGTTCTCTTGATTGGGACGACCCTGCTCTTGACCGTCCTTCTGAGCGGCTGCTGGCGTTTTCTCAAACGGGCTTCGATTCTCAAGGGAGGCCTTTTGTATCTGGTGGTGGCCGTCCCCTGGTTCTGGTTGTGCTATCGGTCTAACGGACAGGTCTTTGTCGAAGAGTTCCTCTGGCAGCACAATCTGGAGCGCTTCACAACGGATCGATACCAACATGCCCAACCATTCTGGTTCTATGTGCCGGTGCTGCTGATTGGCTTCCTTCCTTGGAGTTTTCAATTGATCTCAGCCGGTTGGGAACGCGTTCGAAGGCGCTTTAGATTCGAGCAAAAGGAAGACCGGGTGGAACTGCTGCTCTGGGTTTGGCTGGGAGTGGCGCTCTTGTTCTTTTCGGTGTCGAAGTCCAAGTTGCCGGGTTACATCTTGCCTGTGGCCCCGGCTGTGGCGATTTTGGTCGGACGGCACGTTTCTGCCCTGATGGGGCGTAGCCCGACTGTGGACTTGGCGATGCCCGGGAGAATCGTCGTGCTGCAAGGGATTACTTTGGCGGTTGCCGGGGGCCTGTTGCCCTTTCAGGCAGAGCGGTTCACATGGGATGTTGGCTCGACGGTTTGGATTTTCTCGGTCCTGCTCGTGACCGGAGGAGCGGCGGGCGTCATTCTGGGAATGCGTCGGCGATTCCGAGCCTTAGTCCTAACCTACGTGGCCTGCGTAGTGGTTCTCACCCTTCTGGTAACGTGGCGCCTGTTCCCAAGATTGGGGCCCAGCGTCTCGGCGCGCGAGTTGGCTGGATTTGTCGCGGGACAAGGTTACTCAGGGCAGCCGCTCCTGGTGCTCGGAGTGCCTCGTTCCACCCAGTACGGCCTCGATTTCTACCTGAACACCGAAAGCCGGATTGTCTACTCGACCGATGACATCCGTCGCTTCCAAGACCGGGAGGTGCTTTTGGTTTCCCAGGAAGACGATCCACGACTTAAAGCACTGACGCCTGAGGGGCACCGGCATTCGGCAGTTCATCGAAGGTTTCGGGTGATTCGATTCGTTCCGCATTGAAGCCGTTTTCGAATCGGTTTGTGGTTCAGTGGGTGCGGGGTTCTAACCGCAGGGGGAGGTTCTTCTTGAAGAACTCGACGACGATGTTCTCGTAGTTCTTCCGCTCGATGTCATACAGAATGGACGTCTTCGAGTGCCGCAGCCTGATCAGCTCTTTTGGTTGTGGCGCGTGATTGAAGATATTCAGCGTCTGCATCTCCAGCACGTGGTCCTGCTCGTTGGTGATGAACAGCTTGGTTCTCTGCTGGAGGGCATCCAGCGAATTGAGAAAGGCCTCGCCACTGCGGGCGGCGAAGAGATTGATCAGATTGAAGCCAAAGAGGGCCAGCTTATTCAGCACGAGGTTGTCAACTCCCAGAACCAGGGCTGATTGCATTTCCACAAATCGGGCGGGGCTTTCGAAGGGGGAGTCAACGACCAAGGTCTTAATCTTGTCTGACTCGACACTGGCGGACAAGGCCGCATAGGCGCCGAGCGTGACGCCCCAAATCCCGGCGCGGTCGTGGTCGACATCGTCGCGCGCCAGTACGAGGTCGATAGCGCTGAGCAGGTCCCCCGCTTCCTTAACTCCGAGCGTACACGTTCTGGGCCCGCTGACTCCATGGCCTCGAAAGTCGAACAGAAACAGGTTGTATCCGTTTTCCTGGAAAGTGGATGCCAGAGTCAGGAGTTCAGCACGATTTGACCGGTAGCCGTGGCACAGGAAGACAACGGGCGCACCACGGACTGACGGGATAAACCAGCCTTCAAGCGGTGTCTGATCGACTCCCGAAAACGGAATCGACTGAAAGTTGCGTAACAAAAAGCTGCTGGGATCAATGGATTCTTCGAGCCGGCTGGGAGCCACGATTCGGTAGGTGGCAAAACCACCCAGCCCTAGAATCAGAAGAGCAACCAACAGACCAATGGGAATCAGTCGATGTAGCGTTTTACCCCAAGCCGTTTCCGGGTAGCGAAGGGAGGCAATGATCCGGGTGAGTAGGTTCATTGGCTAATGGGTGTCAACTGGCGTGAGCCCTCGTAACGAGCCGTGCCAATATAGCACAATCGAAAATCGGCTTAGAAGCCATTGGAACCCCTCCTCTCCATCTCAGCCTCAAGATCAGCAGGGGTGTTGACGTTCTGGAAGATGCCGCCATCCAAGCCGAGAGCGGGCAGATCGGACTCCCGAATGAATTTGACTCGCACCTGGTCGAGAAAACTGGAGACCTTCAGCTTTTTGCTGCGGAGGTCCCTTTCGATAGCGGGAAGGCACGCTTTGGTGTAGGCCGCGCAGAGCGGTTCCAGCTTGCCGTCATCGTGCCGCATCAGCACCGCATCGAATCCGGGAATGCTCTGGATCAACAGGTTGAGGAACATAGCGGACATTCGCGGCATATCGCAGGCGAGGATCAGGTTGATTGCGGTCCCGGAATGCCGTAGCGCCGTATAGATTCCGCCCAGTGGACCTGCGCGTGGGACACAGTCGGGAATGACCTTGTCAGTGCCCAGGAAAGAGTAGGTTGCTGGTGGACCAATCACAAAGACCTGAGAGGTGAGTTGGCGCAAGAGTCCAACGGAGCGTTGAATCAAGCTCTGGCCGTCCAGCTCCACAAGTGCCTTGTCTCGCCCCATCCGCAGACTTTGCCCCCCGGCTAACACAAAAGCGGAGAAGCGATGGCGGTTGGCATCGTGTGTGGCAGCCATGGAGGCGCGCATTAGGCAAGAAGACGCGGCAATTTTACCACTAACTTCCGATTCGGCTCGGGTCGAAAAATAAGTCCATGAGGCCAAGGTAGTTGGGTGGTGCGACTTTCGGCAACGGTTCCGCCACGATCTGATATAATCCCCGTCATAGGGGCACGACTACACTTCCACGATCTCATCCCCAAGTACTTCGAATTAAGGAAGATTTGACGACGTATGAAACCGATGGAATCTTTACGGTTGGTTTGGTTGGGTTTGACGCGGTTGAGCCTTCGCTCCTTTGCATTCCTGCTGGCTTTGATGATGGCTACGGCTGATGTTCAGTGGGGTGCCGAGTCCGGGCATTCGAACTTCCTGCCGCTCGACCAGGTCAAAGCCGGCATGAAGGGCATGGGGCGAACGGTCTTTCAGGGCGATCAGATCGAAGAGTTCGAGGTGGAGATTCTCGGCGTACTTGAAAACATCGCTCCCAAGCAAAGTGCCATTCTGGCGAAACTCAGTGGCGGTCCTTTGGAAAAGACCGGTGTAATGGGCGGAATGAGTGGCAGCCCGGTATATGTCGAGGGCAAGGTGGTCGGAGCCGTGGCGTTTTCCTTTCCGTTTTCCAAGGAAGCAATAGCCGGCATCACGCCAATCGAACAGATGGTCAGTCTCTTCGATACGCCGCCCGAACCGGTGAAGGTGGATCCGATTCGGATCGATGTTTCCACGGTGGCTCCGCACCGCACCGTGATGATCAAACCTTCAGTTGATGTGGATTTCTTAAGTCCGATATCTTCCAAGCGCTTTGCTGTCAACGTATCCGATGCTACAAGCAATGTCAGCCTGAGCCGACTGGCCGGCCAGACTTTCTCGTACATTGACACCCCCTTCGTCCTTTCCGGATTTCATCCGCGAGTTGCGGAAGCATTTGCCAAGGCTTTGCAGAATGTTGGGATTACCCCAGTCCAGGTTGGCGGGGCACCGGTTCCCAGCAGTTCGGGAACGCAGTTGGCCGATGGGTCGGACATCGTTCCGGGATCGGCCCTGGCTGTTCAGCTCATTCGAGGGGACCTGGGTGTCGGAGCCAGCGCCGCTGGAACGGTCACCTATCGGGAAGGTGACAAAATCTACGCCTTCGGCCACCCCTGGCTGTCCGTAGGACCCACGGGCCTCCCATTTTCCAAGGCCAAGGTCCTCTCGCTTATTCCTAACCTGAATAACTCGTTTAAGATTGCGGTGCCGACCGACCTGGCCGGATCGATCACTCAGGATCGGTCCCAGGGCCTGTTTGGAACAGTGGGCGTGATGCCGAAGCTGATTCCGCTCACTATCAATCTGAAATCCAGCCGCAACAAGTTGCAGACTTACCGGTTTGAGCTGGTGAATGACCGGTTCTTGACTCCTCTTTTGACGAATTTCACCATCTTTAACACGATCACGTCGAACGAACGAGCGCTGGGCGAGTCGACGCTGCAGGTTCAGGGCAAGATCAGCATCAAGGGACAGGAGGATGTTAAGATCGAGAACCTCTTTTCCGGAGAAGCCAACTCCCAAGCGTTTGCTTCCCTGGCGGTGGTCCAACCGCTCACTTACTTGATGGCCAGCGGATTCAACGAGGTCGATGTGGAAGAAATCAAGGTGGACATCACTTCGATCGACGAAAAACGGACGGTGACACTCGATCGTGTTTGGGCGGACCGGGCTGAGATCAAACCGGGTGAAACAGTCATTCTGAGTGCGTTTCTGAGAGCAGCCGGCGGCGAGGAACACGTCGAACGAATTCCCATCGAGATTCCCGCGGAGACTCCAGGAGGTCCCCTCTTGATGACAGTCGCGGATGGCTCGACACTGACGGCGGTTGAGAATCGCGTGTTGCGGCAGTCTTTTACTCCTCGAAACCTGGATCAGTTGATTCGAGCCATCAACAACATCCGCAAGAACGACCGGGTGTACGTCCGTTTGCAGAGACTGGATCCCTCGGTCATTATTCGAGGTGAAGAACTCTCTTCTCTCCCTCCTTCCTTTAGCGCGGTAGTAACCTCTGACCGCAGTTCGAGTACGAGCCTGACCACTTTGCGGTCGTCCAACCTCTATGAATACGAGTTGCCCTCCACCCCGTTTGTGATCACGGGACAAAGGAGTCTGACAATAGAGGTTGTGGATTGACGATCTCCAGCATGAGCGCCCAACCATCCCGCCCACCCTCCCTGCTGCTTGCCCGGGGGTTTAGATTGACTGACTGAAAGGCCCTATTCCTTCAATTGGAGACCGCATGGCGAGAATAATCCGCTTCCTTGTGCTTGCGCTGGCCGTTGTGGCTTTCGTATCCCTGCGACTGAACGCCGTTGGTCCTCAGTTTTGGACCACTTCAACCTTCTCCGATTTTTCCAAAGGTGAGTTCAAAGACCTCTCGCTCAGTCGCGATGGCTTTCTTTCTCTTTCACCGAAGTTCGATTCCGTTTTCGATACAGACCAGGCGTTGATTTGGTCCGCCGTCTACGATTCAAAAACCAAGAGTCTCTTCGTCGGAACCGGACACGACGGCAAGGTCTTCAAGATCGATGACCAGGGGACTTCCAGCTTGTTCTTCGATGCGGCGGAGCTGGACGTTCTGGCTATGGCTTTGGATGCGCAGCAGACACTCTTCGTGGCCACCTCTCCAGACGGCAAGATCTACAAGGTTGGCAGCGACGGGAAGGCGGCTGTCTTCTTTGATCCGGAGGAGAAATTCATTTGGGACATGGCCTTCGATTCCAAAGGAACCCTCTACGCTGCGACGGGAAGCAAAGGCAAGATCTACAAGATCGACAAGGGCGGAAAGGGAGAACCGCTCTACGAAAGCCGGCAAACCAACATCATGTGCCTGCTCATCGACGCAAACGACCAGGTGATTGCGGGGAGCGAACCTGACGGCTATGTCTACCGCATCGCGCCGGATGGAAAAGCCTTTGTGCTGTACGATTCGGAGATGAGGGAAATTCACGGACTGCGAAGAGACTCCGAGGGAAATATCTTCGCCATTGCATTGCAGGGGACCGGCGCCGTGCCTTTCCCGGAACCAAAGAGCGCACCAGTTGAAACGGCATCCAGCGATTCCGTTTCGGTTACGGTTTCGGTGTCGGCCGTGGGGGACAAGCGACCCAGCGACGATATCCCCGCGGTGAAGGCCGCCTCGCCCCGGTCCGCGCGCAGTGGCAACAAGAGTGTAGTCTTGAAGATTCTTAAAGACGGCCGGGTTGAGAAATTGTGGGAGTCCGATTCTGAGACGATCTATGGCCTGCACCTCCATGGGAACGGAAAGATCTTGTTCTCCACCGGCACCAAAGGCCGCATCTACTCCCTGGATGGTGATAGAAAAGTCTCTCTGCTGATCGAAGCCACCGAGGAACAAACCACACGGCTCATTCCTGCCGGACAAGATGTGATCGCCTGCACCAGCAATCTGGCGAAGGTTTACCGACTTGGTGAGCGCTACAGCGCCCGCGGCAATTTCGACTCGGATGTGAAGGACACCCAATCGGTCTCTGCCTGGGGAACCTTGGATTGGCGCGCCTCTGTTCCGGAGGGTACAGCCATCAAACTGTATACTCGCACCGGCAACACCAAAGTACCCGACAACACCTGGAGCGATTGGTCCAAGGCCTACACCCGGGCCGACGGCGAGACGATTCAAAGCCCGAAGGCCCGCTATATCCAGTACCGGGTCGTCATGACTACCAATGGCGACAAGACGCCGCTCTTGCAGCAGGTGAGAATTCCTTTTCTCCCTCAAAATCTGGCTCCCGAAGTCAAGTCCATCAGCATCCTGCCTCCCGGAGTGGCGTACCAGAGGTTGCCCGGTGTTTCCCCTCAGCGCTCGCAAACCTCCATGGTCGAGCAGGCCGCGGCCGAAGCTTCCGGCGCCAGTGACGCCATCCAGCAGACGGCCGTGACGATTCCTCCGAGGCGTGTCTATCAGAAGGGCGCCCAGTCGTTTTCGTGGGAGGCAGAGGACCCCAACGGGGATGATTTGCTCTATGCCATCCATTTTCGCGGCGAGTCCGAAGTCGAATGGAAGGTACTGAAGAAGGACCTGGATGAGAAGTTCCTGACGGTGGAATCGGATTCCTTGCCCGATGGCAAGTACTTCATCAAGGTGGTTGCCACCGATTCGCCCTCGAATCCCAGGTTGCTGGCTAGACTGGGAGAGCTCGTTAGTCCGGTCTTTCTGATCGATAACACGCCGCCCACGGTGCAGGCGATCAAGCCGACGGTGCAGGGAAACGAAGCGATTATTCGGTTCAAGGCTACCGACACCGTTTCAGCCTTGCGAAAGGCGGAGTTGTCGGTGGACGGTGGCGACTGGGAAGTGGTCTTTTCTGTGGATGGCATCGTGGACTCGAAAGAGGAAGAATTCGATGCCAAAGCCGGCGGACTAGCCACCGGCGAGCATACCCTCGCTCTCAGAGTCTATGACTCCACCGGAAACGTCGGCATCGGCAAAGCCGTCTTCAAGATCAAGTAGGCGGTCCGGTTTCGATAGGGGTTCCGACTGGAAATGCACATCGTTCTGGTTGAACCTGAGATCCCTCAGAACACAGGCAATGTCGCACGCCTCTGCGTACTGACGGAATCACCCCTACACCTGGCGGGGAAGCTGGGCTTCTCCACCTCGGATTACTACTTGCGACGGGCCGGTTTGGACTATTGGGACTTCCTCACCGTCAGTTATCATGAGAGCTTAGAGGAATTGGTCTTGGCCTTTCCGGCGCGACGGTTCTTTTTCGTGAGTACCAAGGCCAACCAACTCTATACCCAGGTACGGTACCAGAGTGACGATTTTCTGGTGTTTGGCAGCGAGAGCCGCGGACTTCCCCGCAGCTGGATCGACTCGAATCCGGAGCGCAGCGTACGCATTCCCATGTGGGGCCGCCAGCCACGCAGCCACAATTTAAGCAATTCGGTCGCTATCGTCCTCTATGAGGCCCTCCGTCAGATTCATGGATTTTAGGGCCAGATCGGATGTTCTGTTTCGGATAGGAGGATTGTGATGACAGGATCCGGAGCGAAAACTAAGAAGGGAGATCGGGATTCCAAGAAATACAGCTTCACCCGCGCTATCTACAACTTCAAGCCCCCCGTTAAGAAGTCCGAGTCCAAGGGCGCTCTAGCCTTGGTTTTCCTGATGCTCATGCTCGCGGTGCTGATTGTGTATTTCTTCTATCTGTTCTCGTGAGGGCCCGCGGAAGGTCCTCCGAGCTTCGGGGCTGGAAGGATTTCAATATTCTTTTACACTGATGACTTTGCCGTCCGAGAAGGTGACGAAAATGATCTTGTGCGGCCGCTCTCCATAAATCCACTCCTCTATCTCGGCTTCTCCCCGCTTTTCCCTGACACGCTTAAGTGGGCGACCCAAGGTCGCCAGGACTAAATCCTTATCCATTCCCACCGCCGCCTGCTTGTTCTTGGCGGCCTCCTTGAATTCCTCCGGCACGCTATCGACAAAGCTCTTTAGAGCGGACTTGCGGCTGAAATCGAGAACTTGATTCAGGATGTCCTTGACTTGGTCCGGTGTCAGTTCCGGAATCGACTGATCAAACTTGATCGAAACGTAGGAGCCTTGCGGTGGGGCTTGAGCCGTGGGGTTTGCAATGGGCCTGGTGCCTCCTCCCGCTCCGATTTGGATGCGCTCCAAAAAGCGTTTCTTTTTCTTGCGGCCCCCTCCATTCAGCTCGAAAATCAGTCGATCGCCTTCAAAGGTGATCTTCGTAATCTGAACGGTAATGCCCGGCGCAATGAACTGCCCGGCAGAAAGGGAAGCTTCTTCGTTTTTCTTCCAGTCGAAGTCTCCGTTGCGGTCAACCATCAACCCTTTCTTGTTGATGGGAAGAGGGACCTTGGGTGAGACAAATTCACTGCCGAGAGTCCGAATCAACCGCATTCGCGATTCGGAGGAGATTTGCGAAGAGGTATTGGCCACCGCATGCGGCGTGGGTAAAGCAAAGGCAATCATTAACAGTCCCGGCAGAAATCTCATCGCTGACGCTCCGGACAATCCCTTGAAAAATTATAAACCATTCCAAGAGCTGGGAAGCGAATTCCGGGAAGAAGAATCGTGCTGCCGACGGAGCCCGTTCGGTGTGCGCGGGCCGGGCCTCTACAGGCGAAGGGGAGGTTAAGCGGACTTTCCGACGGTCTTGTAGCTGATCCGCCTGCCATTAACACGCTTGACCTTGGCATCGAAACCGATTGCATAGGGACAAAAGATGTTGGCACGCTTCACACGACTGTGCGGGTCCAGATAGTAGGCCACGACCTTGAAGTAATAATCGTCGGTTGTCCCTGAGAGGGCTCCATCCTCGTTGTAGTTCCAGGGAACGGACTTCCGCTTATCGTTGACTTCGATGATGATGTAGACGGTGTTGGCCTGCATCTCCAACACATCTTGGGAACTCGGTGTTGGAACGGCCTTCAGGTCTCCCCATCCGGCATGCGAATGAAAGTCCCCAACCAAAGAGAGAGGAGGGATGTTGGAGAGGAATTTCTTGATGCGCCGCATGGCGCGCTTGTTCTCGATGACTCCGGTGTTGTAGCGGCGGGCTGATTGAAACGAGAGGGCGTGTTCTACGATGAAATTATCACCGTCACGGTAACCGATTAGGAAACCGAAACATTCTTTCTTGTAGACCTCGATCGCTGAAACCAAGAGGCCCCAGAAGGCATCCTCCGAAATGTGGACATCCATAGCCGCCCTTTCCACGCCACAGTTGAAATGAAGCAATAATGAGGAAGGTTGCGGGGGGATGCAACAAGAATATTGAAAAGTTGGATGAGGGTCCTTAAGAGGCTAATTCGAAAAGAGATATGTTGGTCACTGGAGTTTTCTTTGTCCGGATATGAATGACCCGATGTGCCAGGAACGGCCAACCTGGCTCACTGGTGTGGCCTCATTGCTTCTGCATTGGGACCGTTCAGGGCCGTAGAGTGGAGCACATAAGCCCCTTGGACCGGCAAGTCTTTTTCGCATTCGCCTGTGAGTCCGCTGGGTGATGGGCCGGCCGGATTCGCTAAACCACTTCCCGGATTTTGGCGATGATCTTTGCGGCGCTGACGCCGTAGCGCTCCAGCAGTTCTTCCGGCTTGCCGGACCTTGGAATCTCGCGCACAGCCAATTTGTGCACCCGGATCCCTTGGTTCGCAACGGCGTTCAGGACGGCATCTCCCAAGCCTCCGTCGTCGTAATGCTCTTCCACGACCACCAGCGTGTTGTTGGTTTCCGCCGCGCTTTTGAGCAGGCCTTCGCGGTCCACAGGCTTAATCGAGTAAGCATCCAGGACACGCACTGAGAGTCCTTCGGCTGCCAGTCGCTGATGAGCTTTGATCGCTTCATGAACAGTGACGCCCGCGGCGACGATGGTCACTCGATCCTGGGGCGTGGAACGGAGGATCTTGCTTCCTCCGACAACAAACGCCTCGTCATTGCGATAGAGAACCGGGACCTTGGGCCGACTGGTACGGATGTAAACCATGCCCTGATGGGAGGCGGCAACGGCCGTGACTTGTTCGGTCGACACCGCGTCGGAGGGATAGAAGACCAGCGCCCCTGGAATAGCCCGAAACATGGCCAAGTCCTCCAATGCCATCTGAGAGGGACCGTCCTCCCCAATGGAAACACCGCTGTGCGACCCCACACATTTGATGTTGGCTCGGGAAATAGCCGCCATCCTCAAATGGTCCATGGCGCGGCCAAAAAAAGCTCCAAAGGTCGAAACGAAGGGAATCTTGCCACGGGCCGAAAGCCCCATGGCCACTCCGACCATGTTTTGTTCGGCAATGAATCCTTCAAAGTAACGTTCTGGATAGGCTTTCATGAACTTCTCGGCGAATGTGGAGTTTTTGGTGTCGCCGTCCAGGGCCACCACCCTCGGATTGCTGGCGCCCAGTTTGACCAGGGCCGCCCCGTAAGCTTCCCGAGTAGCAACGTTGTCTCCGGGCTTATAGTCCGGAGGGGCCGTGGTGCTTGAAAGATCCGCCTGCGCAGAAACGGGGTTGGGAAGGGAGATAGAAACTGCAGCTTGGGTTCCGTTCAACGGCAGTTCCCGCAAAGCCCTCTCAAGTTCGTCACCTTTCTTCAGGGGCTTTCCATGCCAGTTGTCTTGATCCTCGATGAACGACACTCCCTTACCTTTTTTGGTGGAGGCCAGGACCGCCACCGGCCGGTTCTTGACCTGCCGCGCTTTTTCAAAAGCCTCCAGAATCTGGCCCAAATCATGGCCATCGATCGAGATGGTGTGCCATCCAAATCCCCTGAATTTGCCGGCATAGGCTTCCGGATGTTGCCCGTGCATTGTGGCTTGGCTTTGTCCCAGCCGGTTCACATCCACGATCGTAAGCAGGTTGTCCAACTGGTAATGAACGGCTAAGGCTGCGGCTTCCCACACCGACCCTTCGGCACTCTCGCCATCCCCCATCAGCACGTAAGTCCGATATTCGAGCTTTTCGAGATACTTGGCGTTGAGCGCCATCCCCACACCTGCCGACAAACCCTGACCCAGGGAGCCGGTGGCCACATCCACCCACTTCAGCCGGGGTGTCGGGTGTCCTTCCAAATCGCTGTCAATACGCCGGAGGGATAACAAGTCCTCAGGAGCAATGATGCCAGCCTCAGCCCAGGCTGCGTAGAGGACCGGAGCCGCATGCCCCTTGGACAATATGAACCGGTCATTGTTAGGGTGCGTGGAATCCTTGGGGTCGTATCTCATCTCATGGAAGAAGAGTGCGGCAACCAAGTCGGCGGCGGAAAGACAAGAGGTCGGATGTCCCGACCCGGCTTCCGAAGTAGAGCGAATGGAGTGAATCCGCAGGCGCGTTGCTTTATCCTTGAGCATCTCAATGAGTTCAGTCTTTGTCATGAAGCTCCCTCTTTGGGTTGCGGCAGCTGGGACAGCTGCGCTCAGAGTCACAAACCGGTTCCTTCAGGCGTGCAGCTCGAACTTATAGCACGAGCCGGATGGTTTCCCGCCAGAAAATGAACGAGCTCTCGGATCAAGTCCGATCCAGCAGCTGCTCAGCCGAAAGTTCATTCCACAGGGGCTGCCCCGAAATGAAACGGCGAACGTTCTCGACGAAGATCTCCCAGACCCGTCCTAGGAAGCGCCGGCTATGGGAAGCCCCCGAGATGTGAGGTGTCAGGATCACATTGGGCAAGGACCAAAGTGGATGCTCGGGTGGCAGCGGGTACTGATAGTGCGTGTCGAGAGCGGCTCCTGCGATCCAGCCTTGACGCAGCGCTTTCAGGAGTGCCTGCTCCTGCACCAGAGGCCCCCGGGCCGGATTCAAAAGAAATGCCCGACGGGGAAGAGCTTGCAGCTCCCGTTCTCCCACGATCCCTCGCGTTCGGCCTGTCAGGGGCATCGCCAGGACCAGAAAGTCCAGACTGGAGAGAAAATCGGATTCCTGTCCTTCCAGAAACACATGGTCCGGTAACACCCCTTCGCTGTCCCCGGTTCCTGGAACGCAATAGGTCTGACGCCGCGGACGGACTCCGTGTCGCGCGAGTACGTGGACCGTCATACCCAGGGCTTTGGAGAGGCGTGCCGTCTCACGCCCGATTCCACCGTATCCCCACGTCCCCACGACCGAGCCACGAAGCTCGCTCTGGTGGACGGGCAGCCGTTCCCACCTGGCGGCTTCCTGATTCCGGATCATCCCCCGCACATCGCGAGCCAGGTTCACCATCATGGCCAGGTTCCACTCGGCAATCGGCGCATCGAAGACCCCCAGGCTGTTCGCTACCCGTATCCCCCTCTCCGCCAGCTTCAGCCCGAACAGGCTGTCGTAGCCCGCCGTACTGACTTGTACCAGCTCCAGCTTTTCCATCTCTGCGAGATTGCTGGGCGGAAACGTGCAGAATAAGACCTGTGCGTCGCGGACCAGATTCGACGGCAGCGACCTGACGCGTTCTTCGGGCTCAACGGTCTGCACTCGCACCCCCGGGATCGCGTGCAGGGCCTCCAGCTCAGAAGGCAAGAGCGGCATGTCGACGAGGATGTTTTTCATGAACTCCAACTTTCGGGCTGACAGAAGTTGAGGGCTCTCCGATTCAGAGTGTGGCGACCCGGGGGGACGCAGGCACATCGCACAGGGCAGTCTGCGTCCCCGCAATGCCTTCTGCTCAAGAGCGCACTATTTGATATCTCTGTTGAAGGTTTCGTGTCAACCGCAAGTCCCTAGGAGTGGAATGGGAAGCAACTGCAAGGGAAGGAGAGTTTACCCCAGCAGCTTCACGTCTTGGCGCGGCTCAGGCCGGCACGGTCCAGGCTTGAGCGATGCGGTGAGAGAAAGATCGAAAGGCGACCTGGTCCAACCGGGACTAGTCCTGGCGCTTATCTTGGCTGGCCGCCATTAATCCAGACCAACGATGTTACCCTGGTCATCGACATCCACCGCCAAAGCCTTCGGCTGCTTGGGCAGACCGGGCATGAGCAGCATGTTTCCAGCCACGACCACTACGAAGCCTGCTCCGGCGGCCAGATGAACGTTGGTGACGGTCAAGGTCCAGTCCTTGGGAGCTCCTGTCAGTTTCGGGTTGTCCGTCAACGAGGACTGGGTCTTGGCCATGCAGACGGGAAGATGTCCGAACCCCAAGTGGGTCATCTTATCCAGTTTCTTGCGGGCACCGGACTCCAGATACACTGCGCGGGCTCCGAAGATCTCCTTGGCCACGCGCTCGATCTTCTGCTCAAGAGGCAGGGAAGGGGGGTAAAGAGGCAGAATCTCCCGTTGATGGGAGCGGTCGGCCAGGGCCATGACCTTGCCAGCCAGCTCACGGGCGCCCATCCCCCCCTTCTCGAACCCTTCGGTGACCTCGCACTCCACATCGACTTCTCGACAGAAGCGGCGAATGCAATCGATCTCCTCGGCAGTGTCTGACGGAAAGCGATTGATGGCAACCACCAAAGGTAAGCCGAACTTGCGCAGGTTCTCGATATGCTTATCCAGATTGCAAAACCCGCGCTCGACGGCAGCCTTGCCGCTCGGCACGGCCGCTCCGGCCGACACGCCTTGGGCCGCCAAGCCTCGTACGGTGGCAATCAGGACACCCGCCGAAGGCTTCAATCCCGAAGAGGGCATGACGATGTCCAGATACTTCTCTGCTCCCAGGTCGGCCGCAAAACCGCTTTCATTCACCACGTAGTCCGCCAGCTTCAAGGCCATTTTCTGGGAGATGACGCTGCTCGTCCCGTGGGCGATGTTGGCAAACGGGCCGGCGTGAACCAGAGCAGGCGTGTGTTCGCAGGTCTGAACGAGATTGGGCATGATGGCCTCGTTGAGGAGCACCATCATGGCTCCGGTCGCGTTGAGATCCCGGGCCCTGATGATGTCGCCGGTGCTATCGAATCCAATCACGATCCCACCCAGCCGCTTGCGCAGATCTTCCCGGGAAGAAGCCAGCGCCAGCACCGCCATGATTTCGGAGGCCGAAGTGATGACCCAACCCGTTTCTCTGGGAACCCCGTTGATCTTTCCCCCCAGGCCCACGATCGAGTGACGCAAAGCCCGGTCGTTCATGTCGAGGGTCCGCGGCCAGAAGATGTTGTCAATGTCGATCCGCCGGTCATTGCCGTGGTGGATGTGGGAATCGATCATGGCGGCCAGCAGATTGTGGGCGGAGGTCACGGCGTGAAAGTCGCCGTTGAAGTGGAGGTTGATGACCTCGCTGGGAACGACTTTCGACCGACCACCTCCGGTGGCTCCGCCTTTCACTCCAAAAATCGGTCCTAAGGATGGCTCCCGCAAAGTCACGACACTTCGTTTGCCCAATCGCTCAATGGCCTGAGCCAGCCCGATCGACACCACGGTCTTTCCTTCGCCATGGCTGGTTGGCGTCATCGCGGTGACCAGGATCAACTTGCCGGCCCGCCGAGGCTTCAGGTCCGATAGCAGCTCCAGCCGGAGCTTGGCCGTGTACTTTCCGTAATACTCAAGGTAATCCTCAGGGACATCCAGCTTTTCTGCAATCTCTCGAATCGGCAACATGTTAACAGGGTCGCGACTCACGGCGTCCTCACTCTCCGGCAAGTCCCGTTTCGAGATGGTTATGGACCAGACCATGTCTCAGCGGAACTCGCCACTCCATCACACACTTCCCCCCACATCCTTAGTGCAACCCATGTGCCATCCGGCAGGACCAGCCCTCCAGCCAGGCCATCCGCATCGCAAGAGCCGCTTTGTTTGTTTGGACATCCCCAAGAATCCGCGCTTTTTCATAGAGCTGGGCATTGGACGGTCCCTGTAAGCTTGTGGGCTAACAGACCCGAGAAAAGGGGATTTCACGCGACAGCCTACCCAGTGGGGCGAAAGACTTGCCGGGTCCCAAGAGGAGTGTTCTTGGTGAAAAATTGGACACGAAATCCGGTAGGGAACGAGTCGAGGCCTTGCTGATCTACCCGAAGAGGTGGTCCATTCGCTGAAGGCTACGATTCAGCTCTCAAAATGCCACCGTCACCGAATGCGTTCCTTTGAAATCTCGAGTCACCAGAGCGTAAGTCCGGGTCCTGATCCGCCGGACCGAGACCGGAGTCGGCTGGTCGTCGATCCGAACCCGGAGCTCGCTTTGGTTCAGGGGAAAAGAGAGTGTCAGCCGCCGGATTTCGTCGGGCGCCTCCAAGAGGAACTGGTAGCCGGATGTCTGAATGTGAAGATCTCTGATCCTGACCTGGTCCCGTGCGCGCACGAAGTGATGCCATTGCGTAGCATTGAGGAGGGGAACTTCCATTTCCTTGGCAACCGCAATGCAGCCCTCAACCCAACCTTTGCTGGAGTTGTCCGAATCCGGAATATTCTGCACGTAGTAAGGGGGATGGAAGTTCAGGGTGAGTGCTGTGTGATGGCCATCCACGCTGGCACGGAGTAAGCGGGCGAACTTCGTCACTGCCTCGTCCACACTCCAGGCAGCCGAGAAGTCCATTTGAGAAATCACCACGTCATCCTCGTACTGGGTGAGCTGCTGAAAGATGTCGAAAACCCGCCCCTGCTGGTCCACGAATCGCAGGGGCAGACCGCTGCCCGTCAGGTACCCGTCGTACACCGGGATGAGGTTTACGTAGGTGAAATCCATCCCCACGCCCGCTTCCGCCAACAGACGGGCTTGGTATGCCCATCCGATCCAGCGCAAGTAGTGCATCCGGGTGGTCTCCATCGGAAGCTGATAGGCCCTCTGAAATTCAACAACGTCCCGAGCGATGATGGACTTCATCTGGTCCTCAGTCGGGAACGGCCAGTCGGTGGCGGATTCAAAGTGAGCTCCCAGAGACAGCTGATAGGGTTCCCACTGCTCCCGGTATTGGCTAAGCGAAGGAGCCGCCCCCTGTCCAAAAGGCCGGTTGAGATACATCGTCAGTGGAGCCTGGAGACGGACCATATCCAGTCGAACAGCTTCGACTTCTTCCACCGTTCCAAACTCCTGATCGCTGGTGAGAATGACTGCAGCCTTTGCGCCTCCGGGGAAATACCAGAGTCTTGGCAGCGTGTAGGAAGGGAGCAAACGCTCCACCACGCGCGCGAAGAAATGCATCTGCTCGTCCGCTTGGGGGATTAGCGCTTTTGACGGATCGATCCACACTTCCTTCCCATGAAGGAACATGTCGTTGGGACGAAGGCCCGGCACGCCGTCGTTCTCGGAATTGGCCCAGAGTGGGTTGCCTTGGCGGGTGAGGGCAATACTCCATGGCAGATCGAAGGCGAAGACCACCAGACGGCCCTTCCCGATGCGCCACAGGCTAACGGCCGAGTGCACTTTATCAGTCGTTTGCTCGCCGAACCAAGCCAGCGACTGAGCGTTCGGACGGGCATATCGCGCCGTCAGACCATGAATCTGAAGGCTGTCGCTGGTGAGCCCCTGAGCGACTTGATCGCCGGCCACGAAACGGATGTAGCTCTGTGGGGAGCCGGCTTCAGAAGCCGCCAGACCAAAAACCTCTACGGCCTCCTGGCCCGGAAGAAACAGGATCGCATTACCTCCGGCCTCCACCTGTGCTTTGACTTCCTGCATCTGCCCCGTACTCCAGGAGCCGGCCGATAGGATCAGCAGCCGGTAACTCCCGAGTTGACCCGGCGAGAGCTCGGAAAAGCGCTTCAACTCGTAGTCGACGATTCCCTCGGCCCGGAGCAGTTCGGTGATATAGGGGGCCAAGTCCGGGAAGGTCCTTTCCTTCTTCAGAACCAGGATTCGCGATTGCGAAAACGCAGGCCAGGTCAACACCATGAGCAGACCGCCACAAGCTGCCAATCTGATTGAACGAAGCATTGTCGGCCTCCCGATCAGGGCTTGAATTCGGCCTGCGAGCCTTAGCCGTCTTGAGAAGCGCAAGCCACCAGTGCGTGTGGCCGCGATGCGACCCGACGCCAGGGGATCGCTTCAAGAGCGACCAATCAGCTTTTCCAATGATTGTCCTATGTGAGTCTGCCGTTATACCCTGCCGCTCAACTTGCCGCCGAATCTTTACCAATTATAGAGGCTTTCATCAGCAGGGCTGTCACCTCGGTGTCATCGATCCGCCCTGAGTGTTCATGAACCAAGGCTAGCGCATGGGTTCGATTCACGTTCTTGGAAGCTACGTGAGGCTGGCTCAGACTTGATCTGCCACCTTCCGTGCTACGAGCCTGTCACCCTTGTGGCGAGCGCGCTGAGGATGGCTACGTCAGTCTCACCGAAGTCAGGGACGCAGCTGAACGGGTTGCTCGACTGGCTAAAAGTTGGACGACAAGAGAGTCGGCGCTTGCCTGGCGGGGGGTACAGGACCCTGTGGTTGTATGACACCGGCAATCACGGCACCACTCTCATGAAGGTCGTGAGGATGACTCCCAAGATTGGTGCGAACCGCCAGGACCTGAATCTTACTGAGAATGGAGGGGCAGCGGTGAAGCGGTAGAAGGATGCAGTTGGGGGAAACCTTGCAGAACTTCCGCCGTTGCCACGCAGCCGGCTGAATCGGACTGCGTGGCAGCGGGTTGCGGTGCTCTTTACCAGGCAGCCATCCCGTTTGCACCAGAAGGCATACCCGTGATGCCCGTCACGATGGGCGTCAGTCCTCCGTCGGACTCCACCCGAAATCCGCTGATTCCTCCACTACCGGAGTTCAAGGCATAGAGAAAATGTGAGTCAATCGTCAGCGCGGAGTCGAGGGGGTTATCTCCTGGATTGGTCCAAGCGGTGACGCCGTCCGAATCCCTTAGCCCGATGCTTCCGTCGAAGTCAATCAGGAAGGTGGACAGGGAATCACTGGAGGTGTTAGAGGTGATCGCAAATCGGCCGTTGGTGGTCACCACTAGCCAGCAGGCGGCCGTTTCGGTGGTTGGAACTGCCGGACTGATGACCTCGAGACCTCCGTCCGGGTAGACCCGGTAGGAAGACACAGAACTGGCTCCTGCATTGCCTCCGGCCGCTTCCGAGACAAAGACTTGCCCGCGCAGGCCGAAGTCGAATCCAAAGGGAGTCGAACCCGCAGAATTGTAGACGTTGGGGCCCGTGGCGATGGCGTCAAGTTCTCGCTGGTTCCCGGATGGATCTCACGAACATCTCGAGCGCACGGCCAATCTCTTGCGGCGAGTCCTCCTGGACGTAGTGGATGCCTTTCACTGAGACCTCCGTCTGATTCCGCCAGGTACGGCAGAATTCCCGGGCGCGAGGCCCCAGCAGCGCTCCGGGCTCGGCGTTAACGAACAGCTTGGGGATCTCGTTAGTCGCCATCCAGTCCGCGTACTGCTGGACGATCGTGACGACGTCGGCAGGTTCACCCTCGATCGGCAATTCGCGCGGCCAAACCAGCGTTGGAAGTCTCGCCTCACGGTCCGGAAACGGAGCACGGTACTCGTCCATTTCCTTCGGACTCAGAGGGCGAATCACGCTTCGCGGAAGGACGGCTTCGACGAAGAAGTTTTCGTCCAGGACCATTGTCTCGCCTCTTTCCGACCGCAGACCACGAAACATCGCGTCGCGCCCGTGCGAAAAATCCGACCAAAGGCGCGGTTGCACGATTGCCTCCATGTACGCGATTCCCTGCACCTGCTCCGGGTACCGGCAAGCCCTGTAAAACCCCAGCGCCGAGCCCCAGTCGTGCACCACCAGGATTACGCTTCCAGTCAGCCCCAGAGCTTCAAACCAGGCATCCAAGTACCGAGCGTGGTCCGCAAAGCGGTACGCCTTCGACGGCGACTTCCCGGATTTGCCCATGCCGATCAGGTCCGGGGCCAGACATCGACCGTAACGCGTAAGGTGCGGAATAATGTTCCTCCACAGATACGACGACGTCGGGTTTCCGTGGAGGAACACAATTGGATCTCCTTCGCCAACGTCCACGAAGCTCAATTCGGAGTCGAGCGCTTTGAGGCGCTTCCTGGGGTGCGGATCAGCTGCGCCAACGCGGTCGTTGTTGGTTTGGCTGTTGGCATTACGGGAGGATCTGTCTGTTTCATTGTTCATGGCCTTCCTCCTTCAGCGCCTGTGGGTGGTCGGCTGGTATTCACCCGGTACTGCGCGAAACCCAATGGCCAGGCGGTTCCAGGCGTTGATGGTGACAATCGCCATGGTCAGAGCAACCAGCTCTTTCTCCGTGAATCGTTCCCGCGCTTCTGCGTAGACCGGATCGGGCGCGTGGTCCTCGCTGACCAGGGTGATGGCTTCGGTCCACGCGAGCGCGGCCCGCTCCCGGTCGGTGAAAAAGGGGGTCTCCCGCCAGGCGGTGAGTGCGTACAAGCGTTGCTCGCTTTCTCCGTTGGCCCGCGCATCCTTGGTATGCATGTCGATACAGTACGCGCAGCCGTTGATCTGGGAAGCGCGAAGCCGTATTAGCTCAACCAGCGCCGACTCCAAACCAGACTTGCGAACGTAGGCTTCCAGCGCGTCCATGGCTTGATACGCGGCCGGGTCTACTTTTGAAGCATTCAAGCGTGTTTGCATTTGTTTCCTCCTCCTCTCAGCGGGGAGAATAGAAGCGAAGGAGATTTGCGAACAGAGCCATAATTGAAAATCTGGGTGGTCCACTATGGCCAAAGCCGAGACCTTTCAAGATCTTTCCCTGGCGCCTCCACGTGATGGGCAGGAATTGTGGCGCTGGCTGTACACGGCGCTTCGCGCGGCGATTCTGGACGGGCGTCTCAAGCCGGGAACGCGCCTGCCTTCCACCCGCAGCCTCGCTAAACAGTACGGCCTCTCGCGGGGAACCGTTTCGACGGCCTTCGATCAGTTGCACAGCGAAGGCTACACGCAAACCGAGGTTGGAGCCGGGACGTTCGTGGCGCTCGAGTTGCCCGACGTTTCTATGACCGCAAGGCGCCTCGGGCGTGTTCACCAGCCGCTTCGGCCAACGTCAGGATTGTCAAAGGGCGCAAAGAAAATGATCGAAGGCGTGCGACCCCTGCCGGCGTCGCGCTCCCTTGGGAAAGCCTTTCGCACCCATGAGCCGGCCATTGACCTGTTTCCGGTCAATCTTTGGGCCCGGGTGGCGGGCCGTGTCCTGCGCCGTTCTCCTCGTTCCTTGTATGGGCAAGGTGATGCCGGCGGCTACCGACCGCTACGGAAGGCGATTGCTGAGTACCTGGGCGCCTCCCGCGGCGTGCATTGCGACGCCGGTCAGATTCTCATTACCTCCGGGTCGCAGCAGGGGTTGGACTTGGTGGCGCGAATCTTCCTGGATCCGGGGGATCGCGTCTGGATCGAGGATCCATGCTATCCGGGTGCCCGCTTCGCACTGCGGGCGACAGGAGCCCGTCTCATTCCCGTACCGGTGGATCAACAGGGTTTGAATGTAGGAACGGCGCGGAAATTGGCTCCCCACGCAAGGATGGCCTACGTTACGCCGGCAAACCAATTCCCGTTGGGCGTCACGATGTCGCTGGAACGTCGCCTCTCCTTGTTGGACTGGGCCGCGAGCCACCACGCACTGATCATCGAGGATGACTATGATGCCGAATATCGCTATTTGGGCCCCCCGGTAGCGGCCTTGCAGAGCCTGGATCGTTCGGGCTGCGTGCTCTATATCGGAACATTCACCAAGTTGCTCTTCAATGCTCTGCGCCTTGGGTTCCTGGTGGTCCCTGAACGATTCGTACAGGCCTTTGAGGCGGCGCGAACCTTTATCGACCGACACGCTCCGACACTCGATCAAGCGATTCTCGCGGAATTCATCCTGGAGGGGTACTTCGGGCACCATGTTCGCCGCATGCGGCGGACTTACGCCGAACGGCTGTCGCAATTGGAGGAGGCCGCGCGTGAGCACCTAGGTGGACTGATGGATGTGACGCACGCAACAGCCGGTATGCGGACAATTGGGTGGCTTAAGACCGCATCCAGCGATACGGCTGTGGCCGCCCGGGCTCGCTCTCTTGGTCTGGAACTCAGCGCCTTATCCTCCTTCACCACCCGCCATTCCCATCCCCCAGCACTGGTCCTGGGTTTCGCGGGGTGCGGCGGCAGCGAACTGCGACGAGGCGTGAGGGTGCTTGCCGCCGTGCTACAGGGCGACTCAAACACAGACGCCATCGTCAGCGGGAGTTGAAGCAGGATCGAGATCTTAGCCACCATAACGATGTTGCGTGGCCAAGGGGAAAGTGCGGGTTCACTTGTACAAAGTAACGGGGTCGATTCCCGGTCGTCGCATTTGAAGGCGCCTTCAGGCTGAGGAACGCCGGGAATGAACCCAGAACCGTCCCGGCGGCGTTCTCCTCCTCACGTTCGGGACGTCAAGCCAGGCGGCTGCTATTGGCCTGCCCGGAACGTCCCCGGTTCCTTTCCTTTGGAACTGGAAGGGAGGGGGGCCGCGCGACTTCCTCAGACTCCCCGCCTTGGTTCGGCCCTGCCCAGGGTGCCTACGTGGCAGGCCGGGAAGAAATGGCTTGACAGGTTGAGGCTTCTTATAGAAAGTAGTTCATTGATAGTCTGATATAAATGAACTTAGTTCGAACGCCTGAGATTGCGATTGCAGAGCCGAACTGTCTTCGATCGCCACCAATCTGAAGGCTGTTGGCCGCAGCACGATTCGCGTCTTCGAATTTGGTTGGTCTAACAGATTGGAGCGCATAGCCTTCGACGGCCGACCACTGGCGTCCAAAGCTTATGCCAGGAACGGGTCGAACCTGCGGCCGAGACTCCTATCGCCGCTATTGGCGCTGCGGTCTGTCTGAAACGAATGGGGAACGCCAGTGACGCTGCGGAGGCGCCGAGACTGCTCCGTCTGCCGTCGAGTGGGGATTGCTACGGCGGAAGCAGCAAGGCAACGCAATCAATCGCCAGTACTCGAACCAGGAGGAGTCGTATGCCAACACGTCGTGTATTTCTGAAACAGACAGCCGCTGCCGGCGTGGCAGCGGTAACATCCCTTCAGCTGGGCTGCTCTCCGGAGAGCGCACCAAAAGTGACGCGACCTGCACGCCCGCGCATCAAGTCGGCCATCCGCCGCGAAGAAACCGTCGTGCGCCATGGCGGCAACGGCGACAACTGGCACATGAGCTGGGCCGACGACGACCGGCAGTATGTCAGTCTCTGCGACGGCTTTGGTTGGTTTGAGAATCCGGAAGGTGCTTACAACAGCCGCCTGTTTGCCATCAGTGACGGAGCTCGTGATGCACAGTTCCATGATCTGCCCGGCTATCCGGGATTCAGACCGCCTACTGGCGACGCACGCTACTATAATTTCGGCACGCTGGCGCTCGATGGGCATCTCTACCAGTACCTGAGCACCTTCAACATCCCTCCGAGGGAAGATCTCAAGCCCAACGAACTGCGTTTCATCGGTGCCAAGCTCATTTATTCGCCGGACAACGGCCGCACCTGGCATAACCAGGATGGTTCGACGCCCGTCGTCTGGGAGCCTTGGGATCGCCGCTCGCGCCAAACCATGGTCTTTTTCGAGGAGCCCCAGGAGGCGTTCTCGCTGCTGACGGTTCTGCAGATGGGCAGGAACTATGAGCACAACCAGGACGGCTTTGTGTACGTCTATGCTCCGAACGGCAATACCGAAGGGACAATGAACGAGCTGGTGATGTTTCGAGTGCCAAAGAAACAGATCCTTGATCGGGGTGCCTACCAGTATTTCGCCGGGCTCGGCCCCGAGGGGGGCGCCAAGTGGTCCAAGGACATTGCGGCCCGCGCTCCCGTGCACACCTTCCCGCGCGGCTGGGTCAACACTCTGATGCATCCCTATGCCTGGCATCCCAGCGTGGCCTACAACGCCCCGCTGGATGTTTACATGATGGCCAATTGGGGCATGGGCACCGCTGCTGACGGCATGTGGTTCGGCAAGCCCAGCTATCTCGGGTTGTGGACGGCGCCTAAGCCGTGGGGGCCCTGGACGCAAATCCACGAAGAGACCGCGTGGACGCCGGCGGAGGACGCAGCCGCACGCGCCTACCAGCCCCAGATCGCGCCCAAGTGGATCGCGCCCGACGGCCAGTCCTTTTGGCTGGTGTGGACCGACTTTCAGGAACAGGAAAAGGAGGCTTTCGACCAGTTCTACAAAGGAATTCGAGAGAAACGGCAGCGGAACCAGATGACGGCTGAGGATTGGAAGCGGTTCGCCGAGATGGTGCGCCAACACAGGCCCTACTATGCCTTTAACGTCCAGCGCGTCGACCTGGTGACGGAGTAAGGTCCCGATGCCGCACATAGACGCTGGGGCGCACTAGATGGTCACGATCAGCTTGTCGATCTGGCGTTGAGTGGCTTCGTGAATCTAGGGATTCTCCAACGGATGAATTGGGGCGGGGTAGGGAACAATCTCCTGTAGGGTTCTTACTGCGTCTCAGCCGAAGCCATCCGCACGGCGGATGGGGGAAAAACGTTTCCTATTACCGAGAGGTGTCCCGCCTCAGCGCGCTTCGGGCCGACAAGATTCTCAAGGAGAACGGCCGGGCTTCGGCACGCATGCCGGCTGAATGGATTGCCGAGCGTGCTACTGCACAACCAAGACATACACCAGGAAGCCGATGACGACAGCCGCAACGATCAGGATGATCGCAGCCTCCGTGAGTTTTTCTCGCCAAGATTTCTTTCCAGCCAGTTCTGGATCGTCCAACTGCTCAAACATGGGCTCCTCCCTTTTGCCCTCCGCCGAGGGCTTGCTGCTCTTCCCCTCACCCTGTTAAAGGCGCCCAGCCACTTGCGCAAACTCTTCAATCGGGATCGCCGTGAACGTCCTGAACCGGGTTCGGCCCCGGCGGGAGGCCTTCAAAGCGATCTCGGTCATGACCTTCTCGTTGGGGGCTTCGGAAATGAGGAGATAGTCATAGTCTCCCAGGATGACATACCAAGCCAGTAGCTTGCCCCCCGATTCCTCCCATAATTTACGATTGGCCTCTATCCGGCTGGGAGCGTCCTTAAGCTCTTCCAATCCTTTTTCGGTGAGTTTGACCTGACTGATGTATATGGCCATAGTAAGCTCCTCCTTTCCTATTTGTCCAGACCTTGCCTTTGAACGCAACGGGGCAGTTTGATCAGCGGTGTTGTCGAAGGCGAGGAATGGGCCCAAAGCACGGGCCTTTCAGTCTCAAGAGAGCGGCAGCAGATGAAGCCGGAAGTGGATGAGGTCGCTCAGAAGCCCGAGCAAGGTCGAACGGCTTTAGCCTGACACAGGGACCCTTGTCTTCGTCCGTTGTTTTCTTACGTTCAGCTTCAGCCATCGTATCACAGATGATGGCCCCCCCGCGCAGGATTGACCCACCTCGAAGCTCAGAAATGTCGAGACCAGAGCGCGAAGTGCGGTTGCGACCGTCCGCTCGAGCGAAGGGCGATACTCGCTCATTTGGAAGAACCGATGTGTATCGTGAGACTGCAGGAACTACTCGACCTTCAGGCGCCGCTTCATATCAGTGTATGCGGTTTCGATGAGCTTGGTAAGAGCGGTGGCATCGACGTCACGTTCAGGCCTGAGTTTCACATGGCGCATGAACTTGCCGGTGCCTTCCAACAGGCGCTCGGGGTCGGCAATCTCGGCGCCACGAAAGAACCCGACATTGACGTGCGCGTTGAAGGCATTCACATAAGCGAATGCCGCATCACCCACACACGCCGTCGGGTGACCATCATGCAATAGCTCTCGAACATCCTCCCCACAGTTGCGCATGACCTGAAACCAGAGCTGTGCGATGGCCCCCAGTTTACCCGAATGCTCATGCATCCAGGCATCGATCGCTGGATCTCGCTGGACCGAACCAGGGAACCGCAGAAATTGGCTCATGGCGATTTCAGTTCGATGCGGGACCAGAGAAATGGAACGCCGCAAGGTTCAGCCGGCTTTATCGGGACCTTCTTTCGCTTGGGGCTCTTAATGAGTCCGGCCCGCTCAGCCGGCTGACCCAGATCCCGCTACTCCCTTAGAAGCTGGCTGGACTCCACGGGATAGCACAGGGGCATGTCTGAGCAACCGGCGAGCACGGGGCGGACGGTCGCTCCAGCCTTTCTCGCGGGTCACTTCTTCTCGTGCTCGGCGGCCGCCGCGTACCCAAGGTTTAGAAGTACTGAAGGCCCGCCGAGCACAAAGGTCGGTCATCACTCAACGGTCTGTCGCCACGATCGCTGAGCGGGGCCCGAGTTTCAGGGCTGAGCGTCTCAGGACCACCATTGACGCACGGGTCGGGAGCGCATCAGGTTCGCCTCCTCGTCGCCAATGAACGCTTCTTTCACGGGGTCCAGCTTCAATTTTCGCTGGAGGACCCAGGCGATCGCCGCGGCATGGCAGGCGATGTGCGAACGTCGCATCACGTCCGGGTTGGCAGCCGTCGGCTTGCGCGTGCGGATGCAGTCAAAAAAGTTGCGCGAATGGGCGGCCACGTCCAGTCCGCGAACGCGCTGGGTTGCTTCGGGGATCTGCTTCTGAATCGCTTCAGGCTTGGCGACGATCTCGCCCTCGTCGCCGGTCTCAACCGAGCCCTCGTCGCCGACGAAACGAACCGGACAGGTTCCCAGCCTTGTGATGTAGTGCGGCGCATGGTCCTTGAACGGTGTCAGCAGGAAGTCGATGACCAGCTTCACGCCGTTGGCGTAGCGGCAGACGATGTTCGTCTGTGTCGGCTCGTACTCGATGGGCATTGTGTCGTCGGCCTTGTTGGCCCACTGGCACAGATCGACCGTGTGGGCACCCCAGTCGAGCAGCTTGGCACCGGAGTCGAAGTCCCACTGCCCGCGCCATTGCCCGTCGACGTAGGCGTTGTTGAAAGGACGCCAGGGCGCGGGCCCGAGCCAGAGGTTCCAATCCACTACCTCCCGCGGCGGAGTCGGTGTGGCCGGCAGCCAACTGTTGTCGAGCACCGGATAATAGACCGAGGCGTGCATCGTGTGCAGTTTGCCCAGCTTCCCGCTATGAACCAGCTCCACCGCCTTCTGAAAGTTGGGGACACTGCGGCGCTGCGTGCCGGCCTGGAAGATCCGCTTCGCGCGGTGCATCGTGTCGGCCAACTCCTGGCAGGCCGCGATGGTGATGCCGCACGGCTTCTCGCTGTAGACGTCCTTGCCGGCCTTGGCGGCCAGGATGGAGGCCGGGGCGTGCCAGCGGTCACCGGTCGCGACCAGCACGGCGTCGATGTCTTTGCGGTCGAGGAGTTCGCGGAAGTCGCCGAAAAGGACGCAGTCCTTGTTCCCGTAGCGCTGATCCACGAGCGTCTTGCCGTCTTGGCGCCGTTTGGCCTGGACGTCGGCAATCGCCAGGCAGCGGACATCCGGAAGCGCCAACATTGCCTTCAGGTCGTAGGTGCAGCGCGGACCGATCCCGATCACTCCCAGAGTGATCTTCTCGCTTGGGGGGACCTTTCCGTCCAGACCCAGTATATGGGCCGGAAGAAACGTTGCTGCCGAGGCGGTCGCGACACTGCGGAGGACAAACTCACGACGTGTGGTGCTAGCGAATTTGTTCATGTGATTTCTCCTTGAAAATGGCGGGCTTAACAATTCACAGTGACTAGCATAGTGCCGAACGGCACGCGAGACAAGGCTATCCCCGGCAGGGACGTGATTTTCAGCGTACGTGATGCCCACCGAGTGGGGGTGCGCGGCAGCCATCGCGAAACGGGGAGATCAATTACCAACTTTATTCAGGTCGCGAATCTCTGAGGAGATTTTTTCACCGTGATATCGCCCTTGGCAGGCTTAGCTCCTGATGATGTCCCGGATGAAACCAGGCTCAGTGTTTTCAGATCTACCGAGCCCGCTCGCGATCTCCAGCGTAGCCACATGGCTGGTTGCCGGGCGCCGGCGTTGTGGAAAGCCGGCCAGATAACACCGTGGATCCTCGGATCCTCCCAAGCTGCCAATCTGAGGCCCAGCGGGCCGTCATCCCTCAGCCCAGCCCATCGGGCTGGGTCATGTAAATCCCGAACCCAACAAGGCCTGAAGGGCCCTCACGCACTGTGGAGAAGGCGAGAACCGGCCGCCCGAGGGAAGAGGAGCGGGGGCCAAAGCCGGCTTGAGAAGCAGATCACAGGCGTGTGGCCGCCTTTTGCACCAGGCTACGCACCGCTTCCATGGGGACCATGTCTTGCCGCGAGGGGGCCGTCACTTCCACGGCGAGGACTTTTCCGGCCCGGAAAACGCTGCAGGTGGTGTTGAACCCCATCTGGGGCAGCGAAGCCGGGGGGATGAGCGTTGAGCAAGTCAGGTCCCCTTCGGTTTTGATCTCAACCTGGGCCCCCATCCGGCGGGCTGTTTCAATCCCTTTGCGCTCCACGGCTCCGCCATCTTGCCGCTGGCGTTTGGCCGTGCGGATCACTACCTTGCGGGTTCCAACCTGTCCCGAGCAGACATCCGCGCTCTCCAGGTGGTGGCCGGAAAACCGAGCGGCCTTTCCTCCCAAGGCCGACTCCAGCTCGGCCGGTTGAAGCAGCGTACAGGCAGCGGAAGGCTCTGCGGCATAAGATGAAGTTAGCGTCGCTAGCATCGACGCTATCGCCCAAGTCCCGATGTGGGCCCAATGCCAGAGCCGTATGGAAGGCAAGTCTGTGTTCCTCATGTTGTCCTCCTCTGTTGGAACAAATTTAAGGAAGATGTCTCTTGAACGAACTTCCGCTTGTGAATCCGCGGTGTGCCCAGGACCGGACCTCCGACCACACTTGCCACACAACCATCTCGGTACAAGAGTTGACGGTGCTTTTGTGAACAGTGTATGCGGGAAGAGAGTAGCACGATCAGCTGCGGGGGTTGAGAAAAATAGGGAGGTCTGAAGCGCGCGCCAAATGGCGGCTTCTCGGTCACCAGATTCGGTTGGCTTCGGAACATGGAATCTGACGACGGTCTTCCATGCCTTCTCTTCGCCACCGTGGAGCCAGGATAGAACCGAGTGCTGCATGCCTTGTCTCGGCTACCGTGCGGCCAGAATAGCATCGAGTCTTCCATGCCTTCTCCCCGCCCGGCGGGGAGAAGGGGGACCGGCCATGAGGCCGGTGGATGAGGGGCAGGCGCTGAGAGAATCACCCCTCACCCGGTCCGCACGGCGGCGCACCCTCTCCCCGCTGGCGCGGGGCGAGGGCCAATCTCGGGTGCGGGCGGCCTTCGTCCCCTGGGGTGCGAAGCTCGGAGCCGACACCAAAGCCAATTGCATAGATCCTACTCATCTGGAGTTGTCACGGATAGTAGGTGGCGAACTTGTCGCGGTCGTTGGCCGTGGCCGGGCTGAGCTCTTCGCCAAAGGGATAGAGCCGTGCACTCTGCAGAATGATATCCGGGCCGGCAGTGGCGACGTTCGTGCGCATGCGGACTGAGCCCATCCGGTCCGTCACCACCGCCGCATCCTCCACGCCTCCGCAGGCATTGATCTGCTTCTGCCGGATCAGCTTGCCGGCAAAGTAGAGGTTGGTGCTCAGGTTGGTCAGCTGGCCACTCAACAGTTTCCAGGTCCCCAGCCGCTCCCCGGCGATCCCGTAAAAGGTGATTTCGAACGCCCCGGCAGGAAGGGGTCGCCACATTCTCCGGTTGCTGGGGTCGTAGCCATACTGCTCGTTGACCGAAGCGCCCGTCACGCTCACTACCCGGTTCAAGACATCATAGCCCAGCGTCAGGCCGGGCATCGAGGTCAGGTTGCCGTTCGAGTTGTAAGCGTAACCGGAAGTGGTGATCCGGTTGGTCGCGGCGCTGTAGGAGAAAGAGGAAGCGGGTCCGGAGCACGGCGCCTTCTGCATAGATTCGCGTTTTCGATCTGCGATGACCTTGCCAACGGAGCGCTCTACAGTGAGTTGCCAGCACTGCCGCTATCACCACTGCCACTCTCCGATGAAGGATCCCACGCGCCAAGATCCGCGCTGCAGCGGGGCGTTGCGTTTCTTTAGCTTTTAAGGGCTGACCCGATTGACTCCGATTGACTCGATCTCAACCTCAGATCCGCCCGGGTTGCGTTAATCTAATTTTTGAGGCTCATTTGGGTGCATTCTCCAGAACAAGATAATGCTCTTGAAGTGAGTCACCGCGGGAGCACGGGAACTTGAAGTCGACTGGAAGGTAGCCTTCTCGGATGACCGTCCCCTCTAGATTGGACCCAGATTTGGCTCCGAGCATGACTCGCCCATGCGGGTCCGCCGTGAACTCTTGCTGAGGAGATAGCTTGAGTCTCACGCTCGCCCCGGAAATCGCTGTTCGTTGTTTATCAATGATTCTTAGCAGGACATCGCAGCCCGGCTCCGGACTTCGGGGAGAATCGGACATACAAGGTTCTCTTTGGTAAATCACTTTCAGGAGTGTTGTCTTTCTCCAAGTCAACTGCACGTCCCGGACTGTAACCTGCTGGCACAGGCCTTTACCCACTACCAGTGTGACAGGAAGAATACCAAGGTCACAGAACCTAGCACCACCGATCTCATTTTCCTTCTTGTGTACCCGGCCGTTCTTCTCCGTGACAGTTATGAACGCTTCGACTTCGAGATCTTGCAGGTTGACGACCTTCACGATTAGTGAGCAGTGATCCTCGGCGGGAGAGGCTCCCATTGAAGCAATAAGAAAAGCAACGAGGAACAGTTTGTTTGTCATTTGAAACAGCGCTCCCAGATATTCTTGTCAAACTTGATACTACTCTCCGAATCGTCCGCATGGTCTCCGCCAAGAGAGTGACTCAACTCATGTGCGATCGTTAGATCTAGGAACTGATCTGCTGTCATCGATGGAACACCCAAAGCCGCAGCGTTCGCATCGAGAGCCGCGTGAGTGTATGGGTTCCCATCAAGGAGCGCTGCCGTCGTGTTTGGATCTGCCCAATTGACCCGCGAGTTGAGATTAATGCCCCTCTGGGTAATAACACTGTTATATCGCGCGTTCCGGGAGATCCTTTGACCGCAGCTATGCCCTTCGGAGTGGTCTCAAATTGGAGGGTTCCCAGGTCATTGTAAGTTATTTTGATCCCCCGGAGTTTGTCTCTGGCCTGAGCGACACTATCGGCGCCAAGAGCTGTGGCACAGTCGTCGTCAATCGCATCCATTACGCGATTCCTTGATTGTTCTGTCACGGAAGGTCGTCCACCTCGTCCGCTCGGCTCACGCGGTTCTGGCGACGCCGGAGGCTCTGGACGCCAACCTCCACCCATCAGGAATCCAAACATAGTGGGGTCGAATCCCCAACCGGTGCCGCCGCCACCGCCGTGCGCGTCATCGCCTGGCTTGGCGCGAAGCAGCCCACCTGGATCGTAGTAGTTGATGGGATCCCCTTCCACATAAGAATACTTGTTCCAGCTGCTGGGTCGGCTCAGATCCGGGCATCTCCGAATGGGTCGGGACTGATGAACCGTCCCAGCGTGCTGCCGTAGTAGCGGTTCATGGCGTAATCCAGGCCGGTGGAGTTGTCGCGGTGGTAGGTGGCGAACTTGTCGCGGTCGTTGGCCGTGGCCGGGCTCAGCTCTTCGCCAAAGGGATAGAGCCGTGCACTCTGCAGAATGATGTCCGAACTGGCGGTGGCGAAGTTCGTGCGCATGCGAACCGAGCCTAGCCGATAGGTCACCACCATCGAGATGATCTGCCCGTTGTTCTGGTGTGACCAAGTAACTGTAGTCAAATTCATCCGCCCGGTCAGGGCATAGTCCCATGGCCTGGCCACGGTCTGGGTAAGGTGAAGGCGGTCGTTGTACCTACTGTGGACAAGACCCTGCAAGGTCGACAGTGCCAGCGTCGTTCATGCCCGCTCCAACAACGTCAATGGCCAGAACTTTCACGGGCGCCCGGTCTTTTCCAATCACAAGGATGTGGCGCCCTCCCCCTTCTCCAACCGCTATCTCAAATGACCCATTTGCCCGACTGATGTAGCCTTCGTAGCTCAGGCTGCCCATCTCAAACATGGGCATGGCACGGATCCACCAGTCTCCAGTGACTGGACACCCATGGATTCGTCCCTTGATAAGTGACCAAGCACTGTCCCCACCAGTCTCCAGTCTCCCGTGCTGAATGGACCAACGTTGCTGGCATCCCCACAAACTGATCTTCCTCTTAATCACTGCACCTTTGTCGTCCGACAGAGTGATGTTAAGGGATCTTCGGAGTACAGACTCCGCAAAGAACAGATGATCCCCTCTTGTAGACAGCTCGTGTCTCGTGCGTGTGTCTTTCAAGAGATCAACCTTTGTGTCTCCGTAGGCCGGGTTAACGGCTATGATCTCAAACGGCAGCCGGACACCGTGAGGGTCATAGACCGGCACCTCAATAAAGCAGGGCAACTGAGGGTCTGCAGCGCACGCGCTGATTGCCTGGAGCATTGTCAGTAGGGCCATCATGATGCCGTGCCTGGTCCACTTCGAAACCATTGTCGAGTCTAGAAGCATACTTTCCCCAAACTGTGGCTTATATTGTCCTTCGTGAGGGCGCTTTCGAATCCTCCGATTCCTCTCAGTGCATCTTCCAGTTGCTGGTGACCGGTGAATCCGCCGCCAACCGACCTCTTGTGAAATAGCTCGTGCATCAGTGTGCCCAGCCCATAACTCCCGTCATAAGGGCTTCCAAACAGACCCGTCCCATCAGCTTCACGCATCCAAATGGCAGCTCCGTTCACTTGCGACAGTGCTTCCTGGTAGGGAGGCGTTGAGAAGTAGTCTCCAACGGTCTTCAAGTTTTTTGTGGCGTGGCCTGGAAACTTCTCCTCGTCGAGCGGCGTCGTAGAGCTTGGACCATCATAGACATGACCGGCAGCCTCTCCAGCGGTGCTCTGCACCTGATCCATCAAGCTGTCCACAGTCGCATCCAGGTTGTTCTGCTCGATGAGCTTTGCAAAGAAATCTCGGCACTTCTGCTTCGATTTGAATTCGCCTCTTGAAGTTTTGATTAAGTGATTCTGAGCAGTCTTGATACCCGGGGTGCCCCCTCTTCCTCCACCCGGTCGGGCCCTTTGAAGAACAAAAAGTGGTACGTCGAACTCTTCAACCGAAACGTAGGAGCATCTTTGCCAGGGAATCCCCGCCATTTCTGATTCGGCATCGAGGTAGCCACTATCCTCGCATCCAAGTATGGCCCAGTACAAGCCGCTTCGATCTGTATTGTTGATCGGATCACCACCGGTGTAGCTGTACTGGTTGAGGCTCCGCGCATCGGTAGGATTGAAGCGCCGCGATGGGTCCGGCGTCAGAAACCTTCCCAGCGTGCTGCCGTAGTAACGGTTCATGGCGTAATCCAAGCCGGTGGAGTTGTCGCGGTGGTAGGTGGCGAACTTGTCGCGGTCGTTGGCCGTGGCCGGGCTGAGCTCTTCACCGAAGGGATAGACCCGTGCGCTCTGCAGAATGA
>JBFMEW010000031.1:0-84311 GCA_040753175.1 Acidobacteriota bacterium | reverse complement strand
GTCGCCGCATGAATCAGCGCACTGACCGGCGTCGGACCCTCCATCGCATCCGGCAACCACACATACAACGGAACCTGCGCCGACTTCCCCGTCGCTCCCACAAACAACAGCAGGCAGATGGCGGTGATTGTCACGTCGCCCACCAGCAATTGCTGAGCGGCGGCCTTCTGCTTGACCAACGAAAAGACTTCACTGAAATCCAGCGATCCGAACACCGAGAAGATGAGGAATATTCCCAGCATGAACCCGAAATCACCCACCCGGTTCACGATGAAGGCCTTCTTGCCGGCGTCACTGGCGCTCTTTTTGTGAAAGTAGAAGCCGATCAGCAAGTAAGAACAAAGCCCCACCCCTTCCCAGCCCACAAACATCAAGACAAAGTTGTTGGCCAAAACCAAGGTCAACATCGAGAACATGAACAGGTTCAGGTAGCAGAAGAACCGGTAGTAGCCACCCTCGTGGGCCATGTAACCGACCGAATAAATGTGGATGACGAACCCAACTCCGGTCACCACCAGCACCATGACCGCCGATAGGGGGTCCAGTTGGAACCCCCAATTGATCAAGAACTGAGCAATCTCTCCGGAACGGACCTCGCCCATGCCGGCTGGAATCCAGGTGAACAAATTCATTCGGTACAGACGCTCGTGAGAGGGCAACTGCAATAGTTGACCAACCGCGCCCAGGGCCAGAACAAAGGAGAGCCCCACCAGACCGCAGCCGATGAGGCTGATGAGTTTCTTGGGAAGTCGTTTGCCGACTAGGCCGTTGGCAGCCGCGCCGGCAGCGGGAAGCAGGGGGATAACCCAGATGAGTTCCAGAAAATTCATCGGACCTCCTCAAGAGTAATGGAGGGCGACAGCAACATCAGATCGAGCGGGAGGTTCTGCAGGAAGTCCGCTCAGGTATGGAACAATACCACACAAACCTCTTGGAAATCGGCCGACTCTCGCCTTCAGCTGTCCGGCCTCAGGCACGGCCTCCTAAACCGATTTCTTGTACAGCGCTGAATGTTTTGATAAATGCTATTTCCTATGACACTTCGGGCGGCTTTGTCAGGATGCGTGCAGAGTTCTAACACAATGAATTTTCGAAGTCAACGAAACGAAGGCCCGTCGAAGGGTGCCCTTCCACATTAGGCCGTCGCTCCGCGACGCCACCTCGGAGGATACTTGGAATCCGACCTCTGTCTCCAGGGCACGACGACTTTACCGCCGCACTGGGATTCCTCCCAGCTCGTCAGCACGCCAGAGGCCTACCAATCATCTGCGGCGAATCAGCCGCTTCAACAACTGAATCTGACCGGCATGATAAACATCGTGAGCCGCGATACCGTGAACCAATCGAACAATCTGAGACGACTTCCCACTGGAAGAGGGTTGAAACGCTCTGTCTGGCAAGGCGGTCACGGCAAGCACCAGCTTCTGCTGTTCTTCACGAAGCAGTTTCACGGCATTCTTCCAATCAATCTCGGAGGGCTTGGTGGGCGAAGGAAACCAGTTGCTACCCTTCCGGCCAAAGGAAGCTCTCCGGTCCCCCTGCAGACGGCGCCTGACCACGTACTTCCAATAGGCCGCATGCAAAACGATCTCATAGATATTGTGTCGCTTGGAAGCCGGACGTCGATAGACATCAGGAGCCTTAAGGCCACGGATCGCACCTCTTAGATTCGGGCCATGCCAGGCTTTTCGGTCGTACCCCTCCGCGAGAGTCTCGAGCAGAAAAGAACGCATTCTCTCGGCGGTTTTGTTCATAGGCCTCCGGGCAAATCCGGATCACGATGCCAGTGGATAAATCGCACCTTCCAGGAGGCGCCGATCTTCTCAACCAACATGCTTTCCTTCCCTCTGGTTCTTTCGACCACAGAATCCGTCTGGGTGATCATTCGGTAGGAGAAGTGAACCAGGGCAAGGCGCGGAGTGAGAGCGACGATCTTGGGCCGGAGAATGCGATATTCCTTCACCCGGAGCGCTCCCATGAAATAGGCCTGGTACTTTCTCAAGAAGCCCGGTTTACCGTTGAGCGCAAACCGGTGGGCGGGCCCGATTTCGGTGATGTGATCGGTCAGCCACTCGGACATTCCGGCAGCATCCTTATTGATCCAAGCTTCGGTCAGATTCTGGACGGCTTCAAGCGGAGTGGCAGCGGTGGGACGCAGGCGGGAACGCGGCGCCAGGGCCTTCTTCGAGTTCATGTCGATGTGGATTATACAGGGAGTGAAACGAGCAGGGCTATTTCTTCTTGGTGTCCGGGAAAAGGTATTTGTTGAACCAGTTCAGCATGTGTTGGTGCGCGACTTCGAGCGCCTTACCTTTGATATTGTGCCCGGTGTCCTCCTCCGGGCTGTACAGGACAATGATGTCGTGTTCCTTCTGATTCTCGAACAGCTTGTTGGCCATATCCCAGGAATGTTCCGGAAGAACCAGGCGGTCGTTGTTACCATGTAGCACAAGGACGGGGACGTTGATCTTTCCTGCGAAGTGCACCGGGGAGAGGTCCTTGAATCGGTCAGCAGCCGTGTAGGGCGAACCGCCCATCAGCTTTTGCATGCCCTGGAAGTGGGGCGAGATTTCGGCTTCGTACTCATACTGCTTGACCAGATCCGTAAATCCCGCGACGGCAACGGCCGCTTTGAACGGGCTCGGGCGAGCCACGGCACAATAGGTGATATAGGCTCCTCGGCTGTCACCGGTCACCGCGATCTTGTCTTTACGAACGTAAGACAACGTCTGCAGGAACTTGCCCGCAGCGATGACGTCGTCCACCTCCTTGTCTCCCATGGCCAGCCTGTTCCGATAGTCCTTGCCATGTCCGTCGCTGCCACGGTAATCCACATCGCACACCACATAACCATTGTTCACGAAAAAGTCTTCGTCGCGCATCCTGGCTTGGCCGTGGACGCCTCCATGGACCCGAACGATCGCCGGGAAGGGTCCCTTGCCGCTAGGCCGGTACAGGTAACCGTAGATTTTCAGCCCGTCGGAACTCTTGAACGTGATTTCTTCGTAAATCTTCTGGTCCTTCAGCTCAGCTCGCCCTGAGGAAGCCGACAATACCAGAAGGATGATGTAAACAGTGAATCGGATCTTACGGAAACCCATGGTAGGGACCACACCCCCGATGCGTTGCCAATCTCTGTCGGTTGACATGATGATACGGCCGGACCCATTCGATTGCAACCTGAACCCGGGCAGAAATCGACAAGCCGTTGGGCAGCTAGGACATGCCGGGGCTGAAAAACGGTTTGGAGTGGTGTTACGGGGATCGTCGTTTTCCGAACACAGTGCCTGGGTTCGAAGCCCCAGACCTCTGAGGGGCACAAAACGCCGGAAGCGTCCTCCCAAACAGGCGCAACCCTCTCTCAGCGGAGCAAACGCCGGATGCCGCGAACCGCCTGGTGGATCCGCTGTTCATTTTCCACGAGGGCAAAGCGAACGTAGTCGTTGCCGTATTCGCCGAATCCAATGCCGGGGCTGACCGCCACTTTGGACTCCTGGATGAGGAGCTTCGAGAACTCCAGAGACCCAAGGGACCGATACTTCTCAGGAATGGCTCCCCAAACGAACATGGTGCCTCTCGGCTTTTCGATCAACCATCCGATTCGGCTCAGTCCGTCGCAGAGAGCGTCGCGCCTGGTCTGGTACGTGGACACAATCTCTGTCACACAGTCCTGGGGACCCCGTAGTGCCGCGATGGCCGCGATCTGAATCGGCTGGAAGGTCCCGTAGTCAAGATAGCTTTTGATCCGCGTCAGCGCGTGGACGATTTCCCGATTGCCAACGCAGAAACCCACCCGCCATCCGGCCATGTTGTAACTCTTGGAGAGACTGAAGAACTCCACCGCCCGGTTACGCGCTCCAGGGATCTGGAGGATGCTGGGGGCCTGATATCCGTCAAAGACGAGGTCGGCGTATGCCAGATCGTGAATGACCAAGAGCTTGTTGGCTTCGGCAAACTCGATAATCTTCTGGAAAAAGGCGAGGTCTACCACCTGAGTGGTGGGGTTGTGAGGGAATGACAAGATCAGCAGTTTTGGTGGAGGCCAGACCAACTTGATACGCTTCTCCAGCTCCTCGACAAAATCGTATCCGGGCAACATGGGAATACTCTGAACGTCGCCACCTGCGATCAACACTGAGTAAAGGTGAATCGGATAGGTTGGGTTGGGTACGAAGGCAGTCTCTCCGCGGCCCAGCATCGCCAGGACGAGGTGCGACAGGCCCTCCTTGGCGCCGATTGACACGATGGCTTCCGAGTCGGGATCCAGCTCGACACTATAGCGACGCTTGTACCATTCGCAAATCGCCAGCCGCAGCTGATAGATTCCCTTGGAAGCCGAATACCGATGGTTGCGGGGATTTTGGGCAGCCTCGATCAGTTTATTCACGATGTGTGGCGGGGTGGCCAAGTCCGGGTTCCCCATTCCCAAATCGATGATGTCCTCCCCTGCCCGTCTGGCTTTGGTCTTCAAATCCGTCACGATACTGAAAACATAGGGAGGCAAACGTTTGATGCGTTCAAATTCAGTCATGAAATTCGACCTCTTCTTAGTGACTCAGGATACATTCTAGTTCTGCCGATTCAAGGGAAACAGGTACAGTTGGGACGTCGACTTGCGGTCAGGCTGCTCTTGTAGCCGGGTCAAGTTCAGGCCTGATTCTGGAAGGCCAGGCAGGCCGCTCCGAAGATACCAGCCTGATTGCCGAGACTCGATTTGACGATTTGGCGAGGATCGTTTCGGTAAACGTAGGAACGTGCGGCCACTTCCTCAAACATGCTGGCTTCAAAGGCGTCCCAAGCGTCCACAGCACCACCACCCAGGACAAAGATCTCCGCATCAAAGATGTTGATGAAATTGGCAATGGCCATCCCCAAGGCGCGCCCCACTTCGGCGAAGATGGCTTTTGAGGACTCGTCACCCTGACGGGCCAGCTGATAGATGAGAGCCGAGGTCAACTTGGCGCCGCTGGCTGCTGCATCTTTCAGGGCAGGGCTGGCCTTGCCTTCTGAAAGCCGTTCCTGGGCCGCACGGACGACTGCGGAAGCGGCGGCATAGGCTTCCAGGCACCCGCGACTTCCGCAGGCGCACGGGCGTCCATCTGGATAGATCGTGACATGCCCCAGCTCCGCCGCCATCCCGAAAGCTCCGTGCCAGATCCTTCCGTTCAAAATGAGGCCGCCGCCAATGCCGGTGCCCATGGTAAGAAAACAAAGATGATCCACATTCTTGCCGGAACCAATCCATTTTTCGCCTAGAGCCGCTGCATTGGCATCGTTCTCAAGAAAGAACGGACTATTGAGGCGGCGGGAGATGAGCGCCCTAACGTTGAAGTTTTCCCACCCCGGCAGATTCGGAGAAGCCAACAGGACGCCGTCTTTTAGCCGGAGGATTCCGGGCACTCCCACTCCAATCCCCACGAGGTGATAGCGATCCTTCCAACGCCGGGCCAGTTCCAGAATCCCTCCTGTCAGCCGCTCGACGACGTCTTCTCGACCGCGTTCTACCTGGGTCAGGAGGCTGATCTGATCGAACAGACCGCCGTTCTCATTCACGGCGGCCACTCTCAGATTGGTTCCCCCCAAGTCCACGCCGATTGCAAAACGAGTCATACTCTCTCCGCCCGGTTAAGGGATTGGCATCTCACGCCACCGCTTGGAAAACTCCACCGGTTGAGGCTCCATCCAGCGATAGCCGGCGCTCTTCTTTTGATCGGAATCATCTCAGACCTTCCGCACCTACCGATCTCCGCGCACCACCTCTGTAACTCGGTCAAAGCTGGACTTGAGCGTTCCATAAAGGGAGCGATAGATCTCGTAGTAGTCCCGATAGCGGCGGCGGTTTGCCGGGTTGGGGCTCGTGAAATTCGTCAACTGAATGGCCTGATTGCAGGCTTCCTGCACGGAGTCAAAAGCGCCCGTTCCCACGGCCGCCAGAATGGCCGCCCCAAAGGCCGCCCCCTCGTCGGCGGCAACCGTGCAGATTTCGGTGTCGAAGATGTCGGCCTGGATTTGGCGCCATAACGCGCTGCGACCACCGCCCCCTGAAGCTCGTACCTGCTTGACCGGCACCTGCATCTCGCGAAAGATCTCAAACGAGTCTTTCAGGCTGTAAGCCACCCCTTCCAAAACGGCTCGCACCATGTCCGCTCGGGTGTGACGGGCGGTCAGTCCGAAGAATACGCCCCGGGCGTTGGCGTCCAAGTGAGGTGTTCGCTCTCCCATCAGGTAAGGCAGGAAGATGAGTCCCTCACAACCGGGGCGGGCCTGAGCCGCCTGTTCCGTTAGGTACTCGTAAGCGTCTCTCTTGAGCCAGGATGCCAGCGAGAGTTCCGGACCTCCAAAGTGGTCGCGAAACCACCGTAGCGAGAGGCCTGCGCCTTGAGTCACTCCCATGACGTGCCATTGCTGCGGCACTGCATGACAGAAGGTATGCACCCTCCCTTTTTGATCCCGAGCCGGCTTGTCAACGAAGGCGAACACCACACCGGACGTCCCAATAGTACTGGAGACAATGCCGGGCGCCACGATACCGTTTCCGGTGCCTCCCGACGCCTGGTCTCCCCCTCCACCCACCACGGGAGTGCCTGCCTTCAAGCCCAATTCGGAGGCCACCGCCGCAGTCAACTGCCCGGAAACTTCGACTGATTCGCGAACAGTGGGGAACCACGTGGGGTCCAACTCGAGGGCGGTCATAATGTCTTGTGACCAGCGCCTGCGGATCACGTCGAACAGGGTCGTACCGGAAGCATCCGAAACCTCGGCTGCAAACTCACCTGTGAGCCGGAAGCGAATGTAGTCCTTGGGAAGCAGTACTTTTTGGATTCGACGGTAGGCCTCGGGCTCGTGCTCCCGCACCCATAACAATTTGGGCGCGGTAAAGCCAGTCAAGGCAGGGTTGCAGGTCACATCGATGAGGCGGTCGTATCCCACCGTGCTGGTGATCTGGTCGGCCTGAGCCTGACAGCGCTGATCGCACCAGATGATCGAGGGTCGGATCACCTGGGAGTTCTTGTCCAAGAGTACGAGTCCGTGCATTTGCCCAGACAGCCCAATTCCCTTCACCGACTCTCCGTGGATACCGGTCGCTTGAAGAACGGCACCAATCGCCTGCCGGGCCGCCAGCCACCAGTTTTCAGGATTCTGCTCAGCCCATTGTGGTTGGGGCGTGCTGATGGGCTCGTGATCCGCCGACCGGCCGCCCAACACCTTACCGGTTTCGTCGATCAGGACGGCACGACTACCAGTCGTCCCAATGTCGACTCCGAGATAGTGATTCATCGCCTGCCTCCCTGACGCCAACAGTTCATTGCGACTCGCGACAGCCGAATGGCGAACGCGAGCGGGCCGCTCGGTTTCTACTTCTTGATCCGGTCCAAAAGCACAGCCAGCAGGATGACCGCACCGAGTGCTACTTTTTGTGTATAGGGGTCAACGTTAGCCAGGTTCAGTCCATTGTTCAGAATTCCAATGAACACCGTGCCCCAAAAGGTTCCGCTGATACTTCCGATGCCGCCCATCAAGCTGGTACCGCCCACCACTACCGCGGCGATAACATCCAGCTCGTATTGCAGGCCGGAGTTGGGCACGCCGGCCCCGAGCCGCGACGCCAGGGTAATGCCCGCCAGGCCTGCCAAGCCGCCGTTGAGCAGATAAACGTGCTGAACCACCCGACGCGTATCGATGCCCGACAGACGGCTGGCCTCTTCATTGCCCCCGATCGCGTAAATATAGCGCCCGTACTGACTCTTTGAAAGCAGCAGGTAGCCACCGATAAACACCGCCGCCATGATAACCACCGGAACGGGCAAGGGGCCCAGGTGCCCCCGTCCCAAGAAGCCAAATCCAAGGGGCAGATTGCCGATCGAAAATCCGCCGGTCCAGATGAACGCCACTCCGCGTGCAATTGTCATCAGCGCCAGAGTGACGATGAATGGCGGCACTCGCAGTCGGGTAACCATCAGCCCCGAAATGCCACCCGAGGCCAACCCGATCAAAATACCAGCCCCGATGGCCACGGCTATGCCCAGCGAGACCTGCCCGGACATCTGCTCCATGAGGCTGGCCGCAACCACTCCGGCTAGCGCCACAATGGAGCCCACTGACAGATCAATCCCCCCGGTGATGATCACCAGGGTCATGCCGACCGCCAGTACCCCGTAAATGGCGATTTGCAGCGCCACATTCAGGAAATTCTCGATGGTCAGGAAGCTAGGCGAGAGAGCCGCAAAGATCAGGCACTCTACCAGGACCGCAACAACAATCAGGAACTGGGACGCCTTGTTGAGCCATGCAGGCGAAAGCGCAGTCATGAGATGGACGTAGGTTGGCTCAGCCCCATCGCCAGAGCCATGATTCTCTCCTGGTTGGCTTCCTGCCGTGTTAATTCCCCAGTGATTGCCCCGTCATGCATCACCAGGATGCGGTCGCACATCTTGAGCACTTCGGGCAACTCCGATGAAATCATGAGGATCGCGATCCCCTGGGAGACAAGCCGCCACATTAACTGGTAGATCTCCGCCTTGGCCCCCACGTCGATGCCCCGTGTGGGCTCGTCGAATACCAGCACCTTACTTTCCGTAAACAGCCACTTGGCCAGAACAACCTTTTGCTGCGTCCCTCCACTCAGGTTGCGAACCATCTGCTCGGTGGAGGGGGTCTTGATCAGAAGATCCTGGATAAATTTCCCGGTCACTTTCTTTTCCGCGCCGATGTCGATGAAACCGCGTCGAACCAGACGCCTCAAACGGGCCAGTGTGGTGTTCTCGCGAACCTTCATGTTCAGCACCAGGCCCTGGCCCTTCCGATCCTCGGTGAGAAGACCAATGCCCGCATCAATGGCCTCCCGGGGGGAACGGAAAGTCACCGGCGTTCCCGAGAGGAACATCCGCCCGCTATCGGGTTGATCCGCACCAAAAATGACCCTGGCCAATTCCGTCCGACCGGCACCAACCAGTCCTGTCAAGCCCAGGACCTCGCCGCAACGGAGGCTCAGGTTGATGTTGCGCAATTTCCCTCGCAAGCCAATCGACTCCAGTCGCAATACTTCCTCCCCCGGCGTGGAGTGCTCTGAGGGGAAGAACTCCCCGATCTCGCGGCCCACCATCAACCGGATGATCTGGTCCTGACTGAGCTTTCCAGTCACCTCCGTCTGAATGGTCCGACCGTCTCGCATGATGGTCACCCGATCGCAAACTTTGGAGATTTCTTCCAGGCGATGCGAAATGTAGATAATCGCAACGCCCTGCGTTTTCAGTCTTCCGATCAGGTCAAAGAGCTCCGCCAACTCACGGTCCGTCAAAATCGCCGAAGGTTCATCCATGATGATGAGCTTCGACTGCACGGAAAGAGCCTTGGCGATTTCCACCATCTGCTGCTGGGCCAGGCTGATTTTCTTGACCAGGATTCGTCCATTGATCTGCTGTCCGAAACTCTCCAACAAGTCCTCGGCCTGGGCCTCCATGGCCCGCTTGTCCAACCATCCCAGCGGCCTTCGCACGATTTCGTGGCCCAAGAAGATGTTTTCAGCCACAGTCAACTCGGGCAGGAGGTTCAGCTCCTGGTGGATCATCGTAATGCCCAACTGGCGGGCCGTAATAGGCGAGTCGATATTTCGTAGGGAGCCATCGAACTCGATGGTTCCCGAGTCCGCCCGATAGGCACCCGACAAAACCTTCATCAACGTCGACTTCCCTGCACCGTTCTCGCCGACCAGGGCATGGCATTCCCCGGCCTCCACGGAGAGGTGGGCCCTGTCGAGGGCCAACACGCCCGGGAACTGTTTCGAGATGTCGCGCATTTCAAGCAGCGGCATGGTCACCGTCCAGCGTCAGGGTTGGCCTCCTGATTTTTCCAGGGACTGCCGATCCACGACCGTTACCTCGACGGGAATGAGGGTGGGAACCGATTCTCCCTTGAGGTGACGGTCGATCGTCTCAATGGTCTTGCGGCCGATTTCGCCCGGATTCTGCACCACGTCGGCAATGAGGGCGCTCCCCCGTAGAATGGCTGTCCGGGCTTCTGGAATGGCGTCAAAGCCTACGATGATGATCCCACTTCGCTTGGCCGACTCGATGGCCGACAGCGCCCCCAGAGCGCTATCGTCATTGATTCCAAATATTCCCTGGAGGTCAGCGAAGCCTTGCAACAGATCTTCCGCGGCTTTCATCGCCTTGTCGCGCACTCCGTCACCCGTGGGCTTGGCTACGACCTGCATCTCGGGATACTGCTTCAGGACTTCTTCGAAGCCTCTCACGCGTTCGATGGCAGACTCCACAATGGGCTGATCGATGATGGCAATTTTCCCTTTGCCGTCCAAAGCTTTCACCATGTACTCGGCGGCGAGTTTCCCGCCCAAAAAGTTATCCGAGGCGATGTGCGATACCACCTGTCCCCCGTCAGACTTGATGTCAGCCGTAAACACCGGAATCCCTGCCCGATTGGCTTTGTCGATGGCCGGTTCAATGCCTTTGGAGTTGACGGGACAAACGACAATTGCAGAGACCTTCTGTACGATAAAATTCTCCACCTGTCCCTGTTGCTTGGCCAGATCCCAATCACCCGAGGTGATCAGGAGTTCATATCCTCTCTCCCGCGCGGCATTGCGCAAGCCGCTCTCCAAGTCCCGGTAAAAGACATGCTCCTTGGTGAGAAGCGTCACTCCAATGGCCTTGGAGGACGAAGTCCTTTGGCTGCACCCGGCCATCCATCCCAAAACCCAGATGGCAATGACCACTGACATCACGCCCAACGTTTGAGACGAGGATCTCTTCACCACACCGCTCCTTGAAATCGAAAGATGGAAAGACAGGCCGACACACCTCTGAGAGAAGACGACTCACATCACCCGTCAACTGGCATGATGAATTGTCGACTCTCAGCAATCCCATCCGGCACTCGCGGGAAAGCCCACCCAGCATGGCACGAATACACGCCGTCCCACTTCGGCGGGCCTTCCACGCGCCGGACTGCCATCCGCTTTCAGCGATCGCTAGCCAAGATAACGAGTCAGTGCATCCATTTCCTGACCTCGAACCGCCATCAGGTGATCCACGGCCTGTTCGGCAGTGAAACCCTCATGGACAATTCGATGGATGGCTCCGGCAACGGCCCGGGGATCGTCATTCCCGGGGAAGGTCACATTTCTGCCAACCAGAGCACCCCGGACGTTCTTCCCGGCTTGCATGCCTTTCGAAAATTCCTGGATCACCCCTGTGGGATCGCCGGTGGATTCGCCGCCCAGCATGAGGATCGGGAGAGACGTGGCTCGGGCTACGCGCTCGTACCCGTCGCAGTAAGGAATCTTGAGCCAGAGTCCCGTCGAACTATCGCCCAGCGCGGAGGCGACACCCATGATCTTGATCAGAGCGTCGGCCTTTTTCTGTACCTTGTACTTGCCGTCCTCCTTCTTGGCAGGGAGCGGTTCCACAAAAGCAGGAATGCCAAAATGATTCAGTTGGTTGATGGCCTGAACATTGTACTCGATGGTGCGCAAGGAGTATTCCTCGCTGTCTTCGATGCGGACCATGGTCTTGGCTCCGTCGAGTCGCATTTTGTGAATGCGTTCGGCCGTGAACGAGGTAAACCGATCGTCCATCTCGAAGCTCGTACCCGCCAGGCCGCCCCGATTCATACAACCCAGGATGACCTTGTTGTCCAGAAAACCGGCGCCCCCTTTCTGCTTCAGGAGGTAATTCACGATCAGGAGTTCCTCGATGATGTCGGTGGTCCCCATGATGCCATCCACCTCTCGGGCAGTAAGGACTCGCAGAATGCGGCCCAGATACTGAACCCGGTCGCCCATAACGGTCGGGTTGTCCCCCGAGCTGGTGACCCGTCTGCCGGGATGGTCGGCAGCCAGAATGGTCAGCTTGCCTCCGCTTGTCAGGACGCTGCGGCGTTTCCGCTCCTGCGCCTCGTTGAAAGGAACATGCGGATGATTCACTCGCACGTCGGTGATCATGTCCTTAAGCGCAGGCGGGAAGAACTCTTCGAGATTGAATTGGTAGTTACCAATGGAATATGCCATAAGGCCTCCTTCGAAATTCAGTGTCCCGGAGGGTGAGCGTGCCCACACGCATCCCGAATCCGGGCGGTCATCAATCAATAACGGATACAAAACCTAAATCTGAACGCGATGTTTCTTGAGTCGAGCGTACTTGGGCAGCGTCCGGCCCATCAATGGGCGCGCGTACTCCAGAAACGCCTCGGTGACACCGTTCCCTTCCTGGTTGATGAAGTGATCCGGCATCTTCTTTTCCTTGTTGGCCGCATCCACCAGAGTAGCCAATCCGGTCGTGCAGCGGTAAGTGGGACCCGATTCCCGCTCCAGAGTCACCATCTGATCACTTTGGCCTGCGACGGCATGGCGAACGGCCATGACACCGACCTGATAGGCCTCTTCAAGATCCACGGGGGAGGCAGCGATCATCGAGACTCTCTGGATGGTGGCGGGTTTATCACAGCGGGCCTTCAACTTCAGCTTTTCTTTGATCACGCTGCAAAGGAAATCCCCCACCCCCCCGTGCTGCTTGTGACCGAAGGAGTCCACATCGATCGTCGATCCCGAAGCCACAATCGATTCTCCGCCCTGGCCCTTCAGTCCTTCACAGACGGCAATCACAACGTGGCCCAGCCGCTCGTATACCGTTTGAACGTGGCCGGCAAAGCGCTCCAGATCGAGCGGCCGTTCGGGAACATAGACCAGGTGGGGCGCGTCGTCCGGTTCCTCTTTGGCCAGGGCCGCGCTGGCAGTAATCCAACCGGCATTTCTCCCCATAATCTCAATTACCTTGACCGTATCTACCACACCAATGGCTTCCGTGTCCAAACCGGCATCTCGCGTGGCCAGGGCAATAAAGCGAGAGACGCTGCCGTAGCCAGGGCTGTGATCGGTTACCGCCAGGTCGTTGTCAATCGTTTTCGGGATGCCGATCACTCGCATGTCAAAACCGCGATCTCGAGCCAGCTTGCTGAGCTGATAGGAGCTGTCCTGAGAGTCGTTGCCGCCAATATAGTGCAGGTACCGGATGTTGTACTTTTGGAAGATGCCGATCAAGCGATCGTAGTCCTCTTCCTTCAATTTCCGCCGGCACGATCCCAAAGCCGCCGACGGCGTCTGACGAAGAAGCTCGATGTTCTCGGGACTCTCGCGGCGCAAATCGATCATTTCTTCCTTGAGCAGTCCCTGAACGCCGTGAACCATCCCGTAGATCCCTTGGATCTGATCGTGTTTCATGGCTTCCTGGACAACTCCCGCCAGACTGCTGTTGATCACGGCTGTGGGGCCACCGGACTGCCCCACGAGCAAGTTACCTTTCAATTTCTCTGCCATAATAGCCCTCGGTACTCGACGAGACGAGTTGTTCAGGAGTTCAGACCAGTTCCCACGCTTCGCGCAGTGTCCGTTTGGCGTTGGCAATCACGATCTCACTTTTCTCGCCCGCCATGGGCTTGACTTCGAAACTGAGAATTTGGGGACTGCCTTCTTTCAGGTAGCCGATTTGAATGAGTTTCCGGATGTACTCAACCACCTGAGGAACATCGTTTTCGCCTCCCGGTACGCCAAAGCGAGGATGCTGATCGCCGTAAGCAGGGTGACTCTTGTCTCTCATAGCGCAGTTGCCCATGTGAGCGTGGACCAAGTGTGCTTTGGCGACCTCTAAGGCGTGTTCAGTAGTCTCATGCTGAAGCGGAAGGTGGCTCAGATCCAGCATCAGGCCAAAATTCGGATGCTTCTTGCGAATCCGATCGGAAAGCACGACAGCGTCGGCATTGGGTCCGATCAAAGCCTTCTTGTCGATGTCCTGATCGAAGGTCTCCACAACCACCTTCATTGGACCGTGAGAACTGGCATGAGCACAGATCTGATTGAGAGAATCCACTAGCAGCTCGGTGGCTTCCTTCCGTTTCTCTTGGCCTGGGTCCGGTCCACTCAAAAAAGCCACGCCCACTGCTCCCATCTCGGCCGCTTCATCTACACAGGCCTTGCACATGTCCAACGCCTTGTTCCGTTCACTCTCATCAAAGCTGTTGAGGTTGAGCTTGTTGACCAACTGAACCGGCTGGCTGCCAAAAGTCACGGTCATCTTGCTGCTCTCAAGCATCTGCTTGGCTTTGGCTCGGACGCTTTGGTCCTTGATCGTAGTGATCTCGATCACGTCGAAGAAATCGTCGCTCAACACCTTCTCAAGTGTTTCCAATACAGGGCCTTCGCCCTTTAACACCTCCGGAAAAGCCATGAAATGGACGATGCCCACCTTCATGTATTTCTTCCAGGATCCGTTCATGAAGCCTCCTTAGAGTTGGGAATAAGACAGGATTGTCATGCAATGAAGCGCCGGTTGAAACCAGCTAAGGGCGGGTCAGAGGCACCGGAAGCCGTTCAGAATGATACACAAAACGAATGTTGATTCAAAAGCGAAATTGCCCTTCGCCGGCCTCAGGCCGTTGTGGCACCAACTCAGGAGACTCTGGGATTTGGCGATGAGGACCAGATCAGAGCGGAGGATGATCCCCTTCGGCCTCCCCGCCCTTTCTGAGCCGAGCGAGTGTCTGCCGCAGGGTCTCAGCCACGCTTTCTTGATGGGCACTGTCTCGATAACCCTGACGCGGCCAGAAGAAACCCTTCAGGCCATCTTTCCTCCGACGAGGAACCACATGGACGTGGAGATGGGGAACACTTTGGCTGACCCGGTTGTTGATCGCCACAAAACTCCCCTCCGCCCACAACCCTTCCTCCAGTGCCCGGGCCAACAACTGGGCTGCTGCCAGAAGGGGCCCCAACAAACCGACGGGAAGGTCGGCCAATGTTTCGCAGTGAGTTTTTGGCACTAACAAACAGTGACCCGGAAACAAAGGGCGCTGGTCCAAAAACGCCAGGCACACTGAATCTTCATGAACGATGTGAGCCTCACTCCGACCCTCGACGATCCGACAGAAAGCGCAGCCTTCCATGTTCTTCTCCCTACAGACTTTCCCGCCCGGGAACCGCAACACCCACTGTTTCACCTATCCCTTTGGTGTGACCCATTTGGGCTTGCATTTCCTCCGGCTTCGCGTATTCTTATCCCGCCCTGGAGGGAAGGACCGACAGGGTAGTCTCACCATTTCACGACCAGGTCGATCATGATTCCCTTCCAAAACCGTGAAGACGCAGGCAGGCAACTGGTTTCCAAACTTCAGAGCTCATTTTCGCGAGAAACACTGCTGTTGGCCATTCCGAAAGGTGGCATCCTGACCGCCGCTCCCGTGGCTGCGGCTCTGGGCTGCTCGATAAGCGTCGTTCCTATCCGGCCACTGGCGCTCTCCTGGACGCCCTGCAATCCGTTCGGTTACGTGACCTGCTCGGGCGAAACCCACTTGAACCAGCCTCTGGTCGGCCAGCTCCGTCTGAGCCGTCAGGAAATCTATCAGATGGCTAAGACGGAGCGCCAGAAACTGGTGGATCAAATGGAGAGCTGGGGAGCTGCTCTGCTGTCCGACCTCGGCGGAGCCACCGTGTTGATCATCGACGACGGGATGCATACGGGCTGGACCATGTTCAGCGCCATTGAAACAGTCAAGAGCCTGGGTGCCGGGAAAGTCACGGTGGCCGTTCCGGTCAGCCATTTTCGCGCCAACCGCTTTGTCTCGAATCACTGCGACCAGACTACCTGCGCCATCGTCGAAGACACCGCTCGGTTCCAGATTTCCGCCTTTTACCAGGACTTTCCGCCGGTTACCGACGAGCAGATTCGCGCCATTCTGAGTTCCTCCCCTCCCCGAAACCGTCAGTCGGCTGCTTAAGACCAGCTTCCCCCACAAAGCTTTCGCCGATCCGCACTTGACAGGAGTCTGGACAGCTGTATACTTATGCTCCTCTCGCATAAATATGCGGAGCCTGAGATGGACAAGAGCCGACGACATCGCAAAATCCTGACGTTGATCAAGGTGCAACCCATTTCCAGTCAGCTGGAACTGGGGCGGCGCTTGAAGGAAGACGGCTTCTCCGTGACCCAAGCCACGTTATCCCGGGACTTGCGGGAGCTGAATCTGGTCAAGACTGCCCAGGGCTACAAGCTGCCGGAGGGGTTGAGCCGTAACGGCCCTCGTTTCGCGACGGCAAAGCCCACAATCTCCCAGTTCCTCAACGAGGTGGTCGCCATCGGAAACCTGCTGGTCGTCAAGACCGACCCGGGCGGGGCCCACCCCGTGGCCTTGACTCTGGACAACCTCGGGTGGAAGGAGATCGTCGGGACGGTGGCCGGTGACGACACCATCCTGGTCGTCACACAGGCTCCCCGCCAGGCGACGTCGGTCCGCAATCGGCTGCTGGCCATGCTGAACACCTGAACCCAAGGATCTCATCATGCCGAATCGAACCAGGATTGCCATCATTGGAGCCACCGGCTACTCCGGTGTCGAAATGGTTGGGTTGCTTCTGAAGCACCCGGCGGTGGAGTTGCACACTTTGATGACCGCCAATCGGGACCGTAGCAGCCAAAAACCACGCCGCTACAGCGAAGAGCTGCCGCAATTCGCGGAGCGCTGCGACAAGCTCATTGAGCCTCTGGACTTCGATCTGCTGCGCGAACGGGAGATTGAGATCGTGTTGTTGGCCACGCCCAACGAAACTTCGCATGAACTGGTGCCGGAGCTGGTGGAGCGAGGATTTCGTGTGATCGACCTGAGTGGCTCCTTTCGATTGCGGGAAGCGGGACTCTATCCCAAGTGGTACGGCTTTGAGCATCGACGGGCCGGATTGCTGGAGTCCGCCGTCTATGGTCTAACCGAATGGGCTCGGGAGCGGGTCCGGAATGCTCAACTGGTGGCGAACCCCGGCTGCTATCCGACCTCGGTGCTTCTTCCTCTGCTTCCCTTGCAACGGGAAGGCCTGGTCGATGAGGGGGTCACCATCATCTGCGACGCCAAGTCCGGCGTCAGCGGCGCGGGCAAGTCGCCGACGGCCAACACTCACTTCTCCGAAGTGACCGAAAGTTTCAAAGCTTACAACGTCTTCATGCATCGGCACAGCCCCGAAATCTGCCAGGAGCTGGGAAATCCCAACCTCATCTTCACGCCCCATCTTCTGCCGATCAATCGGGGAATTCTGTCCACGATCTACTTGCGGGTGAAGGCCGGGGTCTCGGAAAAGCAGGTGGAAAGCTGCTTGCGTCAGGCTTACGCCAACGAGCCGTTTGTGCGATTGTTCGGGGGCGTGCTGCCTGAACTGAAGTTCACCCACCACACGAATTTCTGCGATATCGGCTGGCGGCTCGATCCCGACCGGTCGTTGCTGGTTCTGGTGTCATCGATCGATAACCTGGTCAAAGGGGCGGCCGGGCAAGCCGTTCAGAATTTGAACGTGATGCTGGGATGCGGGGAGACAACCGCTCTGCTGTAAGGAACGGCAGAAGGTCCGGTGGCCTCGGCTTCACTCTGGAGTCTGAAGTGGCCGGCAGCTCAGGTTCGGCCAAGGGAGATGCGAAATTGCGCATTCTGGTTAAATTGGGTGGAAGCTTGTTGACGGAGGCGGAAGCCCTCCATAGAATAATCCGCCAACTCATCGAGCTCCAGGACCACCATCACGAGGTCATCGTCGTCCATGGTGGCGGCAAACAGATCAAACAGACGCTCGAGCAGCTAGAAATCCCCAGTTCTTTCCACAACGGGCTGCGCATCACGGACGCCGCTACGTTGCGAGTGGTGCAGATGGTTCTGGCCGGTTGGGTGAACAAGGACATCGTCGCGGCCTTTTCACGCTTTGGTCGTCGGGCCGTCGGCATTTGCGGAGGCGACGGGGAGTGCCTGATCGCCCGGAAATACCAGGATCCCGATACCGACTCCGCTCCAGTCGATTATCAGTTCGTAGGTCAAGTGGTCAAGGGAAGCTCGGACCTGGTGGACGCCTTACTTCGGGAGAAGTATGTTCCCGTCATCGCCTGCATCGCGCTTGGGGAAGACCATGCCTACTACAACGTGAATGCGGATGAAATGGCGGCGGCAGCCGCACTCATCTTTGGTGTGGACCGCCTTCTGTTTCTCACGGACGTACCCGGCATCTTGGATCAAAGCCGGCAGGTCATCCCCCATTTGAGCCGGGCGGACATCACTGGCTTGCGGGAAGCTGGAATCATCAGAGACGGCATGCTTCCCAAGACTCGAGCTTGCGAGCGCGCGTTGGAAGAAGGCTTGAAGCAGGTCCACATCGTCGGGGGCAATGAACCGAACTGCCTGATCCGAGTGCTCTTGCAGGGGCAGCCGCTCGGAACCACGCTTTCCTGAGGGCGGCTGACTCTGCGCTCCACGCCCGGTATGGTTAAGGCTGAAAGAGGGATCATGAATCTGAACCAGATTATTAAGTCGGAAGCAGAAGTCCTGATTGGGAACTACAAGAAGTACCCCCTGTTCGTGCAAAAAGGTCGCAAATGCCAGCTCGTGGATTACGAAGGGAAACGGTACGTGGACCTGCTGGCAGGCATTGCCGTCAATGCCCTGGGCTACAACCATCCGCGGATCAACAACGTCATCCGAAAGCAGATCAAGAAGACGGTACACGTCAGCAACCTCTTCTACCATCCGTACCAGGCCTTGCTGGCCGGAAAGCTGGAAGAAATTTCCGGGCTCGACAAAGCGTTCTTCTGCAACAGTGGGACGGAGGTCACCGAAGCTGCTTTCAAAATGGCCCGAGCCTATGTCTACAAGAACAACCTGGGGGCAGAAAAATTCGAGATTCTGGCTATGGAGAATGCTTTTCATGGCCGAACTTACGGAGCCCTCTCGGCTACGCCATCGGAGAAGTACCAGAAGCCGTTTGCCCCGCTGGTGCCGGGATTCCGTTTCGTACGGTTCAATGACGTGGAGGACCTCAGGGCCAAGTTCCATTCCAATGTTTGTGCCGTGATCATCGAGCCTATTCAGGGCGAAGGCGGGATCCACGTTGCCACTCCCGAGTTCCTTAAAACAGCTCGTGACTTGTGCGACCAGCATCGAGCCCTTCTGATTCTTGATGAAATTCAGTGTGGCATGGGAAGAACCGGACACTACTTCTATTTCCAAAAGTCCGGTGTCAAGCCCGACATCCTGACTTTAGCCAAGTCGCTGGGTTTAGGATTTCCTCTGGGTGCCCTTCTGACGACTGATCAACTGGCCCCTACGTTCCAGCCAGGGGATCATGGAACGACTTTCGGAGGCGGTCCATTGGCCTGTCGCGTCGGGTTTGAATTCGTCAAAATCCTGCAGGATGAGAGTCTCATCGAGCACGTTTGTGAGGTCGGCGAATTTTTCAAGCAGAAGCTGCTGGACCTGAAGGAGCGACATCCTTTCGTAGTCGACGTGAGAGGTGAAGGGTTGATGCTGGGCATGGAGTTGAGCTTCCCGTGCCGGGAGGTTGTGAACCGATGCCTGGAGGCTGGATTCGTCATCAACGTCACCAGCGATCGTGTGCTCAGGTTTCTTCCTCCCTACGTGATCACCAAGAAAGAGATCGGCAGGTTCATCCGGGTATTCGACAAGGTATTGGCTGACACCGAGGTGCCTGAGTCCGAGACCCTGCCGGCTGGTCAATTAGCAGGTGGAGGACATTGAGCTCATGACACGAAAAACCCATTTCGAGCCGTCACCGCGACTCCAGGCGACCGACAGACTGAGCGTACCCGACTTGATCTCGATCTCGTACCTCACCGTTGAGGACATCCAGTTGATCTTCGAAACGGCGGAGCGGATCAAGCAGCGGCCCGGCGACTATACGACAGCACTGTCCGGGAAGACGCTGGCATTGATCTTCGAGAAGCCCTCTCTGCGGACCCGCGTTACTTTCGACGTCGGCATGACCAGCATGGGAGGCCACGCCGTCTTCCTGGACCACTCGGATGCCAAGCTGGGAGAGCGCGAGTCCATCAAAGACGTGGCCCGTAACCTGGAGCGCTGGCTGCACGGTATCGTCGCTCGCACCTATAAGAATCGGTCCGTCGCGGAACTGGCCGAGCACGCCGACATCCCCGTCATCAACGGCTTGACCGATCTATTGCATCCCTGCCAGGCTTTGACGGACTACTTTACTGTCCGCGAGAAGCTGGGAGGTCTGAAGGGAATCAAGTTCAGCTATGTGGGCGACGGCAACAACACCTGCCACTCGTTGATAGACGGAGCGGCTAAGCTCGGCGTGAAACTCTTCATCGCAACTCCGGAGGGCTTCGAACCGAATCACCGCATCGTGAGCGAAGCAGAGAAAGCAGCCCGGGAGACCGGCGCAGAGATCCGGATCTTGAATGATCCAGCGGAAGCCGTTAAGGACGCCAGCGTCGTTTACACGGACGTTTGGGCCAGCATGGGACAAGAAGCCGAGGCTGAGGATCGCGCTGGACTCTTCGCTGACTACCGGGTAGACAGCGAGCTCATGTCACATGCCCGGAAGGATGCGTTTTTCATGCATTGCCTCCCCGCCCATCGGGGTTATGAAGTAGCTCCCAGCGTCATCGATTCGCCGCAATCGATCGTTTATGACCAGGCGGAAAACCGCTTGCACGTGCAAAAGGCAATCTTATTCTTGTTGATGAGCGACAGCAGCGAGGGCACGCACTAAGATGGCGTCCCAGCAAGGAAAGGAAACAATTCAATCATGATCAAGAAGGTGGTTCTGGCTTATTCCGGAGGTTTGGATACCTCCGTCATCATTCCCTGGTTGAAAGAGAACTATCACTGCGAAGTCATCGCCATGGCAGGCGATGTTGGTCAGGAGGAAGAGCTGGAGGGCCTTGAGGAAAAGGCACTCAAGACGGGTGCCTCTAAGCTCTATGTGGAGGATTTGAGAGAGGAGTTCATTCGGAATTACATCTGGCCGACCCTCCGTGCCGGCGCCATTTACGAGAGAAAGTATCTTTTGGGAACTTCAATGGCCCGGCCGATCCTGGCTAAACGACAAGTGGAAGTGGCCTTAAAGGAAGGGGCCGATGCCGTAGCCCACGGCTGCACGGGCAAAGGCAACGACCAGGTTCGTTTTGAACTCACTTACAAGGCGCTGGCACCTCATCTGAAGGTCATTGCCCCCTGGCGAGAGTGGTCGATACGCTCGCGTGAGGATGCCATTGATTACGCCGCCCGCCACAACGTTCCGGTCCGAGCCACAAAAGAGAAAAACTACAGTGAGGATCGCAACATCTGGCACCTCAGCCACGAGGGAGGCGTGTTGGAGGATCCGGCCAGCGAACCCGAGGACTCCATGTGGCAGCTGACCGTTTCTCCGGAAAACGCCCCTGACCAGGCTCGTTACATTGAGATCGAATTTGAGCAGGGTACACCGGTCGGATTCGATGGAAAGAAGCTTCCGCCCGTGGAGTTATTGACCCAGCTGAACAAGATCGGCGGCGAGCATGGCATCGGAAGGATCGATCTGGTAGAGAATCGCCTGGTCGGCATGAAATCCCGGGGAGCATATGAGACGCCAGGAGGAACCATCCTGGTTCAAGCCCATCGCGAACTTGAGTCAATCTGCCTGGATAAAGAGATTCTCCGCATGAAAGACCAGCTGGCCCTCAAATATGCCGACCTGGTGTACAACGGACAGTGGTTTACCCCGATCCGAGAGGCCCTCGACGCCTTCGTGACAGCCACTCAGCGCCCCGTGAACGGATCTGTGCGGTTGAAATTGTTCAAAGGCAATTTGATCGTTGCCGGCCGGAAATCGAAAAACTCTCTGTACCACGCCGACCTGGCAACCTTCGGAGAAGAGGCCGTCTATAACCAAAAGGACGCAGAAGGATTCATCAATCTGTTTGGATTACCCGTAAAGGTGCAAGCTCTGGCCAAGAAAAGCCAATGACGCGAGCCCGCGGCCCGCGTCATCTGAGGAACTCAGTCTTGCTTGGGTAGCGCCAGGCAATCGGCCGGGGAGGCTTGAGGGCAGCTTGCCTCAGGACACCTAATACCGGAATAAGAATCTGCCATGAAAACCTGGGGTGGACGTTTCACGGAAGAAATCGACAAGGCCTTTGAGCACTTCAATAACTCGTTCCCCTACGATCGCCGTTTGATCTTGGAAGACATTGAGGGTTCGCTGGCCTACGCCGCGGCGCTGGAGAAGGCCGGGATCTTGACGGCCGAAGAGTTCCGCCAAATCGGCAAGGGACTGGTCGAGATCAAGAAACGGGTTCAAAAAGAGCCGTCCTGGCTCGACGAGTTCGACGCCGAGGATGTGCACAGCTTCGTAGAAGCACGCCTGGTCGAGCTGATCGGTGACCCGGCCCTGAAACTTCACACCGGCCGCAGCCGCAATGATCAGGTGGCCCTCGACACTCGGCTCTACCTAAAGCGGGCGATTATCCGCGTCCAGGCGCAGCTGCGCAGTTTGAACCAGGCCCTGCTGGCGCTCGCCCGGGCTCATTTGGACGTGGTCATCCCCGGTTACACCCATTTGCGAAAAGCCCAGCCCGTTCTCTTTGCGCACTATTTGCTGGCCTACTTCGAAATGTTCCAACGTGACTATGACCGCCTCGACGACTGCTTCCGAAGAACCGACGTCATGCCTTTGGGTTCGGGAGCCCTGGCGGGAAATGCCTTTCCATTGGATCGCGAGGCGCTGCGCAAGGAATTGGGGTTCGCGCTGCTGACACGCAACAGCCTGGACGCAGTGAGCGACCGCGATTACCTGGCTGAATTCGTTTTCGCGGCGTCTCTGGTTCTCTCTCACCTAAGCCGGCTGGCCGAAGACTGGATTATTTACTCCAGTTCAGAGTTTGGCTGGCTGGAACTGTCTGACGCCGTGACGACGGGCAGTAGCCTGATGCCCCAAAAGAAGAACCCGGATTCCTTGGAACTCCTGCGAGGCAAAGCCGGCCGCATCTTTGGCCATCTGACAGCCTTGTTAACCATTCTCAAAGGGCTTCCGCTGGCCTATAACAAGGACTTGCAGGAGGACAAAGAAATACTCTTCGATACACTGGATACACTGGCTGACTGCCTGCAAGTAGCCCAGTCCGTCGTCACCACGGCAAAGGTGCGTCATGCGGTCGCCAAAGCGGCCGTGGAAGAGGATTATCTGAACGCCACCGACCTGGCCGACTACCTGGTGCGCAAAGGATTGCCCTTCCGGAAAGCCCACGAACTCGTAGGCAAAATCGTGCTGCATTGCGAATCGCGGGGAGTCAAGCTGAGTGAGCTATCACTGGACGAGTACCGCTCATTTTCCAGCCTTTTCGGCGAGGATGTGATCCCCGCGCTTTCGGTTGAGAACTGTGTGAACGCCCGAGGCGTCTCCGGTGGAACGGCTCGAGTCCGGGTCCTGGAGGCACTCGAGGAAGCCGAGCGAAAAGTCAGGCAGAATACGACCTAGCCGTAACTGGTTGGACACCGGCCGCGGGTTGTAAAGCCCGGTCGTAGGCAAATCATGAGCGTATTTGCGTGGTCCTCGGTGCTGAAAGGGAGTTCCCATCACCTTGGAACTCGCCGCTTCGGGCTGGCTGATTTTGCAGAGAAAGGAACGCTTCACCCTTGAACTGGACCCTCGACACGCATTCCATTGTCGCACCGCAAGACTTCGTCGGATCGGCCGTTGCTGCCGGCATCAAAAAGGAGAATGGCAAGCTGGATCTGGGACTGATCTTCTCAACTCGACCAGCTGTGACCGCGGCCCGATTCACTTCTAACGTGGTCAAGGCCGCCCCGTTGCTCGTCTGTCTGAAGAACTTGAAGGAGTCCGGCGGTGCCATTCGAGCCATCATCGTGAACTCGGGGAACGCTAACGCCTGCACCGGCGAGAATGGGCTGGCCGTGGCTGAGAAGATGGCCATCCTGGCCGGCCGGTTGCTCGCTATCCCACCGCGCGAAGTGCTGGTGAGTTCGACGGGAGTGATTGGACTGCAGATTCCTTTCGAACGAATGGAAAGGAAAGCCGCCGAACTGAAGGAGAACCTTGGTCCTCAGGGCGTCGAAGCGGTGGCGGCAGCCATCATGACCACGGATACGGTGAGGAAAGTGTGCTCTGCCACTTCCTCTATGGGCGGCAGCACCGTTCGCATCACCGGGATGACCAAAGGGGCCGGCATGATCCATCCTCGGATGGCCACGACGCTGGGGTTTGTGTTGACGGACGCAGCCATCTCGCGAGATCTACTGGAGGCGGCCCTCACCCACGCCTGCGAAAGAAGCTACAACCGCATCTCCGTGGATGGCGACACTTCGACTAACGACACTCTGGCCGTGGTGGCCAATGGAGCGTCTGGAGCCGAGTCGGTTGAAAAGAAAGACCGGCTGTTTGACCATTTTGTCGAGGGTCTCACGGCCGTCTGCCAGAGCCTGGCCCAGCAGATCGTCCGTGATGGCGAAGGTGCCACGAAGTTTGTGGAGATCGCCGTGACAACCGCGCCCGGAGAGCCCGAGGCAACCGCCATCGCCCGAAGCATCGCCAATTCACCCTTGGTTAAGACAGCCTTGGCAGGAGAAGACGCAAATTGGGGAAGGATTCTCTGCGCCGCCGGCTATTCGGGTGTTTCGTTCGATCCCAGCCGAGTCGACATCTGGATTGGAGATCTTCCCGTCTGCCGGGGCGGCGTAGGCCTTCCGTTTGACGAATCCCGCGCCAAACAGATCCTTCGCAGTCGAGACATCCAAATTCGTCTCGATTTGAATCAGGGACAAGCCTCTTCCATCATGTGGACGTGCGATCTCACCAAGGAATACATCCACATCAACGCCGACTATCGCACCTGACCGGGGCGGCTCAGGGCCGGCTCCCGCAAGAATGAAGTCAGGGACTTTCCTGGGACCGACCTGGACTGGTGCAACCTCATGGGGGACGCGATGGCCTCGCGAAAACTTTGGACGACCTGGCAGCGCTTTCCTATCTGCTTCATGGCCCTTGCCACGACCGTCGGCTGCGGCCAGGTGCAAAACCGTTCCGCCGAATTCGATGTCCGGCAAGTCGAGGCCGTCAGTCAAGCCCGGGCGGAGGCGTTCAACAGATCGGACGCCCAGACCATCGCCAGCCATTTTAGCGATGACTGCGTGCTGATGGCGCCCGACAAACCGGCTGCCAGAGGCAGAGAAGCAGTCAGATCCTATTACCAATCCATCTTCGATGTCTATTCGCCGGTTCTGGAAAGCGGCTACGAGGAAGTCAGGGTTTCGGGTGACCTGGCCTTTGGCCGGGGATTCGCAACGGTCAGGCTCACCCCCAAGAACGGTGGCCCAACAACCGTCTCCACGGCCAAGTACTTGAACATCCTGCGCCGCCAGAGCGACGGAACCTGGAAAACAACCCACGACATCTGGAACAGCAACGAACCCACCCCCAGCACTCAGTAGACCGTTTGCCACATGTGGGGCGGCGCTCCGTCGCACGCTTCATCTTCGGGCACAGCGAACGCTTCTCGAACGCGCGACCGGCGACAGCGGCCCCACACATGCGGTCCCCCCCGCGTGATGCCCCGCCCTTGGCCATCTGTCGGAGAATGATTGGTTCAAGACAAGATACTTCCACACCTGTCAAGCATTGAGGAAGAGGGTCGGAAACCGAGGGAACGAAAAAGGATGATTCGCTCACCTTGACGCCACGTTTCTGAAAGTGGTAGCTTTGCGCTTCAAATCGCCGAGTGGAGCACAGATTTATGTCTTATGAAGCTTTGGGGATGATCGAAACCAAGGGGTTCGTGGGTGCCGTTGAAGCAGCGGACGCGATGGTCAAAGCGGCGAATGTGACTCTGGTAGGAAAGGAGTATATCGGAGCCGGCTTTGTGACCGTTTGCGTTCGAGGTGACGTGGGTGCAGTCAAGGCCGCGACCGACGCCGGGGCTGCCGCCGCCCGGCGGGTAGGGGAGTTGGTCAGCGTGCACGTGATCCCCAGTCCCCACAGCGAGGCCGAAAAGGTCATCCCCGCAAACAAAAAGAAGTAAGGGCAGGCCTGAGGCCGCATCTTTTCCTCCACGACCGGTGGTATCCGGTCGCTTCGGTTGCCGAAGTGGTGAGCGCTCGGCATTCTCATGGATAAAGATCTCCAGTCCATCCAACAAGCCCGGCAATTCGTCGAGAAGGCCTACGAGGCCTCCAAGGTCCTGGCTGGATTTCCGCAGGAACGGGTTGACGGCGTGGTCAAGGCCATGGCCGAAGCCGCCTTTCGCGAATCGGAACGATTGGCTCGCATGGCCGTCGATGAAACGGGCTTTGGAAAATATGAGGACAAGATCCTCAAGAACAAGTTCGGATCGCAATTTGTTTACGATGCCATCAGGGATCTGAAGACAGTCGGCATTCTTCGCGAGGATCCGAAACTCGGAATCATCGAGATCGCGGCTCCGGTCGGTGTCATCGCGGCCATCATCCCCTCCACAAATCCAACCTCGACCACCATGAACAAAGCCTTGATTGCTCTCAAGGCTCGCAATGCGATCGTCTTCAGCCCTCACCCTTCAGCGGCGCAGTGCATTCTGGAAACATCCCGAATTCTGACGGATGCGGCGCTGGCCGCGGGTGCACCGGAAGGATGCATCCAGTGCATGTCTGTCGCTACGCTGGAAGGGACTCAGGAGCTGATGAAACACCGGCGGACCGGCTTGATCCTGGCCACCGGAGGACATGGTCTGGTGCGTGCCGCATATAGCGCCGGAAAGCCGGCCTACGGTGTGGGACCCGGGAACGTTCCGGCCTATATCGAATCCACGGCGGATATCGCCAAGGCGGTTTCTCATGTTTTGTCTGGAAAGTGCTTCGACAACGGCACCTTGTGTTCTTCAGAGCAAGCCATTGTTACGGACGAAGCCATTCACACCAAGGTGATTGAAGAGGTCAAGATTCAGGGGGGATATTTCCTCTCTGAGCCGGAGATCGAAACTTTGGGCAAGCTGGTCGTCACTCCGAACCGCACCATCAATCCGAAGATCGTAGGTCGGTCGGCAACCGTGATCGCCGGCATGGCGGGAATTCGCGTGCCGGAAAACACCCGCGTGCTGGTGGCTCGTTTGAACGGCGTGGGACGGGATTACCCTTTGTCAATCGAGAAGCTCTCTCCCATTCTTGCCTTTTACGTGGAATCCAACTGGGAGAAGGCCTGTGAACGTTGCATTGAGCTCTTGAACTATGGCGGATTGGGACACACACTCGCCATTCACTCCAGGAACGATGAGATTGTTCGGCAGTTTGGTCTCCAAAAACCAGTCTTCCGAATCGTCGTGAACACTCAGTCGGCCTTGGGCGCCGTCGGTTACACAACCAACCTGTTCCCTTCCATGACACTCGGTTGCGGTTCGCTGGGCGGCAATATCACCTCAGACAACATTTCGCCGTTGCATCTGCTGAATGTAAAGCGAGTCGCCTACAGTCGGGAAGCCGCGCAAACGCCCGTGGTGCCCAGTGCAAGGGCTTCTTCCAGCGAATCGCGTCCTCGGGTCTCCGAAGTCGTGGACCGGGTTCTGCGCAAAAAGAACTTCAGTGTCCCGAGACTCTCTTCTGAGGCTCCTGCGCGGCCCGCTCCGGAGCCGGTCTCAGAGCCGTTTTCATCCTCCCCGGCACCGGTCCCAACAGATCGAGATGCGACCAGCTTCGTTTGCGAGGATGACGTTCGAGTCGCCCTTCGTAACAACCAGAAGATTTACGTTAATGCCAAATCGATTATCACACCTGCTGCTCGAGATTTGGGAACAGACAAGGACGTGCTGGTCTTTATGACCTGACCTTGCTCACTGTCCCACCTCAAACATCCATCCGGTTTTAGCCCGGGGCCATGTGAATCCGGGATGCATCCCCTTTCACACCCCTTGCGTGGTTGGGCTCAATCCAGAGCACACGACATGGAGACACGCTCATGACTTCCGAAATGATTTATCTTTTGTTCATCCTGATGTTGGCGATCTTCCTGGGATTTGAACTGATCTCCAAGGTTCCCTCCATCCTGCATACGCCGCTCATGTCGGGCTCGAACGCCATTTCCGGCATCACGCTGGTGGGAGCCATTATTGCCGCCGGCGTGAGCACGGACGACTGGGTCAGCACGGCGCTGGGCACTTCTGCGGTCGCACTGGCCACCATCAACGTAGTGGGCGGTTACCTGGTCACCAACCGAATGCTGGCCATGTTCAAGAAGAAGGATGGGGGGCAATCATGAACACCATCATCGAAATCGCCTACCTTCTGTCCGCCTTTTTGTTCGCCGCAGGCCTCAAGATGTTGAGTTCGCCCGTCAGCGCTCGGCGGGGAAACGCCATCTCGGCGGCCGGGATGCTCTTGACAGTCATCGTGACCCTCCTGCATCACGAGGTTATTTCCTACCAGTGGATCATCGTCGGGATCGTAATCGGTTCTGGAATTGGAACGGTAACGGCGCTGCGCGTACCAATGACGGCCATGCCGGAAATGGTGGCCATCTTCAATGGCTTTGGAGGGCTGGCCAGTCTGCTGGTGGGTTGGGAAGAATACCATCGCAAACAGAGTCTCGAAACTTTTACCGCCGCGACGATTTTTCTGGCCGTGCTGATTGGAGGCATTACCTTCACGGGGAGCGTCGTGGCCTGGGCCAAGCTCAAAGAGATCAAGGTGGCCGGCGTGCGGTTGGGCAAACCGCTGCTGTTCAGCGGTCAACAGGTGGTCAACTCTCTGCTGCTGGGTGCCGCCGTGCTGGGCGGTGTCCTTTACAGTCTGCAGCCGGCAGAGAATTATCCCTTGTTGCTGGGAATGGTAGCTGTCTCATTCGTGTTGGGCGTCCTCGCCGTGATCCCCATCGGAGGAGCCGACATGCCCGTCGTGGTTTCGCTGCTGAATAGTTATTCGGGGTTGGCGGCTTGTGCCGCGGGATTCGTCATTTTCAACAACATTCTGATCGTGGCCGGTGCGCTGGTTGGCGCCAGCGGTATCATTCTCACCAACATCATGTGCAAAGCCATGAACCGCTCGCTGACCAACGTTCTCTTCAGTGGCTTCGGCTCAGCCGCCGTTAAGACCGGCCAAGCGACTCAAGGAGAAGTTAAACCTGTTTCTGCGGAGGATGCCTATGTGATGCTGGAGGCCGCCAGCTCCGTGGTGTTCGTTCCCGGCTATGGCCTGGCGGTGGCCCAAGCCCAACATGCCCTGCGCGAGCTGGGAGAACTGCTGGAGGCAAACGGATGCGAAGTGCGTTACGCCGTGCATCCCGTCGCGGGCCGAATGCCCGGTCACATGAATGTCCTGCTCGCGGAAGCCAACGTTCCGTACGACCAACTGGTGGAAATGGACGACGTGAATCCCACCATGGAGATGGTGGATATCTGTGTCGTGATCGGGGCCAACGACGTGGTGAACCCGGCGGCTCGCGAAGACGAATCCAGCCCGATCTACGGAATGCCTATCATTGAAGTCGACAAAGCCAGAACGGTGATTGTTATGAAGCGTTCCATGGCCGCTGGTTTTGCCGGTATCGACAATCCTCTCTTCTTCAAGCCCAACACTCGCATGCTCTTCGGCGACGCCAAGGTCAGTCTGCAAGCCATGGTGGGCGAATTCAAGCGGCCCTGATTTGATTGACCTGGGAGCACCGACTTCGTGGAACCTCAGGTGCACTCGCGCGGAGCGAGGGTTAGTCCGTAGAGAAGCCCCAAGATCAGCATCTCTGCGAGGCCGGAGACCACCATGTATCCTATCGTTTGCAGGGGCACTTCAAGCATGATCCAGGTGGAGGCCGCAGGCATCACGACGCGAAGAAACCAAACCAGGACGCCAAAGCTCAACCCCTTGCTCCAACCCGTTCGCCCGGGTAAGCCCTGATACAGAATCAGCATGATCACAGCCATGATGCATCCCTGGGCCAAGTCGATGCTGAGGCCTGCCGGCATATTGACCGATTCTTTGGCCATGGGCCGATAGGGTGCGTAGAGTCTGACTGCAAGGGGGTTGGCATGGATCAACGCATCCAGGGCTCCAAACAACAACCCGCTGCCGAGCCCCACTGACATCACCCGGCCGACTTTCACTCCCCGCATGGGTTTCGATCTCCGGGGAAGGTGTACACAATCCTTGCTCCGGCTTTGCTGGAATTGGGTACTAGGGTGAGCCCGGTTTGGTGGTAACGAACCACCCGAATGAGCGCCATAGCTCCTGAGTGACCGGTGCTTCGAATCCCACGTCCAGCAGCCCCCGGCAAAACGCCGCCGTATCGAACCGGTCTGCCTGGGGGTGATCCAGCAACCCTCGGACCGCCGGGTGACAGATCAATCCGGCCAAGGCTTCCTCTGCATAGAACCGACCGCCAGGTTTCAGCACTCGGAAACTCTCGGCGAGCACCGCTCTCCAGGCCGGCACGTGGTGGATCATGCCAAAGTCAAAAACGGCGTCGTAAGAGGCGTCCCGTGCGGCAATGGCAGTTGCCTCTCCTACCCAAAGCCGGACTTGAGAGCCTTTGGACTTAAGCCGGGCACGGGCCAGGCACACCATGCGCGGGTCCAGGTCGAATCCATCCACGCTTCTTGCTTCGAATAGATCCAAAATAATCCCAACGCCAGCACCGCACCCACACCCAATCTCCAACGCGGTGCCACCCGCCAAAGCACCACCCATCTGAAGAAGCCGAGGGCCTTCGAATCGCCGTTGAACAGCGGCCCGAAGTGGGTTGTTCATCAGATAATACTCAAGTCGGTTCAACAGCACGGCGCGATTTGACGTCGGCAAGACAATTTGAACTTGCCAGAGCCGAATAGGGTGAAATGATGGCCCCGATTCCCTGTGGGATGAACATCAGGGCAGCTCGCGGATGCGGATGTTGCGAAACTCGATGGGCGACCCTTCGGACTCCAAGCAGAGGTAACCAACCCGCGGTTCAGCGTCATTCCCTCCGGAGACTTCCTCTCCGTTGACCCATAAGCGCACTTCACCGTTGATGGCCCGGACATAGTAGTGGTTCCATTCCTCTACTCCCCTGCTGAGGTTCTTGCGAGGGAAGCTGCGTGAGCCATTGGGCGAGGTGGGCGGGAATGGCTTCAGCTTCGATTTCCCCACGGCGAAGATGTCTCCATTGGTAGTAAACCAGTCGGCTTTCTTTCCGGTCCGCTTTTCGTGTTCATCGACATACCCGTGATCGAGCGCCTGCACTTCAATGCCGTATTCCGGCAGCACGCCGGGTTCAAGACCATTCAGCGCTTTACCCGGGACCCACACGAAGACACCCGAGTTTCCGGCGGAACGCAAATGGCGCCACTCGAGGACCAGTTCAAAATTGGTAAACACTTGCTTCGTGCGCATCACTCCGATCGGCTGGCCGCTGCACGTGAGGAGGTTGTTGGACCAGACCCAGGTGTCGGGCTGACCATTCACACCCACAAAGTCGTCCGCACCCAATGCTCGCCAGCCGAGGCCGGAGCCGTCCAGGAAAGCTTTTCTCAGGTTGGGATCCGCTTCGGCAAAGCCGAATTGAAATGCGACCGCCAAGGTCAAACAGACTTGAGCCAGACTGACGATTCCTTTAATCGACGCCTTCATGCACAGACTCCTCAGGGAACAGGACGGTATCATCCACCACTCGGCTAGGAAGATCGGCCTCAGCGCGGATACGTGGGGTGGGGCCGACCATGTTTCCCAAGTATTGTGTCAGCGCCTCAGGCTGTCAAGACAACCCTGACTGGACTGCAAAACCGGGCAGCCCTGGCTGGAAGGGACAGGGCCTGGCTCCACGTCCGCAGGCTCATCATCTAGGGGAGCAACGGTGCCTTTCGCCGCCAGAAGAAGTAGACCGGGCTGCCCAGGATCACGATTCCCAAGCCGATCAGGCCTTCGCGCGGGCGCCCAACCAGGGTATTGGCGAGGATGACCACGTAGGAAAGCACGAACAACACCGGGATCCAGGGGTAGCCCGGCGTTCGATACGGTCTGGGCAAGTCCGGCTGCTTGTGCCTCAGCAACAGTACTCCGATCGCCGTCAAGATTGAGAAGGTGAGCATCGCCACCACGGTGTAGGTCAGCAGCTGGCCAAAGGTGCCGGAAACGACCAACACACCGGACCAAAGGGCTTGAATCACGATGGCATTGGCGGGCGTTCGAAATCGTCGATGCACGCGTCCCATAGACTCGAAGAAGTGACCATCGCGAGACATGGCATAGTAGATTCGGGGCGCGGTCAGAATGACCGAGTTAACCGCTCCGAGGATCGAAACGATGATCGCGGCCACCACCCATCGTCCCGCCTGTTGTCCAAGCAGGTGAATGGAGGCTTTCTCTCCCACGTTGACCACCCCTCTCAGATCTTCGACTGACAAGGCGTACAAATAAGCGGCGTTGATCAAGAGGTAGACAACGAGAACGATCATGGTCCCGCCGATGATCGATCGCGGCAGGTTCCGCTGAGGTTCCTTGATCTCAGAAGCAACGTAGGTGGAGGTGAACCACCCGGTGTAGGCAAAAATAACTGCGATGAAGGCGTCGCTGAATCCCGCAATATCGTGGCTCCCTCCAGAAGCGCTGCTCTGAAGGAAATGGCTCCAGTGACCTTCTCCGATCAGAAAACCGAGTAGCGCGATGGCCAGGATCGCTCCCAGCTTGGCCACTGTCAGAAGATTCTGAACCAGGCTCCCAAAGCGCACACCAACATAGTTGATGGCGGAAAAACACAACACGATGGCCAAGGCGACGAGCTGGCCGGACGAGATCGGCAAGCTTCCAAAGCCATAGGGCACCCTGAAGAGGACGGTCTCCAGCGAAATCGCAGGCGACAACCCTTGCAGGTAGTGGATGAGTCCCACGACCATGGCCGCAATCGAGCCGGGGTTGGTCACGAGGAAGTAAGTCCAACCGTTCAGGAAGCCCAGGAAGGGACCGTAGGCCTCCCGCAGGTAGACGTATTCACCACCCGCTTTGGGAAGGGCCGCTCCCAGCTCGGCGTAGCTCAGCGCCCCGCACAAGGTCAGCAAACCGCCGACAGCCCACACCACCAGGATCAAGACCGGATCGGGCAAGGCGTCTGCGATGAAGCCCGTGGTGGTAAAGATTCCGATGCCGATGATGTTTCCAACAATCAGCATGGTGGCGTCGAAGAGGTTCAGTCGCCGCTCCAGGCCGGGAGAGGCTGGGGGAGAATGCGGAGCGCTCATCTTGAGCTCACTCGTTTCTTGGAATGAGGCGATGTCTTGGGCGAATCAATAGCCCAGAGCCAGGCCATCAGCCCGGGGATCGGAGGCACCGTAGAACTGCTTCTTTTCCCAGTCCACCAGGATACCTTGGGCGTCACCCATGGAGCCTCTTTGGTCGATGGCATGGCCTTTTGCCCGCAGGGCCTCGATCGTGTCGGGCGAAAATCCCAGAGACTCCATTCTGAGGGTGTCCGGAAGCCACTGGTGATGGAAGCGTGGAGCATCGATGGCTTCCTGGATGTTGAAGCCAAAATCGACCACGTTGACGATCACCTGGAGCACCGTGTTGATGATAGTGGGGCCACCGGGACTGCCAATCACCAGGAATACCTTCCCATCTTTCACTAGAAACGTCGGGGTCATGGCAGACAACGGCCTCTTGCCTGCTGCGATGCTGTTGGGTTCTCCCTGGATAAGGCCGTAGGCGTTGGGGACACCCCCTTTGGAAGTGAAATCGTCCATCTCGTTATTCATCAGGATGCCCGTGCCGGGAATGGTCACACCGGAACCATAACTGCCGTTCAACGTATAAGTATTCGCGACGGCGTTTCCGTGCTGGTCGACCACCGAAAAGTGCGTGGTCTCCTCCGGTTCACGGAGAGTAGGCAGAGCAGCGGACAATTCCAAACTCTTCGAAGCGTGACTCAAATCGATGCTTGTGGCAAGCGAATCGGCATAGCTCTTGCTGATCAGGAAACGCACAGGAACTTTCACGAAGTCGGGATCGCCCATTAGCGCGGCCCGGTCTCGAAAAGCCCGGCGCATCGATTCGGCCATGACGTGGATCGCGGCCGAAGACTCAGCACCCATGGCAGCCAGATCATAATGCTCCAGCTGATTCATCATCTCGAGCAGCACGACTCCGCCTGAACTGGGCAACGGGACCGTGACGATCTGGTAACCGCGATAGGTCCCTTCGACCGGTTCCCGCAGCTTGGCTTGGTATCCAGCCAAGTCCTGTTTTGTAATCCAGCCGCTTCCTTCGCGGCGATAGGCTTCGGCGATTTTGTCGGAGATGGATCCGCGGTAGAAGGAGTCGGGCCCACCGTCTCGAATTTCAGACAGCGTCCAGGCCAAGTCAGGCTGTACCAAGCGATCTCCCGGTTGCCAAAGCCTCCCTTTGGACAAGTAGATCCGCTTGGACTCCGGAAACGACTCCAGCAATCCGGCTGCGGCAGCCAGGGATTGACTCAAATGAAGACTGACGGTGAATCCTCGCTTAGCCAGATCGATGGCGGGTTGAATCACCTGCCTGAAGGGCAGCCTTCCGTAGTTCTTATGCGCAAGCCAGAGGCCCGCGACGGCGCCAGGGACGCCGCTGGCTCGATATCCTCGGGTGCTGGCACCCTCCACCACCTCACCGGCCTCGTTCAGATAAACATCCCTGTGAGCTTTCGCCGGCGCCTGCTCCCGATAGTCCACGCAGATCGCCTGACCATCGGCCGTTCGAATCATCATGAACCCTCCGCCGCCCAGGTTTCCGGCAGCGGGATGCGTGACAGCCAGAGCGAATCCAACCCCTACTGCGGCATCGACGGCATTCCCTCCCCTCCGGAGCAAGTCCAGCCCCACTTGGGTGGCGTAGCGATCAGAGGAAGCAACCATCCCCCGCTGACCGCGAACCGGCGGTCTGGAAGCCGCATCTAGCGGACCGGAAAGGCATGTCAAGGTCAGGACCAGCGACAACGAAGCTCGAGCCGGAAGCGGGCCGAAGATCCGATGCCTCATCCGTCGTGCAACACTTGGGTTTCGGGCCAGGGGAATCGGCTTGATTGTCTTGTGATGTGTGGGCGAGGAGTTCAATCGTGACCTACTGCTTTTTGCTCACGATGATCATCCGAGGACTGGAGATGGAATAAGGTGAAAGGTCCTTTCCGCCATAGGTCGAGACGACAGGCAGATTCACCTCCTCCAGCATGTCTTCCAGCTCAGCGTGCGTGTAAAGCTTAATGTCGTACTCCATTGAACGCCGCTGTCCCTTGTCGAATATGATGCGCTGTGTGTGGATACGAGAGGTGTGGGCATTGAAGCTAATGTCTTCCAGCATGAAGAAATCCGGCTCGATCTCGTCCCACCGGCGCGGCTGATGCTCCACTTTGTGGATAGTCCAATCGCGATTCACCGTATCCAAGAGGAACATACCACCCTTGACGAGCGCTTTCGAAACGCACTCCAGAACCTTCTGATTCTCGGCATCTCCGAAGTATCCGAAACTGGTGAAATAGCTGAACACACCCTGGAAGCGGTTGACGTAGTAGCTTTCTCTCATGTCCCCCACCAGGAACTCCGCGCTGGTCAGACCGGCTTCGGCGGCATCTGTTTTCGCCATTTCAACAAAACGGGGAGACAGGTCCAAGCCCACAACCGAGTAACCCCGCTTCGCCAGCTCAAGCGAGTGACGGCCATGGCCACAGGCCAGATCGAGAATCTGTCCGCCTTTGGGAACTAACAGGACGGACTCAATGAAATCGACTTCAGAAACGTTGCGTTCCTGTGTGAAGGTGGGAAAGTAGACCCGATCGTAATCTTCGTTGAAGAGATCTTCATACCACGCCATCCTTTGCCTCCAAGGGGCAGGACCCGGATTTTAAGACGTGCGATCGTTCCCTCAGGCCGTTCAGTAGTCCGGCCATCATAACGGCAAAAGCTTTGGTGATTCAAGCGAATTTCAGCCCGCTAGGTCATCGCATTAAGCGATGGTAACACCTTGTTCCCCGGCTTTTGCTGGACCCGAAAAGCCAGGTCCCAACTCACACAACGTCGCAGACCCGCCCAAGAAGTTCCCCGGCAGCACCGTTCAGACGATTGGAATCCCGCCTTGCGCCACTAGCTCGACGCCTCCGGCAAAGAACCATCCGAGCCGGAGTCCTTCTCCTGGTCACTGGCTTCACGCGCGATTTCATAAAGTCTGCCAACCTCAAAGAGGATCACTTCGCAATGTTCCTTAAAATAGGGAGTCAATTTGCCCAACCGCGAATATATGGCTTGCACCTCACTTCTAATCAGGTTCAATGGAGCCTCAACGGCCCTGGAAAGCTCCAAGCAGTATTGCCGCCGCAGCGCGTCGACCTTGTGCAGTCCCTCTGAGTGAAGCATGTTCTTCAAAACGATCGCCAGAACCTCTCTCAGGTCCTCAAAACGGGTCACATCAACCTCAGTGAAACTCTGTTCACGATCCGCCAGAAGCACCAATCCCGCTAGCGTATTTCCTTCCAAAAGGGGACCGGCAAAGCAGTTTCGAAAGGTCGATTCTCGGAAAGTCTCCCAACCCCACGTCGCAAAGCCCGGTGGCTCGTTGCAGAAACTGCCGCGCCCCTCGCCAAGGCCCGGCACGCCGGACCGGACTTGGTCCGCCGGCACTGTCCACTTCCTCAACGAATCATCCTCAACACCATGACCCGGACACTGACTCTGCAGCTCTCCGTTTGGCCCAGTCGGAAACAAGACCCAACAGCGCTCTGCCCCAAAAGTCCTGGCCAGGGAAGCCGTCAAAGCGGAGAGAACAGCACTTCGAGGCTGATTTGCGCGAAAAACCGACAACAACTCAAGTCGAGACTGAACCAGCTCCAGCGCGCGCTGACTCCCCTGCAGTTCGGACGGGCCCGCATCCTGTCCCTTTTCAGAGTTGTTCAGTCTGGTTTCCAACTCCTCAAATCGACTCCGCAACTTCGCCAGGGACGAGTTCCACTCCACAAACGTCCTTTGGAAGATAGAGTCCTGAGCTCGGATTCTGGCAGCCTCCCAATCGAGAGCTCCCATTTCAGCCACTGCTTTACTGAGCTGCTCATCGGCTTGAAGGGCTCCACGGGAGAGCCGTTGAACCCCCACCGCGCTGACCAGCAAGGCGACGGCCGCCAAGCCCAGGAGGAGCCCACCAAACCTTCCAGGCAGAGTGGGGCCGTTGGATTTTTGCGGCCCTGCAGAGGAGCCGACCCTGGGCGAGGGAATGACGCCAACGGCCCGGAGGGACGAGTGCGGTACCGAGACAGCCTGAAGGTAGTAGTCAGCGACGGACTGTCGGAACTCGTGCGATCGACGGACTTGGGCAAGAGCCTGTTGGATACCCGGTTCCTCCGGCAGCGTCAGATTCCTGAAGGTAATTGGTGTTGATGGCCGGTTCCTTGGAAATAAAGACGCGAGTCGGGGACTGACCAAGAGAACTTCATCGTTCTCGTCAGCCAACAGGAGGATCGGGTCGGCTGCAGGTCCATCCAGCGCAGCTAAACTCCTTCCAAAATCCCATTGGATGGCCACAGCACCTTTAAACTCCCCTGATTCAGTTACGGGAGCTGAGCACACTGCCGCCTGAGCCTGATTGGAAGCGCTCCAGACAGCTCGCTTATCGGAGGCTTTTTGGGCTTTGCTGAAGTAGGGAAAATCCGCAGCCTTAAAATCCTTGTTGAGGAAACCGCCGGCGAGCCGTTGTTTGAAATCGAACCAAGGAAAGCTGCGGATGACTGAATCTCTGGTACAGAGCGTGATCTGCAGATAGTCCGGTCGCTGAGCTGCGAGATTTTTGACCAGTGGATTCAGATACTCCGACAACCGGATTTCACGCAGCAGCTCAGGACTGAGGGGTGTCGCGCCGCTGACGACCACGGCAGAATTGCCATCGTTGCGAGTCGAACCGTACACTCCGGTCGCCTGGTCGAAATCATACTCACCGGGCTGGGCCGCCAGTCTGTAGCTTTCGGGGTTGGAGAAGATGTGACTGGCCAGCTCGGCAACAATCCTGGTCTCGTCCTGCACCCTTTCGGCTGCTTGCCGGATAGCGCCGAGCAATGCCTCCAATTCACGGTGTTCTGGGACAAGAGGCTCACCCTCGGTGGGGCTGGGTACTCTCGGCTGGACCTCTCTCTCTCGAAAGCCGCTGGCTGCCCAGGCTAGCAGGAGGAGCGCTAGCAAAGAATTGATTACCAACAGCAGGCGCGGATTCCGATAGGCCAGACGCCAAAACTTCATGAGAGCTGAATTCCGGGTAGTGACATGGGATCAAAACACCCATGTGGGCACATTCCGAAGCCCATTTTCCCTGCCGAGAGCAGGTTCCAATGGGAACTCCTGACAAACCAGGAGTTCCACCAAGAGCTCTGACTTCGAACACAGGCTGGGTACCAGAGCAATTGGAGATGAAAGCTTCAGCTCTCGTCGATCCTGGCTTCGTCGATGAGCATGACGGGAATATCGTCCTTGATTGGGTAGACTCTCTTGCACTTGACGCACTTCAATCCATTGCCGTCCGGCGTGACGGTAACCAACTCTTTGCACAGGGGGCAAACCAGAATCTCCAGGAGCTCCGGACTAATTGGCATATGGCACCTCAAAAGCTTAAACCGCCTGCTCTCCAACGGTTGATCTGGAGGCCTCCAGGCGACCGACCAGCCGTTGACCTCAGATTTACTTCTCGATCAGATCTTCGGGCTTGAAATTCAGGTCGTCAAGGACCTTCTTCTCCACCTTGTATACCGTGGTCCCGCCGTCTACCACACCGAAGACCTTGTCCTCATCGACTTTTCCAAGCTTGATTTCCGTCGTCTTTTGGTTTTTGTCGACAATGTGGATCTCAGCCGAAGGCTTGTCGAAACCATACTTGGGATCCTTGAGATTAGCGTTGTCGATGAGCTCTTTGCCCTCCAGGTCCTCGATCGGCCAAAAGATCTTGTAATCGGTGACGTATTTGCCCTGATGTCCTTCCGGCCGGCTCATCTTCCAGCGGTCATCCGAGCCCTTGAAGAAGGCAAAGGTCTTGTCCGGCAGCGTTACCTCAATCCGGTTGACGTCGGCTCGCTCCACCCGAAGCATTTTCTTATCCCGAATTTTCTGGCTGTCAAGATCAAGCTTCTTAAAGAGATCTTCGCGGATCTTGAAAATGGTGGACCTGGAGTCGTCTTTCGCATAGTAGCTGGAGTCCACCTTTTTCCCGATCAGCAGGGTTCTGCGGGTACGGTTATCGCCCAGGTACAAGTCCACCCGCACATCCGGCGAGCTCAAGCCGTAAGCCTTGAGGTCCGTTGGCGCGTCCACAAAATCCTCGGCTTTAGCCGACTCCAGATCGCTGACCACCGAGTTCACCTCGCTGTTGTCGGCTCGCGCCTGGAAAGGCTTCTTCACCATCCAATCGTCTTTGTTCTTTTCAAAGGTGAATTCTTTGCCCTTCACCGCCACGGTGAATTCCTTCAACTGATCCCGCTGAAACTCGACGACCGTTTTGTCCCGAAAGTCCAGGAGCTTTTTGTTCGCGCTGTTGAACAGTCCCGTTGGAAGAACCAGCACCTTGTCCTGTCCGGGAACTCGGGCAAAAATCGAGAAGTCGGTAAAGTCCTTCTCGCCGAACTCCAGTTCATGGGTCTTACCGTCGCTTAGTTTGGCGGTGACCTTCAGTTGAGGAGACTCCAAGCCGTAGGTTGTCCATTGTGGCTTTTCGTCTTCCAAGGTGCGTTCGATTTTCAAAGAAGCCAAATCGGAAGCCAGTCCGTCCGCAGCGAATTTGTCGGCCTTGGCCTCGAGAGGTTTGCTGATCTTCCACCCTTCCTGGACCTTTTCCAAGGTGATCTCACCATTGGAAGAATGAATGGTGAGGACAGCCACGTCCTTACTTTCGAAGGCGAAGAGCTTCTTGGCGTTTTCGGCTGCTTCTTCGCGCTTTTTCTCACCTTTGATCTCGTAGAAGTAAACGTAAGCCCCTAGGGCCGCGAAAACGGCCGCTACGATTGCAAGGTTGCGCCACTTCATCCGTTTCGTCTCCTCACCCACATGGCAATACCAGTCAGCAGGACACCGCCTGGCATGAATACCAAGGTCATCCAGAACAAAACATTGCCGCGAGCCTGGGTCATTTGAACGGTGCGGCTTTCCGGACTCTTGGGACGAATGGAGATGAGATCCTCGTCTTCCGCCAGCCAACTGACCACGTTCAAGAAGAGATCGCCGTTGCGCTGACTGCGGATGTAGGCGTTGTTGGCGAAGTCGGAATCTCCGATGACCACAACTCGCGCTTCCTTACCGTACTTCTTCTCTTTTTCGTCGCCAACGATGGTTTTGGTGCTGACGATGCCAAGCGGGACCGGGCCTTTGATGTCTGTCCCCTCGTTGTATTCCGCCGCCCCGTTCTTCAGGTTTTTTTCGCCCCAACTGTTTTCGGAAGTCTTGAACAGCAAGCTCGACGAAAACTGAGAGTCGGGGTTCTCAGCGGTTTTGACAGACCGGGCCAACGGGAAGAAGGTCATGCTACGCGACAAATCCTTGGTAATGGCGTGGGACTCATATTCGGCCACCAACGGAGCGGCCGGCCCCATCCCGAACAACTGTCCCAGCCCACTCGAATCGACGACAATATCGCTATCCAGGCCAATCTTCCATTTCTTCAACAAGTCATCCATGCCGGCATCGGTATCCGGGTCCTGGAGCAACAGGACCTTGCCACCAGCATCGACGTACTGATCGATGATGGCCGTTTCGGTTGGAAGCAGTCCGACCTTGGGGCCGTTGATGACCAATGCCGAGCAATCCTCGGGAATCGACCCGCTGGTGGCCAAATTCAGAGTCTTGACCTCGTAGTTCTGTCTCTGGATGGCCTTCTTGGCGGAGGAGTATCCTCGTCCTTCCTCACTATTGGTGTCCCCTTCGTTGTGTCCCTCCAGGAAGTAGATCACCTTGTTCTTCTCCCGGGTCACTTTGAGGATCGCATTGGTGAAGGCCTCTTCCTGGTTGCCTTCAACCTTCTCGCGTTTTTGGCCTGAGACCACCACCGTTTCCCCGAAGCTCCGCACCTCGTACTGTTTGGCCAAGGCCGGATCCTTTTGCGGATCGACCACTTGGTAGCGGAGCTTGCCTTCATTGAGACTCTGATACTCCGTCATCAGATCCCCCAATGACGGGCTGGGTTCCTTGGCAAAATGGATAATTCTCACCTCTTCCTTGAGGCCTTTCACGATCTTTTCAGTCTGATCCGACAGACTGAACAACTTGGAGCTGGTCAGGTCCCATCGTTTATGATGTTTCTTGCCAAGGAAATTCACGCCACTCAGAATTCCAACCACCAGCACAGTCATCACCAGCGTATTGGTGCCGTACTGGGTGGAGCGGCGTCGAAAGCTCTCTCGGATCTGCCTGAAGTTCACTGCCAGCCAGACGGCGGTAAGTGCTGCTCCCGCGTAAAGAGCAATTTGGATCGGTAGCGTCCAGGTTTCGCTGATCGAGCGGTAGATGTAAGCGGCCAGGAGAAGAAACGGCCCCATGGACGCAAGGTTCTTCAAGTGTTTCATGATGGTTTATTGCCTCCACCTCAATGAATCGATCGAGCGGTAGGTTAAGAACAACCCGAGGAATATAAAACTCGAGTAAACGATGAGACTGGCCGTGTCGACCACACCTTTGGAGAAATCTTCGAAGTGGTTCAGAATGGAAAGATAGCTCAACACCTCTCGCAATACCGGGCCCGCTGACTGGGCCGACAGATCAATCACCCACAAGATCAAGAACGTCCCGAAGGTGATGCTGGCCGCAACGATTTGGTTTTCGGTGAGTGTTGACACGAAAATGCCCACCGAGATCAAGGCCCCCCCAAGGAGCAGTAATCCAAGATAGCCGGAAAGGACCGGCCCCCAAGCCATTTTGGGAGAACTGTAGAGAACCATGAACAGCAGGTAGAGCACTGTCGGAGAGATCATGACGACAAAGAAAGAAAGAGCCGCCAGAAATTTCCCCAGGATGATCTGCATATTGGTGATTGGAGAGGTCAGTAACAACTCCATGGTGCCGCGCCTCTTTTCGTCAGCAAAGGTGGGCATCGTGATCATGGGCAGCATGAACAAGATCACGGTGCTCATGACGCCGAAGAAATTGCGCGCCACCAGGGAGGGAACGTCGATATTCTGCGGAGGCATGCCGAACTGTTGGGCCTGCATCATCATGGCAAACGACCGCTCCAGAAAGACAGCCAGGATGCGCTGGAAGAAGTAGCCTGATATGAGCAGAAACACCGTCATCACCACGTAGGCTATGGGAGAAACAAAGTACGATCTAAGCTCTTTTTGGAAGATGGCTACAATATTCTTCATTGCGCTCGAACTCCCTCCTCTTTGGTAGTGAGCTGCAGGAATACTTCTTCAAGACTCATACTGAGTGCACGCAGCTCCAACAGCTCATATCCGCTGTCGATGATCTTCTTGGCCAGCAGCCCGCGTAAGTCCTTCTTCAACTCAGTCTCCACGGAGAATCCGAACGTTTCAGTCCCGTCCAATTTTTGTGACTCCACTCGCAGCACACCTTCAGTCTCCTTGATCCGTCCCGTCACAACCGACTCCGGGCCCTTGACCTCCATATAAATCCGTTCCGACCCTTGGAGTTGACGAGTGAGGTTTTCCGGCGTATCGACTGCGGCAATTTTGCCCTGAGAGATGATGACCACGCGCTGACAGGTCATGCTGACTTCCGGCAGGATATGGGTGGAGAGAATGATCGTATGGTCACCGGAAAGACCCTTGATGAGCTGGCGAACTTCGATGATCTGATTGGGATCAAGACCTACCGTCGGCTCATCTAGAATCAGAACATCAGGGTTGTGAATCAGTGCCTGCGCCAGCCCAACCCGCTGTTTGTACCCTTTGGACAAGTTCTTGATCAAGGTACGGCTGTAGTTCTGGATGCTGACTTGGTCCTTTACCTTCTCCACTCGCTTCTTACGATCTTTGGGATCGACCCCTTTGATTCGGGCCACGAAGTCCAGATAGGTATCCACTGTCAATTCATTGTAGACGGGTGGGTTTTCAGGCAGATAGCCAATCCGCCGTTTGACTTCCATGGGATTCTCGAAAACGTCGTATCCGGCCACGCGAGCCGTCCCCTCCGTAGCAGGAAGAAAACAAGTGAGAATCCTCATTGTTGTGGTTTTACCGGCTCCGTTGGGACCCAAAAACCCGAGAATCTCCCCTTTTTCCACCTGGAAGGAGACATCCTCGATCGCCTTTAGGTTTCCGTACCGTTTGGTGAGGTGATCAACGTCAATCACACGACCTCCTTAAGAACACACTTGGGAACAGAGTTCTGCATGATGCCGGAATGCAATTACGAAGCAAGGCATACTGAGAAGGGCCGTCGACGGGCGACAACCAAGGGCACAATTATACTGAAATCGCTCCAGGTGTAAAGACAAGTGGAGCCGACTGGACTGATAGGAATGAACTTCCAGTGAGGGGAAGGCGGACCGCCAGTGGACCTGTTGGGGCAGACGCGAAACGGCCTCCCCGCAGATGCTGACGGTCGCTCCCTCTCCCGAGCGACTCGACCTCTGCCTATTTCTTCTTCGCGGGAGCCTTCCTGGTCGATTTCTTGGCCTTCGACGCTGTCTTCAGTTTGCCGGCGGCTTTGGGTTTTGCTTTGGATCTTGCTTTGGGCTTTGCTTTGAGTCTTGCCTTCGCTTTAGCTTTCCCCTTGACCGTTGCCTTGGCTTTGGCTTTGACGGCTTTCTTGACTTTGGGGGCTTTGGCCGCTTTAGATTTCGCTTTCTTGCCTGCTTTCTTCACTGCCACTGCCTTCTTGGCCGCTTTCTTGCGCGGTGCAACCTTCTTGGCAGGCTTGGCCGCGACCTTCGGTTTGGTTTTCTTGGCCGCTTTAGCCACTTTAGGTTTAACCGGGACGGGTGCTGCTTCTGGCACCGGGGTCGGGAGAGTGGGCTCAGGCACCGATGGCACAGGAACTTCCACGGACTCCTCGGCCGGGATCATTGGGCTTTCCGGAACCGAGGCGGCCTCGGCGGCATCGTCCCCCGAGGAAGCTTCCACTTCAGTGGGCTTTTCCATTTCGTCGTTAATCACGCTCCAATCTCCTTTGCGTTGGGATGGGACTTCTAGAAACGGCACTCGGACGACTCGCCGGCAATGGACAAGGCTTCGGCCTCATTCGTTCAGATCCTTGGTTCAAACGGTGGGATGTGGTCTGGCGAGTACATCCCGGCATCCTTCGGTTGCGACTGATCGGCTGGTCTTGCCTCTATAATGGGGATAATCTAAAGAGCTGCTAAACCAAAAGTCAAGGCCAAAGATAGCCGTTTGACCGAGCAGTGATCCGGTTTGAACGTCAATTACGGGAGATCTACAACAGCCGGGAGCTGCTGGAAGATGTCGTTAACCGAAGTCCATTGTGGACGGGAGTTCCTCGGGTCTGCCCGTGGAGCATTTATGCCTTGTGTTTGCCAAAAAAGGCCACACCCAGGATACCGCCGACGGTGGTCAGGACGGCGCAGAGAACCGCTTTTGAGAGCAGTCCCAAAAGGATGACCAGGGGATGGAACGGATTGCTGAACAAGCCAATCATTTGATCTATCATCTGCATGGTCTCAGCGGGCATGTTGCCGGCCTGTTCAAAGATCTCCCGCACGCGCTCCAATCCCTCCTGCCCAAACAGGAGCGAGAGCGGCAGTTCGATCAGCTGCCAGGTAACAGTGCCAAACATTCCGGCCAAAAAGCCGAGCTGGGCGCCCTTCCCTACTGTGATTTCTCCCTTCGTTTCATTTCTGAGGAAGTAGACAGCCAGGATGCCGCCACCACAAACCCACACCAAGCAGCAACAACTCACCAAGGGGAGCGCCGACAGGGAGCCCATGATGATTCCTGCCATCAGGGCCGGCTTAACTAAGCCCACCTCGCTTCCGGCAGGTGATCCAATGGGCGCTGCACGAACGGGCGGGGGTTCTTCTCTGGAAGAAGAAGGAGCTTCGATGAGGGGCGGCGGCAATTGCTCCGGAAGAAGTTCGATGGGAGCATCGGTTGGCTTCACGTCGGTAACTTGCGTGCCGCAAATCGGGCAGAACCGCGCTCCTTCATCCAGCAGTTGTTGACAAGAGGGACACTGTTTCGCCATGAGAGGAAGCTTGCTCCAATGCCGGGATCTGAGCGCACGCCGACCGAAGCCGTGCTACGTTACATCAGGCCTGGGGGCCTTTCAACTGATTCTTTGGCGCCACGCTGCGTTCCGGTGGGTTTTGGCCATCCGATGCTCGCGTAATCGGGCGCAATGGCTTTCTCACACACCAGGGCGGTGGTAGAATCGTCTCGTCGCTCGCCTCAGCTGACGGGCAACCCCAGACCAAATGCTACGAAAAGGGGTGAAGTGCTATGACGGAATTTAAGAACAGCATCATTGAACTCATTACCCAGACTTCTACCAATCTCCCTCCCGATGTCCGTTCCGCAATGGCTCAGGCCTTGCACCAGGAATCTCCTGGTACCCAGTCCTCGCAGGCGTTGACGGTGATTGCCGACAACATCGACACCGCCTCTTCCTGCGAGGGCCCTATTTGCCAGGACACGGGAATGCCCACCTTCGAGATCCACACCCCGGTTGGTCTCAACCAGATGCTGATGGAGAAAGAAATCCGGGAAGCGATTGCTGAAGCCACGCGGCGGGGCAAGCTTCGCCCGAATTCAGTAGATTCGTTGACCGGCAAGAACAGCGGGGACAATCTTGGACCCGGGACGCCGGTCCTGCACTTTCACCAGTGGGAAAGCGCAGATGAAGTCGAGGTGAAACTCCTGCTCAAGGGAGGCGGTTGCGAAAACAAGAACATTCAATATTCGGTTCCTTGCGAGCTTCCCCATCTAGGTCGAGCAGACCGGACTTTGGACGGTGTTCGCAAGTGTATTTTGCACGCCGTGTGGCAGGCTCAAGGGCAGGGCTGCAGCGCCGGCGCCATCGGCGTCTGTATAGGCGGAGACCGGACCTCCGGCTACGCGCATGCCAAAGAACAGCTGTTCCGCACCCTGGATGACAGCAATCCGAACTCAAAGCTGGCTGAACTGGAAGACTACACCATGAAAGCCGCCAACACGCTGGGAATCGGAACCATGGGATTCGGGGGCGGTGTCACTCTAATCGGTTGCAAGATCGGTGTGCTGAACCGGTTGCCGGCCAGCTTCTTCGTATCGGTGGCTTACGACTGCTGGGCCTTTCGTCGCTTGGGCGTAATCCTTGACGCCAGCACAGGGAAAATCAGACGTTGGCTCTATCGCGACGACAAACCCTCCCTGCCTGTTGCCCGGGGCGAGGGATTTCCCCTTACCGGCCAGGAAGTCACCCTCCAGGCGCCCATAGACGAGCAGCAGGTTCGGCGCCTGAAAGTAGGGCAGGTGGTTCTGATCGACGGGGAGATGTTCACGGGTCGCGATGCGGTTCACGCTTACCTGATGAAACACGAACCTCCGGTCAGCTTGAAAGGCCAGGTTCTGTATCACTGCGGTCCGGTAGTCCTGAAGGACAACGGAACCTATCGCATCACGGCCGCGGGGCCCACCACCAGCATCCGCGAAGAACCTTACCAGGCGGACATCATCAAGCGGTACGGGGTGCGGGCAGTGATCGGCAAGGGAGGAATGGGGGCCAAGACTTTGGCGGGACTCCAGGAAGCCGGTGCCGTTTATCTAAATGCCATCGGGGGAGCGGCTCAGTACTACTCGCGTTGTATCGAAGGCGTACTGGGAGTCCATTTCCTCGACTTCGGCATTCCTGAAGCCATGTGGCACCTGCGCGTCAAGCAATTTCCAGCCATCGTAACCATGGATGCGCACGGCAATTCCTTGCACGCCGACGTGGAGAAGGCCTCCGCCACAATTCTCGCCGGCATGGCGGCCCCGGTGTTCGACAGCTGATCCAAGAAAACGACTGCAGAAGCGCTACTCGTAGATCGGTCCGGTGCGGGAGATGGAGAAGCGCCCCACATCGCGGCGGTCTTTTTCGTCGAAATAGATGAAGTCCCCATCCATCCGGCTGCCTGTTAGAGTCTCGCCGAAGAGCCGCAGTGAGATGAACGTCAGGTCCGTGTCAAATGCATCCTGCAGATCAAACAGGTAGCGGTTGTTGATGATCTGGCCACTGAGCACGAACGTGCTGTCGGTGGTAGGGAATGCCCCCCCGGTAATCGTGAAAAAGCCGTAGATCATGTCCCGCTCCTGGAACATCTCGATGAGCACCTGAGCATTGATCTGGGGCCCGGTCATCGTTCCGCTCCACACTCCCGCGACGGCTCGGGAGCTGGGTTGTGGCAGGGCGTATGCCGGAAAGAAAGCACCCGTGTTGTCGGCGCTCTTTACGATGGAGTTCGCCACGATCCTCGGTGCTGTGTCGTCATTGGGCGTGGGATCGCTGACCTCGATGACAATTTGACCGAACGTTCCCACATCCTGGTTTCGAACATCATGATCTATGTACATCGCCTCGGACTGGATCGCAGAATTCTTTGTCCGGATCAGGTTGCCGTTGTTATCGTAGATCTTGATGGTTAGGTTCCCGTTGCCATCTCCAATGTTGACCACAATCAGTGAAGATTGAAATCGGTCGGTCTTTACCGAGGACTGGATCATTAAAGGATTAGAGGGTGTCCCCTGGCTCTCAACAAACGCTTGCGGTTTGGAGATCTGATCCGCAACGGCCAGTTCGATGCTGGGGTCGTTGGTGCTGTTGAAAATAACCGAAGCCCACGCGGTCAGGGGAACATCCGAGAAGATCAGGAGCCAGCCCGTTCCGATGTTGGCTCCCAGCGCCGGAATGATGTTATCGATCTGCCGCAGCTGGTTGGAAGCCACTTCGAACGTTCCCGATCCAGTCAGATTACCCTGGGGATCCAGAAGAGCGATCAGGACGCTGGCGGTGGGGTTGAGGCCTTTGGCCACTGAGCTTCGGGCAAAGTTATTGAGACCTACGTTGGTCCGGGTGTTGTTCTCCTGGGTCACGTAAGGGATGATGCTGACGTAGGAGGCTCCTTCCGCCGAGGTCTGCGCAAGCTGCTGCGCCCTTCTTCTTAGATCGATTAAGGATTGTTTCCTGCTGAGGAGTTGGGAACGATCGAGAGCTGCGTTGCTCAGCCTGCGAGAGTCGTCCCGAGACTCCGCGCCGAGTTCCCCCTGTCCCCCGGTCCACGCGCTGATGACCAAAATGAAAATCAGCATCCCTTTTTTGAACACCAAAGACTCCTTCCGCCGTCGGTTTGATCCGTTGACGGCCCACCGAACTCTCTGAGGCAAATGCCCCGCCGACTCTCATCTGGGGCTGGAGACATTGACCGACGCGGACAGCAGGCAAGAACGGTTCCAGCCTCCGATAAAGCATCGGTCCATTGACAAAAAAAATCCACTCGGCAGGCCGAGTGGATCGACATCAAACGATCTAATCCCAATTCCCGGGGAATCCGCCAGACCTTAGAGACGCGCCGCGATCTCGCTGAACAGTCTTTGGTTTACTTCGATTTTGCCATCTTTCTGAAGCTTGTCTCGCACGGAATCCAGGTAAGCCTGAAACTGCTGCTCTTTCCTCTGGCTGAGCAAACTCGCCTGGAGGTCTTCGCTGGCTTTAGCCAACTCCTCCTGATCGATAGGAGTCTTCTCTTTCAGCTGAGCCACCATATAGCGGTTGCCCATTGCCATGGCCGCGCTGATATCACCCAGCTTGGCAGAAAAGGCAAACTCGTCTACGGGTGCAGTCGAACCCAGATCCGGCAGATTTCCGTTGCGTGTGAAGTCGTCACTGGTCTTCACCGTCACTCCAAAGCTCCGGGCAGCCACGTCGAACGATGCGCCGGTCTTGGCTTTTTTGGCGAATTCTTCAGCCTTGGCCTTAGCCAGGTCTACGGACTTCACTTGGCGGAAATCCTGTTCCACCCGCGGTCGCGCTTCAGCCAGGTCGGGAACATAGGAAGGCTTGATGTCGACTACTTGTGGAATTGCGAATCCGGTTGCAATCCGCACCGGAGATCCGATTTCATCCTGCCGCTGGCTGAACACTTTCGAAGAGAACTCGGGAGAGTTTCCTATGACGGGAACGGTACCGCCGGAGGCGAACAGCGGGGTGGTTTCTACTCTGAGCTTGAGTTCCGTGGCAATGTCTTGAAGATTCGGCTTCGTGCGGGACAAGCTGTAGGCCTTGTCGGCTAGATCCTGCGCTGCCTGTTCAGCTTTCCGTTGCATTATCGTGGGTCGAATCAGGTTCACCACCTCATCGAACGACTGGGTGTGGGCCGCTTGTCGTTCCGTTACTTTGACGATATGAAAACCAAATTGGGTCTTGACTAAATCGCTGATGGCACCTACGCCCAGCGAGAACGCAGCAGACTCAAACTCGGGAACCATCTGGCCATTGCGACTGAAGAACCCCACGTCTCCGCCATTTACAGCCGAGCCAGGATCCTCGGAGAACTGTCGAGCCAAAGCAGCAAAATCCTCACCCTTCTTGGCCCGTTGAAGTACTTCGGAGGCTTTCTGTCTGATTTGATCAATCTCTTCGGGGGACTTCCCTTCGGTCCTAAAAAGGATGTGCGACGCCTTCACCCGCTCCTGCAGTTGGTACGTCTGAATATTCTGCTGGTAGTATTGGCGAAGCTCGGCTTCAGAAACACCGAGCGTCTGACGAATCTGGTTCGTATCGACCAGCAGATACTGAACGGAGCGCCGCTCGGGAATTCGATAGTTCTCCCGGTTGGCTTCGAAATGAGCTTTCAGGTCGGCGTCTGTTACCACCACGGCCTGGGTAAATGAGGCAGGATCGAACAAAACGTAGCTGATCTTAGCCTTCTCGTTTCGACGGCGAAACTCGTCTTCCACCTCGGCCTTGCTCACTCCCACTGAGTCCGTCACGAGATTCATCAATTTCTCTTGAATGATCTCCAGCCGAATCGCTTCCTCGAATTCTTGAACCGTCATCCCGTTAGACCGGAGAATGGCCTCGTACCGGTCCAGGCCAAGAAAGTTGCCGTTGTCCAGAAAGTGTGGCAGAGAGAGAATCCGCTGCTGAATCTCATTGGCCGTGGCGTCGATACCCAGCCGATCCGCCTCCAGCAGAATGACCTGCCGGGAGACCAGTTGATTGAGCACTTGCTGGGGCAGTTGGAGAGATCGAATGAATTCCCGATCATAAGGCAGTCGATTGGAACGCAGGAAGCGTTGATAGGTCTTGTTGAAGTCGTTGACCGAGATCTCCGCTCCGTCGACGACGGCAAGGTTTCGGTCGCTAACCCCACTACCCCAAACTCCCCCTGGCACGCCGGGAACGAGATAGGCCACTAGTCCAAAAATCAGCGGCGCCAGCAATAAACCGAGGAGCAGTTTTTTCTCCCGGCGCATGATATCGAGAATCATTTAAGCGGTCTCCTTACAAACAATTGCCGGTTCCTGTGGCGGAACCATTGCCCCTGGGTCGTGTCCAGCGAGCCGGCTATTCTATCCCGAATGGGGCTCAACCCGTATTGTAATATTTTTGGTTACAGGGTTGCGTCATTTTTACCGAAAATAGTTCTGATTGAGTTCCGGGTGAGCGCTATGCTACATTGCGACGAGAAAATGCAAGTGTTGTCAATGAATTATGAACGTTTCGTATGCAACCCAAGGTGTCCCGCAGCAAAAGGCTAGAAATATACTGGTTTACTGTCTCCTACAAGCAGATCGTCTTGTGGGGGCTATTGGTCGGCCTGGTGGCGGGGCTGGGTGGCTTTGCCGTCTTCAAGGACTACATCGTCAAGAAATACAATGAGTTGCTGGAGCCAGAAGTCAGTGCTAAAGCGGGCAATCTGCTGCGCAGCGGGCGTTTCGTCAGTCTGGTAGGAACGGTGAAGGTGAAGAAGGCCGACTCAATCCAGTGGGTAAACGCCGATCCGCAGACCGTGCTGGAGGCGGGCGATTATGTCCAGACCGCGTCAGACTCTCATGCGCGCATCATCTTCCCTGAGGGCACAACCTATCGTCTCAAGCCCGATTCCTTGATAGTCGTGCAGGAGAATTCCGAGGATCCCCAAACACAAGCTAAGAAGGTTTCGGTTCGAGTGACCTCTGGAGCCGTGGACCTATCGACCTCCAGAAGAGATACCGTCAACTCCACCTCCGAGGTCTCCGCGGCCTCCGCAACCGCTTCAATGGACGATGAATCCCGGATGGCTGTGGAAACCAATCCCGCCCTCAAGACGGCGCGCTTTCAACTTCACAAGGGGTCGGCAAGGGTTGTTCAGGGTCAGCAGTCGTACCGCATTGGCCCCTATGAGAGGGTGACGGCTGAGAGCCAGAAGTTAAGCGTGGAGAAGGTTTTGGGGCCGCCGGAGTTGCTCACCCCCAACAGCGAACGTCCGGTCATCTCCACGGATGGACGGAAGACTCGAGTGGAGTTTACGTGGCGGCCCGTGCCTCAAGCCAGAGCCTACAAGATCAGAATCGCTAATTCTTCAGTATTTTCAAAGGTATTGCGGGAGGAGATCGTCAAAGACAGAATTCGGTATGTGACTTCCGGACTGGAAGAGGGTACGTACTACTGGGCCGTCAGTTCCATCGATGCCAATGGCGAGGTCAGCAAGGAGAGCGATCCCAACAAGTTCACGCTCATTAACAAAGCATCGGCTGATCGGGAGTCCGATCTCCTGCTGTCTATCGACCAGGTCATCAGGATCTCAAACATTTTTGAGATAATCGGGAGGACTGACCCCGGGGCGTCCGTTGTCATCAACGAAGAACCCGTACCTCTCATTTCGGCAGATGGAACCTTCAAACACTTCACTTCGCCTTTGCCGCACAAGGGAAAAAACATCATTACCATCACAGCGCAGGACCGCAGCGGCAATTCGAAGACGATCCGTCGGGAAGTGTTTGTGGATTAAACCGATCCTACTTTTTCGCCTGCGCCTACAGGCGTGAAGTGTGCAGGTCGTCATTCCAGGCTTTGCCTGTCTCCAGACCGTTCAGTTCACCCCCGTTTCGAATTAACCCAGCCCGTCATGGCAGGTTCATGACTCGATTGCCCTTTCTTTAAGGAGTCGTTCATCGAAATGAACTTCAGATCTCTATTTCACCTCTTCTCCAGCGATCTTGCGATCGACCTGGGTACCGCTAACTCCCTGGTGTACATGAAAGGGAAAGGCATTGTCGTCAATGAACCATCGATCGTCGCCATCAACAAGATCACCGGCGAGATTGAAGCTGTCGGGAAAGAAGCCAAGGAAATGCTGGGGCGGACACCTGGCAACATTGTGGCCATCCGTCCTCTCAAGGATGGCGTCATCGCGGATTTCAAAGTCACCGAAAAAATGCTGAACTACTTCATCCAGAAGGCTCATGGGCGCAAGCTTCTGGTGCATCCCCGCATCATCATCGGTGTCCCCTCGGAGATCACGCAGGTCGAGAAACGAGCGGTAATCGACTCGGCCTTTCGAGCCAAAGCTAGCGAAGTCTATCTGGTGGAACAGGCAATGGTGGCTGCCATCGGCGCGGGATTGCCGATTACCGAACCTTCTGGAAATATGATTGTAGATATCGGTGGAGGGACCACCGATATTGCAGTGATCTCGCTTTCCGGCATTGTCTATAGCCGCTCGGTCAGACTGGCCGGGAACGAAATGGATGACGCGGTGACCCAGTACATCAAGCGCAAGTACAACTTGTTGATTGGCGAGCGAACTGCCGAGCAAATCAAAATCGAAATCGGATCGGCCTATCCGCTGGACGAGCCCCTGTCCATGGAGATCAAGGGTCGGAACCTGATCGAGGGAATACCAAAAACCTTGGTCATCACCGACGAAGAGATCCGGGACGCGCTTTCGGAGTGTGTCGGAACGATCGTGAATGCCGTCCGGGTAGCCCTGGAGCGAACTCCGCCCGAGCTGTCGGCCGATATCGTTGACAAAGGGATTGTTTTGACCGGTGGAGGGTCGCTGCTGCGTAACCTGGACAAGCGGATCCGCGAAGAAACCAGTCTGCCGGTGACCTTAGCGGACGATCCCCTTTCTTCCGTTGTGCTCGGTACGGGAAGGATGTTGAGTGACTTCAACTTGCTGAAGAAGATCTCAATCGATTCATTCTGACCGTGAAGTGGTTACAGACTGAAGAGCGGGTGGACCATGAAGCAGTTGGTCAGATCGAAAAAAGAGCTGGTTCTCTTAGCCGTGGCGTTGTTCGTGCATCTGGTGCTGTTGTCCTCACAATCACTTAGAGCTCAGACCACCCCACTGCTCCGAAGCTGGTCCATGGAGGTTGCGGTGCCGCTGCTGAAGCGGATGGTGGGCACCACAACGCTGCTGTCTCGTGCCTGGTATGGTTACATCGATCTCCGCAATGCACGACGGGAAAACCGGCAAATGCGAGAGCTGATTGCCGAGTATCGTCAGGAGGTGGTGGAGTACCAGGAAAAGCTAAGAGCCATCGGAAGGCTGGACTTGTTAGAGCAGGTCAAGCAGAACCTGAATCGGCCCGGCGTCATCGCCACCATTGTAGGAGCCGATTCGACCCAGTGGTACGGATCGCGCATCATCGACAAGGGCGAGGCGGACGGCGTGTCCAAGGACTGCGCCGTTCTTACCGCCGACGGGGTCGTGGGACGGGTGATGCATGTAGCCAAGCACAGTTCCGTTGTGCAGCTGATTTCCGACTCCGACAGTGGAGTGGGTGTGATACTGGAAAACAGTCGCGCCCAGGGGGTTCTGAGGGGCACGGGCAGCCAGGAGGGCCGCATCGACTATATTGGCACAAATGAAAAGGTGGTCGTCGCGGAGAAAGTGCTGACATCCGGGCTGGACCAGATTTACCCCAAGGGCTTGCTGGTTGCGTACGTTCGCCAGGTCCAGCCTGGCAGGCAGGTGTTTCAACACATTGAAGTCACACTCGCTGCGGACCTCGAGAAAATGGAAGAAGTTCTCGTTCTCAAGCGGGAAACGGAGGGCTGATGCTGGACTTTCTTCGTCCCTTCTCAATTCTGGTGCTGATTGTGTTGATGGTCATCTTGCAGGTCTTCCTGACCCGCTACTTTCCCTGGGTGAGTATTCTGGACCTCCCTCTGATATCGGTGGTCTATTTAACGGTGGCTAAAGAAAGTCTAGTGTGGACCGTGTTTTCCGGTTCGGCAGTGGGATTCCTGCAGGACAGCTTGTCTTTGAGCATCATGGGCCTGAATGGATTCACGAAGATCTCAATCGGATGTCTTGCGTACCTGGCCAACACGGTTTTTGCGATTGATCGGGTGATCACTCGATTTCTGCTCCTGTTTGTCTGTTCGGTCCTGTCTGCGTTGTTGTTTCTTATCCTGAGGATCTTGTTCATGAACCGTGAGGAGATTATCGCCGGTCAGCAGATTCTTCTCAGTGGTACGATTAACGCGTGCGTCGGTTTGCCATTGTTTTACCTGTTCGACAAGATCGTTCAGGCACCGAGCAACTAATGTCGCCATGACGCTGAAGGAATTCTACGAAGACAAGAAATACGTCCAGTCACGAGTGGTCGTCGTACAGGCTGCTGCGTTGATCGTGTTTCTTTTTCTGCTGTCTGGTCTACTGAACCTTCAGCTATTCAATAGCAAGCATTATCGTGAGCTGGCGGAGCTTAACCAGCTTCGCTCCATTCCTCTGCCCGCTCCAAGGGGCCGGATTCTGGACAGAAACGGCCAGGTTTTAGTGGACAACCGCCCGTCTTTTACTCTGTCCATCATGCGCGAGAACCTGCCCCAGATTGAATCCTCCCTGGACCTTCTGGCAGCCGGACTCGGAATCGACAAGCAGTTCCTGTTGACTCAGTTTGAAAAGCACAGGCGACTACCCAGCTACCTTCCGATCGTGCTGAAGGAAGACATCAGTATCGAGGACCTGTCCTTCATCGAGGCCCATCGAGTGGAACTGCCCGGTTTGGACGTAGTGCCCCAGCCGAGGAGGCTGTACAAAAACGGCCAACTGGCGGCCCACCTCCTGGGGTACGTGAGCGAGATCTCCGAACGGGAACTCAGTCTGTCGGAGTTTCACTACAGCAAGCCCGGCGACATCATCGGAAAATCGGGCGTCGAGCGGGTTTACAACGAGATTCTCTCCGGCACGGATGGACAGAAGCGGGTCATTGTGGACAGCCGGGGACGAGAGGTGGCCGTGCTGGAGATCGTGGAACCGATTGCCGGTCACGATCTGCGATTGACCGTTGACGTCGATGTCCAGCGGGCAGCGGAAACCGCATTCGGTGATCATGGCGGGGCGGCTGTGGCCTTGGATCCTCGATCAGGGGAGGTGCTGGCCCTCGTCAGCCGGCCCGCCTTCGATCCGAACAGCTTCTCAGCGCGAATCTCTCGGAATGAATGGGTGGAACTGATTTCCGATCCCAGGAAGCCACTTCAGAACCGCGCCATTCAGAGTCGCTTCCCTCCGGGATCGGTGTTCAAGATCATCATGACCGTGGCCGGCCTGCAAGAGGGCATCTTGACCCCGGACTACACGGACTCGTGCCCGGGATACGCTGTGCTCTACGGCCGTCCGTTCAAGTGCTGGAAGAAGGGCGGTCATGGGCGCGTGGATCTGCACCGGGCCATTGTGAATTCCTGCAATGTTTTCTTCTATCGGCTGGGCCAGAAGCTGGGCATCGACCGAATCGCATTCTATGCCCATAAGATGGGGCTCGGACAAAAAACAGGAATCGATCTGCCGAGCGAGGACCCGGGAATCATGCCCTCTTCCGAGTGGAAGAAACGCGTTTTTAAGACGGAGTGGTACGCCGGAGAAACGATCTCGGTCTCTATCGGCCAAGGATATGTGTCCCTTACTCCCATTCAGACAGCCCGAGCATTCGGAGGGCTGGGTTTGGGCGGAGTGTTTAAAACTCCCCATGTGGTTACCCAGTCGGAATTGTCTCGTTGGGGAAAAACGCTGAATGCGTCCTACGACAGCCGGTATGAACTGGCAGAACGAACCGTGGAGATCGTGAGCCGCGGCTTGTGGGGCGTAGTCAATGAGTGGGGCACCGGCCGGCGGGCTGCAGTAGCCGGCTTTGATGTGTGTGGAAAGACTGGTACGGCCCAGGTTATCGGAAACGAAGCCAAGAGCGCCGCCGCATCAAAAGACGAGTTCGAGGACAATGCGTGGTTTGTGGGCTATGCTCCCCGCCAGGAACCGGAAATTGCCGCAGCAGCGCTCGTCGAAAAGGGGGGCCACGGCGGAGAGTCTGCGGCTCCGGTCGTGCACGGCATGTTCCAGGTGTACTACGACAAGTACAAGAAACCCAAGGAGAGGATCGAGGTAGCCCTTAGCACCCCCTCTCCTCACTAGTCCATGCTAGCCAAGACGACGCTCTATCTGAAAGACTTCGATTGGTTCCTGGTGCTGGTGGCGCTGGCCATCGCCATGATCGGTATCGTGGAGATTTACAGTGCCACCCAGTACGACAAGACGGAGCATTACTATCTGAAGCAACTGTACTGGGTACTCGCCGGACTGGCACTCATGCTGGTGGTGATGAGCATCGACTATCATACGCTGGCCGAGAATGTGCCCTACTTCTATGTGGGAGGAGTGCTTCTCCTTCTTATGGTGTTGGCCATTGGACAGCGCATCTCGGGAAGCAAGAGCTGGATTTCCTTCGGCGCGTTCAACATCCAACCCTCGGAGTTCGTCAAACCCATTGCGGTATTGGCTCTGGCTAGGTTCCTTTGCGAAGTCAAGGAGGAGTTCCTGGGAATCGCAGAGATTCTCAAGTCGGTTGGTATCGTCGGCCTGCCTGTGCTTTTGATCGTTCTCCAGCCAGATCTGGGCTCGGCCCTGACCTATTTTCCCGTCCTGGCGGCCGGTTTGTTCCTGGGCGGCCTGAAACCCAAGTGGATCGTGGCGTTCGTGATATTGGCACTGCTGGGAGTGGGTGCAGGATGGTATAATCTCAAGTCGTATCAGAAGGACCGGATTTATACATTCCTCGAGCCCGAACGAGATCCCCGCGGGTCGGGTTATCACTCCATTCAATCCAAAATTGCAGTTGGCTCGGGTGGCGTCTGGGGAAAGGGGATTACGAAAGGAAGTCAAACCAAGCTGGGTTTCTTGCCAGAGCGCCATACAGATTTCATCTTCTCGGTTCTGGGGGAGGAGTTAGGGCTGGTGGGGGCCGGTACGGTCCTTGTCCTTTACTTTTTGATTATCATGAGGGCTTTCGGAATTGCACAAACCTCCCGAGACAAGCTGGGCATCTTTCTGGCGATCGGAGCGGTGAGCGTGCTGCTGTTTCACATTCTGGTAAATGTGGGCATGGTTGTGGGACTCATGCCCATTACCGGGATTCCACTGCCCTTGTTGAGTTACGGCGGTTCTTCGATTCTTTCGACGTTCGTTCTTCTGGGGCTCATCATCAATGTACGCATGAGGAGATATGTTTATTAGCCTCTGCGGACGTATCTTGTGGGCCCGATTGCTTAAGGAGTGGGTTGGCTATCTGGAGCGCGTGCCGGGATTGGCTTTCACCCTTCAATTGAAGGGAACCGGTTCCCGCCCGTAATGTTTCCGCGCGTCCGTCCTGATGTACGGACGCATGTTGCGGCGGGCTTCGATGATGCGGGGCCCGCAAATCATATCGCAGAGTTGAAACGCGAACGAGCTGCAGTGAGAGCTTTCGTGACGACCCGTCTGGTCTGACGAAAGTTCCTGAACTTCAACGCCAGGATTGACACCGTCCGCTTGGGAGTCGCAAGGGATTTCCGTGTGGAGTGGTTTCAGTCCGACACGCTTGCTTGAGGTTTACCCCACCCAGCTCCTCGTGGTTTCAGCCAGAGGAGTTTCCATGTCAAAAGAGCTCATTATCTCGATCACGCCGCAAGAGACCAAAGCGGCCATTCTGGAGAACGCTCAAGTCGTTGAGATCCATATTGAAAGAAGCCGAGAAACCGGGATTGTCGGAAGCATCTGCAAGGGACGGGTGACCAAGGTCTTACCCGGAATGCAGTCGGCGTTTGTCGACATTGGCCTGGAGAGGGACGCGTTTCTATACGTCTCGGACTTTTTCGAGGACACGGAAGAGTACGACAAGATTGTCACGTCGGCGGAGGATCAAGTCGCCAAGCTTGAGCAGGGAGCAAGAAGCGGCGGCACCGTTGCAGCATCGGGAGAAACTCCCGGGGGAAGCGTCCCAGCCGCAACTGCCGGCGCCGCGCCGGCCAGGTTCCATGAACGCAGGAGCCGCTCCCGCCGCGCTCGTCGGAATCGTCTCAAAGGAAAGCGCTTTGACGAGGTTGCGGCAGCCCCGGAGCCCGTCGCTGTAGCGGACTCCGTTTCGCCGACACCCTCAGAGGGTTTGTCTGTCCTTCCGGGTGAGTCGCTGGCCAAGTATCAAGGCAAAGAGGCCGCATCTGACGATGTCGCCCCACCCGAAGATTCTGAAGTCATTCCCTCCGATGACGTCGATGAGGTCTCACGGGAATCGGAAGGGATAACCCCCGGCGGTGTAGCCCGACTCGACCTAACCGCCGACCAGCAGGATGCGGAGGAGGAAACCGGAGGCGAGCAGGAGGCGGTCGCTGAGGACCCAGAAGAAGAAGTGTTAACTGAGGAGCCGCTTTCCCTCGGTTCAGCGGAGTCGGGCTCCCCCCAGGAAGAAACGACGACGCCGTCGGATTTGTCGCAGGAGATTCGGGAAGCGCTGCTGGACCTCGCTCCCAGTGCCGATGCGGAATTGGGATCCTCGGTTTCGCGGGTTGAAGGATCTACCCCAATCACCGATTCGGACATCGCTCAACCGCCGGAGCCCATGGAGACAGGCGACCAGGACGCCGTTTCCAAAGTCCCTCCAGAGCCTCTTGAAAAGGTCGAGGTCCCCTCCGAGACCAGCACAGTCACAGTCGAGCCGGCCTCAGAACGCAAGGATGCTCCCCATCCAGCTTCTCGCGCAGCAAGTGCTAAGGCCGGCTTTCGGAGTTCTCCGCCTCCGCCGCGCTTCTTCAGAAAAGGACAAGACCGAAGACGGCGGTCTTACGAGTACGCGGAAGATCGAAAAAACGGCCCGAGCGAGGCGTCTCCTTATCCTCTGATTGGGGACCTGCTCAAAGAAGGCCAGGAAATCTTGGTCCAAGTTGCCAAAGAACCCTTGGGAACCAAAGGAGCGCGAATTACGTCTCACATCGCGTTGCCGGGCCGGTACCTGGTCTACATGCCAACGGTCGATCACATTGGCGTTTCGCGCAAGATCGATTCGGATGAGGAGCGTCAGCGCCTTAAGCGGATCATCCAGGAAAACCGCGGACGACTGTCGGGCGGCTTTATTGTCCGAACTGCCGGCCAAGGCAGAGGGGAAGAAGAGTTTAAATCCGATATCCAGTTCCTTTCGGCGCTGTGGGCTGAGATCAGGTCCAAGTCAGAAAAAAAGTCCGCACCGGCGATCATTCACAGGGATCTGAGTCTCGTACAGCGGTTGTTGCGGGATCAGTTGTCGGCTGACTTCTCCAATATTCGGGTCGACAACGAATTGGAATATTCCGGAATCGTAGAGTTCATTAATCGCTTCCAACCCTCGCTGGTCGGACGGGTTAAGCTCTACAGCAAAGACACTCCCATTTTCGAAGACTTCGGCGTCCAAGCCGAAATCGACAAGGCTCTTCGCTCCAAGGTCTGGCTCAAGTCCGGTGGCTACATTGTGATCGATCAAGCCGAGGCTCTGGTGGCCATCGACGTCAACACCGGCAAGTATGTCGGCAAGTCCAACAAGTTGGAAGACACCATCGTCAAAACCAACGTCGAGGCCGCTAAGGAGATCGCGCGACAGGTACGATTGCGCGACCTAGGGGGGATCATTGTCTGCGACTTTATTGACATGGAGGATCGCAAGAATCGCACCAAGGTCATGCAGGCCCTCGAAGAAGCTCTGCGGGGCGACAAATCGCCATCCAAGATTCTGCAGTTTAATGACTTCGGTTTGGTTGCCATTACTCGCAAGCGCGTTAAGCAGTCCCTCCTCAAGACGCTGTGTGAACCCTGCGCTTCCTGCGGAGGTTCCGGAATGGTCAAGTCTCCTCAGACCGTCTGCTACGAGATCCAGGCCGAGGTCAGGAAGATGGCTTCTGTCCTGGATAACAAGGAGATCACAATTCGCGCCAATCCTGAGGTGGCCAAAGCTTTGAAAACCTCGGAGGCCTCTGTCGTGAGCGAAATTGAAACGACTCTCAAAAAGGATGTCATCATCAAAAGCGATCCTCTCCTTCAGCAGGAGCGGTTCGACATTTTCTGATCGCTCGAAAGCTATCCGGTGAATCTTACGAAGGGTTCCGAGGTACAGCGCTCTCGTCACGGTCCAGAGCTCGTTGGGGGGGATGGTGACCAGGAGAGCGATACCCGGGTAAGAGGACGAGCAAATGCGAACCGGCTAAGCTAAGTGGCGATGGGTCGCTGGCAGTGCCTTAGAGGCTTGATGGAGCCTGAACAGTGGCTGGTCACAGTAACACGGTTCCCATTTCACCACCTCACCAATAAGGGGAAGCCCGGTGCCCGGCTCGAGATCAAAAGTCCCTGCGTCCTTCAAGAGCCCGTGAAACGGTGACCGCATCGGCGTAGTCCAGATCACTCCCCACCGGCATACCGACGGCGATTCGGGTGACTCGGAGGCCTAAAGGTTTGATCAATTTGGATAGATAAAGGGCAGTCGCCTCGCCTTCTACACTCGGATTGGTGGCAACGATGATCTCCCGCACCTCTCCCGTTTCCAATCTCTTCATCAGATCCTGAATCCGGAGCTGGTCTGGGCCAATCCCTTGCAGTGGAGAAAGCACTCCCATGAGGACATGATAGAGGCCTCGATATTCACGAGTCTTCTCGATGGCAATCAGGCTGTGAGGTTCTTCAAGAACGCAGATGACGCTGTGGTCCCGATTCGGATCCGTGCAGAATTGGCAGGGATCAACGTCCGTTATATTGCAGCAGATGGAACAGTGCCGGATGGATCGTTTCAGTTCGAGGATCGCACTCGCGAGCTTCTCAGCGTCAGAGGCAGGAGCGCGAACGAGGTACAGGACAATCCGTTGCGCGGATTTCGGACCAAGCCCAGGAAGCTTCCTGAACTCCTCGATGAGCGCTTCAACAGGTGGCGCATAAGGACGCATGGGGGTCAAGACTTCTAGAAAGATGGGGTGGGCGCGAGCGGGACCTCCTCCTTGCCCTAAAACAACCCGGGAATCTTGAGTCCACCTGTCAAACTGCTGAGCTGACCGGACATCTCCTGGTCGACCCTCCGGGCTGCTTCGTTGAATGCAGCCACAATCAAGTCCTGCAGCATCTCAACGTCTCCCGAGGTCATCGCGTCCGGCTCAATCTTGACGCCCAACACCTGTTTCAGCCCGTTCATTCGGATGGTGACCATGCCACCGCCGGAACTCCCTTCAACCGACATCTCCGCCATCTGCTTCTGAAGCTGCTCCTGCATTTTCTGGGCCTGCTGCATGATCTGCTGCATGTTCTTCATAACCGGCTTTTCCCCCTCTTCGCAACTTTCTCCAACCAAGTATCCCAAGCCCGCTACAGAAAGCCAACTCCTAATTCCCACGAAACTCTAATTCCGCTCTGAGTTGTCAGGGCCGAACTCTTTGATGTCCGCGATCTCGGCATGAAATACATCGACAAAGGATTTGACCGCTGGATCTCTCTTGACGCGTTCGAGCAAAGAGTCCGAACCCTGGCGACCCGGCTGGGCCTCTGAGCCCGTGGGTTCGACGAGCTGAGACTCCGCCTCGGTGTTCAGTTGGATTCGGAAGGACTTGGGAACACCACAAACCGATTCAGCCACCTGCTGAATGACCTGAAGATTCTCGGCCGAGTTCAGCATCTCGTAATGGAATCGGTCGCGGGGATGGAACCGGATGTTCACGGTGTCTTGGCCCCACTCGATGCCCGCTGCATGGTCCAGAATGGACGAGAGCATCGGTGAACGGGCACTCACAGCAGTCTTCCATTGTTCCATTCCTTTGCTGGAATCGGCCTGCACAAATGACTTTGGCAAATCCTCCGTTTGGCTCTGCGCCTGCAACCGAACGGCGGCGGCAGCACTGGTGAACCGACTGACCGGAGGCGATTTTGGCAGTTGCGAGCTGGTTCTAGCCGGGATGTCATTCGGGCCCGATTTGGGATTCTCTTCTAAACCGGCGAGCACTCGCTCCAACGGAACGAGGCGTTTGGCTTGCACAAGTTTGATCAATCCGATCTCGAGATGAAACCTCGGCTGGGACGACCATCGAAGTTCGTTTTCGGCAGCAGACAGGATGCTGAAGAAGCGAGTCAGATCCTCCTCCGAGAAATGGTTGGCGGCTTCCACTAACCGGTTCAACTCTGCGGCGGGCAACGGCACTACTTCCCGATCGGTGCCCACAATCTTGACCATGAGCAGATTTCGGAGGTGAGTCAGGAACTCCCTTAAGAAGTGCTGGAGATTTCGGCCGCTCTCCACAAGTTCCTCAACCAGACGGAGAACTCGCCGCCCATCAGCTTCTGCAATGGCACTCGTCAAATCCTCCAACAACTGATACGGAATAAGCCCCAATAGGTCCCTGACCTGATCTTCGCTGACCTCTCTTCCACAAAACGAAATCACTTGGTCCAGCAATGACTGAGCATCGCGCATGCTTCCCTCGGCTGCACGCACGATAGCGTTAAGGGCGGATTCCTCAATCCGAATCTGGTCCTGACCGGTAATATGAAGCAGTCGGTCGAGAATTTCCTGGTGTGCAATCGCCCGGAAGTTGAATTGCTGGCAGCGTGAGAGAACCGTCGATGGAACTTTGTGTAACTCGGTAGTGGCCAGGATGAAAACGACCTGAGGTGGTGGTTCCTCCAGCGTTTTGAGCAGTGCGTTGAAGGCTTCCGTGGTCAGCATGTGCACTTCGTCAATGATAAAGACCTTGAAGCGATCCCGGGCCGCTGCATAGCGAACGTTTTCCCGAAGTTCTCGAATCTCGTCGATACCGCGGTTGGAAGCCGCGTCGATTTCCAGAACATCCATGGCGCTGCCCGCGGTGATCTCTCGACACGGATCACACTGATTGCACGGATTCACAGTAGGGCCCTGCACGCAATTGAGCGCTTTGGCCAGGATTCTGGCCGTTGTCGTCTTTCCAACTCCACGGGAACCGGCAAACAGGTAGGCATGCGCGATGCGATCATGAAGAATCGCATTCTTGAGGGTGCGGGTGGCGGGAGATTGACCGACCACTTCATCAAAGGTTTGGGGACGCCACTTTCTGGCAATAACCTGATAACTCATATTTTCGGGAGAAACGGACTAAGGCCGACCTGCAGCACCGGCCGGGGATTGGCCAACCACGCGGACCTAAGGGTTTTCCTCCGGATAGAAGGACCGGCAGGTTTACGCTGCGTCGTTGAAGTGGCCCATCGACTCGACACCAGCCATCGAGTTCTGGCCAGGTCCCGGGTGAATCTGCGGCACATCCGGAGTTCCACTACCGTTGCTTTCTTCCGAACCTGGCGGGATTCGCGGTTCCAGATTGCACAGAGCCCGAGACCTGATAAACGCTCGCTCAATACGCGCATCATGTTAGTGAAAAACTCGGGGGCTGTCCACAAGGTTGATTGCCCGCCCAGCCGACTCCGCCCTACCTGCTTTGAATCTTGCAGTCTGCTATGGATGATGTAAATTGTGTGGGCCGTTATCACCTCACACGGAGGTCAAAACTTGGATCGTTTCAAAATCATGCTGGTGGCTGGGGCGCGACCGAACTTCATGAAGATCGCCTCGATCGTCGACAGTATTCGAGAGCACAATCAGACCGGAAAGGGTCCCTATCTTCAGCACCGACTCGTCCACACCGGTCAGCACTACGGGCAGGACATGTCAGACGTGTTCTTCCAGGATCTGGGCATGCCTCGCCCGGATGTAGACCTAGAGGTGGGATCCTTGTCTCACGCGCACCAAACGGCTGAAATCATGAAGCGTTTCGAAGACGTTTTGCTTAAGGAGGTTCCCGACTGCGTGGTGGTGGTGGGCGATGTGAACTCCACGGTCGCCTGTTCTCTGGTCGCCTCCAAGATCCTCTATCCGACCGGGGCTGCCAGGAGCCGCCCTCTGATCGCCCACGTTGAAGCTGGACTGAGGAGCTTCGATCGGTCGATGCCGGAAGAAATCAACCGCCTGGTAACAGATGCCCTTTCCGATCTGCTGTTCATAACTGAGCCCAGTGCACGCAGGAATCTTACCCGGGAAGGCGTTCCCCCAAAAAAGATATTCTGGGCGGGGAATACCATGGTGGACACCTTGCTTCGCCACCTGTCGCGCGCCGCAGATTCTGCGATCCTCGCAAACCTTGGGTTGACCAATGATGGGCAGTCCAGCACCAGAGTCGCTGGCTGCCGACCCTATGCTGTGCTGACACTACACCGGCCCAGCAATGTGGACGATGCGCAGAATTTCCGTGTCATCCTCGAAGCCCTCAAAGAGATTGCCGCCAACCTGCCTGTGGTCTTTCCGGTGCACCCCAGGACACAAAAGCGGATTCGGGAATTTGGATTGGAGAGCGAATTCGCATTTCAAGTTCCCTCGGTCCCTTCGCAAGGTATAGCTTGTGTCCCCCCCTTGGGGTACCTGGATTTTTTGTGTTTGATGTCAAATGCGCGGCTGGTGCTGACCGACTCCGGAGGCATTCAGGAGGAAACCACCGTGTTAGGGGTACCTTGCGTCACCCTCCGCAAGAACACCGAGCGACCCGTGACGGTGACCAGCGGTACCAATGTCCTGGCTGGAATGAAGAAAGATGACATCGTTCGGTTGGCTTTGAGTCGGCTACAAAACCCACCGCGCTCCAGACGGCCGAGATATTGGGATGGCAAGGCGGGACATCGGATCATTGAGGTCCTGGCTGAGCACTTGAGATCGTCCCACGCCTGATTGCCTTCACAGGAAAAAAAACGGCGGGCAGCCACCGCTGCCCGCCGTTCAGGTTTCGGCTGTATCCCGAAGGGTCTGTTGCTTTACTCGACGCGCTGTCCTTCAAAGAAGCCACTCGTCCCCGAAGTGCTGTAGACCCGAGACGTCGCCAGTATCGGCTGACCGAGGTTCGAGAGAATCTCAATGGGCCCGTAGCTTTCGGCAACACCCAAAGCCTCAAGGATGTTAGGAACCGCGTAGTAACCCCTCGCCGGAATCAACACACCCGCTAATCGTCCCGTCTCGCGCCCATTTGAGTCTCGAGCGATAATGTCCACGCTGGCGCTCTCGCTGCCAGGGTTGACGACAACCAAGCTCGAGCGAAAACTTCCCACATTGGCCGTTGACTGAACCAGAAGGCGAGACGCTCCCTGTCCTTTGCTGACTGCAAACCCGGGATCGTTCGTTGCGTTGTCAATCTGCGAGACCCACCCAACCACTGGCTGATTGGACTCAAGTCGAATCCATCCTTCCAGACTGGAGACGTCAGACAAGTTTGCCAGCAATCGAATCACGTTGTTGAGCTGGGTGAGTCCCCGAGGAGCCACGGTCAGGACCGTTGAGCCGCGTTCCAAACCGTTCATGTCAAACAGTCGCACCGTCACCGTTGCCAGCTGGTCACCGGCATTGTTGATGCCCAGGTTGGTACGTAGCTCGTTGGTGTCAACCACATGGGGAATGGTCTGGGTCAGGCCTGCCTCGTAGTAGCTCAATCCTTCAAAGAAGCCGCCCGATCCATTGGTGCTGGAAACCCGAGAAGTTGCGACAATCGGTGCTCCATTGAGAGAGGTGATTTCCAGCGGACCATAATTGTCGGAAACTCCCAGCGTCTGAAGAATATTCTCAAAGCTCAGAACGCCGTTTGGCGCCAGAGTCAGAGGAGTGGAGCTTTGCCCTATCACGGCTCCACTTGTACTGTATGCTTTGAGGGAAATCTGGGCCGTCGTGAACCCAAGATTCATCAGCACGAGCGACGAGCTGAAGGTGGAAATGTTCGCGGTCGACGGAATCAGAATTCTGGTCGCCCCAGTGCGCTTGCTCAACAGCATGCTGGGATCGTTGGTGGAGTTGTCAATCTGGGAAGCCCAGGCACTGATTGGCTGGTCGCTCTCAAGGTAGATGTTTCCTCGGACATCCGCTCCTAAACTGTCTTCATAAAGGAAGCGCGCGACGCTGTTGATCTGTCGAAGCCCCTTTCCTTCTACCTGAACTGTCTTTGTTCCCAGAACCAACCCGTCTTTATCCACCAAAGTCATGCTGACGTTGGCCACAGTCTCGGAGAAATTGTTGATGCCCAGATTGGTGCGGAAGCGAGCGTTTTCGACCACCGATTGGATGAATATCGCTTCCGGCGAGGGCCGTGCCGGCTGACTGACGCGGTCGGACGTCTTGAACATGAGGATTGCGGACGTGGCCTGCTTGTTGTCTGACGTTGTGGCAGTGATCCGGTAACGATAAAGAGTTGACGGAGAGAGGCCCGCCAGGTAACTGGCATGCGTGGCGGTCATGATCGGGTCTCCACCATTGAATGGGAAACCCGTACTGCTCAATCCGTACTCGATAAAGCCTGTAGTGGGCTTGTCCGTAGTCCAGTTGATGGTGACGGATGTGTTACTCACATTGGACAACGTGATCTGAAGGAACTTGACGGGTGCGTTGGGATCATTGTTCGAATCATCCGGCCCAGCTTGGGTTCGGAACGTCAGGATCTCGGAGACGACCTGATTGCCGGAAAGGTCCTTGGCAATCATTCGGAAGTGGTAGTTCGTTGAGCTCGACAAGCTGGAGAGAGTGACCGCGTGGGTCGTCGAGGACACGTTGGTGAGCCCCGTAAAACTGCCAAGCGATGTGGATTTGCCATACTCGATTTGAACGTAGGCTTCCTCATCGGTGTGAAAGGAAATGGTAGCGGATGTGTTTGAAATGTTGCCAATGGACACTCCGGAAATCACCGGGGGTTTGGAGTCGGGCCCCTTCACGATTGCCGTCACTTCGTTCGAGAGCTCACCGGGCACGCCTTGTTTGTCAAAGCCGCGCACAGCCATGAAGTAGGTCTTCCCCGCTTCCAGCTCGACGGTCCCCTCCGAGACCACACCGAAACTCTGAGAAGCACTGTAGCTCTTGGAAGCCTCTCCCCAGACGATGGTGTAGCCACCCACCTCCGGATCCTCGATCGGTTCCCAAGCCACCGTCACCTTGCCAGTGGCGGCAAACAGGTTCGCACCCCATCCAAGCAGAGCATTGATTATGACAACGCCGATAAGAGAGTCGTAAACTTTACTTCTGATCATGACCTTTCCACCCCAGGTAGAAAATTGCTTCCAGATCCGACAAAGGCAACTGATCCACCAAGCAGGACCGATAGTCGAGATCTCTGGGTTAGTCGCTCTGAGGAGGAGTTAAGCCTTAACAGTAGAACTACTTAACTGGACGGCGAGCGGCACAAGGGTTCCCTGTTATTTCCGGGTCAGAAGGAAAAGCGCGAAACTCGTGACAGGATTGTAATCGGACAGCCAACCCTGTGCCCAGCCCTGTTGACTCATCGATGGGCTCAGAAATCGAAGGGGACAAAGTCGGCTTGAGGCGATGAAACAGATGGTGAGAATCTGGACCCCAAACGGACCGCGTGGACCTGTGAGGCCCAACGGGGTCCAACGCCAGGCGAGAGCAAGGGAGTTGAAGTGAAAGTGGCGGTTGGTTGCTGTTCCCAGCCCAGCAGTTGTGAGAACGCCTGCAGTCTATGGAGAAGTCTGGAGCTGCCCCCCGAAATACCTCGAAAGGATGAGCATTTACTCTTATCGGCTGAGACGGACTCCGGACTTCGCTCACGGCCGCCGGGGGAAAGCCAGCCTGTCTGCATCTCCTTGATGCAAGGCCAGGGAGTGCTGCTAAACGAAGAGCCAGAATAGTCAGCGTTTGACTCGGACTCGTCCGGGGGGAGCCAATTTCCCGTTGACTTTGAATGTCACTGAGTTGCTCTCGAGATTCCCGACAGTCACAACAACGGGTCCGCTGCGAGCGGTCGAAGGAACCGAAGCGGTGATCGACGAGCCCCCCCAGGCTTTGACTGGAGCCGTGACGCCTGAAAATGTGACTTCCCCGGCAGCTTGGCCGCTGCCAAAGCCCCGGCCACTAATGACCACATCTGTGCCGGGGGACCCCGAGCTGGGCGAGAGGCTGCTGATCAGCACTTCATCGGGTGTGGTAAAGGTAGCGTCGGAAGAGACCGCCGAAGATCCGCCTTCGTCTCGTGAACGCACCCGATAATGGTAGGTAGTTGCCGGCAATAGTCCGGTCAAGGTGGCGCTGTGGTCGGTAAGTAGCGATGAATCGAGTGGTGACGTCTGACCGTAGGCACTGCTGGTTCCGTACTCAACTTGCCCATCCGATGGCTTGTTTGTTCGCCAGGTGATGCCTGCGGTCGTCGCGTTCTGGGACAGGGAAGAAGACGCCGTAATGGCCAGCACCTGAGCCGAGACTTCTGCGGAGGGAACGCTTTCGTTCGAGTTAGCGTCCAACGCCACAACCACTGCATAATAGGTGGTGCCCTCAGTCAGATTCTGCAGCGTATAGGTCGAAACATTTCCCGTATTAACCGATTGGGAGTAGGTCCGGCTCGCTGTCCCAAACTTCAGCCGATATCCGACAACTCGGCTGTCGGTGACCGGGTCCCACGAGATCTTCAAAGAGCCCGCCCATGACGTTCCAGCAGTTAGACAGACTGCGGCTAGCGTGTAAAGAATGGATAAAATCTGGTTTCTTTTCATGGATTCTTTCCAAGATACCTTTAGTTACCAAGAAGTGCGAGAGCAAGCCTCCCACTCGGAGTTAGCAAATGAACTCCCAACCTACATCTCTCAGACTATTCTTAGTGCTATAACGCAAAATACAACATTATAAAATACTTGCCCTCTTATAGGAGACTCATTCATTACGGTAGATTTCAAAAGTGTTCTCATCAGGAAGGAAAAAAGGGTTCACCAGGTACAAAGTCGTCATTCAACAGATCGTGGGTTGGATACGCCTGATATCGGGTTGGAGTTACAAAGTTGTTCAGGCCGGCCCCCTTGTCGGCACGTCTCAGTACCCCTGTTCCAAATCTGAGCAAAACTCTTCCCTTTGGGCCGAGGTTGGCTCCAGAAGACAGCCTGGGAGAATAACTCTAACACTATGAAAACAATAATGTTAGACTTAAGCCGGACAACTGGCGGATCGGAGCTGATTTTGGAACGGCTGTTGCAAGTTAAGAGGCTGCTCGGACAACGTGAGTGTGCGGTGCTCATGGTTACGTCCCCCCCTGAGTTTGAGAGCAAACAAGAAGATTCATTGAGGTCTGAAAAAGGAGCGTGTGAGAATATGCGCAGCGTGATACGGGCTACCCTACTCATGGTGCTGTCCTTCGCGGTGTTCGGAGGTCAGGCCCAGGCCCTAACAACGAGTGTATTTGACATTATCTTGTTAGATCAGAGGGACACGTTGGGCGGCACCGGGACCGAGGCCACCGTGGACATTACCTACAATGACGTGACTGGAGTGGTGACGTTCTTTATTGAAAACACCACGGCGGCCTCGGTGACTTCGCCTGGTGACCAATTGCATGCCTTTGGCTTCAACTTGCCGAGCGATTTGACCGTTGCCTCGTTCCTCGCTACGGCGACGGGCTGGAGCACCGGAACGAGTGAGAATTTCAACGGATACGGTACCTACGACGTAGCCACTTTTACCCCTCCGAATGTTGAGGGTGTTGGGGGGACCTTGGGTATTCCTCGTTTAGGTTCTTTTAACTTTCAGGTGGATTTGGACGGGAACGTCGGCGCTTACTCCGCTGCGGACTTCCTGACCTTTCTCCCCACGGGAGCCAGCGAGGAAGCTGGCGCTTTAGCGGCTCGCTTTCGGCAGAGCAGTTGGAACACCAATACTCCCGGCACTCCCGATACCCCGACAGTGCCGGAGCCAAGCAGCTTGATTCTGCTCGGATCAGGCTTATTGGGAATGGCCGGGTTCATTCGCAGGAAGATTCTCAAGTAATCAGCAAGCCAGATTGTTGACCAACAAAAAAGGCTGTGAGCCCGCGGCATCACAGCCTTTTTTGTTAGCTCCGCTATCCTAATCTCGATTCAATCCCACTGCCGGAACCACAGCCCTGGTCCAGAAGTTTCTCCGTCCACCTCCGCTTTGGAGGCACTGGTTTGGGAACAGACTCACGTTCCCAAGCGCTTAACGCGTGCTAGGCGAGGCGTCCAATTCCGGGGAAACCATGTCAATGCTGCGCGCAAACTCGAAGCCGGCACAAAAAGGACAAACGTACTAACCATGCTGAGGGAGAAGAATGTGACGTTCTGGAGAACGATCGCAATTCCAAGATGCAGCGCCACCACTCCCATGAGAGCGTATTTGCGAGTCGTCTTGAACCACACCAGCAAGGGGAACAGAGCCTCAACCAGCAAAGCACCCCAGGTCAAACCGGTCACCAATTTCGTTCCATAAAACACCCCAGAGCCCGGCCAGCGGGCCCATGTGTCATTCATCAGCGTCCAATAAAGTGCAGTCCCATCGAGCCAAGCGGAATCCCAAATCAGCTTGCGAGGAAGACTGAGCAGATAGATCAAGGCAATGTTGATCTGCATCAGCCGAATCGGCCAGTATTCATGCCGATCTGAAATCCGCTTGCCCCTGACAGAAGTCAGGGCTCGTCTCCGCAACAGCATCCGATCGACCGAGAGGGTGGCTCCCAAGGGTGCGAAGCAGCCGTAGAACAGCAGCATTCGAAACATCAAGTCTTCGGCATTCATCGCGACGCCGTTTCTGATCAGCATAGAGTTCTGCATGACAAAAAGGACAATCGTGCTAACCCTTGTCCTCCATCCAACCATAAACGTGATTGCCGCGGTCAACCCAATCCCCCACAAAGCTCTGACTGGCATTAGTCCGTCCACCCAAGAGAAAACTGACACCCAGCGCAGGTCCTGGCCGGCGGAATAGCCTCCTGTTAAGGAGAGCATCCCGTCGGCGGCATAGTATCGACGCCAGTTAGCGGCAAGCGCTACATAGTTCAGAACCACCAAAAATCCTAAGGAAATGCGAAACACCGCGGCGGGAAGAGGGTCGTAGGAAGAGAAGAAGAAGTGGTTCCACCGAGCAAGAAAAGTTGGAAACCGCACTTTGACGCGGCTGGATTCAATCGAGCTCATGGCATGCATTCGATCCGGTCTTGCAGCTCTGTAGTGATCCGAGGGTCAAGGTGACTACCGCTTTTTCTGGCCCGATCCGGGGGCAGGATTTCCTGAAAATTCGCCTCAAACCGGACTGCCTTCAAACGGGGTCCTTCTGAAGCTGCGAACTTTCGGCAAAGATAATAACCATAAGCCCGGCGAGCTTTCGTCGAAATTCTCAGGTTTTGGTAGAGTTTTGCCTCCTTAATGTCAAACAAGAGCCGCTCCGAAAGGCTGCGCGAGGACTGTATCGAGAGTGGCAGGATGACCGTGGAGCCGTCATCGTATTCGGCTTTGATGTAGTACCACCAGTTGAAACGGTGTTGTTGTGTGAACATCTCCCATCGGGCATCCAAACCTGTACAGGAAGCATATAAGTCCACGAAAGACAGGCACCGTTTGAGGAGCCAACGGAGTTCTCCGGTTGGAGCTGACTCCACAGCTGCCGAGGCTGCAAGGGAAACCATGAAAGGAGAGTTGCGGTAGAAAACCACCGCAAGATTCCAGAGACAAAAGCCCGAGATCAGCAGCTGAAGCCTTCGACTGCGCTTTGGAGCAAAGACTCGAGAAGGCATTGGCTGGGGCACAGGATCTCAGGAGTTAAAGTTCGGATAGGGTCTTTCGAGCCTCTTCAATGCCGTCAAATGGCTCCTTAGAGCTGACGGCTTTTCTTAGCGCCTCCCGGGCCTTGACCTTTTCGCCGCTTCGGAAATAGGCCATTCCCAAGTGGTACTGAAACACGGGATTGGATGGAACCCTCTCCACCGATTCACTCAGCATGGAGATAGCCAATGGCATGACATTCTTTTTATAGTAGATCCAGCCCAGCGTATCGGAGATATTGGGATCTTCGGGTCGTTTCTGCTTGGCGACTTGTGCGAGTGACAAGGCCGTATCGAGATCATTCCCGGTTTCCGACAGCAGCCACGCCAGATTATTGGCTGCCACCGCTGCGTTCGGATCGATCTTCAACGCCGCCTCGTAGGATGACTTGGCTTTGGCCGAGTCTTTCTTAAGCTCATGGATTGCCCCCAGGATGGTGTAAGCCTGGACAGATCGTGGGTCTACCCGCAATATACTTTCGAATTCCTGGATAGCTTTATCTTCTGATTTCTGGAGCAGAAACAACTGCCCCAAGGAAGAGTATGCTCTCAGGTTGTTGGGATCCAGTTTGAGGGCCCGCCGGTACGCTGCTTCCGCCTTTGAGTAGTCCTTTTGGGTCAAATAGAGCTGTCCGAGGGTCAACTGGAATTGCGGCTGATCAGGCTTGAGATTGATTTGCCGCTGAACCCGCTCAAGGGCTAGAGCCGGTTTCTTCTCCGCCACCAATAAACCGGTCAGTGCTGCCAGGGATTCTGCGTGACCCGGGTTGGACCGGAGAGCCAACTCGAATTCCTGTTCCGCTGCCTTTAAGTTCTTCTCGATCAGGTAGATCAAGCCAAGTCGGTGGTGACCCAACTCGCTGTTGGGAACCCGTTTCAGGAAGTCGCTAAGATGTTTCTTGGCGTTGGATAAGTCCTTTTTCTTTCCGTAGGCGCTTCCCAGGATCAGTTGAGCCGAAGGTAGGTCAGGCGCTACGGCCAGGGCTTTCTCCACCGTCGAAATGGCAAGGTCATTGGCGCCCGAGTTCAAGTAAAGCTCTGCCAGCGAAAGGATCGCCGGTACAAATCGCTCATTGATACGTACTGCCTCAGATAGGGCTTGCTTGGCCTGTTCCGGGCTCTTGGCTTGAATGTGAGCAAGACCCAGGAAATAGTAGCCTTGAAACCAAGATGGCTCTTCCTTGAGGACTTGTTGGATCTCATTGATCGCATCGTTGGCCTTGTTTTGAGACAACAACAGTCGGCCCCTGAACAAGCGCGCATCAAGGTCTCGCGGGCTTTGTCCAAGAATCTCGTTTACCCACTGTGTGGCCAGGTCGAAGTCTTTGTGCTCAAGGTAGTAGCCGGCCAGCCGTTTTCGAGGGACCACTCTTTTCGGATCTTCACGTGCCATTTCCTCGTAAAGACGCAATCCCTTTTCAGCGTTCCCTGAAGACAGATAGAAATCCGCGAGAATCAATCTGGCCGACTCGTCCTCCTTCTTCAAGGACACCAACTGCTTCAAGGTGGCCTCCGCCTCAGTAAAGCGCTTCTCCGCTTGATAGAAATAGGCCAGGGCGCGATGAGCCTCAAGGGACTCGGGATTTGCTGCGATGGCCCCCTTGAGAGCCTGTTCCGCTTCGTTGGAGCGCTGTGTTGCCTGATAAAGCTGAGCCAACGCCAAACTGGGCTGGATGTTGGACGAATCCAAGGCAATGGCTTTTTTGAAGGTCTCCTCGGCCAGGTGAGGCTGCTTGTTGTAGTACTGAACCGCACCCAAATTCAAATAGTAGGGAACATGAGAAGGATCCATTTCTACTGCACGTTCCAGTTCCTCCATGGAACGACCCAAATCTTTCAAGCCAGCATAGCTGTTGCCTAGAAGCACTTGCGCCTCAACATGCTTCGGATTCTGAGCGAGTACCCACTCCGCCTTGGCTTTAGCCTCCTCATACTTGCCGCTCAGCAACAACAAGCTCCCCAATTTTACCTGGGCCTCCAGGTGCTCCGGTTTCAAGTCGGTTGCTTTCCTGAATTCCCCAAAGGCCAGTGAGTGTTGCCCGAGTTTGAGGTAACACAAGCCGAGCTGATGGTGACTCTCGGCGTCTCCTCCGTCGATCTCGAGGGCGTTGCGAAACTGAATGACCGCCTCCCGATACTTTCGGCTTTCCATAGACTTCAGACCGGCTTGAAAATACCGTTGATGCGCTTTTTGGGGATCCTCAGAGCATGCCAAGGCCCCGGATAACAGCACCGTCGCGAATATGACACCAACCCACTTGGAACACGCGTTTCCAGTTCTATCCATTTCTCCTCCAATCCAATAAGTCCTTCGCAGATCGGTCCCGCCGACTAGTCTAGAAACCACGTTCTTCGACCAGAATCGCTTTGTCACCCGTCCGTTCAAACGCCGCGGATATATGAGAGAAGAGCGGTCGAGCCAACGATTTCTGTGCCTCCAACACTGCGCTCTCGTTGTCTGACAATAGAGGACTGGCTATCCGCACCACGGCGGCAGTGGTGCTGGCACTGACGAATCTGCGGACAAACAACGCCCCTCGATACCAATACTCGCTGGCATAAGAGTTGGAACCAATCTGGTACCAAAACAACAGTGCCTGAGGATGGCGAGCGGCCTGCTGGCAGATGATCTGTCGGGCTGCAAATACCCTCCCCTCTTCGTCCGTGAGTCTTACGACGTCACTTTTCAGAATATTGCCGGGGAAGGTCAATGCGGGTGACAAAATCCTCATACGTCCTGTTTGGCGTGCCGCAAAGCCGACGAACAACTCCATTGGTCCGTCCGCACCGGCTTGGCAAAAGCCGCTCCATTTCTGATCGACATGCGGGTCGTCGTAACTTCCAAAGCTGGACCCCGCCTCCCAGCAGCGCCAGGGAGTCATCTTGCCTGAGAAACCAAGCCGTCCAACATTGATTTTGGAGCTCTCTGAGGGCGAAGGCAGATGGGCATAGACGGTCGCAAACAGCAGCGCTGCCGATGCGAGGACCCACTTGGAACGAAGGGACTGGTTCATCAGCTTCCGTGCTGAGAAGCCTTTTCGGCAAGTTTGCCAAGCAACATGATGATAGAGAACGCCAAGAGGAAGTTGAAGCCGCCACTCAATGTGTGAAGAGCGCCGCTGAGAACCCAATTCCCAAAATGGTAGACCATCACGGCGGTCAAGACGATACGGATCACGTTCGCGAGAATCGAAACTGGAATGATGGAGGCATAGAGGAAGGACTTCCAGCGAGCTCGTAGGTGATAGATATAGATGAGGCCCAGAGGCGTTAATGCGATCAGCGACTGAACGCCGCTGCAGAGGTCTGCAACTTCCAGCGTCGTGTTTGGCAAGTGGAGTAGCACTCCTTCCCGAAACACTGGCACGCCCAACCAACTAAGCCAGCTGGCGGCCAACCTGGCATCGAGAAGCTGGAGGGGCATCGCCACTCCTTTGTTCATCGTGTAGGGAATCGGAATCATGAAAAGCAAGTAACTCAACGGAAATAGGAGAGGTTTGATGACACCCTTGCCGAAGAAAAAAACGGCTAATCCCAGAGCCGTCACAGGTAGTGAAATTCTGGCCGGAAGTTCCTCGTCACCTCGGAGGCCCGCTACGAGCAGGAGGATCCCTCCAAGGAGGGGCAGGAACCCAGCAGAATCCGGTTCCGAAAGCGAGCTTCGAATTTCTCTTCTTCTTTGCCAGAGAAGGCCCGCGCTAACGAACACGATGATAAACCCGTGCGAATTCCATGGATACAACCACCAATCGCGAATCAAGCCCGTGAAGGTTGGGACATAGGCGGCCACAAAGAGCGCAGCCGTGATGCACAAACGGACCCATCCAAACCCTTCTTCGGGAGAGCCACCCTTCTCATCGGTACCGAGCACAACCGGCATACCCACACCATGGTTGGAACCGACTTCCCTCATCTTTACACCTGAGCCCCGCTTGGAAGTACAGATTTGAAATACTCGATCGTTCTTCGCAGCCCCTCGTCGAGGTCAACCCGGGGGGCCCATGAGAGTTTTGCTTCGGCCAGACTGATATCCGGTCTTCTCCGACAGGGGTCATCTGAAGGCAAAGGCTTGTAGACAATCGCTGACTTCGAGCCCGCAAGTGCAATGATCTTCTCCGCCAGCACTTTGATGGTAAATTCTCCCGGATTACCAAGGTTGACGGGGCCTTGGAAGTCCTCCCTGTTCATCATTCGGACCAATCCGTCAACCAAGTCTGAGACGTAGCAGAAGGATCGAGTCTGATCGCCGCTCCCGTAAATGGTGACGTCTTCCCCTCGTAGGGCCTGGACGACGAAATTGCTAACGACTCTTCCGTCGTTCAAAGCCATTCTTGGCCCGTAGGTATTGAAGATTCGAACGATTTTGATGTCAACCCTGTCCTGCCGATGGTAGTCGGCCATAAGTGCCTCAGCCACTCTTTTCCCCTCGTCGTAGCAGCTTCGGACGCCTATTGGATTCACGTTTCCCCAGTAGTCTTCACGCTGGGGATGTACCAAGGGATCGCCATAAACCTCCGAAGTGGAAGCCTGCAGAATCCGGGCCTTGGTGCGCTTGGCAAGTTCCAGCATGTTGGTCACGCCCAGCACATTTGCCTGAATCGTTCGGACCGGATTGAACTGGTAAAAGACCGGCGAAGCGGGACAAGCCAGATTGTAGATCTGATCGACCTCCAGATCGATCGGGTTAATGATGTCGTGGCGTATCAACTCAAAATGGTAGTCATCCATGAGGTGCTGGATGTTTCTCTTGGAGCCGGTAAAATAGTTGTCCAAACAGAGGACTTCGTGCCGATCCTTGAGCAGGACCTCGCACAAATGGGAACCGATGAATCCTGCTCCCCCTGTTACAAGAATGCGCATAGAGAAATCTGGTTCTCCTTTCGATCTGAGAGGGTATCGGCTTTAGCCCACGCGATCTGTAAACTTACCACAATCATCGTCGATCTTTCCAATGGGACCAAGAGGATCGGTGGGCTGGCAATGAACACGACGCTGGGGTGACCCAGGTGACGGCTTCTTGGCTCTCACGCCAAGAATCAGGAGATGAAGTTCAAAATTGAACTTCATCACAACTACGTTGAACTAAGGAATTGAACACTTTGCCACTTAGTGCGAGTGGCATTGGAGTTGCAGCACCCCCATACTGAACGGTAGGATTGAGCCTATCATTAATACAGTAAACGCGAGGAGACAGGTTATCATGCGAGGTGGTTATTCAGCAGAGTGTTCACCGGCGAGAGCAAGTCGGTCACAGGTTTTTCTTTGTCTCGCCAGTCTAGCGGTATGGCTCCTTAGCCAGGCGGGAACGGTGGCGGCGGACGCCTTGGATACGCTGCAACCGGGATACTGGTACGAGTTCCCAAACTCCAAACTCAGCGCTTATAGTGCGGTGTACCCTCCCAGCCCTACGCCCCCCGGGATCACCGGCCCTCAGTCGGTGATGAGTGCTTGGTGTGGAGGCGCTTTTGATACACGTCGCAATCGTCTGATGATCCATGGAGGTGGACATGCGGACTACGCAGGCAACGAGATCTACGTATTTGATTTAAGCACCTCGACATGGTCACGGCTTTGGGGGCCATCGGCGAACTCCAGTATTTACCCGGTTTCAAGTGTGCAGCAGGAAACCTACTACGACGGCAACCCGTCTTCAGTTCACACTTACAATGGCCTGCTATATCTGCCTACTCAGGATAAGCTTTGGCGAGGGGGTGGGTCTCTTTGGTCGGGTTCAGGTGGCGGCTCTCGAGCCAGTTGGATGTTCAACATCACCAATTCGACCTGGGAGCGCAAAGCGGACTCGACCTACCTGGGAGTCAGCCAGGTCGCAGCCTATGACCCGGTCACCGGCCACATCTTTGGCTTCAGCGACCGATATCAAATCATCGAGTACGACCCTTCCGCTAATACCTGGACCAACCGAGCCAGCATGGGCGGAATCTACATGGGTGAGGATGTCTCAGGAGTGATTGATCCGCAGGCTCGCCTTTTCGTCGCCATGGGTAATGGGCACGTGATCGTCTATGATCTCAACTCGAAAACGGTCCGCAATCAAACAACCAGCGGTGGGAGCAGTATTGTGAATGCACGAGGCCCAGGCTTGACCTACGATTCCACGCTACAGCGAATCGTCGGATGGGCCGGCGGCACTTCCGTGTACAGTCTGAATACATCCAACTGGACGTGGACACAACACACTGCGGCCTCAGGCAACAGCGTCAGTCCTTCCACCCCAACGCCAGTCGGAGTGTTTTCTCGGTTTCAATACATCCCCTCCAAGAACGTCTACATTCTAGTCAACTCCGTCGGCACGAGCGTGTATGCCTTCAAGGTCTCCGCAGGCGGAGGCACCACACCCCCACCCGCCGATACCACCGCTCCGAGCGTCTCGATTTCATCTCCAACATCGGGATCTACCATCAGCGGCACAGTCACCATAGCGGCGTCTGCTTCAGACAACGTAGGTGTCGTGGGGGTGCAGTTCAGACTCGATGGCAACCCTCTTGGCTCCGAAGATACCTCTGCTCCCTTCAGCACCTCCTGGAACTCAACGTCCAGCGCCAATGGCAGCCACACCCTGACCGCGGTGGCAAGGGATGCCGCGGGAAACTCGACGACGTCTGCTGCTGTCAGTGTCTCGGTTTCAAACTCTTCGACACCCCCTTCGGGCGGCCTTGACCTCCCTTTGCGCACCTGGGTGGGTATCGCTGCTCCTGCGCTTGACCAAGGACCCTACTCTAAACCGTATGAGGGCAAGCACGCCCGACTGTTGTTCGATTCCGCGCGCGGGCGGATGGTCCTGGCAGGAGGAGACTACTACGGATCCGTTGCGAACGGTGCCGGGAGCAACGAGGTTTGGACAATCGATCTGGCTCGGGGAAGTTCCTGGACCAAGCTCGCCGGATGGTGCGGCCCCTCAGGCAGTACTCAGCCTGCGGTTCCTGATAACGTTGGTTGGGCCTATGACAGCCTGCGGGACAGGGGCATTATTTTCCCCGGCTACTACTTCGGTTCTACGGCAAGCTGCTCAGGAGTGACTCAGACCACCGGGTCTGCCCTCTTTAACTTTGGAAGCAACCGTTGGGAGGCTTCTGCAAACCCGGCTCCCTCAGGAGGTTACGGCGGCGACTTGGGAAGCACGTTTGCGGTTTACGACCCAGTGACCGATGCAGTCTACCGATTCCGGAACCTCGGCGGTACCAATACAATGGAGATTCTCTATCTTTCCAGTAACACCTGGGAACAGGTGCGGTTGGGAACTAATGGGGATGTCCTTCAAAACACTGATCCTCACGCCGATCAATCAGTAATTGATGTTGCCGGACGCAGCATCTATGCCATCTCGCGCCCCTTGCGGGCACTCATGCGGTATTCCATTCCCGACAAAAAAGTGGTTGAAACCATCCAGATGCCAGCCGCGTGGATCGCACCGGATGGATACGACCACGAAACTTACATGACGTTTGATTCAATCAATCGCGTCATCCTGAACCCCAATACACACAACTATGATGGAGCAGTGTCGGGCTTGGCGATCTACCATGTTGACACCAAGAGCTGGGAATGGGAGTCGGTTCCCTCCTCGGTGACTGGCAATCTGGTTGGCTTCGACGTCAGGAACAACGCTGTGCTCTTCATGGGCCGGAGCGCTACCGACCAGTTTTGGCTCTACCGTTACGGAAACGGCTCTAGTGCTCCCCCGCCTCCCCCGCCTCCAACCGACACCATCGCGCCCAGCGTTTCCATTACAAGTCCAGTGTCGGGAGCTACCGTGTCGGGGGCCGTTTCTCTCTCTGCCAGCGCCACGGACAATGTAGCTATCGTGGGAGTCCAGTTTAAGGTCGACGGAATAAACGTCGGCGCTGAAGACACTACCGCCCCCTATTCAGTTTCGTGGAACAGTGCGACCAGCTCGGACGGAGCTCATGTGGTAACAGCGGTGGCCCGAGATGCTGCTGGGAATTCGACGGTCTCAAGCGTGGTGTCGGTTACGGTCAGCAACGGGGCCACGACAGTAACGCGCCGTGTCACCCCGGCCGACGATTGGTGCACAGCCGTTAACACAGCTGCTCCGGGGACTGAGGTCGTATTTGCGCAAGGCAACTATGGCAGCACCTGCTGGATTACCGCTCGTGGCTCTGCCTCAGCGCCGATTGTCGTGCGGTCGGAGAACGCGTCTCAACCCGCGGTCTTTAACTACTCCGGCTCTTCTTCAAACGTGATCGAGTTACGCGACGCAGCCTTTCTCATCATTCGTGGGTTTTACTTTTCCCAGACCCAGGACGGCGTGGATGCCATTCGACTCTTCAGGGCCAATGACGTTACGATCGAACAAAACACTTTCGAAAAGATTGGCGGAGTTTCGATCGCTGCCAATACCTACGACACCTCCAACATCGCTGTTCGACGGAACACGTTCAAGAATCTTTACTTCACCGGGGTCTACTTTGGTTGCCATAACGGAGCTGATTGCCGATCCACGAACATATTGTTTGAGGAAAATCTAATTGATGGGGTCACGACCCCTTATGAACCCGGCGCCATCGGATATGGGGTGGAGGTGAAGCTGAATTCCTACGGCATGATCCGGGATAACACTGTCTACCGAACCAAGGGGCCCGGCATCATGGTTTATGGATCAAATCAGGGGGACCCGGCGAGTGTGCTGGTGGGAAATTACGTGGAAGGATCTGCCACGGAGGGCGGAATTGTTGTCGGGGGTGGTCCGGCCGTTGTTCAAAACAACGTTCTGGTTGGGAATGCGTACGGCGGCATCAGCGCCCAGAACTACAATAGTCGAAACCTTCAGCAGAATGTCTGGATCGTTCACAACACAATCTTGAACAACGCGGACTCCGGAATCAATGTGTCGGGATGGTCGAGTGGCAGCGGCAATGTGATTGCTTTTAATGCTATCTCTCCCCGCTCGGGCACGCCAGCTTTGAGTCCAAGTGCTCCCGCCGGAACGCTGAGCGGCAACATTACCTGTTCTTCACCTTCTTCGTGCTTCGTTAACGGCACGACACCGCCGTACGACTTGTGGCCTTCAGCGTCCAGTCCACTGCTCAACGCTGCGGGGTCGGGAACCGAAGCTTGGCGCCCAACGGACGACTTCATGGGCGTGGTTCGTGGCTCTTTGCCCGATGTAGGTGCGTTTGAATGGACTGCTGAGTCTTCCAGTCATCTCGTAGGTGGATCCGGCCCCAGGCCCAGTCGCGTCTCTGGATCAACTTCCCCACCCCCACCCCCACCCACTTCCAGTCCACTGCCAGCCCCAACTAACGTCCGCATTAAGTGATACAGGTCTGGCAAAGCGAAGGAGGAACCGAACCAGATGGGAGGAGTGAATGTGGGCTCCTCCCGTACCTTCGTAGCTAGTTTGTTGATATAAAACGCATAAGTCAGTCTCCCTTCCACAAACCCAAGCACACCCACTGAATCCGCTTCCCCTGACTTGGGGAAATGTTTGCTCACGAGGTTCCATCAATCGGAACGCGGTTTCACCAGGGGAGTCCGCGAACCGTTCGAACCTGGGAGGGTCTCATCTGAGTTGCCACGTTCCCTCCTTGGGTCAAAGCTGAAGGATCATCAAATAAGATCAATAAAATAAACAAGATCTACAACTTCGTCCTCCTGCCTCCCCCAAATAGCATTGTGCCCGACTGGAGTTAGGAGGCCGAATTGCAGAGGGTTGCAGTCTCAGGCCACTCTTGAGAGTATGCTCGCATTCGATCCCGTAGCCGCTTCGTCTTGAAAAAGATAGCGCCGGTTCATCACTTGTCAACGTTGAAACCACGCCAAACCAAAACTGCGATTACGACCGTAAACGAGGTCCCCTCGCCAGATGTCCAGGACCGATTACGACTGGGCGGCTTCGTGTTTCTCCTTTTCCAGCTCCTGCTTCTGGACTTTGTCGTGCGCCAGTTCCAAATTGAAAGCAGTGCATTTCTTAGGGTTATGCTGCTGGGCACCGCTGGCTTTTCGATTCACGCATTTCTCCCCATGCAGTATCGCCTGCCCTTCTTTGTGATTCTGTCATTCAGTGGAATCTTGTTGGTATTTGGTGCTGCCAGCAGTATCTGGTTGACTGGAATTGGGCTGCTGCTCATCGGTCTCTGTCATCTCCCAATCCGATTTCATCATCGTGTTGCTGTGCTTGTGCTGGCGGGATGCGTTTTGGTGACCCTCCGTACAAACTGGGTCGCCGTCCCCTGGTCGCCAGCCGTCTGGCCCATTCTTGGTTCAATGTTCATGTTCCGACTGATCGTCTACGTTTACGATCTTCGGCATGAACAGGCTCCAACCTCGCCTTGGCGAACACTTGCGTACTTCTTCATGCTTCCGAACGTTTGCTTTCCTCTTTTCCCGGTCGTGGACTACCGCACGTTCCGCCGGACGTATTACAGCGAAGCGGCTTACCAAACCTACCAACTCGGAATCGACTGGATGGCACGGGGAATCACCCACCTGATTGCTTACCGTTACGTCTACCAGCATCTCACGTTGTCTCCTGCGGAAATCATCGGAGGGCACGATCTGCTTCAGTTCCTACTTGCAAATTTCCTGTTGTACCTGAGAGTTTCCGGGCAGTTCCACTTGATCGTTGGAATGCTTCATTTGTTCGGATTCCGGCTCCCGGAGACTCATCATTTGTACTACTTTGCCTCGAGCTTCACCGATTTCTGGAGGCGGATCAATATCTATTGGAAGGATTTCATGCTGAAGATCTTCTACTATCCCATCTACTTCAGAATTAAAAAGTGGGGAGAGTACAAGGCTTTGATCTTCTCAACTGCAGCAGTCTTCCTACTAACGTGGTTTCTCCATGCATACCAGTGGTTTTGGTTACGAGGCACGTTCCTGTTGTCATGGCAGGACGGAGGATTTTGGGCAATTCTTGGCGGCCTTGTGATTATCAATGCCCTGTACGAGTCGAAATATGGGCGGAAAAGAACTCTCAAGAAACCGTCGTGGAGTGTTCGCCGGTTTTCTGTGTTGTCGTTGAAGACAGTGGGCACTTTTTCAGTGATCTGTGTACTTTGGTCCCTCTGGACTTCGGATTCGATCTCCGCCTGGGTATCGATCTGGTCAACTCTGCAGTTCCAACCCAGTCTCGAAGCCATAGGCTGGCCCCTACTACTTTTGCCCATGGTAATCTTTGCAGGCCGGATCAGGAAGATCGACAGGTTCAAGTACGGTACTCTGGTGCCTGCATGGGGGCATTTTCTGACGAGATCAACAGCCTCGACCTTAGCTCTGTTGATCTTCCTTGCCTTGATAGGGGTACAGGAGATCTATACTCAGCTGGGGCCGTCCGCCGCCACTGTAATCAACTCATTGAGGTCTGGCCAGCTCAGCCGGCTCGACAACGCGAAGTTGGAGCGCGGCTACTACGAACAACTCCTTCAGGTAGACCGGTTCAACAGCCAACTTTGGGAGGTCTACAAAAACAAACCACTCAACTGGCTTGATGTTCAGGGTGCGGGACTCGAGCGATTCACCGGAGATTTCAATCAGAAGGAGCTGATTCCCGCATTCACTGCGACAACCAGCTATGGAACGGTCCGAACGAATCGCTGGGGAATGAGAGACAAGGATTACCAGAAGAGCCTCCCCCCAAACACCTTTCGAGTCGCCTTGCTTGGGGCCTCGTCAGTGATGGGATGGGGAGTCCAAGATCATGAAACCTTCGAATGGCTTCTCGAAGAACATCTGAACGACAACGATTTCTCTGGTGAACAACTCCACTATGAGATCCTGAACTTTGCTGTCCCTGGCTATCAGCCCCTTCAGCAGCTGCTGACGTTGGACAGGGCCATCACATTCCAGCCTAACGCGGTATTCTATGTTGCGACTGGGAGGGAGGCGGACCGTTCCATCGAATACATCGCCGAAGTCACTCGGAAAAAGATCTCCATCCCCTATGATTATTTGAACAACATCGTTCGGCAAGCTGGAATCACAGAGAAGTCATCTGAAACAGACGCATTGAAGCGTCTGGCCCCTTTTCGCAACGACTTGCTTTCTTGGCTATACCGCCATATCGTAAGTACCTGCCTCGAGCAACGAGTCGTCCCTGTGTGGATTTTTCTGCCCATGACACTGGAAAATCCATGGCAAGATGACACCCCAGCGTTGTTTCACGCAGCTGAAGAAGCAGGTTTTGTGACGATCAACCTGATCGATGTCTTCAAGCACCAAGATGTAAAAGCATTGCGTATTGCCGAGTGGGACACACATCCGAATGCCAGGGCGCATCAGCTTATCGCTACGGCTCTGTATGAGGCGATCAAACTCCAAAGAAGCGCAATTTTCGATTCGCAGCTTTCGATCAACGATCAGGATATCGACAAGGAATCAGGCCCACCCAAGCGGTGAGTCGGAGGGACTGTAAATGGATGAGATCAGACAGATAGTGAAGGCATATATTTTGAAGGAGTTCTTGCCAGGGGAAGATCCAGACGAATTGACTGACACAACACCGCTTATCACGGGTGGAATTCTCGACTCGATTGCGACGCTAAAGCTCGTGGCGTTTATCGAGGAGCGCTACTCCTGCGAGTTGCAGCCTCACGAAGCAGACGTAGAGCACCTCAATACTATTTCTGAAATCGCGCAACTGATTCAGTCGAAACAGTGACGCCATGTCCTCAGGTCCGAAAACTCTCGATTTCGTGCTGCACAGTGCCGCACAAGCATTCCCTGATCGTACTGCTGTTGAAGAGCTAGGTGGTCACAGTATTTCGTACCGGGAGATTGAAAGGCTCTCCGATCGACTGCGCGACCGGTTGT
>JBFMEW010000030.1:0-87217 GCA_040753175.1 Acidobacteriota bacterium | reverse complement strand
CTGGTCAAGTCCTGAACGAGGTTCCCCGCCGCAACAACAAAGAATGCGTGCCGTACAGTTGTCCTGCCCAGCGCCGCCAACGTGGTTGAGGAGTCCAGCCCCTCGGGACTGCATCTCTCCTTACCGGTCGAGCAAGACCGCGAATGGACGCGAATCCACGCGAATAAGGCAATCCTGAACGCGAGCCTCTCCCACAAGCAAAAGTTTTAACTGCCAAGGGGAGATTGTTGCTGCGTTTGTTTCGCGATCACGCCTCAATCTAAGCTCGGGTTCGCCTCCCCTCATTCCTACCCGCAACGGCTTGAACAGGAAGCGTCTGCCAAGGCGTGAAGATTCGTACGCTTCTCGATCAACCTGGTGGAGCGGGCGCTCCGTCGCCCGCTTCTCGAATAAGAGACGGAAGACAGCGGTCCCACGCGCGCGTTCCACCCGGGCCCTGAAGAGTCCCTCCTGAGATGGCACGAAGTCCGTTGCTTTGAGGGCTGGATCTGTGAGCCCCAAAGGTCCCCTCCCGAGATCACGAAGGGCAGTGGCGCGCAGCGCCACGGGGTGGTTGATGAGTCCAGCCCATCGGGACTGTATCTCTCCTCGCCGGCCGACTGAAACCGCGAATGGACGCGAATCCACGCGAATAGGGGAGATTCTGGACTCGATCCTTTGTGGCTCTTCACGTCTTTGCAGCCGGTCCGTCTTCAACCGGCTGCTGCCAGGGAAGAGCCAAGCAGAACCATGCTTCGGACCAGGCGTGATCCAAGCCAAGGCAATCGAACACCAATTCCCCCAAGGCAATGCAAGAAGGATTTTCCCTTGGCGCTCTTGGCGGTTTAAGACTCTTTGGTCGTGTCAACGGCACATTAGACTCCCCTTCTGAGATGGCCGGAAGGCCGTTCCTGTTGCGGGCGGAGCTGTGGGTCGAGAAAGGTTCCCTCCTGAGATCAGACTGAGATCCGGAGGGGCAGTGGCGCGCAGCGCCACGGGGTGGTTGACCACTCCACGTTCTAGGGTCATCGTCGAGAAGTTCCTTTCCGTTCGAATGAACCTGGAAATTCTTAATGCGGCAACAGAGTGCGAGGGTCACCGGTTTGATTGTCGATGACCGAGGCGTAGGCGGCAAACGTGCCACCCTGGGTGAGGCAGGTGAGGACGATGCGACCTCCCACCACGTTTTCAGACACCCCGAGAGTTCGCACCACCCGGGTGAGTTGTGTCATGCCGAGAGGCGGCAGGGTTTGGTCTCCGGTGCCGAGGATCGCCCCTTCTTCGGAGACCAGAGTGATGCGCACGGTCACCTCGCTCCGGGTGGCGTTGGCCAGAATCAGGTTCGTTCGAAACGAACCGTCTTCGCGGACGGCGGCAATCGAACGAGTAAACCCGGCGCCGATGAGATCCCCCGTTCCAGTTGCCGGAACGCTCTGGCCATAAGTGCCGCCCGTCATGCCAGGTGTGGAGGTTTGAGCCTGCACACTCATGGCGGGGGCTGAGGCCTGCACCAGGATCGCGCCAAACCCGAAGTCGAGACTGAAGACCGATTGCAGTACATCGAAGTAGGTCACGGATCGACCCGCCGCAAGGCCGAACATCCTTTCCGGACCCGGTCTGCCATCCGTGTTGTTGCCCAGAAACTTCAACCGAAAGACAGCGTCGGCGAGGCCAAGGTTGGCCAGTGTGAGATCCGTGGTAAAGAAGGTTCCTCCAAGACCCCCGGCTCGGGCACTGGAGGGTAGCAGCCACGAAAAAGGCAGATCCGCGGATGAGAGCAGGCGTCTCACCCGGTTGTTGTTGGAATCGCCAATGTACACGATGCCCGTCGGGTCGACCGCCAACCCCACGGGTCGATTGAGGGAGGCCGATGTGGCCGGAATTCCATCCCCGTTGTAGCCTTCCGTTCCGGTTCCTGCCGCCGTTCTGATCGTGCCTGCCGGCTCGACGACCCGGACCCGGTGGCCGCTCGATTCCGCTATGTAGAGTTCGCCCAGCCTTCCCAGGGCGATGCCCCAAGGACTTCGCAACTGTGCGGAGGTGGCTGGACCCCCATCGCCCAACTGATTCCCGCCGCCGGCGATGGTTGAGATCAGGCCCCCACTGTCGATCTTCCGGATGCGATCGTTGAAGGTGTCGGCCACCAAAATGATGCCGGACGAATCGATGGCGAGGCCCAACGGCTCATTCAGGGAAGCCAACAGAGCGGCCCCGCCATCGCCCGAAAAGCCCCGCTGGCCGTTTCCAGCCACAGTAATAATGATCCCGGTGGTGAGGCTGATTCGGCGAACCCGATGATTCTGGGGATCCGCCGCAAACAGGCCGTTGCCATAGACGGCCAGAGCCACCGGAGTAAGCCCGGCAGAGGTTGCCGGCCCTCCGTCGCCAACATAAGCCGGCTGGCCGTTCCCGGCGATGGTTGAGATGGTGCCGCCGGCGTCCACCTTCCGGATACGAAAGTTGGAGGAATCGGCGATATAGAGGTTGCCTTGAGAATCGAGCGTCACGGCCAACGGATCGTTCAGTGAAGCGGTCAATGCCGGACCTCCATCACCGTCAAAGCCCTTCGACCCGTTTCCCGCCACGGTGGTGATGATCCCGTTGGTGTCGATGCGCCGAATCCGCTGGTTTCTTCCGTCCGCAAAGTAGATGTTGCCGCCAAGGTCCACGGCCACACCCATCGGCAGATTGATTTTCGAAAGATTGGCTGGACCTCCATCTCCGCCGAATGCCGCCGATCCATCCCCGGCGACGGTTCCGATGGTGAGCGAAGCATCGAACTGGGCGAATAGCCCGCCAGGCAGGCTCAAGCACAATAGTAACGACCAGCACCCCCAACCCTGCCAGTTTGACATCATGAAAAACCTCCGTAAGGAAGTACACAGACAAGTGAGCAGAGAATAGCAAATATGTCGGTTTTAGGGAAGCGGGACGATTGGCCTGAAGGGGCACACCAGACTGACTCCTGTCCCAGGTTGCGAGGGCCCTGCCCAGGTCCTGGGCAGCGTGGTGCGGTCTGCAGGTCAGGCGATGAGCCAAACCGGGATCCAGCTTCAGGCTCTGGAGCAGGATTGGGACGATCAGAGCATGTCGCGGCTGCAACGCCGTGATGGGTGCGAATGCGAGCCGCAGATTTCACAGGGGCGGGGGAGGGCGAAAGTCAGAGCCCCCCTCTGATCTCCGCTGCAATTGCCGATCACCTTCAAACGGCTGTATAGTTGGGGTTAGTCAAGGCCCGGCGAGTTGAAGCTCAGCTGTTTGTTTTTGATGCAGGTAAATCACTTGACAAGAAGGGAGGTGAATATCGGTCTTACCGAACCATCCACAGAATTCCCTTCTTTGATTCTGCCTAATGTTCATCAAGATTCTTCCCATCTTTAATCATCCCAAATTTGCGAATCATTCTCTTTCGAACGATTTTCATCAGGAGGTAAGAAATCATGGCGATCGACTTTACGCTTACCCCGGAACAAATCACACTCCAGAAAACTGCACGAGAGTTCGCCCAGGAGATTCTCAAACCACTCGTTGCCAAGGCTGACGCCGAGGCTGATCCTCTCAAGGGATTTCAAATGGTCAAGCCGGCTTACGTTCAAGCGTACAAGCTGGGCTTAGCCATGGGATTCATCCCAAAGGAATACGGTGGTGGCGGTGTGAGCAACGTTGACCTTCAGCTGGTTGCCGAAGAGATCTGCGCTGTGGATCCTGGCTTCGCCTGCATCTTGCTGGTGAACGGGCTGGCGTTGCTGCCTGTCTACTGGTTTGGCGACGAAGATCAGAAAAAGAAGTGGCTCACCGAAGCCACCAGTGATCCGAAGAGCGAGTACGTTGCGGGCTGGACGGTCAGCGAGCCAGCGGGAACTCCCGGAGGAACCGCCGCATTCGATCATCCCGATTCCTATCCCGTCGGAATTGGGGTTACCGCGGATTACGAGTCCGGGAAGGGGCAATATGTACTCAATGGCAGAAAGTACTGGCCTTCCACCGCTGCGGGGTGGGACCACAAGGGAGCCAACGTGAACACAGTCGTGGCTCGAACCGACCGTGACAAAGGAGGCCGGGAAGGATTGAGCGTCCTTCTCGTCCCGCGCGGAACACCAGGGATGCGATTCGAGAAAGACATTGATAAGTTTGGACACCGCCTCAACCAGAACTGCCACGTGGTATTTGAGAACTGCCGCGTGTCTGAAGAGAATGTCTTCGCGGTCGGCAATGGCGACCTGGTCATCAGCAAAGCCTTCACCTGGTCGGGGCCGGTGGCCGGCATTGCGGCGACTGCGGTCTGTCGTTCGGCTTATGAGTATGCGCTGAACTGGGCTAAGACCTACACGGCAGGCGGAGACCAGCCAATCATCTTCCACCAGGCGGTGGGCTACATGCTGGCCGACGTGGCCATGGGGATCGAGGCTTGCCGCTACCTGTCTTGGAAGGCGGCTCACTACCTCGACTTGCACGGCAACGAGGGGCATGCTCTGGGAGCCATGTCCAAGGTGTTTTGCAGCGAAAAAATGTTCGAAAGCGTGTTTCGTTGTATGCAGGTCATGGGCGTGAATTCGCTGGATAAAACCCATCCCATGGAAAAGTACCTCCGCGAGGCGGCTACATTCCCTATCTACGATGCCGGCAATATTGGAATGCAGCGTCGCAAGATTTGGGGCGTGATGGCCGACCCCGATTTTGACCCCCGTGCATTCGTGAACTCCAGTCGCGTCCCTTTCCGGAAGTCCATGGAAAGCCTGGGTGTGAAGCCAGTTCTCGTCTAGAGGGTTACATGACCGATTTGCTGCCCGGTGGGACGATGGCACTGCTCTATGCAGTGTTTGTTCCTTTCATCGTTGCCTTCCTGATGGGGGTGCATAGGCTCTGGCGGCGGCTCAAGCTTGGTGAGGTCTTTGTTGCCGTCGCGCAAGAGACCCGCTCAGGTCCTAACTCTGCGCTCCGGCGGATGGTCAGCTACGCACTGCTGCAGCGCGGAGTCCTCAATCGTCCTTACGGGTGGATTCACGCCACCATTCTGTGGGGATTCCTTGGTCTTTTGCTAGGGGACTTGCTCCTCTTCGCGGACCGTTATCCGCTTTCAGGTTTTGGTGTTCGCTTGCTGGAAGGCGGCGTGATGATCGTCTTTCAGGATGCGCTGGACCTGTTCGGGCTGGCATTTCTTGTTGGCGTGATGTTGGCCCTGATCAGGCGGCTTGTCTGGAAACCGAAACATCTCAGGGGCAGTACGGAGGCAACCCTGATCCTGTTGGGTCTTCTGTTCATTGGAGTGAGTGGTTTTGTTGTGGAAGGACTCAGGATCACGCTCCAGCCTGAGGCGCTGGGCCTTCTGCCAGGGGGGCGTCTCTTAGGGGTCTTGTTTGCGAACACGGGCGTCACCCATCAAGCAGTGCTCACGATCTATCCAATTGTGTGGTGGGCTCACGCGGTGGCGGCGTTTGCCTTCATCGCCGCCCTTCCCTACACGCAGCTGGTTCATGTCATGGCTTCTTCGTTTCACATCACGGCTTCCAGTTCGGCGCCGCTGGGGGCACTCTCGACGCCGTTTGACCTCAAGGAGGTGATAGCGACCGGCAGTTTCGACGTGAAGGTTGGAGCCGGCCAGTTCCGAGATTTCGATGCCCGGGACAGGCTTGCGCTTCTGGCTTGCACTGAGTGCGGTCGTTGTGAGGAGGTATGCCCGGCCCACGCTTCGGGGTCTGCGCTTTCACCCACTGGCCTTCTGCGGAGGCTGAAGCCATTCTCAAAAGATTCCGCCAGTGAAGCGAAGGACGTGTTCGACGGAGGAGTCACGCACCAGGAGGTTTGGGCATGTACGATGTGCGGTGCCTGCGCTGATCAATGTCCCGTGCTGATCCGGCCTGTGAATCACATCACCCAGCTGCGCCGCGAGCTGGTTGTGCGAAACCAGGTCAGTCGAAAAGGTTTAACGATGCTCGACAACCTCAGCCGGGCCCTGAATCCCTACGGATTGCCGCATGCCGACCGAAACCATCTTGCCGGGGATCTTGGAGTGCAGACGCTGCGAGAAAACGCGGACGTGGAACTGTTGTACTGGATCGGATGTGCCGCCACTTACGACCAGCGATCCCGTGAGGTGTCGAGAGCCATGGCCCGCATCCTGAAGAAGGCCGGCGTCCGGTTCGGCATCCTCGGTGCGGAAGAGCGCTGCAGCGGCGACCCGGCCCGTCGCCTGGGTGAAGAAGGGAAGTTCCAGGAACTTGCCTTTCAGAATCTTGAAACGTTCGATCGTTACAAAGTACGAAAGATCCTCACGCACTGTGCCCACTGTTACAACACTTTCAAGAATGAGTACCCGCGTTTCGGGGGACAGTTTGAGGTCGTGCATCATGCGGCTTTCGTCCGGGACCTCCTCTCCAGCCGCAGAATTCGGCTGGCTCACGGTGTGAAGGATACAGTCGCGGTACACGACGCCTGCTATGTCGGGCGAATGAATGGGGAGATTCATGCCCCGCGTCAAATCCTCTCGGCCATAGACGGCCTGCGACGCGAGGAGATGCCGCGAAATCGCGAAAACAGCTTCTGCTGTGGTGCCGGCGGCGCACGCTACTGGTACGAGAGCGATGTGTTGAGCCAGGAACGGATTGGTGCGATCAGGGTACGCGAGGCGAATGAGTGTGGGGCAGAGACCTTGGTCTCAGAATGTCCTTTCTGTTTGCGATCTCTGGAGGACGGTCTGAGGGCGGCCAGGCTCGATGACAGAATGAAGGTTCGTGACGTGGTGGAACTGGTGGCTGAAGCGCTGGGTTGAGGAGTCCAGTGCAGGACAGGGAGGACGACTTGTTCACGATCATTGTCTGCCTGAAGATCACACTCGACACCAGCCAGCTGCGTCCGCATGGCGACAGGGGAGCGCCGAAACTGGACGGTGCACCGCTCAGAGTCAGCCTGCTGGACGAAAACGCCCTTGAACTGGCGGTTCAGCTCAAAGAAGAACACGGTGCCAGAATCGTGGCCGTATCGCTGGTGTCCGGTTCAGCCCCCCGGGACCTTGTTCTGAAGGCTCTGGCGATCGGCGCTGACGAGGTAGTCTTGATCCGCGACGACACGGCCTTCGAAGCTGACGCCCTGGCCACGACCGCAATCCTTGCAGCGGCGGTACGAAAGCTCGAACCCTGGAGCCTTCTGATTTGCGGGGATGGTTCCAGCGATCAATACAACCGCCAAGTGGGTCCCAGGCTCGCTGACTCCCTGGGGCTTCCTTCGCTGACGCTGGTGACCAAGGTTCAGCTCGCCGGCGAACAGATCACCGTGGATCGCGCTCTTGAAGAATATGTGGAGGTGGTCGAAGCCAAGCTTCCTGTATTGATCACGGTAAGCCCGGAGATCAACCACCCGAGGCTCCCAACGGTGCTGCAAATCATGGGTGCCTCCAGAAAGCCTGTTACGGAGTGGGATCTCCAAGACCTTGGCTTTCCCGCGGCTACCAGCGCGGCCGGATTGGCAGGTCTGAATACCCTGAAGGTGACAGCCCCGCCATCGGAGCGAAAGCGGGTGGCGATAGAGGGCGAAAGCGCCGAGGAGATCGGGCGCAAACTGGCCCGGATCTTCGTTCAAGAAGGGTTGGTGAAGACCACGTGAATACTGAAAGCAATGCCGTATGCGTGTTCTCGGAATCTCGGGACGTCGGCCTCCAGTTGCTTGTCCCGGCCCGAGAGATTGCTTCAGCAATGTCGGGTGAGGTGGTGTTCGTTTCACTTCAGCAACAGGATCTCCAGTCTCGAGACCCAATCTTCCACGGGGCGGATCGGGTACTGGCTGTTCAAAGTCCGTATCTGGACGGAGGCTCACCCGAAACCTTTGGTTACGCCCTTTGCGAAGCCATTCGCAATGTTCGTCCTGCGGTGGCCCTCATCGGGGCGACCGGAAATGGAACCGAAATCGCTGCGCGCGCGGCGCAGAGGCTTGGTGTTGCGTGCGCCACGCAGTGCCTTGAGATGGCCGTCGAGCAAGGCACCCTGGTTGTCGAACGCCGATGGCTGGGGGCCTTCATTGCCGGACAGATTGTCCGGACGCGGCCGGCCCTCGCCACGGTTCCACCGGGAAGGTACGAGATTCCGCCCCGAGACCATCTTCGCGGAGGGCAAGTAGAGCTTTTGTCTGTGGAGGTTCCGGAGCCGCGAACCCGTGTGACCGCAACCCGGCGACGTCCGTGCAGCGGTGTGCGGCTGCAGGATGCGGAGATCATCGTGGCAGTCGGCCGGGGCCTGAGGAACAAGGAAGACCTGCCTCTACTATACGAATTAGCCGAGGTGTTGGGAGGCGCTGTCGGTGGGACCCGACCTCTGACAGACGATTTCGCGTGGCTGCCGGTGGACCTCAAGGTTGGTCTTTCGGGCCATACCGTGCGGCCCAGCCTTTACATCGCCTGCGGCATCTCCGGCCAGATCGAACATGTCGTGGGGATGCGGGAGTCTCGCCTTGTGGTTGCCATTGACCGAGACCCGAATGCGCTCATTCTGAAAGAAGCCGACTATAGGATTGTGGGAGACCTCTATGAGATCGTGCCGGCACTCACCCGCGTCCTGAAGGATGTGCGGAAGGCTGGGGCCAAGACGGCCTCCGAGAATCGGGCCACCTCAGGGAAGGAGGCATAGTCAGGCGGGCAGGGCTTCGGTCGAGGAGGGACCACCCTGCCCCCCTGCTGGTCTCAGCCTGAGATCAGGATTGGCAGTCTCGGGCAGCGCCACGGAGTGGTAGACGAGTCCAGTTCATCGGGGCTGCCGCTCTCCTCACAGACCGACCAAGACCGCGAATGGACGCCAATCCACGCGAATGAAAAAACTCCTGAATGCGAGCCTCTCCCACAAGCAAAAGTTCTAACCGCCAAGGGGAAACTGTTGTTCTGGTGCCTTCGATTCGATCACGCCTCAATCTCAGCTCGGATTCGGCCTCCACTCATTGCTGCCCGCAACAGCTTGAACAGGAAGCGTCTGCCAAGGCGTGAAGATTCGCACGCTTCTCGAAAGGCCTGGTGGAGCGGGCGCTCCGCCGCACGCTTCTTCTTGAACGCACGACGGAGCGTGCGTTCCACCCGGGCCCCTGAAGTGTCCCTCCTGAGATGGTGAGAAGTCCGGTCCTGTTGCGGGTGGAGGCTGTGGGCCGAGAAAAGTTTCCTCCTGAGATCAGTCTGATTTCAGGAGGGGACTTCTTCGTCCCGATCTGGCGCGACCCTGCTGATTTCAGATCAGTCTGATTTCAGGAGGGGACGCTTGTGGCCCAAGCTTGCCCAGACTCACTCTCCGGGTCGCACGAGGGACTTTGGGGCTAAACTACATCCAAGTTGTCCGGATCTCAGGCTGATTCCAGGAGGAAAGTTTGACCTGCGGGCCGTCGACAAGCGGCCTTTCACGCCTCCTCTTTCCTGTTGGTCGGCGAGTCGAGCAGTGGCAGCCGAATCGCAAACGTGGTGCCCTCTCCCGGCTGGGTCTCGAAAGCAATGGTTCCCCCATGCTTCTCGATCACGGAATGGGAGATGGCCAGGCCCTGACCCGTTCCTTTTCCTACCTCTTTGGTGGTGAAGAAGGGGTCAAAGATCCTTGGTTGAACCGCTTCGGGTATTCCCGTTCCGCTGTCTTGGACCCGAATGACCACCCAATCTCCCTCCCGGCGAGTGCTGATGGTGATGGTGCCCTTGTCATGGGATTGCGAGCCGAGTTTTGCGGCGATGGCGTGGGCCGCATTGATAATGAGATTCAGGAACACCTGGTTGAGATCGCCGAGGAGGCAGGGGACGAGGGGCAGGTCGGGATCCAGGTCGGTCCGCATCTCAGCCACGTACTTCCACTCGTTACGGGCCACGGTAATGGTGCTTTCGATGGCTTTGTTCAAGTCAGCCGATACTTTCTCCTTGCCGGCTGGAAAGGCGAATTCCTTCATCGACCGCACAATCTTGCTGACGCGCTCGATTCCTTCAAGGGATTGAGCGATTGCCGCCGGGATTTCCTGCATCAGGAATTCCAGGTCGGCCGTCTGGCGGACGGCGTCGATTTCGGCCAGGAGTGAGGGTGGCACGCCGCCAGAACGACTGGCCTCCAACAACCGATCATAACTTCGAATGACCTTGAGCAAATCACCAAACGAATCCTGCAGGAAACGCGTGTTGTCGCCGACGTACTGGGTGGGCGTATTGATTTCGTGGGCAATGCCGGCGGCCAGCTGACCGATCGATTCCAGCTTTTGAGCCTGTCGAAGCTGGCCTTCTAAAATCTTGCGCTCGGTGATGTCGGAGCCGAGAAGCAGAAAGCCTTTGGGGCTTGCACAGTCATCTTTGATGCGATTGACCGATAAATCCAGGAAGCCTTCTTTGCCGTCTGGACGGGTGTAACGGATTTCTTCCAGTCGTGTGATCTTCTCCCCGTTCAGGCGTTGGGAGATGGCTTGCTGGACGCCTTCCCAGTTCCACTTGATACCGCAATTTTTGAACAGGCCTCCCACAACGCTGTTTGCGTCCCGGCCGAACGTCACTTCGGCCACCGAGTTCCATTGTGTGACGCGGTCCTGCTCGTCCACGCCAATCAGGATGGAGGTGATAGAAGCCAGCAGAGCGGTCTTGGCGGCGTCGGCGGCATGGAGCTCACGGGTGCGCTCAGAAACGGTATGTTCGAGTTGCTCCAGATGGGCGCGGTTCTCTATCTCCAGGTCCCGCCTTCGCAGGGCATTGGCCACGTTGATCAAGACTTCGCTGGAAGTGAAGGGCTTCAACACATATCCGTAGCTCCCCAGGCTGAGGGCGGTGCGCGTCAATTCGGGATCGTCGTTGCCGCTGACCATCAGCACGGCTGTCCCAGGGTAGGCCTGCATGACCTCCCGGACCAGGTCAAGTCCTGACTCACCCGGCATTGTCACGTCGCACAGGATCAAGTGGAAATCCCGACCTTGCAGGCAGGCGCGAGCTTCCGCAGCACTGGAAGCCAGGGCACTCGAATAGCCGGCGGACTCGACGATCCGGCCTAAGAGGCGACGTGGTTGTTCCTCGTCATCCACGACCAGGATGGTTCGGACTCTCCGGTCGACATCCGGTAAGGCTTTTTCGTCACGAGGCAAACTGGAGTGGGCAACGGGGAATTGTGGAGTGATTTGAACCATCGCCTAGGGCCCTCCGAGGAGCTGCCTGGGTCGGGACAAGAGGGCTTCAGCCCCTCCCTTGCCGTGCCGGGTAGCCTCGCATCGGTCCCTTCCATAAGGGTGGAGAGAGAAGGAGAAGTCAGGATCGATCCGCCTATTCCGCAAGTGGCGGTGCGGAAGGCCAAGCAGGACTCGTTTTCGACGCGGCAGCAGCATCGGTTTAAAACCCCACGAGAGACATTCGGCACAATCGGCTGGTTGGATTACCGGGACTTTCCCAGAACGAGGCAGGACGCCGAGCGTGGCCGCAAGGATTCGGCGTGCAAGATTCAGCCAACTTCGTTGAGATCGACTGGTTGGCGCGGGCCTGTTTTCCCAGACCCGCAAGCCTTTAAATCTAACCCAAGCCGGCTTATTAACGATACTAATCTTGTGAAGATGGAGGCGAAGGCGGCGTAGAATCTTCTGTTCCACCCGATTGTCCTCACCGTCAGGAGTCACCTGACCCAGGTGCTTGCCCGTGTGACGGTTGCGGGTCCGATTCAGGAAGAGGGTATCGCCGCGTTCTGCCAGAACGGACAACGAGAAGGAACCCCCCGGGTCAGGGTTACAATTCGATCGAATGGCTTTCGCTGGAATCTGTCTCGGAAAGCTCTCGGTCAAAAAATGCTTGCGCTCGTTGCGCCACCAGTCTATAAGACAAGCCACGGTGCAAGTAACTGAAGGGGTTCAGGGGCCCGTGTTTTTCATTGAGTGGAGCGATGAAGGCTCGGCACGCCTTTTGATTTCTTCCTTCCCGGTTTTTACAAGATGAAGAAGAAACAAACGGATGGCGATCCGAAGCGTCCGGCTTCCGATCGTCAGTCTTCAGCCCAAGGCCTATCTGTCAGCGAGCTGAATCGTCGCATCATTGAGGCTGTTCCTTGCGGGTTGGTTGTGGTGTCGCCTGAGGGAGCTGTCCTGCAGGCCAATGAGGTGGCGCAGTCGATCCTGGGTCTGTCTTTCGACGAGATCACAAAACGCTATGTAGCGGACTTCGAGCCGGAAACGGTGCGCGAAGACGGAACGCCTTGCCCGGTAGAAGACTATCCGGTGTCCAAGTGTCTGGCCACGGGGCAGCCGCAGCCGGCCACGACGATTGGCGTCCGCCGACCCGATGGAAGCCTGTCTTGGGCCATCTTCACTGCCATCCCGATGTTCGATTCCGAAAGCCGGCAGCTCTCTGGAGCGGTGGTCACCTTTGTGGACATTAGCGATCGCAAAGAGGCTGAAGCCCATCTGCAGGAGAGCGAGGCGCTGTTTCATTCGCTCTTTGACCAAGTCCCCATCGGCTTGGGTCTGGCCGCTCCGGACGGCCGTCTCATGGCCTTCAATGACGCCATGTTGAAACCCGGTGGCTGGAGCCGGGAGGACATCCATCAGATCGGCAACGTGGCACTGCTCTACTACGATCCGGAGGAAAGACGCCAGGCGCTGGCCAAGGCCCAGGAGTTGGGCTATCTGGATCAGTTTCCGGCCCGCTTCAAGCGGAAAGACGGTTCGTACTATCACACCCTTCTCAGTCTGCGCCCCATTATGATCAAGGGCCAACGTTGCTGGCAGGCCATGGTCGAGGATGTCAGCGAGCGCAGAGCCGCTGAGGAAGCTCTGCGCCTCAGCGAACAGCGGTTCCGATCCCTGTTCGAGAACGTTCCCATCGGAATCTACCGAACGACGCCGGATGGTCGGATTCTGAATGCCAACCCGGCGCTGGTGCGCATGTTGGGCTACGACTCCTTCGAGGAACTGGCCACCCGAAATCTGGAACTGGAGGGGTTTGGCCCCGGGTATTCCCGCAGTGATTTTCAGACAGCAATCCAGAGGCAGGACGAAATCCGGGCCGTGGAGGCAGTGTGGACCAAGCGGGATGGCTCTCTGGTATTGGTGCGAGAGAATGCCCGAGCTGTCCGGGACCAGCGCGGGACCATCTTGCATTACGAGGGGACCGTCGAGGATATCACCGGACAAAGGATGGCGGAGGAAGCCTTGCGTGCCAGCGAGCAGCGCTATCGGGAACTGGTGGAGAATGCTTCCGAGGTCATCTACACCCATGGCCTGGACGGCCAGTTGACCTCGATCAATCGAGCCGGAGAGCGGATTACGGGATACTCACGGGATGAAATCCTGCGCTTGAATATACTCGATCTGGTTGCTCCCTCCAGCCGAGAGCTGGCTCTTCGCCTCATGAAGCGTCAAACCTCTACCGCCACAGCGGCCAACGAGCTGACGTTTGTGACGCGCGACGGTCGCGAGGTGTCGATGGAGATCAGCCTCCGGTTTCTGTATGAGGAGCAAAGGGCCCCGACGGTGTTGGGGATTGCCAGAGATGTGACCCAGCGCCGGCAGTTTGAAGCCCAGCTCCAACAAGCGCAGAAGATGGAGGCCATGGGCAAGTTGGCCGGCGGCATTGCCCATGACTTCAACAATCTGCTGACCGGGATTCTGGGCTATAGCGAGATGGCGCTGGCGGAGCTGCCTACCGAACACGCGGTTCGCCGAGACCTGGAAGAGATCCGCAAGATTATCGGCTACGCGTCGGCTCTCACCCGCCAGCTTCTGACTTTTGGACGGCGCCAAATCGCCACCCTGGAATCCCTCAACTTGACCGAGTTCATCGTCAACATGAAGGATTTGTTGCGGCGCTTGATCGGAGAACACATTGAACTGAGATTTGAAACCGATCTGGACCTGGCCTCGGTTAAAGCGGATCCGGGAATGATCGAACAGGTGGTTCTTAACCTCGCCCTCAACGCCCGTGACGCGATGCCTCGCGGCGGGCGGCTCCTATTTGAGACTGCCAATGTTGAATTGGACGACGGCTATGCGCAGGGGAATCGATGGCCGGTGAGGCCGGGTTCTTACGTCATGCTGGCGGTGACGGATACGGGGATTGGAATGGACGCCGCAACTCAGAGCCGGATCTTCGAGCCCTTCTTCACGACCAAGGATCCCGGGAAGGGCACTGGCTTGGGCCTCTCCATGGTCTACGGCATCGTCAAGCAGTGTGGGGGGTACATTTGGGTGTACAGCCAGGTTGGGCTGGGAACCACCTTCAAGATCTACCTGCCGCAAACCGCACAGCGCGTTGGCAGCAAGGCTTCATCCGATTTTCCTGCGGAACACTTACACGGGTCAGAGACCATCCTGCTTGTCGAGGACGATGTCCAGGTCCGCAAAGTGTCCAAAGGAATCCTGGAGATGAATGGATACGGGGTGCTTGAAGCCAGCGATGGAGAAGAAGCCTGGGCGCTCTCGAACCAACATACCGGTCGGATCGACCTGCTGGTGACCGATATGATCATGCCCAAGTTGGGTGGCCTGGAACTGGCAGAGCGTGCCACCGCCTCGCGTCCCGAGATGAAGGTCTTGTACATCTCCGGTTACGCCCGCAGCAATCTCTTTTACCACCAGGGCTTCCAGGAAGACGCGTTCCTGCAGAAGCCGTTCAGCCTGAGAGCCCTCATCGGCAAGGTTCGCGAGGTGCTCGATTCCAAGAGCTGAGCGGTTCCCCGTCCATCGAAGAGCCGTCCACCGGCTGCCGGTTTGACCCCCGAGAGATGCCTCCGCGTTTGTCTCCCTAGGGTGGCGCTTCGCCTCAAACCCAGTCGGAGGAGTGTCCCACATCCGTTCTTTTCAAGCGACCTCTGAAGCAAAGTGCTACCGCGTCTCGAGAATGGCTCGGACTTTCTGCTTTAGGGCCAGCGCCGTAAACGGTTTCTGAATGAAATTGGTCTCCTGCTCGAGCAGCACATGCTGGACGATGGTGTCGTCGGTGTAGCCCGAAAAGTACAGAACCTTCATGTCCGGCCGGTGGCGAGCCAGGGTTTGAGTCAGTTCCCGGACGCTCATTTGGGGCATGACCACGTCGCTGATCATCAGGTGAATCGGACCAGGATGGCTGTTGCTGACTTCCACAGCTTCTACTCCGTTGCCGGCTTCCAGAACGGTATATCCGACTTCTGCGAGAATCGAGCGCACGAGCTTGCGAATGGTTTCTTCATCCTCCACCAGAAGAATCGTCTCGTTGCCTTGCCAGTCCTCAACATAGGCGGGGCGCTCCGGTTCCACCGTGGGCAACTCGTCGACCTGGGGCAGGTAAACCTTGAAGGTGCTGCCACGATTGGGTTCACTGTAGACCCAGATGTTGCCGCCGCTTTGTTTCACGATTCCATAAACGGTAGAGAGCCCCAGCCCTGTGCCCTTGCCTTGCTCTTTGGTGGTGAAGAAAGGCTCGAAGATTCGCGAGCGCACTTCCGCTGTCATTCCAACACCCGTATCGCTCACTGCCAGCATGACGTAGGCGCCGGGTTTCACGGAGATATGCTGGCGGGCGTAAACTCCATCCAGCTCCACGTTGACCGTCTCAATGGTCAGCGTTCCTCCTGTAGGCATCGCGTCACGGGCATTGACAGCCAGATTTAGGATGACCTGTTCAATCTGGCCTCGGTCAGCCTTGATCCGACCGAGCGACGTACCCAGCTTCGTAACGAGATTGACGTCCTCGCCAATAATCCGTCGAAGCATTTTGTCGAGGTCCTTTACCAGTTCGTTGAGATCGAGGACGAGAGGTTGCAGGACCTGGCGGCGGCTGAAGGCCAGCAACTGACTGGTCAGGCTGGCAGCTCTTTCGCCCGCTTTCCGGATTTCCAGGATGTCGTTCCGCAAGGCTTCGTTTTGGATGGGGTAGTCCAGTGCCACGTCGCTGTAGCCCAGAATCACCGTCAGTAGATTATTGAAGTCGTGAGCGACCCCGCCCGCCAGGCGACCGACGGCCTCCATTTTCTGGGCCTGGCGCAACTGCTCCTCGCTTTGGTGCAGGGCTTGCTCGGCCAGTTTCCGCTCGGTGATATCCCGGTAAAGCCACAGGTGGCCGTGATGAGAATCCCTCACCGAGATTGGAACATAGTCCCGTTCGAAGACACGGCCGTCTTTGAGCCGGACCTCCTCTCCAATGGTGACGGTCTGGCTTGCGACTTTTTCTTCGATGCCTCGCATGAACTCGTCCGGCTGGTCGGTCAGGGACATGGCCACCTCAGCCACCTCTCGCCAGGTGGCGCCGACCCAAGTGTGATTGGGATCCAGTCCGAAGATGTCGCGGAACTTCGGATTCATGCTCAGAATTCGTCGAGAGCTATCTTCGAACAGCGCTCCAACATGGAGATTCTCGAGCAGAGCCGTGTGTCGAGCCAGGTTCTCAGTCAGAGCCTTCTCGGCGCGCACGCGTTCTTGGATTTCAGCTTGAAGGCTGGCCGTACGGTCGGCCACGATCTCTTCCAGTCGCTCGTTGAGCGCTTTGAGCTCGTTTTGAGTTTGAATCAGCTGCTGGTTTCTTTGGACCGCGGTCTCGTAGGTGGAGAGGAGCAGGTTCAGGATCTGCTGGCGCTCCGAAGTGATGAAGTACTTCCGCCCGGCAAAGAACACTTCGATCCCCATCTGCATTTTGTCGGTCTTGTGCAGCTCCCGATTGATGAGGATGTACTGGATACGCGACAGAAGATATTTCTCGTCGTAAGGCTTGGTAATAAAATTGTCGGCGCCGCACTCGAGCCCTTTCACAACGTCCACCGGATCAGCCAGAGAAGTCAGCAGCATCACCGGAATATCCCGCAGGCCAGCTTCGCTCTTGATCAGCCGGCAGAGTTCGTAGCCGTCCATCTCCGGCATGACGATGTCGCTGACGACCAAGGTGGGCGGGCGCTGTCGCATCAGCGCAAGCGCCTCCCTGCCCGTGCGCGCAACCGAAACATTGTAGCCGTGCTGCTCTAGAACATAAGCGAGCCGTTCCGCTTGAGTTCGACTGTCCTCTACGATCAAAACCTCGGTTTGATTGTTGACTTCATCCTGTCCTTTCAACTTTACCCCCCGATAAGTCGAAACGAGACTGTGGGCCGCGGACTGGCCATCTCCTGTCCGAGCCGCCGGAGTTTCTGCCTGAATTTGGGATTCGTTTCGAGGCGTAAACGCACTGGCCCCCTGGAACAATCGACGGGCCGGTTTCGGTGCTCTGGTACGCTGCCGGAAACATGGTCGCATTCTGCAGAAGGGCGGCCACCGAGCCGAGTGGTAACACATTCGCCAACAGTCTACAGGACTAAGTCGGCCAGAATGAGCTCGGCTTTACCGAAATCTTTGGACGGATTGGAATTAACGCCCCTCAGCGGGTCGCTTTTGGCAGACGCGAATATATGACAACCTCTTTCCCAAGCCGGCCGGAAATCGGTTGTTTCGCCGCAGCCATGATAGTACCATTTGGCACATTTGTTGAGTCCCGTTGCCGCCGGGCCAGGAAAAAGTGGGAAGGACGCACGACGCAACTCCAGCCCCCAACCACACGTACCGTCTGAGATGAAGAACCGTCCACTCGTAGTCTTCCTTTTGGATGCCCAGCGCTACTGCCTGAGTCTTCCCAAGGTCGATCGCATCGTCCGGGTTGTCGAGATCAGTCCGTTGCCAGGCGCTCCCGAAATCGTTCTGGGGGTGATCAACGTACGGGGACAGATCATTCCCGTCGTGGACTTTCGAAAGCGGCTGGGCCTGGGCCATCGTGACGTTCAACTCAATGATTGCCTGATCATCGCTCGCACTACCAGGCGTTTGGTGGCCCTGTTGGTCGATGCGGTTTGGGGGGTGATCGAGCGCTCGGAAGAGGAACTGACCCGCAGCGACTCGATTCTTCCGGATCTCAAGTACATCGAAGGCATTGCCAAATTGGACGATGGCCTGGTCTTCGTTCACGACTTGGATCGTTTTCTTTCCCTTGACGAAGATCGGCAGCTGGAGCGTGCCATGGCTCCCGCGGAGCCCAGGAGTCAGGGATGAAGCGCTCCCTGCCTGACGAGTTACTGAGTCAGCTATGCGAACGGGTCGTCACCCTCACCGGTCTGGATTTCCCTTCACAACGTCGGAGCGACCTGGAAACGGGGTTGCACAAGGCGGCTCGAAGACTGGGCAGGGATCCTGAAGAATGGGCCCGTAGCCTGCTGTCGACGCCACCCACCAAGCACCAAATCCAAGTTCTTGCCAGTGAACTGACAGTCGGGGAAACTTACTTCTTCCGTGAGAAACGAACGTTCGAGGTTCTGGCCCAACGGATTCTGCCGGAACTCATTCGGAGTCGGCGCGCGACCGAACGGCGCCTGAGAATCTGGAGCGCCGGCTGTTGCACCGGTGAGGAACTCTATTCTGTTGCGATTTTGCTGGATCGAATTCTTCCAGACTTCGAGGAGTGGCAAGTAAACTTGCTGGGTACGGACATCAATCCCAGATTCCTGCAAAAAGCGAGGGACGGCGTGTTTGGGGAATGGTCGTTTCGCGATGCGCCGGAATGGCTGAAGGACAACTACTTCAAAGCGCTGGGCACACGAAGATTTGAATTGCTTCCTCGAATCCGGGAACGGGCGGTTTTCGAGTACCTTAACTTGGCAGCCGATCCCTTTCCCTCTCTGGCGGCCAACACCAACGCCATGGACTTGATCCTGTGTCGAAATGTGCTGATGTACTTCGCACCGGACCGAGCCCGAAGCACGGTTCTGAGTTTTCATCGATCGCTGTTGAATGGGGGGTGGTTGATTGTCAGCCCAGCCGAGACATCGATCGCCTTGTTCTCCGCTTTCTCAACCGTCCGTCTGGATGGATGGACTTTGTACCAAAAGGGACCTCGGGTTTGGCAGGCCGGCGACGCTCAATCGGACACGACGTTGAGGTCTGCAGGTCCGCCAGCCAATTGGCCGGACCTGCCAAGGGGGAAGTGGGAATCGGATGGCGATCGATCGACCGGATTCCCTCCTGTTTTGCCCGAGACGGTGCCCGCTGTGTCGGCTGCTGCCCCGCCGGAGACGCCCTTGCCGTTGTGTGTGACAGAAACCGCTTCACCCCTCGGAGGGCCTGAAACGGGAGCCGGATTGACGCCTTTCGAGGAGGCGCGTGTCCTGTATGAGCAGGGGGACTATCAGGGCGCGTGCCTGAAACTAAAAGACCAAGCCGAGGAGTCTTCCTGTCCGGCCGAGACCCTTGCCTTCCTGGCGCGCAGCAGCGCCAATCTGGGCCAACTCGAGGAAGCACGAAGCTGGGCGGAGAAGGCCGTTGAAGCCGACAAGCTCAATACCGAATGGCACTATGTCCTGGCCATGATCCTTCAGGAGTTGGGACTGTTAAAAACCGCAGCCGAATCCTTAAATCGTTGCCTGTACCTCGATCCAGGGTTTGTGCTGGCCCATTTCGCTTTGGGGAATCTGGCCCTGCGACAGCAAAACTGGACCGATGCCGGCCGGCATTTTTCAAACGCGCTTTCCCTGGTGAGCCGCTATCCGGACGACAAAATTCTTCCCCACTCCGACGGGCTGGCGGCAGGCCGGCTCAGGGATATGATTCGAGCAGTTCGAGGAGGTTAGGATGCAAGATCATCAGCAGCCGGAGATAAGGCAGTCGGCTCCCCGAATCGATTGGAACGCGGTCTACCGCAGGCTCGAAAGCGTTCGGAAGTCGATCGAACAGATCGCCACGCCGACTCCTCAACAGCGCAATTGGGTCTTACGAGAGCGGGCCAAGGCTCTTGCCCGGGAAGCGCATTGGAGTGCAGGTTCCGTCGAGCCGATTCAAGTGCTCGAGTTCTTGTTGGCCTACGAACGCTACGCCGTGGAGCTTGCATTCATTCGGGAGGTGTTCCCGCTGAAGGAGCTGACGCCGGTCCCAGCCACCCCGGCCTTCGTGATGGGCATCATCAATGTTCGTGGAGAAATCATTTCAGTCATCGATCTCAAGAAGTTCTTTGACCTGCCCAGCAAGGGGTTGACCGATCTCAACAAGGTCATCATTCTCCGGCAGGGGGATCTGGAACTGGGCATCCTGGCCGACTCGGTGTTCGGCGTCAGTGAGATTCCGGTCGAACACATGCAGCCTGGCTTGCCGACGTTGACCGGAATTCGCCAGCAGTATCTCAAGGGGATCACCAACACCGGGTTGGTGATCCTCGATGTGGCAAAAATCGCGGCCGATCCACGAATCGTCGTTCGGGACGAATCGGAAGCGGTCTGATCCTTAAGCGAAAGGAAACAAGACGTCATGAGCTGGTTCCTCAATCTGAAGGCGAGCAACAAGCTGTTTTGCGGGTTCGGGTTGCTGATCCTATTCCTGGTCATTGCTGGTGGAACGGCTTACCGGGGAATGGCCGAACTGCAAAAACGATATCGGATTGCTCTGGCCGTCACCGCGTTGGAAGGCAACATGAACGAGCAACGGGCCGGAATTTTGACCATGCTGGCTACCAGCGATCGCATGGCCCTGGAGTCTTCTCGCCGGCAAATGCAGGAGATGTCCAAGCGCAATGATGGATTGATGCAACAACTGCAAGAAGCGGGCGGTTCTGATCCACGCCTGGTGTCCAGTTTGGAAGAGCTGTCCCGTCTTCGGAACAGCCACAGACAGACTCGCGACGAGCAGGTCATCCCCCTGATCATCGAGGGCAGGCTGGAGGAAGCCCGGGTGCTCGGTCTGGGCGTTCAACAGGAACGCTACGACCAGATCGCGAACCTGGCCGACCGACTCACTGCGGAGGCTCAGGTCGTAGCAGCCCAGACCGCGAGGCAATCGATCATGACCTTCGGTGTGGTGGGCTTGGCTTCGCTTCTGGCCTCATTTTTGATCGTTGTGTTCCTGAGTCGAATCGTGGCCAAGCCGCTGAACGAAATTTCCGCTGTGGCCGAGAGGATTGCCACGGGTGACCTGACGGGTGCGGTGACACTTGTTGACCGTCGCGACGAGGTGGGCGTTCTGGCCCAAGCTTTTTCCCGCATGAGTCGCTCGCTTCAGGAAATGGCTCAAGTGGCGAAGCAGATGGCTGCGGGCGACTTGCGCGTTCGCGTCACGCCCCAATCGGAGCGCGACGTCCTCGGTAACGCTTTTGCCACGATGGTCGACAATCTGCGCCGAACTACCTCGGAGCTGTCGGAAGGCGTCAACGTGCTGGCTTCCTCCGCCAGCGAGATCCTGGCGGCTTCGACTCAGGTGGCCTCGGGGGCGGCTGAAACCGGCACGGCTATTGCTCAGACGACCACGACTGTTGAAGAGGTCAGGCAAACCGCCCAAGTGGCGAGTCAAAAGGCCAAGTATGTGTCGGACAGCGCTCAGAAAGCCAGCCAGGTGGCCCAAGTAGGGAAGAAGTCGGTGGAAGTGTCAGTGGAGGGAATGAGGCATATCCAGATCCAAATGGACTCCATCGCCGAGAGCATTGTCAAGCTGAGCGAGCACGGCCAGGCGATCGGCGAGATCATTGCCACGGTCAGCGACCTGGCCGACCAATCGAACCTCTTGGCGGTCAATGCAGCCATTGAAGCGGCCAAAGCCGGAGAGTACGGCAAAGGCTTCGCCGTGGTGGCCCAGGAAGTCAGGAGCCTGTCGGAGCAATCCAAACAAGCCACCGCACAGGTGCGCGCGATTCTAAGCGACATCCAGAAGGCAACGACTGCCGCGGTGCTGGCGGCCGAGCAGGGAAGCAAAGCCGTGGAGGCGGGAACCAAGCAGTCGGCTGAGGCTGGGGATGCAATTCGATTGTTGGCCGACAGCGTGATTGAGGCGGCTCAGGCCGCTACCCAGATTGCCGCATCCAGCCAGCAACAGCTGGTGGGGACGGATCAGGTGGTCTTGGCAATGGAAAGCATCAAGCAGGCCAGCGCCCAGAACGTGGCCGGTACCAAACAAGCCGAGTCGGCCGCGCACAGTCTCCATGAGCTCGGTCAGCGGCTGAAGCGATTGATCCAACAGTATCAGGTTGGGTAGCTTTGACAAGAACGCGAAATGCCAAGCGGAGACGAAGCCTTACAAAAGAGACTGCTGGCAACCTTCAAGGTTGAGGCACGGGAGCACATCGACACGATCGCCTCAGGCCTCGTTGATTTGGAGAGGTCTGTGGACAACGAAGACCGAACCAACATTCTCGATACGATCTTCCGATCGGCTCACAGTTTGAAGGGTGCGGCTCGTTCTGTAAACCTGAGCGACATCGAGTCCTTGTGTCAGGCGCTGGAAACAGCCTTCGCGGCGATGAAACAAGAAAAGACCCAGCGCACTCCGGAGTTGTTTGACCTTTTTCACCGTGTCGTGGACGCCCTGGGCCAACTTTTGATCGTTGACACGGAAAAGGAGCCTTCTTCGACCCGTCCCCCCGTCAGTCGATTGGCCATTTCTCTTCAAGCGATTTCGGAAGGCAGGCACAGACCGGACTTGCCGACAGACTCGGTCGAGCGGGCCGCTGATGCGATGACTTCCCCTCTCGCGGACCGCAAGGCACCCGCCGTTGCTTCCGCAGAAACGGTCAGGGTGTCGATTTCGAAACTCGATGCTCTCTTGTTGCAAGCAGAAGAGCTGCTTTCAGCCAAGCTGGCTGTGGCCCACCGAGCGGCGCAGACCAACCAATTGCTTGAGCAGTTTTCCGAGTGGCGGAAGAAATGGGGAAGATTGCGATCCCAGGCGCGGTGGGGCCCGGCTTCAGGAAACAAGACCCACTCGGCTAGACAGGCGGAAACATCGTCAGGGTTTGCCGCTCAGTTGCTGGATTTGGACCAGGAGTTTCTGGAGTCCTTCGAGACTCGGTTGGTTGAAGTCGCCAAAGCGTCCGAGCACGACCGTCGTTCGGTGGGAGCGATGGTGGATGCGTTGCTCGAAGAAATGAAGAAGGTGGTGACCCAACCGTTTTCCGCCGTCCTGGATGTGTTTCCCCGCTTCGTTCGAGAGCTTTCACGCGACCAGGGCAAGGAAGTGGAGCTGGTGATTCAAGGGGACGAGATCGAGATCGATCGCCGCATTCTCGAGGAAATCAAAGACCCCTTGATTCACCTGGTCAGGAACTCGATCGACCATGGTATCGAAACTCAATCTGAGCGCCTCAAGCAGGGCAAGGCGCCCCGCGGAACCATCACGATCAGTGTCTCCAGTCGAAACGGCAATGCCGAACTGGCTGTCCGAGACGATGGGCTGGGTATCGACGTCGGGAGGGTGAGGGAAGCCGCGGTCAGGTCCAAGCATCTGTCGAGGGAAAAAGCCCGTCTCCTCGATGACGCGGCAGCGCTACGGCTCGTGTTTCAGTCCGGTGTTTCGACCAGTCCCATGATCACGGATATCTCCGGACGTGGATTGGGCCTGGCCATCGTGAGGGAGAAGGTGGAGAGACTGAGTGGCACCGTATCGCTGGAGACACGGCCCGGTGTCGGGACGGCGTTTCGCATGATTCTGCCCCTGACGCTGGCTCGTTTTCGTGGTGTCGTCGTGCGGACCGGTGCCCGGCTGTTTGTTCTGCCGACGAACAATGTCGAGCGAGCCTCCCGAATCCGGCTAACAGAGATCAAGTCCGTTGAAAATCGCGAAACCATCTCCCTGGGCGGAGAAGCCATCTCGCTGTTGCGACTCGACGAGCTTCTGGGAGGGCCTCGCAAGTCTGAGAGCCGAGGGAAACGAGACGTTCAGCCGGTGGTCGTGCTGGCCGCTTCCGGACAGCGCATGGCCTTCCTGGTGGATGAGATTCTGGGCGAACAGGAAGTGCTTGTCAAAAAGATGGGTAAACAACTGGCGCGGGTTCGCAATATTGCCGGGGCCACCATCCTCGGGACCGGCGAAGTGGTTCCCATCATTAATGCTGCGGACTTGTTGAAGTCGGCGGTCCGAATGAGTGAGACAGGCCCGGGGGGCACTGCAGCCGATGCCGGGCTTGAGGAGCCGAAGACCAGATCCGTTCTGGTCGCCGAGGATTCCATAACGTCTCGCACGCTGTTAAAGAGCATTCTCGAGTCGGCCGGTTACCGGGTCGAGACATCGGTAGATGGAATCGATGCCTTTACGAAGCTCCGTACCGGCCAGTTCGACCTGGTTGTTTCAGATGTCGACATGCCGAGGATGAATGGCTTGGGGCTGACGGCCAAGATCCGGGCCGACAAGAAACTGGCTGAGTTGCCGGTGGTGCTCGTCACGGCGCTGGAGTCGCGTGAGGATCGGGAACGCGGCATCGACGTCGGCGCCAACGCCTACATCGTGAAAAGTAGCTTCGATCAAAGCAACCTCCTGGAGGTTATCAAACGGCTCATATGAACGCATCCGACCAGAAGGTGATCAAGGTCCTGGTGGTAGACGACTCCCGGATTGTGGCCGAGTTCTTGAAGCACTTGCTCAGTTCTGAACCGGACGTCCAGGTGGTGGGGATTGCGTCGAATGGCGAAGAAGGCCTCAGGATGGCCCAGGAGAGTAAACCTGATGTGATCACCATGGACATCCACATGCCCAAGGTAAACGGGTTCGAAGCCACACGGAAAATCATGGAGACTTGTCCCACGCCAATCGTCATCGTGAGCGGCAGCACCAGTCAGGATGAAGTCGCCACGAACTTCCGGGCCGTAGAAGCCGGGGCGCTGACTGTGATCGCCAGGCCCCGAGGACAGGGACATCCGCTTCATGAGGCGGATGCCCGAGGATTTGTGGAGACAGTCAAGCTGATGTCGGAAGTCAGGGTGATCCGTCGCTGGCCGCAGGCCAAGACAGAGCCGAGGGTGGCCCAGACCTTGGCGAATCGGCCACGCCGAGTCGAGAAACCGAGAGGGGGGGTCGCAGTCGTTGCCATCGGGGCCTCTACCGGAGGGCCCATGGCTCTCCAGACCATTCTTTCCCGACTGCCCAGAGACTTCGCCGTACCCGTACTGATTGTCCAGCACATGGCGCGAGGGTTTGCCAAAGGATTTGCCGAGTGGCTCACACAGTCCACCGGGTTTTCGACAGAGGTGGCCACGGCCGGGCAACAGCTTTTGCCGGCTCGCGCTTATGTGGCTCCCGACGACTTTCACATGGGGGTGGGGGCCCAAGGTCACATTCTCCTGGCCAGCGACGAACAGGAAAACGGAACGCGTCCCTCGGTATCGTTTTTGTTCCGCTCGGTCGCCACAGCTTTTGGAGCCGGTGCGGTGGGTGTTTTGTTGACGGGTATGGGACGGGACGGCGCCGAAGAGCTGAAGCGGTTGAGGGAGAGAGGGGCTGTCACCATTGCCCAAGATGAGCAGAGTTCCGTGGTCTATGGAATGCCGGGTGAAGCCATACGAATCGGAGCCGCGGCTCACGTGTTGCCACCGGAGGCCATTGCCGCAACGCTCGCGCTGCTCGTTGAAAATTCCTCCGGCAAGATGATGCATTCAGATGAGCAACGAGGTTGAGTCGTCTGGTTTGCTGTCGGCGTGAATATGGATTGAAGACGGCTGGGGACTTCGGCCTTTCCGGCGGCTTGCCTGCCGAACCGGTGTCGTGCCGGCCCTTTGGTGTTCAGGTGGGATCGCGCGAGGAAGGAGCATCCCCGCTCGAACTGGTGCCAGCTCAGGAGTGGGATGTAGGTGGCCTCAGATGAGGGTCGTCTTTCGAAATCTCACTCCCACCAGGTTCTGGCCTTTGCCGGAAGGCGTGACGTGTCGGACTTCGCTTTGGATCTGAAATGTCCGGTGATCGCGCGGAACGGATATCACCAAGGACGTAAACGGGAATAGCTCCCGGTCGAGGAGGATGCCCATGCCTTCGGTGCTGCCGTTGAGTACCTGGCCAGAGGTACTGAAGTAGTGACCCTCTTTGTCAATTCCGCTGACGGTGATATCCGTTGTGATCTGGAAACGTGGTTGTCGGCGAGGAATGGCTCGCGAATCGAATGTCATCTTTAGTCCCCCCTTCTGTGCTGTTTTCCGTCTGTTTCGGCATGCACGGGCCAATATATTAGTGTGGCTCCCAGTCCGTTTCGTGAATCCTGACTTCGGCGGGATTGGGGCGACCCACCCCCGGGTCTTGGAACTCGGTCCAGACAGTGCGACTGCTCGACCCGTGATAGAGATGAAGTCTCGATCAGAGCAACCCTGAACTGACGCTCTTGTAAGGGGGGGTACCCGGTCAGCGCCCCCGAGGATGCCGGCTTCACTCCCTCCATGCCCGGCTTCTTCAACTCCTGTGGACTCTGTGGTGCCTCGGTCTTCGAGGAGTTGGGCTGGATTGGCGTTTCAGGTGTCCTCGGGCTTCTTATCCTACCCTTTACATGCCTCAAGAGGAACCAGAGGAACCACAAGTTGTTGTCGTAACCAGCGGATCCTGATATCGTTGGGAATTTCGTGTTCGCTGTCTTTGTCATAGAAGTCCTGCCATTAATCAATTGAACTGAGGGAGAGAACGTGAGTCCTATGGGTCAGTATCCGAAGTCCGCCGCGATTCTTGAGAAGAACCGGAAGTTCATTCCCGGAGGAGTGGTATCGGTTAATCGCGCCACCCGGCCGGAGATTGCCTTCGTCAAGGGGCAAGGGGCCTACATTTGGGACGCCGACGGAAACCGCTACATCGACTACCACGCGGCCTTCGCTCCGCATTTCCTGGGGCACAACGACCCCTACGTCACGGAAGCCGTGATGCGGGAGCTCCGGGCCGGCGCCAGTCTCTTCGGGTCGGGCACGACGGTCCTGGAGGGCCGGCTGGCGGAACTCATCGTTAGCAACATCCCGTGGGTCGAGTCTGTTCAGCTGCTCAACACCGGCAGCGAGGCGACCTATCAGGCCATCCGGTTGGCCCGAGCGGTAACGGGACATGACCACCTGATCGTGATGCAGGGAGGGTATAACGGCTGGCACAACGATGTGGCCTGCAATCTCATGACGCCCCTGGAGCAACTCGGGGAGCGGGTTTCTCCAGGGGAGTATCCATTTCGCCCCATCAGTGCCGGAATCCCCAAGGAACACCAAAGCCTGGTGCACGTCGTCAACTTCAACGACCTGGAGTCCGTGCGCTGGGTGTGTGAGCGTTATCCGGTGGCGGCGCTGATCACTGAACCGATTCTCCAGAATGTTGGCATCATCAAACCTGCTGCCGGTTACCTCCAAGGTCTGAGAGCGCTGGCGGACCAGCAGGGTTTCGTGTTGATTTTCGATGAGGTCAAGACCGGTTTTCGGCATGCCCTGGGGGGCTATGCCGAAATTGAGGGAGTCAAGCCCGACCTGGTTGTCTATGGGAAAGCGGTGGCCAACGGCTACCCCATGGGGGTTCTGGGTGGACGCAAGGACCTGATGGACTGGTTCGTTCATCCCGATCCCAGCCAGCGAGTGCTTCTGGCGGGTACTTACAACGCCCATCCTGTGCCCACAGCCGCCGCCGTGGCCACGATCGAGCGGTTGTTGATGAACGATCGAGAGGTGTATCGCCACGCGGAAGATCTGGGTAGGCGCATGGAGCAGGGACTGCGGGACATCGTTCAAAGACTCGGAACGAAGGGGACCATCGCCCGTCAAGGATCGGCGTTCTGCCTGTACCTGATGGATCATGCCCCCAAGGATTGGCATGACCTGGCGTCTGACCACGACTTCGCTAAGGATGAGGAGATGCGCCGCTACGTCATTAACAAAGGAATCTACTGCTTCCCGCTGGCAATCAAGCAGTGGTCGATTTCCTTTGCGCATCAAGTGGAAGACATCGAATTGACGTTGAAGGTTGTGGAAGAGGCTCTCAAGTCTTGCTTCTGAACTGAAGCCATACCCAAGAATGGTGGCGCAGCCCGGAGGGGTGGCGCCGCCTTTTCCCACCGTGCCCAGTATCCTGGACGCTTTTTTAACCTTCCTTTCCTGTGGTCTCCCGGCTTGAAATCCCGGATCAGAAAGGGTTTGAGCCCAACTCCCGTTTTGCCGGCTCCGTCGGCAGACAGGCGGGGAGAAAATTCCCTGCACTCGCCGTCAGTTTTTTGTGGTAGTTAGGTAGCCTATTTGTCATTCGAGGCGGGGGTCGGAGGAAAAAGATGCCAAGGATCGAAGCCATCCTCACGGAAAGATTGTTGGTGCCTGTTCGAAAGGAATGGGCCATCTCGGGCAGTGCTGGGACCCATGACCAGTCTCCGTTCTTACTGATCCGGCTGAAGGCCGAGGGCTTGGAGGGATTGGGGGAGGTCAGTGGAACCTACGGCTGGAGCGGAGAGGGCTTCGAGACGGCGGAGGCGGCGGTCAGAAACGTTTTGACCCCAGCCCTGGTGGGCCGCGACGCCGCACCCAACCAGATTCGTCTGGCGATGGATAAGGTTCTGGCCGGATTTCCTTTCACCAAAGCCGGTATCGAAATGGCCTGTTGGGATCTGGCGGGGAAGGCTTGTGGCAGGTCGGTGAGCGCATTGCTGGGCGGCTCGATCCGGACTTCGATCGTCTCCAAATTCTCGATTTCAGGAGGCGCTGCCGACCGCTCCGCGTCCATCGCCAGACAGGCCTGGGAAGCCGGATTCCGGAAATTCAAAGTCAAGGTCGGAACCGGTCTGGAGAGCGACCTGGAACGCGTGGCGGCAGTTCGCCGGGCGCTGGGAGAAGGAGTTTCTCTGGGCGTCGACGCCAACGGAGGCTGGTCCCTGAGCGAGGCCCGACGAGCTCTTCCGCGTCTTGAAGCCTTTCAGATTGCAGCGGTGGAACAGCCCATCCGGCCGGGAAATCTTCAAGAGATGGCTTTACTCCGGGCTCACTCGAGAATCCCCTTTCTCCTTGACGAAAGTGCCTGGACGGCCAGAGACGTGGCCGCTCTGGCCCTGGCCGGCGCGGCCGATGCCGTGAACGTGTACGTGGGAAAAGCAGGCGGGATTTTGCCGGTCCTGGAAGCCGTGCAAGTAGCCCAGGCTTGCGGACTGGGCGCGACTCTAGGTTCCAACCTCGAACTGGGGATTGCTCACGCGGCAATGCTTCATGTCCTGAGTCTCTCCAGTGGGTTCGACCTCGAGACCTTTCCCCCCGATGTGGCCGCTCCCATGTACTACGCCGCGGATCTGGTTGAGCCGGGTTTCCGGATCCAGGATGCGTCTGTGCCGGTGCCCACGGGGCCGGGTCTGGGCGTGACGCTGAAGGAAGAAGTCGTGCGCAAGTACCGGGCTGCTTAGGGCTGTCAGGCCGCCGCGAACTTTGTCCCATTCTGCCACGGTTTAAGTCTCGCGCATTCCCGGAACCCATGGTCCCTCCAATCCGCCTTACGGAAGATACCTTGGGACGCGACATCGCTTCCTGGCTTTGCAGGTGAGGGCAGAAGCGATTGGGGTGGCGCTTCTGTTCGTGGCAGCAGGACCGCTTTCGACTGCCGGAAAGGAGATCATGGAACACGGAAAACCGCCTTCTAGCTCCCGAACGCTGGACCTGCGCAGCCGCTACATGCAGGGCCGTCCCGGACAACTGGTCGCGCCGGACTCCTTTGCTGCATCCAATGTCCGTTTGTCGCCCGCGAAGTATTCGTACGAGGGAGACTGGCTCTTCTGCAGTTTCAAGGATGCGGAGTGGCGCGCCGCGCGCATCGGGTTTGGTCGAGGCAAACTCGACTGGACAGATTACGGTGTCGACGATCTGCCGATTGCGGACAACGCACTCTTCTGGCGCGTGGAGTTGATCGGCCGGCAGGGGATCTATGCTTTTGTCTCGTCGGACCCCTCGCAAGGGGATGGGCTCGCTTCCAATGAAGCAACCCTTCAGGTGAAGTTCGAACAAAGCGGAGAAAGGTTGTTTCAAATCGAGGGATGGCCCGATGCTCGCTGGGAGTTTCAGAGCCCCGGCGGTGCCCTTCAGGTCCGCTTGCAGGTCCAACCTCAGAAGCTGGCGGTCTGGCCCGATTTCGTGATGCCCAACAACACGTTTTCGATGTGTCTGGGAAGCTGCCGGCTCGGTGGCACCATGGTCGTAGAAGGTGGGCGCCAGGCAGTGGAGGGCTGGGGCGTTTTCGATCATCCCAGAATTGTGGTCGAGAAGAACGCTGTCCCGCCGTTTGGCTGGTACCTCTATGCGCCGCTTTGCTTCTCCTGTGGAACACAGGTGATCAGCTACTACAGCCAGGACGGCCTGGGGAGCAAGGACCGCCACTACTCGATGGGCTTTGTGACCGACACCCAGGGCACAGCTCATTGGCTCACCGACCATCGTGTGACGCAACTGAAAGTCGGCGAATCCGATCTGCCGCTGTCCTGGTCCGCCGAACTGACCGGAGAGGAGGCCTCGGTCAGCTACCAGGCGCGCATTCTGGATGTTCCGATGATTCGCGGTTGGGGAAACGCCAACCTGCCCGGCAAGGGGAAGTATCCGGGATATCCGCTGCTGATGGAGGCTGAGGGGGAATGCCGCATTCGGGGGCATCGCCGGAAGCTGGAGAACGGCGGTGGAATCTGCGAATTTCTGGTTCGCAAGAATCTTCAGCCCCGGTACCCTTGAGTCGGGCTTCAGGCTTCGATAGCCAGCGCCTTCAGCGTGTCGCGTTGCAGCATGGCTTCGAGCTGAATGGCATCCAGCCGGGGCAAAGCCGTTCCCTCCACCATCCGGTTGAGATTGCGAATGCCCTCGACACTGGCGTCAACCGTGGTCACCGGGTAGTCGCTGCCGAACAGAAGCTTGTCCCACACCCCATACTCCTGCACCAACATGAGCGAACGATAGAGCTGAAAGGGCCGGTAGTGCAGGGCGGAGCAGTCCGCATAGACGTTCGGATGCTTGCGGATGGTTGCCACACACTCGCCCTCGTAAGGATGGGCCAGATGGGCCATGACGATCTTCACGTCGCGGAAGCGGCGTGCGACCTCGTCGATCAGCCAGGGCCAGGTGCAATCCAGCGGGGCGCTGTCGATGAAAGTGGTCCCCATGTGCAGCAGGACGGGGAGTCCGTGCCGGGTCGCGTATTGCCATAGAAAATCCAGGCGCTGCTCGTTAGGCTTGAAACCGGCATACATCGGCAGCAGTTTGATGCCCTTCAACTTCAGGTCCTGATGGCCTTCTTCCAGTTCCTGCTGCCAGCCAGGCTGGGTTGGGTCCAGAGACATGAAGCCGACCAGCTTGTCGGGATGGCGGCTGACGTAGTCGAAAACGTAGTGGTCCGGCACCCAGATGCCGCTGCTGCGGGCCTTGCCTCCAAATACCACGCTCTTTCGGCAATCCCGTGAACTCGTCTCGTATTCCTCCCAGCGAACGGTGAGATCGATCTCCTGGTTTCGGCACCGGTGGAACTGCTGTCGAAACGCGGCCGTGAAATGATCGGGATAGCGATAGGTGTGGCTGTGCACGTCGATCAAAATCGAGTCTCCTTCGAAACCCCGTCGTATCGCGGATTTCAGGGTAGTTCAAGGGTGGATCCGAGGCAGTCTGACACAAAAGGCGCTTGACTGCAATGCGCGTGCAGGTCAGAATGCGCGAGTTTCCTCTGCCGCCGCCGTTCCCGCGAGATGCTGTTACAGATGATGGCCGCTCCATTTCTGGAAGAAATGCATGTCCTTTCCTTCTGAGTCAGTCGAGAGCCAGCGTCCTCCTACCCTGCCCCAGGGGGCCATCGGTCCACCCGCGATCTCCATGTCCCGGGCCTGGCTTCTGGTCGCCTTCATGTGGGTGGCCTATTTCCTGAACTACTCCGACCGACAGGTGGTCTTTTCGATCTTTCCCATCCTCCAATCGGAGCTGGGTTTCAGCGACACTCAGCTGGGCTTGACCGGTTCCATCTTTCTATGGGTCTATGCCATTTGCTCTCCGATCGCCGGGCAGATCGGCGACCGCTTTTCGAAGAGGGTACTGGTGGCCTTGAGCCTGTTCCTGTGGAGCGGAGTGACCACTTTAACCGGCCTGTCCAACTCGGCTTCCACGCTTCTCGCTTGCCGGGCGTTAATTGGCATTACGGAATCGTTGTTCATGCCCGCCGCTGTGGCCCTCACCGCGAACGCGCACGGACCCGCGACTCGCTCGCGCGCCATCGCCCTCTTCGACACAGCCCAGCTGGGGGGCGTTGTGATGGGTGGTTGGTTCGGAGGGTTTATGGCCCAAGAGTACCATTGGCGGTGGGCCTTCTACAGCTTGGGCTTGTTCGGCATTCTGTACGCTGCTCCCTACTTCTTGTTTCTCAGAAACACCAGTGAAGAAGCGCAGGTCGAAACCAAGAAGTCGGGTGCGACGTTTGCTATCTCCGCCTTGATTCGCGTTCCCTCTTACCGGATTCTTTGCCTTGTCTTTCCCGCTTTCACATTCGTCCTTTGGCTCCTGTATGCCTGGTTACCCAACTTCCTTTACGAGAAGTTTTCATTGAGTCTCAGTGAGGCCGGTTTCACAGCGACGGTCTATCTTCAGACCGCCACCTTTTTCGGGCTCCTGTTGGGAGGTGTCCTGGCAGACTGGCTGTATCGCCATACCCAGGCCGCCCGCTTCTGGCTCGTGGCGGCGGGGCTCTTCCTGGCCTCGCCCTGTGTTCACCTCATCGGAAACTCCGACTCGCTCTTCTTTACCAAGCTGGCTGCAGTCGGGTTCGGACTGGGCAGTGGAATCCTGATCGCCAACCTCATGGTGTCGTCGTTCGACGTCATCCCGGCGGACACACGAGCTTCCGCCGTCGGCTGGCTGAATTTTATCGGCGCATTCGTTTCCGGATTTGCAGCCCTGCTGGGAGGAAGCCTGAAGCAGACGGTGGGCATCGATCAGCTTCTCACCTACTCCTCGGCCTTGTGCGTCGCGGCTGCCGGCTTACTCCTCTTGGCCATCCGCTTCTATTTTCACGAAGACTACCGGCGGGTTCACTGATCTCCATCGCTTCCCCAGTGGGCACCCAAGCAGGGTTTCCTGGACTTCCAGGTCGAGCCTACCGGGGCTCCAGCGGACGAGATACGGAAGTGCGAGGGGCGGTGAATCAGGTTTTGGATCGAGTCCTTCCGTCTCCAGGATGAGGTTTCAAAGAAGCCAGGCGTCGCTCCCAAACCGGGCGTAGCCGTGGAGAGGTTGTCCTGTTCGAGCGGACCGAGGGCCGAGGATAGAACTGTGTCCAGCCGCGACCAGCGTAGGTCGCGTAGCAACCTTTGATCCTAGCCCGGTCTTTCAAGGCCGGGAAAAGTGGGGGCGAGGCCCCATCCATGCAAGCCTTCGGCTTGTCCCACGGGCTGGACGCTCGTCGTGGCACGGGCATCTTGCCCATAGAGACGTCGCTACGCAGCCTAATCGGGAGAGAAGCCCCGTCCAGACAGCAGGGAAAACCCTCGAATTTGCTGTTTACAATTAGCAAGAAGAGTTTACAATATGCGAGAAAATCCAAGGAAACCTTATCAGGTGTTTCTGAAGCGGCGCCCTGACAGGGCGGCGAGCGAGTGAGTGAGGCAGATAAGCAGATGCGCCAAGACACGGACCGACGAAACCAATGGAGATGTCTCCTGGTCACGCTGGTGTGGCTTGCCGGAAGTTCAGCGATGGCAGACACCTTGCCGCAGAATGAACCGGCTGCCGTGGGGCCGAGGCTGTACCACGACAAGATTCTTCCGGTTCTGGAGAAGAAATGTCTCATGTGCCACCAGGGCGAGGGCAAGAAGGGTGGTTTGGACCTGACGAGCCGCGAGGCGTTGTTGAAAGGCGGGGATAACGGACCCGCCGTTATCCCAGGAAACGCTAAGGCCAGCCTCCTATATCGATCGATTACCCATGAGCAAGAACCGGGGATGCCCTATCGGATGGACAAGCTTCCGCCGGAAGTCCTCTCTGAGTTTGCCGAGTGGATCAATGCAGGCGCCTCTTTCGGGGAGCCGGTCACCTTGACGGTGCCGGGTGGCGGAGGCTCGCCCGAAGGATTGCAGCTTTTTGCCGAAGTGAAACCCCTGCTGGAAGAGCAGTGTCTCGTTTGCCATGGCGGGAAATTCAAACAAGCGGGGCTCAGCCTGCTGACCAGGGACACTCTGCTTCGCGGCAGTGATAATGGACCGGTCATCGTGGAACGGAATGCAGCCGCGAGCCTGCTCGTCAAAAAGGTTCGCCATGAGCACGAGCCGGGGATGCCTTACAAGAAGGAGAAACTGAGCGATGCCCAGATTGCCAGGCTGGCGGCCTGGGTGGATGCCGGTGCGCCTTTTGAAGGGGAACTCAAGGTACCTGCTGGAGCGACCAAGGTCATTTCCATGGAAGACGCTCGCCACTGGGCCTTCAATCTTCCCAAGCGGGCCACCCCACCCAAGGTCAGGAATCAAAAGCGAGTCAGAAACGCGGTGGATGCCTTTGTACTGGCAGAGCTGGAAAAGCGGGGCCTGCAGCCGGTGCCGGAAACCGACAAGAAAACCTTGCTGCGTCGCGTCTACCTCGATCTGATCGGACTGCCTCCCACTCCCGAAGAGACCAGGGCTTTTCTGGATGACCGATCCAAGGACGCGTACGAGAAGGTGGTGGACCGTCTGCTGGAGAGTCCTCAATACGGGGAGCGCTGGGGCCGGCATTGGATGGATATCTGGCGTTACACGGACCCCGTCTCGATCTTCATCGGGGGGATGCCCCGAGTCGACTATAGCCAGTTCGATATATGGAATTGGCGGGACTGGATTGTCGAGTCCTTGAACGCCGACCAGGGCTACGACCGCATGGTCATGGAGATGCTGGCCGGCGACGAACTGGCTCCCAGCGATCCCAAGGTGAATCGAGCCACCGGCTATCTGGCCCGGAGCTGGTACCGCTTCAACCGCAACTCCTGGTTACAGGACATCGTGGAGTACACCTCTGCCGGATTCCTGGGAATCACGATGCGGTGTGCCCGCTGTCACGATCACAAGTACGATCCGGTTGCCCAGGAGGAGTACTACCGGCTGCGCGCTTTTTTTGAGCCTTACGATATTCGGACCGATCGAGTGCCCGGAAATCCTGAGCTGAAGGACTATCACGGCGTCTTCAAGGATGGGATGCCGCGCGCTTACGATGGCGAGCCGCGGGAAGCAACCAAGACTGCTCCCTTTCTCCCGGCCGTCTTCGCTGCCACGTACCGCTTCATTCGCGGAGATGAAAAAACACCGGACATGGAACATCCGCTGTCGCCGGGAGTGCCGGAAATTCTGGGTGGAATTCCGATTCAGATCCAGCCGATTGAGCTTCCGATCGAGGCGTCCTATCCGGCCCTGCGACCTTTCGTCGGCGCCGACATGGTGAAGCATGCCCAGTCGGAGGTGGAGAAGGCTGAGTCCGCCGTGATGCGCAGTCGAAAGACGGTTTCGGAAGCGAGAAAGCTGGTGGAACTCAAGGCTCTCAGCGCCGGAATCGTTTCTGACGGTTCAGGTTCTTCGCCCAATCGAAGCGATGGACACGCCGAAGCGCAGCCGATCAGCTTCGAGAAAGAGATCCGGCCTATCCTGGCGAAAAACTGCCTCTCCTGCCACAAGGCCTCAGAGAACAAGAGCGGCCTGATGCTGGAAGCGGTGGAGACCATCCTGGAGGGCGGAAACATCAACGGACCCGCGGTGATTCCTCGAAAGAGTTCGGAAAGCCCGCTGGTGCAGTACTTGCGGGGCGAGAAGAAGCCGCGGATGCCCATGGGGTTACCTGCGTTGGCGGAGCAAGACATCCAGAAGATTGCGGCCTGGATCGATCAATTACCCGAAGATGAGCCCGAAGTCGCATTGCGCAAGGCTGAGGCTGCCCTGGCTGTGGCCGAGAAAAACCTGGCCTGGGCCAAAGCCTACCTGCCTGCCCTCAAGGCCCGCATCGCAGCGGATCATGCCAAGTACTCGGATCCCCCCGACCCCAAAGCCGAGGAACTGGCTCAGGAAGCCAAACGCCTGGACCGATATGCCAACCTTCTGAAAGCGGAGGAGAACCTGCTAAGAGCTCAGCAGAAATTGACGCATGCCTTGACTGCCGTTTCGCCGTCCAATGAGATGGAGGACAAGCTGCGGGAGAAGCGTGTCTCCAGCGCCAAGAAGGAACTGGAGGCTGCTCAGACGGCTCTCTCGCAGTCGGTGGAGAGCTATACTCCGATCGGTAAAGTCTATCCGAAAACCAGTACGGGCCGACGTCTGGCGCTGGCCCGGTGGATCGCCAGTGAGCAGAACCCGCTGACGGCACGTGTGGCCGTGAACCACATGTGGGGAAGGCACTTTGGCGCTCCCCTGGTGGCGACGCCCGCTAACTTCGGCATCAGCGGCAGACCACCTTCCCATCCGGAACTTCTGGATTGGCTGGCACTGGAGTTGGTTGCCAATCAGTGGAGGATGAAGCCGATTCATCACCTGATCGTGACCAGCGGAACCTACCGCCTTCAATCCTCGCCTCAAAGCGACAATGATCCGGCTTTCAAGAAAGATCCCGAAAACCGCTATCTCTGGCGGATGAACCCGCAGCGGATGGAGGCCGAGGCGATTCGGGACAGCCTGTTGCACCTGACCGGTCAATTGGACCTGACCATGGGCGGGCCTGAGTTGGATGCGGACAAGGACGATCGCATTCTGCGACGGAGTCTGTACTTCCGACATTCCGTTGACGAGCAATCGCAGTTTCTGAGGGTTTTCAACTCGGCCAGCCCTGAAGAGTGTTACGAGCGGACTGAGAGCATTGTCCCGCAGCAGGCTCTGGCCCTCACGAACAGCAAGTTGAGTTACCGCCAGGCTCGCGTACTGGCCAGTCAGCTGTCCGAACGCCATCCCGGAAAAGCCGCCGCCTTCATCCAGTCCGCTTTTGAAACCATCCTGGGACGGCCCGCCTCGCCAGGCGAAATACGGAAGAGCACGGGATTTCTGGACCGCCAGGCTGCGCTGTTCTCAGCTCAAGCGGGCACCACGGAGCCGGCCGCCAAGACCCCGGATGAAGTCCTGCCCTCGATCAATGCTGTTCAGCGGGCCCGGGAAAGCTTTGTGCATGCTCTCTTCAGCCACACCGATTTTGTAACGATTCGCTAAGGAGCTCGATCATGAATGACGACACCCGCATCCATCACGGCAGTTGTTGCGGCCGAGTGAACCGCAGAGTGTTTCTGGGAGACTGCGGCATGGGTTTTACCGGGTTGGTGCTGGGAGCCATGCTCCAACGCGACGGCATCCTGCGTGCCTCCGCTTCTTCGGAGCTCTGGACACCTCCCGATGGCAAACCGCACTTTGCGCCGAAGGCCAAGCGTGTGATCTGGCTTTTCATGCTGGGCGGCACGAGCCACCTGGAATCGTTTGATCCAAAGCCGGAGCTGAACAAGTACGCCGACTACAGCATCGACGAGACTCCTTACAAAAGTGTTTTGGATTCCCCCCTGGTCAAGAAGAATGTGCAGGAAGTGGTGGCGGATCGCAAGATGATGAAGAAGATCTTCCCTTTGCAGGTAGGATACCGCAAGCACGGTCAAAGCGGAATCGAGGTCACCGACTGGTGGCCGAACCTGGCCGGCTGCGTGGATGATCTGGCGGTGGTGCGGTCCATGTGGACCACGGATAACGACCACGGCGCGCAGCTGCAGTTTCACCAGGGACGCCACATGTTCGACGGCTTCTTTCCCTCGATCGGTTCCTGGATCCATTATGGCCTGGGTTCCCTGAGCGACAGCCTCCCGCAGTTTGTTGTCTTCGCCGAGCCGGAGGGCAACCATCAACTGCGAACTTACGACGCCAACTATCTCGGCCCCGAACACAATGGCGTGCTGTTGTCCACCGACCCTCAGAACCCGCTGCCGTTCGGTTCACGTGCTCCGGAGGTGTTGTCTGAAGAGCAGAGAGCGGAGTTCGAGTTCATCAAGGAGATGAATCAAATGGCCGCGGTGAGATATCCGGCGGACGCCGCCATCCGGGCGCGCATCAAGTCCTACGAGCTGGCTTTCAAGATGCAACTCGAGATTCCCCGGGTTTTCGACTTCAAGCAGGAGCCGGAGCACGTTCACAAGCTTTACGGGCTGGACCAGGACAACACGCGGCCGTTTGGCCAGGTGCTTTTGACTGCGCGACGCCTGGTGGAGAGTGGCGTTCGCTTTGTGCAGATTGTTCACGGAAAGGGAACCGCCGGGTCGTGGGATGCCCACTCCGAACTCAAGAAGAACCACAGCGAGTTGTGCGCCCAGGTGGACAAGCCGATTGCCGGGCTGCTGAAGGACCTCAAACAGCGGGGCCTGCTGGAAGAAACCCTGGTGGTATGGGGCACGGAGTTCGGTCGAACCCCGGGCGTGGAAGGAGCCAAGGGAGGACGGGACCACCATCCCTTCGGGTTCTCGGTCTGGTTGGCGGGCGGCGGGATCAAAGGCGGAGTGGTTCACGGCGCCACAGACGAATTGGGATTTCACGCTGTCGAGAGCCGACATTACGTCACAGACCTGCATGCCACCGTCCTGCACCAGTTGGGGTTGGATCCCCACAAACTGGAAGTCCCGGGCCACAAGCGGATTGAGCTCGATTACGGCAGGCCCATCAAAGAGATCATTGCTTGAGAGACAGGCGCCGCCGAGCGGACTTGCAGCTGTCGCTGGAGTTGTTGGGCGGCACCCGCTGCCAAAAGCCTCGCTGTGACTGTCAATGCGGGAAAGATAGACCGGCCCATTCAACCGCCCAGGTTCCCAAGACCGAAGACCTGACGTTTCCGAGCTCGGATGATCTGGCTGTCTCCGCGCCGGAATCTGAGCCTGGCCGCGAAGCTTCGACATTTGTTCGAGCGGGCCGCGGAACGGAGAGTTTCAAGCGCTCAGCTGATGCTGTACCGTGTTGGAGCCGATCGATGAGGTCAGTGGCGAGGGAGAGCCCAGGATGTTAGGACTGGACCAGATTCAGCAATATCGGGAAAACGGATTCTGCGTCCACCGACGACTTCTCACTGCCGATGAAGTACAGGATCTGAACGCTGAGCTGGCCGCGATTTGCGGCGGAAACACGCGGGCCAACCATGATCAGACCCGGATGGAAATGGAGCCCAACCAGCCTTTGGAAGGCCAGCTCGTCCGCAGGATCTATGAACCCTGTACGTACTATCCGGCGTTTCGTTCGCTGTCAGATTCCTCAAGACTTCTGGATTGCGTGGAACAGCTCATTGGGCCCGACCTGACGTTTCACTACAGCAAGATTAATATGAAACCCGCCTCGATCGGGTCGGTCGTCGAGTGGCATCAAGATTTGGCTTACTACCCGCTGACCAATCAGGACTCTGTCTCCATCCTGTTTTATCTGGATGATGCCGACCGTGGCAATGGGTGTCTGCAGGTCATTCCAGGCGGCCATCGGGGGCGCTGTCTGGATCACACGCGCGATGGATATTTTCAGGGACGCGTTACTGAAGTTGTCGACGAGTCCTTGGCTGTCTGCCTCGAGGGGAGGGCCGGGGATGTCATCTTCATGCATTGCATGACTCCTCACTCATCAACAACCAATACCTCCTCTCGTTCCCGCCGAACGCTGATTCTGAGCTATCGTGCGGCTGATGCCTTTCCCATTTACCTGGGTGAGGCTACTGTGGCCGCTGAAACGTTCGTCCGCCACGTGCGAGGAAAACGGGCACGGATCGCCCGCTTCTCGATGTCGGAATTTCCCATTCCCGCCTATAAGGTTCGGGCAGGTTCTCTTTACGAACTGCAGAAACGCTCCAGGGAGGAAATCAGCGGAGCCGGCTGAGATGGACAGCGCCCTCAGCCGATCTGGCATCAGGCAGGTTTCTCGTTAACTCGCTCGATACGCAATCTCTGGGGGCCCTCGAAACGAACACGGCGGCAGGCTTGGGCGAAAGGCTGCCAGTCGTATTTCCAGTCTCCCGGGATGCGTGCAATCAAGCTGGCATATGTGGGAAACCCCTCGGGACCCCGCAGCGTCACGCCTCTTCCGTAAACCACACAGATCTCAGCCGCCGGCTCGCTTCCGCTGGTGACGTTGCCACCCCCATCGAAGAAATAGAAGATCTCTCCGGGTAGCGGAATTTGAGTCAGGTTCTCTGACGGAGCCGGCTGTGGTGGTTCAACCAGCACAAAAATTTCGGCGCCGGAGTACTGGCCGTGGATGGTTTTGTTTTCGAGGGGCAACATTTCCCAGACCTGCTGACACACTCGGGGGGCTTCGTCGTCCAGGAGTTCGGCCACAACGGACTCCCCGGTTGTCAGAAAGGTCAGCCGGATATGGCGGCGGTTTGCCATGCGGTCACTCCTTTACCAGCCATGCGTGCAATGTTTTCCAATCCAGTTCAACACCCAGACCAGGTCCATCGGGAGGGTAAAGAAAGCCCCGCTCGATCCGAGGTCCGTTCACTACGATGTCCTTCAGGTAGCGCAAAGGGCCGAATGTTTCGCAGGCATAGGGCAGATCAGCCACGGTGACTCCGAGGTGAGCAGCCGCGGCCGTGCCGATCCCCAGCTCGGCCTGGCTACCAATGATGCAAGGAATGTCCAAGGCCGCGGCCAGAGCGAAGATATGAGAGGCGGCCAGAATTCCTCCTGCTTCGCAAACATAGACGTTGAAGACATCCGCGGCTTCGGCCAGAGCCACGGCGTAAGCGTCGCGAAGCGTCTGCAGACTTTCGTCAGCCATGATGGGAACCGGTGACTGCTGGCGTAACAGTCGCAGGCCCGCCAGGTTGTGTTTCTCCAGTGGCTGTTCGACCCAGGCCACGCGGGCCTCAGCCGAAAGAGCGCGGATGGCCGCCGAGGCTTCCGGTACGGAATGCCAGCTCATGTTGGCGTCGAGTCGAAGCGGCAGGTGGGGGCCAATGGCCCGACTGACAGCCCGTACCGCGGCCACATCTTCCTTCAGCTCGCGACCGACCTTGAGCTTGATGGCCTGGAAACCGTTTTCCAGGCCCTTGAGGGCATCCTCGGCCATCTCCTCCGGGGACTTCTGGTAAATGCCCCAGGCCAGGGGGACTGCTTCCCGGGCCTTACCTCCCAGCAGTTGATAAACGGGAATCCGGGCCGACCGGCCCAGAAGGTCCCACAAAGCCATCTCGAAGGCAGCTCGAATATAGGCTGAACTGAGCTCCCCTTTCAGGACACGATCGACTCGATTCAGGACCGACGGCAGTTCAAGCGGGTCCATCCCGATCAGCTCGGGAGCCACCAGGGTTCGGGCGGCATGACACAGAGAAAACCCAACGCGAGGAGAGGTGATCGAGATCTCCCCCAGGCCCTCCAAACCCGCATCCGTTTCGATGCGCAGGATGCCGAACTCGGAGGCTGTGAGGGCGGAGTGGAGATTGCCGGCCCGCACCGCCTCCCGGCGCGGAGCGCGTATCGGAAATACTTCGATTCCGGTGATCTTCACGAAAACCCTGCTTTCAAAGACGGGCCATTCGTTCGGCCGTCTGTTCTGAAACCGGACTGCTTTGCGTTGGCCGCGACAGCCATGGCCTTCCAAATGCCGCACGTGCAATCTGAATCACGAAATGAGCGGTTATTGTACTCGCGTTTGCTGATCCGATCCACATCGTTCGCGCTGAACCCGTGGAAAGACTTCACGCAATGTTGACTTTCACGGGCGGCATCCGTTAACTTGCGTCTGCGTGCTTCATCCGAACTCATGGGATTTTCACTTTGGCAGTGGATTGGGGGCGGCTCGAACTGCAGCCGAGGGTCTCGAAGCGACCGCACTCAGTGTGGGGGCCGCCCTTTACATCTGGCCGTTGTCGTTTAACCGACCCAGTCTGACCTGGGTGATGGTTCCTCGGCTGGCCGTCCGCTTTCCCGCATGGGTGTCGGATTCCGTCCGAAGATTCTGGCTGTCATTTCATGAAATACGATCTGCTGCTAGAGGGTGGCACCCTGGTTGATCCGAGCCGGCGCCTTCACGCCCGCGCGGATGTGGCTTTTGCCGGAGGACGGGTGGCCAAGATCGGCGCTCTGGAGCCTGGCGATGAGGTGGCCGAGCGTCTGAACTGTGTGGATTGCATCGTTGCACCAGGGATGATCGATCTCCACGTTCACGTCTTTTGGGGAGTGAGCTATCTCGGTATTGACGCGGATTCGAACTGCCTGGCCAAAGGTGTGACGACCGCTGTGGATGCGGGATCGGCGGGAGCAGACACCTTTCCCGGGTTTCGAAAGTACGTCATTGAAGTGAGCGCCACCCGCCTCCTGGCCCAGCTCAACATCGCCTCCCAGGGAATGCTCACAGCCGGCGTCGGAGAACTCATGGAACTCCAATATGCCAATGTGTCGCGGGCCGTGGAAATGGCGGAGCGCCACAGGGATGTGGTGATGGGGATCAAGGTGCGGCTGACGCGCGACAGCATTGTCAGCGAACAAGCAGGACTTCGCCCGCTCCACCTGGCGCGGGAAGCCGCGGATACGCTTGGCCTGCCCATCATGGTCCACCCGCAGGCCGCCTGGTGCGATTCCCTGGACGACATTCTCGCCGTCATGCGCAACCGCGATATCCTCACTCACTGCTATCACAATATGGAGTGTGGCATTCTGGACGAGCGGGGAAGCGTGCGCGGGTCGGTTCGCGAGGCGATGGATCGTGGTGTGATTTTCGATGTCGGGCATGGCGCCGGCAGCTTCAGTTGGACCGTTGCCGAGACAGCGCTGGAGCAGGGTGTCCAGCCCCAAACCATTTCAAGTGACCTGCACATTTACAATGTCAACGGGCCCGTTTTCGACCTGGCCACCACGGCGGCCAAGTTCCTCCAGCTGGGGCTCTCCCTCGATGACGTCCTGGCCAAGGTCACTTCCATCCCGGCCCAAGCCATTCGGATGTCCGATCAGATTGGAACCTTGACGGTGGGGGCGTGGGGAGATGCCGTGGTGTTCGAGATCCAGGAGGGGACGTTCGAGCTCTTCGACAGCCAGGGAGACAAACGCATCGGTCGGCAGCGGTTGTGGCCTCGGCAGGTGATCCGTGCGGGTCGGCCCTATCGGCCTTCGGGTCCGCCGTCGATGCGCTCTGGCCCCGAAGAATGAGGCGGAGGGTGATTCCATGATGCAGAGAGTGACTCGTGACAAAATCACCTACGTCTTTGACCGGCGGTTGGAGCCGGTGGCGCGGGTCAAAGGAGGAGAGATCTTCGTAGTTGAAACCGAAGACTCCCGCGGTGGTCGAACGCGTACCCCCGAGACCTGTAAGCCGGAATATCTCCTGGCCATGCGGAAACGGGGATATCACGGCAATCCCGTGACCGGTCCCATTTACGTGGAGGGTGCCATGCCCGGTGACACGCTGGTTGTCCACATTCTGGAGCAGGAATGCGACACCTTGGGATATCAGGGCTATTGGCCTTTCCTGTTTCACCTGGAGGACTTTTTCGACCTGCCCAGCACCGTTCTCCGGGAGATCCGCGACGGAAAAATCGTCTTTGACGACCGGACCCAGATTCCAGTCCGACCTTGTATCGGAACCATTGGAACTACTCCCGCTCTGGAGGCGGTGTTGTCGGGTGGATGTGGAAGACACGGGGGGAATCTCGATTCAGAGGAAGTCTGCGCAGGCAGTACGGTCTATCTGCCGGTCTTTGTGGAAGGCGCCTTGTTGGGGCTGGGAGACTGTCACGCTCTTCAAAGCGACGGCGAGATCAATGAACTCGAGATGCGAAGCGTCATCACTCTCAAGTGTGAGGTCTTGAAGGGGCGCAGCCCGGTTATGTCCTGGCCGCGAGTCGAGACGCCGGATTTACTGGTCACCGTGGCCATGGCGTCACCGTTGGAAGAGGCTTTGCGGCTGGCGCTTCGGGACATGATCTTGTGGATGGAGGAACTCGCCGAGATGAGCAAGCACGATGCCTACTTGCTGCTGGGGTTGGTGGGTCACGCCAGACCCGGTCAGGTCCAGGTCGGCCCCTACTCCATGCGCGTGCAAATGCCCAAGCAGTACCTGCCCGTAGGAAAGACGTCGGTTTGCGGAGAAGCTCGGGAAGGGCGAAGCGAAGTGGAGTGAGGGCTTCCGGCAAGGAATGGGGCGACACGACCCGGTCGCTTCCGGCTAGGCCTGATGAAAACTGCGACTCAGCGCGGTTTCCTGGTAACCCAGGTGCTCGGAAATCCGCAGGGCGCAGGCCTTCACCGCGGTCGCCACGGCCTTCAGATTCTTGTCCAACTCAAACACGGAACCGCCCACTGCCACGCCCGCCACGACGTTTCCGTTGTGATCGAAAATCGGGGCGGCGATTCCCCGAATGCCCAGGCCCGTCTCCTGATCGTCCAAAGCCCAGCCTTGCGCCCGGATGCGTGTCAGTTCTTTTGTCAGCTGCGGCAGAGAGGTGATGGTGTTCTCAGTCGCCGGCGGAAGCCCCCTCGATTCCACGATGGCCTCAACCTGTTGCTCGGAGGTGTGGGCCAGGATCGCCTTGCCGTAGGAGGTCTGGTGGAGGTACATGCGCTTCCCCACATGCGAGGCCAAGCGAATCGGACTCGTTCCTTCGATCTTCTCGATGCACACGGCCTGATCCCCGTCACGGATACTGAGAATCGATGCCAGGCCCGTTTCCAGAGTCAGCTTCTTCAGCTCCGGTTCCGCGATCTCCCTCAGTTTCATCTGTCCCAGAGCCTTGTTGCCCTCCGTTAACATCTTCATGGTCAGGAAAAACCGTCCCTTGTCGTTCCGGTACAGGTAACCGCACGACTGCAGGGTGTAGAGCAGCGAACTGGCCGTGCTGATGGGCAGTTTAAGCAGTCGTCCCACTTCACTTAGCGTGTAGCCCTGGTTTCTGGCTGCGAACATCTCCAGGATAGCGAAAGATTTTTCCACGGCGGGTACCGTGTACTTCGGTTTGCTGCCTCGCTTCGAGTGAGCCATATCGATTGGTCCTTGGCGTGAAAACCTTCCAGGTCAGCGGCGGGCGGGAGCGTGCCGCCAAGTCCAGCGCATTATATGAAATTGGGAGCTCATCCACAATTTTCAAAGTACTGAAAACGTTTCACCTGACTTCGACCGGGCACTGGGACTCTGTTAGCGTACCTTCGAGCCGAGATTCGGGTTGTTGAATTCCGTATTATGTAATATCTTTCTAAATCAAGAAAACTGGATCGGGTGACGGATCGCCCCCGGCTGCCGGGCGTTTTCGCGAAACCGGCGGAAGTCGGCGGCGTTCGTGTGGGAGAGGAGAAAAATGGAGACGGCAGACGCAGTGGTGATTGGCGCAGGCATCAATGGGGCCAGCACCGCCTACCATCTGGTCAAGCGGGGATTGAACAAGGTTGTTTTGATCGAGAAACATCTCCTGGCGGCGGGCGGAACCGGCCGGTCGGCTGCCATTGTCCGACAGCACTATTCCAATGAAGAGTTGGTCCGGCTGGCCCGGCGCTCGGTGGACATTTTCACCAATTTTGCCGATGCAGTGGGCGGGGACTGCGGCTTTGTGGCCTGTGGTTGGGCCTTCCTGGTGCCGGAGACGGCTTCAAAAGGATTCTCGGCCAACATGGCCATGTTGCAGCAGCTCGGCGTCAAGACTTGGGAGATATCCAAGACGGAGCTTCTCGGCTTCGAGTCCCGCTTGAAGCTGGACGATGTTTGCCGGATTGCCTACGAACCGGGCTCGGGCTATGCGGATCCACACCAGACTACCTACGCCTACGTTCAACGCTTCCGCCAGATGGGAGGTCGCCTCCAAGACCTGACCTCGCTGGAGGCCGTTGTCCTCGAAAAATCCAAGGTGGTTGGGGTGCAGACGAGTCGAGGGCCGATTGCCACGAGGGTTGTTGTCAACGCGGCCGGACCGTGGGCTGACAGAATCGCGCACTTAGCCGGAGTGAGCATTCCGATCAAGGTGACTCGCGAGGAAGAGATCGTGCTTGAAGCGCGCGACGCCGGAGGTCCGCCGCGCCTCGTCTTCTCCGATATGGCGCAGGCCATCTACTACCGTCCGGATGGCGCCACGCGAACCCTGGTGGGACGAGGCTTTCCGAAAGAGTACGAGACGGTCGACCCGAACCGCTTCAAGGAATCGGCCGATGAAGCATTCATCGAGGAGACTCTGTCGCGGCTGCGCCGCCGCCTTCCCGCCTTTCAAGCCGCTCTTGCGGTGACCGCATACGCGGGGCTGTATGATGTGACCCCGGATTGGCATCCGATTTTGGGCAAGACCGACGGTGTGGAGGGGTTCTATCAGTGCAACGGCTTCAGCGGCCACGGATTCAAGCTCGGCCCGGCCATTGGTGAGGCGATGGCCGAGGAAATCCTGGAGGGACGTTGCCGCATGATCGATCTCGAAAAATTCAGCCTCTCCCGTTTTGACAGGGGTAACCTCTTTCGCGCCACCTACGGAGGCAATCGGGCCTAGCGGATTCCTTATCTCGACACCGAAGCGGCGAGGTTCAAGGGTTTCGGCGGGTCTGCGCGCTTGCGGCGCGCAGCTGCTCAACCTCATCCCACGGCGGTTTTTGCCAGGTTCCGAATCGGCTGACTGTCGGCAGGCCGACCCGGCGGGCTTCAACCAGGAATTCAGTGGTCTTCAGACCGACTAAGACCGGGTCGATGATCGGTGCTCCAGCGGCGTCTCCCGTGCCGGAAACGGTGAGGGGACAGCTTTGCAGAGTGCAGCCCATGACGATGGCCTCGGCCCCGTCCTCCGCGACGCACTGGGCCGCCACCTTGAGGGTTCGGTCCACAATCACGTTGGGATCCGTTCTGTCGGGATACGATTCCCGGGCCGACAGGCCGATGTGCCTGACGGAGGCAAGCTTGGAGTCCGTGCCATACAGGCGGGCCAGTTCGCGGTAACAGTGAGCCGTCTTATATTCGGTGGCAATCACCGAGTAGCGCTGGGAGATGGCATTGGCATAGTGAGCTGCGGCCTCAAAGGCACCCACTACGGGAATGTCCGCCAGTTCCCGGGCTTCCCAGACTCCGGGGTCATAACAACAGCAAATGAACACAGCGTCGAAGTCTCTGTTCTGGGCGCGCAGCACGCGATCCACCACGGCATCGGCACAGCGATGTCGGTAGTAAATGTAGGTGACGTAGTTCAGAGGATAGACGTCACCGATATGGTCGAACACTATGTCGGTGTCGCTTGCGGCCACGCGCTGGCAGCGCTCCGTTTCCTTCATCTCTCCGGCAAAAGGGTTTAGCACAAGGATCTTCACGGGCGTCCTCCTGGACCACGGTAATCGCCCTTCGGTTCGGACTCACGCGGGCAAGAGGGTCGAGACCTGCCTCGCATTCAAGGCGGAACGGTGGTGCTCCGTGGCGGTCCAGTCGAGGGTCAAGTCCGCGCGCAACACCACCCCGTACACGGCGAGAGCGGTTTCGGACGAAAGCAAGCCCTCCAGAACATCCTCACGAACACGCTCCGCCGATCTGTCCAGCGGATTTCCCCTTCCCCCACCACCGGGAGTGGTGCTGATGAGACAGTCGCCTTTGCCGAGAACCGTGGTGACCTTCGAGGGCAGGTTTCTCTCTTTGCCGTCCGGGCTCACCACCAGGCAGGCGCCGGGCTGGGCCGGCCCGCCTCCCGCCAGTCCCCAGGGACCTCTTCGGAATCGGTCTGAGCTGAGCGTAACGGTGACTCGATCGCTCAGGAACTCGAACTCGCGCCGCATGCCAAATCCCCCTCGAAACTTTCCGCTGCCGGCACTTTCCGGGACCAGGCCATAACCTCGAATCAAAAGTGGATAGGTGGACTCGATCACCTCAACCGGAGCGTTTCGCGTGTTGGTCATATGATTCTGAACGGCTGACGTGCCGTCTCGATTCGGCAGGGCACCCTGCCCTCCGCCGTAGGTTTCGATGTAGTTGAAAAGACCGCCCGAGAGCGAATGGCGTCCACCGATGTTAAGCAGGTTCATGGTTCCTGAGCAGGCTGCACACACTCGGTCGGGAATCAGCTGGTAGAAGGCTCCCAGCAGGACATCGACGATCCGCTGCGTGGTGATGATGTTGGCGTTGCAGACAGCTCCCGGGTAATTCACCTCCAGCAGCGTTCCCGGCTGGGTCAGCACCTGCAGCGGGCGGAAAGCTCCGGAATTGGGCGGGAGTCCCGGGTCCAGCAAGGCCTTGGCGACGTAGTAGACACAAGCCCTAACCGAAGGAGGCCGGCAGTTCAGCGGCCCCAAAACCTGCGGATCGGATTCTCGGAAATCGCATCGAATGGTCCCCTCCCTGACTTGGACTGTGCAGCGAATGGTCACGTCACCGTCGGACAGGCCGTCGCCTTCCAGACAGTCTTCGAACGAAAAGCTCCCTTCCGACAGGGTTCCAATGGCGGCTCTCAGGCGGCGTTCGGAATAGTCCATGATGGAGGCCATGTAGGAAAGGACTTCCTCCACGCCGTACTTTTTCATCAAGTCCTGCAGGCGCCGTTCGCCGACGTTGTTGGCGGCGATTTGAGCCGCCAGGTCACCGCGGAATTCCGAAGGTGTCCGGAGGTTGGCGGTGATCAGTCGGATCAGGTCCTGATCGAGGATGCCGCGTCTCGAGATCTTGAGTGGGGGGATCTGCAGCCCCTCCTGGTAGTGTTCCCATACGCCAAAGGCCATGCTGCCGGGAGCGAAACCGCCCACGTCCACGTGGTGGGACATGTTGGCCACAAAAGCCACCAGCCGCTCGTCATAGAAGACCGGCGATACGACGGTGACATCGTTCAGATGCCCCGGACCTTCGGGATAGGGCATGTTCAGGATGATGTCATCCCCGGGCTCCAGCGATTCCGGAGGAATCGCCTGCAGGGCGGTGAGAACGGCCGGCTGCATGACACCCAGATGAAGAGGGGTGCCCACTTCGCCTTGGGCTACAAGGTCTCCTTGCAGAGTGAAGATAGCCCCGCTGCAATCACGGCGATCCTTGATGTTGGTGGAGTAGGAAGTGCGCACCAGAGCTGCCACCACCTCATCTGCGATTGAGTAGATGGCATTGGTCATCACCTGTAGCCTGACGGCGTTCACCTGGTGATCGATGGAAACAGAAGGAGTCCGGATCATTGAGTGCCCTCCAGAGAAATCAGAAGATTGCCAAACTCGTCCGTCTCAGCCCGCTGCCCGGTAAAGAGCAGCGTGGTCGAGTCCGGCTGTTCGACGATGGCCGGTCCCTTAATGACCGATCCCTTGCCCAGGCGCGACCGCTCATAGACGGCGGCCTCCACCGTCACACCGTTCAGCCGGACGTGGCGAGATGTCTTCAGCGCATGGTCCAGGCCGGGTTGCGGTTTCGGCAGTCGGGGCAGGTTGGGTTTCAGCAGTTGACCGACGGCGGCCAGGCGAACGTTGACGATTTCCGTCGGCTCGTTTTCGTCGCAGTAGCCATAGCTGCCGAAATGGGCCTCATGAAAGCGTTTGAGGACCCCGTCAAGCCTGGCATTGGATTCCAAGTCCTTGAGTTCGAAATGGACCGGCAGGGAATAACCCTGTCCGACATAGCGCATGTCGAGGGAGGGAAGCAGGAGAGTTTGATTCGACCGCACCCCTTCCTCCTCCATCTGGCGAGTGGCCGCGGCCCCGAGTTCTTGATAGACCTGCCGGAGCCAGTGCCGCTCAAGGTCTGCCACCGGCCGCAGGACCGTCCGCACGTAGTCGTGACGGAAATCCGCGGTGAGCAAGCCCAAGGCAGAGCTCACGCCCGGTGCGGGAGGAATCAAGACTCGTGGGATGTCCAGCTCCTGGGCTAACTCGACGGCATGCAGGGGGCCTCCTCCGCCAAAGCAGACCAGAGTGAACTCCCTGGGGTCATAACCCTTCTCGACCGAGAGCCTGCGAATGGCTTTGGCCATGACGGCGTTGATGACGCGAATGATTCCTTCGGCTGCTTCCGGCACGGTGAGGCCCAACGGCCCAGAGATCTGCTGCTCAATCGCCTTGCGCGACAGCTCCGCGTCAACCGCCATACGTCCGCCGAGGAAGTAATCCGGATTCAACCGCCCCAGCACCAGGTTGGCATCCGTGACCGTCGGCAGCGTTCCTCCTCGGCCATAACAAGCCGGTCCCGGCAGGGCTCGCGCGCTTTCGGGACCGACTTGAAGAGCGCCGCCGGTATCAATCCAGGCGATGCTTCCACCCCCGGCGCCGACGGTGTGGATTTCGATCGAGGGCACTTTGACCACCTGCCCGCCGATTTCGATCTCCTCTGCAAAGTTCAACCGTCCTTCAGTGGCCACCGACACATCGGCGCTGGTCCCACCAACGTCCATCGAGATAAGGTCTCGCAGCCCGGCCAACTGACCCAGGATCAACCCGTTGAGAGCTCCCGCGGCCGGCCCGGACAGGACCGTGTGCGCACAATGCACTTCCGCCGTGCGGGCCGTCATGATGCCGCCGTTCGATTGCATGATGTGCAACCCGGAGGACAGCCCGGCGTCTTTCAGGCCGGCCTCCAGCTTCGAGACGTATTCTCCCACCCCCGGTTTGACGTAGGCATTGACCACGGTTGTGCTCATTCTTTCGAACTCCTTGAATTCGGGCAGGATTTCGGAAGAGATGGACACTCTGGCCCCAGGGCACTCTTCGTAGATCCACTTTTCCAGGAGTCGTTCGTGGTTGGGATTGGCGTAAGAGTGAAGCAGGCAGACTGCCAGATCGCAGACTCCCTCTGAATGAAGCCGGCGAAGCAGCGTGCGCACGCGCTCTTCCTGCATCGGCACGTGAACCTCGCCGGTGAAGAGCACTCTTTCCGGGATCTCGAATCTCCGGCGGCGCGGCACAAGGGGTTGCTGGCGTTGTTCGAAGTAATCGTAGAGACGGGGGCGGTCCTGACGCATCACGTAGAGCACATCCCGAAACCCTTCCGTCACCAGCAAAGCCACCTCCGCCCCCTTCCTTTCCAGGAGGGTGTTGGTAGCCACGGTGGTCCCGTGGATGAAGAACTGCACCTGTGACAGCGTCAGGTCGAACTCTTTGAGCGCTCGGGTGACGCCCTCGATCACGGCCTGATGGGGTTCTTGGGGCGTGCTGGGAACTTTGGAGAGCCGAAGCGTTCCACTTTGCTCTTCGAAACAGACGATGTCAGTGAAGGTTCCTCCTACGTCCACTCCGACTCGAACGCTCATGATGTCTGATCACCCGTGCCGGCCACGATCACCGGTGTTTTCAAAATGATGTAATGATTTACAACATTTAGTGAACACAGGCAACACATTTGTTTAGGGCATGGCACCGGAGCCAAGCTGGGGGCCCAATCCCTTCTTCCAGGTCTCACCGGAGTCGAGGCTGCTGGCCGAGGGTGGAAGCGGTCGGCTGGTACCCGTCAAAGGGCCGGCAGTGACCGTGCGCCAGCGCTTCAACCGAGTCCTTGGGCTGCTTTTCCCCGGCAGGCACGAAGCGAGCGCCCGCGTTCAGCGAGGAATAACCGGCAGGATCAGATGGGAGGGATACGCTGTGTCGTGCCGAATGGTCTGTTTCGCCGCTTGGTATTGGTGGGTCGTACCCGGGTCCAAGCCGGTATTGAGATTGCGGTCGAAGCGTGGAAAGTTGCTGCTGGAGATTTCCAGGCGGATCCGATGCCCTTCTTTGAAAACGTTGCTGGTTTCCCACAACGGGAGGTCATAGGTGTAGACGCGGCCGGGAACGATCAGGGAAGGGTGGGTATAGGATTCTCGAAACCGCGCTCTGACGATGCCTTCGCTCAAGGCGATGGCCTGGCCCGTCGGTGTGACATCGGTCAACGTAGCCGTGAAATCCGTGTCGGGAGCGCTTGAGGACGCAAACAGTCTCAGTCCCACCGGTCCGGTGACTTCAAGATCCTGTTCCAAGGGAGGTGTGGAGTAGACTAAGACGTCGGGGCGCTGCTGAATGGGTGATCGGTCGCGTGGACCGGCCGTATCAAGCAAGAGTCCCTGTCCTCCGAGCGTCGGCACGGGGTTTTCGGGATCGTAAACAAAGGAGTCAGGAGGTTGGGAGCCCGGAGGATCGGTTGTCAATGCGCCCTCGCTTAAAACGGAACTCGCATTGCCAAAGCTACGCAGGTAATATTTGCGATATTCCGTTCGGGCCAGGGGCCATTCGGTCTCATCGCGCCACTGGTTGTCGCCCATGACAAAGATTCGGACCGGGGCTTCCGTGCCGACGCCGTTCTCGATTTGCCTGAGGTGGTAGTCGTACCAGCGCAGGTGAAGTCCGGCCATATCCATCTGGCTCTCAGGTCCAAACGAAAGCTCGCCGGGGACGGGACCCCCGATCTGGGAATGGACCCAGGGCCCCACCAGCAGACGAGTGAGGCTCCGGGCGTGCTGACTTCGCGCCTGCGTTGTCCAGCCTCGGAAGCATTTGAAAATTTCGTGAAGCAGGTTGTCATACCAGCCGCTGATGAACAAAGCCGGAGCCTGAACGTCGGCATACCGCCGCTTCATACTGCAGTCGCTCCAGAATTCATCGAATAGGGAATGGCGAACCACCTCCCGGTAAAAGGGGCGGTCGGCAATATCGTCCAGGGCGGTTAAGAGCGGCAGCCGACGATAGACGGCCGGCCAGTCAATCAGGTCCCGGGGGGCGTTCTGGTTGGTCCGCCGTCCCACCCAGACGAAGTTCATGGCATTCTGCAGCTGAAGCAGCCCGTTGTAGCGCAGGTGACCATAGTTGTCTTCCTGGTTGGCAATGGGAACCAGGGCTTTAAGACAAGGCTGTGGGCTAGCGGCCATCAATACCTGGGTGAATCCCGGGTAGGAAATGCCGAAGGTCCCGACCTGTCCGTTGCACCAGCCTTGCCGGCTCAGCCAGCCAAGCGTGTCCTCGCCGTCGGGGATGTCGTCGCTGTAGGGTGTCCAGTCCCCTTCGGACTCGTAGCGGCCGCGGCAGTCCTGCAGCACGACGGCGTAACCGCCGCGCGCGAAGCGCAACGCCCAGTCTACGTAACGGGGATGTTGGGTGCTGTAAGGCGAGCGGATCAACAGAGTGGGGAAGGGAGGGGCCCCACCGGCGGGACGATAGAGGGCGGCATAGAGCCGCACCCCATCCCGCATCGGGATGCTGACGTCGAGCTGAACGTGAACCGGATCCTCGGGCATGCTCGGTGAGTTCCAATGGCCAAGGGCTGCCAATCCGCAGACTCGGCCTGCGTCAAGGGGAAGGATTTTGGACTCCGTATGCCGGGCTGTCAAGAATATTTCACAATTCCGAATTAGACTCTAGTATTCTGAAACCTCATTTGGCCATTGAGCACCACACTCGCCAGGAGAGACGATCCTCATGCTGATCGGTTACGTGAGCGACGAGATGTTTTTTGCGGTTCCTGACGTTCAGCTGGAGTTCATGGGAAGCGGAGAATCAGACTCATCCTACGAACTGCGTTCCCGTGCCTCCGGCGCGGTGATCGGCGATATCCCAGCCGGAGCTTACGAGGTGATCCTTCAACGCCAGGGGTACGGGCCTAAGCGAATTAAAATGGAGATCCGGCCTGACCAGCCTTACCACTTCCGCTTGTTGTCCGACCGGCATGTGCTGGGGTATGCCTGGCCTGCCTGGCTGAGGTCAGGCGAACGTTCGAAGGTCTGTGTTCACTGTCGTGAGTCTTATTCGCTGGAACTCTGGCGTTACGGATTAAGAAAGGAGTTGGTGACGAAGTGCGGTTACTTTGAGAATCATCCGCCGGGAGCCAACCGGCAGCTCCTTCCGGACGGCGACTTCACTCAAACTGGCGTGGCCTGGAACGAGTTTGGTTACGCTTTTCCGGCACATCCAAGACAGACCGCCGTAGCTCCGGACCGGAGTGGTCTGTACTACTTCCATGTTCGGACAGAGTCGGGCCGGTTTTTCTCCTTTCCTTGGATCGTAGCCCCCACTCGTCCCACGGCGCGAGTGGCCGTGTTGGCTTCCAATATCACTTGGAACGCGTACAACGATTTCGGAGGGCGGAGCAACTATATTGCGGCAGTCCAACTGCCGGCAACACCCACCGTCAATCCGCATCAAGAGGAGGTCTTCTTCCGTTCGACCGGCGCAGATTACTGGCACACGAAGGACTATGAGCCGCTTTCCTTTGAGCGCCCCGCCTGGATCAATCACATCGACGAAGGCGAGAACATCACGGATCCCATTTGGCGGCGAGGAGCCGAACATGTCGCCCCGGCTGAGTGGAGGCTTCTGGGATGGTTAGAGCGTGAAGGATTTGACTACGACTTGTACGCCGAGAGCCAGCTGGACGCCGGCACTTGCCCCCTGGACCAGTACGAGGTGCTGATTCTCAGCGCCCATCCGGAGTACTGGACGCGCCGCATGTACTTCACCGTCAAGTCCTGGGTGTTCGAGCGGGGTGGCAAGCTACTGTACCTGGGAGGAAACGGCATCAACTGTGAGGTGGAGCTACTGGGAGAGGGAGCGATGCGGGTTTGGAACGAAGACGTGTCTGAAGCCCGGGCCCGCCGGTCCTTCCAGGGTGAAGGCGCTCGCTTCCCCAGCCGCTTCGGCCTGCGTGTTGAGGAGGAGTCCCACCTGCTGGGTGTGGTCACCTCCCTGACAGGCATGGGCACGGGGGCACCCTACCGAGTGCTGGACGGGAAGCACTGGATTTTTGGGAGAACGGGCCTGGCTAACGGCGACCTCTTCGGCTTAAAGTCCCTGAATATGCGCTGCCCGGGCGGGGCTTCGGGCCACGAAACCGACAAGATTTCGATTCACTCACCCGCCCACGTCCAGCTTGTGGCCAAGGGGATCAACCCCGACGAAGGAGGCGCCGAAATGATCTTCTTCGATACCCCGAGCGGTGGAGCGATATTCTCGGCTGGTTCCATCTCCTATGCCTCCGCAGCCATCGTCGACGAACAAGTTTCCCGGATCACCGCCAACGTGTTGAACCGTTTCTTGGGCAGTCGTCAACAGAGTCCACCCTCCAGTGAGCGCTGCGGTGGTCCATCCATTCCTGACAAGGGGGTTCGGTCGTGATCGTTGATTGCCATACGCATCTGATGTGGTATCCGGACCACGTTTCGGATCGATATGCCGAGGAGGCGCTGGCTTCCAAACTGGTCAAGCTGAAACGATCCGGGGGGGAAGCCTATGCCGCCCGGCTGGACAAGCACTCCTACGACGCCCGGCCTGAGGATCATTGGAACGCTTCGGAGGCTGCCGACAAGGTGGTTGTCTTCGGCTTGCAAGCCAGAGCTGTCGGGGTGTGGGTGCCGAACGAATTGATCGCCGACTACGCCCGGCAACATCCGGACAAAATCGAGGGTTGGGCTTCAGTGGATCCGAACGAGCCGGATTGTATCGAACAGCTGGAATACTGCGTGAAGTCCCTGGGATTGAAAGGTCTGAAGTTGGGGCCGGTGTACCAGCACTTCGATCCGCAGAGCCGCCAGCACTGGCCGCTGTTCAAGAAGTGTAGCGAATTGGGACTTCCCATCATGTGGCATCAGGGTACCACCTTTCCGAGCCAGGCTCGTTTGAACTGGGGTCTGCCTCTTCAGCTGGAAGACATCGCCATGTCCTTTCCGGATTTGAAGATGATCATTGCCCATCTGGGGCACCCGTGGGAAACCGACACCATCGTGCTCATCCGGAAATGTCCCAATGTGTTCACCGATCTCAGCGCCGTGCACTACCGACCCTGGAGGTACTGGCAGGCCATGGTCACGGCCATGGAGTACGGAGTCGAGCACAAGATCCTGCTGGCGTCGGACTTTCCTTCCGGGACGATCCAAAACGTCATCAAAGGGCTGCGCGGCGTGAACCGCATTGTGGAGGGAACCCAGCTGCCACGGATTCCTGACGAAGTGCAGGAAATGATTATCTTCGAGAACTGGAAGAGCTTTTTTCCGCAGTGGACCTGAGTCTGAGGAAAGGATGGTCGCTTCGAGATGCATCCGGCCGAACTAAAGCAAACGTTGCGCGGGGTCCTGGCCTTTGCGGTCACTCCGTTCCGGCAGAATTATGAACTCGATCTACCCGGTCTGGAGGTGACCATCGAGCGGTTGTGTGGCTCGGGAGCCGGCGCCATCGTGTGTGCCGGGGGAGTCGGTGAGTTTTATGCGCTGGACCTGAACGAATACCGGGAGGTGATTCAAGTCGCTGCCCGAGTGGCCCGCGGTCGGATTCCGCTTCTGGCCGGGATCGGCCACAGCACCGACATCGCTTGCGGTCTGGCTCGGGTGGCTGAAGCGGCTGGGGCGGCGGGGTTGATGATCCACCCGCCCTATTTCGTCGACCCCAGCCTGGACGGGATTGTCGCCCACTTTGCCGCCTTGGGGAGAGCCTCGCGGCTGGGCCAGATCGTCTTCTGCACCGGGAGCTTCGGCTATTCCCCCGAAATGATGCTGCGACTGTCCGACATCGAGAATGTGATTGGGCTCAAGGACGAGATTGGAGATCTCAGACAGTTTGTGGCTACCGTCACCGCGTTGGGTGACAGGATGGCCTGGATCAACGGCATGGCCGAGCCGCTTGCCGCGGCTTACTTCGCCAGTGGAGCCGGCAGCTTCACGACCGGTCTCGCGAACTTCTGTCCCGAGATCCCCATGGCGGTTCTAGAGACGGCGCAGTCAACCGACCACTCCGCTCTCCAAGCTCTCCTGGACAAAAAGGTGCTGCCGCTTGCCCACCTCCGTTCCAAACGAAAAGGCTATGCCACGGCCGTCATCAAGGAAGCGATGAATCTCTTGGGCTTTCCGGCTGGCCCCTGCCGCCGCCCTTTGCTGCCACTGCTGCCTGCCGACAGAGAGGTCTTGAGCCGGATTCTAGTCGATCTGCGGCTGCTGGAGGGGTAACTGTCAAAGTTATTCCCCGGGGGGCCGCGACCGAGATCAAGTCTCGAGCATTTGACGGCACCTTTGACTCGAACGGAAGGATCATTCAACGCAATGGCCCAGCGATCAGTGTTCCACCCTGATACACCATGCCAGTGATTCACGCTCAGGCGAGCGGCACGAGGTCATCCAGGCCGGGTCACAAGTCGCCGAACTGGAAGCCCTGGACTTTGATCGCCAAACTCTGGGTAGCCTTCTGCCTGGCCTATGTGGCGCGGCAGGCCATCTTCTCCATCTTTCCCGTTCTGCGAAACGAACTGGGGTTCAGCGAGGTGCAGCTCGGCCTCACCGGGACGGTCTTCCTGTGGACGTACGCCGTCGCCAACATCGTGGCCGGTTATGCCGCCGACCGCGTCTCCGCAAGCCGGTTGATCGTTGCCAGCGTGATTTGCTGGAGCGTTTGCACGCTGATGCTCGGCACGGCCGGTTCCGCGGCAGGCATCTTGACGTGGCGGGCTCTACTCGCCTTTACCCAGGCCTTCTACATCGTGTCCGCTATTTCGCTCATCAGTCAGTGGCATGGTGAGGGGAGCCGATCAACGGCGCTCTCTCTCCACGGGACTTCGCAAATGGTGGGTGTGACTCTGGGAGGCTGGTACGGTGGTTACCTGACGGAAACGCTGAATTGGCGCTGGATGCTCTGGTTGGTGGGCGGGGCCGCCTTGGTCTACGGGTTGTGGTTGCGCCATCAGATCCAGGACAACAGAGCGGCGGGAGTGGAGTCCGAAGGCGAAACAGGGGGTGGAGGCGGAGGCTTCGCTCAAGTGTTCCTGAGTCCAAGCTATGTGGTGTTTTCCTTTGTGTTCTTCTGCCTGTGCGCCATGATTTGGATCAACTACACCTGGCTGGCGGACCTCCTCAAGAGTAAGTTTCACCTTTCGTTGGCCCAGGCGGGCTGGATTGCCACGGCCTACACCCAATTGGCAACGATTCCTGGGCTCTTTCTGGGAGCGCCGCTCGGGGACCGCTGGGGAAGGTCTGCTCCTCGCGCCAGATTCTGGATGGTCCTCGCGGGTATTGGCTTCTCATCGCCTTGTTTCTACTGGCTGGCGGGCGGCGATTCTTTGGCCATGGTGAAGCTGGCAGCCCTAGGCTATGGCTTCTTCCAAGGCCTGTTCAACGCAAACTTCATTGCCGCCCTGGTCAGTTTTGTGCCCAGGCACTACCGCGGGTTGGGCGTCGGACTGTGCAACATGGTCGGTTCCCTCTCTGGAGGACTGTCCGCGTTCTTGATCGGCCGGCTCAAAGAACGCCTGCCTACGGAATCGTTGTTTGCTGCGGTGTCGGCCAGCGGAGTCCTGGCCACGCTGGTGTTGGGGTTCACCCTTTGGCGGTTCTTCCCGCGCGACTATCAGACCTGCCGAAATTTAGAGCGCACCTGAGCTGATTCACCTGAGCAGATTTCAACGTTATGAAATGAAATGCTGGATGCTGAAATTTGGACCGAAAAAAGCTTGACATTGCCGTGACACTTCTCCATACTCCCGCTCACGTACCCTGCAGTACATCGTTGACGTCGTAGTTGGGGGTCAGCTAAAACCCCGACCGCAAGCAAAGTTCACCTTGGGGACGCAATAGGCGCAAGTTGAGCTTGGCTTCGGTCGTTCGAGGGTAGGCCTGGTTTCTCCGGTCTTTGGAGCACAGGCCGGGAGTTGGCTTGCCTGAGAGTGATTTCAATAAGCTGAAGTATATTACAGAATACTGAAATCAGGTGATCGGTCCGGCGAAGAACGGCCCACCAATCGGGTCAAATGACATCGTGGAGTTGATGAGACGTGAACAAAAGGGAGGGGTTCCGTGATGAAGAGCAACTCACTAAGGATACAGATTTGCGGCCTGCTGCTGGCCGTGGCGGGCTTGCTCGTTCCTTTGAGTGTGTCCGCCCAGGTGGGTTCGGATGGTGCCATTCTAGGGGTGGTGACGGATCCGTCCGGCGCTTTGGTGGCGGGAGCCCAGGTAACCGTGACCAACCTCAACACCGGGTTGAAGAAGACGGCCATCACCAGTTCCGGCGGGAACTTTGAGATTCAGGCCCTGCCGATCGGGAGTTACTCCGTTTCGGTGGGCTTCACGGGGTTTAAGACTTGGACGATCGAGCGAACCGAGCTGACCGTGGGCCAAAGAAAACGGGTCTCGCCCGTGCTGGAGGTGGGGGAGATCAGCGAGACAGTCTCTGTCGAGTCCCAAGCGGAGTTGGTGCAGACAGAAAAGGGCTCCATCGAAACCATCGTGGAAGAGAAGGTCATTCGGGAGTTGCCTCTCAACGGCCGGAACCCCATTCTGCTGGTGGGACTGGTCCCAGGAATGAGGGTCACCGGCATCAAAACCGGCTTGTGGAATTCCAACTCAGTGCAAGGGCTGGGGCAACGCACCGATCAGGCCGAGTTCCAAATGGACGGCGTAAGTTCTTTGGAACACGCCGACAAATCTGGGATTGGGTTTCCCAGCGTCGAAACGATTGCTGAGTTCAACGTGGAGACCAGCAATTTCACGGCTGAGCACGGTGGGCAGCCGTTGCAAGTGTTGATGGCCACCAAGAGCGGCAGCAATGCGTTCCACGGTTCTCTGTGGGAGTTCATTCGCAACGACAAATTGGACGCCCGCAACACTTTTGCCACGAGCAAACCTAAGCTCAGGCGGAACCAGTTTGGGGCGACCGGCGGTGGGCCGGTCATCAAGGACAAGACGTTCTTTTTCGGAAGTTTTGAAGGGACGCGAATTCGGCAAGAGCGAGTTTACAACTCCTTCACCGTGGCCCCCGCCATGCTGACCGGAGATTTCTCCTCTCTGCTGCCCGGCAAACGGATCATCGATCCGACGACCGGACAGCCTTTTCCGAACAACATCATCCCCGACGATCGGATTTCCTCGGCTTCCAAGTTCTTCTTTCCCTACATTCTCCAACCGAATTCTTCCGGGCAGCGATTCCGGGCCGTGGCCTCCGCTCCCGATGATCTGGATGTGTACAGCGGTCGGGTGGATCATCATCTCACCAACAACCAAAAGCTGTTCTTCCGCCTGGTGGTCAACGACAACACCCTCGTGACGCCAAACTATCGTCCGGATATTGCCGAGACGAGGACGGTCCTGCAGCATAACCTGGCTCTGAACTATGACTGGACTCTTTCTCCCACGACATTGCTGACCTTGGGGGGCGGGTACCTTCGATCGATGAGCCGGTTCAACTCGCCCGTGGTCGGACAGGAGAATCTCACTAACAGCGCCGGCATCCAAGGATTCCAGACCGAGGGTCGTGCTGCGGCCATTGGCCTGCCCAGCGTCAGCTTCGCGGGATACCAAGGCTTCGCTGCACCGTGGGGCAATCCGGGCCGTCTGGCCCTGTGGTCCGAGAACTACAAAGCCAACCTGAGTCTCATTCGTGGACCGCATAGCTTGAGCTTCGGCTATCAATACCAGGATGGTCAGTCTTCCACCTCCCATGCCTCCTGCTGTTCGCGAGGGGTGTTCGGTTTCAACGGCCAGTACACGGGGGATGGCTTTGCCGACTACCTGTTGGGGCTGATTCAGAGCAGCTCTCGGAATTTCCCTCTCAATACGATTGGCGTGGCGGACTCGCCTTACTCCGGACTGTACGTGCAGGATTTCTGGAAAGTGAATTCCAGTCTGACCTTCAATCTCGGGTTGCGTTACGACTACTGGCACGAGAAAGCCTTTGTCCGGGGCACCGGCTCGACGTTCCTGCCGGAGTTAGGGAAGTCTGTGGCGGGCGAAAACGCCAAGACGGGCCGGGTTGACTTAACCTCTCAGGCCGTATCGCCGTTCCTGGCCAAAGCCACGGAGGGACTGTGGATTTCAGCCTCCGAAGCGGGCCTGCCGCCGGGCCTTTTCGTGGCTCGTGGGACTCTGTCTCCCAGGTTGGGAGTGGCCTGGAGGCCGTTCGGCAACAACGACTGGGTCGTGCGCGGCGGTTACGGGCTGTTCCCCAGCATTTATCGAGACAACATCACCGGTTCATCGATCATTGGCCCACCGTACTGGACCTTTGAAACGCAGGGTTGGGGGCGTTCCCAGTTGCAGCGCTGGGAACAAGCCTGGCCTCAGGATCCCAACTCCTTCATCGCGCCGTCGGTCACGGCGGCCCGGCCGGATTTTCCCAACATGAAGTCGCACCAGTGGAATGTCTCGATCCAGAAATCAGTGCCGGCTCTGAAGTCCGCTCTGACGCTTTCCTATGTGGGCAACCGGGGCATTGATCTGCTGACGGAGTACGAATTCAACACCGCCTCCGTGGGACCGCATACCAATTTGCAGGCAGATCGTCCCTGGCCGGCGTTTGGGGACGTCAGCCTGTACGACGCGATCGGAGAGTCCTGGTATCAGTCTCTCCAAGTAAAGTGGGAACGGCGGTTCACGGAAGGGCTCTCCTACCAGCTTTCGTATTCGTTCTCAAAGAACATCGACATCGGCGGAGGCAGCATTTGGGACATTCCGACTCCGTTCGCACCAGAAGGCTACAATCGAGGGCGCTCGGTACTGGATCACACCCATATTTTGACGGTCAATGAAGTCTGGGAACTGCCGTTTGGTAAAGGTCGCCAGTACCTGAGCAACATGCACCCGGTAGCTAATGGCATCCTGGGGGGCTGGCAGTTCTCGACCATCTACAGTTTCATTTCGGGAGATGCCTTGACCTTTGGCGTGCCCGGAGCCACGTTGGGAAACGGCTTCGGTACTCGACCCCACCTCAACGGCAATCTCGATGTTTCCAATCCGAGCGCCGAACGCTGGTTCAACGTCGATGCCCTAGTCGCTCCTCCGCTCTATACCTTCGGCGGGGCTGGGAAAGGGATCTTCGACGGCCCTGGGATTCACGCCTTTGACACCAACCTGTCGAAAAACTTCTATTTTGGAGAGGCGCGCTATCTGCAGTTCCGGTGGGAGATGTTCAACGCGCCCAATCACGTCAATCTGAGCAACCCCAACACCAACATCGGTCAGGGCACAACGGGAAGAATCCTCTCAGCCAGGGACGCCCGCCAGATGCAGTTCGGCCTGAAGTTCATATTTTAGCCGGGGTTCGATTTCCGGCCTCCTCAGGGGGTGGAAGAAATTCCACCCCATTTTTTTCTTGAGGAGGAAACGCGCTCGGAGGGGTGCAGGCGCTATTCGCCCTGCTGGTGAAGGTGGCGGAGCAGCTTCAAACTCTCCTCAACAACGATTGCCGCCGCCGCCGGCGCGAACGGGCTCATCCAGACTTCATAGCCTCCCTCCTCGTAGGCTTCGGCCACGGGCAGATAGAGTTCCGCACCATTGCTATAGCCCGAAAAGAGCGTGAAGGGAAAGGGAGAGCGGGCTTTGACCTCGACACCGATCTCCGCGAAGGGTTCCACGGGTGTCGCAACCAGAGCCGCCGGCCCGATTTGCATGGCCTGAATCTCTATGCGCAGGGACTCGCGTTCCGCGCGCACTCGAGCCAGCATCAAATCCATCGCGGCGCGCCGAACGAGTCGATTGGCTTCGCGAAGATCCTCAGCCGGAGCCCCTTCAGTGCGGAGTTCGGCCAGCCGGCTCTGTAGTCGCTCAACGGCCGCCACTTCCTCGGCAGCGATGGGAGGGCGTTTGTAGATAGGCAACTCGACCCTCTTTGTGACGCTGCGCACCGGCCCGGGTTCGATTTGCTGCTTCAGCCGCGCGGTCACGCCGACCGTCCAGGAGGACTCGACCGTTTTCAAGATTTCCATTCGGGTGGGTTGGGTTTCAATCAACTCCGACACCCGCACCGCCTCCAGTCCTATTTGACGACCGACCCACCGGGCATCCTCGACCTTATTGGAAAAATCGCGGATCGTGTCCTGATTTCCGGCAGCACCCTGGAGAAACAAGCAGGTTGAGCCCGTCAGGGACTCGACCGTGCGCCGCAAGGTTCCAGGATAGTCCGGCGAGATCAGGCGATTGTCCCAGGCCAGGATCGTCGGATGAGCGGAATAGTGAGCCAAAACGGCCAGGGGACTGCTATCCTCCCGGTCGATGCGGAGCACTCCAACCTCGTGATCGGTAAAGCCGTGGACGTTGGGCGCTATGATCGGCTGGCGGTTCGGCTGCGGCAATCGACGGTTACAATTGACTCCGCAGGAGCCTTTGCCCCAGCCCAGAAGGGCCGGCTCGAGGTTCCGATGGGCCTGCAAGCAGGCGCCGGCTAGCCGATCGGTCAAACTGCCAACATAGGGTCCGATCATTTCTGTTCCAGCGGCGAACCAGGGCGGCTTGATGCTCGGCCCCGCGTGGGTGTGAGAGGCTGAAATCCGGATGGAGTGCCCGGGAACGCCTGTCAAATCGGTGATCCGTTTTCGTGTCTGCGTCAGCCAGTCGCCGTCCGGAGGATAGACCAGGTCCCATTCGGCGATGATGGCTTCCCTTTGTCCGTCCGAGACGGCCAAAGCGCTGCACCAGAGTGGCAGATCAATTCCCTCCGCTCGTTCGTGGACTTGGGCGCTCCAGGTGCCGTGAGCGATGCCAACCGGTGGAGTGACGTCACAGCGAGCAACGCCGGCATAGAGTCGTCTGTTCATCTTCGAGGTCCTCAACTCCGGGGATGTGATCGCGAAGGATCTGCTGTTGTTGATAGCAGAAAGCTGGACTTTCAGCAATATGAAAACACTTATCATATTCTGAAAAGATCCGCTTGACACCGTCAGGGAGCCTTTGGTAGCGTGCAACCGTTCTTGGCCAGTTCTGTCCTCGTGCCCGGCAACCATCCCAAGTCGGCTTCGTCGTTTCTGCTGAGACCCTGCAGGCCGCTTCGTCGTCCCAACCTGCAGACGGGTACCATCGAAAGGAACAGCCTTGTATATTGAGACAATCTTCGACTTTAGCCAGCTGGACCTGGATCGGCCCGGGAAGTCGTACTATCGGCTCTCTTTTGCGCACGACGGGGATTGGGCCAGTATTCTGGTGCCTCTGATCGTGATCAACGGGGGCCGGGGATCAGGACGCGGAATGGTGGTCTTCGGCGGAACCCATGGCAACGAATATGAAGGCCAGGTTGCTGCCCTGAGGCTGGCCCACGAATTGGACCCAAAGGAGATGTCAGGCCGGGTGATTCTGATGCCACGCCTTAATCCGCCGGCTTGCTCGGCCGCGACGCGGGAGTCCCCCTTGGATCGTGGGAACATGAACCGAGCCTTCCCTGGCAAGCCGGATGGCACCATCACCTATCGAATTGCCGATTTTGTTACGAGATTCATATTCCCTCGCGTAGAGATAGTGGTGGATATCCATGCGGGCGGGACGAAGCTTCGCTTCCCGGTCTTGCCTGCCGTACTCGAGACGACGAATGAAGAAGTATGGCAGGAGTCGGTGAACGCCGCGTTTTTGTTCGACGCGCCCTATATCGGTGTCGGCAATGCTTCGCTACAGCCCGGCACACTGACCGGCTATGCCACCGGGCTGGGTAAGATCACCATCGGCGGCGAATTCGGCTACTGCAAGTCGGTTTTCCTGGCGGGAGTCCGCCACGCATTTGGAGGGATTCTGAACCTCCTGCATCATTACGGGAATCTCCCGGGGCAGCCGAAACGCATCGATCCGGCCCGAAAAACTCCGCCGCGCCTGATTCGTGCCGCTTCCGCTGAGGAGTACGTTCCGGCGCCGTTCTCGGGCGTCTTCGAGCCGGTCGTGGAGGTGGGCGAGTCCGTCAACGGAGGACAGCTGCTGGGGAGGCTGTACAATTTTGAGCGGTTCAGCCAGCCAGCCTTTGAAATCCGTGCGCATCATGCCGGCTTTGTGATGATGCTGGTGTTCGAGGGCCCGGTTCAGCAGGGTGATTGGATTTACGTGATAGGGCAGGAGATGCCGCCTCCTTCCCCGGCGGTCCGCAGCCTTTGGAACAACATGATGAGTCAGTAGGCTTTGCGCGGGTGCCCGGACCAGGACTCCTTCTCCAGTCTTAGCTTGACTGGGCCTGTCTGCGAGGCTAGTCTCCGTTGTCACGGTGGGGCGGAACTTCGATTTCTGAAGGACGAGGTCTTGTCAATGAAGATTACCGATGTGGAAGCACTATATCTTCGTCTGCCGGAAGTGAAGGAGCAGTGTGACAGCGGACAGGATGCCGTGGTGGTGCGTGTGGACACCGACGCAGGGATCAGCGGAATTGGGGAAGTGGACTCAGCCCCGCTGGCTGTGAAGGGTGTGATCGAAGGACCTTATTGCCATGTCATCACGAGTGGGCTGCGTCGGTTGCTGCTGGGAGAGGATCCCTTCCAAACGGAGTATCTCTGGCACAAGATGTACCACAGTAATGTCTACGCCGGACGGCGGGGTGTGGCGATTCATGCCATGAGTGGAATTGACATCGCGTTGTGGGACATCAAAGGCAAGGCCCTGGGAGTCCCCATTTGGAAACTGTTGGGTGGGGGATTTCACGGAAGGATCCGAGCTTATGCCAGTTCGTTGTTTGGTGCGACACCCCGGGAGACCGGTGAACTGGCGCGGCGTTTCCGGGACCGGGGGTTCTCGGCGGTCAAGTTTGGTTGGGCTCCCATGGGCCAGGACGAACAAACCGACGTCGAGTTGGTGCGGGAGGCCCGGGCCGGTTTGGGTCACGATGCCGACCTCTTGATTGATGCCGGTTTGGTGTGGGACGCCAAAACCGCCATCCAGCGGACGCGCGCCTTCAGCGAGTTTAGGATCTTCTGGCTTGAGGAGCCCTTGAAGGCCGACGACTACGAGGGATACAGCCGCCTCTCCGCGGCCACCGAGATCCCGATTGCAGCAGGCGAAGAGGAGAGCGAACGACGGTCTTACCTGGAACTGATGGACAAGGGTAAGATTGACATCGTCCAGGTGGATCTTACCCGGTGCGGCGGATTTACCGAGGCCATGAAGATTGCCTCCCTCGCTTACGATCGGGGGCTGCGTTGCGTCAATCACGGCTTCACCACCTACATCAACGTGGCTGCGGCACTTCATTTTCTGAATTCGATTCCCCACTCCTTCATTGCCGAGTTCGTCGTGCAGGAAGGAACGACTTTGCGGGACGAGATCACTCGGCAACGTATCACGGCCACAGACGGGTACCTGCCAATTCCCGAGGAGCCGGGGCTGGGCATGGAATTGAATCCAGATGCGGTGGAGAAGTACCGGGTGGCTTAATCTGTAAGGCGGGAGGTTCGTTTGGATTCCCTTCAATTGCAGGTCAACCGGCAAGAACTCGTCCAGCTTCTTTCGGACCTGGTGTCGATCAACAGTGTCAACCCCGTTTTCGGGGGCACGTCCGGGGGAGAAGAGCGCCTGAGTCGGTATATCGAGGATTTCTACCGCAAACAAGGCATTGACTGTGAGCGGCAGGAGGTTTTGCCAAACCGCCCGAATGTCATCGGGAAGGTGCCGGGGCGGGACCCTTCGAGGCGCTTGCTGTTCGATGCCCACCTGGATACGGTCTCGGAAGAGGGAATGACCATCGAGGCCTTCCATCCCCGGTTGGCAGAGGGTCGTCTCTACGGTCGCGGAGCCTGCGACACCAAGGGGGGCATGGCGGCCATGATATACGCGCTGGCCCTCTTGCGGCAGTCCGGCGTTCAACCTGCCGGCGACGTGTGGGTGGCCACCACTGTGGACGAAGAATATGGATTCCACGGTATCCGTAAACTGGCCGCCAGCGGCGTCCAAGCGCTGGGGGCGGTGGTGGCCGAGCCGACGGAGCTGAAGATCACCACCTGCCACAAGGGCATCCTGCGCTGGAAAGTCCGAACCTTTGGGCGCGCTGCTCACAGCTCCAGGCCGGAGCTGGGTATCAACGCCATCTCAAAGATGGCCAGACTGATCAGCCGGATCGAAACAAGACTACAACCGCGCTATGCAAGCAGGCGGGACCCGTTGCTGGGAACCCCGACCTTCAACATCGGAGTGATCGAAGGTGGCATTCAGCTGAACCTGGTTCCGAGCGTCTGCGAGGCTCAAATCGAGCGCCGGCTCCTGCCGGGCGAAACGAAGGACAGTGTTTACGAAGAATTCCGGGAAGTCTTCGAGGAGCTGGCCGGCGAAGACACCAGTTTCCAGGCCGAAATGGATGAGCCTTTTCTGGAAGACCCCTACCTCCAAACTGCTGCCGCGGCAGCCATCGTTCGAAGAACCCAACAGGTTTGCCAGCAGACACTGGGACAGAGCGAACTGGCAGGTGTGCCCTATGGAACGAACGCCAGTAAGCTCGCTGGGGTTGGCATTCCCAGCCTGGTCTTCGGACCCGGCAGTATCGATCAAGCGCACACCGCCTGCGAGTATGTGGAAATCGAACAGGTCGTCAAGGCCGCGCAAGTCTACCTGGGACTGATGATCCAGTCCTGAGGCCGATCTCCTGGTGCTTTCCTCGCCGCTCTCGGCATGCGGTCGGCCCGGTCCCGCCGCACCACAGATGGTTGTTGGTTGGCCCGTGAAGCAGCAGAAATCCCGAGGTAAGGATGAAACGAAGAGACTTCCTGCTCGGTGCCGCCTTAGTCCCTGTCGGCCTGCAGGTTCGGCAGCAGCCCGCCAAGGTTCAATATGACTCCATCCAGTGGCTGGATGAACGGCAGGATCCCTCGGTCACGTTGGAAACCGAGGGCCTGGTTGCCAAGATAATCGACAACACAGGCCTGAAAACTCGCGAGGGCGATCCTTGGATGAAACAGGAATACTCGCACTACCTCGGATATCACGGCATTCGAGCGCTCTGGCACAAGGAAGAAAGACGCAATATCGTGGCTCCTTTTTTCTCCTGGCTGAACCTTCAATCCCTGCGAGTGGAGGGGCTGGAACTGGATCCGGTCGATTTCAGGTCCCGCTTTGGAGTTGGGAGGGGATGGCCTATCAGGCTGTTCCGGGAGGGGACAAAGACCACCCTTCACCTCCCGCGAATGCCCCTGAGTGGAGTCGAATACCGCCTGACTCTGTGGCCTTCGGCGCCGGATGCCATCGACTTTGAAGTGGAGTTCCGGCTTCACCGCAAGGTTCGCGACAGAGCCGCTTTTGGCGCCTCCTGGCCATGCTACATGTCCACCTATGATGAGGTGGCGCTCTACGCGCCGACCGGGGAACCCCATCGCCCCGTCTGGAGGGAGTTTGGCGAGAGGGAATCCTTCGTCGTGGGGGAGGCCGTCGGCTACGTGCACCGTCAGCGCACCTTTAGACCCGACTGGCCCGTGGCCTTCCCGGCGGTGTATGGGCGTATCGGTGGCTTTGTTCTGGCCATGATGGTCAACCGTCCCGAGGTGAGTTTCTTTGTGGTGAATGCCGGCGGACATCGCTCCTTTCTGCCGGTTCAGAATCCGGCCTGGGACTTCTCGTTTCAATTGCCCGACTACAACAGAGGCGAAGCCTTTGGCTATCGCGGGCGCCTGTTGTACAGGCCCTGGACCCACCACGTTGAAATCACCGAGCGGTATTTCGAGTGGAAGCGCACCCTGGCGCAACCCGTCTGAGGTGGGATTTCGGACAGGGTCTAAGAATCGCGGGCACGACCCCGCCCTCTCCGCAAAAACGATGACGATCCGTCAACCCCCTGACGCTGGTCGCCACATCCGAACCGGAAGAGGATTCAGACAGTGGCGCAGTGTGGCCGGGTTTGTGGGGATCTCCACGATGTGCTGCCTCGCGGCTTCCGATCCGCTGTTCCAGCTGGAGAGGGTCGCGGAAGGAGTCTATGCCGCCATCGCTCGATCTCCGCTTGACTCCAACGCAGCAATCGTCCTGCTCGATGACTCGGTGTTGGTGGTTGACACCCACGCTCGGCCGAGCACGGCCAGGGCCCTCATCGGGCAGATCAGAGACCTGACTTCCAAGCCGGTCAGATTCGTCGTTGACACTCACTTTCACTGGGACCATTACCAGGGGAACAGCGCTTATCCTGCGGCTTGGCCGGAAGGCGTGGAAATCATCGCCTCGTCGCCCACTTTCGCGGCCATCCGCTCTCGCGGCATTCCCCGGGCCCAGCACGAAAGGACGATCATTCCCAGGAGACTAGACGAGATCAGGAAAGAGCTGGGCCGAACGGCCGATCCGAACAGGAAAGCAGAACTTCAAGACCGCTATCGAATGTGGGAAGACTACGCCAAGGAACTGCACTCCATGAGCCTTGCGTTGCCCACGATGACTTTCCAGCGCAGTCTCGTTCTGCACAGAGCCTCACGGACAGTGCAAATCCTTTGGTTGGGCCGCGGCCATACTGATGGAGATGTAGTCGTCCACCTGCCTCGAGAGAAAGTCCTCGTCAGTGGGGATCTGCTTCACGCCTACATGCCTTACATGGCGGACAGCTCTCCTTACGATTGGATTGAGACCCTGGAAAAGCTCCGCCGACTCGATTTTGAGTTTGTCATTCCTGGCCATGGAAGCGTCCTGAAAGGCAAAACTCAGCTTGATCTTTGGAAGAGCTACCTGACCGACCTGATGCAGGAAACGGCAAGGATCTATGCGGAAGGTGCAAGTTTGGAGCAGGCTGTAGGTGGAGTGACCGCCGCCCTGTCTCCCAGGTACGCCGATCGTTTTCCAGCCGGGATGTACTCCTTTTCGAATTTTATCCGGGGGAATGTGGAGAAAGCCTACCGGGTCGTCAGTGGAAATCAGGAATAGTCTCCCCCAAACTTCACCCCCATGCAGGCAGCAAATTGAAGAGCGCCCTTTGGTGGTTCGTTTCAGGTCCGTGCAAAGGAGGGTCCCAATGCAGAAGAGACATCGCTTGTCCCAGCAACTGACCCGTCGAGGTTTTCTTGGAAGTTCTCTGGGAGCCGTGGCTGTGACAAGCCCGACCCTGTCCGGAGCTTTGGGCGTGGTGCCTTCAACAGTGGGGCAGGCGGGTCCAAGCAGCGAACCGGACATAGAGACGGCCTTCCAATGGTGGAGCGAACTCCCCGACAAGTGGACCGTGATTGGCTGGAAGGATCATATGTTGCGGTTCAATGTTCTCTTTGATGGAACGGTGGTGGCCGATCCCTTCACAAACCAGCGGACGGAACAGTGGCGTGAGCAGGGAGTTCAGCTCTCTTTTGCTCCCTCGCCTGGCGGCACACCGGCTCGCAGTTACTACAAGACAGGCGATGACAACGCCGTGCTTCAAGGATGGTCGGATCATCCCACTCCTGTCCTGTGGTCCGAATGGAAGTCGGACAGTTTGTACCTGCGACAGGAAGTCTTTGCACACGTTCCGGGAGGCCGGCCTGTCGAGACTGGCATTGAACCCATCTACGCCTGGCTTCGCCTGGCGATCATCGACTGGTGCGAGGGGCTTCCGCGTGAGGAGACCTATGGCTTTGCCATTCGAATCAATGCGCCTTGCCTGCGCCACACGATGGACATGCGCAACACGCTGATGCGGCAGGCGGAGCTTTCGAAGTATCCGCCGGTCTCCGTCACTACGGGGTACCCGCGGCGTTTGTATGTCGAACCGGAGTCCTACCTACCCGAGCGGGCGCTGCTGTTGCGGGAAAAGTCCGTTTGGGAGCGGCCTGAGGACGCCAGAGTCCGTATGGCGGTCCTTGCCGGTCAGAAATGCCGGGCCGTCTTCACTTCGGGGAAGCCCACCGATCGGGATTCTTCCCTCTATATCGAGATGGATGTGGAGCGCGGCCGGCATGTGGATCTGCTCCTGCCCATGCTGCCGGCGAGACTTGAAGATCTGGCAGCGGAAATGGATCTTGGTTTTGAAGCGGCGTTGCAGGAAGCCAACCGATTCTGGTCCCTCCGGCCACCGACTGCTGCGACATTCGAAACCAGTGAGCCACATGTCAATCGATCCATCGAGTACAACCTCAAGTTTGCAGAAGTGATTGCAGAGAGGAATCCTGAGAGCGGGCACTACTCGCTTTTGACCGGCTCCTGGGTTTACGCCAACCTCTGGGCCACACCGATGGCCTTCACCTCTGTCTGGTTTCTGGATAGTCTGGGCTACCACTCCGTCGTCGCCAAATACCTGAGAGTTTTCAAGGATCGGCAGGGCACAGTGGTGGCTCCCGGCGATGCCTTCCGCCCACACCCCGGTTACCTGAGCACTCCACCCGATCTCACCTCCATTGACTGGCTTAGTGACCACGGCGCGTTGCTCTACGCCATTGCCTCACACGCTTTGCTGTCGGGCGATCGTGATTTCATCGATGATTGGCAGGATGCGATGGTGAAAGCCTGCGAATTCATTCGAGACGCCCGTCGCATCAGCAACCACGGCGGGTTTCCGGGGATCATGCCTCCGGCCGTGGCGACGGACCGGCGGACCCGGATTCAAGCTGTCTGGAATGATGGCTGGATGTACAAGGGTCTGCTCACCGCCGGGCGTCTTCTCACGAAGACCAAGCACCCGCGGGCCGGGGAATTCGTCTCGGAGGCCGAGGCCTATCGACAAGCGTTTGTTCGGGCTTTGGAGGAAAAAACCAAGTCGATGCCGGAGTGGACCGATTCCCGGGGAAACAAACACCGATTGGTTCCAACCTCTCTATTTGGCGAGACGGGAGAAGAACTGCGTCACGCCTTCTATCTGGATACCGGCCCCCTGTTTTTGGTGTTTGCCGGACTCTTGCCCGCCGATCACGACCTCATGAAATCTGCGCTCCTCTGGTTTCGAGAGGGGCCCCAGACCAAGATGTACCGATACGACTCCAATTGCTGGCAGGTTCCATGCCTGGTTCACGAGATCTCCAGCTGTGAGCCGTCTATGAACTGGGCCGGCTTCCACTCTCATCAGCTGGGCGATCGCCACCGCTTCCTGGAATGCATGTACTCCCTCTTCTCGGCCCACATCTCACGCCAGACTTACACCAGCTGTGAGACACGCGGAGGTGTGACCAGCCTGACTCCCTCCTTAACCGAGTTCTACCTGGCTCGGCTCTCCGTGGTAGACGACCAACTGAATTCCGATGAACTTCATTTGCTGCGACTGATGCCGTTAGCTTGGCTCAGAAATGGGCAGACTGCGCGGTTCGAGAAGCTGCCCACAGAATTTGGGCCGGTCACGTTACGCGTTTCGCTGGGTCAGGAAGAATTGCAGGTGGAGTTCGTAGCCCAGTATCGCGAGAAACCGCGCCGGGTCGTGCTGCACATCCCTCCAGTAGACAACCTGAAACGAATCAGACTGAATCGGCAAAGCCTCAAGTGGAACGGGAAGGCGACCGCCTTTGACCTGACTTGATTGGTTCTGGAACGGCGGATAGCACTGCCGACGCGCCGAGGGAGGGCGCACGGCTGCGTTCCAGTGCGTTTCCGAGAGGCAGGCGGAGTGCAAAGTTGGGCCGGCTCACTGTCTCTAGAACCGGAATATTAACGTCAGGGTGTATTATCTGGCCTGGACCGCATGCCGGAGGCCTTCGAGGCCTGGGTCGATCGCTGTCCGGGAGAAGCGATAGCCTTCCGATCACTCCACAGGTTCGTGCAGAAAGGAAAACTGAATGTCCACAAGTCCAGCCGGTGCCGCGGGTGCCGGCAGTTTAAGACGAGCGCTGACGTTGAGGGATCTGGTCCTTTATGGTGTCATCGTCATCCAGCCCACGGCGCCGATGTCGGTTTTCGGAGTGCTGAGCGAGCGAGGGCAGGGCCACGTGGTCACAACAGTTCTGATCGCTATGGTCGCGATGCTGTTGACCGCCATCAGTTACGGGCGGATGGCCCGGGCGTATCCCAGTGCCGGTTCGGCTTTCACCTATGTCGGGCAGGAGATTCATCCGGCAGCCGGCTACGTGACGGGTTGGAGCATGGCCATGGACTACATGCTGAATCCGATGGTTTGTATCATCTGGTGCAGCAAGGCTCTGGTGAACTTCGCACCCCAAGTTCCGTATGCCCTTTTTGCATTCCTTTTCTTTCTCCTCTTCACCACCCTGAATCTGCGGGGCATTAAGACCTCCGCACGAGTGAACACTGGACTGGCGGCTGGGATGAGCGTGGTGATCGTTATCTTCTTCGTTGCCGTCGTGAGGTATCTCTTGGGGCACCCGCCGGCCGGCCCCGCCGAATTCACCCGTCCCTTCTTCGATCCGACCACCTTTCACGCAGGCGCTGTGTTGGGGGGCACATCCATTGCCGTCCTGACCTACATCGGCTTCGACGGGATCTCGACTCTTTCTGAGGAAGTCGAAAACCCGCGCCGCAATGTCTTGCTGGCCACCGTTTTGACCTGCCTCACCATCGGAATTCTGTCGTCGCTTCAAGTTTACGCTGCTCAGCTGATCTGGCCGGCTGCCGAGCGGTTTCCCGATGTCGACACGGCCTTCGTGCACGTGGCCGGGCGGGCCGCCGGCTCCTGGTTTTTTGGCGTGGTGACGGTGACTTTGCTGGTGGCCAATGTCGGCTCGGGTATGGGTGGCCAACTCGGTGCGGCGCGCCTGCTGTACGGAATGGGGAGAAGCAATGCCCTGCCGGCATCGTTCTTCGGCGTCATTGAGCCCAAGCGTGGGATTCCTCGTAACAACGTGCTGTTTGTTGGGATCGTGGCCCTCTGCGGTTCCTTCCTCGTCTCTTTTGCGTTAGGCGTGGAGTTACTTAACTTCGGAGCGCTGATCGCGTTTATGGGGGTGAATCTGGCCGCTTTTGTGCGCTACTATCTGCGTGAGTCCGAGAAGAAGATGATCAATCTGTTCCCACCCTTGCTCGGATTTGTGGTGTGTTTTGTGCTCTGGTTGAACCTTAGCCGCACCGCCAAGCTGGCCGGGGCGGTCTGGCTGTTGGGAGGTGTGGCCTTTGGCGCCTGGAAGACGCGTGGATTTCGGGGACACCTGGTCAACTTTGACCTTCCCAACGAAAGTGAAGTTGAAAAAAGCCCGGTGTCAGGAGGGGCGGTTTGATGGTCGAAGCGGATTCCAAAAGGTGATTGCGGCGATCGACCCGTGGAACGTACCTGAAGACCCTTGGCTGCTCCCGGCGGGAGTTGATTGAGATGTTGATTGAGATGCTGTTTGGGCAGATTTGGACTGATCGCGATAAGGAGGAAGGACTCATGAAGAAATCGAATCGAAGAAGCTTCCTGGTGAAAGGGTCCGTTGTCGCCGCTGGTGCGGTGGCCACCACGGCTGTGGCAGACGAAAAGTCCTCCAGCAGGCCCGTGAAAAAGGTTCACTGGAAAGGCGGAAAGCGGCCTGAAAAAACACCTCTCTTCAGCGGCATTGTTTCCTATGGCAATCTCGTGTTCATAGCGGGTATCGGGGCTCACTTTGAAGGAGACATCAAAGCCCATACCAAGCATGTGCTCGACGAGATACAGAAGAGACTCGAGGAAGCGGGTTCGTCGATGGAAAAGGTTCTCAAAGTGAATGTGTACCTCCACGACCTGAAGGATTACGCGGCCATGAACGAGGTGTTTCTGGGACGATTCGGCCCTGAGCCCCCGGTGAGGACCACCATCGCTGCGGCGGGAGGAATCCCAGGGAACTCTCTGGTCGAAATTGATTGCATCGCTTATGCCTAGCAGCATGCGCCTGCAAACCGGGCGATACCGGGTGTCTTCGATGGCGGCTCGTCACGCTTCGATTCCCCGTCTCGACGGGACAATCGGCGACAACTCGACCGGCCGGCTGTTTCCTAGTCTGCCGACCGGCTTCTCGTTTCATTGTCATGCCCTTTAGCGCGAAGGAGGAGAGCGATGAGATCTCAAGCTGTCGATCAGGGCTGTGGCAAGAGAAGGTGGTTCGGCTGTTTCTTCGCGCTCGTCTTTTTTCCATCGGTCTCGTGGGCCCAGGAGCCTTGTCTCATGAATCCATCGACTGGTGTTTTTTCCATCCCCCATTCGCAGGTTAAGACAGAGCTGAACACCGATCCTGCCTCGCCTTTGTGGTCAGGGGCGGCCTCTACCTGGATCCTCAAGGATTGCTCGCGCGAACTCGAGTACCCGGATCTGAAAACAGAGGTCAAAGCGTTCTGGACGAACGAGGACCTCTATTTTCTTTTCATTTGTCCCTATCGCACTCTGAACGTTTTCCTGCCTCCTCAAAACGACCAGCCCCGTGACAAGCTATGGGATCGGGATGTGGTGGAGATGTTCCTGGGGGCGGACTGGCAAAACATCAACCGTTATCGCGAGTTTGAAATTGCCCCGACCGGCGACTGGATCGACCTGGACATCGATTTCAGCCGGCAAAGTTACAATCAGGCCTGGCGTTCGGGATGGCAAGTTCAGGGGCGGATCGATGAACAGGCTCGGCGATGGTATGCCGCTGCCCGAATCCCTCTCCGTTCCGTCACCCCGTCCAGGGTTTCACCCGGTACCCGCTGGAGAATGAACCTGTACCGCATCGACGGGGAAGGGCCGGACACTCAGCGGCGCTTCCTATGTTGGCAGCCTACCTGTGTGAAAGACCGCGACCCCAATCATGTGCCGGAGGCCTTCGGCACGCTAATGTTCCTGAAGTGACCGCGGTACCGTGTCAAGGTCGTCGAAGGCGGAGTTGCATGACCGCGGTGGTCTGCAGGCCACGGCGCGATCGAGTGTTCGCGAGGAGGAAAGCGAATGGCGGATTCTCTCAGACTCATGGCAGTCTTGGCCCATCCCGATGATGAGTCCTTGGGAATGGGAGGAACGCTGGCCAAGTAAGCCGCCGAGGGAATCGAGTGCCATCTGCTGACGGCCACCCGTGGGGAGCGCGGGCGCTATGGTGCCCAGATCGAGTTTCCCGGGCTGAGTGCGGTTGGGAAACTGCGAGAGGCGGAGTTGCTGGCCGCCGCTCGAGAACTGGGCCTCAAGCAAGTTTTCTTTTTGGACTACATCGATGGTGAACTTGATCGGGCGGAACCGAAAGAGGTGATCGCCAGGATCGTCCGCCAACTGAGGCAAGTACGGCCCCACGTGGTCCTTACTTTTGGGCCTGAAGGGGCTTACGGCCATACCGACCACATCGCGATCTGTCAGTTCACCACGGCGGCGGTGGTTTCGGCTGCCGATCCAGCCTACCGACTTCCGGAATCAGCGGGCCCGCCGCCTCCCTCCTACCGGGTTTCCAAGCTTTACTATATCGCTTGGACCCGCGAGAAGTGGGAGGCCTACCAGGCGGCTTTTCGTGATCTCAAGTCCAAGGTGGACGGGATCGAGCGTCGAGCCGTACCCTGGCCTGACTGGGCTATCACCACGCACATCGACACCCGAGCTCACTGGCAGACAGTGTGGAGAGCTGTTTGCTGTCACCAAACGCAACTCGCCATTTACGACCAGTTGGAGCATCTGTCCCCAGAGCACCATCAAGCCGTGTGGGGATCACAGGAGTACTACCGCGTGTTTAGTTTAGTGAACGGCGGCCGGACCCGCGAAACCGATTTGTTCGAAGGGTTGAGGATCAGTTCCTGAGAAGGACGAGCAGGAGTCCGGCCCACTGTTCTCCGCTACTGCTTTTTGCGAAGGTCCTCGGGCACGCGTTGTGTGTCCGGCTCCAGGACTTGAATGGTCCACTTTAGGGGAATGAAGACGGGGAGATAACAGATTCGATCGTCGCAGGCCTGGTATTGGAACGTGCCTTCGACGTGCAGCTCGCGGCCCTGATGGAGCCACTTGCCGGTCTCCTTCCGGTTTGGGTTGATCACGATGTCCTGGAGGATCCTCACTTCCTCCTCGTAGACGGGAACCTTTTCATCAATTGCCGGTAAGAAGATCTCTTTTGAACTAGGGAAGTCGGCTGCTTCGGCAGAAAATCCTGGAGAGGCTTTCAGTTCCAGCGCCACCGGCCTGTATCCTTTCACTCCCGGAGCATAGACGTGCATGCGAGGTTTCAGTCGCACCTCAATGACCAACGTGACCCGTTCTCCGAGAGCCGCAGAGGAAGCCGCAGGGTAGTATTTCAAATCAAGGTGGTCGGTGGATACGGAGGGTGCCGTGGAATTCGCGGCAGTGCCGAAGTGGCGAATGAGGATCGTCCCCATCGAATGGCGATTGCGATAGTCATCTTCCAGGAACTTGGCGACAATGACGCCTTCGCGATTCACCAGAAACGTTCCAGGAAAGGGAATGCCGTAGCCAAAATCGCCGGGCTTAACCGTGGTGTTTAAAACGCCAAAGGCACGGATGATCTTGGAATCCGAATCGGAAAGAAGGGGCAGGGTAATGCTTCTTCGGCGTGCGAAATCGGCTAAGACCTGAGGACTGTCGTAGCTGATAGCGCCAACACCCAGACCCTGATCTTGAAAAGCTTGTTTGGACTGTTCCAACTGAACCAGTTGGGCTTTGCAGTACGGTCACCAGTCAGCACTGCGATAGAAGAGGAGCATCGCGCCGTTCGGCCCACGGATGGAGTTGAAGTCGCGCCGGGTGCCGTTCTGGTCAAGAGCCTCGAAGGTGGGAATTCGCTCTCCGACCTTCAGCCCCGGAACATCCTTTACCTCCCCGCCTTCGTGCTGTTGACTGAATCCGGGCGCAGGAAGCAGCCAGCATCCAGCCAATAGAATCAAGCCGGCGAATTGTTGGAAGAACTTGAACGAAAGGGAAGTCTTGGTCACGTTGACGACACCTGTTCTCTCAATCCTGGCCCTTCATTGTAGCAGACTGTGCTGAATCTTCGATGCACACGGGCTCGTTCGTGCCTCCAGACCTTCGCTCCAATTCCTGCAACGGCAAGGCAAGCCATTTCCCCAGATCGGCCAGACGAGGAATGGTGCTCCCTGGCCCTGCCGGCCGACACGCCCGCTGTCAAAGTCTGAAGGGTCCGCGGTTGCAGAACCGCAAAACCGGGTCTTAGCGACGCGAATCCGGCTCCGCTGTCTGAAACAAGAAGTAGTCGTACACACTGCGAGAGACATGGGCGATGGCCCGTTCCCGCTCGGGGACGGGCTTGTTCGACGATTTCACAAAAGCAGCCACCGCCACGTGACCCCCTCCATCCGGAAGGGTGATGATGCCGACATCGTTGGCGGTTCCTCCGATCGTCCCGGTCTTGTGGGCTACCGGCACCTCGAGTGGAAGAAAGCCCTTCAATCGTGCCTCCCCAGTCTGGCACCGCGTCAAGATGTCCATCAGCAAATCACGGGTGGCCGGCTTCCCCCAACTTCCGGCATAGACCAGTTGCAGGAGCTGGACCATGGCCTCGGGGGTTGAGGTGTCGCGCGAATCCCCATCGAATCGGTCCGCGGAAACCTTTCTGGACTCCGAGGTGGTCCCCTCATACAACTTCGTAAACAGTTCGGGCGTCCACTCGTCTTCGGGTGGCAAGCTGTAACCCGCCCAATCCGCAATCAACTGCACTGTGGGTCGGCTGATGTCCATTTCCTTGATGCCCAGACCCCTCAGTCGTGAGGTTACGGCTTCCGGGCCGCCCGACAACCGTAGCAGGATATCGGTGGCGCTATTGTCGCTGATCAGCAGCATCAGCTCAAGGAGGTTACGAACGGATAAGCTGACCCCCGGTTTGCTGAACAAGGGCGTCAGTGTTCCACTCCCGGGGTGAAGATCCTTGAGTCGCAGTTCCACCATCCTGTCGAGTGAGAGGTGCCCCTGCTCCACCCTGGTCAACAATTGCACTGCGATGGGGATCTTGTAGGAACTGGCCATGGGAAAGCGTTCGCGGCCGTTGAAGAAAGCCTGCCGGCCGGATTCCAGGTGGACGGCGCCCACCCCTAGCGTTCCTCCGCATTGCTTCGAGAAACGCATGAACTCCCGCTCCAGTCGGTCCAAAGCCGGATTGGTTGGAGTTGCTGCGGAAGGTTGACCGAGAACGAGCGAGTTAGCGGCCGGCGAAAGAATCAAGAAGAGCAGGAATGCATGACCCAATCTCGACACTGGGATACCTCCTCCTTCCATTGCTTTGAAAATTGTGACTGTGCAGCGTAACGCCCTGGTTCCAATCTTGCGCCAGCGACCGTGTGGAAGGCTGTTGGCGTGAGTTTCCGGCGGCTTTGGTCCCGACTTGACTCTGCCCATAGCTCGTCTGTCGCAGCACCTCTATGCGGTATCCAAACGGAAGTGAACCGCCTTTCGACGGGTCAGGTGATAGAACCCGTACTTCGAGAGAGTCGAGCCTTTTCCGCTGTCTCGCACCCCGGTCCAGGGTAGGGAAGGCTCCAGATAGTCGCACCGGTTCTGAAAGATTGTGCCGGCCTCCAGCCTCTGGGCAAACCACTCCGCTTTGTGACGGTCTTGGGTCCATACCGAGGCGGTCAAACCGTAGCGGGTGTCGTTCATGCGGGCCAGCGCTTCCTGATCGTTTCGCACCGCTTGTACGGGAACGACAGGTCCGAAACTCTCCTCCTGCATTATCTCGGTGTCGTTCGGCACATCGGCGAGAAGTGTCGGTGGGAAAAAGTTACCTTTTGTTTCTGGCAGACGCCGTCCCCCCAGCAGCAGACGGGCGCCGCGGCTCATGGCGTCCTGAACCTGCCCCTCCAAGAGGTCCAGCGCCGAGCGGGAGGCCAGAGGACCAAGAGTGGTTGCCGGTTCGAGCGGGTCACCCATCCGGTAACGCTTCAGCACTTCGTGAGCGCGGCCGAGGAACTCATCGTAAAGTCGATGGTGAACATAAACCCGCTCCACGGCGCAGCACGACTGGCCGGCGTTGTAACAGGCGCCGTCAATCACATTTTCAACCGCGAATGCCAAATCTGCATCCTCAGCCACGTAGGCGGGGTCCTTGCCTCCCAGCTCCAGACCCGCCTCCACGAAACGGTGGGAAGTCTGGCGGTAGACCGCATGCCCACCCTGCACCGAACCGGTAAAGGCCACGTAGGCAATTCGAGGATCTGCAATCAGCTGCGCCACAGTGTCGTGTTGCAGAATGAGGTCACTGATCAAGCCGGGCAGCTCGGGGTGCTGAAACGCACGGTGGAACCGCCGCCCGCACACAGGAGTCTTGGCGCTGTGCTTCAGGAGCACGCTGTTGCCGGCCAACAGTGCCGGTACTATCACGTTCACCGGAATCAAGAGAGGATAGTTCCAGGCAGCCAGGTCCAGCACTACGCCCAGAGGAGCATGCTCTATTCGAAGGTGGAAGTGCTGGTCCGAAGGCAGGATCTCGGGGGCCAGCGTGGATGACACAATGGACAGCATGTATTCGGCCCGCTGGCAGCAGGTTTCGACCTCTCGTTCGGCTTGGGCGATCGGCTTGCCCATCTGACACGTGATTTCACGAGCGATCTCGTTGGCATCTTCCCGAAAGCGGTCGATCGCCCCTTGCACGTGGCGCTTGCGATCCTCGAGCGGAGCCTGGCGCCATTTATGAAATGCCAGGACGGCGGCCGCCACTTTCGCTTCCAATCCGGCAGGGTCGTCATATGCCAGCTCGCCGGCAATCTGCTGGTTGTACGGGTTGATGACCTTGAGTGTTGGCATAAAGGGCTTCTCACCTAGATCGATTGACTTTGAGCTGGGCTGCTGCCAGGACCAGCCGGTCAAACAGACCTTGTTGTACGGGATCTTGTGCAGCAGACAGTTCCGGATGCCATTGCACTGCAATCAGCCAGGGATGGGACTCCATTTCCACGGCCTCGATGATTTCATCCGGAGCCCAGGCCGTGGCCTTGAGGCTCGGCGCCAGCCGTCTTACCGCCTGGTGATGCCAGGAAACGACTTGCGTGGCGGTACATCCGAGAGCCCGAGCCAACGCGGATTCTGACACAATCCGGACGGCGTGGGGTACGGGCTGACGTGGAGGCAGGCGATGGGCGACTTGCTCTCCGACTTCCTCGGGCAGATGTTGAATCAGCGTTCCCCCCAGAGCGACGTTGAGACTCTGCAGGCCGCGACAGATGCCCAACGTCGGCTTTCCTGTCGACGCGGCCGCCCGCGCCAGGGCTAGATCGCTGCGGTCTCGCTCCAGGTCCATCATGTAGAGCGACTCGTGTTGGCCTCCTCCGTAAAAATCAGGATGAATATCCCCGCCGCCGGTGAGAATCAGGCCATCGACTAGGTCCAGCCAGCTCTCGACTTGAACCTCCCCCGGCGGCAAGAGGATGGGAATCGCTCCAGCGCGGCGGACGGCATCAATGTATTGACCGGGAAGAAAGAACCGCCCGTTTTCGTCTCTTCCGTAGGTCGTAATGCCGATTACCGGAGTCATCTTCTTCGGAGCTCAGTCTCCATCCCAGCACCCCGACTACAACAAACCGAATTCGTTTCGGCGTTCAATTCAGATCAGTCTCCAGGGCCAGCAGGCGCGCTGTCTGCAACGGCACGCTGGGTGAATTGTGTTGGTTGCTCTCTCATTCCAAAGTTCAGGACGACCCATGCAACCAGATACGCCGATCCTCCCATGATAAACGGCGGCAGGTAACTGCCGGTCCACTCCAGGATCAACCCGGTTCCGGTAGAGGCCATCATGCCGCCTATTGCTCCGGTCATCCCGCAGATGCCGACCAGCGAAGCAGTCGCCTGGCGAGGAACCGAATCGGACATGAGCGTGAAGAGATTGGTCGACCAACCTTGATGAGCCGCAGTGGCGAGGCTGAGCAGGACGACAGCTCCCGAAAGGGATGTGACGTTGGAGACCAAGACGATCGGGGCGGCGCTCACGGCACACAGCAGCAGCGCCGTCTTTCTAGCCCTAAATACCGGCCAACCTCGTTTGATCAGCCAGGAAGAAATCCATCCTCCGCCAATGCTGCCCACGTCGGCGGCCAGATAGATCAAGACCAGCGGAAGGCCCAATCGGTCCAAAGTGAGCTCGTGCTGAGAGTGGAGAAACTTTGGGATCCAGAACAGGTAGAACCACCAGACGGGATCGGTGATGAACTTGGCCAAGGCCAGCAGCCAGGTTTCTCGAAAGGCCAGCAGACTTTTCCAGGAAACGGTGCAGGCAGCCTGGGCCTTATCGTCACCGGAGATGTGATCCAGTTCGGACTGATTCACCCAAGGGTGCGCACGGGGCTCCTTGTAGAGCGCCCACCAGAGGCCCAGCCAGATGAACCCCAGAGCTCCGGTCACCACGAACGCCCAGCGCCACCCATAGACCACCGTTAACCAGGGAACCAGCAGCGGAGCGATCACGGCTCCGACATTCGAGCCTGAATTGAAAATGCCGTTGGCCAATGCCCGTTCGCGCACCGGGAACCATTCAGTCACGGTCTTTACGGCAGCCGGAAAATTGCCGGCCTCACCCAGGCCCAGCGTGAAGCGGGCTAAAGCAAATCCCGTGACAGAACGAGCCCACCCGTGTCCCATGGCCGCCAGACTCCAGGCGAAGACAGCCAGCGCGTACCCGATCCGGGTACCGACTAAATCGATGACCTTGCCCACTCCCGTCAGTCCGATCGCGTAGGCGGCCTGAAACGAGGTCACAATCAGACCGTAGTCCGTCTCAGACCAGCCGATTTCTGCTTCGAGGGTAGGCGCCAAAATGCCCAGAACCTGGCGGTCGACGTAATTGATGCTTGTGGCCAGAAAAAGCAAGGCACAGATCACCCAGCGTATCCGGGTCATCCTGGAGCGAGGTAGCCTCCGGGCCCTGGGGCCTTTCATGGAAGGCGGCTCAGGGGCGCCCGAGGCGGCCAACTCCTCTTTAGAACCGGTACCGTGTCTCATGGTTGGCAGGGTGGCTTGGGATACTCCAAGATGGTACCGCCTGGGAAGAGCATTTGCGCTCCGCGATACTCGGGCGATGTGTGCGGCCTAATCTTGCTTTGGGTGCTTGAATGGTGCTCCCGTGATCCCAGCCGCCAGAAATCCACCGTCCACTGTCAATGCCTGCCCGGTCATGAATGCCGAGGCCTCGGAAGCCAGAAAAACCGCGGCACCAGCAAGCTCTGAAACATCTCCAACTCTGGCCATCGGTGTTCGGCTCAGGATTTGCTCCATGCGATCGGGCATGGCCAACAAGTGCTCGTTGATGGGTGTGCGAAACACACCTGGTACCAAAGCGTTGACGGTGATCCCATAAGCGGCCCATTCGCAACCCAGCGAACGGGTCAACGCCAGTACTCCGGCTTTGCTCACGCAGTAAGCAGCGGACTCATGCAGGCTCAGGTAGCCGCCCAGTGATGCAATATTGATGATCCGGCCCCACCGTTGATTCAACATCGGCCCGAAAAAGATCTGACTGGCCAGGAGCGAACCGGTCAGGTTGGTCCGTAGTACCTGGTTCCATTCTTCGAGGGCCAGGGAGTTGGTCGGCACTTTCAAGTGGATTCCTGCAGAGTTGACGAGAATGTCCGCCCGCCCGAACGTCTCGACGACCTGGTCTTTCAGTCGACCCAGACTCTCGGTTGAACTGACATCTACGGGACAGGTCAAGACCCTTTGTCGCGGACGAGCCAGCCGCTGAGCTGCAGCCAGCGTGGCTTGCTCTCGACGACTGGCGGGAATGACCGTGGCACCCGCCTCGTGGAGAGCTTCTCCAATAGCCAACCCAATGCCGCTGGTCCCCCCAATGACGACCGCCACGCGCCCAGCCAAGTCAAACCGATCCGATGACATCTTGCCATCTCCTGTTCAACGGCGGTCTGCCGGTGCAGATCCCGGTGAGGGCATCCAGCTATCGATCACCAGGTAGGGTGTTTCCTTCAAGAAGTTGGGATAGTTCACGGCTTGCTCATCCTCGCTCACGATCTCGAAGTAATATTGCATTCCCTCCGCTGTCAGTGGAACCCGAGCCTGGTAGCGATTCTGTTCACGGCGGTCCATCCTGATCGTCAACCACTCGTAGAAAGCAGGCAGCGGTTTGTAGTAGACGCGGCATTCGCGAATCCCAACCGGCGACCGGACCTCGATCTCGAGCTCCACACTGTTCCGATTTGTCATGGCAGTGTGGGTCCGCTGGTGTGAAATCTGGGGTTGAAAATCCGGCGACCCACCGATGCGGACCCGGAAGGGTGGGGAGTCGCGCAGCGTGCTGCCATAGGGTCCCCACATGCTCTTTTGGGCCTGGAAAAAATACTCCAGCTCACTTGCAGCGAGTTCGCTTGAGGGAATCGTGGCCATCCAAGTGCGGGCCCGCCGGTTTTGGAGCGCCATCGGTCGCTTGGTGAAGGCATCCGACCGGTTCGTCCGGTAGAAGAGCCATACCTGGCTGTCGTCTCTGCCCGTGGCAAACGTGACGAGGGGAACAAAATCCTGACCGGCCTTGACCTCGCGGGGAGGAACGTGGCCAAGAATAGCCTCATATCGACGTTCTTCCGGCATCCGACGAAACTCGAGCTCCATCCTGTCCATTACTTCCAGACTGTTGGCCAGACTCCTGCCTTCCTCTCGCCAGCGGAACCGGTTGACACCCGGACGAATCGTATCGGTGATGAATCCGTAGTGCTCGTCGGCCACCTCCGACAGTCGGTCCCAATTTTCGATGGCGCGCTGCATCAGTGTGTAAGCAGAGGATAGTTCAGGATGATGGGAGGTGCGCCGGTAGAAGGCAAAGTGAGTCGCAGACAGGATGCGGTCGCGATAGTAACGTCCCAGTGAGATCAAGGCCTGGAGGTCGCGCCGCAGACAATCGAACTCCAGGCCGGCCCGTGCTGGTTCCAGCGCCAGCCGCAAGGCTTTCTCGGTTTCTTCCGCCGCCGAGTCCAGAAAAGCAGCCGCCTCCAGCGGACCCATCTTCCCGCTCGCTTCCCTTTTCAGATATCTTTCCACATAGCTCGCAGGATCCTCCATGGCCGTGCGATCAAGGGGGGCAATCGTCAAAAAATCTTCGATCGTGCCCCCGAAGGAAATCTTTCGATCACCCTGCCACAGGTACGGCCGCGTGGAAGCCAACGCATGGTCGCCCGTTTCCAGTTCGGGTGTGAACTCCTGATGGTCGAGGCCCTGATTATGGTAGGAGAAGACAAAAGGGACAATCTTGCTGGCTTCCACGGCGGCTTGGTAGAGGTGTTGGCCGACTTGGGGCCCAAACCTGCGCGCAAATTCGGAGGCAAAAACGTCGTCAGAGACCTCAGGGTCGTAGGCCGTCCTTCCCCATATGAGGTGCCACAGCCACTGTCTCTCATACATCCACGTATAGAAATCATGCCGGACCTTGGGGTTGTGATGTAGATACTCCTTGGCCGGACAATAAGCGTCCATCGGCTCTAAAGAGAAACCCACTCCATCGCCAAGCTTGCAGCTTCGCACGGTTCGACGGGCGAATTCCGGCCAACCCCAGTAGAAGACCCGATGGGTTCCATGTGCCCGAATCTGCCATAGAATGGAGTAGTTCTTGGGATTCGCGGTGTAGTCTTCGTATGAACCGCTGGGAGGGTAATGCCGACCACCCAGAACCGCCTGGTAGGGAAGGCCCAGGTGTTCCCCATTGTATTTGGGCTCGATGAACAAGCGGTGCGGAGTGGCGGCGGCCAACTCTCTGATTTTTTCGGGACTCCCAATCCAGGTTCGTACGTAGAGATTGAGGTGACCAGGGAAGTTCTGAACTGCAGACAGGTAGGTCCGCTTGTAGAAGTCCTCAGGCTGACCGGACTCCCCAATGCGGAAACCGAACATCCAGAGTTCGGGAAGCTTCTTGAGAAATACGGAAACGGCCTGTCGAGTGTACTCCTCCAACTCTTGACCTTGCAGGTGTTGGACTTGGGGCGGAATCCAGCGTTCGTCCACGCCGTAGCGGCCTGTTCTTCGCTCGCCAATGATCGCCGGGGCCTCGTAATTCATGTACGCCACCTTGAGACCCCGATCAGCCGCCATCTTCAGGATGCGGCGCAGGCGCTCCAGGTTCCGTTCCGACTTCTCAGGACCGACACCCACCTGAGGAAAGTCGGGCAGGCTCACGAAGTAGGAGAACGTGTTGGGAAAATCCAGGATGACTGCATCGCAAAGTCCGTGGATATCCAGGAGGTTGTAACGGCTGCGGGCCAACATGTCCAGAAAACCGTTCCAGAACTCGTCCGACCAAAACGCTCCGTCAGTCTCGAGGTCTTGAACCGTCAGGAACATGTTGACGCCACGCACGGACAGGAACGGGCTCTTGGACAGCGTTCTGACCCCGCTCGCGATATCCCTGCTCTTGGTGAAGCGGATTTGCTCCGCCAACTCCAGGGCTCCATAGAGCACGCCGTTACCATCTCTTCCGGCGACCACGATCGCGTCTGGACCGGGGGTCGAAAGAGTGAAGGACTCGGGCGAAGAGGCTGGAGGATCGAAAGCCGACTCCTTCAGGCCCCGCGTCTCTTTGCCGAACTGGTGCAGGAAGATGTTTAGTCGCCCGGGGGTTGCTGAGTCAACCCGTCGGACCTGAAGGTCGAAACGATCGCGGATGGCTTGGGCAATTTCTCTTGCACCGAACTCGATGACGGGAGTGGACTGGCGCGGAAGGACCAACTCGACCCCCGTCGATCCACTGGCTGAAAGGCTGAAGGCTACCAGGAGCCCGACAGTCGCTACCACACTTCGCCCAAACAAAATCCTGGGTTGCGGCAGCCGCGATCGCCAAGAGTTCAATAACGATCTGAGTTGGGAGAGGGAGGCATGATCACGGCCGCTGCGATCAAGGCCAGACACTCCTCCGACTCTGCAAGTCATGGCTCTGCTCATCCGAGTTTCCAGCCTGAAGGTGGATTTCATGAGCATAGTGCCGGCGCTGCCGGACAGTTCCCTGTCAAGGTATTCTCCCGTTTGTATCGGTGGCTTTGCGCTGGATGGCCAAGGTTGACCAAGGTCGAAAGCCGAAAAGACCCAAGGCACTACGACTCAGGTCGACTTGTGTTCTCCTTCATCCGTGCCCTGAGATCCGATCGCAGCGGCAAAGGATGGGGACGGACTGTCGGCGCTTTGAAACAAGGGTAGGCAGGACTCACGCTTCACAAGCTGTGTGGGGACCACTTCTCGCCGGAAAGGCAGCGTATCCTGCTGTTCTACGCGCTCTAAGAGGAGTTGTGCCAGGCGGGATCCAACCTGCTCCGGATAGGCACGCACCGTCGTCAGAGGCGGATGCAGCATCGGTGCCTCAATGTCATTGAAGCCCCCGACACTGATGTCGTCGGGGATCTTGAGCTTCAAATCCCGAAGCGCGGTATAGACGCCCTGGGCCGTTGGATCGCCTCCCGCAATGATGGCCGAGACGGGTTCCTTGCGGCTGAGGAGCGACTTGGTCCCCAGGTATCCAATTTCGAAATCCCGGGAGGAATCCACGTCGCTGAGTCGGGCTACTAATCCTGCCTCCGCCATGGCTCGGCAGTAGCCGGCATACCGCCTCACGAACCAGGGCAGTCTCTGATTCCCGACATACCAAATGTGGCGATGCCCGAGCTGGATCAGATACTGGGTCAGATCGAAGCTGCCGCGCACATCGTCGAACCACACGACATCGTGATCGGATTCGTTCCACTCGCCAACAACATTGTTGCCTAAAATAGCCAGCGGAACTTGCCGGGACGACAACAGCTCCAACAGGTTCTGATAATTTGCTCCGGCGACGATGAATCCGCAGATCAGATCTCTCTGCTCAAAAATGCCGGGGACGTGCAGCTCCCGCCAAGGAACCCGGGCTTCGTAACGGTAAGACAAGTAGAGCAGGTTATAGCCGTGCTCGGAACAGTAAGATTCCGCTCCGACCAGAAGTCGAGAGTGAAATGGATGCAACATCTCGCGATTGCTGAGCAGAAAGCCGACCACGCTGGGTTTGCTCTTGCGGTTGAGATTCACTCCAAGCTGGTCAGCCGCCTTGCGAACGCGATCCGCGAGATCGGCGTTCACTTTCGAGGCACCCGTGACCACGCGCGAGACCGTCGCCGCGCTCACCCCGGCCAAGCGAGCCACATCCTGTAACGTGCGTTTTTTTGCCACTCTGGGGCCCTCTCCCAAATCGCTCTTGAGTCAGCGGGCGAATGCTCCGCGCCAGTATACCCCAAAAGCAGGTTTCAGATTAATCTGAAAAATTTCCTCTCAATCCGTGGTCCCTAAGAAAATTTTCATGATCATCTGGAAAATAGTTCTTGACGGTCCAAGGGGCCTATAGCCTAACTTTCGCAGTTGGTGAGATTATTGATCCCCAAGTGGTTTATTTTCAATAACGGTGTTCCAAAAGTCTTCACTACAGTTT
>JBFMEW010000029.1:0-96658 GCA_040753175.1 Acidobacteriota bacterium | reverse complement strand
AGAGCACGGGATCGTTGGCCACCACGCCGTAAATGCTCGAGATGTTGATGATCGAGCCCCGGCCCTGACGCACCATGTCGGGCACGAAAGCCCTGCAGATGGCAAACAATCCCACCATGTCCCCTCGTGCGCTGTACAACCAATCCTCTGGTGTCTGAGTCTCAAAACTGCCTGCGACCCGCGCCAAGGCGCTGTTGACCAGCACATCCAGACGTCCAAAACGCTCCAGCACCTGATCATGGAGACGGCCGATCGAATCCAGATCGGTGATGTCCAGCTCCATCCCGTGCGCCTTGAATCCTTTTTGACGCAGCTTGTGAGCAAATGACTCGTTCGCTTCCAGCGAACGGGAAGCCGTGATGACGGTGGCACCGGCCTCGGCCAGCGCCTCCGAGAGGCTGCTCCCAAACAACGGGCCCGCCCCGGCTGTGACCAGTGCAATCCGGCCCATCAAGGAAAAAGAATCCAAAACAGCCATCAGTTCAGGTCCTTTCCGGAAGTGCTCCGGTCTCTCCTTTGCGAATCTGCCCTCCTCCAGGCAGTCCGTCCACCATTCGGAAGGAAGTCTCGGCACGTCTTATCGCCTCTCCCGGGATTGAGACGTGGCTCAGGAAGGGCACGGCTAGTTAGCCGCAAATCCTTGGATACCAAAATCAGTCCAGATCTTGGGCGGCATGGTGCTTCCGCATTGCCCTCCGCTCTGACAGATCTCACCGGACTGGGATCGTGAGCCTGTCTCATTCCTCGCATGAGCCAGCTCTTCTCTGTTCTCTCAGCCTCAAACCGTCGTTGGATTCCCTTTTGGGCGAGGGAACCAGGAATCCCAGCAACCCAGCCCCCATCAATCCCACCAAGAAAGGGATCGGAATGGCCCACAGGAACGAGATGCTTTCACTTAATGCAAACCACTCGCGACCGAAACACACCAGGAGACTGGTTCCAACTCCCAGCAGGAACCCCAAAAAGGCTGCCCGGGCTCCCACCCAGCGAAACAGGATTCCCGAAAAGAACAAGACTGCCAGCGGTCCGACAAAGATGTGGTTCAAACGCCCCCCCAGTTCGAGCAGGTTCCAGTCTGTGCGCTGAGTGGAGATCGAAATCGTCAGAGCCACCGCCACTCCCACCAGTCCGGCAGCAATCGAAACCAGCTTATCCACCTTCAAGGAATCCTGTTGGGTGCCCAGCAGACCAAACCGCTGCAGGAAATCCGAGACCACCGCGCTCGAGATGGAATTGATTCCCGAGCTGAGACTCGACATGGCGGCTGCCAGTAGCGCGGCCAGGATCAGGCCGGAGACCCCGGGCGGCAGGTGGGCCACGATAAACTGAGGCATGATTCGATCTGCCTGGGCTGCGATTTGCTGTTGAAATTCCGGTAGCGGAACACCCGCTCGCTGCGCGTGAAAAGCAAACAGGGCCAAGCCACAAAACATCAAGGCCACCATGATCAGAATGTTGAACACGACGAAGATCCAGACCGAGCGTTGAGCCGCCCGCAGTGACGGCGTGCTGAGGTAGCGCTGGACCGCCACTTGGTCGGATCCGTGGGTGCAGATGTTCCAGAAAAACTGAGCCATCACCGTGCCGATGACCGTAACGCGCACCGTCAGGTCCCAACTGAAAACCTGAATGTGCGTGCGCCCGGCCTGGGAAAAGGTATGCCACCAAGCAACCGGACCGGAACCAATCGAAAAGCCGATGACGACCGGAATGGCTATAGCTCCGCCGAACAGAACCAACAATTGAAGGTTGTCGGTCCAGACCACGGTCCTCAATCCCCCGGCCGAGGTGTAGAAGATCGTGATCAAACCGGTGACCAGGATGGTCAGATACAAGTTCCAGCGAGTGATCTCCGAGACCGCAAAGCTGCAACTGTAGATGATCAGTCCCATCCACAGCAGGGTTCGAAAGACAAATACCGAAGAGGCGAGACTCCGGAAGCGAACATCGAAACGTTTTTCCAGATACTCATAGGCGCTGGTGATGGGCAGACTCCGCAACGTCGGAATGAGGACCCGATTCACGACTGGAACGATCAGCGGGATGACCACCAGGCCCGAGAAATAGGCGACACCGTAGCGGATCATCTCGCCGGGCATCGAGAGGAACGTTAGGGTCGATAGCATTGTCGCCATGACACTGCCTCCGACGAGCAGCCAGTGCATGTTCCGGTCTCCGAGCAGATACTCTTCGCGCGACGTCTGGCGCCCCGAGAAGTACACCCCGATCAGCGAGAGGGCCGCAAAGTAGACCACCACCACCGCAATGTCCAGAAGCGTTAGCTCCATGAAGCGTCCTCTTCACCACGGCATCGGTTCGTGCCCCAACACTGCTCCTGGTACTGGCTCTTGCACCCTTCAATCGCTGATTCGCTAGCCCGCGCAGTCATACCTGTGGACGGCCTCACCCAGAGTGCGACGTGCTGGTGGGGGAGAAAGAGATGACCGCGTTCCTGCGCTTTCAAGTGGCTGCTGAACTCCTCGAGCTGTCCGACGAGGGTTTCGCATTCGCCTGGTACTGCTCCATTCCCACCTTATCAATCTCACAGTGGGCAGCCTTGTAAACCATCAGCAGGCCCCGTCGCGAACGTTCACTGCGATTTCTTTCACTCCGATGAATCAGGCAACAGTGATGCAGGATGGCACTTCCACGAGGGATGACTCCCGGCACCTCATTCAACAATGTCGGATCGGGTCGTTCCGCCAATCCCCAACTGTTCCCTGCGACTCCCGAGGCTCGGTGAGGCAGAAGGCCTTGCCGATGGGTTCCGCGCGCATAGAAGACGCAGCCGTTATCCAGAGTGCTGTCGTCCAGCGCCAGCCACCAGGTCAGCGCGTCGGGAGGCGTCAGGTTGAAGTAGCCGTTGTCCTGATGATAGGGAACAGCGCTGCCCACACGAGCCGGCTTGGCGAACAGCTCAACACCCATCAACACGGGTTGTCCCTTAACCAGGCTTCCCACCAGTTCCAGGATCCTTCCCTGAAGAGCGAACTCCGTCAGGTCGGAACTGTACTGTTCCATCCGCCAGAGATTTCGAATGCCGGTTCTGGCTCCTGAGGAGCTGTCGATTTCGTAAACGATGTCCGCTTCGGGCAGCGTGGGCACCACCTCTCGATGGTAGCGCTCCAGCTCCCGCTCCAACCGGTCCAGATCGGCTCCGGAACAAAAGTCGTCGACCTGCAAAAAGCCGTCGGCTTCATACCGCTGCCTGAGCGCTGGCAGATTCATTAGGAAGACCTCCTCTTAAGAGCATAGGTTGGGATCTTTGGGGGAATGACCCCTGGAGCCGGCAGGCCTTTCATTTCCGGGGTCGCCTCCAAGGCAACCTGTGCACTTGCGGAGCCGCTACGAAGACGGGGAACCAACGTGAGGAAGCAGGCACAGTTCCAATACTCCCATTGTTGTGGGTCACTCGCCCGACCCCGCACCGGTCTGCCCAGCTACTCCGGCGCAAGAAGGAAATGGGGAAAAAGGGGCACCCGCAACTGAAATCTCTGTAATCTCATCTTGAAAATCCGTGCTTGATGAGGAGGTCACTGATTCGTTGTCGCTTTTGCCCTGTAGACAAATCGCTTCGGCGGAGCATGCTCTGCGCTTCGTGTTCGAATGCACGCATTTGGATCGCCTTTGGTACCAAGGTTTCAAGGCAACTCGACGGAATTCGGATGACCCCTTCTGTCTGGGCATGAATGACATCCCCCGGCGCGATGGTGATTCCGCCGATTTCCACCGGGCCATTGATCCTTCGGAATCGCAGGGCCTCATGATGGATCGTGGTTCCCTTGGAGTAAGCCGCAAACGGAATGCTTAACAGCCCGTTGATATCCCGGACCCCACCATCGGTCACCACCGCCACACACCCGGCAGCAAAGAGTGTCTTGGCCATGCCATCACCCAGCACGCATTCATGATCGGGCCTGGACCCCACAGTCTTGACGACCCATATTACAGGGGACCTGGCCTTGGAAATTTCGTCCAGTTGACGCCAATAGAGGTCTGTCTCGGCTTGACCACCCGGTGAGCTGCTGTCCAGCTCGCAGGTCACAGCAATCCCAACACTCGGTCCCAAGCTTGGAGTCACCGATCGAATCGAACTTCCCATGTAACAACAATGGGCAGAAGTCGGGTCAATTTGACTGATCGTATTTGCAAGCAAAGCCGTATCGAACTCAGCCAACTCTTCCAGAACGGATCTTAGGGGCACGTCTTTCTCCAGGTAACAGTTATTCAAACCTTCCTTGCCGCTCTGCCAAACCAAGACTCCGGCACAAAGGCAGCCAGTTCAAACATCAAATCCTCGTGTTTCGGACGGAGGATACACGGTGCGATGTCGAGTTCCACTGACAGTGACGGGAACGGAGAAGGCTAAACTCAAGTCAACAAGTTAGTCACAATCTTGCCTGCCTCATTCGAGACATCTGACTGTAGCAGGGGTGCTGCTTCCGACGACCTAGGGGTGTGTTTCGGCCGGTGTGGCATAGGCAGCGTACAGCCGCACATCGCCGGTGGCCGGGAAATTGATTTGGAGTGCGAAGGCCTCATCGCGGGGCGTCCGCCATCCGGGCTGCGACGGCCAAACCACGGACCGGTCCACGCCGGGTTCAATCACTCGGGCTGCATCCTTCCCTGAAAATCCCGCCAGCGGCCGTCCCGATTTGTCCAACAGCTCAACCGTTAGCGGGGCCTCGGGACTGACATCCTCGACGTTGACCTTAATCCGATAGCCGAGACTGGAAGCGGGAACCGTTGTGGTGATGCAGTGGCCGGCTTCACGTCTCTCTTTTCGAGAGAGGTAACCGAATCCGTCGCGGCGCAGGGTCGCCAGTCCGATATCCTGATTTCGGAATGTCATGTGGTTGTCCCAGTGCGCATACCAAATGTAGGTTTTGTCCCCGACATTCGCAAATGCATGGCCCTGCAAGATTGAGACACAGTCCCACTCCCCTTCTTTCCCGTGTGGGATGACTTTGAAATCGGGGACGGGTTCACGGAAGTGGATGCCGTCGTTGCTGACGATGAGTCCCAGGTCAATCCTCGTACCATACAAACGGTGAGCTCCCTTGGGCCGCTCTGATGGCCCATCCTGCCACATGCCATAGAGGCCGACCAGTACGTTTTCCCGATTCCAGAGACCTGCGCCCATGTGTGTCTGCTGTCCCTCCAGAGGACGTGAGGTCATCTGGCCCGGTCGTGCAAATGCTAAGGCCGTCGCTTTTGACCAGGTAGTGAAGTCCGGAGAGCGGTAGGCTAACATCACCCGACCGACATCCCGGCCATCAGGCAGCCAGGTCCAAGGGGAAAAGAGCTGACCCGTTGCAAAGTAGAAATCGCCGAACCGGTACAGGCCAGACACCTCGAACCGTTCACCCCCGCTGTTCATCGGCCGGTCTCCTACCACGCGCCAGCGCAGGCCGTCGGCGCTTGTGGCAGCGACAAAGGACACAAATCGACTCTCGTCCGGACCGATACGACTACGGCCGCCACGCACCTCCTCGAAGAGCGGATAGGCGATAAAGGCCACTTTGTACCGCCGCGAAGGATCCGGATCGTCGGGTTCGTAAAGAACGGTTAGGAAGTCGTTAACTCGACTGAGCGAAGCCGGCTCGGATTCGACCAAGCAGATGTTGTTGCGCTTGTTCCCATTGAGTTCGACTAGACCCAGTTCAGGCTTGTTCCAGTGGACGCCGTCGTCGCTCTCGGCATAGCACATCGGACGCCACCAACCGGGGGCCTGGCTCCGCTCCGTTATTTCGTGCTGGATCATTCCGAGGTACCACATACGGAACTTGCCACCAACGTGGATCACGCTTCCGTAAAGTATGGCGTGGCCCCAGTCAGGAGATCCCTGGGAACCGCGGCGCAAGACCGGGTTCTCCGGATGCTTGTCCGCTTGCACCAGCGTGAGCTTCAGGTTGTGGCGCCAGGGGATAGCGTGATCGTCGAAGGCAAACGAGACGAACTCGTGCTGTGCGGAGCGTCCGCCCTGATCCGAGCCGCACAGCATAGGGAGAGTCAGTAACAGGGCTAAACCGCCAGCCAGTCTGTTCATTCACCTCGCTCCGTAGCTAATTGATGAGAAAATATCCCCAGCCAAACTGCCCGCTTCCTGTGCAGTCAGCAGCAACCAGAGCCATTCTGAGCCGCTGATGACCGGGATCGCTTTTTGGCCTCGCGACGTTAGAAGTCAAAGCGCAAGGCCATTTGGATGTTTCTGGGACCAGCCTGCAAACTTCGAATAACACCGAAGTTTGGCGACCCCAGTGTGGCGGCGGGTGGGCCGAGCTGGACCCGATTGAAGAAGTTGGATGCTTCCATGCGGAAGGTCAGGCGCTTCCCTTCGGTGATTGGCACAGACTTCTGCAAGGCGAAGTCAACCTGAGCCAAGCCAGGCACTCTGAGCATGTTCTTGGCCTGGTTCCCCCATTTGTAAGGGGCCGGGACGGCAAACGCACCGGTATCGAACCAGCGCTCTCGCGTCCGCTGGCCTCCAGGCAGGTTAGGATCTCGCAACACATCAGCGCGATTCGCGTCGAAACCGGTGTTGAGCACCTGACCGGAAACCCTCACCTGGAAAGGAAAGCCTCCCTGCAGGATCACCAATCCGGAAGTTTGCCAGTTATTCAGGATGTGACGAGCAAAGGCCGGAAGCCCCGGCGCCGTGGGAATCCGGTAGATCCAGGAACTCACCCACCGTTTGCGGAAGTCGTAGTTCAATAGCCCATAATCATAGCGGAAGTTGTAAGGATCCCGGATACGATCGTCAGTGGACTGCCCTTCAGTGCCTTGCGAGTAGCCGAGCGACTTCGAGAAAGTGAACGCGCTTTGGATGGCCAGGCCGTACGTTTCCTTGAGTTTGAAGCTGGCCTCCAAACCATTGTAGTTGCTGTCGCCGATGGGAACGAACTGCCAGAAGAACCCGATATTCGGGTAGGGACGGCGATCTTGGACAGCACCAGGTCCGGGAGGAGGCGTGTTCCCAGGAACCAACGTGGGGAAGGCTAACGCCCGCTGACCTGTGAAACCAACCTCGAGGGCCGCTCCTTTGGCCAGGGCGAATTGAAGATTGAAACTGTATTTCTGGGAGTAAGGGTCATGGCGATCGAGAGGGCTGTAATAAGCGCTAAACGTGCGCGCCGAGAGCGGCCCAAGAACGCCGCCTGTGGGGAAACCGTTGCGGATGACAATGGGTGTATCCAGCTCCGAAGCAAGGCCAAAATCAAAGAAAAACGGAACTCCCTCTGTTCCGGCATTGTTGGCATTATTGCTGACGGTTACGCCATAAAAAATGCCGTATCCTCCCCGCAGCACCAAACGATCATTGATGGAGTAAGCAAAACCGAAGCGGGGAGCGAAATTGAGATAGTTGGCCTTCCACACCACTTCATCAAGACTGCCGTAGCGAAATGTCGGAGGCAAATTTCCACCCGGTATGCCCAGAACTGATTCGATGATCCGACGCGTCGTCTCTGGGATGACTCGCTGTCCTGTCCTGGGATCAAAGTTTCCGAGCCGATCTTGTTCTTCGTGATAAGGACTGTAGAAGTCGTAGCGAAGGCCCAAGTTCAAAGAAAGCTTGGGGGTCACTCGCCAATCGTCCTGGGCGAAGGCGCTAAAGCGCTGGGAACGGATACGGACGGCATCCAGTGCATAGTTCGAGACGAACTGTCGAGCCAAACCCAACAGGGCGTCTGGCACACCGTTGCGCAGCGTCTCTAAACCTTGACCGACCACGGGGGTGGTATAGGTTCCATCGAAAGTCAAGATGGCATCGCCGGGGCGACCCTGAAAACGGTTATTGGCCACGCGGCCGTATTCTGCTCCGAACTTGAGGGCATGACGCCCTTTTTGCCAACTGATGTTGTCCAGCATCTGCCAGGAATGCTCGACCAGAACAAAAGGTGTCCCGAGCGTGGCGATGGGCCGAACGGCTGCTGCGCCGGTGTAGTTCCGCAAGTTTAAGGTCGGGAAGCCGCTGGCAAACGGAAGGTGGAACAGGCCCGGAATCTTAAACTCACCCAGAATGTCTTGGCTGTTCAGCATCGTATTGCCAAAGCGTAGATAGTTGTATCCCACGCGCGCCTCATTTACCAAGGTGGGGCTAAAAACGTGTGTGTAGGTGAGCCCGCTATTTGTGGCATCGAGGGAAGACTCGGCACCCAAACGATCCTCGGGCATCCAACTGCTTCGCCGCCTACCACCCCGCTGTTGGGAATAGCGGGCGGTCATGGTGTCATTTGAGGTGAGGTTCAGATCACCCTTCAGGTTGAACGAGTCTAAGCTGTCGTCATTGGTTTCTTTGACAAGATAGTTATTCCGGACGTTGGGATTCGGATCCTTGAAATTGGGATCCGGATAGAAACTCAATAAACGCACGGCAATCGGATCGAATCGGGCGGCGGGAATCACATTTCCTGGGAAGGGATCGCGAATGCGCCTGGAAGGATTGGCTGGATCGGGACGAACCGTCAGCGGATCGAAGACACTAAATCCGCTCTGAGTGAAGTCCCCTCGCTTCTCCAGCGCCGTTGGAACCGTCACTGTTGTGATAATGCTGCTGGGAAAACGTATCCCTTCGTAATTGCCAAACAGGAAGGCCCGATTCTTGACAATGGGGCCACCTGCCCCGAAACCGAACTGGTTTCTTCGCAGAGGCTGTTTGCGCGGGTTAGTTCCGGTAAAGTCGAAGGGGCGGGCATTTAGCCTGTCGTTGCGCAGATAGTCATAGGCAAATCCGTGGAGTTCGTTCGTTCCGGACTTGATTGCTACATTGATCACGCCGCCACCCGAACGGCCAAACTCGGCGGAGTATTGACTCGTCTGAATAGCAAACTCCTGAATCGCGTCAATCGCGGGAACCACTCCCATCGCACCGCTGAACTCCATGTTGTTCGAGATCCCGTCGATGATGAAATTATTGGCTTCTGCCGAGGCCCCGGCCACCGTTACCGAAGCCCCCGAAAGGTCTCGCTGCCGGCTGACTGGAGGGCCATTGGTCGTTCCCGGCACGAGGGCGGAGATGGCCAGGAAATTACGACCAAAAATGGGGATTTCCTGAAGGGTTTGGCGGGAGATCACTCCACCTACTTCGGGACTGTCGGTACGAATCAGCGGAGCCGCAGCCGAAACAAACACATTCTCGGTGATCTCGCCTACTTCCAATGTGACGTTGACCCGCACGCGGGCCTTCACAGTAACGTCAACGGGGGGATGGACTGCCCGCTTGAAGCCCGGTGCCTCAACCGTCACTCCATATGAACCCAGCGGCAGATTGGTCACGATGTACTCACCCGTCTCGCTGGTAGCGGAGACTCTCTCCGCTCCTGTCAGAATGCTCTTCACCACGACGCGGGCATTAACGACCGCCCCCCCGGTAGGGTCGACCACTGTCCCCAAGATGGTCCCTTCCGTTGCCTGCGCCGCCAGCGTTACAGGAAACGCCACGATGGCCAGGCCTGCAACCATCAGCCAGAGCAACCAACGGCAGACAAGTCCACCTTCAGACCCATCACCGTGCAAACACCCAGACGCACTCTCGAATCTCATTTGACTTCTCCTCCCTTCCCTAGATCAAGCGTTGTTACTGCGTTGTACCAGCTCTTCCGCGAGGGAAGAGAGGCTCCCATGCCGTGCGGTCACAGTCCCGTCACCCTCGAGATGATTCCTTCCCTGTCTTCGCGGGAAAGGCCATCTCACCCGCCCAAAGCTGTGCGGAAGGCATCTTGAGGGAGGCTCGAATCTCTGGCCGCGAGCTTCGTACAGAATTCCAAAAGGGTGTCCATATGCCGCCACATGGCTTGCTGCGCTTTTACCGGATCATCTCCCAAGAGCGCATCAACGAGCGGCTTGTGGCTTCCTGTCGTTCGATCAAAGGCGGCGTCGGCCTCCTCTCGATCGCGATGTCGCTCCGTCGCAACGCCGTAGATCACCACGGTTGCGATTTTGGAGGACTCGACCAGTTCATAGAGCCGACGAAATCCAGTGGATCGAGCGATGTGGAGGTGCAGCTCAAGGTCGATCTCGCAGGCCTTGGCCATGTCGAATTTGGAGCACTCATCAAAAGCGTCACTGAGAGGAACCAGCTTCTTTTTATCTTCAGGTTTCGCGTGGAGGACAAATAAGCGCGCCGCCTCGCCTTCCAACACACGCCTGATACAGTAGGCCTCATAAATGTCGTGGGCGGTCCATTCCCTGACGGAAGCCCCCCACTTGGGCGAGGTGACGACGAGCCCATCCCGCTCAAGGCGCCGCAACGCCTCAACCACTGGGGTCCTGCTCACCCCCATTTGATTAGCGAGAGTCTGGGCGACAAGTGGCTGGCCCGGAGCCAGCTGGCGTTGAGCGATCATCTTCTTCAGCTCAAAGTACACCTGCTCGCTGGCCGTCCGTCTTTTGACAACTGAAATCATTTGTCTTTCTCCAATGGGGAAGACGCGTTCTGCGTCGCTTCCTGCATTTTGTGAGTTTACGGAACTCACTACATTCGTTGCATGCAAACAATGCCACGCATTGTATGAACTCGGGTCGGTTTGTCAAGAGAAAAAAACAGGAAGCGCGAGATTGAGGCGCCAGCTTCTCAGTAAGACACACGTAAAGCGTGCCTTAGAGATCCATGGCAGCAGGGAAAATCCCCGCTTGGACCACTACCCAAAAGCCTAACGTGATGGGAAGCCGCTGTCTCACCAGGATTGAACCAGCCGGTACCACCGGGTCGCTTCGTCAGCGACAGGACTCTTCTGAGTACGCCTAGAGGGGAAAAGCAGATGTGATTCCGCCTGGCGGTTAGCTGGGTCCAGCACGCTGGTCGCAGCAACGCAGCCCACCCAACCCGGAAACGGCGTCTGGCCCCTTAAAGCTGGTCGCATTGGAGACGCTGGCTGCGTTTTCAGAGAAAGGGATGTGACGTTTCTTGGGCGGAGCGCGAAACTCGGCCTTGGCTGGCAACCGATTTGACGCGGTCGTCGATTCCTTCCATAGCCAGTGACTCACGATCCTCTCGATCCATTGCGGGTGCAGGCAGAGCCAAACTTCCATGCCTTGGGCCACCCACCCCGAAATCGTCTTCACCGTGAGCCAGGGTTACATCTGGTTTTGCAGTGAATACTGCCATGATTGCGGCCGGTGGGATTGCGGGCTTAACTGAAACCACCTGACTTCTTAGAGGGGAGGATCGCTGGTGCGCCAGCGGCGGCAAATAAGAAGGCTCGATCTCTTACACGCCGCCAAGGCCCAGTAGCTTGGCTGTGGCGCCAACGAAGTCGATCAGGGGGTGAGGAACGAGAGGTCCGGCCAGCCGGATCTCGTGACGAAACTCGTAGAGCAGGACTGCCAGCTGGAGGAAACTTAGTTTCTCCAGCGTGTTCGAGGTCCTTCGCCGAAGTCCGAAGAGGGCTTCCAGCATCCCGCGTCCGCCTAATGCGGGCTCTAATTCACAGACGGCGCAGACCTCCTCCGAGCCGTCGTTTCGAACCCAATGCGGCATTCCCGCCGGGATGACGATCACGTCGCCGGTGCGGAGACGATGGGTCTGCCTGCCGAGGGACACCAGCAATCGCCCACTCAGAACCTCCAGCCGCTCAATCTGGTTTGGGTGCCGATGATTGAAGGTACCGCGACTGCCGGCCGGCAACCGCACCGCCAGCCGCACCCGGTCGTCAGGAGCCGCCTCTTCCCAGATGGCAGGGTCACCACTGGCAGGCATGGGCCGCTTCCCGAGCAACCTGGCCGGCTCGTCGGCTGATGGGGCTGTTCGTGCTGTTGCTTGGACCATGGTTGGAAAGTGATGCGAGGGTCAACTCAAAACAGGGCGTCATTCTAACAAATCCTTATTAAATCGATGTTAACTGAAGAGACCAGCACCCTTTTCCCCGCTTCCCAGAACGTTCTAAACCGGCGCGTGAACTTGGACGAAGGGAGCACAACCGCAGCTTGTCCAACAGCAGCCACTATTTTTGGAGTGCCGCTATCGATCCGCCATCTCCCTGATGATCCTCTTGGCTCCAGGATGGAGGCCAGTAAACTCGATGCCCATGCCGACTGCCAGCAAGCTGTGCCGGACAATCCCAACCGCGTGGTAGAAAGTGCCCTCAGGCTCGAGGCGGATTCTCATCTTCACCCGTGTGCCCACCGGCAACGGGGTCATGGTTTGGATATGGATTCCTCCTTCGCTGAGATCCGTCCAGGACGCCAGGCAGCTCTGACCACCGGACTCATAGTAGACCTCGTTGACAAGCTCGATCCGGCTGTGTTTTCTGCCGCGATTGCTGACCTTTGTCACACTTCAGAACTCCCTCGCTGCCCTTTCCCGCGCGGGTGCGAGCTGAATCACTATCAGATTGATGTTGAATTCAGGTTAACCAACGTCGCGAACCGGACGGCGCTGGAGCCCGGGCCGGCTCAGGAAGACTCCCGGTTCGAATCGATTTCGGGAAACCGGCCCTGCTTTGATCTGTCGGTTGACCCTTAAGAAGTTCTCTTTAGACCGAATCCGACTGCTTTGCTTTCCGCGGGTCTGGCAAGGATTTCAGAAACGCCAGGAATTGAACTAAAAGCCCACGAGACTCCAGGCTCGACGAGCGCATTGATCTCGTGCACTCGGTCCTCCTGGCTTTCTTTGCGCCCTTTGCGGTGTCTTTCAGAGCGGTCGGACTGTCCGGCAACCTTTCTAAGCAGCCGGTGAGGGTTGATCGGCCCCCCTCAAACCCTCGTTTCAGGCCATTCAGTCTTTCACCGGTCGAGCCAGAGAGATTGGCTCGGCAAGAGAAGCGTGGCCATCAAGCCCTGCTCGTCGGTTCGGAAGCTCTGACGGACTATCGGACTGCAATGAAGGAGACCTGCTCCAGGGGTGGGTAACGGCCGGCCTCATCCGGTTTCCTGTCAGCCACTGGAGCCACCTGTTGAATGGTGGTTCGGGTCGGATAGGGCTGCTCAAAGTAGAGGGAGTAAATCCGATTCATGGCCGCGAAATCGGAAAGATCGTCGAGATAGACATTGGAGGAGACGACATGGTTGAAGCTGAGCTCCGCCTCCTCCAGTCCGTCCAACAGGTTGCGCATCGTTTGCCTGAGTTGCTGCTCGACGGAGCCCGCGTAGATGCCGCTTTGCGGCCCGGGAATGAAGCCGCTCTTAGCGGAGCAGTAAAGCGTGTCGGCAGCCCACACGCAAGGGCTGGCCGTGGGGCTGGGCGCCATGTTCCGCGGCCGGACGGCTTTTCGTCGCGACAGTTCGCGCACCGCGACGCCGGTAAACTCGATCTGGGCGCCTTCCGGTAAGGCAGCCACCCGAATCGTGGCTCGGGCGGGGGTGTTGCCGAACTCAAATCTGCGGGCATAGTGTTGGTTCATCACTTCCATCGGTATGCGCTCCGTGAGGTAAGGATTCACGAACACCATGTGGGAGAAGCTGAGGCCGGCAGCCTCCAAAACCGCCTTCAGGCCATCCAGAGCCAGGTTCACCTGTGCGCCGGCATCCGGTGGGATGGTGTGGCCCCGCAATTCCCTTCCCCGCAGGCCCGATACAAACAGGCGGTCATGAGTCAGCATCCCCGGTGAGACGGGTTCGCCAGGATCGTGCCCGGAAATTGAAATCGCTTTCCTATGGGCCAGGTTGTCGACTGCCACGGCGTTGATTTCGACGGGAGTGCCCGGAAGCTTGGCCACACCCAGCGTGGCTCGGGCCGGCGGGGCTTTGGGGAAATAGTCCGCGTAAACGCGGTTCAACTCCGCAACCTTTCCGATGTCCTCCAGGTAAACCTGGGTATAAACCACATGCTGCAGGGTCAGTCCACTGCTCTCGACAATCGCTTTCACATTCTCCAGCGTCTGTCGCACTTGAGCCTCAAAGGAGGACGGCAAGGTCCCGTCCGGTGAACGGGCCCCTTGTCCCGAGACGTACAGGTAGGACCCGGCACGGATCCCCGGGGTGTAGGGTCCCACGGGAGCCGGCCCCTTAGCCGGCACCACGGGGTGACGTTCCACAGCGAGCGCAACCCAACCCATGATCAGCAGTAGCCAGCTCAGACCCAGACGCATGGAAGTTCTCCGGAGAGGCAAAAGGAAGAGTTGATGACAGTAGCTCATGTCGAAGCATTCCGGCGCGCTTGAACCAGGATCTCCCGAAGGCGCCGCCCCACGATCAAGTCCTCGCCGTCCTCCAACGTCATGGAGACGATTCTGAGGCGGTCGGAGCCACCTCCGGCCTTGGACTCTTTCGGGTCGCCTTCGTGAACGGCCGGCACCATGCTGGGGTTGCTGGAGGTCAGCACTTCGATGCGGGGATTGCCTTCGCGCAACTGCTGGTCACACTGGGCCACCGTCAGCCCAAAAAGCTGCTCATCCCACCTGACGGTCAACGTTGGATAGCTGTTCCCTTCGGCAGGAATCGTGATCTCGCTGCTGACGCCCGGCACCGATTCCACCAGCTTCGCAGTTCTTTCCACCCGCTTTCTCCACTCGCTATGCAGTTTTGCCAGGTCCATTCCGGACCAAGCTTCCACCGCGGCCAACACCCCGATGATTTCCTCCTTGCCTACCTTCATCGCCCGGCAGACGGCACCTTCCCAGGGACTGCAGTTGGCCAGGGCCGCCTCGATGAGGTCCTTGCGTCCTAAGAGGAGTCCCGCGCATTGCGGCCCTCTCAAGCCCTTACCGCCGCTGAAGCAGTAGAGGTCCACTCCCATGCGGGCATAAAGCGACAAGTTCTCAAATGGCGGGATCCCCGCCGCGTCGTCAAGCAGGAGCGGAACACCTGCCTTGCGGGTGATTGCAACGGCTTTCTCGAGGCCTTCGCCACGCCAGGTGGTGTAGACCATGGCCGTGCGATCTCCCAAAGCGGCCTGCAACTCATCAAGCCTTGGGGCCACAACCAGCCGGGCCCCCACCAGGCGAATGGCGCTGTCGAAGGCAATCCTTCCACCGAGCATCACCACCTCGTTCTTGAGGCCCGTGGTATCCGGCAACTGCCAGATCCGGGCCGGGTCCTTTCCAGCAATGCAGGCGGCCGTGGCGGCGGCCATGGCCCCGGCCGCGCCGGAGGTCACCATTCCCGACTCCGCTCCTGAGATTTCCGCCAGACGTTTTCCCACAGCTCGCTGCAGCTCAAAAATATCGACGAAATGCTGGGCGGCGGACTCCATGGCCAGACGCACCTGCGGTAACTCCAATGAGCCGCTGAGGTAAGTCCAGGTGCCTCGCGCATTGATGAATGGCCGCACTCCGATTCTGCGGTACACGTCGGCCGTTTGGCCCCCTCGAACGGCGGCCGATGCTTTGTCCACCAGACCCCGAGCCGTCACCACTCCCAGCAGGGGAAGCGCCGCCAGCCACTTCATGAAACTCCTACGTTCGGTTACGGAAATCACCATGTGCTGCTCCTCTCCGACCAAATCCGGCTCTTCGTATGACACGATTTAGACGCCCGTTCCATTGGCGGCCCGCCGGTCGCTTTCCGTATCCCTCTGCGCGGCGGTCAATCTCGTGTGCAACCACCAAGTTATCACTCTGCTGCGGTGAGTCAACCCGGATCTGGCTGGGAGCCGGCCTCCTTGGTTCAAGCCGCGCGATGCACCAACCTTCGACCTGCGATCGCCTGGAAGTTCAAGCCGAGCGGGAGACCAAGCCACAGCCAGGCTGGTTAATCGACTGGCCTGTCTGAGCCGATAAGCAGGGCAACATCCTTGGAATCTGCCGGAGGTGTGCGATGTCGAGTCCAGGCAAGTCAGCCGCCGCACGTGAGCAGGAAAATTCCAAGCTCCTGGTTCGGTGGACGGATAGTCAGGGAATATCCTTCAGCGAAGGAACGCAAACCCACAACATCAGCGAAACCGGAATCTCCTTCTACCTCAAAGCTCCGATGTGGCTGGATACCCACCTCAGCCTCACCATAGCGGACAGCCAGCTATTCGGCCACCTGCGAACCCTTACGGCCAAAGTGGTCCGTGTTCGGACCGACGCTCAGGGACAGCAACTAGTCGGAGCGCGGTTTGACGAGTGAACGCCTGCTCGCCGGTGCGGCCCCCTCCTGATGCGCCCGTGTCGCCGACTGGTGATTCTTGGGGTTCCAGGCGGGCATCACGCGCGGAGCCTTGCCGCAACACGCGGTACCCAGACGCCTGCCTATCATAGGGATGGTCTCCCGCAGAAGAGCCCCCAACGCAAGGGGCCGTCAAATCTGGCCACTTGATTGCATGCTTCGACCTCTGGACATGTTCGTGGGGGTTCTTCCCCATCCTGCCCTGAACAGGCCTTCTGCAACCTGGAGAAAAAACAATTGCGCAGGAAGCGACTGGCCACACGGTGGGCAGGCTCTTTTCTGTCTTGTTTGTCAGGATTCGGTCTTTCCTTCCGATGGGAGGAGTCATGAGTAACAAATCATTCCGGACTCACTGTTGCAGCCTTCTTGGCCTGATGTTGACGTTGTCGCTCCCGCTCCCGGCGGCACCTCCGGATTCAGTCAAAATGCGGGAAGAGCCGCTGGCTCTGCCTACCTATCTGGCAGGCGAGCCCGACAAAAGCCCTATCTTCTACACAGGACGCGTCTATCAAGGAGCCAAAGGGGCCATCTACCCTTACGCCCTGATGGATAAGTTGACGGAGGTACGGGAAAACAAGTCCTATCAAGCCGTCTACCTGGAGAACCGCTACCTCCAGATCAGCGTTCTTCCCGAAATCGGAGGTCGGATCTTCTCAGGCCTCGACAAAACCAATCAATATGACTTCTTTTATCGCCAGCACGTGATCAAGCCGGCATTGGTTGGAATGCTGGGGGCCTGGGTTTCCGGCGGCGTGGAGTGGAACATTCCGCATCATCATCGGGCCTCGAGTTTTCTACCGGTAGATTACACGCTCAGCCAGAACCCGGACGGCAGCAAGACGGTCTGGGTAGGCGAAACGGAATGGCGGCATCGCCTGAAGTGGGTGGTCGGCGTGACGCTCTTTCCAGGGAAGTCCTACCTGGAGGTGACAGTCAAGCTCTTCAATCGCACTCCCCTGGCACACTCGGTCCTGTACTGGGCCAATCCCGCCGTTCATGCCAATCGCGACTACCAGGTGATTTTCCCGCCCAGCACGAAATTGGCAACGTTTCACGGCAAGACCCAGTTCTCACGGTGGCCGATTTCAAAGAGCGTGTTCAATGCCGTGGATTATTCGCCGGGCGTCGATATCAGCTGGTGGAAGAATCATCCTTCTCCAACGTCGTTTTTCGCCTGGCAGGTGAACGAGGATTTTCATGCCGGCTACGATCACGGCCGAAAGGCCGGCGTGGTCCATGTGGCCGATCACGAAACGGTTCCGGGAAAGAAATTCTGGGAGTGGGGTAATGGGCCCGAGGGCCGGCTGTGGGACCGCCTGCTTACGGAGACGGATGGTCCTTATATTGAGCTGATGGTGGGCGCGTTTTCGGACAACCAGCCCGACTACAGCTGGTGTCAACCGTATGAAGTCAAGGTCTTCAAGCAGTACTGGTATCCCATCCGGGACATTGGTGGCATCAAGAATGGCAATCGGGAAGCCGCCGTGAACCTCGAAGTGGACCCACAGGGTCTGGCCACGTTGGGATTCTACACCACCTCAGAGCACCGCAATGCCACAGCTCGACTGCAGGAGGGCACTCGAATCCTGCTGGAACAGACCTTCGACATCGACCCCGCGAGGCCTTTCGTCAAAACCTGGAAGCTGCCGGCCGGCACCCAGCCCGCCGCGCTGAAGGCAACGCTGCTCGCTGAAGGACAGGAGCTGATCGCTTATTCCCCCGTGCAGGTTAAGGAGCCGGAGATGCCCCTTCCGGCCAGCCCGCCCAAGCCTCCCCAAGAGGTGCCAAGTCTGGAAGAACTTTACCTCACGGGCTTGCGACTGGAACAGCTCTACAGTCCGGCTTATCCACCGGAGTTGTTCTACGAGGAGGCCTTGCGGCGTGATCCCGGAGACTCACGGGCCAACGCAGCTCTGGGCCTCCTGTTGTGCAGGAAGGGACGTTTCGCCGAGGCAGAAAAGAATCTCCGTGCCGCTGTCCAGCGAGTCACGGCCAATTATGTTCGCCCGAAAGAGGCCGAGGCTTTCTATTACCTTGGAGTGGCGCTCAGAGCGCAAGGCCAGACCGCTGCGGCCCGCGATGCGTTTTACCGTGCCACCTGGGACGCGGAGTGGCGCGGCGCTTCCTACTTCGCGTTGGCGGAAATGACCGCCGCCGAACGTTCCTTTCCGAAAGCTCTGGAACTGGTGAACCACGCTCTTTCCGTCAATGCTTGGAACACCCAGGCATTGAATCTGAAGACAGCGATCTTACGGCACCTGAACCGGCACTCGGAAGCTCAAGAACTGGCCTCGGCAACCCTTCGTCTGGATCCCCTGGATTTTCGTGCCGGCAACGAACTTCCGATGATCCACGCGGCTTTGGGTCAACAGGCTGAAGCGGAGGCCGCGCGGAAGGCTCTTGCTCAACGAATGCGTGGCGAACCGCAATCCTACCTCGAGCTGGCGGTGGATTACGAAAACGCCGGCATGTGGGAGGAGGCCATTGCGGTGTTGACGCGGAAGCTGGACTCCGGCGAGGGCCGCCAGGATCCTCTGCTGGCGTATCACCTGGGCTTCGCCTGGCAGCAGAAAGGGGACCCTGTGCGAGCGCTGGATTTCTTTCGCCGTGGGGGCCGGATGTCTCCCGACTACTGCTTCCCTTTTCGCGCCGAATCCATCTCCGTCTTGCAACAAGCCAAGCTGGCGAATGCCCAAGACCCTCGCGCTTCCTATTTTCTGGGAAATCTGCTTTACGATTCCCAACCGGCCGAGGCCCTTCGTCAATGGGAACTGGCCCGCGCGCTTGACCTCTCATTTGCTCCGGTTCATCGAAACCTGGGCTTTGCCTATGCTCACCTCGAAAACAATTTGCCCAAAGCCGTGGCGAGTCTGGAGCAGGCGGTTGCTTTGGATCCTGAGGAAGCCCGCTACTGGTACGAACTGGACGTGGTTCTCGAGGCTTCGGGAGCCCCGCCGGAGAGGCGCAGGACGCTGCTGGAGAAGCATCTGCAAACCATCGTCAAGCGAGACGATGCCCTGGCGCGCTTGGTGAAGCTTTACGTTCTGCTGGGTGACCACGACAAGGCTCTTTACTGGCTTGAACACCACCACTTCCATGTCTGGGAGGGAATTGAAGGAATGCACGCAGATTTTGTGGCGGCCCATCTGCTGCGAGGCCAGAAATTCGCCGCAGAAGGCCAGCATGCCCAAGCGCTGCGCGATTACCAGGCGGCACTGGAGTTTCCCGAGAACCTGGAGGTGGCACCTCGTTACGGACGACAGGAGTTTCCCCACATTTACTATTGGATTGGGACAGCCCATGAAGCTCTGGGCGACACCCAAAAAGCTCGGGAGTCCTACCAGAAAGCAGCCGAGGGGAGGGCTGAGGGTTCCGAAACCGACTACTTTCGAGCTCTGGCGCTACGCAAGCTGGCCAGGAACCTGGAGGCCAACCAAATCGGTTCGTCCCTGGTTCAGACTGGGGGAAAGCGACTCAGCACCACCCCCCTCATCAACCCATTTTCACGGTTCGAAACCGCGCGGAGCGAACGGGCCTGGAAAGCCTCGGCTCATTACCTGATTGGATTGGGACTGCTCGCACAGAACAAGACCAAGGAAGCGGCCCCGGAATTACAGGAGGTGCTCTCGCTCGATGCAAACCACCTTGGAGCCATCGTCGAGCTTAAGAACCTCAGGCAACGCTGAGGATCACCCCAGAGGCCGGCCAGTCTCGCCCGAGGCATTCGCCCTGAACCATAGCACCTCAGTCGGCCCAGTGTTCTTCTTCCTCTTCGGGAATCTCTTCCGCGTCGAGAACAGTCAGATGCCGTGAATCGAAGAATCGGTTCAGCCCCAAGCGGACCGGGACCAGCACCGCCACAAACAACGGGAAGAGGATTCCCCAGGCGCTCGTCTTCACCATCCACAGGACAGCCAGGCAGACCAGCTGCACCACGGTGAACAAGTGGACAACGCCTCTGGGAACCCGGCGGACGTAGTGGGTGGCCGGGTAGAGTTTTGGATCGGTTGCCCACAAGCTCAGTCGCTCGAAGAACTGGTTGCCCCTCATCGAAACCACGCCCATGTATAGGAACAGCCCGAACAGAACAGGCATTGGAATGTAGTGAAGGAGGGGCAAGAGGAGGAGCGAAAGGCCGATCAACAGGTGGATGGCCAAGCCTGTGACGCGGTTCTCACGAACGTGCAGAATGTGGGTGTGTGACGCGCCCGACTTGTCAACCACCTCTTCGGTGGTCGCCAGTCCCCGAACGTGATTGAGCGAACGCACCGTAGCCGCAACCAGCCAAGGCAGGCCGAACGCCGAGCACAACGCCAGCAAGATGCCGACCACTGCCAGGTCGAGATGGTACGACTCTCCCTTTTTCAGGTTGTTATCCGGGCTGTTGACCAGGCGGGCCGTGATGTTCTGGTCGAGGTAGACCAGGACGCTGCACAAGAGCGCGGGCACGATGGCGAGGCCGATGACCCAGGTCGGGGCTTCCAGGAACGGTACCAACCACGGTCGCCCTGTTGAGGTTTGCAGTTGGGGCGGAGCGGGCAGCGGGTCCAGTGGAATGGTCTCCCGGGAGAAATAAGCGATCAGCGCCATAGAGGCAATGGCCAGTGTCGGTCCAAAATCAGCCAGGAATTCACGAACGGTGTGAACCAGCAGATGGCTTTTTCGAATCGCGCTGAGACTGAAGGCGACGTAATACGTCCCGATGGCCAGCAAGAGCGACAAGAGGGCGATATCGTGACCGATCGCTTGATCGGAATTGGCCTGATGAAAGATCTGGATCAGTTTCGTGACGGCTTCGTAAATGAAGATGACCGAGATCAACGCCGCGAAGATTTCGTCGGTGAATCGTGTAAAGTGCCGCATCCAGCCGCTGGCATCTGTGGCCGAAAGGATCAGCAGGATCAGGCCGGTCCAAAAGCCAACCCACGCATAGGCAGGCAGGAACGCAATCCCATGCTCGCGGCAGTAGGCGTACAAAATGCCGGTGAAGATCAGCATCGGACCGGTGCCGCCCAGAATGATCATGGGTTGGCCGGCCAACAACGCATACACCAGTCCGCAAAACGCCGTGGCAACGATCATCTCAACGGCACCGATCTCGCCGTTGGTCTCTCCATGCATCAACCCGCCGAAAATGATGGCCGGGGCCAGGCAGGCAAAGAAGAGAAAGAGGACCGCTCCCAGGCATTTGGGATGCAGCCCATCGATGAAGTCCTGCTTGTAATGAGGAGAACGCCGCCGCATGTCGGCCAGGAGGCCTCCAAACAGCCGTCCTGTAAACTGCAGGCCTTCTGCGACGGCCGAAGGGCGCACGGCGACTTCCGCGCGCATGCGCACCTCGATGGCGCGGCGAAACTCCAGGATGTTCTTGGCGGCTCCCGCCAGGTAACGGAATTCATCATCAGACATCAGCCGCACAATTCTGGCCAGAGTGTCGAGATGATCGGCGGCGCTACCGCGCGGACCCAGCAGCAGGAACACGAAGCGCGCCGGAGCGCCATCCGGCGCTCCGGCGTTGATGCCATGCTTCAGCCGGGCAATGACAATAAGGGGTTGGGAAATACAGTCCAGGTAGACGTGAGGAACAGCCAGGGAGTGCCCGATGACCGACCCGGATAATTCCTGGTTGCGGCGGAGGCCATCCAGTATCTCAGAAACATCTTCGCCTCGGATCAACTCCTTGCGGGCCAAATCCTGAATCATCGTCAGCACCGCCGCTTCCAGCGTGGGAGCTGGAACGTCGAGCATCACCAGTTCTCTGTCGCAGGACTCCAGCAGTTTTTCCATTTGAATGGGCTCCTCACCTGTGTCGATGGCAAAAACGATCCAAATCGGGGAAGGCCAGATGATGCGGGAAACTGCGAACCGGCCGAGTGTGGCTCTCACTAAGATATCAGACGATACCTATGCCTTGGTGGCGACCACCGTAACCGAAGAAGAAACGTTGTGACGACACCCGCCTCAGGTTTCGCTCTGTTGGCGGCTCAGCTCAGAGGAAGCCGACTGGATTTTGCGAATGGCCTGGGCAATCTGATCCATGTCGCTGCGGGCCCCCAGCAGCATCGGTTGTGTGAACCAGACGGCTTCCCGGCACAACCGGTCGTTAACGGGGCAGGAGATACGCTTGAAGTATTCTTCAATTCGCGGGCGACCGTAAACGGCCTGGAAGCCCCTTGAGTGGAGCGCCTCCTTCAGGAAGGGCTCCTGGTTCAGCGGGGAGTAACCCGGAGAACAGGGAATTCCTTCGGCACGCAGGGCGTCCAGAAAGCGGTCCCGCGGCACACCGGAAAAATGTGAGGGGTCGTAGCGAAACATGTAAAGGTGGTATGCATTCCGTGTGCAACCGGGTAGCTGCCGGGCCGGATGAATGCCGGGGATCTCGCTGAGCTGTCGAGTCAGATACTCGGCGTTCTGCTCACGGGTGCGCGACTGCTCATCGAGCCGCAGCATCTGCTGCAGAAGCAAGGCTCCCTGAAACTCGGTCATTCTCAGGTTGGCCCCATTGCGGACATAGGCAAAGCCGGCAGAGGGCCGGTTTCGCGCGCGACCGTTGGTGTGAAAGGAATAGCAACGATCCATCAGCTCGGAATCGTCGCTGACGATCGCTCCGCCCTCTCCGGAGCTGAGGTTCTTGCTGACTTGAAAACTGAAACAGCCCGTGTGGCCCCAGGTACCGACTTTCCGATTTCGCCACTCGGCCAGGTGAGCCTGACAGGCATCCTCAACGACCGAAAGCCCGTGTTTCTTGCTCAAACTCCGAATGGTGTCCAGGTCCGCCGCGCTGCCGCCCAGGTGTACCGGAATGACACATCGCGTCTTCTCGGTGATGGCCGCCTCCAGCTTCGTAGCATCCATTTGAAAAGTGTCGAGGTCGGTGTCGACAAACACCGGCAAGGCATGGTGTAGCAGAACGACGTTGACGGTGGCCACGAAGGTATAGGGCGGCACCAGCACCTCGTCGCCGGGACCAATACCCAAGGCCGCCAGCGAGGCCAACAAGGCACTGGTGCCGTTTGCCGTGGCGAGGCACTCTTTGGAGCCCATGAGCCGGCCAAACTCCCCTTCGAAGCGACTCACCATGTCGCCGTTTCCGCGAAACCAGTGCCTGGCACGGAGCACTTCCAACCAGGCCTTCTCGTCTCGGGCTTCGATGATGGGCCAGGCTGGAAACGGATCCTTTCGGATCGGTTCGCCGCCCAGGATGGCCAATTTTTGGTCGCTCTCGCTACGGGCCAATCCATCCATCGTTGCACCCCCTATCGCGAAGCCTGCTGTGCCCAGCGTGGTTTTCTTGAGAAACTGCCGCCGCCGAAACGTTGCTCTCCACATCTCGGTCTCCTTATCGCAGCCTGGCGCAGCCCCCCCGGTCTCTCGAGGCAGTACGAATCAAAGAGACACCCGGCCGGCGAGCTCCTCGCCACAACCTGGGTGTCTGTTACGGCAGTTTGTAAAGCAACGGCTCGTGCCTTGCCAAGAAGCCGGATTTCACCGGCCCTTCGCAGGTTTCTGCCGGTCCCAATGCGGAAAGCGCCCAAGGGCTCGGATGGTCGAGGGATGCATCGCCGACGCTCCCTCAAACTGCTGTTCTGCCACCAGAGCTCTTTTCTTGCCAGCAAAGGGATAGCGACGTGTCTTCTTTGCAGGGTGTTTGTGCCCTATCTTGTGACCCATAGAATTCCCCTTTCGCCGATCCCGATTTGACCGGACTTGGAGAGACCCAGGGGTGCCTGTTGTGATTATACGGCCAGCCGGCGATTCCCGGCGAAAGATCAAAGCTGTTCGCTCTGTTCGAAGCCAGCGGGTCAGCTTGCTTCACTCGAACACTCAGCACTTCCAACCCGCGCTCAACGAATGAACAAAACCAGACTGTCCGCCCAAATCGCTCACGGACGGCGCGATTTTGCAGGTGATCCGATCGAGGATTTGGCTCGATGCCATGTGGATCTGGCATTCGTGGGCATCAGCCCAGATGCAAGATTTGGTGCTGATCGAAGCCACAAGGCAGAAGGAGCCGGATGAGCGAAACAACCCTGCCTTCGAAGTGCTATACTGGTTTCAGCTCTCTGATTTCTGCTGTCAAACACACCGCGCCAGCCACAGTTCTCCGTTCGAGCTCCAACGAAAGGAGGATGGATCATGACACTGGAAATGACTCAGGAAGAGCAAGATCTCCTGGCTGAAATCCTGCAGTCCAGTTGCCGGGACCTGCATGAGGAGATCCGAAGAACCTCCACCTATGAGTTTAAGGTGATTTTGCAGGGGAAAGTCAAAGTCCTGGAGACGCTGCTAGGCAGGGTCTCCCAGGCCGACGGGCCAGCATCGGTGGTGGCCTGAGCGACGCAAGATCTTCTCCTTCGGAGATCCCGTAAAGACACGTGGCCCAGGATGGTCCGCAAGGCGTCAGAAGGGCCCAACGCTTTCCGAGAAGCCGCGCGGCGGCTCCCCGACAGTGCCCCGGTTTTTTTTGCAGCGAGCCGTACTTTTTGGAAACCGTTGTGCAGGGCCGTTTGGCGCAGCCCCACCTGTGCCAGTGGGGGTCGATCAGGTGCTGTCTGTCAGAGTCTGAGGAAAAGAAAGGGGCCGTTTGAGTCACCAGGAAGTTATCCTGAGGGCTCATGTGTTGTCCTGATGCGAACCTGGCCAGGCGCTGTGGATCGTTGATGCCGGCCAGAGGATTTCAGGCCCCAAAGCTGAATATCCAATCCGTTGCTGTAGTTGCGTCGCGAAGCGTTGCCGGAGGGGAAAGCCATGGCCACAAGAATGGAACCGGACGCGGGTGGTGCTGAGCTGGCCCACGCCTCGTCGTTACTTCAGCTTTTGTTCGAGGACTACCACCCGCGGGACTTTGATGTCCGGTTCTGGGACGGGTCGACCTGGGCGGCGGAGGGAGGGGGAGCCCCCAAATTTACCCTTGTTCTGAATCACCCCTCCGCGGTCCAAAGCATGATGTCTCCACCCCTGGATCTAGCCATGGGCGAAGCGTACATCCACCAGAAGCTGGACGTGGAAGGAGACCTCGAATCCGTCTTTCACGCCGCAGACCATCTTCTGATCAGAAAGTGGAAACCGGCGGACCGCGTGCGACTCGGTTGGCAGTTGTCCCGGCTTCAGACTCCAGACAGCGGGAGCGCTCGACCCGCAGAGCTGCCCGGGTTAAAGCACTCGGAAGGCCGCGACCAAGCGGCGGTCACCTCTCATTACGATCTGTCCAATGAATTCTTCTCTCTGTGGCTCGACCCCTCCATGGTGTACTCCTGTGCCTTTTTCTCTTCGCCGGCGCAGCACCTCATCGGGGCGCAGTGGAACAAGCTGGATCTCGTTTGTCGAAAGCTGAAGCTGAGGCCGGACGAAGCGTTTCTCGACGTAGGTTGCGGCTGGGGGGCACTAGCCATCCACGCTGCCACCATCTACGGAGCCAGGGTAACCGGCATCACGTTGAGCGAACCACAGGCCCAATTGGCTCGGGAGCGCGCCAGGCGGGCGGGCCTGTCTGAAGAGCGATGCCAAATCCGGGTTTTGGATTACCGCGCGATGGACCAACCCGCTGCTTTCGACAAGATTGCAAGCATCGGGATGGTCGAGCACGTGGGGGAGAGCCAGCTTCCCGTTTATTTCGAGCACATTCACCGCCTCCTGAAGCCAGGCGGGCTGTTCTTAAACCACGGAATCTCCGCCAACCGCAGCAGGCTAGGATTCATCCATCGCGAGTTTCTGAACCGATACGTCTTTCCTGACGCTGAGATGACTCCTTTGGATACGGTGCTCGGACATGCGGAGCAGGTCGGCTTTGAGGTTCGCAACGTGGAAAGCCTGCGCGAGCACTACACGCTCACACTGAGAGCCTGGGGCCACAACCTGGACCAGGCGAAGGAAAAGGCTTGCCGGCTGGTAGGCGAAGTCAACTTTCGCATCTGGAAACTGTTCATGGCAGCGGCAGCCTATTCATTTGAGAAGGGGAACCACAGCATCTTCCAATCACTGCTGCTTAAGGAACCTTCCTGAACCCACCCCAGACGGGCCAATCCTGCCAAGCCTCGGAATGGAGCGATCACCGGTCGTTGCCGGCCTGCCAGGGAATGGGCAGGAAACAGCCTGGCAGCAGAAGGAATCCGCCCATCTCCTGATGGCAGCCAATCGGAGCCCTTCCCCTTCGCGCCTATTTCCGTGTCCGTGCGGCAAAGATGGCCGCTCCGATGGCGGCAACCGTCGCGGGAACGGCCGGATTAACGGGAAAATCGAAGGCTTCCAATATTCCAACCATGCTCAGCGCAATGACCAGGGCCACCAGGATAGACCCGGCGAACAGCTTGACTTCAACGGACCTGGTCGGGATCTTTTGGGTCAGTCGTTCGATCAGCATCTCACGCCCTCCTCTGGAAGCAGCTTAAGCCGGATTCTGCCGCCTTCTCCTCATGCCCTAGGCATCGGTGATCGAGCAAAGGATTACGCCTCAACTAATCGCCTGTCCTGGCGAAAGCTGCGTGGATCAATTGGGGATGCACCAGTTTCTCAAAATCCGCATACCGCATCCGGATGGTGTCCATATGGGTCCCGGCATTGAACACGATCTCCTCCCGGGCGGCCAGCGATTGATCCACATAGACCGGGAGCTTGTAGAGATTGCCAAATGGCGGCATGGCTCCCAATTCGGAATCCATAAACAACCAGGCCAAATCCTTTTCGCTGGCGAGCTTGAGCGTGTCGAACGGTAATTCCTGTCTCAGCTCCTCCAGGTCGACCCTGAAAGCCGCAGGCAGCACCACCATAACGAATTGGTCATCGGCTTGAAACACAACCGTCTTGGCTACGTTCCAGCCTGAAATGTGTTGAGCCTCGGCCAGCTCTTGAGCCGTATAGGCCGGCCGATGCCGGCAGTGGGTATAGGGAACATGGTTCTGTTCCAGATAGTCTTTCACCTTCTTCGCGATGCTCATATGCGCCTCCTTGACCGCACAGATTTCAGGGCATGGCAAATTCGCACTCGGGGTGACGAATGACCAGCACCGGACAGGTCGCGGATCGGACCACGCGCTCGGTGGTTGAACCCAGGTGAGAGTGCTTCAACCCCGGCGCAGCGTGTGTCGGCAGGACGATCAGATCAGCCTCCTGATCCCTGGCGGCGCGCACGATCTCCACAAAAGGCTTTCCCCTCACGACGATTTCGCCTACTCGAATCTGTCGCCTCAGTTGAGGAGAAATGACCTTGGCCAGTTCGGATTTGACTTGATCTTCAGAACCGTGACGGTATTCCACACTTGCAGGATAGGGGGCCAGAGAGAATGGAAAATTCAGATCGATTTCTTCGAGAACGTGCATGAGCAGGATCTCGCCCTCGTGCTCCAAAGCCAACGAGATCGCGTAGTCCAAGGCGTAACCGGCGGCTGGCGAGAAATCGGTTGGAAACAGGATTCGCTTGAATCGAATCATGGTCAACCTCCTTATCCAGCGTACGGTCGGGTCGCTTCAGGACCGCGGCACGCGTGACGGTAATCCGCATCACCCACTGCAAGATCGGTGCACATCGGTTGCCAAAAAGCGGCCCGGCATCCCGAGCGCAAAAACCATGGCAGCATCCTTAGTAGGATAGCTTATCGGGGAATTCGGTTTCCGTCCAATCGGGCGAGCTTTCGCGGTGGGATCCCTCGCGGATGACAGTCCCGACAAGCGACAAAGTGAATGTTGTGCCGGCTCTGGTGGGCCTTGAAGGTGGTGTCCATTTTTTCAACATCCAAGCCGCAATTGGACAGGCGGGGATGACAATTGGCGCAGGAAAGGCGCGCATCCAACGAGTGGGATTCGTGGCAACCCAGGCAACCGATTCCTTCGTGTACACCCATGCCGGTCCGGTCGTCGCCCGAGCCGACTTCGGCCGTGGCTTCCGGCGCGTGACACTGGTAACAGAGCCGCTGGCGGACGTCGGGACTCATCCGCACGGGCTGCCCGTTGCGAACCATGACGGGCATGGGCAACAAATCGGAGGAAATATGGGCTTTTTCCCTTCGGTCATAGAAGCCCAGGGAAGAAGTCTTGATGATTCTGGATTGGGCGATCTGCCGGGGTTGCGCGTAATGGGGACGACCCAGCGGTTGGCCCAGGCGGTGAACCTGGTGACAGGTCAGACAAGGAATGACCGCCTGCGAAGCCATTTCGGCATTGACGAGGCGCCAGGGTCCAGTCTGGTCGAGAGGGGCCACCACTTCCGCCACGGTGCCTTCGAAAAACATGCCATGGCAGCGAGCACAGTCCTCCACCAGCAGCCTTTTCCGGTTGTGTTCGGCATTCAGAAAAATGTGGGTGTAGGTCGCCGAGTGACCGCCTGCCTTCCAACGCGCGTGCTCATTGCGGTGGCATCGCAGGCACTCTTCGACCATCGTTTCCGCCTGCGCTCCCCTGAGAAGGATCCGGTCTCCAGTATTGCCCTTCAGCTGACTGATCAGCCGGCGAAAGTTGGTTTGATGAAAGTCCAGGTCTAACGTCAAGGCGCTCCCGTGGCATTCCTTGCACGCCACCTGCCGATGAGACGAATCAGCCCATCGGTCATAAGCCGGCTGGATCAGGTGGCAGGTCGTGCAATACTGCCCTGAGACGGTTGATCCAGCGTTGTATCCGAGATTGGACACAGCTAGAAGGACCAGCGCTGCAACCCCTACTGCAAGGACGAGTTTGAGTCTTCGGGATCTCATCAGCGTGCCTCTACGCCCGGCAACAGACGAGCTCGCACCAGAACAAGAGCGTCCGGCGCGGAGGGGGGCTCAGCGAAAGCGGGTACCTTTCCATTCTCTGTTGATGTAGTCGGACGCCCAGTAAGCAATGGCCATGATGGTCAGCACCGGATTGAAACCACCATTGGTCACATGGACACTACCATCCACAACGAAGAGGTTGTCGATGTCGTGCATCTGGCAGTAACGGTTCACGACGGAGGTCTTGGGATCCTTTCCCATGCGGCACGTTCCGGCTTGGTGCTGCCCGCCGCTTACTCCCTTTCCAGGAATCCAGGTCCAGGTTTCAACGGCCCCGGCCTCCTCGAGCCAGGCCTTCGCCCGGGAAGCCACAAATTCCGAGATTTCAAGGTCGTGGGGATGTCGCTGGCCGGAGATTCTGGCCACCGGAATGCCCCAGTGGTCGGTGACGACAGGATCCACTTCAACATGGGATTGGAAGACCGGCATCTCCTGAACCGGACCCATCACACTCACGCTGCGCTTGAACCAGTTCCGCTGGAAGTCCTTGTGCGCCTTTCCCCAGCGGGGAGCCCCTTTAGGGCGTCGCATGGCAAACAGATAGGGTAGGCGGATGAACTCGTTGGCCAGCATCGCTCCGCCCCGCAACCCGGGATTGCCGTGGTTATAGTCGCAGATGGCGATGCAGGCTCCTGGGCCCACATCGTCGTAGGTCTCCTGCTCGAAGAGCCCAAAACAACCCGGGTAGCCGTGTCCTTGCAGGTTGCGTCCCACCCAGTCGTTGCGGTTCCCCAGTCCCGTGGGAAACAGCTGCGACTTGGAGTTCAGGAGCAGGCGAGGCGATTCGGTGCCCGACGCCGAAACCACCACCAGGTCAGCCGGCTGAAACTGCTCGCGATCGTGTTGGTCGTAGTACACCACCCCCCGTACGCGTCCGCGCGAGTCGGTCGTGATTTCCTTGGCCACACACTCCGTTTTGAGATCGCAATTCCCGGTGGCTAACGCAACCGGGATCACTGTATTGTGTGTGCCGCACTTAGCGTTGACTTCGCAGGCAAACCCGACACAGTAGCGGCAATGGATGCAGGCTGGACGGCCCCCGTAAGGTACCGAGTTGCGCAGCATTGGAACGGGAAAGGGATGCAATTGGAGCCGCTGGGCCGCTTTTTCCAGCATGTGCCCCTCCCGCGTGTAGGGCATGGGAGGCATGGGATAGGCTTTGCGCTGGGGTGGAGAGAACGGGTTCTGCCGGTGGTCGCCCGACACGCCGATCTCCCATTCGGCACGTTCGTAGTAGGGCTCCAAATCTTGGTAGCTGATGGGCCAATCCTCTAGGGTGCTGCCCTCCGGCGTTCCGTAGGTGGAGCGCATCCGAAAGTCCTGCTCCATGAACCGCCAAGCCATGGCGCCGTAGCTGAACGTCCCTCCTCCAACACAGGCGGCGTTGTTTTGATAGCCGCCCTCACTGGGTAGGACCGTTCGCCATTCGCCGTCCCGTCTAATCACTCGTTTGTGGCGCGTGTCATCGGGTCCAAAGGCATTGCCAAGTACCGTGGTGCGCTGAGAAATCAATTCGTCGTGGTCGTGGTCGTCGAAGCTTTGAAAGCGGCCTCGCTCCAATAGAGTGACGCGAAGACCGGCTACAGCCAGTTCCTTGGCGACAATCCCTCCCGCTGCACCGGCCCCAATGATGACGGCATTGACGTGGGTCTGAGTCATTTGACACCCGTTTCAATCTCAGGCGAACCAGGTCCCGTTCGAGGAGAAACCTGAGGGTAGCCCAGGTCCAGCATCCTCCAGCTGATCCCATCCCGGTTGCCACCATGCCGTGGGCTTCCGTAGAACCCTTGCAGGCAATGCTCACAGAGGATCCCGAAAAACTTCGACGACGACAGACTCACCCAGATACCCTCCGGCACCTGATCGTTCTCCAAGCGTGTAAGCAGCTGGGTCTGCTGATCCCAGTTGAGCTCCAGAAAGAACTTGCCATGAACGGCCTGACTGGTGCTCTGCAGGCAGGACAGGCCCTGCCGATAGAGGTTCCGAAAGCGCAGGTAGGGGCCGGCCAGCTGGCGATCGACGAATCTGACCACGTTCGCCCATTTGCCGCCTGGGTCCTCGTCCGTCGGAATGATCTGCTCGGAGAGGGTCTCAACCAGCAAGGCTTCATTGTCACTCAGGAATCGCCAACGTCTGGTCGGCGACGAACAGGAGACAAGGGTGCTCCCTGAAAGAGAAGCCAGGGCGGCAATCTGAAGAAAATGGCGGCGGGAAACTGGCTTGGCCGGATCCATGATGCCGAGTCCCGTGCACGAGATTGTCCAAACTGCTCTGCCACGCCAGGCCGGCACGGCTTGCTCGAAGCGGCAGGAGAAGGCACCATCCTTCTGTAACCTGAGGAATAATCGGGACTCCCAGACGTGGGGCAAGTGAGCCACTATGAGAGAAATGCCCCATCAGGCCCCGCCTCCATCGACTGAATTGTCGTGCGAGTGATTGTCGAGTCAGGCCTTCCGAAAACATCGGCTTGGCTTGGCTTGGCAAACGAACTGCACTTCTGACTGTAGGCTTTTGGGGCGATCACCATCGATTCAGCCGCACGGTCTCAAGCTTGGTCGGAAGTGAGAGTTAACGCGGCCTAACCTTCGCGAACCCCTCCAGTACGCTCCAGGAGCTCGGTCAGCACGTATCAGCCTTAAGGACCAGTCAGGCACTCGCAGTCTTTTGTTGGATTAAGCAGTAGCACTTCAGAAACGGTTGCGGCTTCCAGCGAGTCCAGGCCCTTTGGTGGTATCCGGGCAGGCTTCCAGCACGAGGAGCGGTGGCCCGGACTGAGGAACAGCGTGGCGACTGCAAGCGCCAAACCCATCCGAGTAAAGCACGAGAGTGCCAGAGTGCTGTGCATATCGGGCGACGAAGACTGCCAACGGATGCTGATTCGTCTCCTGAAGGATGAGTCGTATGCACTCTTTTTTCAGCAATCTCTGTGGGCCGGTCTGTCACCCTCATCGGTCGAGCCCGAAGTGGTCGTGCTCGATGTCCCGGATTCGCTTGAAACAACATTGCGGTTTCTGCCGTCTCTTAAGAAGAGCTACGCGCAGGCAGAGCTGGTTCTTCTGGTCCCTCCAACGGAGATGACCTTCTGGATGGAAGCGATTCATCAGGGAGCCTGGGAATGTCTGCCAAAGCCGGTTGCAGAACACGAGATGAAGGCCACTTTGAAGGGTGCCGTGGAAGCCGTCTCTCGCCGGGAGTTCACAAAGTTCACAAGTCGGCTGCACCAAACCAACGTAGTGAAATTCTTGCGACGGCACTGAGCCTCTTTCACAGGCCAACGCTGGTAGGCCCGACAGCTCCACTTGAACGGGGGCCGGCCCCCCAACCCCTAACCTCGATCCCTGCCATCGCTCTCGAATGTCGACTGCCGCGAAGCGAGGTTTTCCGGTAACGCCTGGCGCTTCGAAGCAGGTTCCTGAATAGATCTTGCATTGGGATTTCAGTCTGGAATCAAAGAAAGGAGACCAAGCCGATGGACGATAACACCCTTATGGTTTTGGACAATCGGACCAAGGCAACCTATGCCCTGCCTCTGACTGATGGAAACATCCGGGCCATGGACCTCCGCCAGATCAAAAGTGACCCCGAGGATTTTGGGGTGATGAGCTATGACCCCGCATTCCTAAACACCGCCTCCTGCCGAAGTGCCATCACTTTCATCGACGGCGAGCGAGGGATTCTCCAATATCGGGGCTATCCGATCGAAGTGCTCGCCGAGAAGTGTACTTTTCTGGAAGTGGCCTACCTGATTCTGTTTGGGGAGCTCCCGAACCGCGCCGAACTCGACGAGTGGGTCAACAAGATCACCCATCACACCATGCTTCATGAGAACATCAAGAAGTTCATGGACGGCTTCCATCACGATGCTCATCCGATGGGCATGCTGGTCAGCACCGTGGCTGCCCTGTCCACTTTCTACCCGGATGCCAAGACGATCGACAAACGCTCCTTCCGGCAGCTCCAGGTCCTCCGCGTGCTCGGCAAGATGCCAACCATCGCCGCCTATGCCTATCGTCACAGCTTGGGCTTGCCCTACGTCTATCCGGACAACCGGCTCAGCTACACCGAGAACTTCATGAACATGCTGTGGAGAATGACGGAACCCCGCTACGAACCCAATGCCGTTCTGGCGCATGCTCTGGACGTCCTCTTCATTCTCCATGCCGATCACGAGCAGAATTGCAGCACCAATGTGATGCGCAGCGTGGGGAGTTCCCATGCCGATCCGTTCGTCACGACGGCCGCAGCCGCCGCAGCTTTGTCGGGTCCCCTGCACGGAGGAGCCAACGAACAGGTCCTGAAGATGCTTGACGAGATTGGTTCTGTCGATCACGTGGCCGAATATGTCGAAAAAGTGAAAGCCGGGCACGGCAAACTCATGGGATTCGGCCATCGTGTTTACAAGAACTATGACCCCAGAGCTCGCATCATCAAGAGAACGGCTGAGGAAGTCTTCGAGGTAACCGGAAAGAATCCCAAGCTGGAAATCGCCCTGGAACTTGAGCGCATCGCCCTGCAGGATGACTACTTCATCAAGCGGAAACTCTATCCCAACGTCGATTTCTACTCGGGGATCATCTATCAGGCCATGGGATTCACTCCCGATATGTTTACGGTTCTCTTTGCCATACCCCGTACGGCAGGCTGGTTGGCCCAGTGGCTGGAGATGCTCGATGATCCGGAACAAAAAATTGCCCGACCTCGACAAGTGTACGTGGGCGCCGCTTTGAGGGAATTCGTTCCCATAAAGAATCGGACAGCCACTCCCGTCACTGCCGAAAAAGCGTAGGTCGTAGCCATCCGGTAGGACACGACTGTTCAACGAAAACACTTCAGGCCGGGGATTAGCCCCTCGGCCTGTTGTGTTGAGGTGACAGGGACCAGTCCGCTTTTAGCCTTCGCTTCCGACAACTATCACGCCGTAAGAGGCTCCGTCCCGCTGCATAAGGGGCCTCAAAAGTACCGACAGCCGGTTCATCACCCGTCACATGAACGTGCCGGGACTCCTTAAGTCAACGCTTGCGCGCCGAGTCGAAGCGCATGCCGACAACGTGCCCAACAGTCGAAAGTCGGCTTGACGATTCAAAAGGGATTCTTTGTTTTCCTTCCGCCCCTCAGGTTGAATCGGGAGTTACACTCTCGACAGATGTCGTTCCCGAGGTGACAAAGATGAGGACGAAACTGATTCTGGTTTGGGCTTTCTTCACGGCAACGGCTGTGGCCGGCGAGGCGCCGGTTCTCCGCGACGTCCAGGTGGGTTTTGACGCGACTCAGGACTTGGCAGAACGACGGTGGGAGTTGAAGGACCTGGAAGGAGTTTCGTCCGACTGGTCGACCTTCAGATTTCTCGTCATCCAGTTCCGGCCCTCCTCTCCTCAACGGTTCCAGCTGCGCCTCCACACTCCGCAAGGAGTCAGCCCTCTCTACCTGCACCCTTTTCAGAATGCCTGGGTTCGCGCGGTCTTGCCTCTGACGATGTTCGCGAAGCCCCCGCAGCGAGGCACCACCCTGTCAGACGTCTTCAACAATCAGATGGTCGGGTACTTCATGTTCCACTGGGGCCCCTACCTACCTCTGTCCCGGGTTGAAGCCATCAGCCTGGCCATGCCCCAACCGCTGGTCAATTGCCGTCTGGAAGTCCGTTCGCTGGGGTTAGCGAATGAGTCTTCCGGCGATGCGGTGCTTGAGGGGGAACCTCTCGTCGACTCGATGGGCCAGTGGATTCGTGATCAGTGGGCCCAAAAAACCGGCTCGCTGGTCGAACTCAGGAAACTGTGGAGCGCTGAACAGGACCAGAGCGAGCCGGCCGATTTCGGATACTGCCGTTATGGCGGCTATCAAAACACCAAATCCGAGGCCACAGGCTTCTTTCGGGTCGAAGAGATCCATGGGACCTGGTGGTTCGTCGATCCCGACGGGCATTCCTTTTTCTCGACCGGCGTGGACGTGATCACTCCTTTCCAGTCAACTCCCCTGCAAGGCAGGAATGGCATTTTCGCGGAGTTGCCTCCTCCCCGCCTGCTGAAAGGCCGGCCGGCTCGGGAGTCGTCCGGCGCCTCTTTTTTCCTCTGGAATCTGGTGCGCCGCTTCGGTGAAGACTGGCAGCAGCCCTGGGTGAACATGACGGTTCAGCGCATGCAATCGTGGGGACTCAACACCATCGCCAACTGGTCCGATGAACTTTTGCTGAACAGTCAGCGTCTGCCCTACGTTGTCGATCTGCGCGGCTGGGAAACGAGGCAGAGTTATTTCGGATTGCCGGACGTCTATTCTCAAGAATTCATCGAAACCTGCGAAAGCGCGGCGGGCCGCCAATGTCGGCCCCGTCGCGACGACCCTTTCCTGCTGGGCTATTTTATTGGCAACGAACCACCCTGGCCGGGTCGCGAGCTGACAGTGGTCGACATGATTCAGCAGGGTCCCAAGACGGCCACCCGGCGTGAACTGAACCGGTTCCTCAAGGGGGGTGATACGCCCGAGCGTCGCAAGACCTTCATCGTATCGGCCTACCAGCGCTATGTCGAGGTGATCAATCGGTCCATTCGCAAAGCGGATCCCAATCACCTGATTCTCGGAATCCGCTTCGGCGGCCACGCTGTGGATGAGATGGTGCGGGCTTCCTCAGACTTTGACGTGTTCAGCATCAACATCTACGATTACGCCCGGGATCGGTCCCTGTTGGAGCGGCTGCACAAGCTCAGCGGCAAGCCTCTGCTCATCGGAGAGTTTCATTTCGGGACGCCGGCCCGCGGGATGTCTGCCGGACTGAGACAGGTCGGGAACGAAGCAGAGCGCGGTGTGGCATATCGGTATTATGTCGAGAATGCAGCCGCCATGCCCGCCTTGATCGGCACTCACTGGTTCCAGTGGGTTGATGAGCCCAACACGGGTCGCTTCGACGGAGAGAACTACAACATCGGGCTGGTGGATGTGACCGACAGGCCCTACCCCGGGCTCACCAGCGCTCTCCAGACCACTCACCGCCGGCTTCAGGCCATCCACTCAGGGAAGCAGAAACCCAGCGATCGAAAAGCCAGGGTGAACTGAGTCCAACTTCGGTCTGGCCCGTGAAATCGCCGTGCAGTGACAGTCAACCCTCCGGAAAAAGAAACCACTCACACTGGGCGAGGCATGCGGCGCGGATGAAACAGGACCTCGACCACATTCCGCACGTATTGCTCATCGGCCAGTCCCTCCAGAGCTTCCTCCGGAAAGGGAACGAGGGTCTTGAAATGGTCGGCCAATTCGCGAAAGAGCTCCATGCGGGCTTCCGGTCTCAGTTCGTCACGACGCAGCAGAGCTTGTAGAGCCAGGGCGGCCTCTTGCGGTGAGGTCCGTTGTTGCAGGCGGGCCTCAAGATGGGGATAGGCCTTCAATGAATTGTATTTGCCCGACAGCAGCTGGTTGAAGTTGGGCTCCTCAAACCGGGCGTGACGGACCACAATCGTGTTGGCAGCCAGGTCACCGAGTCGCTGACCCTGCCTGCTGAGCCAACAGCTCGCCCCACCCACCAGGTAGAACAACGGCAAAACATCCACGGCTCTGAGAAGATTCCGAATGACCACCTGGCTGGGCTGCAGTCGCAGCCCAAAGGCGTCCATGACACGCAGTCCTAGCAGCCGCTTTCCCAACGTTTGCCCTCGCCACAGCCACTCCAGGACGACGGCGTAGCCCAGTTGAAGAACAAACTCAAACACTACCCACAAGCCAGAAGCCAGGTCCAGGCTCACAATGCCGAACGCGCGGAAGACGGAGATGGCCAGGGAGGAGGCTGCATGAAGGCAGGCGATATCCACCGTCACGGCCAGAAATCGGCTGACGGGACTGGCAAGGGGCAGGGAGAAAGTGATGCCCTCAGGCGTTCGGATTTTGAGGGTTTGAACTCTCGGCACTCATCCTCCTTTCTCATCCCGTCCAGCCCAGCTCAGATATAGAAGGAGGGCTAGTAACTCGAGTCCTCCAAAACCGATCTTGAGGGCGTAAGGCACAGCCGGCTCGTGGTATTGCGAAAAGAAGGCCTCCACGATTCCGGCCCAAACCAACATGATCGCCACGCCTCCGATGAGCGTCAGGAGGTCCTGCCACACCTGGCTTAACCGGCTCCGCACAGGGTTACGGTCGCCCCACCCCATCAGGGCACCGGCCAGGACCAGCCCAGCCTGTCCCGCCAGCAAGATGGCTGGAATCTCGATGACGCCGTGAGGCAGCAGCCAACCCAGTAGGAACGGGGTCTGGCCCGCATTGATATAGTCCAAACTGACGGCACCCAAGATCACGCCGTTGTAAAAAAGAAGAATAATCGTACCCAATCCCCACGTCATCCCCAGGGCCAGAGTGAAGATGGAAACCCTGATGTTGTGTGTCATCAGCTGACCCGAGAAGCGGGCCTTGAGCCCTTCCAGACGGGTGGTCCGGCCGGGCTGCTCCTCGGCTGCCACCCGGTCCGATGGATCGCCCTGCAGTTCCGGAAAGGGCATCAAGACCGACTTGGCGGCAGGGTCCAGTGTAATGGCCAGTCCGCCCAAGGCCAGGCCCAGCAAGGTGGAAGCCAATGCGGTTCCAAAAGCCGCGAGATGCTTGCGAAAGACCCTGGGAAATGTCCGCCATAACCAGCCGCGAAGGTTCAGTCGGTGCGGCCGGCTGCGCGTCTCGTGGATTTCGGCGTAAGCTCGGGAAACCAGCGATTCCAGGTAGGAACGCATAGCTGGTTCCGCCGCAAACATCATGATGCGGGCCAGGTCGCCGGAAGCCCTCTGATACAGATAGTGGAAGCGCAGGGTTTGCTCGCAGGTCATTTCAGTGCGGGGATCCTCCTCCAATCTCTGGAGCAGAGATTGCAGTTCCAGCCAATAGGGCCGCTCCGTTCGCAGGAAATGGTCGAGATCCAGAATCACAGCCGCTGTCCTTGCTTGACCTCCAGATACTGCGCCGTCAGTTGAAGACTCAAATTCTCGTGATCCAACAACGAAAACCGCATGCCGCGCCGGCGGAACTGTTTCTCCAGTTCCCGCAACTTGTGCCAGCGCAGGTGGCCACCCAGAGCCTCATACAGCTCGTCGCTGGATTTGACGTTAGGGTCCGAGAAAAGGGGCTGCACGCCGGACGGACGCAACATGTTCACCACGACCAGGTGCCGGCGGCGGATCAGTTCGATGTCTCGCAGGAAATGCTCGGCCAGTACCGGATCGCTCAAGTCCGTCAGGAAAATCAGGAGCGCCCGCCTTCGCAACCTGAGCCGCAGGGAGGTGCTGAGTTCTTCAAAATCGGGCGCCAGGGGTTCGGTTTCCAGCGTATACAGGGCATCCCGGCATCTCCCGAAGTGTCGCTTGCCGCCCGCTGCTCGCAGGAATCGCTGAATGCGACTGCTGAACGCCACCAAACCGAAGGAATCTCCTTGCTTCTCGGCAGCCAGTCCAAGGACGAGGGCCGCGCTGATGTATCGCTCCAGGACAGCCGGGGGAGGGTGCTCTGCCTCGCCTGAAGCTGGGCTGTCGGCAAGCTTCTGGCCGGTTTCCCCCACGGGTCGTCCACTGAGGCGGGAAGCATCCAAGACGACATAGAGTTCCTGGTTCCGCTCAATCTGAAAGACCTTGGTGATCGGGTGGCCGCGCCGGGCCGTGGCCTTCCAGTGAATATCTTCGTAACCATCCCCGGGTATGTACTCCCGCAGTTTTTCAAATTCGCGCCCCTTGCCGATCTGGCGCCGGACGTGCATTCCGGTCACAGTGCGTCGCAACAAGAAAGGAGCCAGAGACTTTCGATCGGCGTGCAAGTCCGGAAAGACCCGGAATTCGGCTTCCAGTGGAACCACCCGTCGCACGGCCCAAAATGACCACGGCGACATCCACTCCAGGCGGCACTGCTGCAGCCGGTGCGATCCGCGTCGAGTCCCGATGCAGGGCCAGTCCAGGACCGATTCCTGGACGCCGACCGGCAACTGGGCCCAGATGTCGGCTTGCGAACCTGAGAGGGCGGGTGGAAAATCCAGTCCGAGACGCAAGCGCTTTCCCTGAGGGAAACCACGCACCCTCAGCTCGAATGAACCCGGCTTGCCCATGGAGAGGCGGACCAGCGGCGGCGCCTTCACAGAGACACCCGCGAAAGCCAGCCTTCCGCGCCAGGCATCCGCTGCCGTGAAGGCCACAAACCCCAGCAGCAGAACGCCGGCTTCCAGGGCCGTAGTCGGCAACATCCCGATGACAGTGGCCAGCGGCACGACGACCAAAGCGGTCCACCTGAGCAAGCGAGAAGCTGGGACGATCATCTCGGCACCGTTACTCCCTCTAACAAGCGCTGAACGACTTCCGGCACCGTCAGTCCTTCGATCTCATACTCCGGCCTCAGAACCAGCCGGTGTTCCATGACCGGAACGGCCATGACCTTGACGTCATCGGGAACAACGAAGTCCCGCCCCTCGATGGCAGCTTGAGCGCGGCTGGCCAACAGAAGTGCCTGCGTGGCTCGGGGGCCGGCGCCTACCAGAATGCTCTCGTGAGCCCGGCTGGCGCGCACGATGTCCACGATGTAGCCGACCAGTTCCTGCCGCACAACCACTCGTTCCAGGGCGCCGCGAAGGGCCAGCAAGGCCTCAGCCGTCAAGACCGGACGGACTGTGTCACCCGCCAGAATCGCCTCGGGGGACTCCGGTCCCAACATCCTTTGCGCCAGCTCGAGTTCCTCCTCTCGCCGGGGCGGTTCCATGCGGATCTTCAGCATGAAGCGATCTTTCTGCGCCTCCGGCAGAGGGTAGGTGCCCTCGTACTCAATGGGGTTCTGCGTCGCGAAAACCGTAAAATTGGCCGACAGCGGGTGGTTCACACGGTCAATGGTCACCTGCCGTTCCTGCATGGCCTGCAGCAGCGCCGATTGGGTTTTGGCCGGGGCCCGATTGATTTCGTCAGCCAGCAAAAAAGTCGTGAACACAGGCCCCTTGACCAGCGTGAATTCGTTGCGTCGCAGGTCAAACACGTGCGTGCCGGTGATGTCGGCCGGCATGAGGTCGGGAGTGAATTGAATCCGGCCGAATTCGCAACCCAGAACTTTGGCCAAGGTGCGCACCAGCAGCGTCTTGGCCACACCGGGAACACCCTCAATCAATGCGTGCTGTCCGGTGAAAATCACGATGATCGCCTTGTCGATCACCTCATCCTGCCCGATGATCACCCGGGCCACCTCGCTGCGGGCTCGCTGAAGGGTCTCTCTGAGAAAGTCGGTACTGGGCGGTTGATCGTTCACGTGGTCCTCATCAGATCCAGAAGTTTGAAAGCCGTTTCTTGGCGGAAGTCACGAGCGCTCCGCTTTCGTCGTGGACCGTACCGGTCCAATCAGGGTGCACAGTTTGCGATAAACAGCAGCCGGATCAGGCTTCCCAGGCAGCGTTTGGGCTGCCTGCGCCTCCAGCTCGTCCCAATCCACGGCTTGCCGGTGAAACGGCCGCGGATCATACCCCGCGCTCCTTTTCCACTCCTCAAGGCAAACCTTCACAACCTTGTGAGAGGGGATGGTCCGTCGCAGGAGGCTGGAAAGTCCAGCCGACGTGTCACGCCCCGCGCGAACACGGAAGGAGGCCCCAGGAGCCTCCGAGAGCGGCGGCAGGAAGCTCGTCGTGCTCCTCCAGACAAAGAGCCCAACCAGAACCGCCACACCGGCCAGCAACCCGTGCAATCGATATCTTCTGGCCAGATTCATTACCCCCGGGCTCTCCTGAATGCCAAAATGAGTCTCGTCAAAAAACACCTGTCGCGAGGTGCCGACCAGCCAGGCCAGCAGAGCAGGCTGACGATCTTTCCAGAGTGCCTCGTTGCTGGCGAAATAGGAATCGCCGGACAAAACCAGGGATCCGGCTCCCAGCGACCGCTCGATCAGAACCGGTTTCCCTTCGTCCTCGCCAATGATCCTCCAGGCCGGGTCCAGTTTTCGAAAGAATGCATGACTGTGCCAGCCGACGTCCCGAGTCTCGCTCTGTCCGGGCAGTCTCACCCGCGCCGGAGGCGACGAGGCTGGACTCCCGCTTCGGTCCATAGGCTGGTCTGGCGCTTCCTTTGTCGAGTCTTTTCTCGTCTCAGCGCTTCTCGCCTCCGCGCGGGCCGCTGCGATTTCAAACCCCCAGCGCTGCTCCAGGGAAACAACCGATTTGGACTGTTCTTTCCTGGAGGATTCACTCTCTTCCTTTGTTTTGGATTTTTGATCGCCTGCGGTCTGCTGGTCCGAAGCCTCCTCGGAAGAGAGCGCACGCCCGAGCGGAAGGGGGTAAAGGAGGATGGCCAGCCGGCCTCCACGACCGACGAACTGCTCCATTTGGCGAACTTCCTGCGGTGAGACGAAGCGCAATTCGTAGCCTCGGATCCCGGCAATTATCAGGGTGCCGGTTTCCTCCTGGACCAGCCGACCGGACGGATCCAGATTCCGTCGGACCTGCGTGCCTGGCAGCTGCTCCAGACTTTCATAGAAAGCCTTCAAGCCCAGAGGGTCGGAACGAAGAGAGGAATAGGGAGCGTACATGTCGCCGGCTTCAAATCGACTCTCGAGCAAAGCGATGACACCGTAGGAGAAGAGGCCCAGCAGAAGCAGGAACGTTGCCACCAACAGGTTTCTACCCAACATCTGCTCGGATCCTTTCCAGATTTTCCAGAAAGCGGTCAACGGAATCCTGGCCAGCAGGATGCTGACCGTACCACACAGGTTCGAAGAGGCCGACATTCTGCTCGAAGACCGAAGCTATCTGTGGCTGCAGGCGGGCCCGCCGAGTCAGTTCGCGCAAGTATTCCCGGTTGGACTTGAACCGGGCCAGGGAGAGCAGCCCTTGTTCCGCCAGAAACGCCAGGCTGGCCAGGTAGAGGGAACGCAAGGCCAGACGATGGTCTCCTTGTCCCCTCAGTTGATGAGCCAGGGCCAACCATTCGTGCTCGGGAAGCTGGCTGGGAAGGATCTCTTCGCTGGCCAGATCCGGCTGCGTGACTGCGGGCTCGGCAACCACCAATCTGGCAGGCTGGCGCCGCCGGCGCCAGATCCTCCACATCAGGAGACAGGCCACTATTCCGCTGGCCACCGTCAGGACAATAATCCACTCTTTCGGTCGGCCGGTCCGGTCATCTTGGGTGGCCGTCACCGGAGTCGGTCTGCGAAGCAGGCGACGGTACCAGTTCCGGATTTTGCGCACGATCTGCAAGGGCGGATCCAGCCACCGTCTCGCGGTCTCCAAAAACGCAGGAGTTTCGACCTTCGGACGGTTCCCATCATCCGCCGGCAACCTCCAAAGGTACTCACGTTGTGCCAGCACGCGGCCGATAGCCCGATCCAGTTCCTCCTCAGAGATGCGTCGGGGCTGACCAACCTCTGTTCCGGTTTCGCCAGCGTCGCGCCGCTCCTGGGCCATTGCGCACGGGATCAAAAGCCCCATGGAGACGAATACGAGCACCAGGGCGGCCGTTCTGCCCCGGGCCACCCACTCGCGCAACACCGACTTCAAATCCTCACCTGAGTATCGAGACCGGGCCTGAAAACAGCGCACTACATAGGCCGCTTTGAGGAAGGGATCCAGGCACAAATAGGTCAAACTGCAGACCAGGGCGAAGAAAGTGGAGTTGACCAGGTAAGGACCACTCAGTGTAAAACGTGTCTCAATGCCCAGGAGCATCTTGAGCAGGTACGGCAACAGTATCAAGCTGGCCGCGATGTTGACGGCCACGGCCACATTGAGGGGGCTGGCCGCCAAAAGGAAGGGGACGCCGAAAGACAGCAGCCATAGGAGCTCCGCCTGGGAAGGATCAAGCTGGGTGCGGATCCAGGGAACCAGGACCAAAACGAGTCCGGCTGTGGCGACCAGCAGCCACGGGCTGAGAAGCCAGATTACCAGGTGGTTCTGGAGCGGCCAGAGTTGAGCCTGGCGCCACGCCTGGTGGGCAGCCTGTCGTGTGCTGGGAGCCTCGCCGTCTGCCAGCACCGTATAGTGCTGGTACATCGCGTGCACCCAGCCAAAGGGCACCACCAAAAACAGAGCTACTGGAATCACGAATAGGCCGGTCGCCTGAACCCACACTTGACTCGAAATCAAACGCCAGCCACGGCGGAGCGTCCAGCGTCGGGAAACACCTGTCAGCCGGTCAGCCAAGTGACTGGCAAACGCGGTCTGCCAGCACTTCATCCAGGCAAACAGGAAGCCCAGAGCGGCCGCATTCTCGAAAAGCGTTTCGGCAGCCAGGGCACTGTAGGTGGCATCCACCCAGAAGTACAACAGGCCCAGGACAAAAGGGAGCGCGCCCACGTAATAGAGCATCCACGTGGCCATCGGCGCGGCTCGCAGCAGCTCCACCGTTTGCTCAACGAGGTCCAGGGCAGGCACCTCCAACCGGTTGGAGCGGCTCATGGCTGTTCACCGGCTTGCCACACCGTGCCTTCATGAAAAGAGGCAGGAACCTCCAGCAGCAGCTTTCCGAGCGAATAGAAGTACAACCACATGGCCAGCAGTCCTAAAGCGATCTGTAGCGCGGCCGCCAGCCCTTGCAGCCGCCGCTTCGAGCCGTGCAACGGCGAGCGCTTTCGGGACAGGCAGGCAGCGCAAAGGACCTGGTCCTCATGCTCCGTGACGCATTCGCGGCAGTAGAAGCGGCCGCAGCCGGGACAGCGGGCTACCGCCTCACGTTCGGCATGATGCCAGCAACTCTGTTCAAATAGTGGAACCATGAGGACAATGCCAAAAGAAGGTATGCTCTTTCTACCCCAGGCCGGCCGCGGCTTGAGGTGGCTCGGTGCGATGGGACCCCAAGTCCGAGGGTCTGGGAGGCACGCCGCCTTCCTTGCGCCACCTGGCCAACGCAATGAACCCCAGAATTCCGATGCAGAAGGCTGCGGGCACAAGAATTGAATAGATCCCCAAAACCCAGGAAGAGGCCAGGATATCCCGCTGCGAATGCTGCACGAAGACCTCCCACGTCGAGCGCCACTGATCGGGTTGCGCGGGAGGGTCAAACGCGGAAGCCACGATCGACTCCAGGTACACCAGGCCAAGATATCCGATGACGGATGCCAGGAGTCTTCCGAGCTGTTGGGGTCCCCGTTCCTGAGCTTTTCGTATCAGGGCCGCCACCGTGGCCACGGCTAACGCCAGGAAGGTGAGGGTTGAGGCGATCGAAAGCGCCACGTGATTCAGGAAAACATCCATGCCATTCACCACGCCGTCAACCAGCAGGATGCTGAAGACCAGCGTGTAAACGGCGGTTGAGGCCGGCCGAAGGGGAAGCGCCCCGGAGGAAGCTTCTGACGCAATGCGCGTCCAAAGCAAGGGCTTCTCTTCAGAAAGCCGTTCCATGCCCCGCTCCAAATCGTCGCTACTCAGGCGGCCCTGAACTGCTGCGATGCGCGCGCGCAGCTCAGCCAACGCTTTCCGTGCCTGCTTCTCGCGGTTCACGGAAGGCAGCCTCACGTTCTGCACGGGGGTTCGGATCTCACAGGTGCAGGTCGCTCCGGCCAGCCAGTTGAACAGCAGCCCAAGCAGGGCGGTAGCCGTTGCAGTGGCCCACAAACCCGACCAGATCCAGGCAGACTTCGCAAGCGAGACCAGGAGCAAGCTCAAAGCGAGAATTGCACCGGCACCCCAGATGCGGGTGATGCGGCGCTGCCGGCCATCGGGCTGCAACAGAATCGACTGAATGTCAGTGTAGTAGTAACGGTTGTAGACCTCGATAAAGCCCTGCAGATCGACCGACAACAGGTGATCCGGCCCAACCCAGAGGGACGTGGTTCCCAGCCAGTTCCTTTTTTTGCCAGGCAGGCGCCGGTAGGTCCGCTTCCCCGAAGTCATTGGCCTCCTGTTGGTCCACGAACGATGAGATAACCCAGCCAAACCCAGCCCCCCATCTGCGCGCTGGACAGAAGAATCGCCAGGATCATGCGGAGGCGCGTCCGGGGCAGCACGCGTTCGCGAGTTTTCCAGTGCCGGATGGCCAGGACAAAAGCAATTGGAGCCGTCAACATCGTGAACGGAAAAAACAAAATGGGCAACGTGGCCAGCATCAGGGCAGCCCGATCGTAGAGCACCCCCTCTTTTTGCAAGTTCGGCAAGCGCCCTTTCCGGCGTCCGATGGCGATGCAGGTGGGACAGAGCTTTCGCCCATCCAGTTCAACCTCGCACAACGAACAGAGAAAGCGACCGCAAGCGTCACAGGGCACCACGGCCCGCTTCTGGGGATGGTAGAAGCAGCCGGCTTCTCCCTCGGATTCCACGGCGCGGCCCCCGGAATCGACTCCAGCTCCTTGAAACAGAGCTGGGAATACCTCCAGTTGAAAGGCCCAGCGACAGGTGGGACAGGCAGTATACCGCTCAGTATTCAGCAGGTGCGGCGGCAACCGGGTCTTACAGCGAGGACAGCTAAGCTGGAGCTGAAGGATCATAGGCCCCTCAGCTTCGCACCACCCGCGTGTTGCACATGCGGTCGTGGAGGGCGCGTTTCTCCGCATCGAATGCGGCCATCAGGTAACCAATCATCAAAATCAAGGCGCTGACCACTTCAGCGAAATATCGGCCGAACGCGCGTCCGTATCCAATGCGAGATCCATCTCCCTGGATCACCCGCAGCCGGCAGGCCATTTTGCCCGGAGTCGCGCCATATTTCCCCAGAAACCAGGTGGAGTAAGCCACGACTACAACAAATTGAACCAGTTGAAAGAGGATGAGCCATGTTGTGTTCGAGACGGACCTCGAGGGCGCAAAGGCAGCGTACAGGCCCAGCCCCAAACTGATCGCAAAGTTGATGCAGAAAATCAGGAGGTAGTCGATGATCTTCGCACCAAATCGCAGCCAGAATCCGCCGTAAACCGTCTGCGATGGAGTTTGAACACCTTCTTTGAGTTGCTGAAAGAAAACCGGCTTGCAGCGGGCACAGATCCACAACCCCTCGAACTGGATCATCTCCTCTTGGGCAAAAGAACCTCCGCAGTGGCGGCACACAGCCACCGATTCAGCCACTCCGGAAGCTGAGGAAGCCGGCGAAGTCGACTCCAATCCCCCTTGGGTCCCCGGGTTCACCTGGCCGAGCGGCTGCCAGGTTTTCATCCCCTCGCGCCAGACCAGGGTGGCCGGTGTGATGGTGCCGAGACCCACTAGTTTTTGGAACTCGGTGTCGGGCAGCGGCCCGAATTGGCGGTTGTCCAACACGTAATACCAATGCACAGGCAGTTCTCTCCTTTTCGGCATTCAATCTGGGGTCTTCTGGCGAAGAGTGCCGGAATCAGCCCAAGAAATCAACCTGTTTGATCGGCAGGCTCCGGGTACGACTCCACAGACGGCATCCTGTTCGAAACGCCGCATCCGACCTCGCTTGCGTGCGGCGGGCTGCGGAGAGGGCGGCTCGAGCTGGCCGAGACTGCAGGGCCCCTGCTGCGACACGGCGCTCACTGAGGATTATGAGGAGACCATCCGTTTAGCCTGGGTCAACCCCGTTGGCGAAGGAGGTCAGCGAGACTGCGCCGCTTTTCTGCCGAGCTTCTCGATGCGGTAGAGATGCGTGCGGGTCCGCAGGAACAAAGCGTTGCCGGCGACCGCGGGTGAGGCCATGAAGCCCTCGTCGAGCATGTTCTCCTCCAGCAGTTGGAAGGTCTTGCCGGGAGCTATAACCGAGGTTTTGCCTTCCTGGCTGAACAGCCAGATCTTGCCGTCCGCATAAAGGGGCGAGGCGGAGTACTCTCCTCCAATCCGCTGTTGGTAGAGAACCTCGCCGGTGCGGGCCTCCACGCAGCTGGCGATTCCGGCATCACCGATCATGTAGATCAAATCGTCGACCAGCAGGATCGAGGGCTTGTTGGACACGCCTCGCTTCAGCGTCCAGGCCACGTGAGTGTCCGTCACCACTCCCCGTCCTCCGGTGCGCACAGCCAGAAGCTGGCCGCTCGAGAATCCCGTCGGGAAGAAAAGCATCCCTGCCCCGACCACCGGGCGCGTGCTGGCTGAGTGTTGCCCTCGCTCTTCCACCCGCCAGAGTTCCTTCCCACTGTTGGGATCGTAGGCGTAGGCTGCTTTTGATCCCTGGCTGAGGAGCTGCGGCTGGCCGTTGACGTTGACCACATGAGGTGTGGCAAAGGCTTTGCGATAGTCACCCTCAGCGGCCGGCTTCCCGCTTTCGTCCAGGTCCTGGAAATCGATGGACCTCCTGGTTTTCCAGACGGTCTTGCCCGTGTTCTTATCCAGCGCCATCACGAACTGGTGATCGCTGCCGTCGAAGTTCATGATGAGAAGATTCTGAAACAGAATGGGCGAAGAGCCCGCCCCACGGAAATGATTGCACTCGATATCCCGGCGTTCCCATATCACCTTAAAACTGCGGGTATCGAGGCAGGCGGTGCCCGCCGACCCAAACGTGACATAGACCCGGCCGTTCTCGATGACTGGGGTGGGAGACGCGTAGGAATTAAAGGGATGGCAATACTGCGGGCGATCGACATGGAAGAGCTTCAGATCCCGAACGATGCGGCCCGACTGGCGATCCACACAAAGGGCATAGAGCTGGTGCCCATCCTCGGTGGCCGTGGTCAACCAGATCTGATTCCCCAAAACGACCGGGGAAGACCACCCCCGGTCGTGGATCGCCGTCTTCCAGACAACGTTATTCGTTTCGCTCCAATCGAGCGGAAGTCCTGAAGCATTCGAATGGCCGTTGCCCTCCGGGCCACGGAATTGTGGCCACTCCCCGCTGACCCGACTCGATGAGTTCGCGGAGAGCATGAATAGTCCGGCAAATACAAGGCCCAGAATCTTGCTCATATACTCCTCTCTCAAGAACCGGCGCTTGACCGACAGGTGATCGCAAGAAGGGGTCCGACGCGACGGAGTTTCAAATGCTATGTTGCGAAAGCAGCCTGGTCAAGGTCAATTGGTCTCCACCTGCCGTGGGCACCAGCTCATACCGCTCCAGCCTGAGATCCAATAGGCAGATGATCTGCTGAGTCGCCACCGGCCCGGACGGAGCCGGCGGCACACGGCAGTCTACATCCCAAGCCTTGACCCCAAAACGTCGCTCAACCCATAATCGAAATCGGGCCGCAAAGAGTTGATTCTTGCTTCTGACCGCGGAGTGTTTGAGCATCAGCGAACAGCGTTGAAACGGCCTTGAAGCTACCCCAGAGAAGACCGGAGGTCTTGGTGGAGCCACGCTGGCGGTCCTATGACCCCATCGCAGAAACCTACGCTCGGATCGCTGAAAGGCACTACTTTGCGCAGCCGGCAGCCGATCTGTTGTCGCTCCTCAACCCGGAGCTTGGAGCTCACATCCTCGATGTTGGAGCCGGAACAGGAGCGCTAACGACCCTTGCCGCACAGCGTGCCGGCCCGACCGGCATTGTGGTCGGGCTGGATCCTTCTTGGGAGATGCTGCAGGTGTTGAAACGTCGCGGGCAGCCGGCCGTCGTGGTCGGAAGTCTTCCGCGCCTACCGTTCGCCGGAGCGACGTTTGACGTCATAGCGGCCGCCTTTGTGCTGAACCACGTGTCCGAATGTGCGGCGGCACTCAAAGAGATGCTTCACATTCTTCGACCGGCGGGACGACTGGCTGTGTCTGCCTGGGCCAGCGGCCCTTCCAACACTCCGCCGGGAGCAGTTTGTCAGGAGATGGTCAAAGAGTTTTGCTCGGAGCGGGCTCTTCGCTCTGCGTTGCAGGAGGCCCTGCCATGGGAAGTGCCGTTCACTGACCCGATCCTGCTGAAAGACTCTCTCACTGCGGCAGGCCTGACCGATGTCATGACCCGTCAACTGCGCTATTCGGTCAACATGGACAGCGAGTCCTTTCTGGAATCGCGCTTGATCTCGCTCGGATTGAGATTCGTGCACTCGGTTCTGCCCCACCCGGAGTGGCAACGGCTCCGTCGGGAATCCTCCCGGCGTCTGGCTGAGGCCTTCGGTCCTGACTTGTCTTTCGAGGTGAGCGTCAACATGGCTGTGGGCAGCAAGCCCACCTGACATTCTTGATCCACGCGGTGGAAATCCAGCCCAGTCAACAAGCCTGCCGGCTGTCACCCGCCGCAACGCAAGCCCAGACGGGAAGAAACGGCATCCCTCGGGCCCTGGCACTAGACAATTGATTGAGGTAAAGGCCTTATGTGCAGAAGCATCAAGACTCTGTTCAATTTCGATCCACCGGTCACCGACGAGGAAATCCGGGCTGCCTCGCTGCAGTTCGTCAGGAAGATCAGCGGCTTTAACCGGCCCTCGAAGGCCAACCAGGCTCCATTCCTGGCGGCCGTGGAGGAGATCTCTCGGATTTCACGTCGGCTTCTGAACTCGCTCGAGATCAGCGCCCCGACAAGAAATCGGGAGGAAGAAGCGGCTAAAGCTCGGTCTCGATCCCTGCGACGCTTCGCTTCGTGAACCGCCTTCCGGTGTCGCACCATCCCAACCCCACCTCGATGCCGCCAGGAAGAAACCTTTCGAATGGACTAGCTCGCCTCGCGGTATCCGGCCGTCACATTGTGTCAGCCGCAACAAGCCAGGCGGTTCTGCTTCGCGGAGTCAATCGCTCTGGGTTGGAATGGGCCGAGCCGGACAGGATGGGATTTCTTTCGGCGGCGGGAATCTCTGAGGTGGAAATCCACCGGATTGTGCGCGAGTGGAATTGCAACATCCTTCGGCTCCCGTTGAACCAGGATTGGGCCCTCAACGGCCGTGCCGGCCACAGCGCTGAACGGTACTTGAGCGACATCGACTCGGTCATCAGGTGGGCCGCGGAGGTCGGCGCTTACACTTTGCTTGATTTGCAGTGGCTGGATGCCGACCGGGTCTTTGGCGGTCAGAGGAACTTCGTGGCACCGTTGCCGGACCTGCGTTCGATCGACTTCTGGCTGCTCCTGGCGACCCGCTATCGGGACGAACCGGCCGTTCTCTACGATCTCTTCAACGAGCCTCACGATCGCCTGCCGGATGATCCCTATCCGCTCATCCGCCCAGACGGCTCGCCCTATCCGATGACGCAGCGAAAGGTCACCATGGCCGAATGGCGGCCCTGGGCCCTCCGCCTGATCGACACCATTCGTTTGGTTCACCCCGAATCGCTGATCTTTGTGTCGGGAATCAACTGGGGTTACGACCTGCGGGGAATGCCGCTGGAGCGGCCCAATCTGGTGTACGCCACCCACGTTTACCGGAACACGGGCAGGAATTGGAAGGAGGCCTTCGGCCAACTGGCTTGGCTCGTACCGGTATTCGCCACGGAGTGGGGAGGACAGGCGGCAGATCTGGAATGGGGCCGGGAGCTGGCCGACTATTTCGAATCGCTGCAACTGGGCTGGACCGCCTGGAGTTGGTCGAACGAACCGTTTTTGGTTCAGCAGAACATCCCCACTGCCTTTGGGGAGCTCGTCCGAGACCGCTTGACGCGCACGGCCTGAGGCAGGCCGAAAAGCCACATGACAGGGCTTCCCTTCCAGGTGACCATGGCAACTACCGAAGCTGTCGCAGGACGAGGCTCCTTACTGACGTTCATACACCTCATCCCAGGCCGTCTCTCCCCCAGGACCGGTCACCTTGATCCGGCGCTTCAGGATCCGGCCGTTTTCGGTCAGCGTGGTGGTCGTTTCTTCCCGGTACCGGCCGTCCTCGGATAGAAAGACAGAGAGCAGGCTTCTTTCGTCGGAATGCCGCATGGACATCTTCCCCTCTCCGAAGGAGCGCCAGGCCCGGTAGGACTTGCCGTCGATGAGTCCGTCGAATCCAAAACTGCGCAGCTCACCGTCCGGATAGAATACGGTTCCTGAATACTTGAAAGCCGGCTCCCGGTGTTCGATCTCCACCACGACTCGCAGGGGCTTGCGCGCCTCTCCCCAGTCGGAGCGGGCGATGTTGAGGTTCCAGCTTCCCGAAAAATCAAGCGTCCAACTCGAGCAGCCCGCCAAGATGATCGCAGCCAGCCCTACCTTCAGATTATCGAGACTCATCATGACCTCCTCTCGCCACGAAATCGCCGCGGACGGCGACCCGTCCGCCAAAACAGCGGCGATCCAGCGAACACTCCTCACATTGAAAAGGGGGGTGGAGAGGAAGCCGATTACTTTCGGGTCAGTCCCGTCGTGTGGCGGAGAAACGCTGGGAAAGCGAAGGGGCGTCCACTGTTACCAGTCGCTCTTGAGCCGCTGTGCAATCTGTAGGGCGGTTCTCTCCACCGCCGCCAAAACGGACTCGCAGGGAGCTGTCCCCAGCTCAAAGTGTTCGCCCTCGATTCCCACGATCTCGAGCCGGAGTGGCAGTCGGTCGAGCTGACGAGCCAGCTCGATGGCCTCCGCCAGGCCCAAGGAGTGGCTGGAAGAGCGCCGGATTTCCGGCACGACCTGGGCCAGACGGCCATCCCAGCTGCGTGTGGTCCCCGCAGCAGCTCCCGTTCGTACCGCGTCAAGCACGATGACGTTTTCGGCGCCGTTCCATCGCTCCATCAGAGAAAGGCCGTCGCCCACATGTTCCTCGGCCGGGATCCCCAGTTCCCGAAGCCGTCGCGCCAGGAGAAGTCCGGCGCTGTCGTCGCCCCGGTCGGGATGACCGCAACCAATCACCAGTGTGGACACCTGTGACCTCCTCTCACGGCCGGGTGAGAAAGCCATTGCCGGCGCCCGCACCGCATGCCCGTCGAGATGAGCCTGCACCGCGAGCCGCAAGCGTTGGGGCGGGTGCTCGGTCGCTATCAATGTGCATGGTCTCCCAAACCGGCTCCTCCGACCGAGCGTCCGGTCCCAGGACTACCGGGAAAGTCCGCCAGCAGGCTTCCCCCGGCAGTACGACTGCCTCCATCAACCCCTTCTCAAACTCCTTCCTCGTGCTCCACCGTCAGTTTCAAGAAATGGGTGGCGCACGAAATACACGGGTCGTAGTTTCGGATGGCTTGCTCGCAGCGCAACGTCAATTCTTCCTGGGGAAGTTGCAGGCAACTGCCGACCAGCTGCCGTAAGTCCTGTTCGATCGTTTTCTGATTTTGGGAGGTGGGCGGCACGATCTTGCAGTCCAGAATCCTGCCGTGTTCGTCGATCCGATATCGATGGTACAGAATCCCTCGGGGCGCCTCGGTGCAGCCGTACCCCGTTCCCGCCTGCGGAGTGAGTTCAACGGCAGGCCGTTCGGGCATCTGATACTCGGCGATGATTCGAAGAGCCTCTTCAATGGCGTAGAGCGTCTCCACCGCGCGCACCACAATGCTCTTGAACGGATTTCGGCAGCCGGGCTCCAGTCCGACCTCGCGAGCGGCCTCCCGGGCGGAGGCCGACAGCCGCTCGAAGTTCAAGCTGAATCGGGCCAGCGGACCCACGAAATAGGCTCCGCCGCCCTTCCGCACCGAGTGCAGGGCGTTGGAGTGGCGTACATGCTCTTCCGAGAAATTCCTCTCGTAGTCGGAAACGGCGATGTCCAGGCCCCGATTGGAAACCAGCCGTCCCTCGTTGAAGGGATACTCGTCGGGATGGCTGAGGGCCACAAATTCGTAGTCGGCCTCGAACTCTGGAAAAGGCAAACCGGCGGCCCAACGTACGGTTCCCCGGACCTCGTCACGCGCCTGTGTCAGTCTTTCGGCCAGCGGGCGCAGTTCCTCGGGCCGCGGTACGCGGTAGAATCCACCCACTCGCACATTGATCGGGTGGATTTCGCGGCCTCCCAGCAACGCCACCAGGTCGTTGCCCAGCTTCTTCAGGCGCAGAGCCGATTGAACCACCTCCGGATGGTCTTTGGCCATCTGCAGTGCATCCGGATACCCCAAGAAATCCGGAGCATGGAGAAAAGCGATATGCAGGACATGGCTTTCGATCCATTCGCCGCAGTAGAGCAGCCGGCGCAACTCCCTCAGAGGGCCTTCCACCGTCACTCCCAGCAGGTTCTCCATCGCGTGAATCGAACTCATCTGGTAAGCCACGGGACAGATGCCGCAAATACGGGCCGTGATGTCGGGGGCCTCCCGGAAATCACGGCCGCGCAAAAAGGCTTCAAAGAACCGGGGAGGCTCGAAGATTTTCAGTTGGACATTTGAAACCTTGTCTCCCTTGATTCGAACGTACAGCGCCCCCTCCCCTTCCACACGGGCGAGCATATCGACTTTGATCGTTCTACTGGTCATGAGCTTCACTCTCCCTCCGGAAGGGTTCCGCGTAGGCGTTGAAGCCGCGGAAAAGCTGTACCAGATGTTCCCGGCTGGTGCCCCGTTGTCGCCACCAGTCGGCCAAGGATGCCGTGTTGGGTGTCTCCTTGGGACCGAAGCACCCAAAACAGGCGCGATGGTACGCGGGGCAGAGCGCCCCGCAGCCGGCTTGGGTGACCGGTCCCAGGCAGGTCTCGCCGCGAGCCGACATCACGCAAACCACGCCCTTTTGTTTGCACTCGACGCACACCGCGTGGCGAGGAACATTGGGCTTGCGGCCATGCAGGAAGGCGCTGATCAGCTCCACCAGCTGTTTCTTTTGAATGGGACAACCGCGCAATTCGAAGTCCACAAAGACGTGGTCCGCAATCGGAGTGGATTTGTTGAGAGTCTCGATGTAGGCGGGCGTGGCGTACACAACGGAAGTGAACTCGCGCACATCCTTAAAATTGCGCAAGGCCTGAATCCCTCCGCAGGTCGCGCAGGCGCCGATGGTAACCAGGAATTTCGACACTCGCCGAACGCGGTGGATCCGCTCGGCATCGTGCGGCGTTGTGATCGATCCCTCCACCAGCGAGAGATCGTAAGGCCCCTTGATGACGGACCGGGTCGCTTCCGGAAAGTAAGCGATTTCTACCGCGCCGGCCACGGCCAGCAACTCTTCCTCGCAATCGAGCAGACTCAGCTGACATCCATCGCAAGAGGCAAATTTCCAGACGGCCAGTTTCGGACGTGAGCTCATTTAGATCTCCCACTTTGAAAGCCAGTCCCTGATCCGGTTGTATGGAAAGACGGGCCCGTCCTTGCAAACGAAGAACGGCCCAAATTGACAGTGGCCGCAGAAACCGACCGCGCACTTCATGTTTCGTTCCATCGACACAAAGATGCGGTCCTCAGGAACTCCGCGGTTTTTCAACTCGAGAGCCGCATGACGCATCATGATTTCCGGGCCGCAGACCATGGCAGTGGTGTTGAGCGGATCAAACGGCGCCCGCGAGATGAGCGACGTCACCACCCCCACGTTGCCCCGCCAGGTGGAGATCGCCCGGTCCACCGTCACAATGACTTCCAGGTCAAACTGGGAGCGCCAGCGCTCCAGTTCTTTTCGATACAGGATGTCGTCGGGACTGCGCGTGCCGTACAGCAGGACGACTTTTCCGTATCGCTCGCGCCGGGCCTGCAGCCAGTACAGGACCGGACGCAGGGGAGCCAACCCAATTCCGCCCGCGACGATCACCACGTCGTCTCCCTCGGCGTCGGCCACGGGCCAGGCACTTCCAAAGGGACCGCGAAGGCCCAGCGTGTCCCCGGCTTTGAGCTTGCGCATAGCCCGGGTCACCACCCCAACCTCCCGTGTGGTGTGCAGCAACACTTCCGGCACGCCGGAATCTCCGCTGATGGAGATGGGCACCTCCCCAACTCCGAAGATGTAAAGCATGTTGAACTGCCCCGGAAGAAACGACGGCAGGCCGTTCCCGGCCGGCGGGACCAACTCCAGCGTAAAGGTATCGTGCGTGTCGCGCATGACCCGCTTCACTTGGACTGGCTGCGGCGACATCGGTTCCAACCACGCAGTCTCAGCGTTCATTTTCGGACTCCGTAGAGATCGAGCAACTGGAGCCGGGTGGCTTCCAGGCGCTGCACCATCACCACCGAAAAGCGTTTGAGCAACTCGTAGCCTAGATCGTGGTCGTGCTCGCACTTGGTACGCAGGCACTTGCCATCCAGAGCGATGGCGCGCGTCAGGTCCAAGGCCTGGGCGTCGAAGTGCCAGAAGAACGGCGGCACCAACCACGACCAGCCGAGCACCTCACCATCCCCGACTGTCTGGATGGTCAGCGGACCACTCTCGGCCCCAAAGACCTGAACCGCAACTCGCCCCTGACGGACGATGTAAAACTGATTGGCTTCCTCGCCTTCCCGGAAGAGGAACTCTCCGGCATTGAACTTCACGTTGGACGCACAGCCTGTGATGAGGTCGAGAAAAGCGGGCTGCAGTCCCTCCAGAAAGGGATGTGTGACAAGAATTCGGTGAAGATCTTCCATAGCTACCTCCGTCTTTCCTGGGCGTTTCCGTCACGGAGTCAGTGATCTATGCGAGGTTGGAAGCGCTTCGCACCGGTTCTTGTCAGGGTGCGGGTTTGGGCGTCGTGGAACGAATGATTCCAACCTCTTCCGTCAGGTCAATCCCAACCGGGCACCAGGTGATGCAGCGCCCGCATCCGACACATCCTGAAGACCCGAACTGGTCCATCCAGGAAGCCAGCTTGTGCACCAGCCAGTGGCGGTAGCGGGCCCGTACGGAAGGCCGCACGCTGCCGCCGTGAATATAGGTAAAGTCCAGAGCAAAGCAGGAGTCCCACCTTCGCCGGCGCTCGGCCTGGTTGCCGGTGAGGTCGGTAACATCCTCCATCGTCGTACAGAAACAGGTGGGGCACACCAAGGTGCAGTTGGCGCAACTCAGGCAGCGACCGGCCACTCGGTCCCATTCCGGATGCTCCAGGTTGTCGTACAGCAATTCGCGGATCCCACCGGTGTCCAGGCTTCGGTGCATCCGGGTGGCGGCCTGCTGCACGGCCGTGCTGACCTGAGCCGTTTCCGACTCGGTGGCTTCCCGGCGTTCGATCTGTTCCAACAATCGCATGCCGGCCTTGCTTCCGACATCAGCCAGAAACCAGTGTCGGCCGTTGTCAGTGATTTCAGTGAGGGCGAGGTCATATCCCCCTTCCGCGCGCGGCCCGGTATTCATGGAAGCGCAAAAGCAGGATCGCGCCGGCTGTGTGCAGTGGACCGCCACCACAACGAGGTTCTGGCGTCGATCCCGATAGAGGGGATCGACGAAGCGGTCGTGCAGCAGGGTGCGATCCTGAACGGCCATCGCCGCCAGATCGCAAGCCCGAACCCCCAGAAATGCCCTCGGCCTCCGGTCCGAAGGCGGGTTGTTGAGAACCCGAAACCCTGTTGCATCTCGTTCCATCTCCAGCAGCCGCACCTCAGGCGGTTGCAGGAAGCGACGCCAGCTATGAGGACCGACCACGTATCCGAAAAGGGCCTCGTCGGACCTCTTTTCCAACCGGTACTGGCCGGCATCCTGCTGTGCGGTCCATCCCTTCGGCAAATCACCTGCCGAGGTCACTTCACCCAGGATCACGGCGCCATCGCCCAGGATGGGGCCGATAACCTGGTGTCCCTGGTTCTTCAGGGCGTGGATCAGTTGGTCCAAACCTTCCATCTCGAGCACGAATTTCTCTGATGTCTTCATCTCAGTCTCTCGAGTTTCCGTGGATTGTTGCGCGAGGACGCATGGAGTCAAACCCAGGATTGGCACTGTACGAACTCAGTCTCTTTACCGTTGGGTCAGAGCGCCCGTCTTGGGCAGACCATGAAGATCTTCGGCAGCAGTCTGGTGGTCAGCGCTTCCGACCTGATCCAAGGCCTGGCCCAGGTCTTCGATGATGTCATGCCAGTCCTCCAAGCCCACGGACAGCCGGATTCCCCCCGGCTCGATTCCTTTGCTTTTCTTCAGCTCGGGAGGCAAGGCCGCATGAGTCATCGAGAAAGGGTTCTCGATGAGAGTTTTGATCTGGCCCAGGCTGACGGCCAGCGTTGTGGTGTAGGAGTGATTGGCAATCTGGTCAATGAACTGCTCGGCGGCGATATTCTCCGCACCACCGTTTGCTCGAAGCTCGAAGTACACGATGCTTCCCGGGGCGAACTTGCCATCCGGACTGATCATCTGTTTGCGCGCCAAATCCCGTTGAGGAAAGCTGTCCAACCCGGGATAGCGCACGCGGGCCACTTTTGGATGTCGCTCCAGAAACTCGGCCACCTTTTGAGCGGTCTTCTGCTGATTGGCCATCCTTGCAGCCAGAGTAGGCAATCCGTAAACCAGGATGGCCCAGGCACTCTTGGAGGACAGTACACCTCCAAAATCCTTGCGGTAAAGCATCAGCTGATTCAGGAACTCTTCGGAGGTGATCACCGCACCTCCCATGTCCGTGCCAAACCCGCCGATGTTCTTGGTCAGGCTGTGCACCACCATATCGGCCCCCAGATGCAGCGGGCGCTGACAGTAGGGAGTGGCGAAGGTGTTGTCGATGATCATCAGCACACGGCGCTCCGCAGGCCGCTTGCTGTTGACTTCGTCCAGGATGGAGCGAACCGCGCTGATGTCAATAAGGTCCAGAGTAGGATTGACCGGCGTTTCGAAGTAGACGACGCGCGTTCGATCGTTGACGAGCTTGCGAAGCCTCTCGGGACGGGTCAAATCGCAGCTATGCATCGGAATGCGGTAGCGCGCATACCAATTCGTCAGCAGGCTGTAAGTGCATCCGTACATCGCCGGGTGGGCGATGACCTCATCGCCCGTGGCCAGGGTCACTCCCAGCGCCGCCGAGACGGCCGCCATTCCGGTTGCGAACGTCACGGCCAGCTGCCCTCCCTCGGCGTAGGCCAGGTTCTCTTCGAGCATGCCTCGAGTCGGTTCGTCCAGCCGGTCATAGATGTAGATGGGGACGTCCTGCTGGTGATGGGATTGGGGGGTTCCGAACTCCTGAAAGCCCTGTGCTCCCCGGTGGGTTGAGCTCAGCCGGTAGGTGGCTGACGAAGAAATTGGGGGAATGACGTGATGGTCATAGTCCCATCGTCGACTCTCGTAGTTTCCGTGGATGAGGTGGGTCCTCGTCCGGTACTCTTCTTTCCTGCGTTTGTGAATCTTTCTGGGTTTGTCCACGATTCTTGCTCTCTTTCCAGTCCCTCCCCCAGCTTCCGGGCAGCTAACAGGAAATATTGCAGCTTTAAGTCCAACCAATCGTCGAGGGCTTGCGGCGCCGGAACCGGATCCGGCACTGTTCCGGCATTGAGGAGTCCCCGGTTGTGAACCTCAAGCAGCAAAACCGGGTCAAGGCCTGCACGGATTCATGCCGGGGCTGATCATCTTCGATTCACGACGATTTCCGAAGACGCGGGAGGGGGTTGCCACCTGCCGCAACTGGGGCAGGTGAGCCAACGACGAGCCTATTGCCCCAGTTGCAGACCGGAGTCGAGAGGCTTTGATCTCGCCTGCCGAGCAAGCCTCACATTCCGCTGACACTTTGGCCTTCCCTGCCCGGGGACAAAAAGGTTGCGGAGGACCGCATTGGTTTGCAAGTTGCTATAAGAAAAAGGGTAGTTGTCTCTGGAGAAGCATTGTAAGCCGGTGGCTCATCGCGGTGGCCAGACGCCGCTGCAGGGCCAGTTGATCACCAGAAGTGGAACTTCTCTCGTGATGACAACCTCTTCGTAAAACAAAGGATGCTCGGCCATGAACCGGCAAGGCGCGTGGAGGTTTCTGTTTCCAAGTGATGAACGAGAGGACGATAGCTTTCGGGAAGAGCTTGCAAATGTGTCGCTGGTGGGCCTGCGGATCATCGTGGCTATCACGTTTTGTTTTCCGGTCCTTACCTTGTTGATTCGCCTCCTCGTTCCAAGCCTGAGAGTCCCCTGGACCCCTTACTTCACCTATCCCACCATGATCGTCGCGGTTTTCGCGGGCGTGGTTTCCCTGCTTCCCCAGGCACGCCGCTTCGCCAGGGCCGCAGGCTGGCTGGTGGGAGCGATGGTCGGGTCGAGTATGGTCGTGGCGTGGCTCAAGATGAGCGCCATGGTGCCGGATAGCGCCTGGCAAAACCCGGCGCCTCTGATTTCGGTCTTGCTCATCGGCGTCGTCTGCCTGCCCCTCAAGCCCGTCCATACCTTCAGCCTGGGCCTGTGCCTTTCGTTCGGTTATTGGACGGCAACGCGGGCCGTTTCGGCTCCCCGCCTGACGGTGATGCAGCAGTACTTCGTCATCGAGCTGTTTACTTGGACCGCCGTCTGCACCATTCTCACGGCCGTGTTGTACGCCCAGCGCAGCGCCGCCTATCGCGCCCGACGGCAAGCCCAGCGGTCTTTCGAAGACCTGCGAAGGGCCCAGGCTCGCCTTTTGCTCGCGGAGAACTCCGCCGCCCAAGTCCGTCTGGCTGCGGCTTTGAGTCATGAGTTGAACTCGCCTGTGGGAGTCCTGAACAGTGCGGTCAAGTCTCTCCTGTCGGCCATGAAGAGACTGACCGAACCTGCTTCGGACCCTGACCGACTCCAGCAAGCGGTGCAGGCTATCGCTCATTCGGCCGACCAGTCCTGCGAGCGCCTGAACGTTATCATCAAGAGGCTGCAACGTTTCACCAACCTGGACCGCGCCGAAGTGTCGGTGGTGGACATCAACGAACTGCTCAGAAACGCCGTTGAACTCATCCCCCCTCATTCTCGTCAACGAGTCAGCCTGGACCTGAAGCCCCTCCCACCGCTCAAATGCCGTCCCCAGCAGCTCAACGCAGTCTTCTCAAACCTCCTGCGCAACGCCACACAATCAGCGGAAGGTGAAGCCCTCGTGCACGTCTCGAGTTCCAGCAAAAATGGAGACATCGTGGTTCGGGTGCAGGACCACGGCCGCGGCATTCCCAAGGACCGCCTGCCCGGACTCTTCGAACCAGGCCTGATGGTCAAGGAAGGCCGGGTGGCGATCACGAACTGGAGCCTGTTCAATTCCAAGAGCATCCTTGTGGAACACGGAGGCGAGATTCACGTCGAAAGTGAAGAGGGCAAGGGCACAACCGTTACCGTTCGATTGCCGCTCAAGCCGCCGGTGGATTGACCTTCCGGTCCTCCAGGCAGCCTGACGGCCCGAGGAACAACCGGTCCACAACGAATCAGGAGGAGTCGCATGGAAGCAACTGTCAATCGCATTCAGGACTTTCTGTCCCGGAAGAGACTTGCGGTGGTCGGCGTTTCGCGCAATGCCAAGGATTTCAGTCGTCTCATTTTCCGGGAGCTGCTTAACCGCGGATATGACGTCGTGCCCGTCAATCCGGGTGCGACCAGCATTGACGACCGCCCCTGTTTTTCCAAAGTGCAGGACGTCACCCCTCCCGTGGAAGGCGCGCTCCTGATGGTGCCGCCCCAAACCGCGGATCAGGTGGTGCGGGACTGCCTCGAGTCGGGGATTTCCCAGATCTGGTTGCATCGTGGAGTGGGCCAGGGCGCGGTGAGTCCGCAAGCAGTCGCCTTATGCCGGCAACATGGGGCCAGCGTGGTCGACGGATTCTGTCCCTTCATGTTTCTACCCGATTCCGGGTGGATCCACCGGTTCCACGCAGGCTTTCTGAAAGTGATCGGTGCCTACCCCAAGCCGGAAGGCCCAATCCAGGAGAAATAGATGGGTATGAAAGCAGATCGCGCCAGAACCGAGGCTTCGGGAATCCGGTTGATCGAACCGACCCGATACCGCTGCAGATTAAGCAGAGCGGACGCGCCTTCCCGATTCCATCCAACGGTCTGGCCGGTCTTTATTTCTAGACTAGTTTCTGTCGCAAAATGCTCCAGGTGGAGCGATGGCCCCTGTGCACGCTTCCTGAACGCGCGACGGAGCGCGCGTTCCACCTGGGTTCGGACATCGCGCTGCGTGATGGAGCAAGACATGAAGCCGGTTTCGTGACAGAAGCTAGAAAAGCGGAAAGGAGGAAGTCACCCGCCAGCCAACCCTCGGGAGGCAAGGAGGGTGACAAAAGGTTATGGAAATGTCGGACTATCGAAAACTTCGAATCTTTTCCGTTGGGCTGATTGGCGTCGCCCTGATTCTCTTCTTCATCGGCGCAGCCGACATCCGGCACACACCGTATCTGGGTTATCACGTCAGCCCTACCTATGCCGTTGTCAGTGTCGATCCCAGCAGTCCGGCAGCAGAGGCCGGACTGCTGGCGGGGGACCAGGTCCTGGCGGTGAACGGCGTCTCCACGGACAAGCTCTTTCAGCTGTCTCAGCAGGAACGGTCCCGCATCGGCGAAGCCCACCGCCTGACTGTCCTGCGCGGTCTTACCACCATGGAACTCCTGTTTGTCGTCTCGGAACTGCCATCACGGGAACGCTCGCTGGCCTGGGCCGGAAATTTCCTGGCGCTGCTGATGCTGGCCCTCGGGATCGTCGTGTTCGGGAGAAAGCCCAACAAACCCACGTTGCTCTTCTTTCTCAGCAGCTTTTGCCTGTCGTTGGCCTTCATGACGCCACCTTATCTGGAGTCGTTTGTGCTTCAAAGGGTGGTCGCGCTGAACTTTCTCCTGTTTTTGAGTCTGGGGCTGGCGTTCTTTCTTCACCTGAGCGTGGTGTTTCCGAAAGCCAAACCCCCCGTCGCAGACACTCCCGTGGAGATCCTGATCTACCTTCCAGTGCCGATGCTGGCTGTGTTCTTCGTTTCGCTGTGGTTGTTCCAACCCTGGGCAGACCTGCGCCTGAACCAATTTCTGCATTATGCGTTTGGATTGGCTGTTCTCTACTGTCTGGGGCTGGCCTTAGCCGCGATCATCCACAGCTTTTGGAAGCGGGATCCAGCGCTGGAGACCCGAGGGCTCAGCTTGCTGCTGGTGGGGGCGCTGGTCGGTATCGTGCCCCCGGCGGTGGGCGTGTTCTTTGACAGCTTCTTTCCCGCGGCGCAGCTGCCGGGCCGGGAGTACTACCCCCTGACGGTGATCCTGGCCAGCCTGGCCTTTGCCTGGGTCCTGTCCAGACATTCTTTTCGCGAGGCTCCCGGCGTGTTCCGGCATGCAGCCTGATGAGGCCGACGTGCCCCCCTTTTCCAAGGGGGGCCGAAATGTCTCCCATCCCGCGTTTGGCCTAACAACGGGGATAGGGGGAGGGAGAGCTTGCTGCTCCCCCTCCCTCCGAACCGTACAGGCGGATCTCCCAATGTTGAAGAGACGGCATAAAATCTGCCTTCCGGTCTCCTCCAATCCAAAGACTGCGGGCAACGATGCTTGTATACCTGCGACGGGAGCAACGCTCTGCAAGAGCATGCAGCTTTGATTCGTGATCGCGAGGTACGACGAGCCGCTCGGCATTGCCCGCAGTTCAAGCTTGGAGCCCGGGATGGGTCGCCTGTCAGCACATTGAAGAGCCTTGTCGTGGGCAGGTCTGGGGCTTGGAAACTCGCCTAGATCCCTGGCGGCAGGAAGAGTGCTGCGTCCAGCTCTTCACGCCGAATGTTGAAGAGGCGATACGAAATCTCTCCCTCAGGACTGCTCTTCTTCTCCAGAATTGTCTCAGCCAGGTCGTGGGAACTCCATAGCTCCCTGATCTCACCTGCCTCGCTGGTTTTGAGACGGCCCTCGCACAGCACCCCCTCAATGAACTTGGTCTCAAGCCTTTCTTCCCGCCAAGTCGTCGGCTGCCAGGGTGACCCCGCGGTGCCTTCACGAAGGCAAGACAGCGGGGAGGTCATTGCTCCGAGCGCCTTAAGTTCATCTGGATTGAGCGGAACTGTGCTGACCGTTTTCGACGTCGGATCGAGGACATAGCATTCACCCGCAACAGGATCCTCGACCACCGCGAATTGATGCCCGTGCGAAGCATCGGAAGTCCTTTCCGTAACGTCTCGGCGCCGACGTCCCTGACTGTCCCGATAGAGTTTGCCGAAGGCGCTCGCAGATTCTTGGGTACTCTGACGGAAATGCAATTCTTCGAAGTCTGCTTGGAAGGGTCTTCCCCTGCAAGCTTGGGGCTCATGCGATGCCCTATGGCCGCCGCCGAAATGAAACTCTGTCATTAGCTCTCTCATCTTTGCTTCTCTTTGGTAACTGGACTCACAAAGCACCTAGAGTACTAGTCGCGTCGTGCCGGAACAGCACCCCAACCAGGCAGTCCAGCCCTTTGCCGGCCCAAGGGATCAGCCCGCGCCCTCCTCAGCCTTTGCGATCTCGCGGGCAAGCCGCTTGCGATTCGCATTGATCCTTGGAGGCAGTTCCCCACCGAGTTCGTAGAGCTGATCGATGAGCTGGGCCAGACGCTTCTTCGGCTCCAGATCGCCCGCCCTGAGAGCCTCCTCGACCATCCGATCGTATTCTTGGCGCGCGGCTTTCAGTTCGCGAAGCGCTCTCCTGCAACTTGGGCAGTGTTTCGGAAGTGAGTCGATCCAGAATGCGTACTCTTCGTACCAGACACGCTGCTCCTCTGCCGTGAAGGTGAACTCATCACCGCACCGCTCGCAGGGAAAGACCGTGTCAACATACCAGTAACGCGGGCAGATGGAGCAGTTCTGGCGCTCGGTGTCAGCGCGGACCGCACTCGAGTAGTCCATGCGAACTGAGCGATAGAAGAAGTGCGGAGGCATCTCGCGCGGATCATCGCGCCCGAACGCTGTCATGAAATCACCCTGGTGCAGCCTCGTGGTGCCGGTGGGATCCTGGCGTCAGGCCTTCGGTCCCGCATTGAGCCGCCACAACGCAAAGTTGAGGCACGACGCGAACCCCACCCACAGCCAGTAGGGAATCATCAGTGCGCCTGCGCGCCAATCCTCACGCCAGAACAACACCCCAACCACCAGGATCATGACCCATAGAACCACGATCTCGAAAAACGCCAGATCGGTTCGATGCAGCCCGAAGAACAGGTAGGACCACAGTGCGTTGAGACTCAGCTGGATGAGGAAACAGATCAGGGCCGCGGCGGCGCCGGTAAAACCCTCACGCCGCCAGACTAGCCAGGCGGCAAGGCCCATCAGCACGTAGAGAACAGTCCACACGGGAGGAAACAGCGCGTCGGGCGGAGTCCAGGCAGGCTTGGTAAGGGATGCATACCACGCTCCCGGCGTATACCGCGAGCCGGTCCAACCGGCAACGAGTGAGATCACCAGCCAGCCGACCAGACCTAACATGTTTCTGGCCGTACCCAACACTCCTCCTGCTGTCTAACCGAGCAACGCCGACCTTGCGGTGAAGCCTCGCTCCAACGTCTTTGCCGCTCCTTTGCTGACTTCGCCTATCTGTCGCCTATGCAGACGGACTGCCGCCAGCCAATTTTCGACCGCCCAACCGCGCGCGAAATAAGCCTCCTCGACTTGAGGCCAAGCCAAGTGGAGCCTGGGTGAGACCGAGACCGGGGCGGTGTCAAAAGAATCGCAAAGGTCTTCCCAGAAGACCGAGCGATGTCCTTTCCATCAGCCGCGATTGCAGGCAGCTCTCGGCGGCAGGGACCTGCTAGGCGCCGCGGTCGATGGCGTACTCCAACCCCATGGTCCCGGTCGCCTTGTAAGTCTTGCTGCTGAGCAAGCGCAAGCCCACGCGCCCTGATCGTTCCGGCAGCAACGGCACACCACTGCCCAGCAAAACGGGGATGAGGCCAACCTCGATCGCATCCACCAACCGGAGGTCCAGCAGGCTGCAGAACAGGATTCCTCCACCGAACAGCAAGATGTCCTTTCCCGAGCCCGCACGAAGTCGCGACACCGCCCCGCCCAAATCCTCGGCGATGACCTTCACATTCGGATGATCTTCCTGTCGGAGGGTTCGCGAAACCACGAAGCTGTGAACAGTTGGCATGGCGGCCCCACCCCCCATCGCCTGGGCCGCCTCGAACGTCCGCCGGCCCATGAGGATGGTGTCGAACCTCGCCATCGTTCCCCTGAAGTCGATCTCAGGATCCATGACGATCCAGTCGGCCTCGCCGTTCGGCCCAGCCACGTACCCATCAAGGCTCATGGCCACGCAATAGACGATTTTGCGCATCAGCCCCTCCCATGATTCTTGTCATCCAGACTTCGAAGATGGGCGCAGCAATCTCAACGCTCAGAGCGAGTCGGTTGATCGACTTCCATCGCAGACCAGGGCGTTGTGTTGCTGCCAGTGCCCCACGCCTCTGTCGAGGTACCAGAAGGACCACCAGCCAGCCTCGCTTGGTAAGGTGAAGTAAGAGTCGTCTGCTGCTTGTGAACTCGCTCCAGCGCTGTTTAGGTCGCTGCCTGATCTTAGCCTCTGGTTTCGTTCACGGCCACATAATAGCCATCCGGATCGCGAACTATGAAGGCGCGCATCAAGGTCCCATTGTCCGTGTTGGGCGTCTCCTCGATCGTTACGCCCATCGCCTGCGCTCGCTCCCAGGCAGCGTCGAAATCGTCCACCACGAACCACAGAAGTAAACCGTGGCCGACTTTGCCTTGATCTGGATTAGAAAACGAAGCCCAGTGGTGGTCACCGCGACGCCCGGTGGGACCCCAATAATGAAGACACAACAGCACCGTCCCATCCCCATCCACGATTTGGTCGAACACCGTGGACCCGGGATGAGTCTTTTCGGCACCCAGCAGACGGCCATACCAGGTGGAACTCTTTGGCACGTCGGCTACCCCAATCATCGGCCAGTGTCGTTTCATATGATCACCATCTGACGGTTGCCACTCCGGTGCACTGCCCGCGCTGGAGATCAGACCAAGGTGCACCACGGTGGATGCGAGTGGACTCGCGCTCCTTAGCCAGTGAATGTTCCCCTCGAAGCCGGTTTCCCAAGTCTCGCTGGAAATGTATCCCTGCTCGAGAGCGAAGCGGATGTGTTCGGCCTACCCCCTCGTCCCAAATGCGAGTCCAGGACGCTTGGTAGCTCATCCCACGTGCGACCCTGAAGCAGGCGTCCGGTCTTCTTTTTGTTGAAGCCACCCCATTGCTTGAAGAAGAAAGGTACCCCAGCCTTTTGGCACTGGGATTTGATGTCCAAGACCCATTCTGGGTCCATCGGACGCGCTCCAGGCCCGGACTCACCCCCGACAATTGCCCAGTCAATCCCCCGAAAGTCCAGCTTCGGGAGAGGGCCCAACAGTGGTTCTAAAGATAGGAACTTGATGGCCGCATCGGTATGTCTAAGGTGATCGATACGAAAGACGAAGTCTTGGCTCTCCACGCTGACTCCCATCCAGACATTATCCGGCCAGTCGATGGATGACGACATTTCCAATAGGCGCTGCGAACGCTTGGTGAGGACCTGGAACTGGTGCCATGAGGCTCGGCGCATCACATTAAACATCCAATGGATAAACGAGGCGGGTACATCCTTGTGGAACATGTCACTCATGGAATTGACAAAGATCCGCTGAGGCCTTTTTATCAATAAAGGCAATTCAACGACATCCTCGTGGAGCGTCAGCTTGAATCCGTTCAAGTAACGTTTTTGCCTCATTCCCTGGAGACGTTTTGCCATGCGCTCGGCATAACAAAACCTGCAACCGGGGCTTATCTTCGTGCAGCCAGTCAGGGGGTTCCACGTTGATTCGGTCCATTCGATTGACGATTGCGCCACTAGGCAGCCCCCTTATCTCGGTACTTAGTGAAGATCTCTCTAACGATATCCGCAGCGACCGGCTTCTGCGAGGCAAAATATAGATAGTAGATTACAGCGTTCTGCCGGTTCCGCATGGCAATCGGCTCCGGTACGTTTGCGAATCCGGCCTTCTCCCTAAGTCGCCTGCGAAAAGCCTCCGCGATAGCCCAACTGGATGCCTTTTCCTCGGCGGGAGCTCCGAACAACTCTCCTTGCCGTGAAGGAACGTACGCGATTGTTTTCCAAGATTCATTCCCCCAGAATGCATTCATCCGGTGTACTTGGTCTGCTGATACGCCTTTGCGGTCCCGCCAGAGAACGTTGCGGTTGATATCGGCGACGGGGAAATTCAGAAATATTTCCGTTGACCGCATGCGGCCGGCTTCAGCGATGACATCCCAGTCCAGATGGAGGCCGTATGGGTCGAGGATACACAATGCCCGACGGTAAGAATCCCATCTTGCCCGGGGAAAGACTTTCTTAAGAAGAATGCGATTGCAATCGCCGTGGTAGATGTGGACGCCTTCTCTCGCCTGGGCAAACGCTTCCAATGCAGCTATCTTCTGGCGGTTGAGGTCGATGAAGTGGTATTCACGGAAAGGAGGCTTCACCAGCAGGGCATTGGTTGGGCTTCCCATTACGAATTTCCCTGATCTCCGCGACTTATGGATCCCAGCACCGGCGAATGCGTCGATATAGATGTGGTCGAGACTCGGTTTTCTCTGGGCACTGAGGATCTTTGAGTAGGCTGACGCGTATTCTTTGATGATGTCGAGCTTAATCTCTGACCAGTAGCCAATTTCGTCGAAAAGTGCCCCGACTGTCATCTAAGTGTCTCCGCAGCTCTGTCGGGGTTTTTCACGCACCGTTCACCGACGGCATCCACCTTCGCGGCTTCGCCCTGCTGATCGCGCCCCGTCACTGTCAGCCGCTTCATGTTCTCTTCGAATGGCTGGTTTCCTTCCTCTTGAACTCAGCGCCGACGTGGGGACCGGGCGTGAGCACATGGCTGTGATGGTGCACTTCGTCCAGCGTCGTGCTCTGGCACAACCGCGAACATCCCGATCCGCGGCATGGGCGTCCCGCCCATGTTTGTGGCGATCCAGGATCTGGTCGTTGCCGTCGAATGCATCGTCAGCGGGTACTGGTTGGGTGATCTCGGCGCCCAGTAAGGCATCGGCTTCATCTTCGGGCCAAGTCGGTGGAAGAATCACACCTATGACTCCCTCTCCACTAGGCTCAGAACAATCTCCTCGCCAAACGCTTCGAGCCTCACACAGTTACCGCCATTCCCGCAAGTGTTCGCCCTTCTGACAATACCTTCCGAGACAACTACCCACACTCCATCCGGTCTCAGCCCCGCGCCTTGGACCTGAATCGGGAGGCACTGCCACCCTCCGGCCAGGATGGCTACTGACGAGAATCCTCCGGCACTGCATCTTAGGGAAAAAACAAGCGTAATGTAGCGAGGTTGGGGTTCGATGTCAACGGGGTCGCTGGGGAGGTGTGTTACCCAACTTGACCGGTTCGCCTTGAAAGACAGAACAGGATGTCTTCAGAAACACTGATCAATTTTCTTCCGTCGCAAACCCAATGACGCTTAGGCTTGGCAGGCTTCGTTAACGCGGGGGTCGGCACGTGGCCGTGCTCGCACACCTCGACCAGCATCGTACTCTTGCCGATGCAGCGAACAACCCGATCCGTGGCATGGGCGTCCCGCCCACGTTTTGGCGCTTTAGCCTCATGCCGGTCCTCTCGCGCACCCTCCGGCAGAGAAGTGATCCACCCAGCCTGCGGCCACGGACGAGCCGCCCGTGCTACTTACCCGCTTCCAGTTAGAGAGACCGGCCTTGACTGGATTGCCAAGAACGGATTCCACGGCTTGATCAGGCGCCGCCGAAGCCAGTTCAACGGCGGGTTGCCGAGTGCCGAAAACCCGCGCTCGACCCTACTTCCCGGCATGACTGAGATCCTCCGGAGATTGGTAGTCCGGTACATGATTGGTGATGGAGGGAATGGATCGAAGGTAGGCAAAGACGGCCCTGAGGTCCTCCTCGGTCAGGTGGGAGTAAGCCTGCCACGGCATCGGAGGCATGATCATTCGGGACTGGCCCATGTGTTTGCCCTCCTTGAGGGCCCTGAAAAACTGGTTCTCGGTCCAGATTCCCAGCCCCGTATTCTGATCGGGAGTCAGATTGGCAGCATAGGTGATGCCCCAGGGACCGGCAAAGGCGGTGTTGGTTGCCGTGGCTGCCCACACCCAGGGCGCCTCCAGAGACTTGGGAGGCACTGAGGCATCCAGGTTTTCGGGATGGCCTGCCAGCATTTTGGACATGTCCGGCTCCGGTCCCTTGGGTCCCATCTTGAACGGTGTGTGGCAGTCATGGCATCCCAGAATGTTGACGAGATACTTCCCTCTTTCCAGCGGCGCCACCGACTTCTGCATTGACTGCTGCCCGCATCCCCCCGCCAGCATACTGACCACCGCCAGTCCTGCCCAGAAAAACAATGCCGGCCGGCCGATAACGCGCCCAAACAGCATTGATCTTCGATTGGTATTCATTGCCTTTTGCGATCCCCCTTGACATTCAATTCCTTGATTAGCGCGATCCTTCCTGGATTTCAGTTCCCTACCCGATGCGCGTTCAAAGGCTGAGGCAGGCTCTCCGGCTGCTGCCACGTTCGCAAAGGCATGCAGGAACGATCCAGATTGGCAGTGGCAAGATAGAGCAAACTCCAAAGAGCTGCAAGTCAATCCGACGGGCTGGGGAGCCCAGACTTCAATTTCAGGCCTGAGACTCCTTGCTCCAGTTCGCGTGGCCCAGCGAGGGAACAGGACGGCGTGCTACAATTTGAGACTTTGGGATTGACCTCCCGATGAGGTGCTCTTGATCACAACGTTTTCTGTCAACTCTCTTGTCTCAGCCACGACTCAAATGCGACAAATCATCCGAACCACACAGACTCCTGCGGCTGTCTTGCTTCTCTTCCTGGGCATTCCCGCTCCTTTGTCGGCTCTTCAGCCTCAGCCTCCACCCAGTCCGGTGCGTTACACCGAAGCCCGAACCTATCCGCTGAAGAAGATGGTTCAATTGCCGGGAACGGTGGAGGCGTTGCGCGTCAGCACCGTCGCCAGCGAGGTGGCCGGGCTGGTAGTGGAATTCACCGGTCGGGACGGCACTCGGGTCGCCAAGGATCAGCCGCTGGCCCGACTCCGTAAGGACACTCTGGAGTTGGCCCTGCGAGCCGCGGAAGCCCAACTGCACGAAGACGAAGCCCGAGTGAAGCTGGCCGAGCGAAACCTGCAGCGCGCCCAGGACCTTTTCAAGAGCCGGGATTTCAGCCAGAGTCAGCTCGACGATGCGCAGGCCGAGTTCAATGCCTGGCAAGCACGGATCGAAAAGCAAGACGCCGAAATCGCGCGGATTCGTCACGATCTGGAACGCACGGTGGTGCGAGCGCCATTCAGCGGAGTGGTTGTTCGCGAACACACCGAAGTGGGGCAGTGGCTGGCCGAGGGTGGCCCCGTGGTGGAACTCCTCGGGATGGACGAGCTGGAGGTCGCGGTCGAAGTGCCGGAGCGCTACTTCAGCAGCCTTCGCCCCGGAGCGCGATGCCAGGCGCGGTTCGAGGCTTTGGGAGGTCTGGAGGTCACCGGGCGCATCGCCTCCATCATTCCGCGCGCCGACCCCCAGGCCCGCACCTTCCGCATCAAAGTCCGCATTCCCAATTCCAAGACGCGAATTGGGGCCGGCATGCTGGCCCAGATTGCGCTGCCGGAAGGAGACCCTTACCAGGCCACGGTAGTGCCCAAGGACGCCATTGTGACGCAGGGTCCCCAAAAGTTTGTCTTTCTCCTCAACGGGAACAACACCGTAAGCCAGGTTCCGGTCGAGACCGGCTCGGGGGTTGGAGCCTGGATTGAGGTCTTGGGACCGGTCCAGTCCGGTCAAAAGGTCGTTACTCGCGGTAACGAGCGCCTGTTTCCCGGTCAGCCGGTTCAGGGACAAGTCCTGGAGGTACCTCTGCCATGAAAGTCATCACCAGCGCGGTGCGTTATCCGGTCAGTACGACGGTGGGGGTCTTGTTGCTGGCCTTGTTCGGCGGCATCTCCCTCTACAACCTGCCGATCCAGCTGACACCGGACGTGGTTGACCCTGAAATCACGGTGACCACGATCTGGCCCGGCGCCAGCCCTCAGGAAGTGGAGCGCGAGATCATCGACGAGCAGGAAGAGCAGCTCAAGTCGCTGGAAGGTTTGCGCAAGATGTCGAGTTCCAGCGCCGACAGCCTTGGAACGATTACGCTGACCTTCCACGCCGGCACCGATCTGGACAGCATGGTGGTCCAGGTTTCCAATCGGCTGGACCAGGTGCCCTCCTACCCTGAAACGGTCGAGCAGCCGGTCATCACCAAAACCAACGTCAACTTTCAGGCGATCGCTTGGTTCAATCTGGAACCTCGCGGCGAGCATGCGTTCCAGGGCGATATCTCCACCCTCTACGATTTTGCCGACGACTTCATCAAGCCGGAATTCGAGCGGGTTCCCGGCGTGGCGGTGGCCAACATCTTCGGCGGACGCACCAAGGAAGTCCACGTCATTGTAGATCCCGCCAGACTGGCGGCCCGACAGGTGACCATGAATGAGCTGGGAGCCGCGCTGGAGCGGGAGAACCGGAACTACAGCGCCGGCGACTTCAGCGAGGGCAAGCGCCGCTACGTGGTGCGCACGGTGGGTGAGTACAGCTCGCCTGAAGATATCGAGAACGTGGTTATCGCCGTCCGCAGCGACGTTCCCATCTACGTCAGAGACGTGGCTCAGGTCGAGGTGACCTACCGCAAGGCCACCGACCGCGGTTTCGACAAAGAACGTCAGGTGTTGTTCATGAACGCGGTCAAAAGGCAGGGCGCCAACGTGCTGGAGGTCATGGCCGACCTCAAGGAGACGGTGGCTCGTTTGAACGGGGACCTCCTCAAGAGCCGCGGCCTGGCCCTGACCCAGGCCTATGACGAGACCGACTACGTCAACAGCGCCATCTCGCTCGTCCAGGACAACCTGTGGATCGGCGGGGCGCTGGCCATCACAGTGCTTCTGCTGTTCTTGCGGAGCGCCAGCAGCACCCTGGTGATTGGGGTGGCCATCCCCATCAGCATGGTCGGGACGTTCCTCATGATGCGCCTCTTCGGCCGCACGTTGAACGTGATCAGCCTGGCCGGGCTGGCGTTCGCGGTGGGCATGGTGGTCGATAACTCGATCGTCGTCCTCGAGAATATTTACCGCCACCGGCAGATGGGCAAGTCTCGCATGAGCGCAGCACTGGACGGCGCCATGGAAGTCTGGGGCGCGGTGCTGGCCAGCACTTTGACGACGGTGGCCGTTTTCGTCCCGGTCGTCTTTATCAAAGAGGAGGCGGGACAGCTCTTCAGCGACATCGCCATCGCTCTCAGCTCGGCCGTGGCGCTGAGTCTCTTGGTTTCCATTACGGTGATCCCGAGCCTCTCGGCCAGAATCCTGCATGCCGCCGAGCACGACCCCACCCGCCGCGGATATCACAACCTCTGGGGATTCACGCGGCTGGGCGAATCCTTCGTCAGTGGCGTCACCACCACCGTGGGCTGGATCAACGCCTCGATCCTGCGACAACTGGCCCTGGTCATCCTGCTCACCGGCGCCTCGGTCTTCCTGAGTTTTCGCCTCTTGCCCAAGACGGAGTATTTGCCGGCCGGAAACCAGAACTTTCTGTTCGGCATCATGTTGCCGCCGCCGGGGTACAGCCTGGAGGAGACCTCGAAGTTTCACGACGTTTTTCGCAAAGAGCTGGGTTATCTGTGGAAAGATCCTCCCAACTCGCCGGAGGCCTTGAAACTCCCTGGGGGCGGCGTGGAGACGCTTTTCTTCGTAGCTCTGACCAACAACGCTTTCATGGGCGTCAAGGCCAACGACCCCCTGCGTGTGCGAGAGCTGCTCCCCGAGTTCAACCGGGCCAACGCCATGCTGCCGGGAACCATCGCCTTCACCATTCAGTCCAGCATCTTCCAGCGAAGTGAGAGCAGCGGGCGAACCATCGATATTGAGATCACCGGGCCGCAGCTGGAACAGTTGATAGCCCTGGGCGGGGAGGTCTTTGGGAAGGTGATGCAGTTGATGCCGGGAGCCCAGGCGCGTCCTATCCCCAGCCTGGACCTGGGAAACCCGGAAGTTCGAGTCTTAACTCACCGCCGTCGGGCATCGGAACTGGGCATCTCCAACCGCGATCTGGGTTTCACGGTCAGCGCCCTCGTGGATGGGGCAAAAGTCAGCGACTATCAGTTGAACGGACGGGAAATCGATCTCAAAGTCCGGGCGCAGGAGAGCTTCGCCCACCGAACCCATCTCCTCGAGCAGATGCCCATTGCCACCCCAGACGGCCGATTGGTGACTCTGGGGTCGGTGGCCCAAATCGCCACCACTTCGGGCCCGGTTCAAATCAATCATCGTGAGCGGCAGCGCACCATTACCATCCAGGTTCAGCCCTCGGACCAGATGCCGCTCCAGGCCGCCATGGAGATCATCGAAGGTCAAATCTTGCAGCCCATGCACGACGCCGGCAAACTGGGCGGGAGCTACCGGGTGGCCCTCAGCGGAAGCGCCGATCGGCTGACTCAAACCGGCCAGGCTTTGAAGTGGAATTTCCTGCTGGCACTGGCCATTACCTACCTGCTGATGGCCTCCCTGTTCGAGAGCTTCTTCTATCCATTCATCATCATGTTCAGCGTCCCGCTGGGGGCGGTGGGAGGCTTCCTGGGCCTGGCTGCCGTGAACGCATTCCTGGCCTATCAGCCGATGGATGTTCTGACCATGCTGGGCTTCATCATTCTGATCGGGACCGTGGTCAACAACGCCATCCTGATCGTCCACCAGTCCCTGAATCACATGCGGGAAGAGGGGATGAACTACCAGCAGGCTGTGCTGGAAGCAACCGGGAACCGCATCCGCCCCATCTTCATGACCGTCGCAACCAGCGCTTTCGGGATGCTGCCTCTGGTGCTGTTTCCCGGCGCGGGATCCGAGCTCTACCGCGGGCTGGGCAGCGTGGTCGTGGGCGGGCTGGTGGTATCGACCATCTTCACGCTGATCCTGATTCCCGTTCTGTTTAACCTGACGCTGAAGTTCCGGGCGGCCATCGCGACCCGACTGGGCGGATGGGCCGAACCTGTCCATGCCCCCATCGAAGACTAGAGAATCGGGAGCAGCGCCGCGGGCAAAACGACTCCACAAGGCATCCTGGCGGGCAGGAGGCTTTGGCACTACAATCGCAATGGGTGATCTTGGCAAGCAGCCCTCTCAAGGGCTGGACTGAGGGCCGAGTCCCAACGCGACAAGCACCCACGAACTCATTTACCGAAGCAAGACTGGTCAACGCAGGAGGAGGCCGTTATGGATCGACGTGAATTTATCAAGGACTCTTCGAGCCTCTTGGCGCTCTGGAGTTGTTTTCCGGCGGACCTCACCGGAATGGAACGGAACCGCAGCGGGAATCGCCTGGAGCGGCGGGCTCTTGGGAAAACGGGAGAACAGTTATCGATTCTGGGTTTTGGAGGCATCGTGGTCATGAACGCTTCCCCAAAGGAATCTTCGGAGCGGGTCGGTCAGGCCATCGAGGCGGGAGTCAACTACTTTGACGTGGCACCCAGCTATGGCAACGCCGAGGAGCGATTGGGTCCGGCGCTGGAGCCCTATCGCAAAAACGTTTTCCTGGCCTGCAAAACCACCGAACGGAGCAAGGCCGGAGCGGCCAAAGAGCTGGAGGCTTCTCTGCGCAAGCTGCGCACCGATCATTTTGACCTCTACCAACTCCACGCCGTCACCAAGCTCGAAGAAGTGGACCGGATTTTTGCAGCCGACGGCGCCCTGCAAACGTTCCTGGAGGCCCAAAAAGCCGGCAAGGTCCGCTTCATCGGTTTTTCAGCTCACTCCGTTGAGGCCGCCATGGCTCTCATGGACAGACACGATTTCGACACCATTCTGTTTCCAATCAATTTCGCCACCTGGCACGCGGGGAATTTCGGACCCCAGGTTCTGGCACGCGCTCAAGAGAAAAAGATGGGCATTCTGGCTTTGAAGGCGATGGCGAAGGGGCCGTGGCCCGAGGGCGCCGACCGCACTTATGCCAAGTGTTGGTACCAGCCGTTGTCCGAGCCGGAGGAGGCCTCCAGGGGCCTGCGGTTCACCCTTTCACACCCCGTGACGGCGGCAATTCCGCCTGGAGACGAAAACCTCTTCCAGATGGCGCTCGGATTGGCGCGGAAGTTCACTCCCCTGGCCGCAGCTGAGGTTGAGCAAATCAAGAAGTCAGCTCTCCAGGCCGAACCGATCTTTCGCTATCCGATGAAGGCTTGAGGACCGGCGCAGGTTGTGCCCGACATCGCTCTGCCAGGACGGCTGTTGTTTACGGCGGGGAGGGTCCGTCCCAGCCCCGCCAAGGAATAGCCGCGTGTCGCCAGGTGTCGTTTCACCCTCACCCTGACGCCATCGCAGAACTGAGAGAGCTGTGGGACTGGCTCGCGGAGACCGCCCGGGCGGTGGCGCGGCTCTCCCAATTCGAGACGGCACGATCCCGCTCCGCCCGCCCTGCTATGAGATTCCTTCTTGAAATCCACTTCGCTGTGGCATGATACCGGCCTCAATCGGCTGTCATCTTGTCGTGAAAGCGTTTTCATACATCGTCTGAATCTTTGCGGGATCGACCTTTTGTGAGCGCCCCTCGTCATCGCCTCATCGAGACCGCCTGGCCGGATTTCGCTCCGGTGCCGGAGCTGCCGGTCACCCCGCTGCAAGAGTTCCGGACCCGGCTCGACCGGCTGGGTGACCGGATGCGGCAGGCCCAGCTGAGTCACCTGGTCGTCTATGGTGACCGCGAGCACTTCGCCAATCTGGCCTATCTCACCAACTTCGATCCTCGTTTTGAAGAGGCCCTCCTCGTCGTCAAGGCACCGGGCACGCCGCTGTTGCTGGTTGGCAACGAGTGCGAGGCTTATCTGCCGATCAGTCCGCTTTTCAAGGCAGGCCTCCTGCGCACTGAACGGTTTCAGCCCTTCTCGCTGCTCGACCAGCCCAGGGATCAGAGCCGATCATTGGAGGAGATCTTTCGGGACGAGGGCATCGGTCCGCAAGCGCGAGTCGGCTGTGTCGGCTGGAAATACTACGGAAGCCGGCGGAAGATGGACCTTCCTTCCTATCTGATCGATTCGCTCCGTCAACTGGCCGGCTTCGACAACGTAACCGACGCGACGGATATGCTGGTTCATCCCGGAGATGGCCTCCGTACGCAGTGCTCGCCGTCCGAAATCGCGTTCTTCGAATATGCCAACTTCAAGGCCTCCGAAGCCATGAAGCGGATTCACTTTGCTCTGCGCGTGGGCATGACGGACCATCACCTCCTGTCGCAGGCCGCCTACGACGGGACACCTCTCGCTTGTCACATGACGCTGAAGACCGGCCCCGACCGCATCAGCCTGGCCAGCCCGAGAGGCAGCCGGCTTGAGCTGGGGCAAACCTGGTCTGCCAACATCTCGTATTGGGGAAGCAACATCTGCCGGGCGGGATGGATTGCCCGGGAGGCCAAAGATCTTCCCCCGGCGGCCCAGGACTATGTGGTCTCCTTCGCCGGCCCCTATTTTGAAGCGATGGCAGAATGGTTGAACCTGTTGCGCATCGGCCAGCCGGGCGGCGCTCTTCACCGGCTCATCCAGGAACGGTTGCCCTTCGAGCGCTACAAAATCACTCTCAATCCCGGCCACTTGATCCACCTGGATGAGTGGGTCAGCTCCCCTATCTATCCCGAGTCGAAGATTCCGATCCGCTCCGGCATGGTCTTGCAGACGGATGTCATTCCTTCCTCGAAAGTCTATTTCTCGACTCGAATGGAAGATGGAGTGGCTGTGGCCGACTCAACCTTGCGGGAAGCGATCCGAGAGCAGTTTCCGGATTGCTACCGGCGCTGCCAGGCTCGCCGAAGGTTTGTCGAAGAAGTGCTGGCTGTCCAGCTTCCGGAGGAAGTGCTGCCTCTCTCCAACATGGCCTGCATCGTGCCGCCGTACCTGCTTCGGCCGGAGCTGATCCTGGCCTTGGAACGGTCGTAGGAACACCCATCCTGCGGCATGCCGAGTCCACCCGGCGCCCTCTTCATTCCGCCTTCGTTTCAGACCCACCACGGTTCCAAGGCTGCGCCAACGAAGGAACGTTCACGTAGCGGTTCATGGAGAAGGTCAGCTGGGAGCCGGCCCCAGGGGCCAGTCGAATGTCGATCACCGATTCGTTCAGAGCCGTTCGCTGCCCGTCCCAGGTCACACTGGTGAATTGGTGTTCCCCGTAGGTCCCCGCCTGCACCTGCAGGCTGCGAGGCTCGACAGAGTTGACGTTGACCAGCGTCACCGTTACGGAGTCGGCGCTCAGCCTTTGCACCAGCGCCGCCACATCGGCCGGCAACCCCGAGCGACGCCGCTCGGGATCGAAGTAACGCAGCCGGCTGTGCAGCACCCAGATCCGGCCGGACGCCAAGTAACCTCCCGTCGTGAGTTGCAGCAGATGATCCGTCGTGGCAGGAACCAGAAGGAGCAAATAGTCCGCCAGGCGGGTCTCAGGAGAAGTGGGGTCGGATCGAACCCGTTCCATGCGCGATCGCACATGGTCCAGATCCTCGCGGAGGGCTTTGACGGGATAGTCAGGACGGTGGCCTTCCAGAAAAGAGACCCAATCCGTCTGGACGGGAATCCGATCCAGATCCTGGCGTCTCATGGACCACAGATAGATCTCGGTCAGCCGATCGACAAAGAGGTTGGCCGTGTAATGATAAAACTCCGGCTTCCCCTTGTGCCGATAGCCCCGGGGATCGCCGTACATCTGCGGGAGCAAGATGCGGCCGTTCTCAACCCGCTTGTGCTGATAGAGGAGATCCATCTGGGTGCGGAGAACGTCGATATACGATTGGTCGCCGGTCAGCAGCAGCGCGATGGAAAACGCAGGCCAGGAGGCTGCTGAGAAGTAGTTGCGGTGGGCGATCTGTTGCAGCTCGCCATCGAAGATGGTGAAGTTCCAGCCATAAGTGCCCTTCCACCACTGTCCGTCATATTCGCCGCCCGGCTCCCCGTTGAGGCCCACGTTAGACGGAATCATCCCACCCGTCTTCTTGGTCCGTTCCCGCCAGGCATTGACATACTCGAGGGTCCAGTCGCGGTATTTTCTTTCTTGTGTCAGAGCGTAGGCATTGAACCCAAGCAGCGAGGCAGCCAGATTCAGGAAAGTGTCGCCGACTGAGTCCAGGTATTCGTCACAATGGGCCAGCATGCGCGGGTACCATTCCAGCAGGTTCAACATCTTCGAGGCTCCAGCGGGGTTGTGAAGCAAGTGGAAGGTGCCGGGGACCGGGTCTCCTACCCAATCGTAAACTGTGGCCTTGCGCATCATCGGACCCTTGGAACCGTTCCAGAGGCTCTTGATGATCTTCTTTTCGGGGTCGTAGTTGGCTGCCTCCGGATCCTCATTCAGGTAGAGACCGGCAAAGCGTTTCATCCTCTGCACCAGAAGTGGCTCGGTCGGTTCCGACAGTCCCCACAGAAAGAACGCCCGCATCCCTTCAGCCGTGTGAAACCAGTCGGACATCGTGATGAATTCCTTGTGGTAAGCACCCTCCGCGGCCAGCTCGGTTTTTTTCGTGCGCAGTGCCTTGTATTGAAGTAAATGGCCCTCCAAACCTTTCTTATAGAGGTCAAGCACGGACTGGGATCCACCCAGAGCATGAAGTAACGTCCAGTTGTAGAAGGTCTCAATGGCATCGTCGGGGCCATCCAGCGTGCCCCAGCGGGGCGTGTGGAGGAGATAGCCTCGTGAGTCGAGGTACTTCGAGGCAAATGCCTCCACGGCGCGCGAGTTAGCGTTGAGGACCGCCCGCTCCAGTAGAGCCCACTCGGGCGGGCTCATTGGGGTGTCGATGCTGAGGGTGGGTCCGCCGAACCCACGAGTCAACAACGGCGAGCCTGTCGCCAGGCAGATGGCTGAGATCAGAGTGAAGAACGGCAGAGAAAAGACGTGTCGCCAGGACATGGTGTGCACCTTTCCCGGATCGGAGCAATCCAACTACCGCGATGTTAAGAGGTTAAGATCTCTCGGCTCAAGTGTGGGTTCCATTTGGCCTCGCAAGCCGAGGTGGTCATTCACATCGGTGTTTGCCGTTAGGCTCAGCCCGCGAGATGAACCTGTCAAATTGCCCCGGATCTTGCTAAGCTCACAAAATTTTTGTGAACAAAATTCACCTGGGATGCGTCTAAGCTGAGGTAGGACAAGCATCGCAGGCGTAACTGTGTGTCTCCGAATCACCTTCTTTTTTTGAATACCGGATACATCTTGAGAAACTCTACCAAATCGTTCCCACGAACTTTAAGCGATTTAGCGCAAATAGATGACGCAAACATCTGAGGTCCTATGCTGAGTAAGCCCCTCACTCCTCGAAAGAAAGCATACGGATTCCTGTTGGTGGTGGTCCTTCTGGCGGGAGGCGGTTATCTCGTCAAACACTACCTGGCCGCTCAGGCTGCCGCACGAGCCGCGGGGAACGGCAATGAGAATAAGAAACCCGACGGAAAGGAGTCCTCACCCGTTGAGCTGGCGCAGGCCACGCGTGATCGGATTTCCGCCTATCTGACTTCGACTGCGAACCTGAGAGCCTTACGTGAGGTGGACATCGCCTCCCAGACGGAGGGGGTCGTGGAGGCCGTGTTGGCAGAAGAGGGAGACTTCGTCAAAGAAGGCCAGGTGCTGTGCCGGTTGGACGACACTCAACTCCAGATTCGTCTGGAACTGGCCCGCGAACGTCTGGCCCAGGCTAAGTTCCAGCAGGAGAAAGCCCGGAAAAGACAGGAAAAGGCGATCTCCCAAATCGAAAATACCCGCAAAGAGGTTGCCCGGCTGCAACGAGCCTTTGATGAACAGCTCATCAGCGAACGCGAGTTGGCGCAAGCCCAGTACCGACTCGATGAGTTGGAGCACGACGAACGGGTGTCGTCGTCCGAAACCCGTGAGTTCAACCACCGAGTGGACGAGCTGGAAGCTGAGATCAAACAGGCGGAGCTGGAGATCTCTCGAACTCAGGTCCGAGCTCCATTTGCCGGGATGGTGACGCAGCGGACAGTCGAGTTGGGCCGTACCATCCGAAACCTGGATGCGTTGTTCAAACTGGGGACCTTTTCTCCGCTTCTTGCCGATGTCCATCTCTCGGAACGCGAAGCCCATCAGGTAAAACCTGAGCAAACCGCCATCGTTAAGCTGGGAGTGGATGAATCGGTGCAATGCCGGGCCAAAGTGGCTCGAATCAGTCCAGTGGTGGATCAAGCCAGCGGAACGGTCAAGGTTACGTTGGAGTTGAATCCAACCCAGGCTGCTCTCAAACCCGGTGCCTTCGTCCGAGTGGACATCCAAACCGATACCCGACCCGATGCGGTGTTGATTCCCAAGAGGGCTGTATTGGAGGAGGACGGGGAGCACTTCGTGTTCATCATCAGCGGCGACACGGCACATCGAACGAAAGTTACCCTCGGCTATGAGTGGGCCGGCCAGGTCGAGGTTCGTAATGGGGTTGCGGCCGGACAACAAGTAGTGGTGGCGGGTCAGGGCGCCCTGAAGGATGGAGGCAAGATCAGGATCGTCCAAGGATAAGGCGGTGCCTGCCTCCAGCCTCTCCCGGATCCCGGCCCCCCGCCTGCCTGAGCTGAGGGTTTTTGCATGATCAAAACCGCCATGAGTCGGCCGGTTACGGTCTTCATGTTCGTGCTGGCCGTCATCCTTTTTGGGATCGTTTCGCTGGATCGGCTGGCTCTCAACTTACTCCCGGATATCTCTTATCCTTCCCTGACCATTCAAACCGACTACACCGACGCCGCGCCCGAAGAGATAGAAAATCTCATCACGCGACCCATCGAGGAAGCCGTGGGGGTCGTGCCCGGCTTGACTCGTCTGAGCTCCGTTTCCCGTTCGGGTCAATCCGAAGTCGTGCTGGAGTTCGCCTGGAAGGCCAATATGGATCTGGCCGCGCTGGACGTCCGGGAGAAGCTGGACGTGGTGAACCTGCCGCGCGACGTGCAGCGTCCGGTGATCCTGCGCTTCGATCCCACCTACGATCCCATCATGCGCCTGCAGCTGAGCGGCGATCTGAGCCTGAGCCGTTTGCGCTACGCGGCGGAAAATGAGATCAAAAAGCAGCTGGAGTCTACGGAGGGCGTGGCGGCCATCAAGGTCGTCGGAGGTTTGGAAGAGCAGATCCGTATCGAGATCGACGAAAAGCGCCTGGCTGAACTCCAGATTCCCATCACACAGATCACCCAGATCCTGGCCCAGGAAAACTTGAACCAGGCCAGCGGCAGCCTGTACGACCTGGATGCCAACTATCTGGTGCGCATGCTGAACCAGTTCCGCTCGGTGGAGGAGATTCAGCAGATCATTGTCCGCAACCAGAACGGGCGCCGGGTGGTGTTGGGAGACGTGGCCAAAGTCTGGCGAGGCACCAAGGATCGGGAGATCATTGCCCGACTGAACGGTAAGGAGAGTGTGGAACTGGCCATTTACAAGGAGGGCGACGCCAACACCGTCACAGTCGCCCGGGCGGTGCAACAACGCTTGCAGTCCAACAAGGCCGCCAACCAGTTTCCCAGTGGAGTGGACTACCAGGTCGTCTTCAATCAAGCCGATTTCATCGAGAATGCCGTGGACGACGTTCTCTCCTCCGCGATTCTGGGAGGCCTGATCGCCACCCTCATCCTCTACGTCTTTCTGCGAGACCTGCGCAGCACCCTGACCATCGGCTTGTCGATCCCGATTTCGATCATGGCGACCTTTGCGCTCATGTATCAGACCGACATCACCCTCAACATTATGTCGCTGGGCGGCATTGCCTTGGGGGTGGGCATGCTGGTGGACAATTCCATCGTCGTCCTGGAGGCGGTCGATCGCTACCGCCGGTCAGGCGACTCTTTGTTCGAAGCCGTCTATCGCGGAACCAAGGAAGTGGGCATGGCCGTGACGGCCTCGACTTTGACCACAGTGGCCGTGTTCCTTCCCATGATTTTCGTGGAAGGAATCGCAGGACAATTGTTCAAGGACCAGGCCCTGACGATCACCTACTCCCTTCTGGCTTCCCTGCTGGTGGCCTTAACCTTCCTCCCGATGGTCCTGGCCGTACAGATCCGGCAGCCGGCCGTCAACCCCGAACAGGCTGCCCCCCAACCTGAGCCCGCGGCAAGCCCGCGGCCGACATCATCCGGGTTCTTCAGGAAAACAGGCGGCTGGATCTCGGCCAAAGCCGCCGCCGCTGCGTATTTTGTTTTCACCGATTTCGTTAGGGTGCTGATAACCGACCTCAGGCAACTCTTCAGGCTGTTGGGCCGATTGTTGTTGTGGCCCGCCGGCCCCTTGCTGAAACGTTGGGACCGGGCTTATCGCAAGCTCAGCAACGGCTACCCGCAGTTGCTCGTTTGGGCGCTGGACCACAAGGGAAGCATCGTGGGATTGGTCTTTCTCCTGGCCACGATCGCCGTTCTGCTGGCGTTTCGGGTGGGGGCCGAGCTGATTCCGCCCCTGACGCAGGGAGAGTTCGTCTTTGAAATCCGGTTGCCCGAAGGGAAGCCGCTGCAGGCAACCGATCTGTTGATCAGCGAAATTGAAAAAAGAGTAGCCGCCTATCCCGAGGTCAGGACCGTTTTCTCAAGCGTGGGGGGAAGCAACAAAAACCAGTTTGCCGCCGAGTCGCACGAAGAGAACGTAGGCCAGCTCTTCGTGGTCATGAGAGACAAGCAGGACAATCAAACCGAAAGCAAGGTGATCGAGAGAATTCGAAGTGACCTGAAGGGTTACCCCGAACTACAGTTCACCTTCAGCCGCCCGACGCTCTTCAGCTTCAAGACTCCCGTAGAAGTGGAAATCTATACCTATGATCTGGACAGCCTGCACTCGACGGCCGAGAAGGTGGCGCGCCGGCTGCGGCAGGTTTCCGGATTGACGGACGTGAAGACCAGCACCGAACTCGGCAACCCGGAGGTGCATATTGTCTTCGACCGGGAACGGCTGGCGCGCCTGGGCCTGGAGGAAAGTCAGATCGCCGGCATCCTGCGCAATAAGATTCGGGGAGACGTGGCCTCGCGCTACCGAGAAGAGGACAAGCAGATTGAGATTCTGGTCCGCGCAGACGAATCCGACCGAAGCACGATCCGCGACATCAAGAACCTTGCGATCAATATGGGGAACATGATGCCGACCAACCCTCGCATGAGCGTGGCGGACCGCATCGCGGCGCGCAACAGCAGCCAGGGGGGACGCCCGCTGCGCCGTGAGGAACAGGACGTGCGAGACGAGGACCTGGCCGGACCCACTCGGGCCTCCACACCCACGCCGGGAGTGGTACCGATCCGCCTGGGTTCAGTGGCCGACGTGGTGGTGGCCAGGGGCCCCAGCGAAGTCCGGAGGATTCGCTCTCAGCGCGCCGCTGTTGTGTCGGCGAACCTGAGCGGACGAGACCTCACCAGTGTCTCCCAGGACATCCGACAGGAACTGCGACAACTGCGCGCCGAAATCCCGGAGCAGACGACCATCGGTCTAGGCGGACAAAATGAGGAGTTGCAGGCGGCTTACGGCAGCCTGATTCTAGCCCTGGGACTGGCCATTTTTCTGGTGTATCTGGTGATGGCCTCTCAGTTTGAGTCGCTGATTCATCCCTTCATCATCATGTTCACCGTGCCATTGGGTCTCATCGGCGTGATTCTCTCGCTCTTTCTGACGGGGACCACCTTTAACGTGATGGTCTTCCTGGGCATCATTATTCTGTCGGGCATTGTGGTGAACAACGCCATTGTGTTGATCGACTATGCCAACCAGCTCCGCCAGCAGGGCTTTTCGAAGCGTGAGGCGCTGGTGAGGGCCGGCGAAGTCCGTTTGAGGCCGATCCTGATGACCACTCTCACTACCGTGCTGGGTTTGCTCCCCATGGCACTGGGATGGGGAGAGGGCGCGGAGGTTCGCGCCCCGATGGCGATCACGGTAATGGGGGGCCTGGCCTTCTGTACCTTGTTGACCCTGGTCTTCATTCCGGTGGTCTACGAGTTGGTCGATCGCAAGGTCTTCGCGGCCGATCGCTCGGGCGAGAGCGCCAAGTTGGAGTTGCGCCCCGGACTGGTGGGCCAGGAAGGGTTGACGCCCAAAAGCAGCGGTTAGCGAAGGTTCATCGCCGGATACTGCGCCATGACACACGACCACACACCTGAGCAGACGTCACAGGTCAGACAAAAGACCGAAATAGGCTTTCGCCTGGCCGGCTTCTCGATCCGCCGTCCTGTGACGGTTTGTATGATTTTCGTTTCCATGGTGGTGCTGGGCCTGGTCTCGCTGACCAAGATACCGCTGGTTCTGACGCCGGATATCGATTTCCCCTTTATTGGGGTGGCGGTTCCCTACCCGAACGCAACGCCGGGTCAGATTCAGGAAACCATTGCCAAGCCCATCGAGGAGGCCCTGAGCACAGTCCCCCGCGTGCAGCGCCTGATGACTCGTTCCAGTGAGGATCAGGCTTTTGTGGGGATGGGTTTCGAGTGGGGGCAGGACGTCGATTGGTTGCGGTCGGAAGTCCGCGAGAAAGTGGAACAGATCAGGCGCGACTTGCCTGATGACGTGGACCAGATCTACGTCCGCAACTGGGGCACGACGGATGAACCGATTGTGGCAGGACAGATCTCGTCGGGGCGAGACCTCCGCGACGCCTATGACTTCATCGATCTCAAAATCAAAAAGCCGCTGGAACGACTTCCCGGCGTGGCTGAAGTGGAACTCTGGGGAACCCAGCGCAAGGAGATTGACGTCTACCTCCGGCTCGACGATCTCAAGCGTCACAACGTGGACGTCAGTAACCTGTTTCGGCGCCTGGATAACGCCAATGTGAACGTTTCGCTGGGGCGTATCGTCGATGGCGGCACTCGCTACGGCAGCGTGACCCGGGGGGCCATGGATTCTCTGGAAGCCATCCGCAACTTCCCCATCAACGGCCAGGGCCTGCGGCTGGCCGATGTCGCCGAGATCGGCTTCGATAATCCTGTCACCAACTTTGGCCGCCACCTGAATGGGCAGTATGCCATTGGCTTTCAAATCCGTAAAAACTCCCAGGCCAACACGGTTGAGACGGTTCGGCGCGTGATGGAGCAGATCGAGGAAATGAATGAGGACCCCTCTCTCAAAGGCATTCAGGTCCTGGTTTGGTTCGACGCCGGGAAGGAGATTACCCGGTCTCTGTCCGGACTCCTGGATTCAGGAACGGTGGGGGCCTTGCTGGCCGTCGTGGTGCTGTTCCTGTTCTTGCGGCGACTCGGCGCGACACTGGCCATCGGTTTTGCCATCCCCTTTTCGATCATCGCGACGGTGGGATTCCTGTTCCTTCTGGGTAAGACACTCAACGTGCTTTCCATGATGGGCCTGATGCTGGCCACCGGGATGCTGGTGGACAACGCGGTGGTGGTACTGGAGTCGATTTTTCAGAACCTGGAGAAAGGGAAGGATCGGGTTACGGCCGCCCTGGTGGGAACTCAAGAGGTCATCACGGCCATCGTCGCCGCCACACTCACTTCCATCATTATCTTTGTCCCCCTGGTGTTTGGGAAGAAGACCAGCTATTCGATCTGGCTGGCCGACACTGGAACGGCAATCATCATTGCGCTCCTGTGCTCGCTGTTCATCTCCCTTACGCTCATCCCTCTGGGCGTGGGCAAGCTTTTGCGGATTGATTTGAAGAAGGAATCCCGCTGGCAGATCTGGATGCGGTCAGTGGTTCTCCCGCGGCTGCGCAAAACCTGGACTCCTTACCTCCGGAATCGCCGCACAGTTGAACCGGATTCGACAGCGGTGGCGAGCCAAGCTCGATCCAAGCGCGTCACGGAACGCTACCTGGTGTTGGTCAAATGGTGCCTACAGTACCGGCTGTTGTGCGGTTTTCTCCTGATGCCCGCTATCGTGGGAGGATCCCTCCTCATCCTGAAAAAGGTTCCGGACAATTCTCCCGAAGCTCAGGATCTGCAAAACCTCGCCATTCAATTCGAGTTCTCCGAGAACTACCACTACGCCAAGATTGAGCGGGACTATGTGGAGCCGGTGGAGACCTTTCTTCTCAAGAACAAAGAGCGGTTCCGAATCAAGGACGTCAACAGTTTCTATAGCAACAACGAAGCCAACGTGCGGGTCTATTTCGACAAGGACCGGATCACGCTGAGCGAGCTGATGGAAATCCGCAAACAAATTTCAAACGAACTTCCCGTCATCCCCGGCGCCGAAATCAAACTCGGGCGTCAGGAAGGAGCCGAGGCTCAGTCGTGGGTGGGTGTCAACCTGTACGGCGAAGACAGCACCACGCTTCAGACGCTGGGCCGGGAAGCCCGCGCTCGCCTGCGCAAGACCGGGAAGTTCACGGAAGTTCACAATGACCTGGACCGAGGCCGACAGGAAGTCCAGGTGCGCCTCAATCGCGAATTGGCCAGGAAGTACAACATCTCCCCTGAATCCGTGTCGCGCGTCCTGGGAATTGTGGTGCGCGGGCAGCGGTTGCGCGGCTTTCGCAGTGCCGAAGGCGAAGTGGAGATTTGGGTTCGGCTGCAGCCCACGGATCGGGAAAACCTCGCCGACCTGAACTCGATGGTCGTCGGCGCCGGACCCAACGGTGAGCCTATCCTGCTGAGCCAGGTAGCCGAGCTGGATATTGTGCGGACTCCCGGATTGATTCAGCGGGAAAACCGTCGCACCTATTCCTGGATGTTTGCCAACTACAACGGGGACAAGAAGGACGAGGGGAAGAAGCTGGTAACGGAGGTCATGAACGGGTTGAATTATCCCCCCGGCTACGGTTGGAGCTTTGGGTTCTGGACGCAGCGTCAGGAAAGGGAGAATCAGGAGTTCTACTTCAATCTGCTGCTGGCGCTCTTTATGGTTTACTTCGTGATGGCTTCGTTGTTTGAGTCTCTGGCCCATCCCTTCGCCATCATGACGTCGCTCCCCTTTGCATTGGTCGGCGTGGCCTGGACACTCTATTTGAGCGGGACCCCTCTAAACCTCATGGCCATGATCGGATTGATGGTGCTGCTGGGCATCGTGGTCAACAACGGCATCGTCATGCTGGATCATATCAACAACCTGCGCCGGCGCGGCACGGCGCGGACGCCGGCCATCCTGTTGGGATGCCGAGAACGCTTCCGTCCGATTCTGATGACCGCCAGCACCACCATCGTTGGACTGATCCCTTTGGCGATGGGCACCAGCGGCGTCTTCGAATTGCGTTATTTTCCTTTGGCTCGAACGGTCATGGGGGGGTTGGCCGCCTCCACCATTCTGACGCTCATTGTGCTGCCGACGTACTACACGCTTTTCGACGATCTGGCGGTCTGGCTCAAACGAACCTGGCTGGCCAGTAACCCGTCAGCAATTCAAGGCACCGTTGGAACCGGCCGGCAGCCAACCTCCTAGCGCCACCGCGAACACCACCCGATTCGCTGAGGAATCCCGGCTCGTTGCCGGCACGAAGCTGCCGGCCTGATCAAATGATCGGTCCCAGCAGGTTTGGACTCAGCCCAACTGCAGCCTTCCCTGTGGGGTGTGGAGGGTTGCGACGATGCGGGCTTCGGAGGCCGTTGCAACCTGGGCACCCAAGTCGAGGGCGGCGAACAGCTTGGCAACCTCCAAGGCCCGGGGGTGATGGATTTCGAGCGACTCGAGCCGGCAGCCGAACGGCGAGTCCTGCGACGGATGGGGAGAGTCGGGTGACCATTCGATGAAGAAAGGGACCGGTTCAACCTCCTCGGAACCGAAGGAATTCACCACTCCCAGCGTCCGCCATTTGAGGATGGCTCCGTCCGGCCTCCGGCGAGACCCGGCTCGTGGGCCTAGGGTCTGGAACCCGGTTTTTTGCGCCTGGTCGGCAAGCCAGTCGATGTCCGTGGCCAATGCCGCCCAGGTCACCAAGCGTGGCACCGACCGGATGCGCAGGTCAATGTGGAACTGGTAGGATTCCTGGTCCGGATCGGGCGCAATGATCTCCAGGTACTGGCGCCCACCAAGCGATAATAGTGCATTGCAGGTACCGATCCCGGGATGACTTCCGCCAACAGCGGGTCTCACTCCCGTCTTGTCTTCGATCCAGGCTATCCCTCGATCCAATTGGTCGGTTCCGAACAAGAGGTGATCCACCGGACAGGTTCTGGCTGTTATCCTTTCGATCTTATTCATCGCTTCTCCAACCAAACACGTTGCGACCGCAAGGCTGGGCCGGGCCGCCAACCCTCGGCCCTGCGGGAAATCCGGCCGCCATGAACGGCTCCATCTCAGGTCGATCGCCGTACCAGCCCTACACCGAGAGTCAGCAGACCCAGCGCTAATTCCGCCGCCCCCACATAAGCCAGATTGATCAAACCATTGGGCCGAGTGGCCTCGGGAGAAAGCACCGAGAAAAAGAAGGCTGCCGGAAGAAATATGGCAGAGAGAGGAATGGCCCATCGGACAAAGGTCTTGGCCCTATCCGACAGAACGGCCTCATCCACATAACGCAGCGAAATAAGCGACAAGACCAGCAGCACGCCGGCATGGGCATGACCCGCTCGCCATAAATCCTGCCGGAGAGCGTTTTGCATGTAGCGGGGATCCTGGATTAGAAGAGTCAGAACACTCACACCGCCGATGATGACGGTGGGAAGAAGGATCAGCAACAACCCAGCCAGACGTCGCGACTCAGGACTCATATTTCCTCCCGATTGGGTCGGTTTGTTGGTTCAAGCCGCTTTCGTTCGAGCCCGGCGCAGACTATTTCGGCGGCGGAATCTCGACCGCTATGACTCGCGGCCGATAGATAGCCAGATTCGCAATGACTTTTTCAAACTTGAACGAATTGCAGACATAGGTGATCAGGCACTTTGGCCCCTGCCTTAATTCCGCGTGTTCCTTGACAGCGTAGCAAAAGGTGTCCGCATCGTAGCCGGCTGTTTCGGAGCTCATTTCGGGCATCTCGTAAATCGTCTGCCAGCCCGACCACGGGCCGGTCAGGTCGGGTGCCGTCCTGATCACAATCCGGTTCGACAGGAACTCCGCTCCTGAGATGGCCAGCCACTGCTTCAAGTCGCTGCGGTAGCGGACGCTCAGCTCGCTGTGGCCTGTCTCTAAAATGACCAAGGCGTCCTCGCGGTCGAGGCCCGCTTTCCAGGAGCGGTCCTTGTCCAAATACTCAAGGGACGCCGCCGGATTCTCGAGATTCGCGAGTGGCAGGCGAGTGACGATCATGTGTTGGTGCTTTCGCGGCGGGTCATCATACAGAGTGAACAGATAAACGTACTCGTCCTTGACCACCACCGAGCTTCCGGGTACGGCTCCACCCCCTTCCGTGAGCTTGAAATGCCGCATCAGCCAGCGATCCGGAGAGGCCTCGATGTTAGAGATCCGAACCAGGTCGACCCCGGTGATTCGGAATCCAAACACCTTTTCAGCGGGATCGTTCTCCACCCGCGCCACCGCCAGGTACACGCAGTCCCCATGGAGGAACCCGTCCAGCGGCCAGTACCAGTGATCCTCTGCCTCCGTGTCAAAGAAGGCTCTCGGCTGGCTGCTTCCCTGGTGGCGCCAATGATAATTGATGCTCCAGCCGGATTGGGCCTCGCAATTCGAGATGGCGATGCTGTTTCGAATGAAGTAAGCGCCTTCCCGGACGTGACGCGACGTCTTGGCCACGAACGAGTCGCCGAACAGCCAAAGGCTTCTTCCGGAACCCAGGGGAATCGAATAGGCCGCGTCAGCTCCCACCCAGCCGTCTTTATAGGGAAATGAAGGGACGCAATGGGATGGCTCCGGCTCGGCTCCAGACAGTCCCCCCGCATCACCGGCACGCGCAGCCAGAGGACAAACCAAAACCATGATCCAAATCAGTACGGACTTCATCAGCCCATCAGCCATTGTGTTTGGCGACGTCATGGGTCAAAGCCACTCATCAGGTCCTTACAACACAGACTATCACCCGCTCCGGTAGCTCTCAAGTCTCCATGCCCCTGCCCCACCCTTCCGCCAGCCGACTGTCTACCTCGTGGAGACGAGAACCAAAGCAACGTCGGAGCGCCAAACTGTGATAGGCTTCGCTTCATCATCGACCAGCTCGGATCGGCCCGTCGGAGCAAGTTGCTCCTGGGGAGGATGACCTTGAGTGCAAAGCAGCCGGTAAGCTTCGGAATCAAGCACTCGATGTGGCTGGGTGCTTCGCGCTTTGGTTTGGCCGGGGGAATCGTTTTCGCCACCGTGGATTTGGGTTCGGAGTGGCTGACGCGACACTTAGGAATCTATGGCGCGTACGCTTTCTGGGCCTTGCTTTTCGTTCTGATGGGTGGAGGGCTCTTCGCTCCCCTGGTCCGAGGTGGGAATACGTTGATCCGATCTTATGTTCTCTTCTCAACCAGCTTTCTGCTGTACTCGGCGGCTTGGGTTTCGCTGTACTTTGCCGTGGGAGGAATCACGGGTGAGATCCTGGGAGCAGTGCTTGGCCCGGCGCTGATGGCCGTGGGACTTCACTGGACGATCAAGAATTGGATGGCCTTGCCACGCACGATGCTGGTCCTGTGGGGCTTCCACGGTGCCGGCTACTTCCTGGGGCGACCGCTGCTGGCTCTTCCGGGAGGCCAGATCGGTATGATTTCCTGGGGCCTGCTCTACGGGTTGTGCCTGGGTGCCGGGATGGGGCTGGCTTTGTTCATCGGCCAGAACACCGACAACGGCCGGGAGAAGAGGCATCTTTGACACGGCCTTGAACCTCGTGGATTGTGCCGCCGCCTGACTGGAAGGCCTGGTCAGAGCCTTCGCCGGGCCGTGACTTTTTCCTCGCAAATCAAAGCGTTCGCGTCTATTCTGGCCCCTGAACCTCAGAAAGCGGCACGTCGCGCTGTTACCATCAAATCTATGAAACCCACACGCGTTCGCCAGCAGGTGCTGGCCATGCTTTTTCTGCTTTCCGTCATTACCTACCTGGACCGGGTCTGCATTTCGGTTGCCGCCCCCGAAATGATGAAGGACCTGAACATGTCGGAGTCACAGCTGGGCTTGGTGTTTGCAGTCTTTACCTACGCCTACGGCATTTTCGAGATCCCAGGCGGATGGCTGGGAGACCGCTTCGGTCCGCGTGTCATCCTGACCCGCATCGTCGTGTGGTGGTCCGCGTTCACGGCTTGGACCGGCGCGGTCCGCTCCGTCACCACGCTCTTGGTGATCCGCTTTCTTTTCGGGGCTGGGGAAGCCGGAGCCTATCCCAACTGCTCCTGCGTCATCTCGCGCTGGTTCCCCACTTACCAGCGAGCCCGGGCTCAGGGCATCGTCTGGATGGCCAGCCGCCTGGGAGGGGCTCTCACGCCGCTGCTGGTGGTTCCCCTTCAGGCCGCCTACGGATGGCGGGCGGTGTTTTATATCTTCAGCGTGATCGGCTTGATTTGGGCGGTCGGGTGGTACTTCTGGTTTCGCAACGACCCGCGGGAAAAGCCCACCGTCAATGCCGCTGAGTTGGAGCTGATCGGCGAGGTGCAGGGAGGACATCATGGGGCAGCGGCTTTTCGGCAAGTGCTGGCCAGCCGAAACGTGTGGATCATCATGGCCATGTACCATACCTTCTGCTACGGCTCCTACTGGTACATCGCCTGGATGCCGACCTACCTCAAAAACGCCAAGCACGTGACGGCGTTTGCCACCTACGCGGCTCTGCCTTTCGTCTTGGGCGGACTGGCGAACGGCGTGGGGGGATGGGCCAGCGATGTGCTGGTCAAGAAGATGGGTCTGAAGTGGGGCCGCAGAATCGTGGGCATGGTCGGAGTGAGTTTGGCCGGCGCGTTCATGCTGCTGTCTCTCGGGATCGAGTACCAGCCGCTGGCTCTGGTGGTGCTGGCGCTGGGCTTTGCCGCCAGCGACTTCATGCTGCCCAATTGCTGGGCCACCTGCCTGGATGTTGGGAAGGAAAACGCCGGAACCATCACGGGAGCCATGAACACGGCCGGTCAGATGGGCGCCACGATCATGTCGGTGGCCTTCGGCTACATGGTGGAGAAGTACGGATGGGATATTCCCCTCATCGGCATCGCTCTCCTGTTCTTCGTGTGCGCCTTCTTGTGGCTGGGTATCGATGCCAGCAAGACCCTGGCTGCCGAGCGTGAAGAAAAGATTGGAACTGCCGTTGTGGGCAGTTGACCGTGGATCTGCACGATCAGACGACTACAGATCGGACATGATTCGAGCTCCAGGGTCTTTGACGGTCTTCCGCGCCCCCAGGACTCCACCACACGGCCTACCCTTCACCGTGGACTGAAGAAATAGAAAAACGCGTTTGGCACCAGGTCGTGTTCCTGGATTTTCTTGAATCCGGCCACCCGCATCCACTCCAGCAACTGGTCCACCGTGTACTGCATGCTTTCGTGGCCGGGAGGCCAGTTGGTCTTGTAGTCGATAATGGCCACCCGTCCGCCGGGTTTGAGCGATTCTCGCAATTTGCTCAGGTAGGCCTGGCGATGTTCGATGTGGTGAACCACGTCGCAAATGAAGACCAGGTCGATGGCACCGGCCGGTAATTTCGGATCGTCGAAATCACCCCGGATAAACTCCGTGTTCTTCAAGTACGCCGCCTCAATCTGCGACCGATTGTAGTCAAGCAGTTCCTGGTCGATGTCGACCGCATACACCCTCCCGCCGGGAGCGACGGCCTTGGCCAGGCGCCGCGTAAAGACGCCGGAACCAGCTCCGACGTCGGCCACGACATCCCCCGGCTCCAGTTGCAGCGTCGCAATCACCCGATCCACGTTGAGCCGTTCGAGCCGCCCCGGGTCTTCCAGCAGAGGGATATAGTCTTTGGCGGGGCGGCGGCCAAGCTGCGCCGGCAGCGAAGCAGCACACACCAGCAGAAGAACGACTGCTTTGAGAGGGATGAGATTCCGGACCCGTTTCATGCCTGAACTCCTTGTTCAAACTCTCGCCATCGAGGGCAAGTTTGCGCCGTGCGGCTAAAGAGCGGTCCAACCTCCATCCACCAGCAGAGTGTGGCCCGTGATGAGAGCCGCGGCAGGACTGGCCAGGAAAACGACGGCACCCGTGACATCTTGAGGTTGGCCCAACCGTCCAAGTGGAATCCGCTGCAAGATTTCTTTTGAGAACTGGCGGTCCTGGAAGAACTTTTCCGTGAGCGGTGTGAGGATGAAGGTAGGCCCTACGGCGTTGACGTTGATGTGATACGGCGCCCACTCCAGTGCCAGGACCCGAGTCAGGTTGACGACTCCAGCCTTGCTGGCACAATAGGCTGCCCGCTTGTAGTAACCGATCACTCCATTCTGCGAGGCGATGTTGATGATCTTCCCGGACTTCCGCTTCACCATCTCCCGTCCCACAATCTGGGAGCAGAAGAAAACGCCCTTGAGATTCACCGAGAGGACCTCGTCCCATTGCTTCTCCGTGACCTCCAGCGCAGGTTGAGCGATGTTGATCCCGGCATTGTTCACCAACACATCGATCTTCGAAAAACGACGGATCGCCCGTTCCGTCATCCGCTCGATGCTCTTGACGGAAGTCACGTTCAAAGGAAGCACGAGGGCCTCGCGTCCCCGTGCACGGATGCCCTGCGCCGTCACTTTGGCGCCATCCAACCGGCCGGGCGTCTCGGTAATGATCAAGTCCGCTCCGGCTTCCGCCAGTGCCAGAGAAATGGCCTGGCCCAAGCCGGAACCTGTGCCGGTCACCAACGCCACCTGGCCATCCAGACGCAAAGAAGGAAGTGCGGGAGAGTCGAGTTTAGGTTCTTTCATCAGAGAATCGTAAGAGGTTCGTGTGCCTTTCAGATTGACCCGAACGGCTCAGGCCATTCGGACACAATAGATGGGTGGAAGGTGAGCAAACGATGCGTCCCAGGAGTCGCCCTGATCGTCACTGGTCCACAAGCCTCCGGTGGTCGATCCCAAGGCCAGCGTTTGCCCTGAAGCATCCACTTCCAGACAGTGACGGTACACCAGGTGATAGCAGTTTTCCTGAGGGAGGCCCCGGCCAAGCGCCTCAAAAGTCTTCCCACCGTCGCGCGTGCGGGTGACGACCAGCCGGGCATCCACGGGCAGGCGGCACTCGTCTTTGATCGCGGGGACAAACCACGCTGTCTGCGGATCCGCGGGATGGACGGCCACTGCGAAACCGAAGGCAGAAGGCTGGACGCCGGTGATCTCCTGCCATGAGGCCGCGCCATCGATGGAACGGAAGATGCCGTTGTGATGTTGCACCCACATGACGTCGGGATTGGTCTCGGAATGCACCAAACGGTGCGGATCCTGAATGACCGGGTCATTCTGCTGTTCCGGCGGCATGTACGCAGCCCGCATCCCTTGCGAAGCACAGTCCCAGGTTTCCCCTCGATCGCGAGTTTTCCAAACGCCTCCACAGGACACAGCCACCGTCAGATGATTCGAATCCCGGGGATCGACGGAGATGGAGTGAATACCGGGATAATCGTAGCCGCCGCCAAACCACCTCAAACGCTCAGAACGGTCCCACAGACTGCGAACCAGATTCCAGCTTTGACCGCCATCCGCAGAGTGGAACAATCCGCCCGGGATCGTCCCCGCCCACACCCCCCCGGCCTGGGAGCCGCGATCGGACTCCAGCGACCAGATCTGAACGAGGGACCAAGGTGCCACCTTGGTGTATTCGTTTTCCGGTGGGGGCAGGTTCTCCGGCTGGGGCGGGTAGACCGGAACGGCGCACTCCTGCCAGTTCTCTCCTCCATCCCGGGAACGATGCAGCTTGACTCCAAAGTGACCCAGGTTCAGTGCCGCGTAGAGCGACCCGTCTCGGGCGTCGGCAAGCACCATGGTGACAGGATGACCGAGAAACGCGGTCGTCTTGATTTTCCACCACTCCGATTGCGGCGCCGCACGGCGTTCCAGAACAAATAGGCCTTTACGCGTAGCCACCAAAATTTGCTGACTCATGGTTCTATCGTGGGTTCCTCATGCCTGGCGCTCTCTTCGGCACTCGGAAGTTGACTAAACTCGAAATCAACGCAGCTTGGATTAGCCACTCGGCGGCCAGCCGCAAAATGTCCCGCTCCGGCGAGGGGACAGCCGCCGCAGGCGGCAGGGAGTTGCCACTATTCGAATCCCGGCGCAACCCGTCCGGACCTGAGGGAGGGTCCTCGATTGCCGAGTCGACCGACCGAGAAGACAGGCAACAAACTACCCTCCGGACAGGGCCTGCATAACGTAGATCTCGCTGGAGACTCCAACGGAATCGCTCAGCCTGGCTCGGTCCACAATCGGTTCGCCATCCACAAATATCACAACATGCTGGCGCAAGTGGCCCTGGTCGTCCAGCAGATAGCCCCGCAGGCGCGGATTGAACGAAAAAACATCCTCCAGAACTTGAAGCACCGTCGCTCCTCTCACTTCGGCCGGCGGACAGTCGAGGAAGCGCTGCAAGTGGGAAGTAAACTGGACCTTCGGCATCGGCTTCAGAATTTCCGGATAACGCTCCTGCCCGTCACAGCGGTCTCCGGTTGAGACGCAGCACGAGTGCGAAGAATGCGGGGCAGTCCATCATCAAGCCGGCAGATCGATGACGTGACGATCGACGATACTGAATTTGAACTGCTCTGTCTATCTTAAAGAGGTCACCTTTTCCGCCTTCACCGGCTGTTCGACTTCAGGGGAGAGGGACACACTACGGCTGACTCCACAGTCGCGGCTTGGCCCCAGAGGAGCGGTCCACTTCTGGTCGGATTGTGCGAAGGTGCCTGTTCTCGATGGAAGAGGACACTTTGCGGCCGGCTGCAGCTGATCATGAGGACATTTTAGTGTCGGTCAGCCCGGCGAGCGTTTCTCTGCTCATCCAAGTTCCACCCCGACCCGTCTTTCGCAGTCACTCTTCCTTATCCAAAGCCTGAATCTCAAACGTCTGTCAGCGGCACCGAACGTGCTGAAGCAACTTCCTGAGGGTCGATCCGGACCGGCAGAGCCCATGGCTCTGACCGGAAAGTCCTGTGGACCGGGGGGGCACCGGCCTGGAAGCGTTGGCATATCCACTAGCAAAAGTGCAAATTTGGTTCTGCGCGACCAACGTTGTGCCCCTGTCCCAGCGACGACCGGACCCGAGTCGAGCAAAAGGGAGTGTGGCCATGACGTTCCTTGCTAAGTTGTTCAAGAAGAAAAAGCCGGTTTCGCGGAGGGCTTCCAGAAGAATCCCCGCCAAGATTCCTCTGTTAGTTACAGGAAAGGACGCCTATGGCCATTCATTCCGGGTCCACGCCTACACGGCTGTAGTCAACAAGACCGGAGGCCGTTTGATTTGTGACAAAGATGTGGAGGAAGGCCAAAGTCTGAAATTGACCGATCCGAACGGCAATGCCTACATCGTGAAAGTGAGGACGTTCAAGTATGATCCCGCCAGTAATCGACGCCATGTCGGCTTCAAAGTGATTGAACCCACCGCGAACTGGGCTCAAAAAGTCACGAAGTACGCAGACTATCACCCGTCTTAGTCATTCAGCCGCCCAGCAACCGTAGAGTGATCCCTCCATTTAAGAGCGGGCACTATCCAGGCCGTCAATTCGGAAAGTGTCCCCCTTCGGCGAGGGGGACGTCACAGTGCAAAACCACCTGGCTAGTTGGAATCAGGGGATCGAGACTCCAATACTGAAAGAAAAGCGGAAGTTACCCAAATCTTGGTCAGGCTCTCTGGGCTTGGCTGAGAGCTTGAGCAGCTTCCCAATGCTCGTGGGGTAATCACCTGCAAGGTTCATGGGCGTGATTGCCCATTGACTGCACTGACTTGCGTTGGCCCGCCCGCAGCTGATGCGCACGGGCTCGGTGTCCGGAAAATTGGCCCAGTTCATCGCAATCCGGAAGCTGTTGCCGCCAAACTCGAAGCTGATTGCGAGCGGGCAAGTGGCGGTCGCACCCAGAGGAATGTCCAGCATGTTGACCCCTCCGTACTCAACCATGTGGCACTTGGCAATGAACCGCGCGTTTACCAAGGCTGAACCGAAGGGCGGGGCACCGGAATTCCCTCCCGAAACAGGATCTCCAAGATCAACCAAAACAGAACGTACCGGAGTCACTTTGAAGGGAGCTGTTTCCAAGATCCAATCCCCGGCTGTTTGAACTACACTCCTTACAGCCTGAGAATTCGGGTAACTCCCACTGGGCCCCGCCTGGTCGCTTTGGATGCGGAATGCGTATTCTGAACCTGAGGAGGAGACTCCGGAGTTGAATAGGGTCGAAGTGGCCGGGATGTCCTTGATGGCTCTCCCCTGGGCTCCGGCTGTGACCCCGATGACGGAACAGAACAGCAACTGCGCAAACAGTCTGTATTTGGTTGGCACGTTGAACGCTCCTTTGGCTGGCTGGGTTCGACATCAGATTGGAGAAACGACACCGGGAGTTTCGACAACCGGCAGGTCTTCGTTCACACTCCCCAGAATGGGCGTCAACGTCACCGCCGTCTTAGGTTCGTGGCGGTGGTTTAGAAAGCCCGCCTAACATCGCCTGCGAGCCAATCGTAGCTAGGGACGATTTCAAAAACGAAGGACGAGCTCTTTGTCGGGATGGTCGATTGGCAATGTCAACCTGAAC